>NZ_CP058407.1:0-1669979 GCF_049262855.1 Gardnerella sp. DNF00038 | reverse complement strand
TCAGAAGAATCATTAGAATCTGACGAATCAGAATTATTATTTGTAGTATTATCTAGCGATTGAGAAGTTTTTGAAGTATTACTTACATTTTGTAAAGTATTGTTATTCTCTTTCTCACTATTTTGGATAATTTTAAATGCTGGAAACATGTCTTTTCCAGTACAAATTTTCAAAGAAGTTAGCAGAGCAGAACTAAGTTCGTTTTGCAGAGCTTGCTGAGTCTCAATATTAGAAACGCATAAAACAATTGTTGTTCCAAAAATAGCTTCAGGTTTTACACTCTCAAACCAACTTTTATCCCGATTGCTTAGAAGTGCATTATGGCGCAACACGGCGAGAGTATTAGACCATACTATGGCGGCTTGAGCACTAGGATCCTCAAAGGCTTCAGACATGTTACACCCCCAATCAAAAGTAATTTCCTTTTCGCATTAACAACTCAGTGTATTTTTTTAATACACATTTATGTGTGAAAAGAGTGCTAGTAGAATATGTTTACTCCGACCCTAAGAAGTTATCCACAGCCTAGCGTGTTGAAAATACTTGTATGTTAATAACATGTGTGTAATTTGTGGATAATGTAAAACTTAGTAATCCACATTTTCCAACGATTTTAAGACGAATTATTTACGTTTTTTAATAGATTTATAAAGTTATTTAGAGAATAAGAATTATTCTAAAAGTCCTATTTAGAACACGATAATTAATAAAATTTTAGTTCTTGGTGAGGGGTGATAGTAATTTGGTATAGCTTGACTCATACGGAGCCATGCTTTTGCATGGCTAAATACAGGAGCGTTAGTTATGAAGAGGACATTCCAGCCTAACAACCGTCGTCGTCACATGAAGCACGGCTTCCGCGTTCGCATGCGTACGCGTGCTGGTCGCGCAGTGATTAACCGTCGTCGTGCCAAGGGCCGCAAGACACTTTCTGCCTGAGCTGGGACGCGTCGTAAAGCATGGATAGGCTGAAAAGCCATCGCGATTTTGTCGCGGTGCTCAAAAAACGACGCAAAGTGTGTTCACGGGATATAGTCGCGCATTATGATATGCGTGTATGTGTAACCGTATTAGACGCGCTTAACGAAGACAGAAAAGTAAGTCCAGATGATATTGCCACGGGTTTTGAAAACACTCCCGCGGCATTTTGTGATGCCTTAAAGCAACCTCAAAAAAATGATGTTGCTTTAAGGTTAGGTCTTGCTGTATCTAAATCAGTTGGAAAAGCTGTTATTCGAAATAAGGTAAAACGACGTTTTAGGGTAATAGCAAAAGAGCACGAGTCGTTGCTTCCATATGGTTGCGATGTAGTATTGCGTGCAAAACCTACTGCTGCACAATCTTCGTTTGATTCGTTGAATGAGCAAATCAAAAAGATTTTCGGCAAAATAGCTAAAAATCTTCAAGATCAAAATCAATTCATGCAAACTATGTGCTTAAAAACTAGCGAAGATAGTGATAGTAAAGCAAGCTCGCAGGAGCAGTGATGAATCATGAGCGGTAGAAATAGTGTTGTAGCGAATTTGATTATAAAAGCGATTCGCTGGTATCAACGCGTGATTTCTGCCAAAAGACCTGCTTGCTGTCGTTATTATCCAACGTGCTCAAGATACGCTATAGAAGCCGTTAGCCGCTATGGGGCGTTTAAGGGTGGTATTCTAGCCGTTTTACGTCTGTTGCGCTGTAGACCATGGACTAGCTGCAGTATTGACGACGTACCACGAAAATATTCAATTTTTTATCGTTGCGCCTGGTCTAAAGCGCATGAAGAGCCACGGTTAACTCCCTTGGCTGACGAAGACAAGGATAACTAATGTTTAATCAAGATCATTTCTTACTTGATAACGGAATTTGGGGATGGTTTTATAAAATCCTTACGCCAGTTGAATGGCTTATGACTCAAGTAATGTCACTTTTCCACAAGCTATTTGTTCTTATTGGGATGAATGAAATTGGATTCTCTTGGGTACTTTCAATCGTTTTCCTTGTGCTTGTTGTGCACGCGTGCATATTCCCTGCCTTTATAAAAAGCATTAAAGGTATGCGCAATATGCAAGCAATCGCTCCTAAAATGAAGAAAATTCAGCAAAAGTATAAGGGTAAAAGCGATCCTGCTAGCAAAGAAGCCATGCAGCGAGAAATGATGAAGCTGTATCAAGAAAACAACGCAAATCCTGCAGGAAGCTGCCTGCCAATGATGATTCAAGGTCCAGCGTTTATGAGTATTTGGTACACGCTTTCCGTTATACCATTTATTGCTAGAGGCAAGCATACTGCTCTTGGTGCTTTTGATGTTGCTACAGCACAGCAATTTGTTAAAACTCATGTGTTTGGCGTTGGTGTTTCCGACACGTTTATGACGGTTCAAGCGGGCGGAAAAGTTGTTATTGTAATCTTTGTTATATTGATGTGTGCTGCAATGTGGTACATGCAATTTAACAATATTCGTAAGAATCTTCCGCCAGAATCGAAGCAGGGTCCCCAGTATACGATGCAAAAACTTATGATGTGGGGATTCCCATTAATCTACGTTTTCTCTGCATTCGCTCTTCCATTTGCAATGCTTGTTTATTGGCTTGTAAACAACATTATGAATATGCTTCGCTCTATTTGGCAGGTATATGCTTTCCCAACTCCAGGTTCTCCAGCTGCGGAGGAAAAAGAAAAACGAGATTATAAGAATGAATCCGAACGTCGTAAACGTGAAGGATTGCCATCTATTGAAGAAGAAAAGCTTCAAAAAGCTCGCGAAGAAGCTAAGCGTAGAGAAGCCGAAGGGTTTCAACGTAAGCAGCCTACGCGTAAACGAAAAAAATAAATAGATAAAAATATGTGAATAAACAAGTAGGTAATTTTGGATTTATCTTCAGTTACACTTGTAAACAGAATTGTGATTCTTGACATTTATTGCAATTAAGGAGTATGTAAATGGCGCAAGACGAAACTAGAAGCATTGACCAGCTCAATGAGGAAGCTGATATAGCTGCCGATTACTTAGAAGGACTTCTAGATATTGCTGATTATGAGGGCGATATTGAAATGGGTGTTCGTAACAATAGACCGATGATTCAGATTGTTGCGGATGATGATTCCGATATTAAGCATTTGATTGGCAGGGATGGAGAAGTTGTTGACGCATTGCAGCAGCTTAGCCGATTAGCTATTCAACAAAAAACTGGTGAGAGATCTCATTTAATTGTTGATGTTGATGGATTCCTTAAGCGTAAGCGTCAGCATTTGCGTGATATTGCTTTGGATGCTGTTGATGAGGTTCGTGAGACTGGGGATCCAGTTGAATTGAAGCCGATGAATTCATTTGAACGTAAAGTAATTCATGACACTGTGCGAGATGAGGGTCTGCGTTCTAGGTCTCATGGAGAAGAACCACATCGTTATGTAACCGTTTATATGCCTGTAAGTGCAGTTGAAGACGAAGATCTTGATGATATAGCTGTTGACGTAGATGAAGAGTATATAGAAGACTGATTTAAGATTTTGCAATTTTCATGATTGCACGAGGCTGTTGAAACACTATAAAAGTAACACAATGAAACAAAAAATGTTTTATTGTGTTACTTTTTATTTGATAAGCGCGGGGAAGTATGGAAGAAAATTTAAATAAAGATAATAACGATAATACTCAAGAGACAATTGATGAATTAGAAAATTCACCATTGCTAAGCGAAGTTTTAGGTGATGCTCTTGATAAATGTAAGATGTTTCACGTGAAACTTCAAAAAGAGGGCTTGCTGAGAGGATTAGTTGGACCTAGAGATATGAGTATTCTCTGGGAAAGACATATATTAAATTCTGCAGCTGTTGTTCCTTTTATTAAGGAAGCTATTAAAAAGTCTAAGAAAAAATCTATAGCAGACGTAGGAAGTGGTGGTGGATTCCCTGGTATTGTTATAGCAGCATGTTTGCCTGATTGTGATGTAACATTAATTGAACCTATGGAAAGACGCGTTCTTTGGCTAAAAGAATGTGTAGAACTTATGGGATTAGACAATGTCACTATTTTTCACGGAAGATCAGATGAAATTATTGAAAAAATAAAATCTCATGATATATCACCGTTTGACGTTGTAACGTGTAGAGCTGTAGCACCTATGACAAAACTAGCAGGGTGGACTATCCCTCTATTAAATACGCATGGTCAACTGATTGCGTTAAAGGGAAAATCTGCCCAGGCTGAAATTGAGAAAGCCGCAAAAATGATCAAAAAAGCGAAGGGTGTGAATCCTAGGGTTGTTGATGCTCCTGTTGCAAATGGTCTTCAATCTACGACTGTTGTATTAGTTGACAAAGCATAATTCATATTATTAATTACATATAAAATAATTCGTTTCACGTGAAACTTTAATCTTCCAGTGTTTTACGTGAAACAAATATTTTTATGTAAAAATGTTTGTATAAAATACGTATAATATAGTTTATTTTGTTTTCTATCTTTCGTCATTTTCCTTTATATTTAGCACGTGTTTCACGTGAAACTTGTGCTCTTTTTGCTGTGTTTTATGTCCATAGAAGAAACGAAACTTGAAAATACTAAGGTTTAAATTGGTTAAATTATGGTAATTTTCCCATAGGTGGTCGGGGGTGGATGAAGTTATGGTGGAGTCAGCTGAAGATACGATTAAGCGTATTTTTGGAGATTCTGGATCTTCCTTAGGTAGTGAATTGGCTAATATATCAAGCCGATTTCATGCCATTGATGGGGTAGTTTTTCCTAAGCCTAAAGAAACGCGATTTATTGCTGTTGCGAATCAAAAGGGTGGTGTTGGCAAAACCAGTTCGGCTGTAAATTTATCTGCAGCTATGGCTATTGGTGGTTCAAAAGTTTTGTTGATTGACATGGACCCTCAGGGTAATGCTTCCACAGCTATGAATATACCTCATTCTTCAGCAGATCCCTCTGTTTATGATGTTATCGAGGGAAGAAAAACTATTGCTGAAGTAAAGAAAACTTGCCCAGATATTGAAGGACTTGATGTTGTTCCTGCTTCTATTGATTTAAGTGGAGCAGAACTAGAAGTTGCGCAGATGGAAGATCGAAATAATCTTCTTAAAAATGCTGTTAATGAGTTTCTTGGCAATAATAATGAGCACTACGATTATGTGTTTATTGATTGTCCACCATCTCTAGGTCTTTTGGTAATTAACGCGATGTGTGCTGCTCATGAAATGCTAATACCAATTCAAGCTGAATATTATGCACTAGAAGGATTAGGACAACTCATTAGGACAATTGGATTAGTGCAACAACATTACAATCCTACGCTGGTTGTTTCAACAATGTTAGTAACGATGTTTGATAAGCGAACTCTTCTTGGTAGAGAAGTGTTTCAAGAAGTTAAAAACCATTATCCAAATATTGTTCTAAATACTACCATTCCAAGAACTGTCAAAATACCAGAAGCACCAAGTTTTAATCAAAGTGTTATAACTTATGATCCACACGGAACTGGAGCAGTGTCGTATAGGGAAGCTGCGTTAGAGATAGCAAATAAGTCTGATGCTATTTTAGCTGTAATTGACGCTAAAAGAGAGGGTAATGCATAATGAGTACAACTAAATCTCGTTTAGGCAAAGGGTTAGGGGCGCTATTTCCTGCACTACCTGGGGAAAATGCTCTTGTTAATGCTGAGGCAAAAAATAATGAAAATGTTTCACATGAAACATTAATACAAAAAGATGTTTTTAACGATGTTTCACGTGAAACTAAAGTTCCTAGTATTGATAAAGCAATTTCTCCACATGAAGGTCAAAATAATGTTCAAAAAACCACCGTTTCACGTGAAACAGTGCCGCCGATTGCTAATAAAAATAAGCATTCGTCAAAGCGATCTTCTATGCCATCAATTGACGATGTAACTAGACCAATTGACTTTTTCTTTGGTGATTCTGCGTCTAAAACGTTTGTGTCTTCAAAACAAAAAACTGAAGAAAAGAAAATTTTTAATAAAACAATTGATGAAAAACACAACGCGGAAAATAAAGAATTAAAACCTGTTGAAGGCGGCTATTTAGCATATTTAGATCCAACTGATATTGTTCCAAATGCTCACCAGCCGCGTACGATTTTTGATGAAGAAGAGCTTCAAGAATTAGCTGCATCAATCAAAGAAGTTGGAGTTTTGCAGCCTATTGTTGTGCGAAAAATTAATAACATAGATCAAGAGGATACGCATAATGCTCATTATGAATTAATAATGGGTGAGCGCAGATGGAGAGCAACTCAATTAGCTGGTCTTAAAAAAGTTCCAGCAATTGTTAGAACAACTTCTGATGAGAATATGCTTAGAGATGCTCTTTTGGAGAATCTGCACAGAGTTGCTTTAAATCCTTTAGAAGAAGCTGCAGCGTATGCTCAGATGATTGATGATTTTGGATTAACACAGGTTCAACTCTCAAAATCTGTGTCTAAATCACGTCCGCAAATAGCAAACACTTTACGTCTGTTAAATCTTCCAGCTAGCGTGCAAAAGCATGTTGCATCTGGTGTTCTTTCTGCAGGTCATGCTCGCGCACTTCTTGCTTTGCCTACATCTGAAGAAATGGAATCATTGGCAAAACGAATAATTGCAGAAGGCTTATCTGTTAGAAGTACTGAAGAGATTGTGTCTATTAGAGTAGACAATAGTGATGAGTCTTCTAAGAGAAATAGGGTTCAAAGAAATAATAAGTGGGCGCATTCTCCTATTAGAAAACAACTTGAGAATATATTTTCTACAAAAGTTGCAATTAAGGGCACAGAAAACCATGGAAGAATCGAAATTGTATTTTCATCTCCAGAAGAAATGCAAAGGATTTTTGACATTTTAGTAAACAAAAAAGATTAGCAACATAAATTAACATAATACAAACTGAAAAGCTTCAATGAATTACTTTTAAAGTAATTCATTGAAGCTTTTTGTTTCACGTGGAACATAATTTATTATTCGCTTAAATCATTTAAATAAGCTTGAGCATCAAGAGCAGCGCGGCAGCCCATTCCTGCTGCAGATATTGCTTGCCTATAAACGCTATCTACCACATCTCCTGCAGCAAAAATACCAGGAATAGATGTTTTAGTAGATGCACCCTGTACTGAAATAGTTCCATCTTCGTTAAGAGCTATAGAGTTATTTAAGAATGAGGTTGATGGTAGATGACCAATAGCAACGAAAATACCAGATGCTTCAATATCTTGAGTTTCTCCAGTTACAACATTTTTTACAGTTACAGACTGAGCATCTTCATTGGAACCATTTATTGATTGAACAACAGAGTTTAAAACAAATTTAATCTTCTCATTTTTGCGAGCTCTATCAATCATGATTTTAGAAGCACGGAATGAATCGCGCCTATGAATCAATGTTACAGAAGAACCAAATCTAGTTAGGAACAATGCCTCTTCAAAAGCTGAATCGCCTCCGCCAACTACAACGATTGGTTTTCCTCTAAAGAAGAATCCATCACAAGTTGCACAATAAGAAACACCTCGTCCAGAGTATTCTTGCTCTCCAGGAACCCCCAATTTTCGCACTTGCGAGCCTGTAGAAATGATTACTGCATTTGCTGTATAAGTTTCTCCATCGTCTGTTGTAACTGTCTTCAAATCGTCCTTAAAATCTACAGACACGACATCGTTTAATATAATTTGTGCTCCAAATTTTTCTGCTTGCTTTTGCATAGCTTCCATTAAATCTGGTCCAAGTATTCCATCTACAAATCCTGGATAATTTTCAACCTCTGTAGTGTTCATGAGTTGTCCACCAGGAGTTAATGCTCCAGCAATGACCAAAGGAGTGTAGCCTGCGCGTGCTAAATACAATGCCGCAGTATAACCCGCAGGGCCAGAGCCAATAATTATTACTTTTTTGTTTAGTTTTTCCATAAAATATTCCTAATATTCTCAATAATCTTAATAAAATTTAGTAAATTTTTACGTAATTAATGTATAGGCTGTTTTGAGGCATAGAGTCCTCTGGAACCCACAAAATAAAGTCTTGTGCCGTAATAGGTTTTTTGAACTTTACATCTGTTACACCACTGGCATCAAAGGTAAAATCAGCAACTTTATCTCCAGCACTAGGATCATTTTTAGAATTCGCAATCAAATAACCATGTCCTCCAGAAGAACGAATTGAAACAACAAAACGATATGCTTCTTGAGGTTGAGCCAAATGCATGTAATAGCCATAACCTCTCTGGTTAGCCGTGTAATCCAAGAATTGTTGTACATCTATAGGATAAGGCGTAGTGTTAGTAGGCATTTTAGGTTTTGGAACCTGCTTTACCTTCTTACTCTTATTAAGTTTTTTATGCTTACTTTTATTTGATTTGTTTTCTTTATTTAATTTGTCTTTCTTTGCGTTTGCATCAGCCTTAGAAACAGCATTGGAATCAGATTTTGCTTTATTCTTAGACGAATCACTTTTATCTTCTGGAAGAACACCTTGACTTCCAAAAGGAACATTTTCTACGCTTTGAGAATCCCACGAGTTAGATTTTGTAAAACTAGAAGGAGCATCATGAGAATTAAAAAGACTATGCAAAGATAATGCGAATACCACTACAACCAATATTGCAACAACACTGATTGCAAGAACCTTTGTTGAAATACCGCCAAAAATTTTTGCGTCTGCTATATCCACGCCATTCTGCCCAGAATTCTTTTTGGACTCCAGAGATTCCTGACGCTCATGAGGCTGGAAACTAGGAGGCATTGAAGAATAAGATGACTTTAAAGAACCGCCATCATAATCTTCATAGTCACCATTTTCCAACTCTTCTTCACGCAAAGCGCGTGCAGATTCTTCTCCAGGAGCAATAAAACGCCCATTACTATCTACAACTGGAACCCTACCTGTTGATTCTGCTTCCAAAGGTAAACTTTGTGGTCTAGACATCAGCTCAGTGTGTTTAGTGTTATCTGTGAGAAGGTCTTCAAAATCAAATCTTCTAGGCATTAATTGGGAAGCTAAATTATCTTTTTGTGAATAATCGTTTTTAGAATCTGATTCGTTTTCTATATTGTTATATTTTTCTGCTTCTTCATTATTTAACGCATCAGAAGACTTGCTTTCTGAATAACTAGGAAAACTTGTGTATGTGGAAGATAGGTTGTGGAATATAGAATCATCTGCATCAAGTTCCGTAGGTGCTAAAATGTTAGCCATTTCTGCGGCAGCAATATCGTGGAAGTCATAATCTGTTCCAGTAGAGTCAGTTTCTGTAGAAGAATCTGAATTATTATCTAAATCGTTCTTATTGTTTCTTTTAAGAAGAGCACTTAATGCTCCTATAGTTCTTCCAGCATTTTTTAAACCAGCTCCTGCTGCAGACAATCCGCCTGTAAAACCAGCATTTTTATTGGATTTACCCTGTTTACTATCATCTAGTTTCTCAACAGAGTCAAGACTGTTATTGGACTCCTGTTCTGATAATTTATTTTCGAGCAAGTCCTCATTTTGAGCTAATCCTTCTGGAAAATCAAGAAGATTTTTATCGTCTTCTGGAAGCAATAACGCATTTTGAACGGAGGCTTTACTTGTAGTTTTATCAAAAATAATATCTTTATCAGAAAGTTTTCTAACAGGAGTATAAGATCCAAGTAATGCTAATAGCTCTCCTATTGATGCCATAGGTATAGTATTGGAATCTTCTGTAGAAGAAAGTCCTCTTCTACAAATCATAGAAAATTCACTAGGCACTCCATCTGTAAGCCTAGAAAGATTAAATACAGAATTATTCTGAGTGTAATTTGTTCTAGTTAGTAGAGCATATAGCAATGCTGAAAGTTGATGCGTAGCAATATTTTCTATGCTCTTATTTTGAGCTTTAGGATGGTTAAAATCGTTACCTGAACCTTCGTCGGTAGACTCTACAGCAGGCTCCCCATCTTCTGCTGACTTTTTTGGCTTTTCATCTTCAATAGTCACATCTTTTAAAAGAGGGCTTATCGGAGCGTCTGCAAGTTCTACTCCAGAATCAGTAAGCCTTACAGTATTCGTAGAAATAGCATAGTGTGTTATTCCGTCTGCTAACAGCTTACTAAGCGCATTAGCTGTTTCTGCAACTATGGAACGTATTGCTTCATAGCTAAGTGTTGAACTATGTAGCTTCATATAATCGCTTAAAGTTACTCCAGAATCCAGCTCGGTTATAATAATCGCGACATCATCTATATGATGAAGCTTCAAAACTGGCGTAAATTTGCGTATTCTAGACAGAGCAAGAGTAGAAGATATAGTGTTGACTTCTGGAAGAAAACGAGAATCACGTACTATAAAAAGCTGACAATCGCGAGCAAGTATACGATCGCTAGCATGCCATGCTTGAAGACCCGCTTCTTCGCGCAAAGGTGATACTAAAGCGTAGCGATCAAGTATAATATCTCCCAACTGAGGTTTCATCTACTCCCCGTCTTCCTACATGAGTAATGAATAATAATGCGTTACATAATAAATCCCACAAATTATTGTAACTGTAGAATCTAGTGAAACGCCCTGAGTTACTGCATTTAATTATCTTGATTTAATTATCGCTCACTGTGTTGATTTATTTTCGATCTAATAATCCTAGTATGTGCATTCTTATTATTTTCACTATGATTAGTCTGTTTATTATTTAACTTGCTTTTATTGATGTTTTCAAGATTCAACAAAAATGGCAGTTTTACACCGATTCTTCTAAGAATTGGATTAATAAGACCTGCCAGTTCACTCGTTCTTAAAAGTAACAAGATAGATATGTAAATAATCGCCAAAATAATGGTGATAATTGCACAAACAAAAATCGCAAGCAACCAACGACTAACACCATGAAGGTTTGATGAATCTAAAGAAATCCATTTGTAAATAAATTCTTTAAACAAAATTCCAACAAGAATAGATACTATAGAAGCTGCAAGCACCTTTAGATGCGTAATAACAAGCTGCTTATCGTCTAAATCGTTGTTAAAACGAGATCTAATCATTTTAACAAGCGAAGGAAAAGTGAGAATATAACTAAAAGATGCGGCTGCAGCTAAAGCGGTAACCCAATAATTTGGCGGAAGGAATTGTATGCAAGAAAATACAATAATAAGTTCCACAAATAATTGTGCTGCACAAAACATAAACGGATGTTTACCGTCTTCAAAAGCGTAGAATGTGCGTTGAATAATTAAATACGCGCTAGATAAAGGCAATCCAAGCGAAAGCATCATAAGTGGATTTGCCATAAGATACGCTTCTTTTATGCTGATTGAAGGTAAAAGAGCCAAAGATATAGGCATTGGAATCACAATAAAAGCAACACTAAAGAAGCACATTAAAATGCTTACATTTCTAAGACAAGAGCTTAAATCTACACGAACTGTTGATAAGTCATGATTTGCTATTGATCTAGAAATTTTAGGAAAAACAGCGGTAGCAACCGATACGGCGATAAGCGAATAAGGAAGAATAAACATTGTGTATGCATTTTGAAAAGTAGCATTTCCAGCAACATCAAATTGACTTAACCCCAACGTTTTTTCTGCTACAGAAGGAGCGCTTGTAGTTATGTGAGTAGTTGCCATTGTAGAAAGCTGACTAACAGCCACTATTGCAAAACTCCATGCTGCAACAGGGCCCATTGAACGCAAACCAATGCCGCTAATGCCGAAACTTGGTTTGTATCTTAGTCCGATTTTTCTAAGAGGAATAAATAAAACAAGTGCCTGAGCTGCAACACCCAAAGTCCAAAATCCTGCAGTAAGAAGCATAGTAGTGTTGTTCCAGAAACCTACTGGCTGCCTGCTTGCTCTGCCAAAAATTGCAATAAAAACGCCGAACCCCACGCAACTGACGATATTTGCTGCAACGGAACTCCAAGCGTACATTGCAAACTTGCCTTTTGCGGCTAAAACTTGACCGAGCACGGTGTAAAGTCCATAGAAAAATATTTGAGGCATGCACCATAACGTAAAAGCGTTAGTAAGAGCAATCATGGATTGGTTTGAGCCAACATAGAGCCATGTTAAAACAGGTGTGGCAATTGCCATTAAAGCGGTTACGCCTAAAAGCAGAATAATCGCAAAGGTTATAAGCTTATTTAACCTATCTTTTGCATCTTGTTTTTCCAGAGTTTTAACGATTTGTGGAACTAAAACAGCATTGAAAATGCCACCAGACACAAGAGTGTAAATAAGCTGAGGAATCATGGACCCAGCCTGATATGCATTAGCTGCTAGACCTGTAGTACCAAGGGCTGCAGCAAGTAATATAGTTCTAACCTGACCAGTTATTCTTGAAGCTGCCGTGCCGCTTGCCATTATGATTGAGTTGCGGCCTACTGAATTCATTCGTCTGGATCCTTTTTACGGTGGAACTGCCTCCAAAGCCCTAAAATTCCAAGCGCGAAGGCAAATATTATAATAATCGTACCGCTTTTATCGCTGATTTGCAGCGTGCTTGTAATCATTGTTTCTTTATGATTGTAGAAAGCGCGATGGCTTCTATCTTCTAGTCCGAAAATTGCTCTAGCTTTACTAGAAGTTGTAGATCTAAGTGGCAAAATAACTTGTGTTTCACTATTTGCAGCAATCTTAACTGGAGTTTTTCTAGGAGTTACTATCTCCATTGAATTAGTGTAAGAAGTAAGATATACGCTAACAGGGTATGGATTAGTATTGCTGATTGTAATCGGCATTGTTGCTGTTTCGCTTACAAGCGTTACATCTTTTGGAGGAATAATATGTATTCCAGAAATTAAAATTTTGGATAGATTATGAGTGCCTTTAGAATCAACATTATTTGGTCTACTATCATTTACTTCTCGTTGAGCCATAGCATCAAAAAGTTTAAGAAGATTCTTACTCCAAATATTGCTGTTCTGGTTAATTTTCAGTTTTGCGTTTTGTTTTGCAAGAGATTGAACATCTGACTCATTAACGTGATGATTATTTAATTCACCGTGGTCAAGAATATCACTTATGAACTGTTTAATGTTTTCTCTATCTGAAGATAGTTGATTTAGAATTGACTTTCTATTGATTATAGATTCGTTTGATATCGCACTATCTTTAGGAACTGGATTGTACCCAAGATATTCTTTAGAAAAAGATTTTGCGTTAGATAAAGATCTTAAATCTAGCAGGGAAATCCACGGAGATTTTTCCAAATTGCTTATAACAGAATCGATATAAGAAGATGGCGTATCTTGGTGGAATGTTATAAGCAAGTGTCTTGAAGAATACGGTTGTTCCATCTGATAAAACGCGCTTTGAGCAATAATCCTGTTTAGTTTGCCAGCATTAGTGTTTTCGCCAGTTGACTTACTACTTGTTGGTTTTTCGTTTGCCAAATCACTAAGAGTTTCTTGCGAGGAAAGCACTTTTACGTTTCCAAAAGAAGTCTGAATGTCATACACGCCATTCTTAACTGCAAAACGGTGCGCTAAAGCATCAAATCCGTTTGTTGCCACAACGGTCTTATAACCATTGCTTTTAGCCTGTTCTAGTGCCTTTAAGGTCCATTTTCCGCCTGTTTGAAAAGCGTATGACTCGAATTTTGGCGCTTTGCCTGTATGATCTTTTGGAATTGACGATTCTTCACTCCAAGACTCAGCGTCAATTCCAGATGATTGGTAGTAAGAAGAATTACTTGTTTCAGCATATTTACTTATGTCAAAACCGTTATTTTGCATAAATGCAGAAGGAGTGAAGCTAATTCCAGAAGATTTAAGAGTATTTAAATCTGCTATCGTTTGTAATCGAGGATGTTTTTGTGCAAGAGATATCAAAGAAGCAATATGCTTTATGCTCTTTTTGCTTAACCTTATTTTTCTATTGTCTTTAAATTGGTTTAAATCTTTGCTTACTTGGGAAGAGTCGCCAGCAACCGTTTTTGTGTTAGTTTTGTCCGAATTTTCTTTTTTAGTATCTGCTTTAGATTCCTCTTTAGAAGCAATATTAGATTCGCTAGGTGGAATATTCATCGAAGGAGAAATATTCTGCTTGTTAATTTCATAACGCCAGTCAGATGCTTTAGCGACTATAGGAATAAGCAATGTGACATTAATCGGAGGTGTTTGTATGTTTTTAACGCCAATATTTGCTCGTGTTACAAACGATTTTACAGAAGAATAATGTTTAAAATCCGATGAAGAATACGTTACAGAAAGAGGCTTTGGCCCCCAATAAAGGATATTAGAAAGATTAGGGCTGTTTGAGTCAACATCAATTTGCGCGTTATAAGATTTGCCACGAGCAAGCGCTGGAACGCTAACTTCGCCAATTAGCTGAGGAGTAGGGATTCTGGACTCGGCTTGACTCCATTTTTGCAAATCAGTCCTAGACATAAACGTGTACCAAGGGTTAAATGCAACCTGAATTTTTCCATCTGGAAAATCTTGAGAACCAGTATTTTTAACCAAAATGGTTATATGGTATCCGCTTTTGTCTGTAAGAATTGAAGTTGATTTAACTATTTGTAAAGAAATACCCTTATCCTTGGAATTATAAGATTCGTAATATTTTACAGAAGCTTGATTAACGTTAGATAAATGGCTTGTATTCTGCGATGATTCGTAAGCAAAAGCCGTATTTGAAACACAATAAAGCGGTGTAATAACAAGCGAAAGCACTACTAGAATTAAAGTAATACTAAATTTAAAACAAAATTGAATAGGATTTTTAAAATAAAACATTTTACGGGCGATTTTATTAGTGACTTTTTGTAACTCCCGTAATTGGTTATTTGCAAAATCAATCACATTAATCACGATTAGACCGCCTATTTGCCTTTTTAGCGTACATCCACGCTATCTTGCGTTCATTAGGATAGCTTAAAACATCATTAAGCTCTTTGAAATCCACCCAAATTGCATCTTCTGCCTCATGGTCTGGATCTCCAAGAACAGATAGTTCTCCACTAACATATTTCAAAGCAAAATGATGAACTAGCTTATGCACACGTTGACTTGTTCCAGTAAACCAGTAGTCAATAGTAGCAATAGAATCCACTACTTCTCCAAGAATTCCAGTTTCCTCATGAATTTCCCTAACAGCTGTTTGCTGAGGAGTTTCGCCTTTTTCTATATGACCCTTCGGCAAGCACCATTCCATATGCCCACTTCTTGAATGACGAGCTATAATCGCGACACGCCCAAGGGTGTCAAAAACTAGTCCTCCAGCGGAATATTCTCTCACAATAGGTAAGTCTTGAGCATCTAAAGAGGCAAAAGTTTTAGGACCGTCGTTAACTCTTCTCTGAGGCATTAAAGCTGGAGAAGGTGCCTCTAATGATGTTATTTGTTGGCGAGATTCCGTTATATCAACATGAATATTTTCAACGTGATAATCGCTCGAAAAGCTTGAAATATCAACGAAAATTGACTCGTCTTCTTCTGCCTGTTGAGGCTGTATTTTGCTTTTCATTCTAGCGATATCAAGTGGTGTAACTCGAATATCTGGCGTATTTTGGGCATGATTATCCGAGGCTCTGGCGAGCATGCGTCTTAAGTCTGCTGGGGTAACCATACACTCCACCTTACTCAATCCGCTGTGCATTGGGGTAACGGTATGCTGGAATATAGTTTGATTTTTGTTGAAAGGGTGTTTCCAAGCGTGTCTGTGAACTTTGAAGTTTGGCCTGAAGCCATGGAGTTGGGTAGATTATTCGCTAAACATAATTATGAGCTGGCTCTTGTAGGCGGTCCTGTACGAGACATGTTGTTGCATAGAACGTCGCACGATCTTGATTTTTGCACTTCTGCCAAACCAGAAGAATTTGAGCATATTCTTAGGAGTTGGGGGCACGATGGCTTTTGGGATATGGGTCGAAAATTTGGCACGCTTGGAGCTGTGCGTCGCAGAAAAGACGGAACAGAAGTGAAAGTCGAGATAACAACATACCGATGTGATGACTATGAGCCAGATTCTAGGAAACCAGAAGTAAAATATGGCGATACTTTGGAAGGTGATCTTTCTAGGCGTGATTTTACTGTGAACGCAATGGCTTTGCGTGTTCCAGATTTGGAATTTGTAGATCCATTCGGTGGAGCGAATGATTTAGCAAAAGGTATTCTGCGTACTCCAGTAGATCCTCGTCAATCTTTTGACGATGATCCTTTAAGAATGATGCGTGCTGTTCGTTTTGTTGCTCAACTTGGTTTCACTATTGAAGCAAATACTGCAGAAGCTATTTTAGATATGGTTTCTAGGTTGGATATTGTTTCTGCAGAGCGCGTCCGCGATGAAATAACAAAAATGCTGCTTTCTGCTAATCCTCGTGCTGGTATTGAAGCTATGGTCGAGTCTGGTATTGCAGATAGGGTTTTGCCAGAAATTCCTGCATTGCGCTTAGAAATTGACGAACATCACAGGCATAAGGATGTTTTTGAGCATACAATGATGGTTCTTGAACGAGCAATAGCATTAGAAACAGATAACGAAGGCGCGGTTCCTAGACCCGATTTGACTTTGAGACTTGCTGCTCTTTTGCATGATATTGGCAAACCTCGTACTAGAAAATTTGAAGAAGGCGGAAAAGTAAGTTTCCACCATCATGATGTTGTTGGAGCTAAAATGACTCGCAAACGCATGAAAGCTCTTCATTTTGATCATCATATTATTGATGATGTAAGCGAGCTTGTGAATCTGCATTTGCGATTCCATGGATATGTTGACGAGCCTTGGACTGATTCTGCTGTACGCAGATATGTTAAGGATTCAGGACACTTGTATGAGAGATTAAATCGTCTAACCCGCGCGGATGCAACTACACAGAACAAGCGTAAATCGCTGATGTTTGAGCAAGCTATGGATGAGATGGAAGAGCGAGTTAAAGAGCTTAAAAAGCAGGAAGATTTTAACGCGATTCGTCCAGACCTAGATGGCAATGAGATTATGCAATTGCTTGATTTGAAACCTGGTCCTATTGTTGGTAAAGCATATAAGCATATGTTGGATTATCGCCTTGATAACGGTCCAGTAGATCACGATATTGCTGTTGAGGAATTAAAGAAATGGTATTCCAGCTTAAATAAGTAGCTTAAATAAGTAAAGTTTTATTATTCTAACTTTATTTTGCTTTATTTAACATCATGTTGTTGAATAAAACTTATTGAACTGGATTATGATTTGCGGATTTTGGAAGATTTTTCATAGAGTTAAAATCAGCGCATCCTTTTATTTCAACTATTGTTGCACCTGCTGCAGGAACATCAGTCTTAGGTTTAAGATTGTTGAATGTTACGCCTAAAACCACGTCAATTAGCTTATCTTGTCTATCGTCCATTCGCAAAATAGCGTCTTTAAAGTTAGCAGCTAAAGTATAAGCTTCATTAATTGATTTCTTACCAAAGTAGATTGTTGTGCGTTTTACACTTTTTTCGCTATTTCCAACTTCAATCAGGTTAAAACCGCGGTTTCGTAGTCCTTCTCCTACCGCTCTTGCGAATCCACGGAATTTTGTTCCGTTTAGTACTCGAATAGGAACAGCACGATTATCGATATAAGTAGCCTTATTCTCATCTTTATTTTTTGTAGGGCAAGGCGCTTGAACTCCATAATTTGGGTCGATTTCTGGAGTTTTAGGGGCAGCAATACCAAATACATGGCATTGCACTAGAACAGCAAGAAGAAACGCTGCTCCAACACAAATTCCAACAGTAGTAAGTACAAATCGTTTCTTTTGATACATGAACTCTCTGCGCGCCAGCCGCTCGTCGTAAAATTGCGTCATGCTAACTTCCGATCTGTACTATGTTTCTGTTGCGTATCTTATTGTACGAGACTTGCAATTATGCATAAATCATAATGTTTTATACACAAAACAATACTAGCAATTTTACTTACTATGTATGACTGTGTTTTTAAAAATAATTCATATCTGCGAAGCTTTATAAAGAGCCAAGAATTCTGCGCATGTAAGGGTCTCTCCACGCCTAGTTGGGTCTATTCCGGCAATATCGTACGATTCATTAGAAATAATGCCTTTAAGAGCAGAATGCAGTGTTTTTCTTCTCTGTTGGAACGCTGCATCAATAATTTTAAACACTTTTTCTCGCTCTTGTTCATCTTCTCTTATCTCGTTATTTCTTTCAAAATAAACGAGAGCAGAATCAACATTTGGAGCAGGCCAGAATACATTTCTACCAATTAAACCAGCTTTTTGAGATTCGCCATACCAAGCCAACTTTACACTTGGAGTTCCATATGTTTTTGTGCCTGGTTGAGCGCAGAGGCGATCTGCCACCTCTTTTTGAACCATTACAAGGAAACTTGTAAGATTATTAAACTTTTCAAGAAGTGTAAGAATAATAGGGGTTGCAACGTTATAAGGAAGATTAGCAACAAGAGTAAAGTGTTGTGCATTTGCTAAATTGGGAACGTCTTGAGCGTTTAATTCGAGCGCGTCTTTAAGAATCACATTAAATCGTTCTAAGGCGTTAGGCATAAATTCTTTAACGGTACTCGGCAAACGTTTAGCAAGCGGAGGATCTATTTCTACAGCCGTAAGATTTGCGCCAGCTTGAAGAATCGCAAGTGTAAGAGAGCCAAGACCAGGGCCTACTTCCATAACAAAATCGTTTGAATTAATTTTTGACGCAGTAACGATTTTCTTAACCGTACCAGGGTCAATAACGAAATTTTGACCGAATTTTTTAGTAGGAGTAATACCCTCTTCTGCTGCAATCCTACGAATGTCAGCGGCTCCAAGAAGAGAGCCTTCTTGCTCACTAATATTATTTTGTGTCAATTTAATACCATCCAAACTTTAATACCATCCAAACTTTTCTGAATGCTTCCATGCTTCGCTAGGATTCCCGTATTTGCTTTTAATGTAATTAATTCCCCACGTTATTTGTATTGATGCATCTTCGTGCCAATTTGCTCCTGCGCTCGCCATTTTGTTTGCTGGAAGAGATTGTGGTATTCCGTATGCGCCAGAGCTTTTATTTTCTGCGTTCCAACGCCAGTGAGATTCTCTTGTCCACAAATTAACAAGATCTTCCCACATTGCACCAGTCCAACCAATTTGAGCACATGCAGCTTGAGCATATAGCTTTGCTTGCTCAGGAGTGGCGTGAACCATGCCATTGGGATTGTTGGCTGGTGGAGCAGGTGCTGGTGGGGCTGCAGGAGCGGGAGCTGGCGTTTGTGATGCTGGCTGTGATGCTGCAGGTGCTTGTGTTTGAGAAGAGGAAGAAGGATTTTGCTGATTATTCGCATTAGATTGATGCTGATTTTGTGAATTACTATTGTTATGGTTTTGAGAATTTTGCACACTTTGTTGGGATTGACTATTTTGAGAAGGTTTTTTAGATTCTTGTGGTTTTATTTCTTGTTTAGTGTTAGTTTTATTCAAATTAGTATTGCTAGAAGGTTTTTGTGAAGTCTTTCCGTTAGTGTTGTTACTACTTTGCTTATTCTGCTTAGGGGCTTGATAATTAGGTTTGCTACCTACAGCAACAATCTGATCTGTTGTAGGAGTAATCACGTTTTGTTTTATTAATACAGAGCTTTCTGCTTTACCATCAACATAAGTCACATTGTATAAATCTGTTCGCTCGCCATTTATTCCAGATTGTCTAACAACTCTCACTCCAGATGGCAAATTTGGATCATTTATCGTTCTAGTGTTAAAAGGAACGATGACATTTCTAGATTCTTTTCCATGAGTTACGCGAAGAATGCGTAATACGGTTTGTGATCCATTTTCGCTTACGGTAACTCTATCTTCTTTTCCCAAAACGATTCCTAGAGAATCGAGAATAGAACTTGCTGGAAGTGTTCCATCTGGCGCTATCCTAGATTTGCCATCGCAAATAACCTCTACAGGTCCTTTTTTGTTAATAGACAATCCTCCAGTGAGTTTGTCGTAAATATTCTGCAAATTTACTGTGATTTTTGCAGCATGATCTGCATTTGCTTGGAAGAATCCAATTAGTTGATCTACGCTGGTTGCAACAGTCCAAAATGGTATTGTTATGCCATCTACTGTTACAGAAGTTTGGTAAGCGCTCCTAACAGTTACAGTTGTGTGATCTGCAAGAATTTCTCCCGAAGTACTAATAACTTGATCATGCGTTTTAACGGGTATTTTTTGTTCCTGCAGAAGTCTTTGTGCAGTAGACGCATAGGTTGTTACAATTCTTGTTTTACCATTGACAATTAGAGCTACAGATTTGCGCGCAGAAAGAGTAAAAATCCCAGTGCTTGAGATAATAAGAGCCAAAACGCATACAAGGATGCGTATTCTTCTCATTACAACAAACCTCTGAGGCGTCCATCTGCGTGCCATTCAACCTCACTTCCAAAGTAAAACTGAACTTTAATTATATATAATGCTCGCAACTGAGCTAAAAGCTTCTAAATGTTGATGAAATCTATCATAAAAATGGGGGCGGGAGAGAAGGGGATTGTTCCCGCCCCCGTAGAGGAGGAGCTGGTTGGGGGACGCTCCACCCTCTTACTCGGAAATCCTGAGTTGGGGGAAGATTTCCGAGAACTTACTCAAGCAAAGTCTACAATGCAAATCTTTTGTAAGTTTTTATTTTATGTTTTATGATGAATAAGTCTTACTTTTTATAAATTATCATACGACAAATCTATAAACGTATTTGCTTTAATTCTAACCCTTTAATGCAAATTTTACTAAAATTGCCAAAAGCCTTCAACTTAACACTATTAACGATCGTATTTTAACAAGTAGAAGAATAAAACAGAGCCTCCTGCCGGGATCGAACCGGCGACCTGCCGCTTACAAGGCGGCCGCTCTGGCCATCTGAGCTAAGGAGGCACGTCTCTGCGTGCAATAACTAGCTTGCGCGCAAAACATTGATTAGTGTACCAGCACCCAATGCCAAAATGCAACTTGTTTGCGCTGAAACACTAATCAACAAGAACTAGTCAATAGGATTTGGCTGATCTTTGTCAGTTATTTTTGGCATAACACCTTCAACTCCAACCTTAGATTTGTCTAACCCAATAGACTTAAGAATTGCATCTGGTGTACTAAGCTTCTTCTTGCTAACTTCAACCATATCAAGAAGTTTCCCGTTGATAGTAGTTGTAGGAGTTGTCATAGCTCCCTTATTTTGTCCGCTAACATTCCACAAAGCTTTACGATTTGGAGTATCGGAATTAATAGCGTCTTGCCAAGCGAGATAATTCCTATCAAACGCTTTACTTGCTACCTCTTTGCTAACTCCAGCCTTAACTGCCTGTTCAATAAGCTTTTCATTGCTTACAGGTTTATAATCATCGCCTTCTTCTGGCTGGAAATCTTCAGCAAAAATGTTGTTAATAAATTGAAGCAAATGCAAAGGATTGTCGTCGTTAGACGAAATGTATGCGATTGCGCCAGTTACACGTGTTGAATAGTGGTCGCTAGAAATTCGATCTAAGAATGACATTGGGTGAATCTCAAGGTTAATCTGACCAGCCTTCATCATGGCAATAAGCATTTGATCGGAATCGCGATTAAAATTACCGCACCCAGGGCATAGTGGATCAGCATAAACTGCAATGGTTGGAGCATTCTCAACTGTTGTTCCATAGCCGTTTTTGCTGATTAAAATTCCGCCCTCGTTGTTAGCGTACTTAGGCTTTTGGTTAGTCGTAAGTTTTTTAACAGCGCGTCTTGCTTGTTGAGCCTGCTCAATTTTCTTTTGATTTTCCATATTGTTTGCATTAAGAGCCGTAATGCCAATCGCAGCAATCATGCCAAGTAAAATAACCACAACAACGATTCCAACAATAGTTTGCTGGCGTAACTCTTTAGCCTTTTTGTCTTTAAGATCCTTACCATTGTGATTCTGCATGCTGTTTTGATTAATGTTTGGCATGTTGTTCCTTTCTTCACAGGTTTCTGTACAAGCAAATTTGGTGATGTTCTCGTGGAATAAAAATATCTGCAGAATAGTCTAGTTGACGGTATCAACTGTCTATATTTCTTGCTCGTTTGAGATTTTTCCCGCTCCGAGAATTGCTCCTGCCCCGATTCTGAAGATCTTAGTTTTCCCTAAAATAAAAGCAATAATCCATCCTGCTATAAAACCAATAAGATATCCAATTGATGTTTGAGAGAAAACCTCTGGAGAGTAAGTTGGAAAATGTATGGTAATAAACCATATTTTGAATTTAATTAATTGTGGAGTTGCATGAATCATAAGTGGGTAGATGTATGCGCCAATAACACCTGTAATTATCATTGTGACTAATCTAGGTATCGTGTAAATAGACGCTCGTACAAAATGCCAAGGTATACTCCCGATTCTTATTAGCCAATCTTTTCCACCGGTCGAATCATTTGCGGATTGTCTGCGTAATTGCGCGCAAACATTGTATCCTATTGTGGCTGTAACAAGCATAAGAATAATGTTTGCAGACAGTGCGTCAATAATAGAGAATACTGAAATAGATGAGGAAAGTATTGCAAATATTATTAAAAAAAATGTTCCGCGAAACATGTATTTGCTTATTTTAGGATGTATGTTACCCTGTTCAGAATTTTTTGCGTATTCTTGCTTATTCTCGTATTCCTGTTCATCTTGATAAACATTATTCTGCTCATCAACATCTTGTTGATTGAAATTTTGTCTATCAACAATTTTTGTAGAGTCATCAGAATCTGTATTAAAACGTGTTGTATTAACAGTTGTTGTAAAATCACTTCTTTTAGTATCTTCAGAAACCCACATTTTTCTAGGATTTTCTGACATAATCCGAGTTTGTGTTAGCTGATTAGGTACGGTTAACCCATCAGCCGTATAGTCAAAAGGGTAGTTAGATTCCTGTAAAGACGGGGGATTTAACGCATCTTGGTAAATAGCTTGCTCAAGTTGTTCGGGAGTACAGCGTTCGCTTCTTTTAGGACTCAATGCAGATCTAAATGCATGCATAGTATTTATAGGGAGTCCATTAAGATTAGCGTTTCCTGAAGCTGCCCTTTCCAAAACCGCCATTATTGGTTTTGTTCCAAAAACAGGCTTTCCTGTTGCAGCAAAAGCAAGAACTGCAGCAACACTCCACCAATCCGTAATCTCGTCAGAGTCTGATCCTTCAATGATTTCTGGAGCAATAAAACCAGGGGTGCCCATAACTAAACCAGTGCGTGTTACATGTGATTCGCCCTGACCCATAGATATACCAAAATCAACTAAAACTGGTCCTGTTGTAGAAATCATAACGTTTGTAGGCTTAATGTCTCTGTGTATTATTCCAGCGTTATGAACAGCTTTTACTGCATCGATTAGCTTATGAGCGAGTCGTTCTAAATCGTCTGCGACATATGGACCATTAATAGCGACATCTTCTTTAAGATTGTGCCCATCAATTAGCTCTGTAACTATAAAGGCTATGGAAGCATCAAGCTCCATATCTACTATTGAGCACACGCCTTCGTGATGAATTTTTTGTAAAGCTAGAGCTTCTCGTTTAAGTCTAAGTCTTGCTTGTTCTTGAGGATTAGTGTTTTCTAATGAATCTAAATCTTCACTTTGATCTTCTAACATAGATGCGCGCAGAATTTTCATTGCGTAAAGTTGGCCACCATCATCGTGAACGCGCCAGACAGACCCCATAGCGCCTCCGCCTAAGCGTTCAATTAGCGTGTATCCGCCAATGTTTTGACCAGAACGCAAATCAAATATGCTCACATCTTCCATAATGCATTATGGTAATGGGAGAGTATGCCAATTATGCGTTTTGGTGGAAAATTTATACAAAATTTTATAAACAAATGTTTATATATTTAATGCATATTAATGCGTGTTTGTTAAACATTGTTTATATGTGATTTATCTGTTCGACACGCCGAAATGCTAGAAAATACTGTAATTTTGCTGTTTTTACTAAATAAACATGATATATTAGAGCATGGCTCAACGAAGAGAACCTTCAATGAACCATGTAAGTAAATGTGGACGATTGACGCCGCCGACGTAGGACTTGGGGTCTTGAGTGCACACCCTTCACAACGGATCGTTCGGCACGTACCTGCCGATGAAAGGAAAATATCATGGCAGAAGTTGTATTTGATCATGTCACCCGTATTTACCCTGGCAATGACAAGCCATCGGTTGATGATTTGAACATGACTATTAAGGATGGCGAGTTCCTTGTACTCGTTGGTCCATCTGGTTGCGGTAAGTCAACTACATTGAGAATGTTAGCTGGTTTGGAAGAGGTTAACAAAGGTCGCATTCTTATTGGTGGTCAAGATGTTACTACAATGCAGCCAAAGGATCGCGATATTGCAATGGTGTTCCAGAACTACGCATTGTATCCACATATGACTGTTGCAGACAATATGGGATTTGCTCTTAAGATTGCAGGCGTAAGTAAGGAAGAAATCCGCAAGCGTGTTGAAAAGGCTGCTGAGGTTTTGGATTTGACTGAGTACTTGGATCGTAAGCCTAAGGCACTTTCTGGTGGTCAGCGTCAGCGCGTGGCAATGGGTCGTGCAATTGTTCGTGAACCAAAAGTCTTCCTCATGGATGAGCCTCTTTCCAACCTTGATGCAAAGCTTCGTGTACAGACTCGTACACAGATTGCAGCATTGCAGCGTCAGCTTGGCGTCACTACCCTTTACGTGACCCACGATCAGACTGAAGCTTTGACAATGGGTGATCGTATTGCTGTAATCAAGCTTGGTGTTTTGCAGCAGGTTGGTGCTCCTACCGAGCTTTATGATCGTCCAGCGAACGTCTTCGTTGCAGGCTTCATTGGCTCCCCATCTATGAACATCAACCAGCATCCAGTTGTTGATGGCAAGGCTCAAATTGGCGAAGATTCCATCACTCTTCCAGCAGAAGCTGTTGATAAGCTTACTGAAGAAGATAAGGGTCAGATTATTGTCGGCTTCCGTCCAGAAGATGCAAGCTTGGCAACTTCTGATGATCCAAATGCCTTCTCCTTGAAGGTTGTGAACGTGGAAGATCTTGGCTCTGACGGTTATATTTACGGAAACATCATCACTGATGGTTCTCCAGAAGAAGCGTCTACAATGATGAGCGACCAGAACAAGCTCACAACGATTCGCGTGAACCCACGTGCGCTTCCAAAGGTCGGTGACACTGTAAAGATCAAGATTGATCCATCCAAGATGCACCTGTTTGCACCTTCTACAGAGCTGCGTTTGAACTAATTGCTGTTTTCTTGGGTGCTTTGTCTAAAGTGCCCAAGATTTCTGTATAAGGGTATGGCGGGGTTCGCTACGCGAGCCCCGTTTTCGCATCGTTTGAATTATTTACGATTAGTTATAATGCGATTAGTTATAATTTGATTGCGATTTATTATTCAATTATTGGCGTTCGAACTTAACGGGTAGATTAAAGTTTATGGAATGGAACGATACTCCTTTATTGGATCCACGTGCTATGCAAGCAACATCAGTATCTGCGCAGGATGAAACTGTATCTTCTGCAGAGCCTCAAGCTTTGAAGATTACTGCCGCAAGCTCTAATCCTCAAATGTTTATGCTTCCGTGGGAGCTTCCATTATCTCAATGGCCTACGAATCTTTTTGTAAACTTGCCGCGCGGTATCTCTAGGCACGTTGTGCGCTTTGTGCACGTAGGTGACGAAGTGTATGCAATGAAGGAAATTACTCGTCAAGTTGCTGAACGAGAATATGAGCTTTTAAGGCGTTTGCGCAAATTGGAGCTTCCAACCGTTACTCCTATAGCGGTTGTAGCTGGTAGAAAAGATAAGAACGGTGAACCGCTTGAGGCAATGCTGGTAACTCGTCATCTTAAATTCTCTCTTCCATATCGTGCTCTGTTTGCTCGTACCTTAAGACCTGATACTGCAGAGCGTTTGATTGATGCGCTTGCTGTGCTTATGGTTCGTCTTCATCTTTCGGGATTCTATTGGGGAGATGTTTCTCTTTCTAACGTTCTATTTTTAAGAGACGCGGACGCTTTTACAGCATTTCTAGTTGATGCTGAAACAGGTGATTTGCATGGAAGCCTTACAGAAGGTCAGCGTGAATACGATATTGATTTAGCTCGCACAAACATAATTGGCGAACTAATGGATTTAAGTTCTGGTCAACTTTTGCCTGGTGAGGTTGATGAGATTAGCATTGGAGATAGGCTAGTTGACCGTTATCATTCTCTTTGGAGCACGCTTACAGATGTGGACAAATTTAGCCCAGACGAAATGTGGCGTATTGAAAGACGAGTCAATAGGCTTAATGAGCTTGGTTTTTATGTTGACGAGTTGGAAATGAAGACTTCTGTGGATGGGCGAAGAGTGTTGGTTCGTCCACGAGTTGTGGATGCTGGTTATGCTTCACGTAAGCTACTTCGTTTGACTGGTCTTGATGTTCAGGAGAATCAGGCTCGTAGGCTTCTTAATGATTTAGATGCTTATCGTACGTCTACGTGGCGCCAGGGCGAAGAGTTGGAGATTGTTGCTACTGATTGGATGCGTGAGGTGTTTGAGCCTACGGTACGCATGATTCCTGCTGAGTTTAGATCGCAAATCCAACCTGCACAGTTCTTCCATGAAGTATTAGATCATCGTTGGTTTATGGCGGAACGCGTTGGGCATGATGTTTCTATGCAAGACGCTGTAACAAGCTATATTAAGAACGTTTTACCGCAATATAAGATGGACAAGCGTGTTTTGGCCGCGATTAATGCGGATGCTGATTCTGGTGTGGTAGATGATGAATACACGTATTCCACTTCGTCTCCTATGACTCGCGATATTGATGAAGATGACCAAGACGCTAGTGTTTGGGCTAGTTGAATTCACTAGTTAGTTCATATTTTTCTTTAATCAGCAAAGAATATTTTGCTATAATTATGGAATTTTTTATTAATATCGTGTGATATTATTCAACCTATTAGTTGCCAATGATTGTCAACTAACGGAAATAGTTATTGTGTAAATCAAAGGAGATTTCTATGTTAAAGGGCATTGATCCCATTATATCGCCAGAATTATTGAAAGTACTTTGCGAAATGGGACATGGAGACGTTTTGGTTTTGGCAGATGGAAATTTTCCAACCGAATCGGTAGGAAAAGATGCAATTGTTGTTCGTTGTGATGGTCATGGTACTTCAGAATTGCTAAAAGCGATATTGAAGCTTATGCCTCTTGACCAGTACACATCTAAGCCAGTTACTCTTATGGAAGTTGTTCCAGGGGATTCTTGTGAAACTCCAATTTGGAAAGACTATGAAGATATTATTTCTGGTTTTGATAAGCGCGGCGCTAATACCATAGGAACCTTGGAGCGTTTTGCATTTTATGATGAAGCGAAGAATGCGTATTGTGTGGTTGCTACTGGTGAACGTGCTCAATATGCGAATATTATGCTTCGAAAAGGTGTGGTTTTCGCTGGAGAATAAATAACCCTTATACCAATAAACCCCACCAGAGATTCTGATTAGAGTATTTTTTAACACTGCATTGTTGTAAATAAGATTTTTGTAATTTCTTATTTTGCGCTGCAGTGTTTTTAGTTGTGTATTGATAAAACTTGTGGTTTTGAGTGTATGGTGTTTTTTGTTAACTTAGTATACAATTAATTCTGGTTATTATAATGAGTGTAAACAATACGTATATGCGATGCATATTGTTGCTCTTGATTATTTATAACTGTGGCTGGCAGCGATGGCAGCCCGTATGTAATTCAGTCATTTGTGCATTAACCGCACAAATGTGTGTGCGTTTTTATCGATTTTATCTTTGTTTGAGGTACACATATTTACATTTCGATGAAGAGATGTGGATGGCTGGCTTAATGAAGAAAGGAATCCCATGAAGTTTCGACGATTGTTGCAAGGCGGCGCAATATTTGCTTTGTCGATCAGTATGGCTAGTCCGATGATTGCACAAGCTTCAGTGCCACAGGAAGATTCAATTGATCCATTCCATCCCTCAATACTGTGGGCAAGTTCTGAAGAAAAAAATGGTGAGAAAAAGCCAAATGGTACCATTTCTGCGCTTACTGATAGCGATGGGAGCGTGGATAGTGCTAAAACGTTTTGGACAACAAAATGGCAAGGTGGATACGATAATTTCCCACACATTCTCGCTATAAAAAATAATACTAATAGAGAGGTTTGTGGAATTCAGTATACTGCGCGGCCATCGTATGAATCAGTGCAAGGTAATTCGAATGCGCCAGGTGTTTATAGTGTTTTTGCATTCGATAAAGATCCAGGAAATCCATCTGATAAGAAAGATATTAATTGGCGTTCTAAAGTTCATCAAACGAAATTTAATAATGGCGAATTGATTGCAACTGGTGGTTTAAAAGGTATCAATGAGCCGCAAATTATCTCGTTTAAATCTACCAATAAGCCAATATTGACGTTGGTTGGTTTTAAAGCAGTTGATAGTAGCAAAAAAGATATGTCGGCTTCAGACATC
Organism: Gardnerella sp. DNF00038; assembly: GCF_049262855.1. NCBI lineage: Bacteria > Bacillati > Actinomycetota > Actinomycetes > Bifidobacteriales > Bifidobacteriaceae > Gardnerella > Gardnerella sp. DNF00038. The sequence continues at coordinate 1,641,632 of NZ_CP058407.1, read as the reverse complement.
AAACTTGTTCCATGTTTACCAGTTGAACATATGAAGAAACAAGGACGGGGTGATGCAACAGCTGCGCCTATTGATTTCTTCATTGATCAATTGCCATTTGGTGCTCCTGGTAAGCCAGTTACTTTCAGTCCATCGCAATATACTTATGAATCTACTGCATACTATCATACAACCTCTGTGTCTGCCAGAGTTAAGTTGCCCACTGGGGCTACGGCTACTATCAATGGCCGCAAGGTGGATTCTGATGGAAGAGTATCGGGCATTCCGTTAACAAAAGGTGTTAATGCTATAGTTGCAAAAGTTGTTGTTGGTAATGCTGCAAGTACATATGTTGTAAATGTGACAAAGGTTGACACAGATTTCCGTGGCAATGAAAAAATTAATGCAACTGTGAAGATAAATGGTGCAAATGATAATGACAATCTAATTGTTACGGATGGTATGCGTGCCACTTCTTGGAATACTACGAGTTTGAAAGATAGCGCTGAATGGTCTAACAAATCAACTGGTTTTACAATTCATTTAAATAGCCCTCGTTATGTAGGACGTATACAAGCTTATGGTTGGCCGACCATGCCAGCTGGCTCCCCTGGGTGGCAAGGAGGGCATTCTGTTGCTATTGATGTCAAAGCTGGTGACAATTGGAATACGGTTGTCACCAATGCAAGCCTTACGCGTGATAGTGATGGCTTATGGTATTGGGATTTGAACGGTTATCATAAAACACAAGATATACGTGTGTGGCTTAACAAGCCCAAAATTCACGATCCACAGCAAAACGGAATAGGTGCCACTGGGATGAGATTGGAAGAAGTAGAAGTGTGGGGGTTGCCTGAGGGTCAGAATCCAAAAGAAATTAAAGTACCTGATGAAAAACCTAAATATACCAGTTTTAATGCAAATGAAAATAAATATGGTGTGAATCGTGCACAAGCATTGGCATTGCAATACGGTGTATTATTGCCAACTTGGGTACCTTCTGAAGGCTATGGGCGTGGAGTTTATAACGATGCAGAACGCCGTTTAACTGGCGGATCGTTCCCTATGTTCTATGATAAGCCTTTATTTAATGCTCCATTGATGCGGCAATTAGGGAAAGGTGTGCCTTGGTCACTTGCTAAAGCTCCAAAGGGTGGCAATAGTATGGGTGAAAATAGTGTACCTAAAGATTTTTTGACTGAAGAAATGAAGCCATATGCTAATAGTCTTGTTGATATTCAATATGGTGATGAGGGAGGTTATAGCGAAAGTGAAGTACAGAAATTTAATCGATGGTTCAGTTGGTCTAAGAATAGGTATCCTGGGGCAATAGTGCATTCTAATCAAGCTCTTGGTCTTGGTTGGGAAACGCATTCCAATATGAGTCATTTTGTCAAAACAGCAAAGCCTGATCTTGTTTCGTGGGATACATATTATTATGGTGCAGGTCAAGGTCCAAAGCCAAGTAAAATTGTGGCAAACATGTTGCAGAATAAGCTATGGACTTCTCAGAGACAAGCAGCCCTAGAGGGTTTGACAGGTGATTGCAGTCAGCCAGTTCTATTTGGACAATATTTAGATTACAACTGGGATGCTAATGTTTCTGCTTCTCAAAAGTCGATTGTTCCTATGATAGGATTAGCTACTGGCCAAAAATGGTTTGGGCTATTCCGTATGGAATATAATGCTTATGATCGCAGTTCGATTATTGACCAAGATGGAGCTCCAACGCGAAGCTTCTACGAGTTTTCTAGCATTTTCAAAGATGTGCAGGGCCTTGGGAAATACTTGGTTGCAATGAATAATGAGTATGCAGGATTGAAATCTGGCGTATATGCAGATCGTGCATCTGCTCCGAATATTCAGGGATTCCGTATGGGAGCTTTTGACAGCACGGAGGGAAAGCTAGCGAATGCAGAATTTGGGTTGCAAAAGATTACCGTAAAGAATGTCGGAACTGTTAATAACGGAAAACCTGGAGATGTGCTTGTCGGTCATTTCTCAACACTAAAAGATCTTAATGAGGAAATTCGTAAAAAGATTTTTGGTGAAAGTAAATATGCACCAAAGGCATTGTTGGTAGTTAATGCTTTAACTGGTGATACTCGCTATCCATCATATTATTTATCAACACGTAATGATAATGGTTCTTATGCTGAAACGGCACAGGATATCACGCTTACTGTAAAAAGACCTTCTAGAAATGCAATACTCATGCAGGTTGATCCGCGTACATACATAGCTAAGACAGTTCCGCTTAAAGATGGTGATGATGAGCAGGATGTAAAACTAGAACGTGTTGGCGGAGGTCGTGCTCGATTGCTGTATTGGTTGGAAAATAACGCAGCTTATGAACGTAAAAAAATTGAGGATATAGAACCAAAGAACATTGCGAAAGATAAGAATGTTATAGCAAGTCAATCACGTACTGAGCCGGAGTATGCTGCTAAATCCTTAACTGACGGTGACATATCTACGCGTTGGGCAGCTCCAGATAATCCAAATTATCCAGTGACGCTTGATATCACATTAGGGTGCAATGCTAAGTTCGATGCTGTGCAAATTGAAGAATTTGTTGAGGGTAACGTGAACCATCGCATTAAAAAATTCTCCTTATGGACAAAAAATCAGTGTGATCGTTCAGCGTATAGTGAGAGCTCATGGGAAAGAATATATGGAAAAGATAATGCTGCAAAGGAAGATCTCAGTGATATCAATTTCGAGAATTCTCAATATGCTAGCGAATTGCGTGTGCAGATAGATGAGGTATATCCGAATGTTGATATGTATAATGGGCATCCGGGTAGTCCAACTATTAGTGAAATTAAAGTGATTTCTAAGACTGAGCAAAAGAAGACTCCAAAATCTAAGCATGGTTCGTCTGTTCTTGATTCAGGTGGTGTTTCTACTGATTCAAGACAGTTGGATAATTCTTATGGTCCAAGTGTGACGTTGGAGTCTGGTGATAATCATGATGGTATGTCAAAGGCTAAGCGGAATAAGTCTATGTCTGGTCCGTCTGTTCATGATTCAGGTGGTGTTTCTACTGATTCAAGACAGTCGGATAATTCTTATGGTTCAAGTGATTCGAATGTCAGTGGACTGAGAATGAGCGAAAATAAGCAGCCTACTATTCGTAAGAATGGCTTGTGTCAAAAACGTGAGAAGTGCTCTCGTGGCATGTTGGTTGCTGGAGGTAGTAGTGTGACTGGCGTCTCGGTGCTTTCGTTAACATTTTTTGCTTTTCATTTACTTGTTAGACATAGTAGGAAAGTGCGACAAAAATAGCCATTATAGGTGTATATAATTAGTCTATTCTGTTAGTGTATCCCCATGTGTATTTAGTGTTTATGCCTATTTGTGCATGGGGATTTTTTATGTCTGAAAGACTTTAGAATACTGCTTTTTGAATATGCGGATAATGATTTAACTGGCGCACATCCTTGTTTTTTGTTAATATAGTAAACAATTGATTGTTCGATGTGAAGTTGCATTGATTGCTAAAGCAGGGTGGCAGCATGAATGAGGATTATTTAGCAAATGTAAGGCCTACAGCACGTCAAATTTCTTGGCAGCGCATGGAAATGTATGGTTTTATTCATTTTGGAATGAATACTATGACAGATCGTGAATGGGGGCTTGGTCACGAAGATCCGAAGATATTCAATCCAGATAATTTAGATGTTGACCAGTGGCTTGATGCTCTACAATCGGCAGGTATGACCGGCGTGATTCTAACTTGCAAGCATCATGATGGTTTTTGCTTGTGGCCTTCAAAGTACACCAAGCATACCATTGCGTCCTCTCCATATAAAAATGGAAAAGGAGATATTGTGCGCGAAGTTAGTGAATCAGCTTATCGACATAATATGAGATTTGGCGTATACCTTTCACCATGGGATCGTACAGAATCATCATATGGCACTGGCAAAGTTTACAACGATTTTTATATTAATCAACTTGTTGAATTGCTAACGCACTATGGTCCTATTTTTTCCGTATGGCTTGATGGTGCTTGCGGCGAGGGTGAGAATGGTAAAACGCAAACTTATGACTGGCAACGAATCTATAATACAGTCCGGGCGCTGCAGCCAGATGCTGTTATCAGTGTTTGCGGTCCAGATGTGCGTTGGTGCGGCAATGAAGCTGGTCATACGCGCTCTAATGAGTGGAGCGTATTACCTACAGAATTACGTAGTGCTGAATTAACCTCTTCAAAATCACAACAATCAGATGATGGTAAGTTCTCTCGCAAATTTGCGTCTACTGATGAAGATTTAGGGTCTCGTAAGGCGCTTGCACACTACGAAGGCGATTTTGCTTGGTATCCAGCAGAAGTTGATACCTCTATTCGCAAAGGTTGGTTCCATCACGATAATGAGGATAATAATGTTCGCAGTTCTGATGAATTATTTGATATATGGTGTAAATCTGTAGGGGGTAACTCAACACTTTTGTTGAATGTGCCACCGACACGTCATGGTTTGTTAGCAGATTCTGATGTTAAAATTTTAAAAGAATTGGGCGATAAGATTCGTAAATTCCATGGGCGCGAATTACGAGATCATGAAGCATTATCAATACAAGTTTTAAGTCCTAATACATATGAAGGAAATCCAAAGTACTTGGTTGACAGAAAACAGGGTACAGCATTGTCATCTTCTAAGCCGATTGATTTTCGTATGGTATTTACTGAACCTACTTATATTGATGGCTTAGTTATTGAAGAAGATATTAGTAAAGGACAACACGTTGAAACAGCTGAAATTCACGTTGTTGATGAATGTGGAGTAAATCATCATGTTTCAGATGTTCATGCCATAGGATATCGCAAAATTCTACGTTTTGACGCGATTCGTGCAGTATCGTTAACTGTGAGAATAACTAGTATTCGTCAATATGTAGCTCTTCAATCATGCTATCCACTAGTTGCACAAGACGAGTAGTAGAAAAGAAAACTCTGATATAAATTTATTTCAATAGCAATAAAATACCGCTGACATAGAAACTTTTTTGTAACTATATCAGCGGTATTGGCTATAGGAGGGAGGGTTAGAATAATTGCAAATCCACATTTAGAGAATATGGTTTATTGGCAGGCAAATGATATTCGGGATGCACAGGCGAGCCCCACGAATCATCGCCGCCGACTCCCATTTGTGCTGCAAGAATTCGCAAGAACATATGTTTTGAGTCGCCTAAATCACTTATATGTTGTGCTTCCTCTATCATAGTGCTGCTGTATGGAAGTAAACTTACGCAGAAGTTGCTAGTACTATTATGCCGCTGAATACGCATGCCATGCCCAGAATCGTCTGTTACGTTTGCCCATCTTACTTTTTCATGATTGCCAGTTTCTTGTGGAACAAGATATGGCATAAAATCGTCAAAAGCATTTGTTTTCCAAATCCCTAAACGTCCCGCACTGGTGCGGTCTGCATATGTTTCAACAGGACCAATACCGTAGAATTCAAGGTTTCTGTATTCTATTGGTAGCATCCATTCCAATCCAAATGCTGGAATGGAAGGTAAATCTTTTCCAGAAGGAACATAATTTAGTTCAATGTGTAAATCTCCTGATGTTTTAGACACATATGTTAAATTCACTATTGTATGATCTGCGTTAGCAAGTTCATATTTGTATACAATTTGTAGCGTATTGTCGTCGAGCTTCTCAGCTGTTTGATCTACGCATTTAGCATATTTACCTGCTACATACCATTGAGCACGCTCAAAACCATGCTTGCAACCGCGGTCATTGTCTGTTAGTGCTCGGAATGTAGTGATCAAAGGACGTTTAATCACAAATTCTCGTTCGTCAAGACGGTATGAAATAAGCCCGCATTGTGAATATGAAAAAAGCGTTTCGATCGAAGAGTTACGTGTTCCTGCGTTCCAGCGTCCAATAGTAACAGTGCCATCTTTATGTAATCGTGCATTTGATATTTGCTTAGCTTGTGATTCTGAATTTTTAGTTAATATTGTGTATTGTCCGAACGATAATTCGTATCCTTTTTGTGCCCAACGTGTAGATTTTGCAAGCGTGCACGAAACTTCAAAAGTAATTTCTTCCCCACTGCTTTGATACTGTTCTAATGGCCACTCTATGGGCATTTCAAAATCATTTTCAGGTTCCACATTACACGTATATGTTTGAGACCACATAATTTTGCCGTCAACGCGTAATTTTGCCAAGAATACGTAATTTTCAGTATTCATGAAAAGCTGATGATTTTCTATGCGAACACCATTTTCGTTTGGATATAGTCTTATATTTGCATATTGTTGTTTAGCCTCAATGGCCTTAGGACTTGGTTTTCTATCTGCGAATAATAGACCGTTGCCGCAGAATTCATAATCGGTAGGTCGATCATCAAAGTCGCCACCATATGCCAAATGCGTGGTTCCGTCTGGTAGGGTTTGTCTTATTGCCTGATCGATGAAATCCCAAATAAAACCACCTTGGTAATGCGGATACTTTTCAAGAGCAACATACTCGTTCATGTTTCCCAATGAATTCCCCATAGCATGCATGTATTCGCAAGATATATAAGGTTTATCTGGGTTGTTTGACACGTATTTTTCTATTTCATCTGCGTGAGCATACATGCGTGTTTCAATGTCGCTAGTATCGCGCCAAGACTTATCCATAGTCTGCCCTTCGTAATGCACTGGGCGATGTGCATCTAGAGCATTAGCATGATGATACATAGAACGAAATACGTCTCCACCAAAGGATTCGTTTCCGAGAGACCAAATAAGCACACAAGGGTGATTGTAATCGCGTTGAATCATGTTATCGACGCGATTTACGCACGCGGCACGCCATTCATCTCTACTTCCAGGAATAACGCATTCTGGAGTTATGTTTCCGCGCCCATCTGACCACGTTCCATGTGTCTCTAAATTAGTCTCGTCAATAATATATAGCCCATATTCGTCGCATAAATCGTACCAAGCATCTTGATTAGGATAGTGAGAAGTTCGTACAGCGTTTATATTGTGTTGCTTACAAAAAATCACATCGGAAACCATGTCATCATATGTTATTGCTCGGCCTCTGTCGCAATTAAATTCATGACGGTTTACGCCTTTGAAAATAATGCGTTTTCCGTTTAATCTCATTATGCCGTTTTCAATATCAAAATGTCTAAAACCAATCGGCTGCACTACATGTTCAATAATATTTGATTCTTTGCTTACAACATCAATATGTAAGTCATATAGCGCAGGGTATTCAGCACTCCAAGGTAGTGCTTTAGTAATAGTAGTCTGTTTTAGTTCAGTAATCGTTTGTGCAGGTAGCGTGCAGTCCCACAAAATCTCATTATTATTTGTGAATTTATCGTTGCTGTATTTATGATTTGTAATGTAAGTATGCAGTGTAATATCTTTTAAATTGTCTCCTTCTATGTTTGCTCTGAATGCGAGTTTCCCAGTATTTGTATCATTGCTATAATCTGCATCAACATGAAGATTTGATACATGGGTGGAAGGATGTGCACACAGTTCAACGGAACGGAAAATTCCGTGTAGTCTCCAATAATCTTGATCCTCTAGCCATGATGCGCTAGAAAATTCGTAGCACGCTACAACAATACTATTTTCAGAATCTTTTAAAAATTGAGTAATATCAAATTCACTCGGCGTAAAAGAGTCTTCACTATATCCAACAAACTTTCCGTTAATCCATACATAAATAGCTGTTTGTGCTCCATGGAAGGTAATAGTAGCTTTACATTCTTCGTTCAAAATCTGTTTAAGATTATTTTGTAAAACAAAATGTTTCTTATAAATTGCCACATGATTTAAGGAAGGAACATTTGGTGCTTTAACGTCCTCATGACCATCCCAAGGGTATTGAACGTTAACGTATTGCGGTTTTAATAGACCGTTCATCTGTAAGTGAGATGGAACTGAGATTGTTTGATATGAAGAATCTTCGTAATTTTTAATATCCTCATCTAAGTTTTCAGGGTTGAATACGCGGGAAGAAAGTAGCTTTACTTCCCACGTTCCATTAAGTGACTGTATTGGTGTGGTGTCATTTATTGTGTAATGATGATGTGAATGCGCTGAAATAGTGTTAACGGCAAAAACCTGAGGATTTGTTATCCAATCAGTTTTTGCATAGTTGGAAGATATGCAAGTATATGTTGGCTCATCCCAACAAGTATTGTCATTATAAATAGATGGCCTAGCCATTACATGCTCCAAATCGGTTAGTAAAAGTTAAGAATACGTATAGATTAATTATGCTTCTGACAGCATAAAACTGTCAGAAGCAATAAAAGCAGATTTAGCTGGTTACCCTTTTGTCGCTCCAATTGCTAAGCCTGATTGCCAGTAGCGTTGCAATGCCAAGAAGAGCAGAATCAGTGGGAATACGACTAGCAAAGATGCGGTAATGACTAGGTTTGGAATAATAGGCATATTGCCACCTTCATTGCCTTGAGCATTCCACTGTGCAAGACCTAATGCCAATGGATACCATTTAGAGTCTTTCAGCATTATCAATGGAAGGAAGTAATTGTACCAAATAGAAACAAATGCGAACAATGACACTGTTACCAATGATGGTTTCATAAGTGGTAATGCAACTTGGAAGAAAATGCGTCCTTCTCCAGCACCATCGATACGTGCTGCTTCTATAAGAGAAGTTGGAACACTTTGCCCTGAAAATGTCCACATTAAATATAGACCAAATGGGTTTAGTAGAGATGGAATTATTACAGCCCAAGGAGTGTTTGTTAAACCAAGCTGCGAGAAAATCAAGAACTGTGGAACTACAAGCAGTACTCCTGGAATTGCCATAGATCCTAAGATGGTTAGCAAAATAAAGTGTTTGCCTTTAAAATTGAGTTTTGCTAGAGCATATCCTCCCATAGTTGCAAACAATACAGAAATGATAGTGCCAATTATTGTGTATAGGACCGTATTTAGAATCCATCGTGCGAAAATGCCATTGTTATATGTAAATACCTCTACTATGTTGTCCCATAGAGCGAATGAGGATCCAAATGATAGACCGAATGTAGAAGCAAAATCAGCCTTAGTTTTTGTAGCATTTATGAATAGCCAAACAAATGGAACGAGAGCGTATAATAGATATAGATACACCCAGAATGTCATCATTGGACTCTTCTTTGGATGTTCAACAGTGTAGAACCTCGTGAGTGGAGGCATCGCTGCCTGATTATTTGATGATTTTGTTGTATTAATCATTTGTTCTTCCTTTTGGATGCTTCGTTGCATATTTCGTCTATGGTTAATCAGCGGTGACATTTTTGCGCATATTGCGAATTTGAATCGTAAATGTAACGACAATGACAATAATTGCCATAATCAATGCTGCTGCAGCAGCATATCCCTGTGAAGAGTCACCAAAAGCTAGATTGTAAATGTATAAGTTTGGTGTCCAACTGGTTGTAATGCCAGTGCCTCCAACCATTTTTGACAAAATTTGCGGCTCGTTGAAAAGCTGTACACTACCTATTATTGAGAAGATAGTAGTTATAGCCAGTGAGCCTCTAATCTCTGGAAGCTTGATATAACGATCTATTTGGCGATAGCTTGCGCCGTCAATTACAGCAGCTTCGTAAAGATCTGGTGAAATAGCCTTTAATGAAGAATAGAAGATGAGCATGTTATATCCAATAGCAGCCCAGCTAATCATTACTCCGATAGAAATCATGATAAATGAAGGAGAAAATGGATTTATATCAGTATGAGATATCTCATTAAAATTCTTGAACAGACCATACCTAGTTCCAAGGATGAACCCCCACATTAATGTGGAGATAACACCAGGAACAGCGTATGGAATGAATATTGAGATTCTGCACCAGTTTGTACCATATAGACGTTTCGAATCGATAGCAAGCGCTAGGCAAATGGAAATTATTAACATTAGAGGGACTTGGATTGCTGTAAATATGAGGACGCGTGCAATACCCTGCCACAATAATGGGTCTTTCAAAAGTTCGAGATAGTTTTTTGCGCCGACAAACACAGTTCCGCCAATTAATTGGTGTCCGAAGAAACTAATGTACATCGAGTATACAAGTGGAATAATAAACACGAAGGTAAAGAGAAGCAAAAATGGAAGCACGAACATCCAACCAGCAGCTCCTTCGCGTTTAATTCCATTGCGTTGCCGTGTTAAATTCGCTCGTTTATTTTTAGAAGTGTTCAATATCATTGCTTTCCCCCAATGTAAAAACTTTTCAGTTAAATTAGGTGCTGTTGGTGTTGTAGCACCAACAGCACCTTAAATGGTAATGAGTTTATTTGCTATTATTAGTAAACATTATTTGCTTACTGTGAAGCCCTGTTTGTTTCCATAGTCGATGCACAGCTTAGCCCAGTTTTCTAGCTGAGTTTGCAGTGATTCGCCTTTGGCTACTTTTGCATAATCCATATTGTCACCATATAGATCACGCACTTTTTCCATGAACGGAAGGTACTGCCATCCTTCTCCTACTTTTTGAGCTGAATCGGCAATAGGCTCACGGTACTTCTGGTCTCCGAAGTAAGGGTCAGTAGAAGAGAGGAATTCGTTATTCTTAAGTACGGAAACATTTGGAGGGAATACTCCAGCATCAACGCGTGCTTTTACGCCTTCCTTATCGTAGGCAAGGAAGTGCAAGAATTTCCAAGCCCATTGATGATTCTTTGCTTTCGCTGGAATAGCAAAGCCAGAGCCGCCGTTTTCTGCGCTCAACTGTTCGCCCGCTTTCCATTGAGGCATAGGGGCAACACGGAAGTTTCCAGCTTGTTTTGGAGCGCGATCTTTAATGCTAGAGGTGAACCATCCTCCTATGATTTGTGTGGCAATAGTTCCATCGTTTAAAGCTCTGTTCCAATCATCGGACCAAGTTTTGATATTAGTTGCAATCAATCCTTCTTGAATCATCTTCTGATAGTAAGATACAGCTTCCTGCATCTTTGGATCTTTTACGTTAATATGAGCAGTGGTTCCGTTCACCTTAAATGGATGCCCTCCAGCTTGCCATACAAGAGATAGCAATGTGAAGATATCGCTTGCGTCATTTGTTATGTAGTACTTGTCTCCGAGCGCTTTTACTTTCTTAGCTGCTTGGTAATATTCTTCCCAAGTTTCTGGTACTTTGCTTACTCCTGCTTTTTCTAATATTGCCTTATTGTAGAACATAACGCTTGGACCGTAATCCATTGGAATTGCGTATGGCTTATTGTTGAAGCTGATGTCCTGCCATGCGCCTTTCACAAATGTGCCTTTATCATTATTTGCGCCAAGAGTGCTTAAATCTACAAGTTTGTTTTGAATTGCGAAATAAGGAACTGTCAAGTACTCAAATTCCATAACGTCTGGAATTCCCGATCCAGCTTGAATGGCTGTATCCAGAGCCTGATAAGCGTCTGTTACAGTTTCTACTTTAATTTTTACGTTTGGATATTTCTTTTCAAATATTGCTGCTGCTGCTTTTGTTGGTGTTGTATTACCAGTCCACACAGTGAGGTTAACAGGTGTTTTAGTATCAACTTGCGCTGATGAACTCGAGTTATTGGTGTTACCGCATCCAGCAAGCGATAGTAGAGCGGCGCTCGCTGCTGCAATGATGCCAATAATTTTCTTTCCACTATGCATGGCGCTTCCTTTCTTTGAAGCTTTACTTGTCGACTTTGACGAGTTGTGTATTGATTGCCGGCGGCATCTATGTCGTAGGAACATTCAATGTTAACTATCTTAACAAATTATTTATTTGTTGTAAAGTCCAAGAAATATACAAATACTTGTGTGTATATTGGGATGAAATTATTGTTAATAATTATGGTAATTATGCCTAGCGCGTATGTGTTACAGCTGGCTACAATGGTTGAGAGTGTACAATATAGTTTATTGTGAAATTTTGTTGTGAGTACATGTGCTGACAACATTTTTCCTGATGATTTGGCCTATTGGTGGGATGGTACGATGTAGTACTTACTTTCAGTATGCTGCAACAGCCCTATACTTGAGGAGTGTCATGTTTGGAACAACTGATGATAATGCCTTGTCTTGCTTTCTATCACCTTCTATGACAGTTACTAAAAAACATGAACCCGCTGATGTACGAATCAATAATCGCATGATGGTTTTTGGACAAATTTTTTCATCATGTCCTATGTCTAGAGCACAAATTGGTAGGAAAACTGGATTATCGCGAGTTGCTGCGTGCGAAGTCGTGTCTGACATGTTAGATAAACACTTTCTGATGGAAAATGGATATGAACAACCAACGCGACCTGGTAAAAAAGGAACTTTAGTAAGTGTAGATGATCAATATTGGAATGTGGTTGTTCTGGACTTATCAATGCCATTTTTGTTGCAAGCTGCTGTAATGAATTTACGCGGTGAAATTGTAACTAGAGTTGAAAAATCCTTTGATAAAATTACTGCTATTACGCCTGAAACTGTAATTGCTTTGGCTGAGTCACTACTTGATGGTGCCTCACATATACTTGGTTTTGGTGTTGCTGTCCCAGGTATTGTTGATGAAGATGGTGTAGTAGTTGAAACTGCGAATTTTGGGTGGAAGAATGTGCCTTTACGCAAGATGTTTCAACAACATTTTGGTAAGTTCTGTACGGTAGATAATGATGCAAATAGTGCTTTGATCGGTGAACGTTTTTGTGGAGCTGGCAGAGCAACTGGCATTTTTGTTCAAATCGCTGTTGGCGTAGGCGCAGCATTGTTAATCGATGATTCGCTCGTTTTGGGGAGTCATCATGCTGCAGGCGAAATCGGTCACGTAGTTGTTGATCCAGATGGTCCACAATGCACGTGTGGTAAGCGTGGTTGTTTAGAGACTTTTATATCTGCAGCAAACTTACGAAGAAGAATTAATGAGAATCCTTTAGACAGGACGACAATGCTACAGGAAGCAGGTCGTTCACTTGGACATGTGCTTGCTCCGTCTGTTAGCTTACTTGATTTAGATGATGTTTTTGTATACGGTTCAAAAGATATTGTTGACGATATATTTTTAGGTGCGACTGAATGTGCAATTAATGCCGAAGCCGCCTCAACATTACAAAACCATTCTATTCGTGTGCAACAATGTTCTTGCGGTGATGACATAGTTTTACGTGGTGAGAGCATTGCTGTTGTGCAGGCAGTGCTTCGAAATGCAAATGAGTATAAAAAAGTGCCCCCTGTGGGACTCGAACCCACAACCCAAGACTTAAAAGGACTCTGCTCTGCCAATTGAGCTAAAGGGGCAACAAATGCCTAGTGTACTACATTTTGTAGACTAATCCAACTCATGTCTACATGTAGCGTGTGTTTTGTGGCAAGTTGCTGCAAAATTGCAGGCAAAAATCACAAATTGATCTGTCCTAATTCTTCAAGTTTTTCTTTAATCTGAGTTGCAGTCGGCTCAACCATAAAACTTCCATCGCTAAAAGTAACGACAGGAATATGCTTCTGCCCACTAATATCAATAGCCTTTTGTTCGGCGCCTTCTTCAGATTCAATGTTATGCCAAGTAAAAGCAGCATTAAACTTATTAAGCGCAGCTTTAGCTCTGATGCAATCGCCACACCAATCTGCTCCATAAACATCAATCAATGGCGAGTTTTCCATACGCAATACCCCAATTCAATTTCTGATTACAAAATTAACTTACAAAAGCATTGTATTAAAATGCTAATATTTACGTGATTTTTGCTTACTGTAGCAACAGTCTTCGTTACATTCTAATCAACTGTCCCTTTAATTTCATAGTCTTTATTATATGAATATAGTTATGGATTTAGATTTGATTATATGGTCCACTGTTGGCACAGTTGTTTTAGCAGTGCTTTTAGTGACTGCGGCAGTTGTGCTGAGAATTATCAGTAAGTCGCGAGGTCCTTTAATACCTACTAGCAAAGATAATCCACTGCCTAGCGTAGCTAAAAGTGATAGTAATGTTGACCAATCTGCGCCTGAAAACGTTGCCTCTCGAGTTACAAGATTGCGTTCTAAACTTGCTAATAGTGCGAATCCTTTTGGTCGTGCTCTGTTCAATATATTGAGCAAAGATAATCTTAGTGAAGACGATTGGCAAGATGTAGAAGATACGCTTTTAATGGCAGATGTTGGAGCACAGGCAAGTGATGAATTGGTTGAATCACTTAGAAAAGATGCTAGGATTTCTGGAACAGCAAGCGCACAAGATGTACGTGAAATACTTCGTGCAAAATTGCTGGATATCGTTGGTGCCAAAACAGATAGAAGCCTAAATGCGGATTCTTCTAAAGCTCATAAGCCAAGCGTAATCATGATGGTTGGTGTAAATGGCACTGGTAAAACCACTACTGCTGGAAAGCTTGCGCGACTAATGGTTTCTAAAAATCGTTCTGTAATATTAGCTGCAGCAGATACTTTCCGCGCTGCAGCTGCCGACCAGCTTGAAACTTGGGCAAATGCTGTAGGTGTTAAAATCGTTCGATCCGAAAAAGACGGTGCAGATCCAGCTTCTGTAGCATTTGACGGTGCCGCCAAAGCTAAGGAATCCAATTCAGATGTTTTGATTGTAGACACGGCTGGAAGGCTGCAAAATAAGGCAAATCTTATGGACGAGCTTGGCAAAATTCGCCGAGTTATTGAAAAAACTGTTCCTGTAGATGAAGTCCTTTTGGTTCTTGATGCTACAACTGGTCAAAATGGCATGGTCCAGGCAAAAGTTTTTGCTGAGGCAATTGGAATTACAGGTGTGGTTTTAACTAAGTTAGACGGTTCCGCGAAAGGCGGTATCGTGGTTTCTGTTCAAAAAGAGTTAGGCGTTCCTGTGAAGCTTGTCGGATTGGGAGAAGGTCCAGACGATCTAGCTCCATTCGATCCAGAAAGTTTTGTGGATGGAATATTGGATTAATCTATCGTAATTAGTTATTAATCACGCAGCGCCAGTTGAGTAGAATATAAAAGAACATATAAAATAGAATATTGAAGACATAACCGCCGAGGGTTGTGTATTGTGAGGTGAAAGATGACCGCAATGGATCCGCAATGGGCATTATTGGCCGCTGCTTTAGTGTTTATAATTACGCCAGGGATTTCTCTATTTTATGGCGGTCGCGAACGAGCAACATCTATGGTCAACATGATGATGCTTTCTGCTGGAGCTATTGCGGTAACAACCATAGTTTGGACGCTATGGGGATGGTCAATGGCTTTCGCTGGGAAAGACATGATTGGCGGCGTTGTGGGTGATCCTGTGAGTGGTTTGCTTCTACGTGATTCAATGGTTGCAGATCATGGAATTTTTACTTCTATGGACGCAAACACAGGCTTGTCGGGCGGAGGTATTCCAGCAGCCTTTAGATTAGCGTGCGCTGTCGTAGCAGTTGCTCTTATTACTGGTGCGTTGGCTGGACGCGTAAAATACGCAATTTGGCTTATATTCGTGGCGGTATGGGTCACTTTAGTATTTGCTCCTCTAGCGCATATGGTTTGCGGAGGGGGATTGCTTTCCCCTAATGGCGCAATATCACAAGCTTTAGGAATTCAAGTACACGATTTTGCTGGAGGATCGTTGCTGCACCTGACTGCAGCAGTTTCTGCGCTTGCAATCGTGCTAATTATTGGTGGTCATGCGCACTTCCCGTTAAAGCGATTTGTGCTTCATACCAAATCCTCTACTGTTCAAGGTAACAGTAGTAATAATTCTGAGCATAAGGGAAATTTGGTTCGTGCATTGTGGGCTGACGTTGCGAGATTTAGTAAATTAGAGACTAATACGGGTTCATCATCTTCTAAAGCAGAAGATTCTAATGGTTCTGTTGAAGCTGTTAGTGATGTTGCTGATAATTCTGTAAATGTTCTAAAACGCCATCCGCATAATGTACCGTTTGTTGTTCTGGGAATTTTTATTATTTGGTTTGGCTGGCTTGGCTTAATGATTGGATCTTCTGTAGGTCTTCCTGGAGTTGCTGGATATGCTTGGGTTTCATCCACTATTACAGCATCTGCTTCTATGCTTGCTTGGGGTGTTACAGAGCGTTTGCGTTCAGGTTGTTTTACTGCTGTTGGCGCCGCGTCTGGAATTATGGCGGGTTTGGCCGCTAGTTCTGCCGCTGCAGATGTGATTGCGCCTTTATGGGCAATGGTATTAGGAGTTATTGTTGGTGTCGTTACATGCCTTGCAACGCATTCTAAGACTTTTGCGCGTTATGATGGAGCGCTTCATGTTGTGAGCGTGAACGGCATCGCTGCTCTTATCGGTATTTTTGCAGTGGGATTATTTGCTGATAGTAGCGGACTGTTTTGCGTTGGTGACTGGCATCAGCTTATCGCGCAGATTTGTTTACTTGTAATCACTGTTCTTTATTCCGGTGCAGTTACTGCTTTAGTTGCATTTGGTTTAGAGAAGCTTTTTGGTTGGAGAATATCGGAAGCTAAAGAGCGTAAGGGTGTTGATTTGGCAGATCAGGGTGAGCGCGCATATGACTTTTCGAGTATTGCTCAAGCTAGAGCTGGAGCTGTTGTAGAAGTTGCTGATTCTGAAGAAGGGAAAACCCAAGTGGCAGTTCTTACTCCAGTAGCTATTTCTGTTGATGAATCAGTTGTAGACGCAGATGGTGATTCTGTAGATGCAGATGGTGATTCAACGGTTGCTGGCGATAATTCAGCTCATTCTGATGATAATGTTTCTGCTCAATCGCAAGACGAAGTTGAATTGGGCGAAGAGAAAATTGAAACTGAAAATGATGGAAAAGAGTCAGAAAATTCAGAAGAATCTGATTCTAGTTCTGTGGAAAATAAGTCAGATAAATCTAGAAGTAATTCTAAGAAATCTCAAAAGAAGCAATAAAATATCAAAGTTTGTGTAAAGTAATCCCCCATTGGTGTGAATATCTCAAGATTATGACACACACGGGCTAAGTGATGTGGATAAAAACTTTGAGTTATCCACATTTTAGGCGTGTTGCTGTGTGTATCTCAAAAAGTTATACACAAATGGGGGATAACATTGTGGATATCCTGCGGATAACTTTTCCAAAAACAATTTTGATTTGCAATTGGCAAATATTTATGATAGCGAAATAAAAAGGAAAAGTCGCAAGCTACCGAACATCAGATTTAGAAAAGTAATGTAATAAGTAATAAAAATAATAAAAGTAATAAAAATAATAGTTTTATTAAATACTTAATCTAATAAGTTTTTTCGACAGTACAATAGTGCATTATGACAATAGCCAAGAGTAACGCAGCTACCAATAGACAAGAAGATAAAGAATCTGCTATAAACAAAAAAGATTTACTAAAGCATATATTTTCTCTAGCTATTCCTACATTTGGACAGCTTATTGCAGAGCCAGCGTTTGTTTTAATAGACACCGCAATAGTAGGTCATTTAGGCAAAACGCAACTTGCAGGGCTTTCAATAGGATCAACTGTGCTTTTAACAACAACGGGACTATGCCTGTTTTTGGCATACAACACCACAAGCCAAGTCGCGAGACTATTGGGTGCTGGGAAAAATCGTCAAGGACTAAGCGTTGGAATGGACGGTCTATGGCTGGCTCTTGGGTTAGGTGTTGTTTTAACGCTTGTTTTAATGGTGTTCGCAGGTCCGCTTTGTCAAAGCTTTGGTGCAAGTGGAGATACGCTTAAAAACGCGATTATTTACACTCAAACTGTTATGCCAGGATTGCCTGCGATGCTACTAATTTACGCGGCAAATGGCATATTCAGAGGACTTAGCAAAGTAAAAATCACACTTTTTGCTGCAATAAGTGGAGCTGTGCTAAACGCTATTTTAGATATTCTATTTGTGTTTGGAATGAATCTTGGCATTTTTGGATCTGGAATAGCAACAATGATAGCGCAATGGTATATGGGTATTGTTTTAACGCTTCCAGCGATTTTTTGGGCAGCTCGCGAAAAAGCACGTTTGCGTCCGCAAGCGCATAGCATACTTAAAAGCGCTGGAAGTGGTATTCCGCTGTTTATACGCACATTGGCGTTGCGCGCGTGCATGGTTGCCACTGTTGCAGCGGCTGCTCGTCTTGGAACAAATACTTTAGCCGCATACCAAGTTGCAAATTCTTGCTGGAATTTTGTTATGAACATATTAGACGCTATAGGGATTGCTGCTCAAACAATAGTCGCCTCTGCGCTTGGAGCTGGATTATTAAAACGCGCTAACATAATCACAAAAATATGCGCACAAGTAGGAGCATTAAGTAGCGTAATCGTTGGAATTTTGATGATATTTGCAGGATGGCTACTATCCCCGTTATTTAGCCCAAACGTAGAAATACAACTTTTAGTTTCGATAGGAATGACGATTCTTGGAATTTTCTTGCCGTTATCTGGATTTATGTGGGCTTTAGACGGAGTGCTAATCGGAGCTGGAGATCACAAGTATTTGGCCAAATCGTGCTCGATTACAGCTATTGTGTACCTTCTTGCGATTAGTGCAATGTGCTTCGTAAATATAGCTTTCTGCTCTACTGACATAATTAGAACCGTGTCATTGTGGGTGGCTCTGAACCTTGTATACATTGGTGGAAGAGCTTTAGGAAATTCTCATAGGGTTAAAACAGATGATTGGATGAAGTCTGCAAGTCTGTAAGTATGTAAATATGTGAAATATTCAAATATGTGAAATATTCAACTTGCGACTTGTGTTGGTTTATATCAACTTTTGTTGGTGTGCTCCGTGCGGGCGTTTATACTCGATTCTATGGCAGGTAATGATATGTGGAAGTCAAGTAGAAATGACGCAAACCAGTCAGGCAACGCATCATATAACAGTATTTTGTTTGACAAGGTTCCGCCTCACGACGAAGACGCGGAAATGGCCGTTTTAGGTGGAATGCTAATGAGCAAAGATGCCATTGGCGAAGTTTCGCAAATCCTAGAAACAGCAGATTTTTATGTGCCAAAACACCAAACAATTTACGACGCGATCATAAGCTTATTTTCTGGTTCACAACCAGTAGATGTTGTTTTAGTCGCAAACGAGCTTCTAAAAGACGAAAACCTGGAGAAAATTGGTGGAGCAGACTACCTGCATAGTCTAGTTGCATCAGTTCCAACAGCTGCAAACGCGTTATATTACGCGGATATTGTACACAAAAATGCGATTTTGCGAAATGTGATTGCTGCTGGAACAAAGATTGCGCAAATGGGGTATTCTGCCACGGGAGATCAAGCAGAAGACGTTGTAAATCTTGCACAATCCGAAGTTTACGAGATGAGTTCTGGCAAAGTTCACCAGGATTATTCTGCTATTGGTCCTGTTGTTCAAGATGCTCTCGAACAATTAGACAAGTTGCAAAGTAACGAGATTGAAAAAGGCGTTCCAACAGGATTTAGAGATATTGACGACATGACGCAAGGCTTGCAACCAGGGCAAATGGTAGTCGTAGCTGGTAGGCCTGCAATGGGAAAGTCAACTCTTGGAATCGACTTTGCGCGTTCTGCAGCGTTGCATCACAATATGACAACAATCGTGTTCTCGCTAGAAATGAACAAATTGGAGCTTGCTCAAAGAATAATTGCAGCCGAAACGGATATTCCAATGACGGCAATGCATCGCGGAACTTCAGAAGACATTACAACAGATAGATGGACTAAGCTAAATGCGTTTTGGTCAAAAATGAAAGACGCTCCGCTTTTTATAGACGATAGCCCAAATATGAGTCTTATGGAAATTCGCGCAAAATGCAGGCGACTAAAGCAAACGAACGATCTAAAGTTGGTTGTAATCGACTATTTGCAACTTATGACTTCTGGAAAGAAAGTCGAATCGAGGCAGCAAGAGGTCTCGGAGTTTTCGCGTGCATTAAAGCTTTTAGCAAAAGAGCTAGAAGTGCCAGTTGTTGCGCTAAGCCAGCTAAACCGCGGACCAGAAATGCGAAACGATAAAAAGCCTCAGCTTTCAGATTTGCGCGAATCGGGATCTATTGAACAGGATGCTGACGTTGTGTTTCTTGTGCATAGACCTGATTTTTACAACAAAGAAGATCGTCCAGGCGAAGCAGACATTATTATGGCAAAGCATCGTAATGGTCCTACAGAAACGTTCAATCTAGCTTTTCTTGGAGCAACGTCTAAGTTTAAAGATATGCCGCAAGGATACCAGCCGCAATCATATTCGCAAGGTAATGATGCTCAAGGTTATGATTCGCATCAGTCTCAGGCATATCAGCAGTAGAGTTAATAGGGGGATTGATGATCGTCAAAAATAAAGTGGTAAAACGCTGTTGTTTTGGATTCATAATGCCAGCTGTAGGGAAATTGGTTAGGATGATTTCGCGCGCGACAAACCACGGAGGAAGTGCTTTACCAGGCAAAGTTGTGGAAACACTAGACCCTGGGTTTTTGGCTAGAACGCTAGGAAAATTACCTTATGGTGTTGTGTTAATTTCTGGAACTAACGGTAAAACCACTACAACTCGCATGGTTGCGTCTATGCTTAGAGATGCTGGATTGCGCGTGTTTACAAATCCTACGGGATCGAATTTTACACGCGGAGTTGTAGCAGCATTGGTGCAAGAAATGCCTGTTTTTGGCACAAAGTTAGATGCGGATATAGCTGTTTTAGAGCTTGATGAAGCTTATGCGGTGCATTTTGTAAATCAAATAAAGCCGCGCTATTCGCTTCTTCTAAACGTTATGCGAGATCAGTTAGATAGATTTGGCGAGATTGACACTACAGCTAAATTGTTGAGCAATGTTGCGCACGCAACTAAGCGAGTAGTTGTGTTAAATCGCGAAGATTCGCGAATTTTTGCGCTTTCTAAAGATGTTTTGCCGTCTTGTAAGGTAAAATATTTCGGTTTGGACGAATCGCTAAGAAGCATGTTTCCAACTGACGACGATTTGCATAGTGATTTGTGTGGCGATTTTAATGGCGATTCGCGTAATCTTCCGCATGCAGATGTTGTTTTGGCAAAAGTTGCAGATAATAAAGCCGATTTTTTGATTGATGGGCATAGAAAAACCACTAGCGTTAAGCTGCGAGGCGTGTATAACGTTTTTAACGCGGCTGCTGCGTCTACGATTGTGCGCGCTATTTTGGCAGATGCTGCTAAAAAAGATGCAACACTCGCAAAATTCGACGACGATGCGCTTATGGAATCTATTTCTCGCGTAACGCCAGCATTTGGTCGAGGCGAAGTAATCGAAGTTAACGGCGCTCCTGTGGAGCTTGTTCTAGTGAAAAATCCTATTGGATTTAGACTTGCGCTCGCCTCGGATAAGCCTGCAAATCATGACACAATGATTGCGATTTGTGACGAATACGCGGATGGGCGAGACATGAGCTGGCTGTGGGACGTTGATTTTACATGCTTTAGTGGCACTGGAGTCACTTGTGTTTCTGGCACGCGCGCGTGGGATATGGCTTTGCGTTTACAATACGACAAAGTTGCCTCTAGAAATGTGAACACTGATTTAGAAGAAGATGTTAAAACCTTTGTAAATGGCGATTTTAGTAGTGATGCTAAAAATGCTAAGCGCATATATTGCACATACACTGCTATGCTTCGCGTGCGATCTACGTTGGGGCAAATCGCAAGCGTTAAAGACGTTGGAGTTGGAAAGTAGCAAGAAAGTAGTCGTCATGAATGATATGAGTGATGTTAATTATATTAGTCAAGCGAATGCTACTAATAAAGCCGAAAATCGTGTATTAGATATTGTGTCGCTGTACCCGAAAGACATGAATATTTACGGTGACTATGGCAATGTACTTACGATTATGCGTCGAGCGGAATTGTACGGTTACAAGCCTGTGCTTCACGAGTACAACGTTGGCGATGATTGGCCAAAGCGAGTAGATATGGTTCTTGGTGGCGGCGGTCAAGATCATGGTCAAAGTAGAGTTACGGATGATTTATTTGCGCGCGCGGGCGCGATTCGCGAGCTTGCAAAAAATGGCGTTCCAATGCTTATGATTTGTGGGCTTTACCAGCTTTTTGGAGAGTACTTTGAGACTATTGAAGGCCAAAAGCTTAAAGGCATAGGTATACTCGGAGAGCATACGGTTGGTCAAGACGTGCGCATGATTGGAAATCTTGTTGAGCATAGCCGCGATTTTGGAGATATTGTGGGATACGAGAACCATTCTGGTCGCACAAGTTTGGAGAGTGGTACGCAGCCACTCGGCTCAGTTGATGGCGAAAATTGCGGAAATAACGGCGAAGATCATACGGAAGGTGCGCGCAAATACAACGTTATCGGCACTTATATGCACGGATCAGTTTTGCCAAAAAATCCGCGTTTGTCTGACTTTTTAATTTGTACAGCTGCGCAGAATCGTTACGGAGAATTTGCGCCAAAGCAGACTAATGCTCAGCGTGCGGAGCTTGAAAAATTGGACGAATTAGCAGATCGCGCTCGCGAAGTGGCAGTAACTCGTCCGCGCTAAATACAAAATAACCTGCTGAAAATCGCAAAGTGTTGCAAAACAGCAGGCTATTTTGTGGTTTTAAATTCTAGTTTTTGATTCTAGTTTTCGTTTGATTCGGTTAGTAACTATTAATCAATTAAACCATACAAGCGATCGCCAGCATCGCCAAGACCAGGAACGATATAAGCCTTGTCGTTTAAGTGCTCATCAACAGCGCAAACAACAACCTTAAAGTCAATAGAAGGATCAATCTCCTTCTCTAGGCGTTCCAAGCCTTCTGGAGCTGCCAAAATGTTAATAGCAGTAACATCCTTAGCGCCGCGCTCAGCCAAATAGTGCGTAGCCGCAATAAGAGTGCCACCAGTGGCAAGCATTGGGTCCAGTAAGAAGCACTGACGACCAGTCAAATCTTCTGGCAAACGGTTAGCATAAGTGACGATGTCGAGAGTCTGCTCGTCGCGCTTCATACCAAGGAATCCAACCTCAGCGGTTGGAAGAAGGCGAGTCATGCCGTCAAGCATACCCAAACCTGCGCGCAAAACTGGCACAACCATTGGGCGTGGGCGGTTCAAATGCTTGCCAGTCATCTTGCAAATAGGAGTTTCAATCTCGCGATCGCTAACTTCCAAATTGCGGGTTGCTTCGTATGCTTCGAGAGTTACCAATTCGGAAACTAACTCGCGGAAAATGTTAGAAGGTGTATTCTTATCACGCAAAACGGTGAGCTTGTGGTCCACCAGCGGATGATGTAAAACATGAAGATCCATACCTTCTAGATTAGTGCAAGTGCGGCATGTTAAGCTATCGGCGTGCCGTGACTATTTAGAAAAAATATAAACAAGTGTTAATGAAGGTTGAATTTTGTGAATTGCTGGAAAATTAAAACATACTTAAAAACGCTGACTTGCGAAAGCGCCTGTCGGCGCAAACGCCGCTCGCAGCGGCAAAAAATGGAGCCCGGGGCTTAAACACAAGCCAGCGTCACTTCCCGAGTATACATGCTTTTAGATTTCAGCGCGCCGCGCTGTTGTATAACAAATAAACGCAGTGTGATAACAAATAAACTAATCGAGTTTTCCAAGTCTCCACAATTTAGCTCCATTAGCGAAGCATAAGGAAAGTGCATGCACGTTTGCAGATTTGTGCAAAACGCTAGCAAGACGCTGTGAATCATCTCTTTTGGAATCGTTCATCTTCTGTGTTAATTTTTTCGCGTAAGAACGCATTCCGCACGAAATAATCGCAGTAAACGCAGAAGCTCGATATAGAGCAACAGCAAAATCGCCCATAAAAGCACCAGAAAGAATAGAATCCGCGAGTCGCGCAATATCATCTCCTGTAGGAGATTCGTCAATTCCAGTAATTGCGGAAGCGCTAGTTGCAGAGGGTTCTCCAAGATTCCAATACTCCGCATATGCTTCTCGCTGCTTACGCAAAGACCCCCGAAGCAAATATAGCCTAAAAAGCATTCCAGGAAGCGAATCAGGTTGCGCTTGACTCCACAAGTCTGCGATGACCTCAATACCCTCATTCTCAACCAAATTCAGTACGCGTTCCACAATCTCTGGAGATTGTGTTTTATGCACGCGGTTAAGCAGAACGGCCGCTGAAGTGTGGCTGATTTCGTTTACAATTTGTGGATCTGTGCCGCCTTCAATTTGCGCGAGCATTGCAGGATCCATTTGTGCAGGTCTGCTTGGGCGACTTGCACCTATTGGACTTGGCATAAAAGCAGATCTGCTCGAATGGATAGAACTCGATTGTGAATTAAGGCTAGTAGACAATTGGTAACACCTTTTCAATATCAATAATGCGAGCGCCTTTAGAAGTATTGCTAATATGCAAAACTATTGCGCTACCAGTAGGCATGTATGGAGATTTTTGGCTAAGTATACGTTTATGTGCTCGCGGTTTTGTGATTCCTCGCAAATAGTCAAAGAAAGTGCCGATAATAGGGCGATGCAAACACATAACTGTTGAATTGTTAATATTTGCTTCTGTGTTTTGTGTGTTTTGTGTATTTTGTGCGTTGCAATCAAGATTTTGTATTTCACTTATAAGAACAGATAATGTAGATTTTGGTTTATCCTCATGATGGTCTTCAGTAAGTTCCGCAATCTGTTCTATAGAAAGAGAAGAATCGTGTGCAAAAGTTGCAACAGTTTCCACGCAACGTTTCCAAGGTGACGAGACAATTCGATTTGGAGCATAGCAAGCAAGCTCACGACCTAGAGCGTAGGATGCTGCAGATCCAAGAGGAGTGATTGGACGAGTTGCTTCGCTGCCTTGCCATGATTTACGTGATTCAGCTTTTCCATGTCGTACTAGTATCAATGTCTTATATTCAGTTTGACTAGCGTGTAGCTTTTCAAGAAAAGCATCTAAAACTTTTCTATCGCTATCGTGTGTGAGTTTTTTGCGAGCTTTAGAAGGAGTAAGCCATATAACATTGCCAATTTCAGTAGGTTTTGCTGGTTTTATTGGACCAAATGCTGGTAGTCGCTTCATTGCGGCATTCTCGTCTATTTCGCGCATCATCCAGTAGTGAATTCGCTTAACTACTTCTGTTTTGTTGTTGTTTTGTGAACTGTTTTTCGCACCGCTTTTTGAGATTGATTTTTTGCCTTCGTTTTCAAGCGGATATTCTATTTGTGCAATGTGAGGTCCTAGTGTTACTGCGTAGCCTGTTTCTTCCCCAACTTCGCGCACAGCTGTGTGACGATGCGATTCTTTTGGCTCATTCTTGCCTTTTGGCCAGCTCCAATCGTCATATTTAGGACGGTAGACTAGGCAAAGCTCAAAGTCGTCATCGCTTATCATGTTCGCTTGATTGCTTGTTTTTTTCAAGTCACTTGTGTTTGAGCTGTCTATTGTATTTCGCTTGCGATAAATAATTCCGCCAGCAGCCTCAACGTATCGCGTCGTTACTACACTCATATTCACTATTTTAGCGGTTTTCTTTCGCAACTTTTAGTTGTGCCTGGTTATTTATTACGATTCGTTTATTCGCTTATTTGGTTAGAGTCAATTTAGTTGCTGGTTTTCGCATATTTACGTTGCTTACGTTTATCACAGTCATGATAGTGATAAAAGCGCTGTGACTGTCATTTTAACTTCCGTGACTGTGATAATTCACTCCATAGACGTGATGACTCATCAATATTGCGCCATCATCTCACCCACATCTAGATTATTGCTGTTAATAACAGTAATGAAGACATATGTAGTTACATCATTAATTCACAATTTTTCTGACAAATCTATTCCTGATACACGCTTGCATTCATTTAATATTGTTTCTACTATTTCTGGAACATCTGTCCAAGGAGCGTAGTTTGACTTTTGAGTTACTGAAGGGTGATTTTTGCGATTTTCTATCTGTTCGGTTTGCATATGCTGCTTTGCGTTTTTAAAAGCATTCTTATAGTTTCCAGTTAATTTTTCTAATTGGATATGCTTATTTTTATTCCCAGTAGTGTTGTGAAGTAGCCCAAGTTCTTTTGCTTCTTTTTGGCAATCTCGCGTTTCTGTGCAAGAAAGAGGACAGCTTTTTATATGGTCAATAAGCCATACTTCGAAGCAAGGGTTGGAAATTACTAATTTTATCTTCCCACAAGTTGAATCCGACTTAGATTGAGCTTGTTGAATTTTTTCTCCAAATTCATCAACGTCTGTTACAACCCATACCAGTGTAAACGGATCGTAGTTTTCTTTTTTCGCTTCTTTGCAGTCTAATCTCTCAAGTTTAATCGCATAATTTGTTAAAGTGAGTGGATCTACGCCCTCTTTTTCTATGTTAATTGATTTATGAATATCCCATGATGTAGCACAATATTTACTTACTTCTGATTTTATATAGCTAAAATACTCAAACTCTGTAACTACACCGCCACAAACAATGAGGAATCTTTTATTTCGTTTCGACTGTTTCTTCGAACGGCCGTGTGATGGAACATGAACCATAGCCCGCTCCTCATGAATACTAGTGTTTTATATAGTTTTGAATACTGGTAGTGTTTTAGATTCTGTTAGTATTTGTAAGTATTTCCGCAAAAACATCATATAGAGACGGTTGTGGTGCTGAAGCGTATATGTTGTGTTGATAGTTTTTACCAAAGTTTACATTGCGGTTTTCCCATTCCGTAAGTGGATGTAATGAAGATTCGCCTAATGTATTTTTCTCTATAAACCAAATTTGATCTCTGTCGAGAATAGTTTTGTCGGTTCCAGAATTACTAATAAGACTTAAATCGTGAGTAGTAAAAATTAATTGCGATTGGTTAGGATTCGTTTCTGGATTACTGTAAAGCTTGAGTATTTCAGACACGAATTGCATGCTTAGACTTGTGTCGATTTCATCGATTAGAAGTATGGAATGTTTTGATAATGCATCTATAACGAAAGCAAATAGCAATAATGCTGTTTTAGTTCCTAAAGATTCAAAATCTTCAGGAAGTTGGCAATCTTTTTGACCAGAATGTGTAAACATTAAACGTGAAACACTGAATTTTTGCAATTTTTCAGTGTTTTCAGAAGTGTTATCTGTAAGTTTATTGTTGTCTCCGTCAAGTTCATTAAGAAGATTTGCGAGTCTCGCTAGTTTTTCTGATTGTTTAGCATCTAGCTGTTCGGATTGGACTGTTACACCTTTTAATCCTAAATCTGCATATTTTAGCAACTTGCTAATATTGGATGCAAAATCTGGATTTTCTTGTAAAACTGTTATCAAATTATTGGAATACTTATCAAAGTCAACTGTTCTGCATTGCTGTGTAGAAGTTATTTCTTCGTATGCAGCTTGCAATGTTTGTACACCTGATGCTGCAGCTGCAGATAGAAATAATGCGTTGTCTCTTGTAATTTTTTCTACAGTTTTTCCTATGGCTTTTAGATTTGAGCCAAATCGCATTGGCTTGCCATGCTCTCGTTCAAACAGCACAGTTTTTCTATTTGTTGTAGAGCGGAAAAGCCATAGTGCCTCTTCAATAATGTAATCATTATTGAAGGTAAACCAATATTTATATCTGTTGTTATCTTTTGCAATAAATTCTATAAAGAATGTTGACGGTTCATTTTCAGACTCTTTATTTAAAAGAAAAGGGAGTGCATTTATTTTTGAATTTGAGTTACCGGCCTTGAAGCTTCCTTCCACAAAATTTTTTAGAAATGTTATGCATTTTAGCAGATTTGTTTTCCCTGAGGCATTTCCTCCGTAAATGGCTGCAAGAGTTGATACATCTGGATGGGGCCACGAACTGTTTTTTGCATGTACGGTTCTTTGCATGCTGAATTGTTGCGATTGACGAAAACTTAGCGCGTTTTCTACGCTAAAATTAAGCAACATAGTGGTCTCCAGTGCTAAGTTTGCTATTTAACCAAAAATAGCATCAATTTTTTGATTATTATCTACTATCTACAGCGATATATCTTATATAAGAATATCGTAAAATATCATATTTGCAATCTACAAATAGTTTTTTGTATAAAATGTACATAAAAGTAGTTGAAAATTTAAAGAATAAGATTATTGTTCTCGCGCGTGTAATTGACTTGTACTAAAACATTGGCAACACTAAATTCCCAAACTTACAAAAACTGGCAAATTTTGGCGTAAAAAACATGCCAAAACTGGCAAATAATTGCTCAAAAAACCTCCTAAAACTGGCAAATAATGCTATAATCGTTGTAATATCAATATTAAAAAGAGTAAGCCATGGAACGACTAGCATTACAAAAATTAATTGCCTGGAATAGCAAGCCGAATCGTAAGCCGCTAATAATATGGGGTGCGCGCCAGGTTGGCAAAACGTATCTAGTAAAAGAACTTTTTGCGGAAAAATATTATAAAAATAGTTATATTTACATCGATCTTAAAAAAGAAGATGAGGTTCGTAACTTTTGCGAAAGCACAGCAAACGCAGAAAAGATTATAGAATACTTGTCTTTGCGATTTTTCAAGGCTATAGATGAAGGCACTTTGCTGATTTTTGACGAGATCCAAGAATGCCCAAATATTATTTCGTCGCTTAAATATTTTTGCCAAGATTTTAGAAAAATTCACGTAATTGCAACGGGTTCAATGGTGCGAATTAAATTGCATCGCGAAGCTCACAAGCAAAATTCGTCGAAATCAGCAGTTGGTCAATTCCTCTTTCCAGTAGGCAAAATTGACCAGATAACAATATATCCAATGACTTTTGGTGAGTTCCTACTGAACAATAATAGTCTTCTATATTCAAAGGTGCGCGAAGCATATGATTCTAAGCAAGCGCTGCCTACAGAAATTCACAATCTTGCGTTAAATGAAGTGTATAAATATTTGCTGATTGGTGGTATGCCAGAAGCAGTACAGGCATACATTGAACGTAAAGATTTACTAGAATCGCGTGAGATTTTGCGCTCGCTTTATGACAATTATCTTGCAGATATGGAGTTGTACCAAGCAAGTAGCGAATCGATTTTAAGATCTCGACTTTTATTTGAGAATATTTTCAGAGAGCTTAACAAGGAATCAAAAAACTTTTCAGCTGGTCTTATTAAAAAAGACAGTAGAACTAGAGATTTTGCGACGTCCATTCAGTGGCTGCTTATGACTCATATTGTTAATCAGTCATTCCAACTCAAAGAGCATATAACCACGCCGCTTATGCAAGAAAACGAAAGTAATTTCCGACTATTTTTGTGCGATATTGGCATGTTCTCATATCAAAGCGGAGTTAATGCAGCATCTTTTATTTCAAACGAAAGAGACAATACGCTATCTGGTATTTTCTTCGAAAATTACGTTGCAAACGAACTTAGCGCAAATGGTTTAAAACTGTTTTATTGGCGCGGAAAATCAGATTCAGAATTGGAATTTATAATTGAATCAAATAACAAACTTTTTCCGATTGATGTTAAAAAAGGCAGAGGAACTCTTAATTCTCTAAATAAGTTTGCAATGCAAAACAAGTTTGAGTTTGCAATAAAAGTTTCTAAAAATAATTATGGCTATGATGCAAATCAGAAAATCGCGACTATGCCATTTTATTTTATGACGTTCGTGGCTAGCGATTTGGCTGAGGGAACGCTTGAGATTTAGTCAGATTAGAAGGAGCAATAAATACAACAAGAGCCAGAATCATATTTCTGAATCTGGCTCTTTGCCTATTGTTTATTAGTTACTCGCAATCAGTTCACACCTCGAGGTTTGCGTGTGTGAGTATGAATTAGATATTCCTGACTGTCGACTAGAGGACGACCTTCGGAATCGCGAGAATGCAGCGTGTATGTGCCATCTCCATCCATCCACCAAGAAACTGTTGAATCAGCCATTTGCAAATCAATGTATTGAATCAACGCCTCCACCTGGTCTGGAGCGCTTATGCGAACCAGTGTTTCAACGCGGCGATCAAGATTTCGATGCATCAAATCGGCCGAGCCAATCCACACTTCTGGGCCACTTGCAGGACCATCGCCAATTTGCGGACCGCAAGAATTAGCAAAAGCATAGATTCGGCTGTGCTCAAGGAATCTGCCAAGAATAGAGCGAACTCGAATATTCTCGCTCAATCCTTCAATGCCAGGCTTTAGCGAGCAAATTCCACGCTCAACAATGTCAATCTTTACTCCAGCTTGAGCCGCGCGGTACAAAGCGTCAATCGTCTTTTCGTCAACAACAGAATTGACTTTAATCTTAATCCACGCTTCTTTTCCAGCAAGAGCCGCTGCCTCTTCCCTGCGAATTCGCTCAATAATGCCCGTTCGAACTGTGCGAGGAGCCACAAGCAAGCGATGGAAACTAGACTTTGGAGCGTAACCCGAAAGCTGATTAAACAAGCGAGTCAAATCTTGACCAACTACAGGATCGCAAGTAAGCAAGCCCAAATCTGTGTAAAGGCGAGCCGTCTTAGGGTTATAGTTGCCAGTACCAACGTGGCAATAGCGGCGCAATCCTTCGGCTTCTTGGCGAACCACAAGCGAAAGCTTGCAATGCGTCTTCAATCCAACAATGCCATACACAACGTGAACGCCTGCGCGCTCAAGCTTACGCGCCCAAGCAATGTTGGCGTCCTCGTCGAATCTCGCTTTAATCTCAACAAGCGCAAGAACCTGCTTGCCAGCGTGAGCTGCGTCAACAAGAGCGTCAATAATTGGCGAATTGCTAGACGTGCGATACAGCGTTTGCTTAATTGCAAGCACCTTTGGATCTGCCGCCGCTTGCGCCAAGAACGCCTGAACAGAAGTAGAGAACGAATCGTAAGGGTGATGAAGCAAAATATCATGCTCGCGAATCGAAGCGAAAATATCTTGCGCATGGCTAGTTTCAACTTCTGCAATTTGGCGATTTGTAGTAGGAATAAACGGACGATACTTCAAATCTGGGCGATCCAGCGCTTGCAACTCAAAAAGAACCGTCATATCTAGCGGCGAAGGCAAACGATATACTTCTTCTGGGCTTACGCGCAACTGATTAGCCAGCAACTGAGACAAGAATGGGCTAGCTTCGTCGGAAATCTCAAGACGAATAGGCGGCCCAAAACGACGACGCAAAAGCTCCTTTTCCATAGCGTTGAGCAAGTTTTCTGCATCGTCTTCCTCAACGTCAATATCTTCGTTACGCGTAACGCGGAAAGATCGCGCTTCTTTAATAATCATGCCTGGGAAAAGCGATTCCAAATGTGCTGCAATCAACTTTTCCATAGGAATAAAGCCGTAGCGCTCTTCGCGACCCTCTTCGTCGGTTAAATCGTCAACTGGAACAAGACGATTCAAATTATCTGGAATCTTTACGCGAGCAAAATGCGATTTTCCAGAATTTGGATTCTCTACAATAACAGCCAAGTTAATAGACTTGCCAGAAATATATGGGAACGGGTGTGCAGGATCCACTGCAAGTGGCGTTAATACTGGGAAAACCTGCTTGCGATAATAGTCTGAAAGTCTATCTTTTTCGGATTGCGTAAGCTTGTCCCAACTGAGCATAACAATGCGCTGCTTAGCAAGCTCTGGCAAAATGTGGTCAATAACATAATGCGCATGCTCATCTTGACGACGATGTGTAACCTCGCTAATTGCTCGCAACTGCTGACGCGGGCTAAGCCCACTTGCAGCGGTTACTGCGATTCCTGAGTCGATTCTGCGCTTTAAGCCTGCAACTCGGACCATAAAGAACTCGTCTAGGTTGGAAGCAAAGATGGCTGCAAAATTAGCGCGTTCAAGAAGTGGTAAATCAGTATTTTGCGCTAACTCAAGCACGCGACGATTGAACTTTAACCAGCTAAGCTCGCGGTCAAAGAAGCGATCTTTTGGCAACGGTAGCTCGCCCTCACGAGCTTCACGCTTTTCTGCCTTTTCGTCTTCGGCGATGTGCTCTGCAATTTGACCGCGCAGAATCGCCTTTGAGGGAGCGTCAAAAATTTGTACCATACTCCGTAATTGTATGCGCTGTAAGGGAAGTGCGCGACTGAGTGTCGGCAGCTGCGCGTGCTCGACACGCCGATAATTGCAATATGTGAACGCATCTGAACATGACAACCATTGCATATTCACAAAATGATGCAAAACCATCTATTTTTTATGTGCGAATGAACACTAATTACAATATGCGAACAAAGATGATTTTGTACTTTACTAAAGAACAAAAAACAGTAATAATAAGAATCACAAGAACAAATTAAAAGAGCGGTAGACCACAGAAAATGTATGGATGTTAGATTCCAATTACGTTGGACGGATACATAAGACTTTACCGTTGCAACGAGGATGTTGTGCAGATAGAACCGCTGAAGATTGTTTTTGTAAGTAAGAGGCTCGCCAGTGTGGCGGGCCTCTTTTGATATATGACTATTTGATATTTACTCGCAGTGTCGTGTTCATAGGGGAAACTATCAAAGAATAATTGCTGGATTCATTTTCTTAGCTTCTTTGAAAATGAGATGTGGTACAAAAGCAAAAGCAGCAAAACAATTAAGAAGGATCGAAGGACCATGCAACACTCATTTACAGTAATGTTGGCAGCTGAGTTTATTGGCACTGCCATTCTTATGATTTTTGGCAATGGAGCCGTTGCCAATGTTGAACTTAAAAACACTAAAGGTCATCACGCAGGCTGGCTAAACATTGCTATGGGCTATGGTTTTGGCGTTATGTTCCCAGTGCTAATGTTCGGTGGAATTTCTGGCGCGCACATAAATCCTGCTATGACAATTGCGCAAGCTGTTTGCGGAATGTTCCCTTGGGCAAACGTACTTCCGTATATTGTGGCTCAGCTTTTGGGTGCATTGGTCGGTCAGCTTATTGTGTACGTAACTTATTTGCCACATTACAACGAAACCGAAGAGCCAGAGGCTATTCTTGGCACGTTCTGCACTACGGATGCTTACAATAACAAGCTTAACTACTTCCTAAACGAATTCTTTGGCACGCTCGTGCTTGTTTTGGCTGCGCTTTGCTGCCTTACTTCTCCTTGGGGAGAGAAGAATTTGGCTGGAGCATCAATCGTAGTCGGCTTTGTTGTTTGGGGATTGGTGACTTCTATGGGTGGTCCGACTGGTCCTGCTTTGAATCCTGCTCGAGACCTTATGCCGCGTTTGCTCCACACCATTTTGCCTATTCCACACAAGGGTTCTTCTCGTTGGGGCGAGGCGTGGATTCCAGTCGTAGCCCCTATTGCCGGCGCAATCTTGGGCGTGCTTATGTTTAAGTCGCTATTTGCATAAAACAGTTGCTTTTAACTGTTATTGATTGTGATTAATTGCGGTTGTAAGAAGCGCGTGATGCTAGTATGAATGCGTTACGCGCTTTTTATTTTGCAAGTTTATGTTTTGCAAACTTGTGCTTATTAAGAAAGATTTTAAGAAAGATATTAGAAAGACGAAATCATGTTTTCTAAGTCACCTATTGCAATTGGTCGTTTTGCGCCGACTCCTTCTGGGCGTATGCATATTGGCAATATGGTAGCAATGTTGGCTGCTTGGCTTTCTGCAAAGTCGCAAGGTGGAAGCATGATTTTGCGTCTGGAAGATCTCGATATTGCTAGAATGCCAAAAGATGCAAGCGCGCGAGTGATTGACGATTTGAAGTGGGCTGGGCTTGATTGGGTTGGTGAGCCGACTTATCAGCATGAGCGCACTGCACTCTACCAAGAAGCTCTTGATGCGTTAGAATCTTTGCAAGACGGAGACGGGAATTCCCTGATTTACCCGTGTTTTTGCTCGCGTTCCGATATTCGCGCGATTGCAGCGCCGCAAGAAGGCGACGGCTTTATACGCTATCCCGGTACGTGCAGAAATCTTCGCAAAAATGCGCAAGGCTTGGCGCAAATCGAAAAGCGTTTGCAAAATAATCAACAACATTCTTTGCGGCTTGCTGTACCGACTGCTGATTTAAACCAAGCGAATGTGAGTTTTATAGACGCGATTTTTGGTGCGCAATCGTTTAACATTAATCGCGACTTGGGAGACATGGTGATTCGTCGCGCGGATGGCGTGTTTTCCTACCAGCTTGCGGTTGTTGTTGACGATGTGCTTTCGGGAGTAAACGACATTGTGCGCGGACGCGATTTGCTGCGTTCGGCGGCTCTTCAAATTTGGATTGGTGAGCTGTTAGAAAAATCGGGATTTTTTGCGGCTAACGGCGTGCATTACGTGCGTCCGCAATTTGCGCACTTGCCACTAATTGATAACGCTCAAGGCGAGCGACTCGCAAAAAGCAAGCATTCACTAGATGTTGGCGCACTTCGTGAATCTGGCTGGAGCGCCGAGCGCATGATTGGTTACTGCATGTATCTTTTGGGATATAAGAATCCTGAGCAAACTCGCCCAGCAGATATGAGCGCTGCAGATGCGCTCGCGTTATTTAAAAGCGACGAAACGCCGTGGAATTCTGTTCGCGCAAACTTAGCAGACAAATCCGTGCCCTTCCTCGACTAAACTATGTATTTAGAATGATAGATTGGGGCAATAAATGGCATATATGACGCAAAAAGATTTAGCGAATACTGAGGTAGATTGTGTTCGCGCGCGTCAAATTGCCGACGGCGTGCACAGCGTGCAAGACGCCATTGCTCAAGCCGAATCGCGTTACGGGTGCAAAGCTGGGTCTGTTACGCTGCTTGCTGCAACTAAAACGCGAGATGTTGGCGAAATCATGGCAGCGCTCAGAGCAGGAGTGCGCGTAATTGGGGAAAATCGTCCGCAAGAAATTGTTGCAAAAGCAGAAATTTTACGCAAGGAAGCTGCGCGCGAGAATTTAAGCGTTGGTGTAAACGGCGAAATTCCGCTCTACTTAATAGGTCAGTTGCAAAGCAATAAAATAAACAAAGTCTTGCCTCTTGCAAATGGGATTCAGTCGGTTGATAGCATTGATCTTGCGCAAAAAATATCTGCTCGCGCTCAAAATTTGGGACTTCGCGTAGACGTTATGCTGGAAGTGAACGTTTCGGGAGAAGTTACGAAATCCGGATGCGCGCCAGAATGCGCGATTGACGAAGCGCTCGCTATATCTAGCTTGCCGGCGCTTAATTTGCGCGGATTTATGACGCTTGGAGCGCGCGTGGATGATGAAAAAATAGTGAGAAGCGGTTTCGCAAAATTGCGAGAAATCAGGGATTGTGTAAGTAAACAACTCGCGCAAGACTCTTCAAAACTAGAGCTTTCAATGGGAATGTCCGGCGATTTTGCGTGGGCGATTGCCGAAGGTTCAACAATGGTTAGAATCGGTTCGGCAATCTTTGGCCCGCGCGCATTTGTGTAGTCTTTGTGTAGTCTTAAATCAAATCAATAATTTCTCACGCATGCATAATCACATTACGCAGCGAACCAATACCATCTACATGCACAATCGCTTCATCGCCAGCGTGCAAAGTTCCGGCTGGATACGGCGTTCCAGTCAAAATAACATCTCCTGGAAGAAGCGTTGAGAAACTTGAAATCGCAGCAATTTGCTCTGGAATGCTGTGAATCAATCGCGCTGTAGTGCCGTTCGCCTCTGGCACATCTTTGCCATTAAGCGTAAAAGATATATGCGCGTCTCGCCAATTTAGCTCGGTTGTAACCCATGGACCAAGTGGGCAAGAAGTGTCGAATCCTTTTGCGCGCGTAAACATTGGGTCGCTGCCTGCGCAATCACGCAAAGTTACGTCGTTTACACATGTAAAGCCAAAAACGTAGTCCATTGCCTTATCTACCGACACATTTTTGGCGATTTTGCCCATAACAACAGCCACTTCTGGCTCAAAATTCATATCGTTCGAAAAAGCCGGAATAACAATCGGATCGTCAGGTCCTATTACAGATGTGCTCGGCTTTGTAAAAATCACCATGTCTGCTGCCGTGTGACTTGACAACACAGCAGAAGATGCGCGCTCTTCAGCAGAACGCGTATCGTAGTTTTTTGCCAATCCGTAGACTTTTGAAGGAATTACTGGTGCAAGCAGGCGCACGCCATCGGCGTCTAACTCGTAGCGCTTACCTGTTGGTTTAACTCCTTGAGGGCTTAGTGGATGGCCTTCTAGCGCTACTAAATAATCCTTACCGTCTGCTTCGTCTTTTTGAACGAAAGCGTACTGCGGAACTTCATTATACGAAAAACGTGCAATTCTCATATTTTTAAGATTACGACATATTTAATACTTAGGAAAATACTTAGGAAAAGTCGCAAGCAACCGTTGTATAAGAAAACGCCACAAACATCTTGAAAACAAAACTTGAGTGTAGTAGACTCAAGTTTTAGAAATTGACAGAATGTGGTTTGAGTGCAATCGCAAAAAGTGCACGTAAATCACCTAAAATCCGCTAGATAGCGGTGCAAATGGGGGTAAATATGGAACAAAAATTTACGACCTTAGCGCAAGATGCATTAAGTGATGCTGTGCAAAGCGCGGCGGCAGCTGGCAATGCGCAAGTTGATACGTTACATTTGGCAGATGCTTTACTTCGCCAAGAGCAAGGCGTAGTGCGCGCGCTTATTGCACAGGCTGGTGCAGATGCGCAACAAATCGGCGCTGAAATTCGCAACGCATTAGTGGCACTGCCTTCATCTACTGGCTCAACTACAACTAAGCCAGACGCAAGCCGTCAGCTTTTAGCTGCGCTAAGCCAGGCAGAAAAAGAAATGCGCACAATGGGAGACGAATACGTTTCTACAGAGCACATGCTTATTGGCATAGTTGCAAGCGCGCCGAATGCAGTTGCGGATATTTTCAAAAAGCACAACGTTTCCGCAGACGCGTTGCGCAAGGCTGTGCCAACTGTACGCGGAGGCGCGAAAGTTACAAGCCCAGATGCGGAAGGCAACTACAAAGCGCTCGAAAAATATTCGGTTGATATGACTGCGCGCGCTCGCGAAGGAAAGCTCGATCCAGTAATTGGACGAGACCAGGAAATTCGTCGCGTGATTCAGATTCTTTCTCGCCGCACGAAGAATAATCCTGTGCTAATTGGCGAGCCAGGCGTTGGAAAAACGGCAGTTGTAGAAGGATTGGCTCAGCGAATCGTTGCAGGAGATGTGCCTACAACTTTGCAAAACAAGCGTCTTATCAGTCTCGACTTGGCTTCGATGGTTGCAGGTTCGAAGTATCGCGGCGAATTTGAGGAACGCTTAAAGGCAGTGTTGAAGGAAATTCAACAATCAGACGGTCAAATTATTACGTTTATTGACGAAATTCACACTGTTGTTGGCGCAGGATCTGCAGAAGGTTCAATGGATGCTGGCAATATGCTTAAGCCAATGCTTGCGCGCGGCGAGCTGCGCTTGGTTGGCGCAACTACGCTTAACGAGTATCGCGAGCATATTGAAAAGGATTCGGCGCTTGAACGTAGATTCCAGCAAGTATTTGTTGGCGAGCCATCTGTTGAAGATACGGTGACGATTTTGCGCGGACTTAAGCAACGTTACGAAGCACACCACAAGGTGACGATTAGTGACGATGCAATCGTAGCTGCAGCAACGCTTTCAAACCGCTATATTACTGGCAGACAACTTCCAGATAAGGCGATTGATTTGGTTGATGAAGCGGCAGCTCACTTGCGTATGGAGCTTGATTCTCAGCCAGAAGAAATCGACGAATTGCAGCGCAAAGTTACGCGTCTTGAAATGGAAGAAATGCAATTAAAGAAAGCGGAAGATGCTGCTGCTAAAGAACGCTTAGAAAAGTTGCAAGAAGAATTAGCAAACTCGCGCGAAAAGCTTACTGGTTTGAAAGCGCGTTGGGATGCGGAAAAGGCTGGTCACAACAAGGTTGGCGATTTGCGAGCGCAACTCGACGCTAAGCGCGTAGAAGCCGACAAATTCACGCGAGAAGGCAATTTGGAGCAAGCAAGCCGTATTTTGTATGGCGAAATTCCAAGCATTCAAAAAGCTTTGGAAGAAGCAGAATCCGAGGCTGCTAATGCTAAGAGTGAAGCAAAAGAGCCGATGGTTCCAGACCAGGTTGATGCTGATTCTATTGCTGGAGTCGTTAGCGAATGGACTGGCATTCCTGTTGGCCGCTTGATGCAAGGCGAAAATGAGAAGCTGCTTAACATGGAAAAGGAGCTTTCTAAGCGCGTTGTTGGTCAAAGCGAAGCAATTCAGGCTATAGCGGATGCTGTGCGCAGAAGCCGTGCTGGAATTGCAGACCCGAATCGCCCTACCGGTTCGTTCCTATTCTTGGGTCCTACTGGCGTTGGTAAGACGGAGCTTGCTAAGGCTCTTGCTGACTTTTTGTTTGACGACGAGCGCGCAATGGTTCGCATTGACATGAGCGAGTACATGGAAAAGGCTTCCGTTTCGCGTCTAATCGGTGCTGCTCCTGGTTACATTGGCTACGAGGAAGGCGGTCAGCTTACTGAAGCTGTGCGCAGACGTCCGTATTCTGTAGTGCTTTTTGACGAAGTTGAGAAGGCACATCCAGAAGTATTCGACGTTTTGTTGCAGGTTTTGGATGATGGTCGTTTGACTGACGGACAAGGTAGAACGGTTGATTTTACGAATACGATTTTGATTATGACATCAAACTTGGGTTCGCAATTCCTTGTGCAAGAAGGCTTGGACGATGCTGCTAAACGCAAGGCTGTTATGAACGCTGTTCACGCTGAGTTTAAGCCAGAGTTCATTAACCGTTTGGATGAGCTTGTTATGTTCCATCCGTTGAGCCGCGAAGAGCTTGGTGGAATTGTGTATATTCAAGTTCGCCAAGTGGCTGCACGCTTGAGTGACCGCCGCATTAGCTTGGATGTGAGTGATTCTGCTCGCGCTTGGCTTGCGGAGCATGGCTACGATCCAGTTTATGGTGCTCGTCCGTTGCGTAGATTGGTTCAAACGGAAATTGGCGATCAACTTGCGCGATTGCTGCTTTCTGGCAAGGTGCATGATGGCGCTCGCGTAGTTGCGGATTGTGAGAATACTAGCGACCATGTAACTCTCAAGATTGCGTAATATATGCACTATTTAATGTAGTCAAATAATGTAGTCAAATAAAACAAAGCGTGCTGTTTATTGGATTATTTTCCATTAGACAGCACGCTATTTTTGTATCTAAATAAAAAATATTTGTAGAAGGAACTTGAAATAAAAAGGTGGAATCCCCCTTAATTTTTCAAGTTATTGCTGATAATTGGCATTATAGGATATGCATATCTTTTAAAATTTTAATTGGTTTTTATAAAAATCTATTTTTTTTTCATATTAAATTATCATAAAATATATGTACTTATTCAAGGCTGAATACGTTATGAAGCAGATTGAAAATGGAGATACGAATATGTTCGCAAAGAAAGGATTTGCAATAGTTGCGCTTGCTACTATTGTTTATGCTGTGCCAATTTCAGCTTATGCTCAGATGAGTGGTTCTGTAGTTGGAATAGACAGAGAAAATATACGAAGTTGTAGGTAAGTAGTCTAGTTATTAAGTGGTGAGATATGCAACAAGAATCATTTATGGGCTCAGATGTGCAACTTGTTAATGTGAATTTTTCGTATGGGAAAAAACAAATTTTGCATAATCTTTCTATAGATTTATCTTTTGGCATATGTGGTCTTTTGGGGCCAAATGGTGCTGGGAAAACTACTCTGCTTAACGTTATAGCGACGATTTATGCTCCCTCTAGTGGAAAACTTTTTGTTCATGGCTTTGACGTAACTTGTCGTGCGGAAAGGGCTAAAGCTCGGTCAAATATTGGTTATTTGCCACAATCATTTGAACTTATGAATGCATCGAGTGTGTTAAAAAATGTTCAATATGCCGCATGGGCGCGAGGTTTATCGTGGAGCGCTGCGTATCAAGCTGCTTGGAATGCTCTCAAACAGGTTGGCTTGGAAAAACAAGCACATCGCATCGTTGCTAAAATATCAGGAGGTCAGCGTCAGCGTGCTGGTATTGCTTGTGTGATTGCTAGTCAGCCTGCAGTACTAATACTTGATGAGCCTACTGTTGGTTTAGATCCTGAGCAGCGTATTGATATTCGTAATTTTCTTAAGTCTTATTCGCAAAAGCATACTGTTATTGTTAGTACACATTTAGTAGAAGATTTAGCAGTAATTGCGGATCGGGTTATAGTTCTTAATGAAGGAATTATATTGCTTGATGGGAAAATGGATAATCTTCTTCAGTATGCTAATCGTGAAGATCTTATGGTAACTCCATGGGAATCAGGATATAGGCATTTGCTATCTAAATTTCATAAAAGTGAGTAGTAGCAGTAACTGGATATGTATAGTTTCTTATTTTGTTAATGTGGTAGTGAGTAGGGATGTGATTAAATATGCGTCAATATTCTAACTTTTTAACTGAATTCAGATTTTTTACGAAAAGTCATAAGAAGTGCACGATTGTTTCACATATTATGTCCCCATTATCTCTAATAAGCAGTTGTATTTTTAGCTTATTTTTGATTGCATATCCTATTTTTTTGGGTGTGGCAAATTTTTTAGCGCATAATAATAATTATGCGCTTTGGTTAAGAATTGATGTCACATGGATGCATTGTTTGTCTGATATTGTTGCTTGCATTTTTGGCGCATGGTGTTCATGTAAAGCTTGCTCGCCCAGATGTTTGGTCAATTCTGCGTGGTGTGCAGGAAAATCAGCCAGTCGTTACACTATTCCTATACTAAAAGGCGCTATACTGTGCAGTTTGTTATATTGCGTAAGTATATTGCCAACAGTAATTCAGAGTGATGTAAATATTACAAATTTTCCGTATTTTCCACTATTGTGTGGAGGCGTGACGCCGAGTGCATTTTTTGCAATTGGTTTTACTTTAGGGGTAATTATTGGCAATCGTTGGGCAATTGTATTATCAGCTTTATTATCTTTTGCAATAATTTGGTGCTGTATTTATGGCGTCATTATAATGCATAATGGCGTTATCCCTCAGGGAGATATTTTTCCTAGATATTGGGGTAGTAGTTTATACGCAATACTTCCAGTGTCGGATGCTGGTATTGGTGCTGAGCCTGGTTTGCGAATGAACCCATGGTTGGTGACTTTGCGCATATTCTTTGTGTGTGTTGTTATCGTTTCATGCATTCTTTGTTGCGCGCATATTAGATATTTTTGGCAAAAGGGATCTTATTGGTGCATAAAAGCAATAAGTATTTCTTTAATTATGCCAATAGTATGTGCTTGTTGTATAGCTATGTGGGGTCCAAAACCTTGGATTCGCTCTGGACCTTTTGTGCCTCAGTGTACGACGTTTAAAGATACTGCTTTTTCTGTTTGTGTACATCCTGAAGAAGCTTATATTCGTAAACTTCGTGCTGTTAAACATTTGAAAACTGTTGCTTCTTGGTTTCCTAAGAATCAGAGAGATTCGCAAGGCAAAGGAATTGTGCTTGTGCTTGGAAATGCGTTTACTCCAACAAATACTGAAAAATCTTGGAATCTTACTAATAGTGGTTTAATAAAGTTACGTAATCTTAAAGCTACTGTTATTCAACAACAAACAGATACATTTGTTAGGCGTTCTGAGAAATATGGTGATATGACTGGTATCGCTCAAGAAGTGTTACAAAGATTTGTGCCTGCAAAATGTGCATCAAATGCTATGAAAGAAGTATATGTAAAAAAGAATCTTGATTCAAACGCTTCTGTTACAGCATTTTTGCTTGCTCAGCTTCCTTCTCGTATAAGTAATGATGTGTATGGGTCATATGGATTTATTCCAGGTGAAGCAAACGATAAAGTGGCTATGAGTATTAATAATGCTGATGATGCTAAGCTGAAACAATTTGTAAAAAATCATGTTAAAGAACTTAATCAATGCCGCATAACTCCACAACAAGTCTTATCGGAACTTGGTGATAAGCATGAA
The DNA here is from genome assembly GCF_049262855.1 of Gardnerella sp. DNF00038. Classification (NCBI taxonomy): domain Bacteria; kingdom Bacillati; phylum Actinomycetota; class Actinomycetes; order Bifidobacteriales; family Bifidobacteriaceae; genus Gardnerella; species Gardnerella sp. DNF00038. The sequence continues at coordinate 1,600,009 of NZ_CP058407.1, read as the reverse complement.
AAATAATTTTCGCGCTTGGCTTGAAGGTAGGCATTATATTGTTGCAATCGTTGCAATTTTATTGTCCGTAGTCCTTCCCTCTTTAATGCTTGTTATATTCAGATCATTTGTAACGCAGTTGCCAGTTTATGTTGGTTATATTTGTTTGCCGGATTCTGCTAATGTGCATAATGCGGTAGGAGGTATAACGTTTCAATGTCAATCTGGTAGTAGTGTTGTTAATTTTGTTGTTCCTCTGTATGAAGTTATTGTAGTTGGGTTTATTGCCGCGGCATTCGTTTGTCTTGCTCCGATTATGGTATCGTGGGAACGTTTCGTGATGAAAAGGCTGCGAATATATGCATTGAGTGCTGCTTTATTGTGTTTGTTTGTTTCATTCGGCGCTTCAGTGTTAATTGTTCGTATAATTGACTTGCAGCTATTTAGTACATTGCAGATGATTTTAGGCAATGCGTGGATTGATATCGTGCTCATAATGATTGGATTAGCCTGTTTTGGAAGGTTTTACGGCCTTGCATTTGGTGTCTTTTTAGCGGTGATGAACATTGCCACACAAGGTTTGCAAAGTAAAATTGGATTGATTTTGCGATGGTATCCTTCTGGAACTTTGCCTGTAATTCCTGGACAATCCATATTGTTATATGTCGTTGTTGTGCTTACCGTAATTGCAGTTTGCCTATGGAGCGGCACGTGCGGACGTGGATTGCTTTATTTTGAACGTGCTTAAAAGACGTGTCTAATTATGTTTCAAAAGTCGAATCAATAGTGTTTAATAGAACGTATGTTCGATAATATTGTGATGCTTGTTTTAATGGTGGTTGCTGTAGCAATAACCGCTGTTATTGTGCTGACTATTGTTAAGCGCAACTCTGTAACGCAAGGCGCTAATGGCGTAAACCAACGCGAATTTAACGAATTGCGCTCGCAGTATGAACAAGCGCGCGCTCAAGCGCAAGAAAATGGCAATCAGGCTATACGATATCGCACACAATCAGAGCAGCTTGCTGAACGATTGAAATTTGTTGAGTCTGAGCTGTTAAAAGCACAGCAAGCAGAGCAATTGCGAGTGAATCGCGAAGAACAATTGCGCGCAGAGCGAGAAGAACGCGAACGGTTAAATCGTGAAAAAACTTTGAAAGAGCAAGGTAAAGTCTTGGAAGCGCTTGCTCCAGTAAAAGACAATCTCGAAGCTTTGAAGAATAAAGTTTCGCAGATTGAAGAAGGGCGTAAGCAAGAAATGGGCGTGCTGAGCACTCAGCTTAAAGGCTTAAGCGAGCAGCAAACAAGGCTTGACCGCGAAACTAGTTCGCTTTCTGCAGCATTGCGAAATAATAAGGTTCGCGGAGCTTGGGGCGAGGCTCAACTAAAAAATATTGTGGAATCTGCAGGTTTGCTTGAGCATGTTGATTTTGATACGCAAGTTGTTGTAACGGGAGTAAATGGCGAACAGCAGAGACCAGATATGGTTGTGCATCTGCCAGGAGGCAAAACAATTCCAGTTGATGCAAAAGTTCCGTATGCGGATTATCAGCGTGCTTGCGAAATCCCAGATAACGCAAGCGACGAAGAATTAGCTAGAAGGAGCGAGCTTCTAAAAGCGCACGCTAAGGCTTTGCGAGAACACGTTAGAGTGTTAGGAGCTAAAGCATATTGGCAGGCTTTTGAAACAGCACCAGATTTTGTAGTTGCATTTATTCCAAACGAAGCATTGCTTCAGGCGGCTCTTGAGGCGGATCCAACGCTTATGGATGATGCCTTTGCGCAAAAAGTAGCACTCACTTCTCCAGTGACTTTGTGGGCTGTGCTTAAGTCTGTTGCGTACGCATGGCAGCAGCAAAGTCTTACAGATGATGCAAAAGAACTTTTCGATTTATCTCGAGAATTGTACGATCGCTTTGCGGTTCTTGGAGAAAATGCTTCAAAACTTGGCGTATCTTTGGCAAGAACAGTTGCAGCTTACAATAAGTTTGCTTCTTCGCTTGAGTCTAGAGTGTTGGTGACAGCGCGTAAACTTCAGAAGTTAGATCAAAGTAAAGTTATTGCTTCAATAGATCTTATAGATTCCGATAAAGCTGATGTTAAAGAGCTGAGCGCTCCGGAAGTATCAGTAGAAGATCGTTAAGCATAAAACATCAAAGCATAAAAAATTGAAGAACTCGAAAAGCTAAGGAATGCAAAATGACAGAATTACAAGAGGAACGCGCTGAACTTAAACGCATGCTTTGTGCAGATATGAGTGCGAAACCATTTAGCGAACTTTTTTCTGTTACTTTTAATCAGCGCGGCTCTAAGCTAGTTGGAGATATTCTTTTTGACGCAATTGAGAAAGCTGGGTATTCGTTAGAACGAGATGTTGACGCTGTTGGTGCGTTAACTGCTGCTGCAGTGCCTATGGTTTTTGCACTTATTCATGCTGCAGAACGTAAAGGAATTGCACTCGACGGCTTTGTTATGGATTTTGTTTTTCCTGCAACAAAAGGTCCGTCTGTTAAAGGCAAGCGAGTATTGTTACTTGACTCTTGGCTCTCTGAAAAATCGTATGTTCAAACTTCTTCGCTTGTGACTTTACGACACGGAAATGAATTAAGTCTTGATTTTGGCATTGTTAATCAGCAAGGCGCGCAAATTCTTGCTATAGTTGCATTAATTGGTGGTGTTGACGCCGACGAACAAGGCACAAGGCATCTTCAATTAGTAAATCCAATAAGTGAGGAGAGTACTAAAATGGCATTTGTTCAAGCTTTCGATGAAGAAGAATTACGTGCAGATGCAGATCGCGACGATTGCTGCAACGACAACTGCTGTGGCGGTCATTGCGAGGTTAAATGCACTGGTGATTGCAAGCATGATGGTTGCACTGAGCCATGCTGTGAAGATAACTGCTGCGGTGGTCATTGCAAAGTAGAGTGCACTGGTGATTGCGCTCACGATGGTTGCACTGAGCCTTGCTGTGAAGACAATTGCTGTGGCGGTCATTGCAAGTCAGGTTGCACAGGCGATTGCGCAACTGACGGCTGCCAAGATTAGTTGCAATTACTAGCTGCCAATACTAAGAAAAAGTATTAAACGGAGCAAAACTCACACATGCACGAACCGAATCCAATTACTTTGGCTGCAAAAGCTTCCGATGAGCCAGAATTTCGACCTATAGGAGTTGGCCCATGGGAAGACGAGCATCCAGGTGAACCTCGTCCAGATAATCCAGAATCGCCAAATTATGATGCGCGGTTTAGCACTGAATTACTAGACGAAGGCGACCAACGTAACGTCCTAGACCGTTACCGGTACTGGAAAGTAGAAGCCATAAAAGCGGATCTCGATTCTAAAGGCCGTCATGAGTTTGAAGTAGCTGTAGAAAATTGGACTCACGATTTTAATATAGGCTCTATGGTTCGCACTGCAAACGCGTTTACTGCGAAAAAAGTGTATATCGTAGGGCCTCATAAATGGAATCGTAAAGGCTCGTTAATGACCGAGCTATACCAATACGTTGAATGCTGCCCAACTATTGAAACTCTAGTAACTAATTGGCGCGAAAATATGCTTAAAGAAGCAGAAGAAGCGCATCAACTTTTGCTTAAAGCACAAGCAGAAGGCAATAAAGAAGCCGAAAAAATCGCAAATATTAAGGAACAAGACGCTAAAAACGCGCGCGTTATAGCGCTCGACATTATTCCAGGCGCTGTTGCTATGGAAAACTACAAGTTCCCTAAACGTTGCCTTATGCTTTTTGGCGCGGAAGGTCCAGGTCTTTCTAAAAAAGCACTAGAGATGGCGGATGACGTTGTTTATATTTCGCAATTTGGCTCTGTTCGCTCTCTAAACGCAGGAGCTGCTGCGGCTGTTTCCATGCACGCGTGGATTGCGCAACATGCAGCACCAAATTGCTAAATATTAATTAAAATTCAACAGTCTGTACTCATAAACGCTTACATTTAATGTGTATTTTTTTTTATTTGTGATACTGTTAAGCTATGTTAGAATTCCAACATATTACAAAGCGTTTCGGCGCAAAAACAACGCTTAACGACGTTTCTTTCGTCGCCGAAGACGGTAGAGTCACGGGCTTTTTAGGTCCTAATGGCGCTGGTAAATCTACTACCATGCGTTGCGCGTTAAATCTTATTCACGCCAATAGTGGCACTTCTCTTATTGACGGAAAACCTTACGCAAAAATCGCATCCCCAATGACGGAAGTTGGAGCAGTTCTTGATGCAAAGTCTGCCCACAGAGGTCGTTCCGCTTACAATCACTTGTATTCATTGGCTTTAACTCATGGAATATCAAAAAAGCGCGTTGACGAAGTGATTGATATTACTGGATTATCAAGTGTTAAAACCCGCAAAGCAGGTTCGTTCTCGCTTGGCATGAGCCAGCGTCTTTCGATTGCTGCAGCGCTTTTAGCAGACCCGCACAATCTCATTTTGGATGAGCCAATTAACGGTTTGGATCCAGAAGGCGTTAAGTGGGTTCGCGAATTGTGCAAGTATTACGCAAGCCAAGGTCGAGCAATACTACTTAGTTCGCACTTAATGAGCGAAGTTGCGCTTACTGCAGATAACCTTGTGATTATTGCGCATGGCGAAATTTTGAAGCGTACAACAGTACAAGATTTTGTTAATGCACATTCGCAGCACGCTGTGCGACTTGTGACTCCAGAAGGCGAAAAGCTAAAGTCTGTGCTTGCTCAAAATCATCCTGAATGCAAGATTTTGCAAGATGTTCGCACTCCTCAAGACGTTCAAGAAGGCGAGCTCCTCAGAATAACAGGATGCGAGCTTAATCAGCTTGCTCGCGAAATTGCAGATAATCAAATCATGGTTTATCAGCTGAATCAAGAGCATGCATCGCTTGAGGAAGCATATTTGGCTCTTACGCATGGCCAAGAGCAGTACGTGACTAGGACTATTCCTTCCGGAAACTTAAATCCTGCTGAGCAAAGTGTAGCTCAATTTAATAATCAGGGGAGTGCAAAATGAGTGAGCAAGTAGCAAATCAGCAAGTGCAATTGGCTGAATCTAACGCACACCAATCTAATGCATATCAATCTAACGCATACAAGACTGGCCGTAGCATGAACGCTCAGCACTTACGCCTTACATTTATGCACACGCTTAAATCTGAAATTGTTAAGCTGCGCGGACTTGCGTCTACGTGGTGGTGCATGGCATTAACAATTGTTTTGCCAGTAATTTTCAGCTTTATAATCGCGCTTGTGCAGAAAGCAATGTCTAAAGTTGACATTAAGAATGGAGCAAATCAAAGTAAATCAAGCGCTGCAATTACTGTTGGACCGAGCGATAAAAGTGACCTTATTGCATCTCAAGAAAGCATTTTCCGCTTGGTCGTTAGCTTTGCTTCTATATCTTTGATTGTTTTGGCGATTTTTGCAGTGCTTGCTGTAACTGCGGAACATTCTACGACTTCAATTCAGGCTTCTCTTACGGCTGTACCTAAAAGGGGTATGTTCTTTACGGCTAAGTTTATTGCGGTTGCAATCTATGTTTTTGTAGCCCAACTTATTGCAATGGCAGTTTCTTTAGCTGCTGCAGAATTAGCTTTTATGGGAGATAACATTTCCGGATTATCGGGAAGCAACGTGTGGAAATTGCCGCTTACTCTGTTCCTTGGCTCTCCTGCAATTATGGTTGTTGTGTCAGCAATGGCCTACGGTTTTGGCATGATTTGCAAGTCAACTGCTGGCGGAATTATGTGCGTTATTGGAGCCGTGATGATTCTGCAGGCCATTGTTAGCATTATTATGCTTGCAAGCAATTTTGCGAAGTGGACTTCAATACTTATTCAGATTTTGCCAGGCAATGCTGCAAGCCAATTCTTAGGAGTCTCCGCTAGTTCTGGGCGGCAACTTCCACCAAACGCATATGTTTTTACATGGTGGCAATCAGGCTTGGTGGTTCTCGCTTGGGGCGTAGTCATGTATGCAATTGGCCACGTTGTTGAAAAACATCGCGATATTTAACTACAAATAATATTTAGCAAACAACAAGGGCTTTATCTCGTAACCGACTACAAGATAAAGCCCTTAATTGTATTCACTTATATTTAATTTATTATTTATTAAATTATCTTTATTAAGTTATTTTTTGAAATTGTGATAAGTATCAGTCGTTCTTCACAGTTTCAGCAACTCGTGGCCACAAGGTGGTGCCCCAGTTCTTGATTGTGCGCTGGCGAACCAGTGGCAAATCGGAACGGTCATATACTGTACGCCATGGTTCCCAAGCCAAGCCGGTCTTCTCAACAAGCTTGATGCGGAGGTTACGCACATTGCCCTTGAACTGAATAGTGGTGTTGAAGTGAGCTGTACGATACTTGCCATTGCCTTCCCAAGCGCGAGAACGCACGTAAGGAGTGCCGTCAATCTCGGTGCCGTACTCATCCCAGTAGATGTAGTAGCGAGCTACGTAAGCTCCACGGTGATCCAAAGTCAAGTAGCCGTCGCGGTAGGAAGAAACCTTGGTTTCAACGTAATCGCTATTGGTTTGCAAAGTTGCTACTTCGTTATCCTTGACGAAGGAAGTGGTGTAAGCAATTGGAACTGCTGGGCTGGAGGTGCTCAAATTTGCGCCTTCTTGAATCAAAGCCTTCAACGTGTCGACGTTGCCGGTAATAACCTTGGCTGCACCGTTTGCGCTGCCGCCGAGAATTACAGCAGTTACAGAAGTGTTCTGCAAAATGCGGTGGAACTCGGTATTTGGCTTGATTTCAACACCCTTGATTGCAGCTTCAACAGCAGCCTGGAAATCGGTGCTCTTGCTGCGGGTGTCGAACTTTACGTACATTGAACGGCCGTAAGCTACGTTGGACACATATACTGGCGGACGCTTGCTGTCTACTCCGCGGCTCTTCAAGCTTTCTGGCGTAGTGCATGGTGCGAAGAAGTCAGCTGGGCTATCTGGAGCATCAACACTTACGGTGTAGTAGGTCTGCTTGAAGTTCACAATTTGAGTCTGCTTTTCGCCCTTGTGCACAGCGTCGAAATCAATCTTCAGCGGAACGCCAATCTTGGCGAAATCAGCACCAAACTTTGCCTTGAGCTGGTTCATGCTTTGTGCGCTTGCAGAATCGTACTGCATGCGAGCTGCAACATGATGGCTTGCAGCGTACTGTGCATTCCACTTGGAAACTAAGCCGTTCACTGTGGAAGTTACAGAGCTCTTGGTTGGGCGCTGAACAGTTACAGCACTTTCGCCGCCGTGGAAGCCTGGCAAATCAACGCTCAACGTGATTGGAGCGCGGTTTGCGGAAATCAGGCTTGGCATATTGTCCATCAAATTCTGGTCAGCGCGGAAAAGAGCACCTGGGTATACGCGATCATCGTTGGCGGAAGTAACCGACAAGTTTGAAGTTGTATTTGTGATGTTCTTCTTCTGATGCTCAACAACAACGAATTCATCGCCCTTGTTGAAGCTATCGCTAGAGAATTTGTTGTCAATGGTTTCGCCATGACGGGCGAGAATGTTTGTTTTATCGTATTGCAAATCCCACAAATAATTATTCAACGAGTCCTTCTTGGCTGCGCAAGATGCGGTTGGCTCAGAATCCTTAGCTGCAGGAGCGGCCATTGCTGGTGCTGCTAAGCATTGTGGAATAATAGTTGCGCCCGCGAGGAGCAACATTGCTGCATTACGGTAGAACTTTGTGTTATTCATATGTGTCCTTCAATTTTATATTTTATGTTATTTTTTATGAGATACCGTAACTTATTTGCTTCTATGCATGGAATGCTTCGCTGCATTAGCTTAATATCTCATAGCATTTAATTATTACATGCTTTTTTATTTCTGGGATAGTGAAATAAAACAAATTTTTTTATTCTGCAAATAAACGTATGAAGAAGGTTGGAATGCCAACATTCTTTTATTGAATTATTTCCATTTCATGGCGTGTTGACATGCATAGACCCTCGTCTTCACTATTTTATACTCGTTAATTTTATGAAAACTGTATGTGATAATAATTGTTATTTCGCTTATTGTCTCACTAATAAAATTTTTTTAATATTACACATAATTTTCCCTAGAAAATATGGATCGACAATCATGTTCTAAAATTGGGAAAATATTTCTACAGTAACGTGTGTAAATCTTTTATCAATATTGCTTTTTTCTTCTATAAGAAGGTCACGCATCACACATATAGTTGAGGTTATGCCAACATTCACACGCGAAGAAATTGAGCATCTGGGCGTTCTATCCCAGATTGCGCTTAGCGACGAAGAAATCAGTCGCTTGCAAGGCGAATTAAACGTCATTGCAGAATCTATTAACAAAGTGCAGGAAGTTGCTGGCGAAGATGTGCCACCTACTGCAAATCCAGTACCTCTTGAAGCGTATTTGCGCCCAGACGAGCCTGCTACGCCATTGACTCAAGAAGAAGCGCTTTCTGGCGCTCCTAGAAGTGAGTCTGGCATGTTTGTAGCACCTCGAATTTTGGGGGAGGAATAAACATGACTAATACTCAAGATTTAGTAAAGCTTTCTGCTGCCGATATGGCAAAAGCTGTAAAAGCTAAAGAAGTTTCTAGCCGCGAGCTTGTTGAAGCTCACTTGGCAGTAATCGAAGCAGCCGAGCCAGAAATCAAAGCATTCTTGCATGTTTCTGCAGATGTTGCACTTGAACAAGCAGATGCTTTTGATAAAAAGAACGCTAATGGCGAAGCCGAAGGCTTACCTGAGCTTGCAGGCGTTCCAATTGCCATTAAAGACATGATTGTTACTAAGGGCATTCCTACTACTGCAGCATCTAAGATTCTTGAAGGCTGGGTTCCGCCTTACGATGCTACTGTTATTGAAAAGCTCAAAGCAGCTGGCATGCCAATTCTCGGCAAGACTAATTTGGATGAGTTTGCTCAAGGTTCTTCTACAGAACATTCTGCTTATCAAACTACTTGCAATCCTTGGGATACTGAGCGTGTTCCTGGTGGTTCCGGCGGCGGTTCAGCTGCAGCTGTTGCTGCATTCGAGGCTCCTATTGCTTTGGGTACAGATACAGGTGGCTCTATTCGTCAGCCAGGTGCTTTAACTGGTACAGTCGGCGCAAAGCCAACTTATGGCGGTGTTAGCCGTTTTGGTGCAATCGCTATGGCAAGTTCCTTGGATCAGATTGGACCTGTTTCTCGTACCGTTCTTGACTCTGCACTTTTGCAAGAGATTATTGGCGGCAACGATAGGCGCGATTCCACTTCGATTCCAGCTCCTGTTCCTCCAATGGCTCAGGCTGCGCGCGAGGGCGCTCGCCGAGATTTGAAGGGCGTAAAAGTTGGTCTTGTTAAGGAGCTTAGTGGCGATGGCTTCCAGCCAGGCGTTGAAGCTCGCTTTAATGAGGCTGTGCAGCTGCTTAAGGATATGGGTGCAGAGGTTACGGAAGTTTCCTGCCCTCACTTCCCTTACTCGCTGGCTGCTTACTACATTATTATGCCTTCCGAAGTTAGCTCTAATTTGGCTCGCTACGACGGCATGCGCTACGGTTTGCGCGTAATGCCACCAGCAGATAAGCCTCAAACTGCTGCAAACATGATGGCTGCAACTCGCGAAGCTGGCTTTGGCGACGAAGTAAAGCGCCGTATTATTCTTGGCACTTACGCACTTTCCGCTGGCTACTACGACGCTTGGTATGGCTCTGCACAAAAGGTTCGTACGCTTATTATTCGCGACTTTGAAGAAGCGTTTAATAAGGTAGATGTTCTAGTCTCCCCAACAAGCCCTACAACGGCATTCAAGTTTGGTGAGAAGATGAACGATCCACTCTCTATGTACATGAACGATATTGCTACGATTCCTGCAAACATGGCTGGCGTTCCAGCTTTGAGCCTCCCAGCTGGCTTGAGCGATGATGGCTTGCCTGTTGGCATTCAGATTATTGCTCCGCAATGCCATGATGAAAAGATGTACAAGCCTGCAGCAGCGTTGGAAGCAGCGCTCGAAGAAAAGTGGAGCGGCCCAATCTGGAAGTCGCTTAAAGCTGGTTGGCTCGATTCATTGGCTAAGTAAAGTGAAATAAAGCTTAAATAAGAAGGATTCTCATGGCTGAAAAACTTATGAAATACGCCGATGCTGTGGAGCAGTTTGACCCAGTTTTCGGCTTGGAAACTCACGTTGAGCTTAGCACGCGCACAAAGCTGTTTTGCCCAGCAGAAGTATCTTTTGGTGGCGAGCCAAATACTCAGCTAACTCCTGTAAGCCTTGGTTTGCCAGGCTCTTTGCCAGTTGTAAACAAGACTGCAGTTGATTACGCGATTAAGCTCGGTTTGGCATTGCATTGCGAGATTGCTGAGTGGAGCCAATTTGCTCGTAAAAACTACTTCTACCCAGATATGCCTCGCGATTATCAGATTTCCCAGTACGATAAGCCTACTAATGGCAATGGTTACTTGGATGTTGAGCTGGAAGATGGCACTGTGTTCCGAGTTCCGATTGAGCGCGCTCACATTGAGGATGATGCTGGTAAGAATACTCACGTTGGCGGCGCTGACGGTCGTATTGAAGGCGCAAATCATTCTTTGGTTGATTACAATCGCGCAGGCGTTCCTTTAATCGAGATTGTAACTAAGCCAATCGAAGGTGCTGGCAGCCGCGCTCCAGAAATCGCAGGCGCATACATGCGCGCTATTCGCGATATTGTTCGCGCTCTCAACATCTCCCATGCTCGTATGGAGCAGGGCAATATGCGCGCAGACGTAAACGTTTCGCTCCGCAGAAAGCCAACCGATTCATTCGGTACGCGCTCGGAAACTAAGAATGTGAACACATTCCGCGGAATCGAAAAGACGCTTCAATACGAAATTCGTCGCCAGGCTGCTATTTTGAGCGAAGGCGGCGAGATTTTGCAGGAGACTCGTCACTGGGATGAGGCAACTCAGACTACTGCTGGCGGCCGAGTAAAGTCGGACGCCGACGATTATCGCTACTTCCCAGACCCAGATTTGGTTATGCTCCACATCACTAAGGAGCATATTGAGCGCATGAAGGCACAAATGCCAGAAATGCCTCGCGAGCGCCGTAACCGTTTGCAAAGCGAATGGGGCATTAGCGATCTTGAAATGCGAGATATTCTTAACGCGGATGCTCTTGATTTGGTTGAAGAAACCGTTAAAGCTGGTGCAAGTGCTGCTGGCGCTAAGAAGTGGTGGCTTGGTGAGCTTGCTCGCGAAGCAAACACTCGTGGCGTAACTTTGGAAGAATTGCCTATTACTCCGCAAGATGTGGCGCAAGTTGAAAAGCTAATTGCATATGGCAATCTTAACGATAAGCTCGCTAAGCAAACTGTTGCATGCGTTTTGGCTGGCGAGGGTAAGCCTGATGAAGTTGTTAAGAAGCACGGATTCAAGGTTATGAACGACGACGGCGCTTTGGAAGCTGCTGTTGACGCTGCTCTTGCTGCTGATCCTGAAGTTGCAGAAAAGCTTAAGGCTGGAAATATGAAGCCGATGGGCGCAATTATTGGCGCTGTTATGCGTGCGACTAAAGGTCAGGCTGATGCTAAGGCTGTTACTAAGATCGTGATGGCAAAGATTAAAGGCTGATTTAAATTTTAGTTAGATTAAAATTTAGCTAGAAAAGAATAGTTTATAGATGCACTTTTTGCATTTTATGCTTTGCGTTTTAACCTTGTGTTTTATAGCATTGTGTAGAGTGCAAAAAGTGTAATCTTATATTGTAGTTGCTTACGCATTTGTATTTTGCTTATGCTTTTTGTAGAACTTTTTGTAACGCAAGGTCAATTAGGTACAGGAAACAGGTGAATATGCAGGAAGTCAATGCTGACTCTACAAACTCTCGAGAGTTACCAGAAAGTATTGTAATTCCGTCAATACGCGGCGAGATGGCTCGTCTTAGGCAAGCAACCATCGAAGATTTAGCTAGGATGGATTCATTACATGCTTTTGATGGTGCGGCTGTTATAACTGGCAAGGATTCACAATCTGAACGTGCTATGGTTCATGCGTGGGTTGAGCGTTCTGTGCAGTGGTCTTTGGGCAATAATGATAAAAGTATGTCTGATTATGCTGGGGTTGTTGGAGATGCTCAATCACGCCCAACAATCGCATGGTCAATTGTGCCAGATCTTATTGATGACGCTAAAAATACCAATGGCGATATTATTGGAATGATTTTTTTGATCGACATTGATGGTTGGTCTAAATCCGCTAGAATTCAGGTGATTCTAGGACGCGATTATAGGGGTCGTGGGTATTCTAGAGATGCAATGCCTAGAGTTATGACGTATGGTTTTGCTCCAGACACAGTTGGTTTAGCATTGCATAGGATTTGGGTTGGTGTTCCAGCAGCGAATACGCGTTCTCTTTCTGTTTATCAGTCTCTTGGTTTTGTAAAAACTGGAACAGCTAGAGATGCTTTGTGGGATTCACAAAATCAAAAATATCAAGATTTTGTTGTTATGGACACTCTCGTAGATGAATATGATGCCATTCGTTCTTTAGACGCTTTTGGTCTGCACGTTATTGAAGATAATCCTGGTGTTTGTGAAGCGCTAAGTGCGCATGAGCATTCAATTGCAATACCTGTTAGCAAAGATAATTCCGACGAATCGTGGCCGTATAATGCGGCTACAGTCAAAGAAGATTCTTCTAAACGCGCATGGTGGCGTATTATAGGACGCGGTCGTAAGCGTAACACTAATGGCAATAATGCGGAAGGGAAGCGATGAGCGCTGAAGATCTCGACAATTACGAAACTGACGCCGAGCTTGCGTTGTACAAGGAGTATCGTGACGTTATTAAGCTTTTTACGTATGTTGTAGAAACTGAGCGACGATTCTATTTGGCAAACAAGGTGGATTTTAACGTGCGTTCTGCAGGTCAAGATGTGTATTTTGACGTGCAATTAACAGACGCTTGGGTGTGGGACGTTTACCGCCCTTCGCGGTTTGTGAAAAACGTTCGTATTGTTACGTTTAAAGACGTAAATGTGGAAGAAGTGCAGAAAACAGATATCGATATTCCAGAATCTATCGCATGATAAGAGTATGCTAGTAAAGCTTATGTTTAGATTTTAATATAGATACGTGCTTGCAATTTTGCGATTTTGACTTTATAAAGCGTCTTTTAGGTATGGAGGAAAATTGACTGATACACAATCCCAGAAACAATCTGTAGTGATTATTGGTGGCGGTCCGGCAGGGTTGACGGCTGCATGGGAGCTTGTAAAAGATGGCGGAGCTAGCCGCTACGATGTAACTGTTCTTGAAGCATCTAAAGAGTTTGGCGGAATTTCTCGCACTGTAAAATACAACGGAAACCGCATGGATATTGGCGGTCACCGATTCTTCTCTAAAGATGATCGAATTATGCAATGGTGGCGAGATATGCTGCCACTTCAAGGCGCTCCTTCTTACGACGACAAAAAACTTGGCAGACACCACGATTTAGAGAATGGCGGCCCAGACCCAGAAGTCGAAGATGAGGTTATGCTTAAGCGTCATCGCGTTTCTAGAATCTTCTGGAATCATCATTTCTTCGACTACCCTATCTCTCTTTCTGCGTCTACTTTGCGCTCTATGGGCTTTGTTCTTACTATGAAGGTTGGTTTTAGCTACCTTTGGTCTATGATTCACAAGTTGCCAGAAACAAACCTCGAAAACTTCTACATTAATCGCTTTGGCAAAAAGCTGTATTCTATGTTCTTTGAGGGCTATACCGAGAAGCTTTGGGGAAGGCATCCAAGTCAGATTTCTGCAGATTGGGGTGCTCAGCGAGTTAAGGGTTTGAGCATTGTTGAAGTTTTAAAGAATGCTTTCTCTAAGCTTATGCCGAAAAAGAAGGCAAATCAGGAAGTTGAAACTTCACTGATTGAAGAATTCTGGTATCCTAAGCTTGGTCCTGGTCAGCTTTGGGAGACTGTTGAACGTCGTTGCCGTGAAAATGGCGCTACTGTTTTAACAGATGCAAAAGTTGTTGCTATTAAACAGTGCGACGGTAAAATTTCTAGTGTTGTCGTTGAAAATCAAGATGGTTTGCAGCAAGAACTTCATGCGGATCAGTTTATTTCTTCTATGCCAATAAAAGATTTGGTTGCAGCTATTGAGCATGGCGCCGAAGGAAATGAGTCTGTGCAGGTTCCAGCCGAATTACAACGAGTTGCTAAAGGCTTGCCTTACCGTGATTTCGTAACCGTTGGACTTCTTGTTAAGCGTATGCGTTTGCGTAATACGACTGATATTCCAACGTTAGGTAACCCTCCTATTGTGCCTGATTGCTGGATTTATGTGCAGGATCCAGGATACAAAGTTGGTCGTTTGCAAATCTTTAACAACTGGAGCCCATATCTCGTTAAGGATGTTGACAACACTGTGTGGATTGGTCTTGAATACTTCTGCAATGAGGGCGATGATTTTTGGAATATGAGCGACGAAGAGGCTCGTAAATCTGCGATTGATGAGCTTACTCGTATGCAGGTTATTGATGGCGAAGATGATGTTTTGGATGCGCATCGTGAGCGTGTTCCAAAGGCTTATCCAGCTTACTTCGATACTTATGCTCAGATGCCTGAGCTTGTTAAGTATTTGGATGGTTTTGGTAACTTGTATTGTGTTGGTAGAAATGGTCAGCATCGTTACAATAACCAGGATCATTCTATGGCTACTGCTATTGAAGCCGTGTCTAATATTAACAGTGGAAAACAGTCTAAAGATAATGTTTGGTCTGTTAATACAGAAAAGTCATATCACGAAAAGAAGTAGCGTTTTTTCTTTTTGCCACGCCGTGTTGTTGTGAGTCGCATGAGTGTAGTAGCATACATTTATCAGCGATTAAGTCACATTGTTATGTGCTTATCGTTGTATTCACAACGGATTTTTCCGAAATCTTCCATGTAAAGCTCCAAGTAGTTTGTTTCTTGGGGTTAGGGAAAGGTATAACTGTGGCAACAAGCCAAAATCTTGATGATATGAAGCTTTCTGAGCTTAAGGATCTTGCGAAGCAAATGGGCCTGCGCGGTACGTCTACAATGCGTAAGCCAGATTTGATCGCTACGCTTACCGCTGCGCGCAATGGTGGGGATGCGCCAGCAGGAGTTAGCGTACATGTTCCTAAAAGCATTGTTAGGGATAGTCGTTCGTCACTTAATGATGAGGATGAGTCTAAATACGATTCATCTTCATCTTTTAGGTCGCGTCGCAATTTTGATGACGATAGTGGTGAGTCTGCTCGCAAGTCTGCCGATGAGGATTTGTTAGAAAATCTCGGCTTGCCTGATTCTGTTGAATCTTCTGATTCTGATGATTCTGTTGATTCAAATAGAAGCGGTAAGTCTAGGCGTCGTCGTGAGTTTACGCGTGATAATCAATCTCAGCGTCGTCGTCAGTCTGATTTTAAAGATAATTATCGCGGAAATAACTCGGATGATGCAGATGATACGGAAGATGATTTAGATCAGATTCTTGCTACTTTGCCAAGTGAAAAGTCTTCTGATTCTAATGCAAATCGTGATTCTGAATCTCGCAGGCAACGCGGAGCTTCGCGTTCTAATGGCGATGACGATTATGATACGCATTCAGATAGGAATGACAGGTATCAACGCCGTATGCGTGGTCGTGGACGCGATAGAGATGATTACGATTCCCGCTCGGATCGCTCTGATCATTTAGAGCGTGAAGATCGACCTACGAGGAATGATCGTTCTGATCGCAATGATATTCGTGAAGACCACGAGTCTCGTGAATCAGCTTCTCGTAGAGAGGAACCAAAAGAAGAGCTTGTTCCAGTTGCTGGTATTGTAGATGTGCTTGAATCTTATGCGTTTGTGCGCACTTCTGGATATTTGCCTGGTCCAAATGATGTTTACGTTTCTATGAGCCAAATCAAAAAGTATGGTTTGCGCAAGGGAGATGCGGTTCAAGGCTCTATTCGTGCTCCTCGCGAAGGTGATCGTAGGAATCAGCGCCAAAAATTTGTTCCTTTGCAAAGCGTTGACAGCATTAATGGCATGAGCGTAGAAGATGCTCAGAATCGTCCACAATTCGCTAAGCTCACGCCTTTGTATCCGCAAGAGCGCTTAAAGCAGGAGACTACGCCAAATCGTATGCTTGGCAGAATCATTGACCTTGTGGCTCCTATTGGTAAGGGTCAGCGTGGTTTGATTGTTTCGCCTCCTAAGGCTGGTAAAACAATCACTTTGCAAAATATTGCGAACGCGATTGCTGTTAATAATCCAGAAGTGCATTTGATGGTTGTTCTTGTAGACGAGCGTCCAGAAGAAGTTACCGACATGGAGCGCACTGTTCAGGGTGAGGTTATTTCTTCTACATTTGACCGTCCAGCATCAGACCACACTACTGTTGCGGAGCTTGCGATTGAGCGTGCTAAGAGGCTTGTAGAGCTTGGCCAAGATGTTGTTGTTCTTCTTGATTCTATGACTCGTCTTGCTCGTGCATACAATATTGCTGCTCCTGCATCTGGCCGTATTCTTTCTGGTGGCGTGGATGCTCAGGCGCTTTACCCTCCTAAGAAGTTCTTTGGTGCCGCGCGAAACATTGAAAATGGCGGTTCTTTGACTATTATTTCTTCCGCTTTGGTGGAAACTGGTTCAAAGATGGATGAAGTTATTTTCGAAGAGTTTAAGGGCACTGGAAACATGGAGCTTCGCTTAAGTCGCGATTTGGCAGATAAGCGCTTGTTCCCAGCAGTGGATATTAATTCTTCTGGCACGCGCCGCGAAGAGTTGATTACTCCTGCTCAAGAATTGCCTATTATTTATCGCTTGAGGCGACTATTTGGCGGACTTGAGCCAGAGCAGGCTTATCAGACTTTGGTGCCACGCTTAAAGAAAACTGCGTCGAATCGCGATTTTCTCGCAGCGATTGTGCAGCAAGCGAATAACTCTACAAATGGCGGGTCGCCAGCAACCGCTGCTTAAGTAGGTTATGTTCGTGTAATTTTATAAATATAACTTTAAAAAATACACTTTAACTACCCCTTGGTTTGATCAATCGAGGGGTAATTTTTATTGTTTATTTTTTAATACTGTTTTTATTACAAGCTTATTTTGTGTTTTAAAATAAAAAAATATACGTTTATATATAATTAATTTCTTATAAAATACACTATTCTTGGTAATTTTTACTATTGATTATGCATATGTAAATAATGAAAATTAAATAATTATAATTACTTGTCAAAAGTTTATTCCCATAAACATTTGATATTTAATGTGAAAAACCGTGATTTTTTATATAATTTTGTTCTTTTTCGTTAAAAAATACGATACGATTGAAGAGACTGCAGGGTAGCGCAATCTGAAATCTACAACAGTATTCAGGAAGATGCGCTGTATGAGGATGGAGGTCGTATGACAGGAAACTCTCATAAGATTGAAAATAATATTCCTTCTGGCTTGAACGCTAATGTGAGCACAGTTGCTCCTATAGATTCTACAGATGCGATTATTGTAGATATTCTTGAACATGATGGTCGTGCAACATTAACCAGACTAGCTAAAGCATCTGGATTATCGGTTTCTGCCGTACAATCTAGAGTACAAAAGCTTGAGCGCAGAGGAATTATCACTGGTTACCGTGCGTTGATTGACTATGAGCGCAGAGGCTTGCCAGTAAGCGCATTTGTTGCTGTAACGCCTCTTGACTTTGAGCAAGAAGCATCTGTTCCAGCCAAGTTGAAAGATATTGAAGGTATTGAAGCCTGCTATTCTATCACTGGAAGCCCAAGTTTTATGCTCGTAGTTCGTGTTGCTACACCTAGCAAGCTAGAAGAGCTAATTAACACGATTCATAGGATTGTGCCAGTTAGCACAGAAACAACTATGGTTTTGCAGACTTATTTCGATTAGAAGTAATATGTGTGAATTTCCTAAAGAATCGGTTGACGCGCGCAAGCATCAGATTGAACAGAGTTGCAATGATTGCAACGATTCAATAAGCGAGATTTTTGCGTTGCGTCAATCGATTGACAATATTGACAATGCAGTTGTTTCACTTCTTGCAGAGCGCTTTAAAGTTACGGAAAAAGTCGGAGAAATAAAAGCTCGCGCAAATCTTGCTGCGGAAGATAAATCTAGAGAAAATCGCCAAGCAAATCGACTTAAAAAAATTGCTGAAGAATCTGGATTAAAAGAAGAAATCGCGCTCGAATATTTACATTTTGTTGTAGCTGCCGCAAAAAAGCGCCATCAAGAAATAAAAGATAGCCAGAAATAGTTAAAAATAGCCACAAATCTAATCAAAAATCTAGTCAAATTTAGTAAAAATCTAGCAAAATCTAAAAAAATATGCGCGCTTAGAGTCATAATAAAAATATGACTATTGCAACCGTTGAACGTTACGCGCAAATGCTTGATGCCGCCAGCAAAGGTGGATACGCCTACCCTGCAATTAATGTTACTAGCACGCAGACTTTAAATGCTGCACTACAAGGATTTGCAGAAGCGCAAAGCGACGGAATTATTCAAGTATCCGTTGGGGGGTCCGCGTATTTTTCGGGACAGTGCGTAAATAATCGTGTTGTCGGTTCGCTAGCGTTTGCTCAATTCGCGCATCAAGTAGCAGCGCAGTATCCAAATATTACCGTTGCCTTACATACGGATCATTGCGCAGAAGGCTATTTAGATGACTGGATTAAGCCACTTTTGGCTTATGAGGCGGATCAAGTTGCGCACGGCAAAGAGCCGATATTTCAATCGCATATGTGGGACGGATCTACAGTTAAGCTTGAACACAATTTAGACGTTGCGGAAGAATTGCTTGAGGCGTCGGCGAAGGCTCATACGGTGTTAGAGATTGAAATTGGGGCCGTGGGAGGCGAAGAAGACGGTCATAGAGCAGACATTGATGAAAAACTATACTCAACGCCGCAGGACGCTATGCGAGTAGTTGAACGATTAGGTTTGGCAGAGAGCGGAAGATATATGGCTGCTTTTACGTTCGGCAATGTGCATGGTGCATACAAGCCTGGTGTTGTTAAGCTGCGACCACAGTTGCTAGACAACATTCAAAGCGCTGTATACAACAAGTACAAGCTTGATTTATGTAATCGCAAGTTTGGTGTGCCAACAAAACCATTCTTATTGGTATTCCATGGAGGTTCTGGATCTACTCCCGAAGAAATTGCGCAAGCTGTAAGCTACGGCGTAGTAAAAATGAACATCGATACAGACACGCAATATGCGTTTACTCGAGCAATAGCAGATCACATGTTCCACAACTACGACTCAGTTCTTAAAATCGACGGAGAAGTTGGAGCCAAAAAACTCTACGACCCAAGGTCTTGGGGCAAAGAGGCAGAAAAAGCAATGGCTCAGCGTGTTGTTGAAGCCTGTGTACAGCTTGGCTCTGCCGGTAAAGCCTTATAAGTTCATCAAGTTGAAAATTAAATTCGGTATTGGCTTTGCGCTAGTCTTAACACGTAGGAATTGTGTTTATTTGGGCAACGTTAGCCCAAAAATGGAGGTTCAGCATGCCTGGAATTGTGCTTATTGGCGCTCAATGGGGTGACGAGGGTAAAGGCAAAGCGACTGATTTAATTGGTTCTAAGGTAGATATTGTCGCAAGATTTAATGGCGGTAATAACGCTGGACATACTGTTGTTGTGGGAAACGAGTCTTACGCTTTGCATTTACTTCCTAGCGGTATAATCAGCCCTAATGTAACTCCTGTTATTGGTAATGGTGTTGTTGTAGACCCAGAAGTTCTGTTTGAGGAGATTGACGCACTTGAATCTAGAGGTGTTGATTGCTCTCGTTTGAAAGTGAGCGAGTCTGCGCATGTGATTACACCTTATCATCGCGTAATTGACAAGGTTACGGAGAGGTTCCTTGGCAAGCACAAGATTGGTACAACAGGTCGCGGAATTGGCCCGACTTATGCAGATAAGATTAATCGCGTTGGTATTCGTGTGCATGATTTATTTAATGCAGAGCATTTGAGGGATAAGGTTGAAGCTAGCTTGCATCAAAAGAATCAGATGTTAGTTAAACTTTACAACCAGCATCCAATAGATATTGATGATGTTACAGCACAGCTTGTGGAGCTTGGAAAGCGTTTGAAGCCTTATGTTGCAGATACTTCGCTTATACTGAATCAGGCTATAGAAAATGGCAAAACCGTGCTTTTTGAAGGCGGTCAGGCAACCATGCTGGATGTCGATCATGGAACTTACCCATTTGTAACATCCTCAAATCCTACTGCAGGAGGTGCTTGCACGGGAACTGGCGTTGGTCCAACTCGTATTACGCGAGTAATTGGAGTTGCTAAAGCCTATATCACTCGTGTTGGTGAAGGTCCATTCCCTACGGAACTTTTGGATGAAAGTGGCGATTGGCTGCGTGAGCAGGGTCACGAATATGGCGTAACTACTGGTCGCCCTCGCCGATGCGGATGGTTTGATTCCGTTGTAAGCCGCTATGCTACTCGCGTAAATGGCTTAACTGATATTGTCCTTACTAAGTTAGATGTTTTGACTGGCTTAAAAGAAATTCCAGTTTGCGTAGCTTACGATGTAACTTTGTCTGACGGAAGCGTTGAGAGAATGAACGAAATGCCAGTAGATCAGTCTCTGTTTGCTAGCGCTAAGCCAGTTTACGAGATGCTTCCAGGATGGAGTGAGGATATTTCGCAAATTCACAAGTTTGAAGAATTGCCAGCAAATACTCAAAGCTACGTAAAGCGCTTAGAAGAACTTTCCAAGTGCCGTATTTCGGCAATTGGTACTGGTCCTCAGCGCGACCACATTATTAGCGTTCATTCGTTGATTGATTAGTGACTATTTGAATAGCTATTTAAGGCTATTTAAGGCGGCTAAAAACTATGAGTATTCCAAGCAGTAATTGCCACGACTTGCCTAAAAAGCATAAGCATAAATCACTTGGTGCAAAAACATATTTTGTTGTGTTTATTGGCGGATTGCTTGGCGCTTTTGTGCGTAGTGAAATAAGTGGTTTTACGCACGGCATGCATTGGGACTCGGGATATTCTATGCTTTTTAGCCGCTTTACTTTTGCAACTCTTTTGTCGAACGTTTTAGCATGTTTTATTCTTGCTTTAGTAAGTTCACTTGTTGTAAGTGGGAAGAGCTGCAAGAACAAAGACTTAATAAAATACGGTTTTTGCACGGGATTTTGCGGCGGACTTTCAACAATGTCTACTTTTGCTTTTGAGGGCGCGCATTCCGCATTTACTGCAATGAACATTGTAGAAGTAATTGCCATTATGGCGTTGTCTATGGTTCTTGGCGTTTTAGCAGTGCTTGTTGGGAGTCTAATTGGAGATAAAATTTTTGCTTTTAAAGGCAATGGCAGCGTAAAAAATGCTGGTGATTCAAACGTCATCAATAAAATAGACGCTAACAGGGGCGGTGCAAAATGATGTCTTACGCATATGTTCTTTTTTGGCTGCCTGTTGTTTTCGCTGGACTTGGCGCCGTTCTTCGTTGTGCAATATCTGACGCAATCGGGCGCGTTTATAACCATGATTTTCCAATCGCAACTTTGCTAATCAACGCTTTTGCGTCTTTTATAATGGGCTTAGTTGTATTTTTAAGTTCTTCGATTATATACGATTTAACTTTTGCTTCGACTATTATTTACACGTGCGCATTGGGATTTTTAGGCGGATTTTCAACGTTTTCAACCGCAATCTTAGAAATCGTAAGCCTGTTTAAGCTAAAGAAAATCAAGCTTGGACTATGGCTTTTTATTAGCGAACTAATAGTGCCATTCTTGTGCGCATTTATTGCATACGCTGGACCGTCATTTGTAATATTTATGCTTCTAAAGTCTTAAGTTTTGAATTTTATTAATTGACGTATTTTATTAATTTATATTTATTGTGTTATTAAAAATGTTAAAATGCTTGATGTATTTGTTTGCGATTTGATTTAAGAATAGGTTTATTGTGACTTTAAAGAACGTAGGCGGTTTTATACGCGATTTTTTGCGCGACTTTTCTGATCGCGTTCTTAAAACGCTTAAGCATCTTAGATGGAAGATGGTTCTTGCTGGCATAGTTGTTGGTCTTGTTTCTGGCGTGCTTGTAGCAACTTATAGACTTGGGATTGAGTACGGAACCGATTTTGCGCGATGGATGTATGCGCAAATATTGCAAAACATGCTTTGGATTGTGCCTTGCGTGGTTTTTGCAATTGCTGCTGGGCTTTTTATTGGCTGGATGAGTCGCAAAGAAAGTATGGCGTCTGGAAGCGGCATTCCACAAGTTGTTGGATACGTTCAACGCGGTCTAAAAATGTGTTGGAACACTATTTTGCCTGTTCGATTTGTAGGCGGATTGTTGGGTTCGCTATTTGGCTTGTCTCTTGGGCGCGAAGGCCCTTCGATTCAAATCGGAGCTTGCGGCGCGCAAATGATGTCTCGCATCTTTAGAAAGGGCAATAAAAACGATACGCAAGAGCATTATGTTGTAACCGCTGGAGCGGCAGCTGGCTTATCTGCAGCGTTTAGCGCTCCACTTTCTGGGCTTATGTTTGCTATGGAAGAAGTTCAACACGGATTGTCTTCTACAGTTCTTATGGGAGCTGCTGCTGCATCTATTTGCGCGGACTTTGTGTCTCAAACATGCTTTGGACTTCGACCTGTTTTAGACTTTGGAAGAATTCCAGACTTACCAATGACACTTCATTTTTGGCTGATTCCACTTGGCATTTTTGCAGGGCTTATTGGCTCTTTAATGAACAGATCCTTGCTTGGATTACAAACGCTGTATAAGTATTTGCCAAAGTGGGCTCCCGTATCTGTAGCATGCTTAATCGCGATTCCTGTTGGCTTATATTTGCCAGATGTTCTTGGAGGAGGATCGAATCTTGTTAAGCTCTCTGAATATGGAAAAGCAAGCATAGCGCTTCTGTGCATCCTGTTTGTTGCAAAAATGCTATTTACTTCTACAAGTTTTGGATGCGGAGCGCCTGGCGGAATTTTTATGCCAATTCTTGCTGTCGGCGCACTTGCAGGCGGCGTTGCTTCTCGCGCAATAATAAGCATTCCGATTCTTGGCATTGACGCAAAGCTAATGCCAATTTTTACAGTGTGTGTTATGGCTGGCACGCTTTCGGCTTCTGTAAAAGCTCCGCTCACTTCGATTTTGCTAACTGTAGAAATGTCGGGAACAATGATTCACACTCTTCCAGTTGCTGCATCTGCTTTTATTGCGCTTCTTGTATCCGATATTTTGCACACTAAGCCAATCTATGGCGAACTTCTGGAAAGATATATGGCTTCTAATCCAAAACTTGTGCGTTAATACAACAAAAACAGCAATGTGGATAACTTTTTGGCGGAATTGCAACGTTTATTGATCCTTTAACCACATTGTTTAAATAGTATTGCCTAATGGTTTAGTATGCGATTCAATAGCCACATGGACAATATGACTATTGATAATTACGATGCTCCTTCTTGCGTTCCGCGCATTATAGAAACGTACCCGCCTCAGGCGAGTGCGATAAAAAGTATGCGCAAAAGTACATCTGATAGTAATAAGTTGGAAGATTCGACTGTTATCGCATCTTTGAATCATGCGAATCATGTGGATAATGCAGATTACGCAAATCATGTAGATTACGCGACTGGTGTATCTTCTACTTCAGTTCATAGCGATTTTGATGCATTAGATAATCATAGTGTTCAAAAAAATATTGGTAGCTTGAACTATTCGCTAAAGCCTTTTCCAAAAAATGTTGTAATCGGTTCATCGGCAAATGATGGAGTTGGTTTAAGCACTACTCTTGCTCTTCTGGCAAGTCATATATCTAGTAAAAAATATGTTGTTGCACTAATCGACGCAGATATTTCTAACGGCGGATTAGATGTTTTGTTGGGATTGGAGCAGGACGAGGGTAGAAGATTGCAAGAGGTTCAAGCTCCTTTAGGACGATTAGACGGATATGTATTGCGTTGTGAACTTCTGCACTGGAATAACGTTGATATTTTGGCTTACGCTCCTTGGAAAAGTGAAGAGCCTAAACCATGGGTTATTGAAGCTGCTATTAGAGGTCTTTCCAACGCTTGTGATGTAGTAATTGTTGATATTGGATCTGGTTTTTCAGCAAGAAGGCTTTTAAAGAATCTTCCAACTTTAGCGCAAGTTCCAACCATATTTGCTGCAGAGCTTAGTGTTCTTGGTCTTGCCAGATTGCGCGCATATTGGCGAAGCCTAGAATCTGACCATAAAGATTACTCTAGAAAACAAACTTCTATTGTCGCAGGATTAAATCCGCGTGGTCTTTCTAAAAGGTTTTGCCCTGTAAATGTTAATGAAGCTTGTGATTATTTGCTTTGCGATGTAGAAGGCCCAATTGGTCACGATCCTAAAATGTACGAAGACATAATATCTGGTTACGGTATAAGAGATATTCCAAAATCCGCCAAAATTCCAATAGAAAAAATAACAACATGGTTGCTTGGAGACTCCTCTAATTCCTCTTTGAAAATATCTGGAAAACAATCTGAACAACAATATAAACAATCAAATTCACAATCATATGAATCTGAAAGATTCTCAAAAATATCAAGGGGTAAGCATGGTTTTAGAAGATATTGATTTTGGCATTCTGCAAGAGCTTGCGGATAACCCTCAAACAACAGATATTGTTGTTACAGACACAGGTCGCGTTTGGGTAGATAAAGGTTTTGGGTTGCAAGAGTACAATCCAAGAATTCCATTTGATAATCCTATGATTTTGCGAGAATATGCAGTTTGGCTTTGTGCACAATTAGGCAAAAGATTAGATGATTCATGCCCGATTGCAGATGCTTCTAGCCCAGTAGGAGTGCGAGTACACGCTCTTATTGCTCCAATAGTTTTAAGTGGTGCTGCTATTTCGATTCGTTTTCCCGCTTTAAAACGCTATTGTTTAACAGAGTTAAGTAGTAGAGGAATGTTTCCTATTGAATTATCTAGAATACTTTATTTATTGGTAACTCAACGTGCGAATATTTTGATTACGGGAAGCACTGGCTCTGGTAAAACAACGTTAATGAAGTCTCTTTTAGCTTCTTGTGATGAAAAAGACAGAATAGTTACTGTTGAAGAAACAAGAGAATTAGGTTCATTATCTAAGGATCATGTGTCTTTAGCTACAAGAGAAGCAAACGTTGAAGGAGTAGGCAGCGTTGGCTTGTCGGATCTTGTAAAGGCAACTTTGAGGATGAGACCAGACAGAATTATTTTAGGTGAGTGCAGAGGTCAAGAAATAGCTGATTTATTACGCGTTTTTACATGTGGTCATAAAGGTGGAATGACAACTTTGCATGCTGATAAAGTCCAAAAGGTGCCAGCCAGATTAATGTCTTTAGGGCTTCTTGCAGGACTGGAACCTTCTTCACTATGTGCTCTTGCCGCTGATGCTTTTGATGTTGTTATACATGTAGAAAGAGTAAATGGTATGCGAATTGTAAAAGAACTTGGAGTATTGCGTTCTACGGATTCTGGCGCGTTAGAAGGTGTGCCAATTTTAAGATTGAAAAATTGCGTTAATTCTAATGATAGTAATTTTTCTGCTCAGATAGAGGAAACGTCTGCTTGGAAAAATTTTGCTGTTAAATGGCATTTACCGTTGAATACAGGGTTGTTTCTGTAATTGATACCGACAGTAAAGGATTTTTTGAAAATGGGTATTGAAGAATCACTAGCTGCTCTTGTGGCTTCTTTGCGTTCTGGTGCTTCTTTTGAATCGATTATAAGAGGAGACAGCAATAATGAGAATCGCAATGGACTTATTGAAGAGACCGATAATGACAATAACAATTACAACAGCAATAACAGCGAAAGCTATTTCCAAGTTATAAACGTTGAATCGGTGTTTAAATGGATTGATTCTCGCTGTTCTAATAGGATTAAAAATCTTAGCGCTCGCCAAAGAAGTAAAGTTAGAAAAGACATGCGCAAGGTTGCACAATCGCTTATGTCTGTATACGAATTGAGCAGTTCTATAGGATGCTCTATGACTGATTGCGTTCAAGCTGTTTCTGACTCTTATCATGCCAATAAGAGGGTTAATGATTTAAGCTCAGAAGTTTTTGCGATGCCTAAAGCAACTATTAGATTGCTAACTGCTCTACCATTTTTGGCTCTTCTTACTGGACAATTGTTGGGTGTAAATCCAATATTGATGATTTTTACAAGTTCTAGAGGATACGCACTCTTAGGTATTGGCTTATTGTTTTATGTAATCGGTCTTTTATGGGTTACATGGATCATGAAGTCATCTAAAAAAGCAATGCTGAGTGCTGTTTCTAATGTCGATTGATGAACTAATGGTTATTAAGGATCGTGGAAAATGTTTAAGGCAATTATCGTCTGGATTATTTTAGTAGCTTATATAGTTACGTTATGCAAATTTTTTACTAGACAGATGATTCTTAATCCGTGCTATGAGCGCGCCTACAAGCCTGCGGTTTCTATGAGAAGCAATTACGATTTTAGGTGTAACAAAGTTGAAGATATAGATCCAATTTTGGGTTTGCAAATGATGATAGTTGCTTTAAAAAGTGGAGTCGCAATTACTAGAGCACTTGACGCTGTTGGGTCATCTATTCCTGGAGGAAAAGGGATTTGGCTAAGGAATGTTTCTAAAGCACTACTTTCTGGAGATACTTGGATAGAAGCTTGGAGTGCTCCTTATGTGTGCTTCGATAAAAAAGATAAAAATCCATCTGCATCTTTTGTGTTAAGTATGTGGCTTAGACAGTCACTTAGAGAGTCATGGAGTTGTGGAAGTTCTCCAGTTCCTGTACTCATAGCGATTTTACAAAATTATGAGCAATCTATGCGAAACGTGGCAAAAAAAGAAAGCTCTAGGCTTTCTGTTCGTCTGCTTCTGCCTGTTGGGTTATGTTTTCTGCCAGCGTTTATTTTCGTAGGAATTTTGCCGACAGTATCTGCATTTATGTATTAATCGCAATCTAAAAATAAAAAATTTGTATCCCAATATTGGGTACATAAATAAAAGAAAAATAACAATAAAAATAACAAAAAGAAAGGTAACGGTGAGTGATTATGAGATTAATTACTGCTGCATTGTCAACATGGTATTGCATGTGTTCAATGCGAATGAATGAAGGATTAATTAAAGCTGAACAAGCATGTAATAGAGTGCAGAATCGTTTGAGCAAAGATTTAAAGCAGTGTGATGATGGGGCTGTTACGGCAGAATATGCTGTTGTTCTTATAGCTGCCACAGCTTTTGCTACAGTGCTTATTGCTATTGCCAAATCAGATGCTGTTCGTACAGCTATCAGTGAGCTTGTTACAAAAGCTCTACATGTTAGCTAGCTTTAAGTAAATAGTCATTTGTAAAACTGTGAAACATTGCGTGAAACTTAAAACATACTTTGAAAAACGTGATATGAAATATTTATAAAGTTTTTTTGACCGTGATGTTTATGTGATTTGTTGTGGGATTTTAACTAATGCGAAAAGAAACGAGACAAAATGGAGAATCATGTATTTTTGAACATTTTAGATAAGAGAACGACTAAGAATAATTGTATAAATAATTCAAAAGATTCTGGGGCTGTTACCGCAGAATTTGCTATTATTCTTCCTGCAGTTGTGGTACTTGCTTTAACGTTATTTTTTGTTGGTAAATCAGTAGTAAATACAATGAATTGCCATGATGCAGCAGGTCAAGTAGCATACTATGTTGCTTCGCACCACAATTCTAAAGATGCGCAAAATATAGTATCTAAAGTATCTGGAGTTAATAGTTCTGTAAAAGTCAAATATGTTGGGAATATGGCAGATATTGTTGTAAGCTGCCCAGTTGTGCCAGACCCTTTAAAAGTATTGCCATTGTCTGTGGAAGCTCGCATTAGCCAGGTTTTAATATGAGTCAAAAAATATGTAAACGATTAAGCATTTTGAATACGCAATATTACAGTTTTAAACATTTGCGTAGAGCAGATTGTGGTTCTGGAACTATGCTAGGCATAGGATTGGTAATAGCAATCTGCTCTATGCTTGTTGTTTGTGCGACTTTAGGGTCAATTTTGGTGCAAAAACACCGAGCTTACGCTCTTGCAAATGCATCGGCTATATCAGGTGCAGTTGCTATGAGAAATATGCAAGATGATGCATGTCAAGTTGCAGAGCGCACAGCAAAGGCAAATAATGGGAAAATAGAATCTTGTGTTGAAAAAGATGATGATGTATTAATCAGTCTAAGTGTGCCTTTACGACTTCCTATGGTTAATAAGATAAATGTAATGGCTAGAGCTGGTTTAATAGATTGCGACTAATAAGTGTGTGGAAAATATCAAGTATTCATGCGATTGGTCATAATGTAGCATGTTAATAGGCGATTAGCATGTTAATGTCTAAATGTTTAGAATAGAACAGAAACTTTGCTCAAGTAGAGTTGAGCTAATATTCAGGTGACGGTAGGTTATAGTTATGGCACTTGCATTGTATCGAAGGTATCGTCCAGACACGTTTGAAGGAGTGATAGGACAGAATCAAGTTACCGTTCCTCTTATGAGAGCGCTAGATCAAGGCAAAATAACGCACGCCTACCTATTTTCGGGTCCACGCGGTTGTGGAAAAACAAGCTCTGCGCGTATTCTTGCTCGTTGTATTAACTGCAAAGAGGGTCCTACTTCTAAACCATGCGGAAAATGCCAAAGCTGTAAAGATCTTGCAACAGGCGGATCAGGTTCAATAGACGTTGTAGAAATAGATGCTGCAAGCCACAATGGTGTTGACGATGCTAGAGAATTACGCGAACGTGCAGGTTTCGCTCCAGCGCGCGATCGATATAAGATTTTTATTCTTGATGAAGCGCACATGGTAACTCCGCAAGGATTCAATGCTTTGCTGAAGAT
This sequence comes from Gardnerella sp. DNF00038, assembly GCF_049262855.1. Taxonomy (NCBI): domain Bacteria; kingdom Bacillati; phylum Actinomycetota; class Actinomycetes; order Bifidobacteriales; family Bifidobacteriaceae; genus Gardnerella; species Gardnerella sp. DNF00038. Next base: position 1,571,190 of record NZ_CP058407.1, on the reverse strand, counting down.
TGTGGAAGAGCCACCTGAGCATGTTATGTTTATTTTTGCCACTACTGAACCAGATAAGGTGATTGGAACTATACGTTCTAGAACCCACCATTATCCGTTTAGACTTGTTCCTCCAGAAGTAATGGGACCGTATTTGCAAGACATTTGCAAAAAGGAAGGTATTCAAGCGCAAAAGGGCGTTTTGCGGCTTGCTATGCGCGCTGGCGGCGGATCCATGCGAGACACATTATCTGTTTTAGATCAGCTTATGATTGGCTCAGATGATGGTGTTATCTCGTTAGATTCAGCAGTTGCTTTGCTTGGTTTTACGCCTTCTAATCTTATTGCAGATGTTATTGATGCCCTTATTGAAAAAGACGGTGCAAAATTATATGAAGTTGTACAAAAAGTGGTAGTCGGAGGATTTGACACTCGTAAGTTTGTGGAAGATCTTCTCGGACGGTTGCGTGATTTGTTGCTTTTGGTTTCTGCTGGTCCAAATTGTGCTAAAAACTTGTTAGGCGATTTATCGCCAGAAGACATGCAAGATTTGCAACGACAATCAAGTCAGCTAACTTTGAGAAGCTTGTCCAAAATGGCAGAAATCGTCAATAATGCTTTTGCGGGAATGGCAAATGCGGTTTCTCCTAGAATGAATCTTGAGATTCTTATGGCTAGACTTCTTGCTGATATGCAATCTGGTACTACTGCGCAGGAACCATTTTCTAAAGCCACTAATCAATCTCTTGCAAAGTCCTCCTCGCATCCTGCATCTTCTGCAAGGCATTTTATTGGTTCAAATTCTGCTGTAAATTCAGTTAATCCTGTTAATCCAGTAAATCCAGTAAAAATTGCTGAAGCTCCTTCGGTAATTCTTGATGATAAATCTGAAATCAACAATAACACGCAAGCGAATTGGTCAACTGCAACCGTTGAAAAACAGACAACACAAGAGCTTGACGTGGACGAAACTTGGGATAATCTGGTTAAAAATCTGCCAGACGATGTTCGTGAATACGTAGAGAGAGATCGCGTTCCAAAAGTTAGATTAGACGATGGAAATGCATCAAAAAGAAGGCTTGTATTAACTTTTGACCAGCCTATAAGCCAACATGCGTTTGCGCTCGCGATTTGCACAACAGAACCTTACGATGGTAAAAAAGTGCCAGTTGTGGTTATGAACAAAGTAAAAGACGCATTTGGAAAAAACGTTGCAATAGCGCCAGATTTAGTAGCTGCAAACGGCGAAAAAGTGGAGTCTGTTGCAAGAATGACTCCGCAACGACTAGCACAAGTTAAGCGAGACTTGCTTATGCGAAAAGCTGGAATCGTAAAAGGATTCGGAAAAATAATCGAGAAAAGTTCTGATTCAAATTCAAATAATTCGAATTCCAGTAGCGATGATGCTGGCTCTAGTGACGATTCAAGTGCTGGTGCGGAGGCTAGCGATTTATCTGGTTCTGCAATTTCAAAAAGTGCTTTAGATTTAGATATTGAGAAAGATGACGCATGGGCAGGTATGGGATCTGCTCCAATGGGAGATGCGATTGCTGCATTACAGAATGCAGATTTTAATGCTGAAGTAGTAAACGATTCAGAAAACGCAGATAACGCTGCATCTAACGCGCAGCAATGGGGGCAAAAGTCGAAGATAAGCCAGCAAAATCCTCAGCGCGCAAATTCAGAATCACAGGCAGATAATGAGTCAAAAGCACGAATCTCTGATGGTGTAAACGGCGCGCAAGAAGACGAATGTTCAATGCAGGACGAATCGTTAGAGTCGGCAACCAATTTGAGCATAGATGATTTAGAGAAGATGTTTGAGGTGAAATCTGTAAAAGAATTCGCTGCAAGTGATCCAAAAAATCCTAAAAATGCAGGATTGCATAAGCGAAAGCAAGAGGAGTAAGTAAAAGTGCATAACGTGTCATCGTATGACGGTGCAATAGGCAGAGTTATTGATGCGTTCTCTAAGCTTCCAGGAATAGGACCAAAAGGCGCGCAGCGAATTGCATTCTATATACTTTCATCATCTGATGTACAAACGCAGGATTTAATTGACGCAATCAGTGACTTGCGCGAGAATGTGCGATTTTGTGAAATTTGCGGAAATGTTTGCGAGCAAAGCCCTTGTGTTATTTGCCAAGATCCGCGAAGAGATCACACAAAAATATGCGTTGTAGAAGAGCCAAAAGACATTATGAGCATTGAGAGAACTCACGAATACGCTGGCGTTTACCACGTTTTGGGCGGTGCCATTAATCCAATGGCAAACATTGGACCTGCAGACTTAAAAATAACGCAACTACTTGAGCGCTTAAAAGACGCGCAAGTAAAAGAAGTCATTTTAGCGCTTGACCCAAATATTGAAGGAGAAGCTACAGTAACTTATTTAGCACGTTTGCTTGAGCCGCTTGACATAAGTATTACGCGACTTGCAAGCGGATTGCCAGTTGGTGGAGACTTAGAGTATGCAGACGAGATAACTCTTGGTCGCGCATTTGCAGGAAGACAAGAAGTATAGAAGATTTGTGAATTCATAAGCAAACGCGTTTGATAAGTCGCAAGAAACCGCTTGTTGTATATACGCCACTCATAATATCTCTAAAACTAAAAATAAATAGAGCACAGTTGATAGTCTAATTTTAGATTAGTCTTATTTGGATTAATTCTTATTGCATTAGCGTGCTTTAGATAATAGTGACGGCTGAACATAAGGGGTTACAGTGGCTCTTATAGTGCAGAAATACGGTGGATCGTCCGTAGAAGATACGGACGCAATTCAGCGTGTGGCCAAAAGGATTCTTGACACAAAAGCTGCTGGTAACGATGTTGCTGTTGTCGTTTCCGCTATGGGAGATACCACAGACGACTTGATAGACCAAGCAATGAGTGTAAATGCGCATCCTCCTGCTAGAGAGATGGATATGCTTATGACTGCAGGAGAGCGTATTTCCATGAGTCTTCTAGCAATGGCTATTCATGCTCAAGGCTCGCACGCATACTCTTTTACTGGTTCTCAAGCTGGATTTATGACAGACGCGCAATTTGGAGCAGCTCATATTCGCGCTGTTAAGCCAGATCGTGTTCAGCATGCGCTTAAAAAAGGCAGTGTTGCTATTGTTGCAGGATTCCAAGGAATCAGCGAGATTGGTGACGACACAACGCTTGGTAGAGGCGGATCAGACACTTCGGCAGTGGCGCTTGCTGTTGCTCTTGGAGCAGATGTTTGCGAGATTTACACAGATGTTGATGGCGTATTTACGGCAGATCCTCGAATTGTTCCAACCGCAAAGCGAATTCCTGTTATCGATTATGATTCAATGCTTGAGATGTCATCTTGCGGATCTCGAGTGTTAGCTTTGAGATGCGTTGAATACGCACAAAGATTCAGTATGCCTCTTCATGTTCGCAGCTCGTTTTCGCACAGAAACGGAACATTAATTGTGCCGAGTGGAGTAAATCCAAAGAGTTTGCCGAATTTAAGCTAATTATTTATTAAAGACGACACAAGCATAACAACAGACAGAACGCATAGGCAATAGACATAAGGCGGCAAAAATGGCAAATAAAATAACAAATGTAGACATTCGCTCAACAATGGGCTATTTATTCCCAGACTTAGGCCCAGAGACCCCTGTGATTTCTGGCGTTGCACACGATAGAAGCGAATCTATGATTACTCTTCGAGGCGTTCCCGATAAGCCTGGAAACGCTGCAAAAGTGTTTACAACTCTTGCTGCTGCAGACGTTAACATAGACATGATTGCTCAGGCAAGCGCATCCACCGAAACGGCTGACATATCGCTTACGGCTCCAAGCTCGTCCCTAGACGCCGTTTGCAAGGTTTTGCAGGGCGCGCGCGGCGAATTGCAATTTACGTCTATGGATGTGGACCCTTCTGTTGGCAAAGTCGCAGTTGTTGGCGTTGGAATGAAAACCTATTCTGGTCTCGCGGCAACCTTCTTTACAGCGCTAAGCGATCACGGTATTAATATTCTGATGATTTCTACATCAGAAATTCGTATTGCAGCGATTGTTCCAGTAAAACAGCTTGACGAAGCGGTTCGTGCGCTTCACACAGCCTACGGATTAGACGCAAGCAAAGTCGAAGCTGTTGTTTATGGAGGAAGCGGACGCTAATCGCGCGCAAAAATCACGCTTAAATAATCGCAAAAATCAAAGAAAATCGCAAAAACACGCAAAATAAGGGAGACAAAATGGCAATTATAAGCAACAAAGGCGTAAACCTTGCGGTTTTAGGCGCCACTGGCCAAGTTGGAATGGTTATGCGCCGCGTATTAGACGAGCGCGATTTTCCAATTAAAAACTTGCGATTTTTGGCTTCCGCACACTCTGCTGGAACTGTTTTGAACTATCGCGGCAAAGATGTTGTTGTAGAAGATGTAGAAAAAGCAGATTTAAGTGGAATTGACATTGCGATTTTCTCTGCAGGCGGCGGAACATCCAAAGTGTGGGCACCGCGATTTGCAGATGCGGGTGCAATAGTAATAGATAATTCTTCTCAATGGCGTATGCATAACGATGTGCCTCTTGTAGTTGCAGAAGTAAATACAGAAGATTTAAATTATATTCCGCGTGGGATTGTTGCCAACCCTAATTGCACAACAATGGCGTGCATGCCTGTTTTAAAGCCGCTTTCCGATGCTTTTGGCTTAAAGCGACTTATTGTATCTTCTTATCAAGCGGTTTCTGGAGCTGGCAGAGCTGGAGCGTTGCAGCTTATGAACGAAGCGCAATCTGCCTTAGATCAGGGCGCGGATAAGCTTGTGTTTGATGGGGATGCTATTGATTTTCCGCAACCAACAAAAGTTGCGCGCACAATCGCATTCAACGTTGTGCCATTCATTGGTGCGATTGTTGAGGATGGTTCGCAAGAAACCGACGAGGAGCAAAAGCTTCGCAATGAAAGTCGTAAGATTCTGCATCTGCCAAAGCTTGCAGCAAGCTGCACATGCGTGCGCGTAGGCGTTTTTACAGGTCACGGAATGAGCATTAATGCCGAATTTGAGTGCGATGTAACTCCAGATATGGCTCGCGAAGTGCTAAAATCGGCCGCTGGCGTTGCGCTAGATGATATTCCTACTCCTCAGCTTGCTGCAGGAAAATCCGCGAGCTATGTTGGGCGTATTCGCCAAGATCAAGCGGTTGATGGAAAGCGTGGATTGGCAATGTTTATTACAAATGACAATCTTCGTAAGGGTGCTGCTCTTAATGCTGTGCAATTGGCGGAAATCGTAGCTAAAAAACGACACTTTGTGGATTGATTAGACCTGCGCGAATTCGCTATTATAAAAAATTTTACGTAAAATGTAATTATGTCTATAGCTTCGCAAGAAATACAAAAGCAGCTTGATCGTATTGTTGCTCTTGGCTACCCAGATGTTGCAGATATGAGTGCTGCATCGTTTCGTGCTTTAGCTTTGCCGCTTATTCGCGCTCTTGATCAAAGCGATTTGGGTACTAATATTCTTCTTGTGCCTACTCGTGAGCTAGTTTCGCCAGAATCCTTAATTTCTAGGACGAGTATTGATCGTATGGCTGGTTTTACAACAATGCCGCCTAGAGATATAGCTAGTTTCCTGCCACAAGATGGTTTTGAGCCTCCAGAAGGTCCGTTTTACTTGGCATTAGACCCTCATACAGGTACATCGTATTTGAATCGTGAGCCAGATGTTGCCAGAAAACTTATAGATTCAGACGAGCGTCTTCCTTTGACTTTAGAAGAAGGATTGGCGGTTGTTACTCAGCATCCAGACTGGCTTGAAATAAAAAATGGTTTTAATCTTCTTGGGTCTAAAAGTTCCGATGGAAGAGTGCCGAGTATTTGGATGAGTCAAGGTGCTCCTCGTCTTGGAGCTGTATGGCCAAATTCAAGGCATACTTGGCTTGGCAACGCGTATTGTACTGCACGTCGTGGTGTATCTCTATTCCAATGAAGAGTATTAAATATTAATCTAATAAATTAAGAAGTTAATAGAAAAAGCGTCATTAGGTAGTAAGTAAGCAAGGTGTATTGTGGCATACATAACTTTTAATCATGTTGTAAAAGAGTATCCATCTGGATCAAGTGTTGTGCGCGCTCTAGATGATGCTAGTTTTACAGCCGAGCGCGGTAAGCTCACCGTAATACTAGGGGCTTCGGGCGCAGGTAAAACTACAGCATTGAATATTTTAGGCGGTATGGATACGGCAACAAGCGGTAGCGTAACTGTTGGTGATTTAAATATTACAAAGCTAAATGGTCGTGGGCTTGTAAAGTATCGAAGAGAAGATATTGGTTTTGTTTTTCAATTCTATAATCTTGTTCCAAACTTGACGGCGTTAGAAAACGTGGAGCTTGCTTCACAAATCTGCTCAGATCATTTTGATCCAGCTCAAACACTTATTGACGTAGGTTTGGAAAAAAGACGTAATAATTTCCCAGCACAACTTTCTGGAGGCGAACAGCAGCGAGTTTCTATTGCGCGCGCACTTGCCAAAAAGCCTAAGTTGCTTTTATGCGATGAGCCTACGGGTGCGTTAGATTATGAAACCGGAAAAGCTGTTTTGCAATTATTGCAAGATATTTGCCAAAAAGAAGGAATGACGGTTCTTATTATTACTCATAATGCTGCTATTGCTCCTATGGCTCATAAAGTTGTGAGATTCCATTCTGGAAAAGTCGTGAGCGAAACAATACAAGAAAATCCTACGGCAATTGCAGATATTGAATGGTGATTTGTAGAGTGGTGGTTTGTAGTGAGTAGCGAAACTGTAAAATCTAAGAAAATCAAGCGTAAATATGCGATTAGTAATAAGCGCTCACGCTCTATTTTTCCAATGGTTTTTATTAGTGCTATTAGAATGTGGGTTCACGAATGGCGTCGTTTTTGCATACTAGCAGTTATAGCAATGCTTGGCGTTGCTGTTATGACTGGCATTTATGCAGGATGCAACGATATGTTTCTTGGAGCAAATGACACTTACTCTAAGCTCAAAGCTTACGACCTACAAATTGTTTCTACGCTTGGTTTGACTGACAAAGATGTTAAAGCAATCAAAAAATTGCCATTTGTTAGTGAAGCAGAGGCGGGAAAGTCGTTTAAAGCTACTGCTCATCCTTCGAATAATGCCAATTTGTCTTATGCAATGAACGTAGTTCAATATAATCACAATGTTAAAAAACTGAATCGTCTGCATTTGATGCGTGGCAATATGCCAACAAACAATCGTCAAGCTGTGGTAACTGAACGATTTTTGCACGATAGCGGATTGCGCATTGGTAGCACACTGTTTTTGAGTATGCAACAAGTCGCTAATCAGCCTAATTCGTCTAATCAACCGATTCAAAATCAAAAATATAAGCTTCTAATTACAGGAAGCGTGTTAGACGTAAACGATTTGGATAATCCAAACGGGTATCAATCAAAAGCTTTCCGCAATTCCGTAATATCACGCTACCCTATTTTTACCTCTGCGATTACTGAAAGCACAAATAATCTTCCATACACAGCTATATATGTGCGCCTAAATGAGGCTCGACGCGTTAACGATTTTTCGCAAAAGTATCGCGCAATTGTGGCAAATGCTTCAAACCAGATTAAAGACAGTGTGCAAAGCGATTGCCAAGAGGCGCGCACAAATCAGGTTGTAAAAGACCAGACTAATCAACAAGTAGATCAAACTATAGCCAATATGCCAATGCTTAAAAACGCTCCCGACTCGGTTTTAGCTAAGGCTCGCGCGCAAATTTACGCAAAAATTAAGCCAGAAGTGCAAAAGCATGTTCCTCAAGCAAGATGGCATATTTTTGCTCGCATATCAAACGGGAGCTATACTCGCTTGCGTTCTGATGTTGCCTCGATTCAATCTCTTGGATACGCTTTCCCAGTGCTTTTTCTTGTGGTGGCAATGATGATGAGCCTAACAGCCATGGCAAGAATGGTAGAAGAAGAACGAGGACTAATTGGAACATACTTAAGCTTAGGTTATGGACGTTGCGCAGCAATAACAAGGCACGCTTTCTTTGCGATTTTTGCCTGTCTAGTAGGCGGCGGAATTGGCGATATTCTAGGATTCTTAGCAATTCCATCTTTACTACTTAAGATTTTGCGCGGATTGTACACAGTTCCAGGAGTTGTTTTACGATACGATTGGCTTTATGGTTCGATTTGTGTACTCGCGTTTGTAATACCAGTTGCAATATGCACAATAATCGTAAGCTGGAGGGAGACAAGGCAAGTACCATCGGCATTATTGCGTCCAAAATCTCCAAAAGCTGGCGCTCGCGTGCTTCTTGAACATTTACCTTTTATCTGGAATCGTCTAAGTTTCCTCAACAAAGTATCTATAAGGAATCTGGCTCGTTTTAAAGGCAGACTATTTATGACGATTGGCGGTGTAGCTGGTTGCACGGCATTAATCGTGTGTGCTTTAGCATTAAACGATACTGTAGTCACTCTTGGAATCCGCCAATATGACGGCATTTACCGCTACGATATGATTTCTATTTCCACTCCAGATGCATTTCAAAATATGAAGAAAAGTGTGCAAAAAGATAAATCCAGCAATCTTGTTGATACCATTTTGCCTGCCTACATTAGCTCTGGAGAAATCGCAAAAAGCGATGCAGATAATGGTAAATCTAATAGCAATTCCAATAACAATTCGCATAATAAAATCGTTGGAGATTCTGAAAGCGTACAAATCGTAGTTGTTAAAGATGCCGCAGCTTTGTCTAATATGGTTCGTCTACAAGATGTTAACAATAATTTGCAAAATATTTCACTTAATGATGATGGTCCGCTTCTTTCACAGAGTGCAGCATCGTCGTTGGGAATTGCGAGCGGAAACTATATTACAATAACAAACTCCAGTTTTAAGCGCGCAAAAGTGAAGTTGCGTGCAGTCGTGCGTAATCTTATTGGTTCAAATATTTATATGACTTCTCGCTGCTATGAAAGAATATTCGGTTTTAAAAATGGGAAAAATGTTAAGAATAATGCGCTAATTATGCGTCTTCGTGGAGACGATGATGCAAGAATGCGTTACGCAGACCATGTGGCAGATAGGGATGGCGTGTTAGCTGTTATGAACATTACGCGCATGAAACATTCGTTTAGCTTTGATTTAATGAATGCTGTGGTTGCGCTTATAGTAACTCTTGCAGCAGGTTTGGCGTTAGCTGTGCTGTTTACATTGGCAAGCACTAATATTTCGGAACGTGCGCGAGAGATGGCAACTTTAAAGGTTCTTGGCTTTTATCGTAGAGAAGTTCATGCTTACGTGCATAAGGAGATGCTTACTCTTACTGTAATTGGTATTCTTGTTGGTTTGCCTCTTGGAAGATTGGTTGCAGGCTTGTTAACAAATGCTTTGCGCATGCCTTCTCTGTATTTTGAGGTTGAAGTGTCTCCATTAAGCTATGTTATTGCTGGCTTTGCAACGCTGATTTTTGCTTTAATTGTTCAATGGTCAACTAATCCCGCGTTAGACCGCATTGACCCTGTTAGTTCGCTTAAAAGTGTTGAATAAAGTTGAATAATGAAATTCAAATATTTACGGGTTCTTATAAAATTGAAAGCTCACGCCTAAAAGAATGGAGTTATAGCAATGAGTGATATTGACCAAACTAACAATGGTCACACTAACAAGATGGAGCGCAGCCTTACAAAAAGACACGTGCAATTCATTGCTATAGGCGGAACAATCGGCACGGGACTATTCTTAGGTTCTGGCAAATCCATTAGTCTTACGGGTCCAAGCATTATGCTTGTGTACATAATTGTTGGTTTAATCATGTTTTTGCTTATGCGCGGCATTGGCGAACTTATGTATAAAGACCCAAATCAGCACACTTTTATTAGTTTTATTACTAAATACTTGGGCAAAGGCTGGGGCGATTTTGCAGGATGGTCGTATTGGATAGTGCTTGTGCTTATTGGCATGAGTGAGATTACGGCTGTAAGTACGTATTGTGTTACATTTTTCCAAACTTTTGGCATAGACGTTAGCAGCTGGAAATGGCTTATAGAAATAGCGTTTTTGGCTGCTTTAGTGTGCATAAATCTGGTTGCTGTTAAGCTATTTGGCGAAACAGAGTTTTGGTTCTCAATGATTAAAATCACGTTGATTGTGGCTCTTATTGCAACTGCTGCAGTTATGGTTATTATTGGCTACCATTACCCTGCAACACAGATTAGCGGCGTTGCAAATCCTGCAGGCCACGCAGGCTTTGACAATATTTTCAACAACTTCTCGCTTATGCCAAATGGATGGTTGGCATTTTTGATGAGTTTCCAAATGGTGTTCTACGCATACCAGCTTATTGAGTTTGTAGGCGTTACGGTTTCGGAAACTAAGAATCCTCGCCAAGTTTTGCCAAAGGCAATCAACGAGATTATTATGCGAATCTTGATTTTCTACGTTGGAGCGCTTGCTTCAATCATGCTAATTGTTCCTTGGCAACAATTTAAAGCTACCGATTCTAAAGGCGTTTATATGTCTCCGTTTATAATGGTTTTCCAATATGCGGGGCTTCATTGGGCTTCGGCGCTTGTGTTCTTTGTGGTAATAACAGCCGCATCTTCTGCGCTTAATTCGCTGCTTTATTCTGCAGGAAGGCATATGTATCAAATTGCGCTAGAATCTAATTCTCCTGTTCTTTCACATTTGCGCAAAGTTTCGCGCACTAAAGTTCCTGCACGAGCAATCATTTTTTCTGCTGCGCTAATCCTGTTCTCTCCGATTATTAACTCAATTCCTGGAGTGCATGGCGCGTTTATTGTGTTTGCTTCTGCGTCTTCGGCAGTAATAATCATGATTTACATTTTGATTATGGTTACGCACAGAAAGTACCGCGCTTCTGCTGATTTTATGCCAGATGGTTTTGTTATGCCGCATTATAAGCTGCTTAATTCTCTTACTATTGCATTCTTTGTGTTTGTGTACATAACGCTGTTTATTAGCGAAGACACTCGCGGATCGGCAATTGGCGGCATTATTTGGCTCTTGCTTTTTGGAGGCTATTGCGCGTTGCATCAGCGCTGGCAGAATCGCGATTTGGCGGCGGCTTTGGGCAGATAGTTTTTGTGCAAGTAGTTACGCGATTTATGCTACGCTTTTTGTGTGCGAATTATTGTTGCGGATTGTAGTGCAGAATATACGGGTAGGCTTAATGCAAGTCTTCCAGTGGCTAAGCGCGTGTTGCTTATTAAGGCTGATGGTAGTGTACTGATTTTTTCAGAGTTAGGGTCCTATAAGCCACTTAATTGGATGGTTGCTCCTTGTACTATGCGCGTTATTGATGGAAATGTTTCTAAAGATAACGATTGTTCTTGTGAAGACGACGATTCGAGTTCTGTTTCTTCAGATGGTGCTGTCGGCGCTTGTAGCACGGAGGCTTTCGACTTTTCGCGCGTTTTTGGCGATGGAACTGTTTTAAAAATTGCTGCAAAAAAGGGCAATGACCTGCTTCGCATTGTTCTGCAACACGTTTATAGCGATTCTTCGTATGATTTAGGCACAGACCCAGGTCTTGTTAAAGATGGTGTAGAAGACCATTTGCAGCGCTACTTAGCTGAGCAAATTGAGCGTATTGGCGATGGTGCTACATTGGTTCGCCGAGAATATCCTACTGCTATTGGCCCCGTGGATATTATGGCGCAGGATTCAAACGGTGTTCATGTTGCTATTGAGATTAAGCGACACGGTGGTATTGATGGTGTTGAGCAGCTTACTCGTTACTGTGAGTTGTTGAATCGAGACCCGTTGCTTAAACCAGTTCGAGGTATTTTTGCTGCGCAGACTATTAGCCCGCAAGCGCGAGTTTTGGCTGAGGATCGTGGCTTTACTTGCTTAATCCTCGATTACGATGAAATGCGCGGTGTTGAGTCTAACGATCTTCGCCTGTTTTAGCTTAACGATTTTTTGCTTTATCTGTAATTTATTACGAAATTTACGTAAATTTACGTATAAAAATGCCGCGCAAGATTTATTCAAGCGCGGCATGATTCGATTGGTAATTAATCATTAAGAGAATTAATCATTAAGAGATTAATAGATCAGGAAGCATAGAGAATATCTACAACAAAGTAAAGCGTTGAATTTGCAGGAATTGTTACATTTCCTTGTGCATCCTTCTTATCTTCTTTGCCATAGCCATCTTCTGGAGGAATTACCAAAAGAACTTGAGATCCGACTTTCTTCCCAGCTAAGCCTTTAGTCCATCCTGGAATCACTTGACCTGCAAGAGAGAAGTCTGCAGGCGTGCCGCGCTTCCATGACGAATCAAATTGATGCAATTTGCCGTCTTTATCGATAGTCCAGCCAGTGTAATGAGCGGTTACAGTGCTTTCTTTGGTCACCTCTTTACCAGTTCCTTCAATCAAAGTTTGAGAAACCAACTTTCCATCTGGCACGTAGTTATTCTTATCTAACGATGGTTCTCCAGATTTACTCAGAGTTACTTTCGGCAGATTTTCAGGGATATCCTTAACTTTATTGCCTGTTGCGCGTTCAAGAGATTTCATTGAAGAAACAAGAGTTAACACCATTACGTACGCATCTTGCTTAGTTTGCGGATTTGCAGGCACACCAAATGCAATCGTGGAATTAATTTTTCTTCCCTTAAACAGTGCATAATAAGGTTTACTCGTAACGCCTTTTTTAACAACGATTGAGCAATCTGGTTTGCCTTGTTTCCATGTGTTCATAAGCTCTTTGCCGTTTTTAGCATTGTACACAATGCCATTAGCGCATACGCGACTATTTTCTTGGATTTTAGCACCGTTTCCGTTTTGCAAAATGGCGTAAGAATTTGGCTTTACGTCTATAGGAGTAGTTATATCGACCTTTGGTTGTTTGCCTAAAGTTCCACTAGCCTTAACGCCGCCTAAAACTTGCATTCCAGCAGCATTCGCGGCTGGGTCTGCCATTCCGTTATCATTCGTGCTATTCCCGCTGCAAGATGCCATTGTAAAACACAAGGCTGCAGCGCTAATTGTGCTAATTGCGCGTATTGCAAAAGATTTGATTGTGTATAATCTGGTTTTTCTCATAGGTTTAAGACTATCGCTTGAGTCTGATTTTAATTATTCAGTAGCAAATATATTAAATATTACGAAGAATTGTAAAAGATTAATAAATATAACAATCGATTAATTATAAAAGATTATGAAAGATTGTAGAATAGATAGGAGCAAATACGATATGACGATTATTAAGGCGAATATCAAAAAGAATTCATGCTCTGATTACAAGCATAATGCATGATTTATTGCTGATTAGGATGCAGAAAGAGGTTTGATGCAACGACCTACAAAACGAGCTAAGTTTATGCGAGGAATCGTGGCACCTATTTTTGGGTTGCTTGCTGTGCTTAGTATTGTTCTTGGTGTTCTTAATGCCACAGTTTGGAAGCCAAACTCTATTGTTTCGGCTCATACAAACGTGTATGGTTCAAGATACATTGTTACGGATCCAGGTGTTTTAAATCTTGTGGATTACCGCGTAAAAATTAGTGTTGCGGCTCTTAATACTCGTAAGCCGATTTGTGTAGCAGTTGGTTTGGCTAAAGATGTTCGTGGGTGGACTCGTGGCTACTCTGTACAGAGAATAACTGGTTTGCAAGATTGGGAGAATCTTTCTACTGTCCCTATGAAGGCGGATGATTCTGCAAAGTCAGATGTGAATAACAAAAATTCTGTAGATTCCGCGAATAACTCTTATTCTAAGGCTTCTAAAGATGTAGATTTTAAAGATTCAGATTTGTGGACTAATGCTACTTGCCAAATGGGTTTGGCTAAATTGTTTGTTAATGCGGAAGATTTTGAACAATCTGAGAACATTGTTCCTGGAGATTTGAGCAGTGGCAATGCTGTAAATCAAGCAAATCAAGCAAATCAAGAAAATAGCCAGTCGAATCATCAAAAAGTTTCATCCGCATTGCGTGCAAGGATTTCTCGACGCGTGCTGATTATTGACTTAGGTAAAAATTCTCCTGAAGCATTCGTAGAGTTTCGTTGGCGTAGACACAATCTTCCAGATTTTGCAACTCCTTTGTATTTTGTTGGAGCACTGTTTGCTCTGCTTTGTGTCCTTTCTGCTTCTGTGTTCGCTATGGCTCCACATCGCAGGCGTAATAAGCGTTTGGTGGCTAGTAGAAGTGGTCTTATTACTGTAGAAAGTGTCTCCAGAGACGAAGAAGTTAAATTCTCAGATGCTTTTGCTGGCACAATGGCTAGTATTTTTGGCAGTTTTGCTAAAGATAAGAAGTCAAGGCATAAAGGTTCTTCAGCTTCTCATGCTCGTCATGGTTCTCATTCAAAAACTCGTGTTGCAAAGTCGCAAGCAACCGTGGATTTGTCTGTAAACGTAAAGTCTGGTTTAAATTCTTCTCCAACTCCATCTTTGGATGAAACTGCTGTGATTTCTAAAGAAGATTTGCAGTCTTATTTTGCTCGTTTTGCTAGTGAATCATTCTCGGATGTTTCCAAGAATGATAGCGATTCGTCTACTGTTTTAGAAGTTTCTGATGCTTCTTCTGATAAATCTTCCTATGATTCTTTTAAAGATGAAGATGCTATACGTGATTCCAAAGATTCTTTGAATGATGATTCTAATAAAAAGCAATCTTCAAAGGAATATTCAGGGAATAGTAGCAATAATAATTCTAGAAAGTCGAGTCATAGCAATCGCGGCAACCGCAATAGTAGATATGGTAGAAGAAATCGTGATTCGCATGACAATCAAGATGGTCGTTCTAGTAGTAGAGATGTAGAAAATCGCAAATATAGGGATAATCGTAGTAAATCAGCGGAGGCTTGCGACTCAAGCAATGAAAAGTCAAATAATCGCAGCAAGTCGCGAAATCAAGGGAATAATCGTGATTTGAGTAATCATCGCGACCAGCGTAAGAATAGTCAGAATAATCAGCATAGTCAGCGCGGGCAAAAATATGGCAAAAATCGTCGATCTAGCGAATTAGATAATCGTAATAGAAATAGCGGCGAAAATAATGCAAATAACAGAAACGCTGGTGGCAACACGAATTCAAACTATAACCAGAATCGTAAGCGTAAAAATAATGCGCGTGGAAATGAGCAAAAGTGAGTGTGGAAAGTAAGTATGACTATGTTTTATGCGCATAAAATCAAATATTATGTAAGTTTTACATTCGCTACAATAATATCGCTAATTATGTGTTTTGCTCTTAGCGCTTGCGATGGTCAAGTTCCTAAAGCCGCTGAGGGGCATAGCACAAAGGAGCTTCCAAACGTAACGTCTATTAGAGAAAAAGATATACGTTTAAGAGTTTTGAGGTCTCTAGAGCGCGCGAATGAAGAGAAGAATTCTAGTAATCTTGATGGCTATATGAGTGGTCCTGCAATGCTTGTGCGAACTAGTGAGCTTGCGATTGCAGCTAAAACAGGAAAATTGGATCCAAAAACAACAATTCCTCGTGAAGTTGCTCAGACTATTGTGCCTACGAATGCAAACTGGCCTCGTGATTTGATGACGATTACTACTACAACAAAAGACCAGCAGTCTAAGCGATTGTTGGTGATCCGTCAGGATAGGGCACGCTCAAACTATAAATTGTGGGCAGTTGCAAGACTGTTCCCTGGTGTGCGTCTGCCAAAATTCCCTGTTTCTTCAATCGGCGCTTCAATGGGTAAAGCAAATGATTCTGGTCTTGTTATGACTCCTCATGCGGCAGCAGCGGCTTATGCTGATGTTCTGCAGCAAGGAGAATCTAGTAAATTTGCAAAGAGTTTTGCTAGTGATTATTTGCGCGCAAAATTAGCAGAATTGTCGAAGACTGTTCAAGCAGGAATGGAGCGAAACAAAGGTTCTCAAGAACAGGTTTTTGCTTCAGTTCCAAATCAGATTAGCGTTATGCGCGCAAGCGATGGTAGTGATTTAGTAGTTGCGCGTATTGACTCCGTGTGGACTAGGAGAGCTGGAGAAGGTCGAGAATCAAGACCAGCGTCTGACGAGGAGAAAGCTTTGTTTGGAAATGCTAAAGCTACTTCTACAATGCGTGTGACTTACGTAAATGTTGTAGCAATGGTTGTTCCACCAGCTGGCTCTAATGCGCAGATTGTGCCTGTGGGAGCGGAGCGTCAGCCTATAAAGGTAGAAGCCCTGTAAGCAGTTGTATAAGCAATATAAGAAATGTAAGCAAAGTTGTAAGCAATATAAGCAAAAGAGGAAATTATGGTTGATTCACAATCGATGGGTATGAACCCAGGCGGATTCTCTCTGGCTGGAGCAGTGGACTTGGAAGGTGTAAAGCGCAAAGCAGAAGCTCTTGCAAAACGAGAAGCGGCTGAAAAGTCAGGAAAACCTCAGTCTAAGATGCCTCCTGCTTGTGGGTATGTGATTGATGTTAATGAACAAACTTTTCAGGCAATGGTTCAGACTTCTGTAAGTTTTCCAATTATTTTGCTTGTATGGCAAAAAAGCGATGAAACTTCTTATGACTTAGCACAAAAACTTGCGGATTCTATTACTGCGTTAGATGGCAGAATGCAGCTTGCTCGTATTGATGCGGATGAAAGCCAATCAATTGCTCAAGCTTTACGCGCACAGCAGCTTCCAGCTGTATATGGATTGGTTGGAGGCAGACCAATGCCTATTTGTCAGGGATTGCCTAGTGCAGATGAGTTGCAGCAGATTTGTAATGATATTCTGCCTCAGCTGGTTAAAGTTGCGGAAAAATCTGGTGTAGCTGGGATGGCTCCTTATGTTGATTCAGGTGATTCTGCAGGTGATTCTGGTGTAGGCAATAATTCTGCGGATTCTGCGGATTCTGCGGATTCTGTAGATTCTTCTGATGTTCCACCAGAACACAAAATTGCGCATGAGGCGGCTATGAATGGCGATTATGCTTTAGCTGCAAGTGAGTATGAAAAAGTATTGCAGGCTAACCCGAATGATTCTTTGGCATCTCGCGAACGCGCTAAAGCATTGCTTCTTGGCAGAAATACAAACACAAATGTGGAGGCTGTGCGCAAGGCTGCTGGTGATAATCCTGGTGATGCTTCCGCTCAGCTTGCTGTAGCAGATGTGGATATGATTGATGGTCATATTGAAGATGCTTTTAGTAGGCTTCTTGATTTTCTTGCTGGTCATCGCGATAGTGCAGATGTTATTAAAGAACGTATGCTTGAGTATTTTGCGATGCTTCCAGCTGGCGATGAGCGTTTGAATCGTGCGCGTCGTCGCTTAGCAATTCTCCTTTATTGATTATGGATGATTGCACCTGATGGATAAAAAGTAAAAGAAAAGCCAAGATTCGCATTCGTGAGAAATATGCGATTCTTGGCTTTCTAGTAGCGGGGCATGGATTTGAACCATGGACCTCTGGGTTATGAGCCCAGCGAGCTACCGAGCTGCTCCACCCCGCGTCGGCTACTTTTAGCAGCTCTATCTACGATAGGTGCAAATTGTGATTTGTCAAGTTCTCGGCGTGTTTCTATTTGCTTTTTGTGTTGTTAGTCGCCAGCAACCGAAGATTTGTGTAATTTTTGTGCAAAATAAATACAACAAATAAATCTAAAAATAGTTTAATTCTAAACAGAAGTGGAGTACAATAAACAATTGGCTATCGACTTGCTAATTCTGTTATAAGTGCAAAACTCGTTATTAATCAACGATATGACTTAAATGTACGAACCAAGAGTAGAATCAGCTTTTTAGAGATGTATTTTCGTTTCGTACGCACGCCAACGAATAGATTTTCAGGATTTGCTGTTTATACAACTTAGCTTTTGATGGATTGGTATTAACCAGACGTGAGTAGCGATATAAACGACGCCTTATAAGGAGGAGCTGATGAGTGGAGCTATCGGAGTCTTAGCTGGCACTGTGAATTCGGCAGTATTGCTAGCTTCAGAAAGTCCAGAGTTGCCTAAGATTGATGAGTTTTTACCTCCGGAGATTTTGTTCCAAGGCACACCATTTGCAATGAACCGCATTATTTTAGTGCGTGTGCTTATGGCAGTGATTGTTATGATCGTTTTTGGAATTGGTGCTGCTCGTGCAAAGGTTGTTCCAGGTAGATTCCAAAGCGTGCTAGAAATCCTAATGGACTTTGTACGATACAACATTGTGTACGAGATGATTGGCGAAGAACGCGGCAAGCGTTACGTGCCAATGATGTCTACATTGTTCATAACAATTTTCTTCTTTAATCTTTGTTCTGTGATTCCAGGATTGAATATGGCTGCAACCGCAACCATTACTGGTCCGCTTGTATTTGCTTTATGGGTTGTATGCCAATATCTTATTGCTGGCATACGCGAAAAAGGTTTTTTGCGATTCTTCCGTGAAGCATTATTCCCAGCGGGCGTGCCATGGCCGATTTACTTTATTCTTTCGCCATTGCAGCTCATAGAATTAATAATTGTGCGACCACTTTCGCTTACAATCCGTTTGTTTGCGAATATGATTGCTGGCCATTTGCTGGTGGCCACTTGCTTAGTATTCACCAACTTCTTTGTGGTGGATTCCAGCAATAAACTCCTTGCCTTCGGCGGTGCATTATGGCTGCTTGGTGGCATTCTGTTTACCCTATTCGAAATTATGGTAGCAGGATTGCAGGCATTTATCTTTACCGTGCTTGCATCCGTATACATTTCGGAAAGTTACCCAGAGGAAGAAGAAAAATCTGCTGTTGCTGTTGCATAGTGCATTAGCTTAACTCTCAGATTTTACACATCTTATGGGTTTATACTGGTTACTGTTTTAACGGAAAGGAAACCAATGAATAACATCATCGCTCTAGCAGGACTGATCGGTAACCTGAGCATTCTTGGCTTTGCTGTGGCAACAATCTCTCCTGCACTTGGCATGGCAATCGTCGTTGCTAAAGCTATGGAGTCCACTGCACGTCAGCCAGAAGTCGGAAACCGTATTCAGCTGTTCATGTTCGTTGGCTTGGCATTCATCGAGGTTCTGGGCTTGCTTGGATTCGTTGCCTACATTATGGGAAAATGAACCGAACGAAACAACTCGTTCCAGCACAAATATAAAAGTGTTGAAAGAATAGAAAGGACAAGCCATGGCACATTCATCTGAGAGTAATGGTTTGGCATTGTTCTTGCCTGAGCCTTACGACGTAGTGTGGTCGTTAGTTGTTTTGGTAATTCTTGCAGCGTTTTTCTACAAGTTCGTTATGCCTAAATTCCAGGCAATTCTCGATGAGCGTGCAGAAAAAATCGAAGGCGGAATGGCTAAAGCAGCAAACGCGCAGCGTGAAGCTGATGAGTTAAAGAGCCAGATGGAAGAAGAACTTGCACAAGCTCAAGCAGATGCCGCAAAAACTCGCGAACAGGCTCGTGCACAAGCTTCCAAGATTGTTGATGAAGCAAGACAGCGTGCCGAAAAGGACGCTGCGAAAATCATTAGCGAAGCTCAGCATTCCATTGAGGCTCAGCATAAGCACGCCATGACTAGCCTCCAAGGAGAGGTATCGGTACTCGCTGCAGCATTAGCTGGAAAGATTCTTGCGTCTAAGCTAGATGACGATACCGTAGGCTCCAAAATCATTGATCATGTTATTGATGAAGTGGGAGACGTTAAGAGTTCGGGTCAAAACAGGTAGTTAAAAGAGTAGCTAAAACGATTTTTTAGTATTACTTAATTGCTACTTAAGTTTTGCATGAATTAGGAGGTAAGAATGCCAGAAAAGGCATCGCGAGTAAGCGAAAACTTATCGCGTTCTTCGCTTGCGCAAGCCATTTCAGATGCTCATGACGAAGCTCAGCGCATATCTGATGAGCTTTCAACAATGATGGATACGCTAGAAAAGTACCCAGAGCTTTCTGACGCTATTACCGATCCAAATAGGTCTTCGGAAGATAAGTCACGACTGATTGACGAGCTTATTGGAGGTAAGGCGCATCCTGTTGTATTGCGCATTATGCACTATCTTGTAGGTACTTGGCATGGCGGTGCAGAAAGTGGCAAGACGGGCAGCTTTGGAGGCGCATGGTCTGGTTTTGAGCGCGAAGCAGGCGAAACTTTGGTTACGGTTACAACCGCTCAGCCTCTTACGGATAAGCAAATCAAGCGTTTGATTGAGATTTACAGCAACAAGTTGGGTCATCGTGCCTACATAAACCCAATTGTGGATCCAAACGTGCTTGGTGGTATGCGAATACGTATAGGCGATCAAGTAACAGACCGCACAATGTTGATGCAGCTTAAGCAGTTGCAGCGTTCTGCGCGAAATGGTGCTTGGACACAGGCAGTGAAATAAGTTAAATAAGGAGAATTATGGCGGAACTATCTATTGATCCCGCCCTTATACGCAAGGCACTTGACGGGTTCGTTGACTCGTATAAGCCGGCAGACATGCCAACACAAGAAGTTGGTTATGTTGTTACGGCTGGTGACGGCATTGCGCACGTAGCTGGATTATCTGGCTGCATGGCAAACGAGCTGCTCACCTTCGAAAACGACACCCTTGGCTTAGCGTTTAACCTTGATGCTCACGAAATCGGCGTGGTTATTCTAGGCGATTTTACGGGCATTGAAGAAGGGCAGGAAGTTTACCGCACTGGCGAAGTGTTATCGGTGCCAGTGGGAGACGCCTATCTTGGTCGTACAGTAGACCCATTGGGTAATCCAATTGATGGTCTTGGTGCGATTGAATGCAAGGAGCGTCGTATTCTTGAAGCCCAGGCTCCAGACGTGATCCATCGTCACCCTGTGGACGAGCCTTTGTCTACTGGTTTAAAGGCAATTGACGCAATGACGCCAATTGGCCGCGGTCAGCGTCAGTTGATTATTGGCGATCGTCAAACTGGTAAAACAGCAATCGCAATCGATACGATTATTAACCAGCGCACAAACTGGGAAAGTGGAGATCCAAAGAAGCAAGTCCGTTGCATTTACGTAGCAATCGGACAAAAGGGTTCAACAATCGCTGCTGTACGTCAAAGCCTCGAAGAAGCAGGCGCTATGAAGTACACAACAATCGTTGCAAGCCCAGCTTCGGATTCTGCAGGTTTTAAGTACATTGCACCTTATACTGGTTCTGCAATCGGTCAGCATTGGATGTACAACGGCAAGCACGTTTTGATTGTTTTCGACGACTTGTCTAAGCAAGCGGAAGCATATCGTTCGATTTCTTTGCTTCTTCGTCGCCCACCTGGGCGTGAAGCGTATCCAGGCGATGTGTTCTATCTTCACTCTCGTCTGCTAGAAAGATGCGCAAAGCTTTCCGACGATATGGGCGGCGGCTCAATGACTGGCTTGCCAATTATTGAAACTAAAGCAAACGACGTTTCTGCATACATCCCAACCAACGTGATTTCTATCACTGATGGTCAGATCTTCTTGCAGTCCGATTTGTTCAACGCAGGTCAGCGTCCAGCAGTCGATGTTGGTATTTCCGTGTCTCGTGTTGGTGGTGCTGCTCAGGCTAAGGCTTTGAAGAAGGTCTCTGGCATGCTTAAGATTTCTTTGGCTCGATACAAGTCTTTGGAATCCTTTGCAATGTTCGCTTCCGATTTGGATGCAGCTTCCAAGGCTCAGCTCACTCGTGGCGCTCGTTTAACCGAGTTGCTTAAGCAGAAGCAGTTCTCGCCTCATTCTATGGAGCAAGAAGTTGTTTCCGTGTGGGCAGGCACTCATGGAAAGCTAGACGATATTCCTGTAAAAGATGTTTTGCGTTTTGAAAGCGAATTATTGGATTATCTCGATAAGGGAACCGACATTTTGCAAGTGATTCGCGATACTGAAGATTTCACCAAAGAAACAGAATCGAAGCTTGATGCTGCAATTGAGGACTTCCGTAGGATGTTTAAGACTTCTGCAGGTAAGCCTTTGATTGTTAAGGATTCTCTGCCTCCAGCTGAAAACCCTGCTCCAGTTGAAAAAGAGCAGCTTGTTGCAAAGCCGAAGTCGGATAATCGTGAATCTGAGGGGAAGTAGCGTATGTCCTCCCAACTTGCATTGAAATCGAGAATTATTTCCACACAGTCTTTAGGTAAAATCTTTAAGGCTCAGGAAATGATTGCGTCTTCTCATATAGCAAAAGCGCGTGATATCGCTCTAAATGCTAAGCCTTATAGCGACGCAATTTTCGATGCCGTGCAGGCGTTGGTAGCTCATCATGAAGCGAATATTAAGCATCCTATTTTTGGTAAAGAACGTTCGGGTAATCGCGTAGCCGTGTTGGCGTTAACTTCAGACCGTGGCATGGCTGGCGCGTTTACGTCTTCGATTATTCGAGAAACCGAGGCGTTGCTCGCAAAGTTGGATGCGGAAGGAAAGCACGCTGAGCTGTACGTGTATGGTCGCCGTGGCGCAACCTATTACAAGTATCGTAATCGCGATGTTGCAGGCACTTGGGAAGGGTCTACTGATCATCCTGATGTGACTATTGCGGAGCGAATTTCCGATACTTTAATGGATGCGTATATGACTCCAGAAGAAGATGGAGGAGTTTCGGAGCTTTACATTGTATTCACCGAGTTTATAAACATGGTGAGGCAGAAGGTTCGTACTCTGCGCATGCTTCCAGTTGAGCTGGTTCCTTTAAAGGACGGCGAAGAGTTTGCTATGCATCGTCCAGATTACGAGGCAGCTTCTGGCCCTTCGGCTTCGCTTTCGTCTACGGGTGCGGTTTCGGCTCGAGAAGAAGCTGTTAGCCGCAGTAATCCGGACGCTGTGGAATATTGCTTTGAGCCAAGTCCAGACGAAGTGTTGGATTCGGTTTTGCCAAAGTATATTCAATCGCGTATACACGAATGTTTGCTTACTTCTGCTGCTTCCGAAACAGCTAGTAGACAGAATGCTATGCATACGGCTACAGATAACGCCCGCAATTTGGTGGAGGATTTGACAAGAAAGCTTAATGCTTCTCGCCAGGCTTCCATCACACAAGAACTTACCGAGATTATCGGCAGCGCTGACGCGCTGAATAATGAGGAGGAATAGGAGCATATGGCTGAAGATCAGACCACAGCACCTCCAGAAGATGCAAAGGAAGCCGATCCAACGGCTGGTCGCGTAACCCGTGTTCAGGGTTCCGTGATTGACGTTGAATTCCCAGTCGGCTATCTTCCAGATATTTACAATGCTCTCAAAGTGGATATCAACACCGTTGGAAACACGGAGGGAGATACCGTCCACGAGATTACATTGGAAGTTGAGCAGCACCTTGGTGATTCAACTGTGCGAGCAGTGGCACTTAAGCCTACGGACGGCTTGGTCCGTGGCGCTTTAGTTAGAGACACTGGTGGACCAATTTCTGTGCCTGTTGGAGATGTTACAAAAGGTCACGTTTTTGACGTAACTGGTAACATTTTAAACGCTAAACCAGGCGAAAACATTGAGGTTACTGAAAGGTGGCCAATTCACCGCAACCCACCTGCTTTCGATCAGCTTGAGTCTAAGACTCAAATGTTTGAAACTGGTATCAAGGTTATCGATTTGCTTACGCCTTACGTACAGGGCGGAAAGATCGGTCTGTTCGGCGGCGCAGGCGTTGGTAAAACCGTGTTGATTCAGGAGATGATTCAGCGCGTTGCACAGAATCACGGTGGTGTGTCTGTGTTTGCTGGCGTTGGCGAACGTACTCGTGAGGGTAACGATTTGATTGGCGAAATGGCTGAGGCTGGCGTTTTGGAGAAAACAGCGCTTGTCTTTGGTCAGATGGATGAGCCTCCTGGGACTCGTCTTCGTGTGCCTCTTACTGCTTTGACTATGGCTGAGTATTTCCGTGATGTTCAGAATCAGGATGTGTTGCTGTTTATCGACAACATCTTCCGCTTTACTCAGGCAGGTTCTGAGGTTTCCACGTTGCTTGGTCGTATGCCTTCTGCAGTTGGTTATCAGCCAAACTTGGCGGATGAAATGGGTGCGTTGCAGGAGCGCATTACTTCTACGCGCGGTCATTCTATTACGTCGCTTCAGGCTATTTACGTGCCTGCAGATGATTACACCGATCCTGCACCTGCAACAACCTTTACGCACTTGGACGCTACTACTGAGCTTTCGCGTGATATTGCGGCTAAGGGTATTTACCCAGCTGTGGATCCTTTGACTTCTACTTCGCGAATTCTTGATCCGCGTTATGTTGGTCAGGCTCATTACGATTGCGCTAATCGTGTGAAGGCTATTTTGCAGCGTAATAAGGAGCTTCAGGACATCATCGCTTTGATTGGTATTGATGAGCTTGGTGAGGAAGATAAGACCACTGTGAGCCGTGCTCGTAAGATTGAGCAGTTCCTTGGTCAGAACTTCTATGTGGCTGAAAAGTTCACTGGTCGTCCAGGTTCTTATGTTCCAGCTGATGAGACCATTGAGGCGTTTACGCGAATTTGCAATGGTACTTACGATGAGATTCCTGAGCAGGCGTTCTCTGGCATTGGTGGCATCGATGATCTTGAGCGTCGTTGGCACGATATGAAGCAAGAGTTTGGTGCGTGATTATGGCAGAAAAGCAAGTGAAAACGCTGCACGTTAGTGTGGTTGCAGCCAGGCATCCTGTTTGGGAAGGCGATGCCAAGTTTGTGGTTATTCCTTCTGTGAATGGCGCAATGGGTGTTCTTCCTGGGCATGAGGCTGTGCTTGCGTTGATTGATCACGGATTTGTAAAGGTTGACGATTTGAATGGCGTTCGTCATGTTTTTAAGGTGACTGACGGATTCTTTTCTGTTGACTCAGACAATATTACTATTGCTGTTGAGCACAGTTGTAACGTTGATAAGGACGGCAATGTGTTGCCTAACGCTAAGGTGATTTAATGTGATCTAAGTTAATCTAAGGCTGACTTTTGTAATAAGGTACGCTAGATAAGCAGGAGTTTGCGATTATTTATCGCGGCTCCTGCTTTTTGTTTCTTTTTGCCCGCGTTTGTTTCTATTTTGCTAAAAAGGGAACAAATGCGGGAATCTAGTTGTGAGCGATTGTATTGTAGCGTGGCATTTCGTGTGGTGTTGGTTTGACGTTGGTGTGGCGCTGCGTGGTGTCGGCGTGTTGCGTGTGTGGGTTGTGTGGAATGTTGATTTTTCAATGGTTTTATAGTGTTAGTGTTCTTGCTTAGTAGTTTCCTGAGAAAAGTCTGGGAAAATTCTTTAAAAACCTTGAAATAATGTGTTTTTACGGTTTTATTAGTGTTAATCCGCAAATATTATGGTGAAAATAGTTTTTATTGTGGATTAGTTTGTGTGTAACATTATTTTTTTCTGTTTGTTTTGTGTGGGTGCCTCTTGACTTTTTTAAACGGGGGGGGGGTATGTTAATAAGCAAACGCTAGCTGCTCCTAGTTTTGGCTGGTGTTTAAACCACTATCCATATGTTGTGGATTGTGGAGCAAATTTTTCTCTGCGCCCCTAACGCAGAGGAGAAGAAGAAAGGAAATTAAAATGATGAATAAGAAGGCTATCGCCGCTTTCGCTGCTGGCGCTACTTTGCTTGCCGGCTTCGCAATGGCAACCCCAGCAATGGCTGAGTCTCTAATACCAATGTATAACCAGAATAATGGTTTTGCTGAGGTTTCTGATGGTACTGATGCTTCTGTTCTTAAGGCTACTATCGAGCAGGATAAGCAGGAAATCAAAGCTGCTGAGGACTGGAATGATAAGGTAAGCTCTGCTTACGCTAATGCTAACACTAATACAGCAACAGTTACTGTTGATGGTGTTGTTCCTGCAGATTCAAGCCAAGCAACTCATGTTCTTGTTCTTGGCAAAGATGGTAAGTTGAACCAATTAGTTAAGGCAGGCGCAGTTACCGAGGCTCAAGTTGCTGCTCTTGTGGCTGCTGCTAATAAGGCTGAGGCTGCTGTTGATGCTGCTAAGAAGAAGCTTGCTGATGATGAAGCTGCTTTAGCTAAGCTTGAGAGCAAGAAAGTAACTCCTAAGAAGGATGATAAGAATACTCCATCCAAGCCTGAAACAAAGCCTGTTGTTCCTGGTGTTCATGTGAAGACTGCTGATAAGGCTGCTGCTAAGGGTGAGCTTGCTGCTAAGGGTGGCAATGGTCATGGTAAGTCTGGCGAGAAGCTTGGTAATGCTGGTGTTGGTGTTGCTTTGACTGCTTTGGCTGCTTCTATGCTTGCTGGTATGGGTGCTGCTGTTCGCAAGATGCGTCACTAAGTTAAAAGGCTTGCGTTGAGCGTGTGATACGCGTGTTGTTTTGCTTCACGCGTATCGCAAGCTTTCAAATAGTGGCTTGGGTTTTCGTGTGGTTTGCCGAAAATTTCCTTTTCTTACCATGTGGAGTTTGGGTTGCTGTTTGATTGTGCTTGATGCTTGTTGCTGGTTGGTTGTTTCCTGCTAGGGACGGGATTCTTCCTTCTGGTTTTAAGGGTTTGTTAGATTACTTCTAACAAACCCTTTTTATGTTTTACTCACTTTGCGTCAATTAGCCATTGTTCTATGTCTATTACGTGGATTCCTTCAACGTCGTAAGAATCGTGGCGAGTGTTTGCAAGTAGGATTTTAGTGTATGAGTCTTTTATTGCTTTTAGTGGCGAAAGTTCGCGCTCTAACGTTGCGTCGTCGCTAATGTTATCTTCAAGCTCGTAGTATTTTTACTTTTGAAAGCAAACACGTATTTTTACTTTCAAAACTTTAATATTTTTTCACTTTTGAAAGTGGGGGCGTATGTTTGCGTAAAATCCCGAATCTTTACTTTTGCGTGCATAGCATTGGTGTTGTCTGCGCCGAAACGAGTGGCGTTATGTTGATGTTACCGACGCTGTCGATGTTTCTATAGTGCGTTTTTGCCAAAATGTCGGTATAGACGAATGTTTTTTACTCGCTATGCCTTCATTTTGGCAAAATGTAGGTATAGAATATACTTTTACGTTAGCTAAGCAATCATTTTGCGATAAATTTGTCATTTGCGTATAAGCAAAATGTCGAAGTGAAAATATTGCAAGCAAATACTACAAAATCTTCAATAGCGTAAACGCAATAATGTAAACGCAATAACGTAAATGGAGTCGCATTATGAATTACAAAACAATACGCAAAATAGTTGCGATGTCTAAAAGTAATGCAAAACCTTGTGATATTGCGGAAGAAGAATATCGATTGCGCATTGATAATCCTGTGACGTATCGTTCTGGAATCGTATTTGACGCTCATGAGATTTTTGCAATGTGTGTAACGGATCTTGTAACGTACATGAATGATATTGCGAATACTGAAAAAAACATTGAAGAAGAGTGGAACAAGTTGCTTCCCTTTGCTCAGCGCGAGTATTTAATGCAACTTATTGCAAAAGAAGTGCAAAATACCAACATTATTGAAGGTGTTCACAGCACTAGAAAAGAGCTTTCCAAAGCACTTGATGCTGCAGGAGCGCAGAATAAGCATACTCGTTTTAGTGAATTTACTAAGCTTTTTCTCGAGCTTGCGGATTCCAAAAAAAAATCAGTTGCAGAATCAGCTGTTGAATCTAATGAGTGCGGCACTTCAATTCCACAAACCTTGCAAGATATACGGAAAATCTACGATCGCATTATGCAAGGTGAATTAGGAGTAAAAGACATTCCAGATGGAGAAATCTTTAGAAGTGGAAAAGTAAGTATTCGTGATGGTGCAGATAATGTAATACACAATGGAGATGCAACCGAAACTGAAATTCAGGAGCACTTAACTGAGTTATTGCATTTGATGAATAGCAACGAAGTCCCAACGCTTATTAAGGCGTGCATGTGCCACTATGCTTTTGAAAGCGTGCATCCATTTTATGATGGAAACGGCAGAACTGGGCGGTTTTTGCTTGCTTTGCAATTACATGAGCAGCTTTCGATGCCAACAATTTTGAGCCTAAGCTCTATAATCTACGCGGAAAAATCTGGATACTATGCTGCTTTTTCTAAAGCTCAGGAGTTGTTTAATTGCAATGATTTAACTATGTTTTGCTGCAAAATGTTGGAATATATTGTAAAAGCACAGAGCGAAGTGTTAAATTATATTACTTTGCAAGTAAACCAGACTATTTACTGCATGAACAAGTTATTCGAGCTTTCCAAAAAAACAGAGATTTCTAAAGTGCAGTACGAAGTTATGACAATTTTGCTGCAAAATAAGCTTTTTTCATATAATCCAACTCCGATGACAAGAAAACAATTAAGTGAATACGTTGGAAATGCAATTGGTGAGCAGGTTGGTGAGAGAAAGATTGTGAGCGCGCTTAACGGTTTGATTGAGCTTGAAATGGTTTATTCTATTGGCGAACGCCCTATTCGGTATGCGCTTTCTAAAAAGGCTAATGAAATGCTTGCGTGAGGCAAGCGATGTTTGTTTCATTTCGCAAAATTAAAAAATTTTCAAATTTGCGAAGTGGGATTTGCTCTGTTTTGCGAAATTAGATTTGTTTGGCATTAAAGCGCGTAAATCATGTTACGCCGAAACGAGTGGCGTTATGTCGCCGATGTTGGATTCGTCAAATCGCAGAATATCGTAGTCGCGTTGAAGGTTGAGCCAAAAATCTGGGGCTGTTCTAAAAGTTTTAGATAGCTTGTATGCCATTGCTACACTGATTGCGCGTTTGCGTGAGCACGCATTAATAAACTGATATTATTTTTGACTACATTTTTGTTGTTTACATTCTTTTTTGTTTGCTTATTAGATGTATGAGAAGGCAAATTGATCAATTAACCCTAATTTTGGTCTGGGAAGATACAATAGCAATTTTCCATTGTATAACACAAAAAGTTGGGTTGATAACTATCGAGTATAATCAACCCAACTTTTTATGCCATACGCTTAATTAGTGTATATTGACTTTATAATAAACTATTCCAATCCAACTTCTTCTGCCGTAGCATAAGATAACTGTGTACCTCGTTTGGTTACAGCATCTCCAGCATATATGTTGGCTGCCTTTATAGATGCTTCTATGTCATGGGTCTTTACCCATGTATGACTGAAACATCCAATGAACGCATCGCCAGCGCCAGTTGTATCAACTGCATTTTGAGCGGATTGTGCATCAGCTTTAAACATCTTTTCGCCTTCACTATTTACTAATAGTGCTCCTTTGTTTCCCAATGTAACAATTACATTAGGAATACCAGATTGTAATAGCATCCTAGCTGCATTAGTGATATCTTCACTAGTGTCAACAGGCATTCCAGTAAGGAGAGAAAGCTCGCTTTCGTTAGGCACAATAAATTCGCAATTGCGAATATTCTCTAGTGATAAAGCTGGATCTGCTGGAGCTGGATTCAGTAGGACTGGTACACCCAATTCCGCACCCATTTTTATTGTTGCATACACAGTTTCTAGAGGAATCTCTAACTGTAGAACTATCAGTTTGCATTTTGAGATTTCACTGCGAGCTTTTTCCACGTCATTTGGTGTAAGTTTTGCGTTTGCTCCTTTGACTATAATTATTGAGTTTCGCGATTGTGGATCTACAAAGATTGGAGCTACTCCAGATGTAGCGTCCGTTCTCATTACGAATTTAGAGTCAATACCATTTTTCTCAAAATTGTTAATTGTGTTTTCCGCGAAAACATCGTTACCAACTCTTGTTACCATCAATACTTTTGAGCCCATTCTAGATGCTGCTACTGCTTGATTAGCACCTTTCCCTCCACAGCCCATGTGAAAGTCTGGGGCTTCTACTGTTTCTCCATCTGTTGGCATACGGTTTATGTAAGAAATCAAATCAACCATATTTGATCCAACTACTGCAATTTCCATTGTTACTTCTCCTTAATTCCAGTATGAACAGTGAATTTCTTTGTTTCGCCAGGATTTAATTGAATCAATGTGCCAGCTTTCCTAGCAGCTTCGCGCCCCTCTGGTCTAGATGTTCCAGGCAAAGCAAAAGCTGCAACTTTTTGATCTGCATTGTAAAGAATCCATCTGGTTACAACAGGGAATTCTTGCGTGGAGAATTGTGTTTCGAATGTAGTGCCGTCTGGAGCAACCATATCAATAATTGCATTGTCTGTAATTTTGTTTACTCCATCCGCAAAGTAGACAATTTCTGGATCGAATTCTTCTGCTCCCACTAATGAATTAGCATCTTTTTTACCACTTAGTATGTCTTCATTAAGTTGTGTCCATCTTGGAGTTGGCTTTACGTGAGCAGGAATAGATGTTCGTAACTTGAATGTGTCATTGCCAAAGTTTTGTGTTATTTTAGCGTCTTTTACAAATGCATAGTTCATGTGGCACATGTACTGTAGTGGCATTGACGCATATAGCGACTTATTGGTTACTTCTAAATGAATATCAAACATTGAAGAACCTTCGTGTAAAGTTACTGAAGGTTTTGCAACATAGTGATCACCAAAGCCCTGTAAGTATTCGTAGGAAGATTCAATTGTTATAGATGTCTCGGTAACAATTAATTTTGCATTATCCATATGCGAGCATGGGAATTCACCGTGTAAAGGATGCGTATCTTCCGTAGAAGGGCACCCTGCAGCTAAAAGTCCAGAATGGAATGCAAAGCACCCGTATGTGTTAACAATTTGGTTTGCTGGTTTAGGTTTTGAGAACATGTTATCCATTCTCAAACTTTTACCATCAAAATTTGCATCCCAAATAATCTGTCCCATGAATGGAAGCACTTCAACATATCCTCTAGAATTACGTATTGTTAAGGATGCTATACCTTGAGGATATTGTTTCGTGGTAACAGACCATTCATTATTGTGTAATATTTCTTTTACTGATTCAGTGAACTGCGATTCGAAAAGATTAATATTAAATTCTGACATGACATTCAGCTTTCTTTTTTAGATTTTTTGTAGATTAAGTAGAAATAGATGAATACTGCTGCAAAGCAGACTAAATCAACTATGAATGAGATTTGCATAGAGCCAGTGTGATCAGATACAAGTCCTTGTATTGCGGGAACAATTGCTCCACCGATTATTGACATAACAATTACCGCGCCGCCAGTCTCTGTGAAACGTTTGTCTTCTATGGAATCCAGAGTACGCGAGTAAATAGTTGCCCAACATGGTCCAAATAGTGCTGATACTAACACTGCTGCATATACGGCAGTCATATTTGGAACAAGTATTACATACACTAATGCAATAAATCCGCATGCTGAGTATCCAATAAGCACAAGATCTTGATTTATCTTCGTCATAAGTAAGTTTGCAATAAACTTTCCTGCGAAGAATCCAATGAATGAAAAGATCATGAAGTTTGCTGCGGTGCGTTCATTTAAACCATGATCTATATTGAGAGCAAGTCTAATAGTGAACGACCAAACAGCCGTCTGCATTCCTACATACAAGAATTGTGTTAGAATGCCGATTCTAAACCTAGAATTTTTTATTAGATAGCGTAGTGTTTCCACTATTGATGCATTATCTTTTGCATCCTCATCAGTGTGTGTAGGTTTGCAAGATGGGAATTGTGTTATAGCAATAATAATTAGCATTACTAACAGGATTAAAATGATAACCCTATATGGATGTAGAGTCCTTTGTAACATTTCCCTGGCAAACTTTTGGCTCTCTGCCACACTCATTTTTGCCATTTGACTATGTAAAGATTCACCTTCTGTGAAGATTAAATACTTTCCTAGCAGAATACCAGCGATAGACCCTAGAGGGTAGAAAGTTTGAGAAATGTTTAATCTCAAAGTGGAAAGTCGTTTTTCTCCAATCATCGATGAATATGTGTTGCATGATGTCTCTAAGAATGACAGACCTACTGCTATTGCAAATAAAGACACTAAGAACACAGAATATGTTGCCATAGTGGATGCTGGGAAGAACAATGAGCATCCAATTATGTATACGGTAAGACCTATCAGTATGCCAACCTTGTAGCTAGAATGCCGAATTACTCTAGACGCAGGTATAGCGATTAAGAAATACCCCCCGTAGAATGCTGATTGTACAAATGCTGATGCAAAATCGGACAGTGAAAACACCGACTTAAATTGAGTGATTAATACATCATTAAGACTTGCTGCGATTCCCCACATTGGGAAGCATATCGATAATAGCATGTATTGAAAGATAGGAGTTTTATTTAGATATCCATCTTTTAGTTGTATGGTTTTATCTTTTATAATTCCCCAAGTTTTATTAGTAGCAAATGTTTCTTCATTTGCTAAATCTGGCTGCTGTGTAATCATGATTCTTCTCCTGAAAGAAGTTTCACTCCAGCAGAGGCTCCGATTCTGTTGGCGCCAGCTTCAATCATTTCGTTCATCTCTTCTGATGTATGAATTCCCCCAGCAGCTTTAACGCCCATATCTGGTCCAACAGTTTTTCGCATAAGTTTGACAGCGTGTACTGTTGCTCCTCCTGTAGAGAAGCCTGTTGAAGTTTTAACAAAATCAGCGCCAGCTTCTTGTGCGCATTTGCTGGCCTTTACTATTTCCTCATCTGTTAATAGACACACTTCAAGGATGACTTTAACAATAGCTTGGCGATTTGCACCTTCTACAACTGCCTCAATGTCCTTGGTTACATATCCCCAGTCGCCTTCTTTTGCGGCTCCTATATTAATAACCATGTCGATTTCATTTGCACCTTCTTTGATTGCAAGTTCTGTTTCAAACTTTTTGACTTCTGTACAATGCGCTCCAGAAGGGAATCCAATTACAGTGCAAACTTTCACGTCACTATCTTTAAGGAGCTCTGAAGCTAGTTTAACTCTGCATGGGCTTATGCATACTGAGCAGAATCCATACTTTTTCGCTTCGTTGCAGATTTTTATGACCTGTTCTGTTGTTGCATCGGGAGCTAGCAATGTGTGATCTATGTATTTAGCTTTTTCTTCCATTTTGTCTCCTTTGACTTTAGAGAAACTACCTCAGTTTCTCTAGGCATAGAGTGTAGTAGTTCAGGAGACGTATTTGAACAAAATTTCAGAACATATGTGCAATTTTTAAGAATTGTTACTCTTTTTACATATCGACGCTAGTTTGTGCGCAGTTGGTACATCTATAACCAATCGATTTGCATATTTACAAGTCAATGCAACATAAATGGAGTCTAATTTTTCATTTCCGCCTGCTATTAAAATGCGTTGCTCTTTGTGCCGTAATTCTGGCAAAGAAATCGTAAGAGTCCGAGCATTTAAATCTGGTAAGCAAACCCTACCATTTCTATCTACGAAATGTGAACAAATATCGCCGACAGAATTTTCAGTTAATTCTTTTTTCTCATTGTTTGTTATGAGTGGAGAAGACATAAGAGGCGATGTAGATTCATTTGAACCAACACTATAGACGACAATTCTTGCTTTTTCTGCATGAGAAATCACATTCCTTATGCCAGTTTGACGTTCTACAGCCTGTTTAGCTTCAACAGATTCAAAAATAATTGGATAAGCAATTGTATGTATAGTGGCATTTAAAGCGATATGGAATGCTTTTAATGCGTTCATCATAGAAAGATCCATAGAAGGCAAAGACATGTCTCCGCGCAATTGAACAACATGTATGTTATTAAAATGCATCTCTGGCATTTGTGAAGCAACATAATCGATCGTCCTTGACCAAGATATTCCAATTGTATCTCCATCTCTCAGAAGACCAGCTATGAGTTGTGAACCAGCTTTTCCTAATGATTTATGTAGATTTGTATCGCGTCCTCTTATAGGAGAGACAAGTCTAACTTCATCAAGTTGAAAATATTTTTTTAATGTTTCTATAAGATGTATGTCTTTCTCTCTTGGATCTTCTACTGTAATTTTTACGAATCCACGTTTTTTAGCATGAGATAATAATTTTGACACGTTCGGCCTTGAAACATGTAAAACTTCGCTCACTTCAGCTTGAGATAATCCATTGTAATAAAGCTTTGCAACGTCTAAAGCTTGATGATCTTTGTGGGTCATGCCTAATTGATCTGTTTTCATCATTTTCCCATTCACGCATGATAATCATCTTTAGCTGCATAAGTTAGTAGACTAATTTTCGATTTTCATATACGACTGAATAATATGGGATAATTATATGTACAATTTAATAATAAATTAAGTGCTAAATACAAAAAGTAAGTTTATTTTTATATTATTCATACCGTTGTAATGTATTTTTAGCTAATAAAGTCATTGTCGGCATATTAATCTTTTTGCAATAATACAAAAGCTTTACCGGCATGTTGCAAGCATGTTGGTTGTTGTAGTAAGTCTTGTTTATGCGATGATAATATATTTGATTTTTTCCTGAAGAGTCTTAATGATTTGCAATTACTATATCGAATGTCAATATTGTTTCTAATTTTTCTTATTCGACAGAATTCAATAAGTTGATTAATTTTTAGACAAATTCTACCAAGGTAAAGTACATAAATATTATATTTATTATATTTTGTAAGTATTTTTCGTTGGCAATATGCTGATGTGAAAATATTAAAGATAATTGCGATCTGGCATGCATATAAGTGAGGATTTGTGATTTATGCTGACTTTACCATCAATTTTAATATAGTTGTTGATGCAGTATTTTTCCCACGATGTCGGTATAGATGAGTATTTTTTGTACGCTATGCCTTCATTTTGCCAAAATGTAGGCATAGAACATGGCTTTCTGTAAACTATGACGACATTTTGCTATTTTGTGGCTTTTGGGGGATATTGTTGTGGTTTTTGATGATTGATAGAGTGTTTGATGTTGGGAGTGAGTCAAATGATGTTTAGGAATGTAATGGCGATTGAGCGCGCGCTTGGAACGGGGATTATTATCTCTAGCAGCAAGCCGATTTCGCAGCGCGTGCAGAAGCGGATTCGCACTTTTGTTGAAGAGTATGAATCGGTGCTTTCGCGCTTTCGTGCAGATTCGCTTGTTTCGCGCATGGCTTGTGCGGCTGATGGCGGCGATTTTGAGTTTCCAGAATGGGCTGGGCCACTTTTTGCGCTTTATAGCGAGTTTTACGCTGCCACTCGCGGAGCTTTCGACGCTTGTATTGGTGCAGATCTGCTTGCGCTTGGCTACGATAATTCCGTGCAATTCGTTCCGCAATCGGCAGCTAGCGCGAGTGATGATAGTGACAGTTGGGCTAATTATCGCCGCGCTTTGCCAGTTACGTGGGGGAATATTTCGCGAGATTGCGGCAGCGTAACGCTTCACACGAATCAGCCAGTGCAGCTTGATTTTGGTGCAGCGGGTAAAGGTTATTTTGTAGATCTTGTAACGCGGATTATTAAAGAGGAGCTTAGCGGCGATTCGCCTTCGAATAGCGATTCTCCTGCGGATTTTGATTTTTTGGTAAACGCTGGCGGTGATATGCGCGCTTGCTTTAGCAATGAAGATTACCAAATAAAAGTTGCTCTGGAAAATCCGTTTGACACAACTCAAGCAGTTGCAGTGGCATCAATCGCAAGCGGAGCGTTGTGTGCGTCGTCTAGCGCAAGAAGGCGTTGGAAAGTAAAAGACGCAAGTTATTTAGGCAAAGATGCAAGTGGCTTTGAGTCTAATTTAATTGCGACTCACTTGATTAATGCGCTTGACGGCATTCCTGCTTGCGATTTATGCGCAAGCTGGGCGTATGTGTCTAGCAAAACGTGCGATTTTCCAACTGCTTACGCCGATGCGCTCGCAACTGCGTTGTTTGTATCGCAAGAAAGCGATTTGCAAAAAATCGTGCAAACTACCAGCGCTGAGTTTGCTGTAATGCTGCCTAATAAAACGCTTCGCAAAACGCGTGCATTCCCAGCGCGCTTTTTTCGGAGTGATGCTGAGTAATGCTGAATAATTCCAACTAATGCCCAATAATGACTATGCGAGCTAGCTTGCTTGCAAGAATCGAAGCTAGACGCAAACAATACGGTAGCGTTGCAATCAGCTTCCACTTTCAAATGTGCATAGTAAAATTGTAAAATAAATTTTACTGTAAAGTAAAAAATTGCAGAGAAGGAGATTGTGTGTAATGTCTTATAAAACAGTTGATTCTTTAATGCGACATCTTAGAGATAGCGGCTTAATTATTTCTGGTAGTGTACAAAAAAGACAACTAATAAGTACTGGATATTTGGGTTATAGGCCAAAAGACCTATAACCCAAATTTTTTACTTGGCACTGTTAACTCAACCTTAAGCCCACCATGTTTGCTTCTGCTTATATCAACCGTTCCGTTATGAGAGCTAATAATCTGTTGAACAATTAGCAGACCCAAACCATGCCGTTGCTCTACAGTACTTGTATCGCAAATCATATAGTGCGGTGCATGATTAAGCTTTTCGATTTTTTCATCTGAAGCACCTATACCATTATCCTCAACGCAAATAATACAATTGTTATTATTTGCAGCAACGGATACATAAATCGTACACCCATTTTCATTATGAGATATGCTGTTCTGAATAAGATTAGATATTGCTCGTTTTAATAAATCTTTGTCTACATTAATATTGCAAACAGTCAATTTAGCATCTGTTTCCCACTTAATCGAAAACTCATCTTGCACACCCATATTCATAAAATCCACAACAACTTGCCTAACAACAGCAACAATATTTTCTTCTTTTTTCATAATGGGTTGCATATTATATTCAAGTTTTGAAGCCAAATTAAGGTCATTAATCAAATTCTTCATTCTTGCACTTTGCTTAATAATCATCGTCGCTTTTTTACGATCTTCTTGCGAAATATGGAGAGAATTTTCTAACTGTCCCGCATATCCCATAACCATAGATAACGGAGTACGAATATCATGCGAAACTCCAGCTATCCAATTCGCTCTTGCAGTCTCCTTTTTTCTCAATTGTTCTTTTTGTATTTGCAAAATATCGGAAGCAGAATTTATGTTAGATGAAATTTCTGAAAGTGCTCCTGTTTCTGGAATATGCACGCTTTCTCCACTAGATAAACGTTGTATCCCTTTTGTAATTGGATTAATTGATTTTAGTAGTTTTATATTAGCTATTAAATAAATTCCAAGAATAAGCAAAATGTTGATGAAGAATACGCTTAAAACAATCTGTGGAAAATTTGAGATTAAACTGTAGTTCCAACTTGGTTGCGTATGTTTCCAAAAGCTTTTGTGCGGAAATCCGACTACGACAACTCCATTCTTATTATCACCAGTGTAAGTTGGATAACCATCAATGTAGCCAACGCTCAAATTAGCTACATCAGACAAAGTATAATCGTTTGGAATAGTTGCAGGAACGTCTTTTGTTTTCCATACGACTCTTAACGTATTATTATCAATCAAAATTGCCCATGCGCCAGAATTTGTCAATTTGGAAGACATATTTTTTGATAATACATAATCCCCACTTGCGGATAATTGTAATGCTTCTCCCGTCTCTTTTGCTATGTTATAGGGAGACATCTCTTTATCGGGTGCGTAACTCCCTATAAGTACAACAAACGCAATAATATTCATTAATACTATGAGCACAGTGCTTAGTAGAAAAATACTTATAAAGCGTTGTATTAGTTTTGGTATGCTTTTCATTCTGCTTTACTCCACAATCAGCTTGTATCCTAAACCTTTTACTGTTACCAATGAAACAGGCTGCGATGGATTGAGTTCTATTTTTTCTCTGATACGACGTATATGCGCCATTAAAGAATTTTCATATCCAAAAGGATTATCACCCCATGCAGCTTCACATAACGCGTCAATTGTTACGATACGTCCCGCATTTCTATATAAAGCAGAAAGCAAATCGTGTTCTTTGGCTGTAAGTGGAATATGTTCGTTATTTTTTATTACTTCTGCAGAAGAAAAATCAATCTGACTATTTTTCAGTTTAACAATGGGATTTTCGCTCTTGTAGCTTCGTCTTAAAATTGCCATAATGCGAAACGTTAGCTCTTTTGGAAGAAACGGCTTTACAATATAATCATCTGCTCCTAAGTCAAATCCCTTAAACTTATCTTCATCCTCACCGCAAGCAGTAAGAAACAAAACAGGACAATCACTATATTGTTTTATCTTCTCCATTAACTCAAATCCATTACCGTCAGGGAGCATAACATCAAGTATTGCTAATTCTGGACGTAATGTTTGTGTTGCTTCTACAGCATCTTTCATGCTTTTTGCAGTAGTTATATTATGAAAACCGTATTCGTTTAATATGGATACAACCATATCTAAAAGTTCCTGCTCGTCATCAACAAGCAGAATATGCTTGTTCAACAAATAATCATCCTGATTCATGGAGCGCCCCCTAACATATATTATGCCATGTGAATATTCATTTTTTGACCTCGCATAAAAATGTAAGGTAGATGTAAGGTGAAGAGAATGTTGTAGAAAGGTTGACGCAATATCATAAATCCTGAAAGGAGATATTGCCATGAACAATATTGTTACAACAGAACATTTAACAAAAAAATATAAATCATTTACTGCTGTTAATGATGTTTCACTTCATATTCGAAAAGGTAGCATTTATGGCTTTCTTGGGCCAAATGGAGCTGGAAAATCTACAACAATGAAAATGCTCCTAGGACTTACAGCTCCAACAAAAGGCGTATTTACAATCGACGGAAAGCGGTTTCCTGCTGACCGCATACCTATTTTGAAAGAAATAGGCTCGTTTATTGAATCCCCATCTTTCTATGCAAATCTAACAGGTAGAGAAAATCTTGACATTATACGTCGTATTTTAGAACTACCTAAGAGTGCAGTTGATGACGCATTAGAATTAGTAGGTCTTTCTGAGTTTGGAGACCGTCTTGCAAAAAAATATTCACTTGGCATGAAACAAAGGCTTGGTCTTGCTGGAGCATTGCTTGGTAGACCACCTATTTTGATTTTAGATGAGCCAACAAATGGACTCGATCCATCTGGTATACACGAAATCCGAAATCTAATTAAGTCGCTTCCAGATTTTTACGATTGCACGATTCTTATTTCTTCTCATATGCTATCCGAAATTGAGCTTATTGCAGATGATATTGGAATACTTAATCACGGACACTTACTATTTGAAGGTAGTTTAGATGAACTACGACAATACGCATTACGATCTGGTTTTGCTGCCGACAATTTGGAAGATATGTTCCTATCCATGATTGATAAAGACAATACACTCAGGAAGCAGAGTGCAAGACTATGAAAACGCTTGTAATCGAACTCAAAAAATGCAAGAGAACTGGCTTTATAGCTCTTATGATTGCTATTGGCGTTATGGGAGCAGCTTACGCTTTTGTGAATTTCATTGTACGAAAAAGTACATTATTAAATCTGCCTTTAGCTCCTATGGATATTCTTCTTACACAGCTTTACGGCATGATTATGGTGTTAAACATGTTCGGCATAATAGTCGCCGCATGCATTATCTACAACATGGAATTTAAGGGAAATGCAGTAAAAAAGATGCATATGCTTCCTATGAGTGTTCCAACTATGTACCTATGCAAATTTATGCTGCTGACCGTTCTGTTACTAATCGCTATTTGCATACAAAATTTAGCACTTGCAAAAATCGGTGTAACAGATTTGCCACAAGGCACGTTTAATGTAAGTACTCTTATATCTTTTGCTGGATATTCATTTATTACATCAATGCCCGTATTGTCCTTTATGATTTTTGTATCATCACGATTTGAAAACATGTGGGTGACGCTTGGAATTGGTGTAGCAGGATTTTTAAGCGGCATGGCATTGGCTTCGTCAGACATCGTGCTTTTTATGGCATCACCTTTTATCGTTATGCTAAAACCAGCAGTTGCCATGAGCGCGCAACCTAATACTACGGTCGTAATCGTATCAATAGTTGAAACACTTCTGTTTTTATGTTCTGGATTGTGGGCAGCTAAGAAGCTGCACTACGAATAAGGAGATTATGAAAATGAGATTTTTTGAACTTCTTAGAATCGAATTTAAGAAAGTAAAGCGTAGTAAAATTATTCCTTTGATTTTTATTGCACCACTAATTGTGGTTGGATCTGGTGTAGCAAGCCTTCATAGATACTTCACTCCAGAATATACACACGCATGGGCTGCTATGTTTATTCAAAGCGCATTAGTCTATTCATACTATTTGCTTCCTCTTAGTATGATTGTTATTTGCGTGATGATTGCCGGACGAGAAACGAGCAATAACGGAATACTAAAAATGCTGGCACTGCCTGTTAGTCGATACGCGATTTCTGCTGCAAAATTTTGCGTACTATTATTTTATTTGCTTATGGAAATGGTCGTATTTTTTGCTGTATTCGTCATAGCAGGATTGTTTGCAACCAGTAGCACAGGAGTTACAGAAACGCTCCCAATTATGTATCTACTAAAATGGTGTTTAGATCTGTTTTTGACTATGATTCCAAGCGTAATAGTCATGTGGGCGATTACTGTTCTTTTTGAAAAGTCAATGTTATCCGTTGGATTAAATATACTTCTTGTAATTCCTGGCGTATTAATAGCAAATACTCCACTTTGGGTAGTTTATCCTTATTGTTACAGCGGATATATGGTTTCCCGCTCTCTACATGCAGTTACATCAACAGGATTAGGAAACGGATTTAATCTTATACCATTTTTGCCATGTGCAATTGCAATATCTGTGTTTGTATTTTTGATTGCAATAACACAATTTGGCAAAAAAGAGATGAGATAACAAGGGGTACTAAATAACAATGCAGTGAAATAACAAATGCAGATGTGACTTGCAAAATCGCGTATAAGTTTTTAGCTATATACAAAACGCGTAAAACGTTCAAAACGTTCAAAACGCAGTATGGAAACAAATAGAACAAAAACAAAAAGCTTTCGGTTTTGAATGCCCCTAGTAGCAAACAAAACCGAAAGCAACACACTCAACACTCAAACCCCCACACGCACAACAAACGCCAACACAAATCAGAGATAAAAATATTCTTTCTTCTATTAGGGTGGAGATTGACGCTAGCCCGCAGTTGCGTAGTAAAAAGAAGCTTATTGAAGGGTTTATTGCGCAGCTTAACGAAAAAGAGCTTCGAGAGCTTGCGGATTATAGCAATGGCGCTGCGGCGATTGCGCGCGCTGAGAAGAAAAGTCGCATTGTAGAAAGTATGAGAAACATGTTTAATGAGTTTGTTGGGCTTATTGGCTTTTCTCAATACGATTCGCAAAAAGATTGATAATTATCATTATCAATATCATTTTTGTAATATTTGCGTGTTTTTTGCGTCTAACTATATCAATCTACTTGATATATCGATATTATGTTCATGGGGTTACTTGCGAAGCGACTTTAAACAGAATAAAAACGGAAATACAAACCGTGCAAAAGCCGCCAAAAAATTTGAACGATTAAAACTAAACGAAAATAGAAAAAATTGTGTGCGCTCGATGGGGATTAGAGCCAAAGGAGATATGGAGACATTATGCACGCGTGTGCAAAAGCGCGCCAAAAAGTTGCGAGCGCATCGGCATTTTTGTTGTCAATATGCATTTTAATAAGTTGTGCAATGGGAGTAGTTGGATTAGTAGGATTAGTTGGAGAGCCAACAATAGCCTACGCAACTGACGCTGACAAAACCTATAACAGTTGGTCAGAAGTTTCTTCAGCAGTTACAAGCCAAATAGAACAAGGTAAAAACGAATACAATAGTGCAAATATGGCAGGAGCTGCAACCAGATTCCAAGCTGCATACAATTCGGTATACGTAGCATCAAACTTCATAACCGTTGTTAGAGACACAATTGGTCAAGATAAGGTGCAGTCGCAAAGTGACCAGTTCCAGCAACTGCAAACTTTGGTATATCAACAAAATCAAAGCGCACAGATTAGTGAAGTGGCATCTACTCTGGAAAGAGATATTGCGCAAACCGCTTCTCAACTCGATGCAAACACGCAGCTAGATAAGCCGAATGTTTACGCAGCCAAGTTGCGCACGCAAATCGCAAAAGAGCGTAAAAAGCTCGATGCAGCAAAAAAGAAAAATCTTGGGCGAAATGGCAGAACTTGGAGCCAAGTTGCGCGCGAAATGAACGTTATACTCGATAAATCTGCATCAACGTACAAAGCAGCAAAAGGAAACAAGCAAGAAGTTGCCAAAGCTGTTGATTTAGTAAACGAAGCCTACTACCAATATTACGAAAAGCTCGGTTTTGAGAAGAACGTGATGAACGCAATAAGCGGAAGCCGGGTAAGCACTGTTGAATACCAGTTCAAAGAGTGCAGGCAGGCTATGAACAATGGCAAAACATTTGAGCAAACAAAAAAGTTCGTGACAGATCTTAAGTCAATGCTTATTGAAGATGCAGCAAAACTAGACGGCGGAGCGGCATCTAACGCCAACCCGTTTATGCAATTTATAACAAGCTCCTTTGGGCAGGCTTTTATAATCTTGTTGCGCGAAGGGTTGGAAGCGCTGCTGGTTGTGGCTGCAATAATCGCGTATCTTATTAAATCTGGGCACAAGAGCATGGTTAAGTACATTTACATGGGGCTTGTTGCAGGAATCATAGCTTCGCTTATTGTTGCTGCGCTTTTTGGATTGTTGTTTAACGGTTCTGGTCCGCAGCAAGAGATTACGGAAGGCGTTGTAGCCCTGTTTGCAATGCTTATGCTGCTGTACACAAGCAATTGGATGATTTCAAGATCTTCTGTGCAAGCTTGGAACGAGTATATTCGCAACCAAACGACAGCAGCAGTTTCTAAAGGAAGCCTGATTTCTCTAGCGCTGCTAAGCTTCTTAGCAGTGTTTCGCGAAGGTGCAGAAACTGTAATCTTCTATCAAGCGATTTTTGCTGTATCAAGTGGAGCAGACTCCATGATCTGGGGCGGGTTTGTAGCTGCAGCCGCTGTTTTGGTTGTAATCTTCCTGCTAATTCGCTTCGCATCCGTTCGCATACCAATTCGCCCATTCTTTACAGGAACCAGCGCTCTAATGTGTATCCTAGTGGTGATTTTTGCTGGCGGAGGCGTGCACGCGCTTATAGAGGGTGATGCGCTCGCTGGGGTTTATATTCAAGGCTTGCCAACTAACGATTGGCTTGGATTCTATCCGTACGTTGAAACGATTTCGGCGCAAGTCGTAGCTGCAATCGTGGTTATTGCACTGCTATGCGTGTCTATTTTGCGCACACACAAGTCGCAAGCAACCGTTCGCGGATAAGTCAAAACTAAAAATCAAAACTAAAAATCAAGCAATAATAAACAGATAATTAACTAACAGAAAAGGTTAGATATGAAGAACAAAAAGATGATGGCAATTGCAGCCTTAGCGCTGGCAGGAATGCTAACACTCACTGGTTGCGGTGCAAACGGAAACGCGGCAAAATCTGCTGCAAAGCCACAAGCATCTGAGCAGAGGGCCGACGATAAGGGCGGAGACAAAGGCTTTGAAGAGGTTCCAGTTGGACCTAACCAAGACCAGAACATTGGCCCACTTACGATTGGCGCCGTGTACTTCCAGCCAGTTGACATGGTCCCAGCAGGCATGGGCTTAAAGGCAAGCGAGGCAAGCTTCCATCTTGAGGCAGATATTCACGCAAACAAGGAAGGTACAAAGCTTGGCTACGGCAAGGGCGAGTTTATTCCAGATTTGACTGTGAATTATCAAATTATTGATAAGGCGAGCGGCGACGCTGTTGTAAAGGGAACGTTTATGCAAATGAACGCTTCCGACGGTCCTCACTACGGCGCAAATGTTAAGCTCGATAAGGCTGGAAACTACAAGTTAGTGCTTTCTGTTGAATCGCCAGAAAAGAAGGGTTGGATGCTTCACGTAGATCCTGCTACGGGTGTGACTGGCCGATTCTGGACTGAGCCAATTACCGCTACATTCGACGATTGGAAGTACACTCCACGTCAGTGGTAGTTTTGCAGTGGTGTTTTTTCCAGTGGTAGTTTTTACAAATAAAAACAACAAATAAATAATGCATAATGCATAAATAAATAACAAATAATCACATAAACAGCAAAGGAGGGAGACATGCTCAGGCTGTTCGTTACAGTACTTCCAGGGCTGCTCCCTCTTGCGCTGCTTACAATGGGATTAAGCGCCACGCTAAGCGTTGGCGAGGGGCGAGATAAGCCAATCAGCTCTCGCTGGCGACTTTTTGGCTTGATTTTTGGAACAGTTGCGGCGCTTGTTTTTGCATTTTTGCGCGCAAGCGTGGTGATTAATCAGCGCAATTTTGTGAATCTTCCAGCGCTCTGCATTGCTGTTCCGCTAGACGTTGCCACAATCGCTTGTGTTGGCGCATCTGGCAAAACGGTTGCAAAATGGCGCAAAAATCCGCTGCCCTTGCACATAAGCAATGCAATTGGCGCGCTATGCCTAGCGTTTACAGTGTTTTACGCGCTCCCAGACGTGATTTTGCAGCTTACGATTTTCGTTGACTCCAGCACGCCTCCGTTTACTTCCGATATGCTTCTTCGCGCGCTAGGATTTATTCTTGGCGCGGCTGCTGTGATTTGCATAAGTCTTATGGTGCGATCTTTGCGCACAACCGCGAGTATTGGCGCCTTTAAAATCGCAATTATTCTAAGCTTAATAATTTTGCTAATTCAGCATTTAACATCCCTGCTGCAAATTATGCAAGGAAGTATTTTGCTGTATATAGACGATTTTTCGTTTAGCATTCTTGTTTGGCTTATAAACAACGCTCCGCTTATGATTATTGCGCAAATTTGCGTGTTTTTGATTCCTGCATTCGCCTCTCTTGTAATTGGTTTTAAGACGCCTGTAGTTGGAGAAAATTCTGCACAAATCCGCGCAAAGCGAGCGTTTAAGCGCAAGTCTAGAAGGTCTGCGCTTGCGGCGCTAATGGCTGCAATCGTAGTAATACTTACGCTTACTGCTGGTGTGTCTCTTATGAATATTAAGCCAACGCTTACGCCGCCAGAACCGTACGAGTTGCATGATGGCGTAGCAACAATCAACTTTGTGCAAATTA
Organism: Gardnerella sp. DNF00038; assembly: GCF_049262855.1. Lineage (NCBI taxonomy): Bacteria > Bacillati > Actinomycetota > Actinomycetes > Bifidobacteriales > Bifidobacteriaceae > Gardnerella > Gardnerella sp. DNF00038. The sequence continues at coordinate 1,526,453 of NZ_CP058407.1, read as the reverse complement.
GCGATGGCCACTTGCATAGATTCCAATACAAAGCTAAAGATGGCACTGTTATGCGCTTTATAATCATCAAGAAAAATGGTGGAGCGTATGGAGTGGGCTTGGATGCTTGCGAAAATTGCGGAGACGCAGGCTACTACGAAAAAGACGGCAAGATAATATGCCGAAAATGCGATGTTGCAATAAATTTGGCGACTATTGGTTTTAAGGGCGGATGCAACCCGATTCCATTCCCATACAAGGCTGGTGGCGGAAAAATTACCATTCACACAGCCGATTTAGACGTGCTTAGCTCGCACTTTAAGTAGGAGCGCTTGCAAATGTTTATGATTCGAATGGTTGCGCGATCTCTTGCAAGGCAGATTAAAAAGCGAGTTCTTATAGCGATTGTTGTGTGCTTGAGTGCGTGTGTAAGCGTTGCAATGCTTAGTGTTGTTTACGATGTTGGAGACAAAATTAACGCGGAGCTTAGCTCTTACGGATCCAATATTATTGTTCAGCCTAAGTCGAATGCTGTTGTGAACGACTTGTATGCGTCTCGCACAAAGTCGAACTATAGTAATTCGCAAACTTCTCGAACTTCTCAAACTTTGGCGGATGCTGAAAGTCAAGAATCTACCGCTTTTTTGAAGGAATCGGATGCTGCAAAAATCAAAATGATTTTTTGGGCGTTTAACATAACGAATTTTGCGCCAAAACTAACGATTTATGCAAATCTTAAAGCAAATTCTTCTGCCGAATCTGCTAATTCTGCTAATTCAGTAGTCCCAATTGTTGGCACGTGGTTTAATCGCAAGCTTGCGCTCGCTTCTGGAGAAACAACAGTTGTTGGTGTACAAGGAATGCGGTCTTGGTGGAAGATGCTTGAAGGCAGATTCCCGCGCGATTTTAAGCACGAGGCTGCTGTTGGCACAAATCTTGCTAAAAGTCATAATCTAAAAGTTGGTCAGCGAATAAAACTAACTCGTTCTGGCAGACAAATCTCACTTAAAATTGTTGGCATCTACGATTCTGGAGATAGCGACAATAACGCGATTTACGCGGATTCCAGCCAGGCACAGCGTATTGCAAACAAGCCAAATATGGTTGAGGCGATTGAAGTTAAAGCATTGACTACGCCAGAAAACGATTTAGCGCGTAAAGCGGCGAAGAATCCAGCGGCGCTTAGCCAAGAAGAGTGGGAGACGTGGTATTGCACAGCTTACCCAAGCTCGATTACTTACCAAATTGAAGAAGTGATTCCAGACGCTGTTGCAAAGCAAGTGCGGCAAGTTTCGGCTATGCAAGGCAGCGTGCTTAACAAGACGCGCGCTGTGATGGTGCTTATGACGGCGCTTAGCTTGGTTGCGGCGGCTGTTGCGGTTGCGAATCTTATGGCGGCTGCGATTTCGGAGCGCTCGGGGGAGCTTGCGCTGCTCAAGGCGCTGGGTGCGCGCGATGGTGCTGTTGCGCGGCTAATGCTTATGGAAACAGCGGTTATTGCATGCGCTGGTGCGCTTATTGGCATGATTGCAGGCTTTGGCGTTGCGCAAGTGATTGGATTTAGCGTGTTTGGTTCTGCGATTTCGCTTCGACCAATGGTGTTTGTGCTGGTGTTTGTGCTTCTTGCGATTACTGTTCTTGCTGCTGCTGGCTCTTCTATTCGCTCTATTTTGCATGTGCGTCCTGCGGAGGTGCTTCATGGGCGTTAAATCTGGTTCGGGTATGACTTCTAATGGCGCAATGTTTGCGACTATGCTTTTTGGCGCGGTTTTTCGCCGAAAGTCGCGTGCGCTTATGGCAGTAGTTGCCACTCTTGTTGGTGCCGCTACGCTATTTTGCTTGGCTGCAATCTGCATTGTTGTTCCTCAACAAATGAGTGACGAAATGCGCGCATACGGAGCGAATATTATTGTGACGCCGCTTGCAGGCGAGTGGAAAAATGGCATTGATCGCGCAATGGTTTTGCACACTAACGACATGGTTCTTGCAAAAGGTGCTATGCGATTTGCTACCTACCGTTACGAAAATGTGCGCATTAATGCGGCTCCGTACGTGCTTGCTGGAGTGGATGTCTCCGCTGTTAAGTCGCTTAATAAGCATTGGAACGTGGACGGCGCTTGGCCTAGCAGTGGCAACGTTATGGTTGGGCGAGATGTTGCTTCGGCTATGGGATTGAAGATTGGTTCGCGCATTGCAATCGCGTATCGCGCTGGCGATAATTCCTCGGATTCGGATAGCCTTGCGCAAAAATCGCAAGGTAATCAAGCAGGCAATCAAACAGATAATCAAACAGATAAATCTTCTCAAAATAAGCTTGTTGAAGGCAGAGTTTCCACAGATATTATGGATACTCACGGCACAACTTTCCGCGTTTGCGGCATTTTAGATACGGGAGATGCCGAAGATTCCATGCTTTACGCAACTAACGCGGATTTGCGTGCGCTTACAGGCGTTAAGCGCGGTGCGGACGTGATTGCTTACTCGTCTTCTGCGCCGAACGTAGATGCTGTTGTGCGCAGCATTAACGATATGACTTCTATGCGTGTTCGTGCGCAACAAGTTACTAAAGTTACGGCGGCAGATACTGGCATTATTGCTATGCTTCGCAGCCTATTTTGGATTGTTTCGCTGGTTGTTCTTGCGTTGATGATGGTTGGCGTAAGCACTACGATTTCTTCGATTGTGCAGCAGCGCCGAAATGAGATTGGCTTGCGCAAAGCTTTGGGTGCGAGCGCTAAAAGCATTGGCATTGAGTTCACTGCAGAATCTGGGCTTTATGGTTTTATTGGCGGAATCGCTGGTACAGCAGTGGGGTATGGATTTGCGCGATTGCTTGCGTCAATGGTGTTTGCGCGAGATTTGAGCGTAAATTGGTGGCTGGTTGTGTTTTCTATTGTGTTTAGCGTTGCAGCGTCTTGCGTTGCTGCGTTGCCGCCTGTTTTGCGCGCTTCAAAAATAGACCCTGCGATTGTGCTTCGAGAAGAATAGCTTTTATAGTGATTTTTAGAGTGATTTTAGAGTGTTTAGTTAAGGATTTTAGTTAAGGATTTAATATGACAGAGAATAAAGAAACTAAGCTGGAGAGCACAAAAGCTGAGCCAGAAATGCTGTTGACTTTGGACCATGTTTCCAAGATTTACGGCTCTCTTCGCGCTGTTGACGATTTGTCGCTTACTGTGCCGCAAGGCGAGTGGCTTTCGATTGTTGGCTCGAGCGGCTCTGGCAAAACTACGCTAATGAACATTATTGGGTGCATGGATTCGCCGTCTAAAGGCTCCGTTGCTTTGCAAGGCCGCAAACTCGAGGATTTGAACGCGGGCCAGCTTGCAGACGTTCGCAAAAACGTAATCGGTCTTGTGTTTCAAAAGTTTTATCTTGTGCCACATTTAACAGCTGTAGAAAATGTGATGGTTGCGCAATATTATCATTCAGTTGTAGATGAATCGCAAGCAATGGAAGCCTTGGAACGCGTGGGATTAAAGGACAGAGCACATCATTTACCAAGCCAGCTTTCTGGCGGTGAGCAGCAGCGCGTTTGCGTTGCGCGTGCTCTTATTAACTGCCCGAAGTTGCTTCTTGCGGATGAGCCGACTGGTAATTTGGACGAAAAGAATGAGCAGATTGTACTCGACTTGTTTAAGCAGCTTCATTCCCAGGGAACTACGATTATTGTTGTAACGCACGATTCTTTGGTTGCTCAATGCGCGGATCGTGAAATTATGCTCAACCACGGTGTGCTTGTTGGTGAACGTTGGAATAATGAGGTTGCGCGCAAAGCGTACGAGGCGATTGGTGGCAAGCCTGCGTTTACGAGTGCACATGTTGATGAAAGCGTTGCGGAAGCTTTGCAAAATCATGAGCCTACTAAGTCACCTAAATTAGCGAATTTAGATGATTAGTTTTTAAATGATTAGTTGCGCATAGTTTTAATTTAAGATTTAAAGGCGATGATTTATGATTTTAGACAATATGTTTCACAATGTTTCACGCTGCACTAATTTGCGTGATGATTTGAAGTCTAAAAAAATTGCAAAAACGGTTGCTGCGATTGCGGTTTTGGCTAGCTCAAGTGCATTTCTTGCATCTTGCGGCGAGCCGAGTGCCGTTCCAATGAATGATGAGTTTGCAGGAAACTCTGGTCAAAGCGAAAACGATAGTGGCAATGCTTCGAAATCTTACGATTCTGGTGCTCAACAATCGCACGCTTCCGCGCAAAGTGAGGATTCGCAAAATCAGCAAAATCAGCAAAATTCGCCTAAAACAGACACTGGCAATTACAAAGATGGCGATTACAAAATCAAAGCTAAGTATGGGCCAGTTGCAGAAGATAGCATTGACGTGAATTTAAGCGTTGCAAATGGAAATATTAGCAGTGTGCAAATAACGTCTCATCCGTTTACGCCAATCTCCAAAAAACACATGAGCGCTTTCAGTGAGGCTATTCCAGGAAAAATCGTTGGAAAACCGTTAAAAGATTTGCATATTTCGGTTGTTGCTGGAGCAAGTTGGACTAGTGATGCCTTCAACAAAGCGCTTGACGTTGCTCGCCAAGAGGCTTCAATTCAATCCGCAAAATAATCTTGAACTACCTTACTTTATTAATATAATCGTGACTATAATAATCGTGATTATATTGTTGAATATTTGCGTGTAATTAATAGGGGTTAGTAGTGCAGTTGTTTACAATACTAACCCCTATTTTGTTTGTTTTTTTTTTCTTATGAAATTATTGTTTATTTATTTTTATGTGCTTTAATTTTTGCTATGAATTCAGCAAGTCCAAACGTTAAAATTGTAGAAAAAGCGGTTAGTGATATTGCGCTTCCTGTTTTTGGAAGTTGGTTATTATCATTTTTGCGTTTTTCTACGATTTTATTATTTGGATTTTCTTTTGGTAGTGGCGTAATGTTTGGTGTTTTTTCTGGAGTCGGCTTATATTTTGGCCATGGTGTTTTTTCTGGTGTTTGTTTTGGTGTTGGTTCAGGAACAGGCGTAGGTTCAGGAACAGGCGTAGGTTCAGGAACAGGCGTAGGTTCAGGAACAGGCGTAGGTTCAGGAACAGGCGTAGGCGGTGTAGGTGGCGTTGGAGGTGTCGGAGGAGTTTGTGGATCATATTCTACGGTGAGAGAAATATCATTAGCGCCTGCTGCTGCGTCAGAGTTCTTACCATCGTTTGTTTGTGAGCCGTTCCAAGTAAAGTCAAATAATTTCGTTGTTCCATTAAATGTTGCAGCTGCGTGGAATGAGCCAGATACTGTTCCAACGATTGTAGCTTTTCCGGAGAAATCTTGATTTATCTTTATTCCCGGAATAGTGATTTTCATTGCGTCGCCAAGATTTGTTTGTACTGCTGTCTGCAATGCTGCATACGTTGTAATGCCAGATTTCAAATTAATAGTAACTGTTACAGTCTTGTCTTTAACTTGCACATCCTGGATAGCAAAAGTATCTGAGAACCCATCGAGCTTAAGTGTATTTTTTGTGATATTTTCAGGCAGCGTTAAACCGTCTGGGATAGTAAATGTAGCCATGAACGAAGATGTCATATCTTCGAGAGTAATTTTGTCATAATCTTTCGCATTTACTGTGTTAAATTTCTTTTCTATCGTCTTCATTTGGTCTTTTACTACTGAAGCTGTGATTGTGCCAGTGAAATCAATAGTTTGTCCTGGAGTAACTTTATACGCTGTAGTTGCTGTGTTCTCGCCAGTTAATAAATCTGCAGGAAGATTAATATCCTCCTGTTGTATCTGTTTAACATTTGGATTAATCTCCCACTTAAGGTAGAAGGTAAGATCGTCGTTCACTCGTAAATTGTTATCAATACTAGCTTTTTCAGTTCCATTCTTGTCTTTGAACCAATAGTAGTAACTTCCAATCGTAATTCCGAATATACTGTACGATTCATCTTTATTCTTAAGCGTGTAGTATTTGCGCGTGGCTAGATTTGTATAAGTTGTGTCTGAATCAGAATCTGCTTTGCCACTAATGCCAGGTGTGTCTATATTGACATTATCATCCAAACTTTTAATAAGATTGATTAGCGTCCTGTTTTCGCTAAATGTTGCTGTTTTCTTAACAACAGCAACATCTCCACCGCGCTTATCTTTTTTAATCTCAAATACTTTTGTATTTGTCTTAAATATACTGTTATTGGAGAAAGTTCCGCCATTTGCAGAGAATTTTACTGTAAATTCTTTTTCTTCCCAATTTGCATATAAGTCAATTAAGTTTTCACTTTGCGATATAGAAATATTGCTACCTGCTTTTACAGTCTTGCCTTTGCCGTTTTTATCGGTAGTCCAACCTTTGAAGACCATTCCCTTTCGGGCAAATTTTGCATTATTTTTAACAACTTCGTAGAATGAAAGAACTTTGCTAGTGCGTTTTGGACTAGTTTCACTAACAATGTATGTTGCATCATCTTGAGCGCAATTATGGTAGCGAACAGCATAAGATGAGGAATCTTTTTCCCACTTTGCGTACACTGTTGTGTCGCTTTTAATTATCATTTTTTCAGTAAATTTTTGCTCGCTATGCTGAGCGTTTTTGCAGAACCACCCGAGGAACTTATATCCAGGAGCAATTGGATTTGCTGGTACTTCAGTACTTCCTCCTGCCACTGTTTTTGCAAAGTTTAATGCGTAACCGCGTATAGCAAGGGATTCTTTTGCTTTAGTTGAAGAGTCAGAGAATATAGCTCCTTTAGCTTTTTTAGAATCCTCAGCTTTTGTATCATTGAGCTCGAATGTCACTTTTGCTGCTGGAACCCATACGTGCTTTTCGTTATCTTTAGAAGCTTTATTAACTGAGTATATGTAGGTATTTCCTTTTTTGTTAATTGGTTTTATCTCATTCACAGAACTATCAGCAAGAGTAAAGAGACTTAGCTTTTCGTTACCGTTTTCTTCACCGTTTACAGGAACAGTGCTTCCCTTGTTGCTGTGATATCCAGGAGCATATGTAACCATGTGTGAGCCTCCAGTCACAACATAGTTATTTCCTGTTCCAGCTCCACCGTCTGCATTTTTATTTGCTGGGCTATCTATTAAGCAGTCTCCCTTAAGTTCAATAGATCCACTGTTTTGAGCTCCAAAAAGCGCTCCACTATTTTTTCCATCACCTTTGATTGTAGAATTGGTGAGAATTACTTTTCCGCTATTTACATTTAAGCCGCCAGCGCCACCATTATTAAATTCAAGAGTAGAGTTGGTAACGGCTAATTTTCCATTTGATATTCCAACGGAAATGCCTGCAGTAGATCCTGCATTAGCAACAATTCGTGAATTATTGGTAACAGTTGAGTCGCCTTGAATTGTTAAACCAGTTGAGTGTCTCCAACCAATTTTATTAATCACAAACTCCGAATTGTCCATGTTTAATTTGTTTACATAGTATGACATTCCGAAGCCTGCTACAGTAAGTGAAGAATTTTTCAAAGTTAAATCATATGCGTCAAACCATGTGCGAATTTGTGATTTAACGTTAATAGTAGCATTTTCGAAAGTAATACCATCAGCATAAAAACCTGTATTACATTTGTCATCAGCAGTAATTTTTAATTTATCTTTGCTTGTGCCTTTTACTGTTCCCGCAAGGTAAATTCCGTGACTGTCTTCTACTGCGTTATCTTTGAAAGTGTATGTGCCATCTGTAATAAGAGAGCCTTTTTCCGCTGTAAGAGCTACCTTAAATGCAGTCATTTTCAATTCGCCGTCACCGCGAAGTGTGGAACCAGATTTCAGCGTGATTCCATCGTTGGTATTATTTGAGCCTGTTATTGTGGCGCCGGATTTATCGATAGAAAGTGTAATGTCTTGTGGAATTTCTACAGGTGTATTAAGTGAAAAATTGCCTTTAATGGTAATATTTGCAGGTTTTTGTGCAGTTTTTTCAAGAGCTTTTTGAATAGTTTTTAATGGCTTACTTTCAGATCCATCGTTTGTGTCTGATCCGTTTGTGCCATCTACAACAAGTTGTGTTTTTGGAGCTGGGTTAGTTACGGTTACTTCTGTTGATGGGGGGGGGGGTAATAGCTAATGCACTTATTGGATATACAGAAAGTAGCGACATTGCTGCAATGATAGTTGAAGCAGTAAGTATGCGCATGCCTTTATATTTATTATTTCTTCTCATTGTTAGCTCCATATTGTCCGCTGAAGTTGGGCGCTAGTTAATGCATCGTATTAATACAGTTTCTACACTATACCTGTAGAAGGTAAAAGTATACTCGTATTTGTATTAAATACAATAGTTTATAAATATTTGCATAATCTAATTAATAGTGCAATAGTAGCTGTGCTGTGTTTATAACTGTAGAATGTTGAATATTTCATATAAAATATTCTCATGCAAATTCTTTTTTTGGACGAGAGTGGAACCGCTCCTAAACGTGATGCTGTAGAGCAAAATCCTTATTTTGTTTTGGGCGGATTAGTCATTCCAGAATCGCAATGGAAATCATTACAAAGTAATCTGCATGGATTAAAAAAGAAATATGGGATTGAGGGGGAAGTTAAGTGGCGTTATTTCATTAATCATCCATTAAGCAACGAGACCACGCCTCTTTCTAATTTGAGTGTTAATGAATTGAATGAATTGCGTGAGAATCTGTTTAAGCTGATTTCGGAAAATGAAGATTTTAAAATTATTGCTGCTGTAGTGAACACTAAGGAGTATTACGATAAATATAAAGATGGCAATGCTGAAAATATGTATCACACTGCGTTTGAAAAAATATGTGAACGTTTTCAGTATTATCTTCAAGATTTAAGTAAAAATGCTGGTACAAAAGTTTATGGAATGATAGTTATTGATGCTCGTAATAGTAAACAAAATAAGCAACTTGATGATTTCCATTTTGATCTACTCAATAATCATGACTCACATCGAGCTGATTATAACAATCTAATTGAAGGATTATTTATAGCAGCTTCTCATCACAGTGTAGGTGTGCAGTTTGCAGATTTAGTTGCAGGAGCAGTTTATAGAAAATGTTCTAAAAGAGATTCAACTTTTTATAATATGATAAGAAATAACGTTCGTAGAAATAGTCAAGGTAAAGCGGAAGGATTTGGAGTAGTGGCTGTACCTAGTGGCAGCCGTATTATTGAAAATTGAAATAATAAAAATAGACGCCGTGTTGAAGATTAACCTCAAACCTACAATATGGCGCAGTCACGGCGTAGTAAAATTATATCATAAATTGTTTATTGTTTGCAATATTGCGTTTTAGCGCCATAATCACCTTACTCCTTGACTTCAAAAATAGTTCCTTCGTTGCGAATCGTTGTTGCTATCATGGCTCCGGTTGCTGCCATAAATGGAATAATAGCATCTCTGTATTCGTGCATGAATTGTGCAAAATCATGATTCCAAGAAATAATCGCAACGTACAAAAGAAGGAATTCGATTGCTGTAAATATTGCCCACTTAAGAATCCAAATAAGCGTTTTTTTAATAAGTTTTATAGAGTCCTTGCTCATGAGTTGTTTCCCTTCCAATTTGCTGTTTTGTTCGTGAGCATTGTAGCTAATTTGTGTACGCTGCCTATCGTTCGTATGTATTTTGTATTTCTAGTATAAATGCCGCAAGTCTTCGAGCAATATTATGTACTCAGAACTTAGTACTCAAGATTGCACGGAAAATGTTTGTAATTAGAGTTAAAGCAACGCACAAATATGTTGCGCAAATACGTTACAGATACAAGGAGATACAAACATGAGTAGCGCAGATATGGGTAGTGTAAGCATGAGTGATTTTGGTATAAACTCTTGGCAGCCAGAAGATAGCGTAAACAAAATAGGAAATGTTAGTGAAAATAGCATTAATCAAATTCAAAAGCAGGAAGATAACTTTGCGGAAAATAGTAGCGAAGAGCTTTCACAAGATGAAATTGATGAATTAGCTAAGCAATTAGAAGAAGTCTTTACAAAATATATTGTGCTAGAAAATGGCTCTTTTGTTGTAAAAGAAGACGCTATTATTGCAGACGGCTATGGCGACCATATAGAATATTTTCGCAATGCCGCAAAAGGATTAAATCTTTCAATGGAAGATCAACAATAAGCTTAAATCCTTAAAGCCTTAAATCCTTAAAGATCGCTTTGATCAATAGGGTGCCCTTGTGGGCGCTTTATTGATCGCCACAAAATCACCAATGTTAAGACGCCATTTGCAATTCCGTAGTAATAAATCCAAGGAACGTGAATAAGCCCACAAATAAAGCATGTAATAATATTTGTTAAATTATTCGAGTAATTGTTGAGTATTTGCTTATTTTGTGATTCGACTTTTTTGCGCTCTTGCTCAAGAGTAATTATGTAATCTTTGCTGTTCTCTATATTCTCAACATCACTACTTATGCTGTTAGTGCCCGCACAGCTAAGCTTAGATATATTATTTTCTATATACGCATTTTTTTCTTTAATAACGCTTTTGCGCAAGAAAAAATATGCATAAGAATACAATGCAACAGAAAGAAGTCCTAGAACAAGCCACAAAGCGAAAAAGTCAAAGCTACGCATAAAAGCAGCTGTTGAGGCAAGCGCCATCGCAGCTACTTCTGCGGAGTGCAATACTATTAGTCGTTTTGTCATATAATCCTGCTGCAATCATTATTAAAGATGAATTTCAACGCAACCAAAAGTCGCATATTGTTACTTATTATAACCAAGTTTGACTTACATGCATTACTTGTAATCATTTATTACTACACGATTTGCCCTACTTTGCGCGCGTTTATAAAGTAGAATATAAGAAAAGTAGCGTGTGATTGCAAGAAAGCCATTATGCCAAAAACGTATGCAATAGTAGATAACGACCCATTAGTTTTAGCGGTTATGCGAAACGTGCTCAGCAAGCTTTTGCCAAGCGAGTACGTGTGCAAATGGTGCGTAAAATCAGGCGTGCAAGCTTTGAAATATTGCCAAGTAACAAAAACTACTCCGGATTATATTTTGATAGATATGTCAATGAAAGACATGTCTGGAGTAGAGGTAATACGCGCAATTCGTGAACAAAACAACAATATTGTTTTAATTGGCATGACTTCGTATGATTGTAGATCCTACGCTTCGATGGTTGCGCAAGTTGGTGGGCAAGCAATGGTTGCTAAAGACAATTTCAAAGGACTAGCAGAAGCTTTGCAATATTGCGATAATCAGCATGCGTATGGCTGCCGATGTGTTAAAGATGTTGCTTACGATTTTGCTACTCCGCAAGAATCTTTTATTAGACTTTCTAAATCAAGGTCGCGTAGCGTTTTGCCGCCTCAAGAACTAAAAATCATGGATTTGCTCGCTAAAGGGTACACAACGAATCAGATTGCGTCTCAACTTGGTCTTATGCCAAACACTATTAACACGCATATTCATAGAATTTACAAAAAATTACATGTTTCTAACCGAGTGCAAGCAATATCCGCGTTTGCTGCAATGCAAAATCGTGAGCAAAATAGCAATATGCAATATTTTAATGATTCGCCGCAGAATCATCCGAATCTTTTGCAAGAAACGGATAACGCATGTTAATGAAAACATTTTCGCGCGTTATTGAGTTGGTTAAAAGCTGGAAAATTCAACGAACTTTATTCATAATATTGGCGATTCTTGTAGTGTCAATGGATGTGCAATCTTGCAATACAGCTGGTTTGTGGCATAATCCATTACAATCTGTGTGCCAATACGTTTGGATGTTCGCAATATTTCTTTTGATTGCTTTTCCTCGTCAAATATCCCTCGTAACTCCGATTTTATATTGCGTAACGTTAGCAGTACCAGGCGTAAATGCAACTTGCTTTCTTTTTTCATTGATCGCTAGCATGTTTGTTGCAGGCTTTTACGATTCGTGGAAGTATTTGCTTTGTGCGTACATAGTTTCGCTGAATATTATGTACTTTGCAAAAATTGCGTACATTCCGCTTACTTTCCCTTGTTTTATTCTTATTTCCATGATTTGTGGCTACGCTTTGCGCAAGTATTTGAACATGTTGGAGGAAAATAATCGCGCAAAAATGGATATTGTGCGCAGTGAGTTCCAGTCTTATATTGCTTCTGTTGCATTGCAATTGCACGACGATGTGAACAATGAGATTACGGATATTACATTGCTTGCGACTGATGCTTTGTATACCGAGAAAAGTGATCATACAAAAGAGTCGCTAGAGCAGATTGTTGAGCATTCTCGTAATGCGCTTTCTAAAACGCGACTTGTTATTAATCTACTTGAACAAGCTGAGCATAAGTATGATGATTCTTTAGATTCAAATATTGCCAGCACGCAGTTTATTTATAGTTCTAATAGCAATAATCGCATAAGTTTGACTGATTTCTTATGCAATATTCGCGCACGCTTACAGGCTGAACGTAAGATTTGCGAGCAGCTTGGGTACTATGGCTCTCTAACAGTGAATGATAAAAGTTCGGGGAGTGGTGATTTTACTGCATCTGCAACTATTAGTACTGAAAAAGCTCAATGTGCTATTCGCATGTGCAGCGAGCTGCTTACTAATATTCGTAAGCATTGCAATACTAGCGTTGATTTTTCTATGAACGTTACGGTTGATAAGCGCGAATGCATAATAATGTGCATGAATTCGATTTCGACGTTGAATAAGTTTGGCGAAAGGCTTGTTTTTGGCAAAGGGCTACTGTTTCATAAAAAATCTGTGGAACGTTTAGGTGGATCTTTAAGCGCGCAAAAAGATGACGACACTTGGCTGGTCAATGTTGTTATTCCGCTAAACTAGTATCAATCAGACTCTTGCGTTATCGTGGCAAAAATCGCAAATCTAACAGAATCTGCCACGATAACTCCATAAGTACGCCTCTATTTAAAAATAATTCCAAAACGGAAATATTCTTAAATGTTGATTGTTGAGAACATACAAACTGCTAATAGTAAAAGTTTTTTAAAAGTTTTCTAAAAGCACTATCGTTAAAAATAGGTACGCTTATTTGTGTAGATAAAATCTGCACGCTAGTATGTTGATAATTTACAAAACAAGAATCACGAGGAGGTGCTTATTATGACTAATCCTTTGCGCGGTATACGAGAAGAAGATATCGTCAAGTATTTTAAAGATCACAATCTTTCAGTTGATAAGACGTATGTATTTACAATGAAATACGACCCTTGGTGGAAAGATTTAATCAAACTATTTTTGTTACCTAAATTATTCTATGTAGCGCAAGGCGTTGTTGCGCGTATTATTGCTGCCACTAATAATGAGTTTATTATTGTTAATCCGAATGTCATTTTAGGCTCGGGTAATCTAGCTAAATTAGACGATAAGTATCTTCGTCGTATTGCGTGGAATCAACTCACTAATTTTGAAGTTATAAGTAAACCAACAACTCAAATAATTCGTTTTACTGCGAATGGCAAAACCGAAGAATGGAGTGTGCCAACGGAAAGTGCTAGCGTATGGCACTTTAATGTGTACAATCTTGATAATTTGAGAAAAACAATACAATCGCACATCTCTTGATAAGCGGATTCCAAAACAAGATATCATATATTGTATGAACACTACTTACGCAATTGTTGATAATGACACGCTTGTATTGCGATATATGCAACTTCTTCTTAAAAGTCGTTTGCCTGAAAACTTTGTTTGTGCATGGATGTGTTCTTCTGCAAAACAAGCTATTCATCGTTGCGTTGCAGAGAATACTCCTGACGTACTTTTAGTAGATATGTCAATGAGAGAAATGAGTGGTGTTGATGTAATTAAGGCAATTCGCGAGCGCAATAGCAATATTGTTTTAATTGGCATTACTTCCTACATGCTAGATGAATACGTATTGCAAGTTGCTAAGTCGGGTGGTCAAGCGCTAGTACATAAAGACAATTTAGCAGACGTAGTTGCAGCCATCCAATCGCGCGCAACAAGCTACGGTTGCCCAGAATTGCCACAATATATTGACTATTTTCACACTCCGCAAGAATCATTTAATATGATTTCTCAACTTCCGAAGACTTCAGTTTTGTCTCCTCAAGAATCGGAAATTATGCGCTTGTGCAAACAGGGATCTTCTACGAAAGAGATTGCAGATCAGCTTAATGTGAAAGTTTCAACAGTCAACACGCATTTACGGCGTATTTATGGAAAACTTCAAGTTAAAAGTCGCATGCAGGCGCTCGCTGCGCTCGCAAAATACTCGCATGACATATAACGTGTAAGAAATTAACGTGTAAAAGTAGGTAGTTATGAAATTATTAATGCGTATGATCAATTTTTTGCCGCATGATGCTTGGCAGAAAATTGGAATTGGTGCAATCATAAGTTGTACTTTGATTCTTGAAATTTGTTCCTATAATAATCTTCATTACTACTCTAATTGGCATGCAATTACAGTTGAAATAGTATGGATTGTAATATGCTTATGTATTGCAATATGGCCACGTAAGGCATCTTTTATTGTGCTCATTTGGATGCCGTTGGTAATTGTTGCACCCAATATCAACTATTCATCTATGATGCTTACCATATTGATTTGTTTGGCAATTGCTGTAATTACTCAACCTTGGTACACCGTGCTTGCTTCTTGCGGAGTATCTTCATGGCTCTTTATTATATGCGATTTTCAAAACGCTTATGTGTTGGGGTGGTGGCTTCTTATCACTCTTATTTCTAGCGCAATCGTAAAATACTATATTTCTACTATTCACCAACAGCAGGAACAGTTATTTGCACAGCGTTACAACGTTTTTCAAAAATATGCCACTATTGCCGCAATTCGCATGCACGATGAAGTAACTAATGAGCTTTCCAGCATTATGATGATGGCACAACAATCTATTGAACCTCAAACGACTCATGACCAAGAGCATGAAAATTCGCGAGAGATTCTTCAACGTGCTACTACAGCTGTTCATAGAGCACGTAATATCATTTCTCTTCTTGACAATGCTACAACTGCAAGCACTGGCGATGCTATGCAATCGACTACATGTTATAAAGATTTTTGCACAGGCTTACGCGTTTTATTTGATGGTGAGCAAAAGTCATTTGAGAAGCTTGGCTATATTGGTTCCATTGATTTGAACAGTGATTTAGTTGCTGAAGATTCGAGATCAGCGCATTTGCCTTTTGAAGAATGTGCTCAAATTGAATATATTTGCCGAGAACTACTTGCAAACGTAAAAAAGCATGCTGCAAAGCCTAAAGAATACGCCATGAATGTAATGCTTAATGACAATGAATGTCATATTACGTGTATAAATAGTGCGCAACGCGGTATTCTTGCTAACTTGCAATTAGGATATGGACTGCGTCTTCATAAGATGCTTGCGGAACGGGCTGGTGGAACTTTTAAAGTTATTGAAGATGACGATTCGTGGATTATTAATGTACACCTTCCGCTTCATGTAGAGAAATAGCCATTATGCAAGAATAATTAATTATTGTGCTTTCTTGCGATTTAATCGAGTATTTGGACGCTTTTCAATCGAGTATTTGGACGCGCCTTTGTGCAGCAGATGCAAGTAAGCGGTTAATATGTGATGCAGAATGCTGTTTCGTTGCTATTTTATAAGAGTTATCGTGGCAAAAATTGCAAATCTAGCAAAAACTGCCACGATAACTCGGTTTTGTGTTTTATAAGTCCTGTAACGCAATTCTTTTATCTTCTGCAGACTGCTTAGATGACTTATCGTCCTTCTTAAGAGAATGCGCATATCGAATAAGACTTCTTGCGATAAAGAACACTAAAGCACATATAGCAAGTGCGATAAGAATGTCAATTATCGGACCAAATAATGCATAGCTCATGATTCATCCTTTCTTTTTCTATATTCGTTTATGAGTGTTCGAGCTGTGTCAACATCGTATTTATCGTCAATAGCAAGACTCTTTACTAAAAGAACGAACGGGTCTTCTGGTTCATTGTCGCTTATACGCAGTTTTTCAATGAGCCTGTTAAGCCTGATTCTCATCGTTGGGTAAGAGACTTGATACATTTGCGACATTTCTTTTAACGATCCAGACGATAATACAAAGTTCTTTATAAACGACATGTCTTCGTCTGTGAGATTAGCCATCCATCTTGGAATATGATCCATATCACCCCTTTCTTCAGCCTATAAACTTTAATTAAATTAAACTTTTATTAAAAATATTAAAGTTGCTGTATGAGTTTGTCAAGAATAAACATGGGAAATATGGCACAAAGCGACATTTTTATGTCGCCAAAATTGTCGTTTTGTCGCAAAAATAATAAAGATATATATTTACGTAACATATGAGAAGATGAAGTTATCGTGACAAAAATTGCAAATCTTATAAAAACTGACGCGATAACGCGTGATTTCGGCTGCGCGATATAGTACGTAACTATTGTCGCGCAATCAGTTAAAAAACATTGTTTGTGCGTCAACGAAGTTGATGATTGTTTTAGCATGACGAGGATTGTAAGAAGTTGGATGTTTTGTAAACAACATAAATATTTTCTTATAATCGCTATTTTTTGCATTCTCAACTAAAGTTGCGCGCTGCAACAACTTGCTCACTGCTTCAGCTTCGTTAAGATTATTACGCCACTTACATTCTGCAATAAGAAGCTGCTTGTTAATATCGTCTTCTGCAACAATATCAATATCGGTTTGCTCACGAGCAATAGGATCCGCACCCCACCATTTACCTAACTTAGTTGGCAAAAAGTCCATTCCGTCAACTTTGCATTGGTGCACAATCCACTGTTCGCACATTTTCTCAAACTGTTGACCTACAAAAGTACTAAACGCTTCATGCTCACCGCCAAGAACACTACTTGCGGCAGCGTGTGAAAGTCCGCGTTCGATCAATCCTTTATTAGGCGCTACAAACCTATACCAATACGCAAAGAATGGGTCACAAATCTGCCATAATCCTTTTTTGCAATGAAGTGGATTCATGCCAAATGGAATATTTCTTTCAATTAATCCAAGGCCTTCTAATGTTTTCAAATACACGTTCACTGATGTAGCTGGCAATCCAATGCGATCCGATATTAAAGTCGGAGTATTGCATCCCGTAGCAAGAGCATTTAGCACACTATTGTATGTTGAAGGATCGCGCAATTCCTGGCGCATGAGCATGTCTGGTTCAGCGTACAAAATTCCCGAAATGTTAAAGCATAATTGCTCAAGATTTTCCGCAAACGAAGACTTATTATCTAACTGCTCTATATAGTATGGTGTTCCTCCAAGGGATGCAAAATAGTTGATTTTATCTTCCCAAGTAGCATTATTTGGCATAAGCTCAGATGCTTCAAAAAGATTAAATGGTTGCAAGCGAATCTGTGCGGTACGTCTTCCATAAAGCGGACTCTTTTTGCCAAGCACTTCACTTTCCATGAATCCTTCGTTACTGCCGCACAAAATAAGAGTCATGTTCGCGTTTTTAAATTTATGATCTATTGCGACTTGGAATGTTGACGCTAAGGATTTATCTGCTTGAGCTGCGTACGGAAATTCGTCGAAAACTAGAATAAGTGGAGATTTAGGAGCATTCTGGTCTACGGCGTTAGATTGTTGCGCAACAAAATCGAGAGCGTCGTTCCAATTATTAAACGATCCTGTAGTTGACGGTAGATTGAAGAAGTCGTACACAGTGCGCGAGAAATCACGCAAATTCTCGATATTAGTTTGCTCGCGAGCAGTAAAAAGTATTGCGTGCTTATTTTTACAGAATTGTGAAATAAGCGAAGTTTTTCCTATTCGTCTTCGACCATAAACTATTGCCATCTGGAACGAGTGTTTGCTGTTCTCATATAATTTTTCAAGTACTTGTAACTCGTCTTGTCTGCCAACAAAAACCATATTCCACCTGCCGTTACGCCAATAATTGCAATACTTTTCAGCGCATCTTATTGCTGCTGAATCTGCACTCTAGTTAATATAATCGCGATTATTATAATCATAATTATAATAATCTAAATTATATTATTTTTCAATATGCTCAACGCAATCATGCGTTATCGTGACAGTTTTTGCTAACTAGAATAAGTCGTCATGAGATCCTAAGCGTAGGAATATAATGCAATCTTCTTTAACTTGATACAACAGTAGAACATCTCGCAGATAGATTGGACTATAAAATGGCGGTTTAGGCATTGCGCATCAGCTCAGCAAAATCGTCAACAGTACCTGCAGCTATTGGTTTTTCTTTCATAGCTTCATCAATAGAGTGCTCATATGGAGAACTTTCAAGTGAAAATGGGAAACGTTGCGTATTTACAATCTGATACAAAAATAGGTTGACTGCTGAACTCATATCAAGACCATAATGTTCAAGAACTTGCGATGCACTATCTCGTATTTCTGGATTAACTCTTACACTTAATCTGCCTGTTTTAACCGTTTTTGTAGAAGTCATGTCGTTTCCTTTAAGCTTAGAATCATAAATTTGTTATTCGTGCTTTGCTTTATTGTAGCAGACATGTAGCACCCAACGTAATGCCAAAGTAGCGCCATTGTGTACACAATTATTACAAAATAACAAGTTATCATGGCAAAAATTGCAAAATTGTATCCTGCAGGATAAAATATTTTTATGGAGATACTTAAAACAGATGAGTATCGCAATTGGATGAGAAAATGGTAAATATAAGTAAATGGGATGCGAGTGAGTATCTTGAGAACGATGATGATGTTATTGCGTATCTCAATGCTGCAGCAGAACTTAACGATCCTCGCTTGTTGCAAGCCGCTATAGGCGATATTGCAAAAGCTAGAGGAATGAAAGAAATTGCTCAAAAAGCCGAGGTTGGAAGGGAAAGCCTTTACAAAAGCTTAAGACGAGACGGCAATCCCAGCTTCCAAACTATTGCGAAGGTTGTTCAAGCATTAGGTGGACGTATTGCAATAGAACCAGCAAATGTGTGACGCACACAGTTATCATGGCAGAAAATGCAAATCTTATAAAATCTGCCACGATAACTCAGTAAGTACGCGGATATTTAAAAATAGTTCCAAAACGGAAATATTCTTAAATAATTAAATAAAAAAGGTTGCTTATGAAAGTGCATAAGCAACCTAATTAATTAGTAAAGCGACTAGCGACTAGAAATCCCAATCGTCGTCGTCGGTTTCAACAGACTTGCCCATAATGTAGCTGGAACCAGAGCCGGAGAAGAAGTCGTGATTTTCGTCGGCTGCAGGAGAAAGAGCCGCAAGAATCTCAGGGCTTACGTGAGTTTCTTCTTCGCTGTACTTAGCAGGATAGCCAAGGTTCATCAAAGCCTTGTTAGCGTTGTAACGCACGAAGTCAAAAACGTCATCGTGGAAGTCAAATCCTTCGTAAATCTGACCAGAATACTCAACTTCCAAATCATACAAAGTATCAAGCAAGTTCATAGTGAACTTTTCAAGATTCTTCTTGTCGTTCTCGCTTCTAAGCTCCAAACCGCGCTGGAACTTGTAGCCAGAATAGTAGCCGTGAATCGCCTTATCTCGCAAAATCAAGCGAATCATATCGGCAGTATTCATCATCTTGCCGCGAGAAGCAAAATAAAGCGGAAGATAGAATCCCGCGTAAAGAAGAAGCGAAGAAAGCATAGTTGCTGCAATCTTGCGCTTAAGCGGATCTTCGCTCTCGTACTCGCAAAGCACGGTGGTAACGCGCTGCTGCAAAACATCGTTTCCAACAGCCCAACGGTAAGCCTCGTCAATCTCCTCGCTAGAGCAAAGAGTGGAGAAAATAGAGGAGTAGGAGCGCGCGTGAATCGACTGCATAAAAGCAATATTCGTGTAAATAGCCTGCTCGTGCTCCGTGCGTGCGTGCTCAATCTGGCAAAGTTCGCCAATAGTTGCCTGGCTGGTATCAAGCAAAGTTAAGCCTGTAAAAACGCGAGTAGTTGTCTTGCGTTCAAGATTGGTGAGGGAACGCCAAGAAGGAATATCGTTGCTCAGCGGAACCTTTTCAGGAAGCCAGAAGTTAGCAATAAGACGATTCCAAACGTCCAAATCCTTGTCGTCAACAATATTATTCCAATTAACTGGGCGCACGCGAGATCCGTGATGATAGCGGTATTGAGCTGGGGTGATGGAATCTGCCATCATAGCGTCGTCTGCGATTACGCGGTTCGTGCCGAAAGGCTTATCTAAGCTACTGCGAAGTTCTGTTGGATCGAGCGCAGTTGGGCTGAGTTCTGTCATAATTACTCCTGATTTTGTGTTTACGTTTTATAAAATTTTTAAGTTTTTGATTTAATTTGCGAAAGATTTACAACCATAAGGTTTACAGCGTGCAGCTTACGCAACCCTCGATTTCTGTACCTTCCAAAGCCTTCTGGCGAATACGAATGTAGTAAAGAGTCTTAATACCCTTACGCCACGCGTAAATCTGAGCTTTGTTCAAATCGCGAGTAGTCGTAGTGTCTGGGAAGAACAAAGTAAGAGACAATCCCTGATCTACATGCTGAGTTGCCTCCGCGTAAGTGTCAATAATTGCCTTCCAACCAATCTCGTAAGCATCCTTAAAGTACTGCATATTGTCATTCGTCATGTATGCAGCAGGGTAGTAGACGCGGCCAACTTTGCCCTCTTTGCGAATCTCAATGCGAGAAGCAATCGGGTGTATTGAACTCGTGGAATGGTTTATGTACGATATGGAACCAGTTGGAGGAACAGCCTGCAAATACTCATTGTAAATGCCATCGCGCAAAATCTCGTCGCGCAATTGCTCCCAATCCGAAACGGTTGGAATTGCAACGTTAAAACGAGCAAACAAATCGCGAACCTTTTGAGTTTTAGGCTCAAGCGAGCGGCTGCCATCAGTGTACTTATCGAAGTAGTTGCCTTTTCCTGCAGGCTTAGCGTAAGCGCTAGTCTTAAAGCTTGCAAAAGCAGTCCCGCGCTCTACAGCCAAAGCGTGAGAAGCCTTATAAGCGTGGTAAGCAACCGTCATAAAGTACATGTCTGTAAAGTCAAGAGCTTCCTCGCTTCCGTACTGCATGTGCTCGCGAGCAAGGAAACCGTGCAAATTCATTTGACCCAAGCCAATAGCATGGCCCTCTGCGTTTCCGCGACGAATCGAAGGCACGGAATCAATCGAAGTATGCTCCGAAACAGACGTGAGCGCGCGCACAGCCAAATCAACGCTTGTATCCAAGTCACCGTCCATCGCCTTAGCAATATTAAGCGAGCCAAGATTGCAAGAAATATCGCGACCAACGTGGCTATAAGACAAGTCGGCGTTATAAGTGCTTGCCTCTTGAGTTTGCAAAATCTCGGAGCACAAGTTGCTCATAGTAATGCGGCCTTCAATAGGATTTGTGCGATTTACAGTATCTTCAAACAAAATGTAAGGGTAGCCAGACTCAAACTGAATCTCCGCAAGCGTCATAAAGAATTCGCGAGCATCAATGTACTTCTTGTGAATGCGAGGATTTGCAACCATCTCATCGTAATGCTCAGTAACAGAAATGTCTGCAAAAGGCTTGCCATATTCGCGCTCAACGTCGTAAGGGCTAAACAAAGCCATCTTTTCCTTACGCTTAGCAAGCTCAAAAGTAATATCTGGAATCACAACACCCAAAGAAAGCGACTTAATACGAATCTTCTCGTCCGCGTTCTCGCGCTTAGTGTCAAGGAAACGCATAATATCTGGGTGGTGAGCGCTAATATACACGGCACCAGCGCCCTGACGAGCGCCAAGCTGATTAGCATAAGAGAATGAATCTTCCAAAAGCTTCATAACAGGCACAACGCCACTCGACTGATTTTCGATGCGCTTAATAGGAGCACCAAGCTCGCGCAAATTCGTAAGAAGCAGAGCCACGCCGCCGCCGCGCTTAGAAAGCTGCAAAGCAGAGTTAATTCCGCGTGCAATAGACTCCATATTATCTTCCAAACGCACGAGGAAGCAGCTCACAGCCTCTCCGCGCTGAGCTTTACCAAGATTCAAGAACGTTGGAGTGGCTGGCTGGAATCGGCCTGCAAGCATCTCGTCCAAATAGTTGAGCGCTGCTTTTTCGTCTCCGTCTGCAAGTTCCAAAGCGACTGCAGCTGCGCGCTGAGCGAAGTTTTCCAAATATTGCTTGCCGTCGAAAGTCTTCAAAGCGTAAGAAGTGTAGAACTTAAAAGCACCCAAGAATGTGCCAAAAGTGTGGTGAGCAGATTCCGCGTGCTCGTAGAACTTATCTAGAAACTCGCTGCTATACTTGCCGAACACGTTTCCGTTGTAGTAGTAGTTGCTAATCAAATAGTTCAAGCGCTCATGAGTTGAAGCAAACTTCATGCTGTGTTCTTGCACGTAACCCGAAACGTAAAGCTTTTCTGCTTCCTGATCTTTATCAAACTGAATACCTTTTTCTGGGTCGAAAAGACCGAGCATAGCGTTAAGAACGTGGTAGTCGCGGCTGTTGCGAATGCGCTCTGCTGTGCTGCTAGCAGTGTTGGTGTCGTCAGTGTGATCAAGATTAAGCGAAGTAGATTCGCTCATCGGATCCGTGCTATTCATGGTGTTTATTCCTTTCCTCGTGCGTTAGTTTTGCTTTTCAAACGCTGTTTTTTGTTGATTTTGTTGATTTTGTTTATTTGTTTATTTCGTTTCTTCTGTTTCTTTTAATTGCCTTAAAAATTTTGGTATTCCCTGCGCTACTTTTTCTATATCTTCTGCAGTTCCTGTAAGTTCAAACGAATACATATTTGGGATTGCGCATTTTCCAGCGATTTGACCGCCTGCAGCGCAATATGCATCTCCAAAATTCGTATTTCCAGAAGATATTACGCCGCGAATAAACGAACGATTTTCGCGATTATTTAGGAATTTGCGCACTTGCATTGGTATTGCTTTAGATATGTTTCCTCCGCCGTAAGTCGGTACAATCAAAACGTATGGCTCGCGCACGTGCAATTCTGGCTCTTTTGGTCGAAGCGGTATGCGATATACGTTCACATTGTTGCTTGGAAAATCGCAATTTTTCACGAATCGTAGTGTGTTTTCGGAGACGGAAGAAAAATAGACTACAGCTCCGATTGATTCGCCTTGTGCGCGCGCTTCTGGCTCGCTTGGTTGTGACATATTTTCTTGATCACACATTTTTATGCTTCTTGATTGCTTTGATTATTTTGATTGTTGATTGTTTATTCTTGATTGTTGATTGCTTTAATTATTTTTATTGCTTTGATTTTCGTCTTCTAGTTGGCTTGCGATTTGCGCAATCAAATCTGGGCGATACCCACTCCACGACGAGTTTGGAGTAATCACCACTGGCGCTTGGCGATATCCTGCTGCGCGCAATTGGTCTAAAGTAGAAGGGCTTTGAGTTAAATCTACTGTTTCAAAATTCACGCCTAGCTTAGTGAATTGACGCTTTGTGGCATCGCACTGCGGGCAATGTGGCTTTGTGAAAACTGTAATAGTCACGGTTCGTCTCCCTTCGTTATGTGGTGTTTAAATCTTTTTGTTTGATGATTATTTAAGTTTGTGCTTTTTGGCACGATTTAACAGTCTACTACCACTTAACACTATTTATAGTGGCGTGTTGTATGTCTAATCCCTATATTTAGTGTGCCCAAATTTTTGGCTATCACGCGTGTCTATAAGATTTAAGCGGTATTTATGTTTTTTTAATAGCGACTAATAAAAGTAAAAATGTAATCTTTATCACAAAATCGCGATTAACGCGTGGGTTATGTCGTAGGTTTTGTGATCGTATGAATGACGCTTGTGCATATAGGTAGATAAACTTAAAAAAGTGTGTTTTGATTGGTTAAGTGTTAAAAATAAAGCAATCATAAAATAATAAAACGGTTATAAATATTACGGTTATAAATATTAAAAGATAGAGGTGTCATTATGACGGAAGCCCAGGCAAATATTGGCGTTGTTGGTTTAGCGGCTATGGGGTCGAATTTAGCGAGAAATCTTGCACATCACGGTAATACAGTTGCTGTTTACAATCGTCATTATTCACGCACCGAAACTTTAATGAATGAGCACGGCAGTGAAGGTGCTTTCGTTCCTGCTAAAACTGTTGAAGAATTTGTGTCTTCGCTTAAGCGTCCACGCACTGCAATCATTATGGTAAAAGCTGGTGCTCCTACAGACGCTGTTATTGAAGAGCTTGCAAACGCTATGGAGCCAGGAGATATTATTGTTGACGGCGGAAACTCCTACTTTGAAGACACAATTCGCAGAGAGCGTAACATTCGCGCGCGCGGTCTTCACTACGTTGGTTGCGGTGTTTCTGGTGGCGAAGAAGGCGCGCTTCGCGGTCCTTCTATGATGCCAGGTGGCACGGAGGAGTCTTGGAAGACTCTTGGCCCTATTTTAAAGTCGATTGCAGCTGTTGCAGAAGGCGAGCCTTGCGTAACTCATATTGGCACTGATGGCGCTGGCCACTTTGTAAAGATGGTTCACAACGGTATTGAGTACTCGGATATGCAGCTTATTGCCGAAAGCTACGATTTAATGCTTCGCGGCTTGGGTATGAAGTCTGAAGACATTGCAGATGTGTTTAGCGAGTGGAATAAGGGCGAGCTTGATTCTTATTTGATTGAGATTACGGCGGATGTTTTGCGACAGAAGGATGCTAAGACTGGTAAGCCTTTGGTTGAGATGATGGTGGATCACGCTGGTATGAAGGGCACGGGTACTTGGACTGTGCAGTCTGCGCTTTCTCTCGGAATACCTGTAACGGGTATTGCTGAAGCTGTGTTTGCTCGCGGACTCTCAAGCCAAGTTGCTTTGCGTGAAGCTGCCGAAAGCCAAGGTTTGACTGGCCCAGATATGCATTTTGATTTTAGCGATTCTGAGCGCAAGGCGTTTATTGAGGATATTCGCCAAGCTTTGTACGCTTCTAAGATTGTTTCTTACGCTCAGGGATTCGACGAGATTGCAGCTGCTGCAATTGAGCATGATTGGAAGATTGACCAGGCTGCTGTTGCTCGCATTTGGCGAGGCGGATGCATTATTCGTGCACAATTCTTAAACCGCGTTTCCGAGGCTTTTGAATCTGGGCAGGCGAGTGTTTCCTTGATTTTTGCTCCTTACTTTAAGGATGCTATTGAAAAGTCTCAAGCTGCTTGGCGTCGTGTTATTGCGCGCGCAGTTGAGCACGGGGTTCCTGTGCCAGCATTCTCTAGCTTGCTTGCATACTACGATGGCTTGCGTTCCAAGCGTTTGCCAGCTTCGCTTATTCAGGCTCAGCGCGATTTCTTCGGCGCTCACACTTACGGTCGCATTGACGAGCCAGGAGTATTCCACACTTTGTGGGCAGAGCCTAATCGCCCAGAAGTAAAGCAAGATTAAATCAAATAATATTTATAACTAACATGCCTTTGCATTATTATGCAGAGGCATGTACTCTATTCTGATCTTTTTTAGCATATTTTATTGCTGAATTTTACTAATATTCTTAAATTGATTGATTTCCTTGATATTTCAATGGTTTTATGAAGATTTTCCCAAATGCGCCATGTTTTAAACATGCTATTTTCGCATTTGCGCCAATTTATGTAGCGCATTTAATTTTTGACTTGCTGAATATTATGCAGATTACTGAATTGCAGCGTGCAAAGTTTCTGCGGTGGTTAGCCATGCGATTTCTTCCGTGCCGTTGGCAAAAGACGCAGGATAATCTGGGTTATTATCCGAAGAAAGCGCGTTCATTAAAGCTTTTCCTTTTTGCTCTCCAGCCGTTAAGAACCAAGTGCGGCGGCTATGAGCCAGCACGGGTGCGCTAAGAGTTAATCTCATTGGCGGTTGCTTAGGGGAGTGATTCACGCCTAAAACTATGCGATCGCGATTATGAATTTGCGGCAATCCTGGGAAAAGTGAAGCCATATGTGCGTCTGGTCCCATGCCAAGAATTGCCAAATCAAACACAGGCTCTTTGCCTAGTAAGCCTATAATTTCTTCTTCGTAATCGCGTGCTGCTGCGTCTAAAATCGCATTGTTTTCAGCATCGCTAGCATTTGCCACTTCTTGCGCATTGCGATCATCTGCAGGCATTTCGTGAATATGAGACTCCTGCAAAACTTTGTGATCGCTAAGCATATTAAGAAGTAGCTCGCGAGCCTTGAGCGCATTGCGATCGTCGCTGTTATAAGCTACAAAACGTTCATCTGCCCACCAAATATGAACATTGGACCAGTTGATTGCTGGAAGCAATGGGTTGCTAGCTAACATTTGAAACATGCGAATAGAATCTGTTCCACCTGTTAGCAAAAGATGGAATGGCTTATTAAGATTTTCAACATTGTTTTGCCATTGCATAATCAAAGTCACAAGTTTTTGCGCAGCAACAGCAGCTAGAATATCTTGATTATCGTAGCCGTACACTGTTGCGTTATGCGCAAATCTAAAATCTTCAGCCATAATGAATCCTTTTATTATTTTTTACCCGTTGTATTAAAGTTCGTTATCTTGCATTGTGCAACAATCTGCGTGAACAAGTTGAGCATAGATCTCATCTGGATCGATTCTACGCAACTCCTCACTCAAGCAATCTTCTAAAGATCTAATTGGCATTGCAATTGGCTGTGTTGCTTGTCCTGGAAGACTTATCATTGCTTGTTCTTCTCCAGAAGGACGAGTCAAAGAAAGCACGCCATCTTGTCTTTTAAGACTTACCTCCGTAATTGCATGCGCGCTCGAATCCTCAACAATTTCAACAGGAACATTAAGCGATATTTTTAGCCATTGTGCGAGCAAATGCATCGGAACATAATGCTTTGGACCGCTAACCTTAGCACTAATAACAGGTAAATGCGGAGGCTGATCAAGCATAGAAGCTAGCATTGCACGCCAAGGAGTAAGACGAGTCCAAGAAAGATCAACATCTTTAGAAGACCAGTTTTTGCGCAAATTTTTCACAGTTTCAAGGGTATTGTCCGCATTTTGAGCATCAGTGATTCTGCTACTTGCCATAGTTCCAAGCAAGTCCTTAGCAGGATTTTCTGGTGCATTTGTAGGCCACCACGCAACAATCGGCGCGTCTGGAACAAGCAGAGGAATAACAAGCGTATCTGGATGTCGAACTAAGCCATTATGAGGATAGAGAATAATGATTTCCCCAGCTCCAGCATCTGCGCCAAAGCGTACTTGCGCGTCTAAGTTTGGCGTTTCTTCGCTTCGTGAATCTGCTATATTGACTTGTGATTCGCGAACAATGGCAATAACTCTACAAGGGTGTTCGCGACTAGCTGCATTTGCTGCTCCCAGTGCGTTTTCAAGATCTTTAAGAGTGGTGTCAATAAGAAGAGTTAGCACGCGTCCAGTTGCAGATTCTCCACGCTCTTCGTGAAGCTCGTCGATTTTTGCAGAGATTTTAGACGTGTTTGTGTTAGGAAGATTAATAATCATGGCAGCCTCCAATGGCGATTATCGCGAGCAAGCATAGCGTCAGCTTCCGCTGGACCCCACGTTCCAGCACGGTATGGCTGAGGCTGTGTACCAAGCGAACTCCAAAAATCTTCAATAGGATCTAAGATTTTCCAACTTAAATCAACTTCTTGTGTAGTTGGGAAAAGCGGTGGCTCGCCAAGTAAAACGTCTAGAATAAGGCGCTCGTAGGCTTCTGGAGAGTTTTCTGTAAAAGATCTTCCATAACTAAAGTCCATAGAAACATCGCGAACTTCCATAGATGTTCCGCCTGGCACTTTTGCGCCAAATCGCATTGTTACGCCTTCATCTGGCTGAACGCGAATCACAATCGCATTACTACCAAGTTCGCGCACAGCAGTGGACTCAAAAGGCAAGTGTGGAGCGCGCTTAAAAATCACGGCAATCTCTGTAACGCGCTTTCCTAAGCGCTTTCCGGTTCGCAAATAGAACGGAACTCCAGCCCAGCGACGAGTGTCTACGTCTAAACGCACGGCAGCGTATGTTTCCGTAGTGCTATCCGGGCTAATTCCTTGCTCTTGCAAATATCCAACGGCTTTATACGATCCTTGCCAACCTTCTGCGTATTGACCTCTCGCAGTATTTGTTGCTAAATCTTTAGGCAAGCGTATAGCAGACAAGACCTTAGTTTTTTCAGCCGTCAAGTCACTAGCACTAAAACTTACTGGCTCTTCCATAGCAGTAAGAGCCATTAGTTGCAGCAGATGATTTTGAATAACATCTCTGGCTGCTCCAATCCCATCATAATATCCAGCTCTGCCGCCTATGCCAATATCTTCTGCCATAGTAATCTGCACGTGGTCAACATAATTAGCGTTCCAAATTGGCTCATACATTGCATTTGCAAAACGAAAAGCCAGCAAATTTTGCACAGTTTCTTTGCCTAAATAGTGGTCTATGCGGAACACGGAATTAGGGTCAAAAACCTCGGAAACTACGCGATCCAACTCTTGTGCGCTTGTTAAATCGTGACCAAAAGGTTTTTCTATTATCACTCGTCTCCACGCGTTTTCGGAGGAATGTGAAAGCCCCGATGCTGCTAACTGCTGTGCCACAACAGGGAAGCTAGAAGGCGGAACCGACATGTAAAACGCGTGATTTCCGCGAGTTCCGCGATCTCTGTCTAATTCGCTTACGGTTTTGCTTAAGCGCTCAAATGCGCTTGCGTCGTCGAATGTTCCGCGAACAAAACGTATGCCTTTAGCAAGGTTAATCCATGTTGATTCACGAAATGGTGTGCGGCAATGTTGTTGAATATTTTCACGCACAAAGTTTACAAAATGTTCATCTGTCCAGTCGCGTCTTGCGAAGCCCGTTAAACCAAATCCAGGTGGCAAAAGCCCTCGATTTGCCAAATCGTATACGGCTGGCATAAGTTTTTTGCGCGCTAAATCGCCAGTAATTCCGAATATTACTAAACTACATGGTCCTGCAATACGAGCCAAACGCAAGTCTCGTGGATCGCGTAGCGGATTTTTCCAAGCTGTTGTTTCTTCGCTATGCGCAGTCGAGCATATTGTGGTTCTTAATTCAGTCATGTATACCATCGTAATGTTTCGACTTGATTTGCTGCGCAGGACTTACCATGATTCTCACTAGGATTTACCAGTAAATCATCCTCCGCACACGGCTAGTCTTATCATTTGCGCGTATTGTGGACCTCCAATAGGAGTCAAATGTATTCCATCGTCTGTTAAGAATTCGGAGTGTCCTGCGCTTAAACCATACCAGTCTATTATTCCAACGTTTTTGCGTTTCGCTGCAAAAGCGCGCAGTCTTGCGTTTGTTTCGTCTTGCCAAGGCTGTGGAACACGGGTTGTTACAAAATACACTGGTTTGCCGCCTGTAACATTTACCATATTTTGCAAAACAGATTCGTCTCTAGGAGGTCCGTTTGTTCCAAGCTCATAGATTACAACGCTTCCAGGGTGTTTCCCAACTAAATCTTGCTGATAATCTTCCGCTCCGTGGAATATTTGTCTGCTCACTTTTCCGTCAATCCAAGCGTTTGGTAATGCTTGCATAAGGTATGGTTTTGCGCCTTCTGTTACGGAATCTCCAACCATTGTTATGTCTGCAGTGCAAACATTGCGTTTTGAGTCTATTTTCCATGGTTTTGTATTTATGTTTTCTGGCACTTTTTCTGCAATCGGGTTGAGAATCCTATGGTCAGATGGTTTTGTTGGAAGCGTTTGTTTTTCTATATTCTCGCGCTTTCCGCCTGTTTTTTTCTTCGTATTAGCGGAATTTTTTTCTTGTGCAGTTTTGTTTTGTGCAGTTTTGTTTTGAGTATTCGCGTCTTGCGCGTTTAATTCTGGTCTTAATTGTATAGCTCGCGCTTGCGCAATACTATTCCAGTTAACTGGCGCTGCAATTATTGCTAGCCCAACTATTGCACAAATCACTATTACCGTTCTTCTTAAAACAAACGGCAATCTTATATTCTTACTTTTAACGTTTAAAGTATCTGAAGATAAATCAGGGTTTTTCGCGTCTATATCATCCGAGATAATATCGTCTTTCTGGATAATACTAAAGGTTATATGCTTATTTGCAAGAGGCATCTCGAACATTCTGTAAAAAACCTCTGCTGCAATAATAACTATTACGCATTGCCCTGCCTGTTCCCAAAGAGTTATCTGTGTGGTTCTTGTAGCAGGGTTTAGTATTTCTAGAATAGGGAAGTGGACTATGTAAATCGCAAAAGATCTTAGACCTATATATTTCAGTGGAGCAATTTCAAGTATTTTAGTGCAAATACTATTTTTCTGTAGGCAGGACCACATTAAAATCGCGCAAACTATTGCGAATATCGTGTATCCGCCGTAAACAATCCAGGTTTTTGAACCGTCTTCTTTCACTAAGCACCATAGAATAAAAATTAACGCAGCCAATCCTATAATCGATTTTTGTAGTGTGCTTAGAGGTTTTTGAAGAGTTTTTGCTATTTTTGCGAATTTACCAGATTCTGATTTATTTTTTAGATCAGTTTTTACTTTATCAGTGTTTTCTGATTCGTTGGTTTGTTGCCACTTTTCCCCAGCAATTTCATTATTAGATTCATCGGATTCGTCATATTCGCCATCTTTATCAGATTCCATCATGTTTACTTGCAATCCTGCTAGTAAATCGTCTGGTATCGAGGCTTCTGAGGATTGGCTTTTATTTTGCGTATTTTGTGTATTTTGCGCTTCTATCTCTGATGAATCCTCTATTTTTTCGATTTGTGTTTTTTTGCTTTTGTTTCCAACAATATATTTACAAGCATCTGCAATAATTTTGATAATGGAACGTTCGTTAAACCATGTGCAATACATTGCTAGTAATGCACCAATTAAGAATTCTCCAGCTCGAGTGTCAATAGAGTAATACACGCGCGCAATGGTTTGGCCATCTCCATAAAAAATCGTAATTGCTAGGTTTGCCAACGAACATGCAATCATAAGAATCGCCGTAACGCACATTCTTACAAATTTAGAGTGCACAATTTTAAGAATCGCCCATAGTATAATCGGCCAAAATACAAAGATTTGCATAATAAGTCCCAAATACCAAAGGTGTTTTATTGGGGATGGTAGTCCTGATTGTTCAAAGTAAGATACTTTTCGTAAAATATACGCCATATTGCTTGTAAAGCTAGCGCCTGTTAGTGCGTCAGATTGTAGTTTTGTTAAAAGACTTGGTGAAAATAGCCACATTAGTGGGGCGCTCAGAGCAATAATCCCTATAGTAGACGGCCAAATTCGTTTTACGCGTTTAAACAAGTATTTTAAGTAGGCGAATATTTTAGACTTTACCGGTGTTTTGGTTTGTTCGCTGGTTGCTGGCGACTTTTGCGCATTTGATGTTTCAAACATTTTTAGCAGAGATACAGTGCTGAAGTATCCAGCCATAACAAGAAACATTGTTACTCCCAAGAATCCTCCTGGAAGTACTATTGGACGTAGGTGGAACGCTACAATCGCAATAACAGCAATAGCACGCATGCCATCTATTGCAGCGTTGCGTTTGCTTGTAGTGTTAGCTGCGTTGTTTATCTCTGTCATTTTGCCTGCAACTTGCTAATACGTGGTTTAATTTTGGTTGTGGACATTATGTGGGTATGAATTGTTTTATGACTAACATCGCCCAAAACGTAGTCATATTATCTACGTATTAAGACACTGTAGTTAGTTATAGCGTGTCTTAGTTTTTCCCTAGTTTTTCCTTGATTTTTCTTATGTTTTTTGCAAGTTTTATGAAATTTTTTAATATGGATTTAAATATTTTTCAAGGTAATTATTCGTTTTTATTAAGATTTTTCTCTGCTATTTTTTAGTGCGGTTGCTTTCGACTTTTGTTTGCTAAAATGCCAATGTTATACAACGCGTTTTACGTGCTCTTTGCTGCGCGCTAGAGTTAGACTGAACAGTCTAATTTAGGTGTATAAACGTTAGATTGATAAACAGTGTGTTTTACGCATTATTTTACGCATTAAGGAGTAAACATGGCAGAAACATTCAATGTTGTGGTAGAAATCCCACGCGGATCCAAGAATAAGTATGAAGTTGATCACGAAACTGGTCGCGTTTTCTTGGATCGTACCCTTTTCACAGCTATGGGTTATCCAGATGATTACGGTTACATTGATGGAACTTTGGGCGAAGATGGCGATCCACTCGATGCTCTTGTTATGATTCCAAACTCTGTGTTCCCAGGATGCGTTGTTGAGTGCCGCGCTGTTGGCTTGTATCACATGGTTGACGAAGCTGGCGGAGACGATAAGGTTTTGTGCGTTCCAGCAGATGTTCGTTTCGACGACATCAAGGATATTGATGACGTGAATGAGTATCACAAGGCTGAAATCAAGCACTTCTTCGAGCAGTACAAGGCTTTGGAGCCAGGTAAGGAAGTTCTTCCTGGTGACTTCTGGGCTGGAGTTGAGCAGGCTGAAAAGGAAATTGTCGCAGCTCGCAAGCGTCTTGAAGAAAGCGAAAAGTAGTTTTCGAGATTAGTCGCGAATCTTCCGAGCGTTTTAGAAACGCGTTTGCTAGTGTCTAACACATTTTTATGTGTTAGACACTTTTTTATTCTAAAAAATTTAAGCGATTAGTAGCATTCCTAAACCAGTTGCGTAAACAACCATTCCGCCCATCATTACGGGAATCAAAGCAGTACCAACTTGTGGCAAAAGCATGTCAGTATTGTATTTTGCATCTTTAACCCAAAGATGAGAAAGCCCAGCTAGAACAATCACGGCAAGCAAACCCAATACTGCTACCAGTACGCCAAGTTCTAGAATACGCACGGAGAATGTGAAACGAATAATCGAAGGCAAAAAAAGCCATCCTGGAAGAGCTGCACAAGCGATACTTGCTGTAAGAGAATGTGAAATATTTCTTACCAGATTAGATCTCTCTTCCCTAAGCATTTGACGACCAAAGCTAACAAAAGTTGCAGCAACAAGAATTAGAGCAAAGCTAACAGCCCAACGTTCATATGGGTGAATAGCTGCAATGAACTTATCCATACTAACTTCTGTATTATCTATTACGCTGTTAGGAAGCCAACCTTTTAAAGCTAATGCCGCGCACCACATGGATGCGATTCCGGCAAAAAGCGGAATAGCTTTATCTGCTGTAGAACCTTGTAGTGGCCAGAAAGTAACTAGAGCCAGAAGAATAATCACGCAAACGGTTATAACGGCTTTTGCTGTGGCTATTGGCAGAATGGCTGCAATTGCTAAAAGAGCTATAGCAACGAATTGAGTTACAACAATCGTAATGTGATTATGCATTGCATTATGTGCGATGTTATCGTTGCTCATATTACGCTCCTATCGCGTTTTATAAGATAATTTTAATAAATTGTTTAGCCGTATTAACTTATTTTATATGTAAGCGTACACTTGCATGCTTCGATTCTTATTAAGTATCTTAAGTATGGATTACAATTCTCTTTTAACAGCTTGATTTTGAATTTGTTATTCAATTCTATGCGTTCTGGAGGTATCAATATGACGGATATTACATTGATGACCTCTTGTGCCGCGCCTGCAAAAGTTTTGCCATCTTTGACTCTACTTTCGCATAGAGTGCGAGTGCTCCCAATGGAACCGTCTAGTATGCTTAAGATGCCAGAAAACACTATTCTTCTTGTAGATGCTAGAGAAGATTTGTCTTTGGCTAAATCTTTATGCTCTATTGTTCGTGCTTCTAATTTAACAATGTCTGTTATCTTAATTCTTACAGAAGGCGGATTCACAGTTGTTAATGCATCTTGGGGTGTTAGCGATGTTATGCTGACAACCGCTTCACCAGCCGAAGTAGAAGGTAGACTTAGACTAGCTTCTCAACGAGGTGGGTCGGCTGAATCTACTTCTAAAGAACATGTAGCTGATTCTGGTAGCGTGGAAATTAACAGTAGCGGTCAAATGTGCTCTGGGGATTTAGTCGTAGATACGCAGAGTTACACAGTTAGCTTGCACGGAAAGCCTATTGATTTAGCGTATAAAGAATTTGAGCTTCTTAAATACTTTGTTCAGCATCCTCGGCGAGTATTCACTCGTGCTCACCTACTTCAAGAGGTTTGGGGTTACGATTATTACGGTGGAACTCGTACAGTGGATGTTCACATTCGTAGGTTACGCGCGAAATTAGGCGTTGAATATGAGCACGTTATTGGAACGGTTAGGAATGTTGGGTATCGTTTCGATCCTTTAGAGTCTCAGGATGAAGTTGTAGATTCTACAGATTCTGATAATAGTGATTCGTCGGCGGCTTCCGACTAGAATTCCTGTAGCGGATTAGTGGTTTATTATATTGGTTAAATTACAAAGCGTGAATAGTAGTCAAGAATCATCTTCCAATTCTAGAAAATCTAAAAAAATCGCTAGGATGAGCGAAGAGTATAGGATTTTATGCGAAGAAATACCGAATCCAAAGTGTGCATTAAATTTTACAAATCCATTTGAACTACTAATAGCCACTGTTCTTAGCGCACAAACCACTGATAGACGTGTAAATATTGTAACGGAACAACTTTTTAGAACTTATCCTACGCCAAAAGATTTAGCGCGCGCACCAATATATAATGTACAAGAGATCATCCATCAACTTGGATTTTATAGAGTAAAATCGCAGCATATTATAGAGCTTTCGCAAAAACTTATGGACGATTTCAATGGTGTAGTTCCAAATAATATGGATGATCTTACAAAACTTCCAGGTGTAGGAAGAAAAACAGCAAACGTTGTATTGGGCAATGCTTTTGGTATCCCAGGGTTTCCAGTAGATACCCACGTTATGCGTGTGACGTCAAGGCTTAGATGGAGAAGCGATTGGAAAATCGCTAAGTCAGATCCTATAAAAGTTGAGCGTGAAATTACATCTTATTTTCCGCCAGAAGAATGGACTAATTTGTCTCACCGCCTTATTCTTCATGGTAGAAAAATATGTACAGCTAGGAATCCGCATTGTGCTGACTGCCCTCTAAGATTTCTGTGCCCATCTGTTTCGTTGTAGCTATGTTGTAGTTATGTTGTAGTTATGTTGTAGTTATGTTGTAGTTATGTTGTAGTTATGTTGTAGGTTTTGTCGTGGATTTTGTCGTGGATTTTGTCGTAGCTGCGTTGTGGTTGTCGTAACGGATTTTTCTAATATCTCATATAATTAACTTTTAGAATATTCTTAGGGTATTTTTAGATTATTTTCTGCATAAATTCTACGTATGATTCAATCGATGATATACACTGTTGGCTATGTCTGAATTTGAAAGATACTCATCTGGATCACATATGAGAAAAGCACGTTATGCAAAAAAAGCTAAAAAAGGCGTGTCCTCGTGGGTTATTTTTATAGTCTTAATTGCCATTATGTCTGTTGTTGCATGGGGTGGATGGCGATTTTTAGATGGAAGATCAATAGTTCCAGAAAGTATTGTTCCAGCATCAGGCTCAGTTTTAAAAATAGGCTTGCGTACAGCCCCAGCATCCTTAGATATTAGGACTGACGACAGTGATTCACTGCAACAAGCTCTTATTGAAAACGTTTATGAAACGCTTATTAAACGAGACGGCAATAATGCTTTAAAACCAGGTCTTGCTCAGTCTTGGAGCGTATCTTCCGACGGTTTGAATTATAAGTTTAGGATTCGTTCAGGCGTGAAGTTTGCAAATGGAGACGTAATGGACTCTGGCTCCGTACTGCAATCACTTCAACAAGGTATTACAAAAAGCTATCCAGGCTATGAAAAGTTGACGAATATTACAAGCGTATCTAACTCAGGACCTGATATTCTAAACATTTCATTAAAAATGCCAGATCCATTACTGCTGCGAAGATTAGCAGGTAGAGCTGGAATTGTATATGACACTCGCGCTTCATTAAACTACGCTTCAGACGCTATGGGAACAGGACCTTTTAAAGTTAACGGCTATAGTAAAGGTTCAGACCTTGTTCTTGTGAGAAACGACAAATATTGGGGTACAGCATCTGGCTGCGCTAGCATAACTCTTAAATACTTTAATGACGATACATCTTTAGCAAATGCCATGCAGAATGGCGATATTCAAATGGCAGTTCCTCTTGATGGCAATGAAAACAAACGTATGGCGTCAATGCCAAATACTCAACTTGTTGAAGGTCAGAGCACTAGAATACGAATGATTGCTTATAACACTGGAATATCGTCTATTTTCTGCGATCAGCACGTTCGTAGAGCAAGCAGTTACGCAATGGATATAAACACTGTTTTATCGGCTGATCCATTTGGTGGTCAAATTGTGCGTGGACCAATTTCTCCATTGTCGCCAGGATACGAGGATTTAAGTGGCACTTATCCACACGATCCTCAAAAAGCTCGATCTCTATTCTCATATTTCTCTGCTGCCTACCTTGGTAAAATTACATTCCTCGTACCTCTTGGAATGAGCAATATTGGTAATGCGCTTGGTTCTCAGTTAAACGCTACCGGCGGTTTCCGTGTGAATGTCGAAGAAGTAGATGAGAACACTATGAAACAGCGAATTCATGATGGTAAATATGACTTAGCACTCACATGGATGAATCACACTTTGGATTCTGGAGCGTATGCAGATACAAAGTCTACTTATTTGTTCCAAGATCATGAGTCGCAGAAATATTTTGCACAGGCAATGAAATCAACCAATGCAGAAGGATATGAGTCAAATGTCAAACAGTATGCTAAAGAGTTGAATAATTACGCTGTTTCGAACTGGATGTATGCGCGAAAGAGCATTGTGGTAGCTAAATCTAATGTTAGTGGGTATCCTACAAACATGACTGATCAACTTTTACCATTGCACGATGTAAACGTAAAATAAATCCAAGATTATTTCAGGAATATAAGTGCGTGTGGTTTGGGATTAGTCGCCAGCAACCGTTGATTTGAATAATTTTTACAAATATTAGTAAAAATATTGACGTTGTCGCGCTGAGTTTCTAATATTCAGTTCATGAGTGAACAGGATAATAACACAGTAAAACACGCACATTTAACGCCTCTTCCTAACAAAGTTGGCGTTGATGGTCTTGAAGACAAGTGGCGTAGCAATTGGGACGAAGCTAAGACTTACGCATTCCATAATTCTCGCGACCGTAAGGCCGTGTATTCTATCGATACTCCACCTCCAACCGTTAGTGGCCACTTGCACGTTGGTCACGTATTTTCTTACACGCATACTGATGTGATTGCGCGATATAAGCGTATGCAAGGTTTTGACGTTTTCTACCCAATGGGTTGGGATGATAACGGCTTGCCAACAGAACGCCGCGTGCAGAATTATTACGGTGTGCGAGTGGATACTTCGTTGAAGTATGACCCTGATTTTAAGCCGCTTTTTGAAGGCACTGAAGGCAAGAAGATTGAAGCTAAGGATCAGGTTCCTGTAAGCAGACAGAACTTTATTGAGCTTTGTGAGCGCTTGACTTCTCAAGATGAGAAGCTTTTTGAAGCTTTGTGGCGTAGGCTTGGTCTTTCTGTTGATTGGTCGCAAACTTATCACACTATTGGCGAGCAGCCTCGCCGAGTTGCACAAAAAGCATTCTTGCGCAATCTTGCTCGTGGAGAGGCTTATCAGAAAGACGCTCCAGGCTTGTGGGATGTTACATTCCAGACTGCAGTTGCGCAGGCTGAGCTTGAAGCGCGCGAATATCCTGGCTTCTACCATAAGATTGCGTTCCGCTTTGAAGATGGTACGCCAATTTATATTGAAACTACGCGCCCAGAATTGCTTGCTGCATGCACTTCTTTGATCGCGCATCCAGACGACGAGCGTTACAAGAAGTACTTTGGTCAGGAAGTTTACTCACCGCTGTTTAAGGTGAAGGTCCCGATTTTGGCGCATCCTGCAGCTCAAATGGACAAGGGCGCTGGCATTGCAATGTGCTGCACTTTCGGTGACGTAACTGACGTTGAGTGGTGGCGCGACTTGAGTTTGCCAACTCGACCAATTATTCAGCGTAACGGCCGCATTGTAATGACGACTCCTGATTGGATTACGGACGAGTCTGGCCGTGAAATGTTCGAGAAAATTGCCGGCAAAACCACGTTCTCCGCTCGCAAGGAAGTTGTTGAAGCTTTGCAAGCAGCTGGAGATATGGAAGGCGAACCAAAGCCAACAAAGCGTATGACGAACTTCTACGAAAAGGGCGATAAGCCTTTGGAAATCGTCACTTCTCGCCAATGGTATTTAAAGAACGGCGGCACGGACGAAAAGCTGAACGCTGAGCTTATTGAGCGCGGCAAGGAACTTAACTTCCACCCAGACTTTATGCGCGTGCGCTACGAGAATTGGGTTCACGGCTTGAATGGCGACTGGCTTATTTCTCGCCAGCGCTTCTTTGGTGTGCCATTCCCACTTTGGTATCCAGTAAACGAAAATGGGGAAGTGGATTACGAGCATCCTTTGACGCCTAGCGAAGATCGTTTGCCAATCGACCCAACTATTGACGTTCCAGAAGGCTTTGATGAATCTCAGCGAGACCAGCCAAACGGCTTTACAGCTGAGCAAGACATTATGGACACTTGGGCTACATCTTCCTTAACTCCACAAATTGTGACTCGTTGGGAAGAGCCAGGTGAGGAAAATCAAGCTCTGTTTAAGGCTACTTTCCCAATGGATTTGCGTCCACAAGGCCAGGATATTATTCGTACTTGGCTGTTTAGTACGGTTGATCGCGCGCATCTCGAAAACGGCTGCTTGCCTTGGAAGCATGCTGCGCTTTCTGGCTGGATTTTGGACCCAGACCACAAGAAGATGTCTAAATCTAAGGGCAACGTGGTTGTGCCAAATAAGCCGATCGAAGAGTTTGGTGCGGATGCTGTGCGCTACTGGGCAACTTCAGCAAAACTCGGCTTGGATGCAACTTATGACGAAGGCCAGATGAAGATT
Organism: Gardnerella sp. DNF00038; assembly: GCF_049262855.1. NCBI lineage: Bacteria > Bacillati > Actinomycetota > Actinomycetes > Bifidobacteriales > Bifidobacteriaceae > Gardnerella > Gardnerella sp. DNF00038. The sequence continues at coordinate 1,487,748 of NZ_CP058407.1, read as the reverse complement.
GGCCGACGCCTTGCGATTAAGCTTTTGAACGCTACGAAGTTTGCGCTCGCAATTGGCCGCGAGAACGAGGAACATCAGGTTCTTGAGTCTGCTAGTGCGGATTGGGATTTTGCAAACGTTACGGAAGTCTTGGATCGCTCTGTTATGGCAAAGCTCGCATCCGTTATTCGTACCGCAACTGATGCGCTTGAATCTTACGAGCATTCCAAGGCTTTGGAAGCAATCGAAACCTTCTTCTGGGAGTTCTGTGACGATTACATTGAGCTTGCAAAGAATCGTGCTTATGGTACTGCAGAGTCCACTGGACGTACTCCAAGTGAAGCTGCTGTAAAGTCTGCTCGCACAACTCTTGGTCTTGCTCTCGATGCTTTGGCTCGCTTGCTTGCTCCTTACTTGCCTTATGCTACGGAAGAAGTGTGGAGTTGGATGCATGACGGCGAAGGCTCTGTGCATCGCTCTAGCTGGCCATGTGCTAAGGCATATGAGGCTGCTGCAAACGGTGTTTCTGCAGACACTTTGGCTTACGCGGGCGAGGCTTTGGCTACTTTGCGAAAGATTAAGTCTGAAGCAAAGGTTTCTATGAAGACTCCTATTTTGCAAGTGACTTTGAACGTAGCAGAAAATGCTTATAAGGCTGTTGAGGAGACTTTGGGAGACGTTGCGGAAGCGGGACGCGTTACTGGAGAAGTAAAGCTTAACGCTGTTAAGGCTGCGGATGCTGGAGATTCGGCGGCGGATTCTTCGTCTGCAGATGCAGATTCTGATGCAACTAATGTAAACGTTTCTGTTGCTCAAAGCGAACTCGGTGAAGCTCCTGCAAAAAAGAAGTAATCGCAAGTAATCGCAAGTAATCGAAAATGATTAATCGCGAAGTAACTAATCGTAAGCTGCTTCGCGATTAATTGCAAAACAAAAGCGCTGTAAGTTAATCTTTGACTCCAGCGCTTTTTGTGTGTTGTAAATACTAAGCATCGCGCGGTAACGCTAGACTGTAAACCATGAATCCAGAAAGCTTAAGTGAATTAATTGAAAAAATCGCGAAAGATTTAGTAGCAAGTGGTAAAGCTGGCAATCTAACAGAAGATTTGATTCCAGCTGCCGAAAAACTCGCAGTTATGAGGCCAAAAGATCGCGCACACGGCGATTGGGCCACGAATGTTGCTATGCAACTCGCTAAAAAAGCTGGTATGAAGCCTCATGATTTAGCCGAACTTTTTGCCGAGCGTTTGCAAGAAGCGCAAGGTATTGCGCGCGTAGAAGTGGCAGGCCCTGGCTTTATTAATATAACGCTTGATTCTGCGTCTGCAGCGGCTGTTGTTGACGAAGTATTAAAGCAGGGTGCTAATTTTGGCAAGAATACGCATTTGAGCGGCAAAACTTTGAATCTTGAGTTTGTTTCAGCAAACCCAACTGGTCCAATCCATATTGGTGGAACTCGCTGGGCGGCAGTTGGTGATTCTATGGCTCGAGTTTTGGAAGCGAACGGCGCAAAAGTTGTGCGCGAATACTATTTCAACGATCACGGCGAGCAAATCAACCGTTTTGCTAAGTCTTTAGTTGCTGCAGCTAACGGCGAAGAAACGCCTGCAGACGGATACAAAGGCGCGTATATTAACGAAATCGCGGATGCTGTTATAAAAGAAGCGCAAGCAGACGGCGTTGATGTTCTTTCCTTACCTCGAATTGATCTTGGTAAAGACGAGGAAGGTTTGCCGCTTGGCGAGGGCGACTCTGAGCAGCGTGAAGAGTTCCGCAAGCGCGCAGTGCCAATGATGTTTGCTGAAATTCGTAAGTCAATGCGCGATTTTCGCGTTGGCTTCGACGTGTGGTTCCACGAAAACAGCTTGTACGAGGATGGCGAAGTTGAGCGCGCTATTGCAGATTTGCGTTCTCGCGGAGACATTTTTGAAAAAGATGGCGCAACTTGGTTTGAATCTACTAAGCATGGCGACGACAAGGATCGCGTAATTATTAAGTCTGACGGCAATTACGCTTACTTTGCTGCAGATATTGCGTACTATCGCAACAAGCGTCATCGCGAACAGAATCCTGCGGACGTAGCAATCTACATGCTCGGCGCGGATCATCACGGCTACATTGGCAGAATGATGGCAATGTGCGCGGCTTTTGGGGATGAGCCAGGCGAAAACATGCAGATTCTTATTGGTCAGATGGTAAACGTTATGAAAGATGGTAAGCCTGTGCGCATGAGTAAGCGTGCTGGAAACGTTATTACGATTGACGATTTAGTTGATGCAATTGGCGTTGATGCTTCTCGCTACTCGCTTGCGCGCACCGACTACAACACAAGCGTTGATATTGATTTGGATTTGCTTGCTTCCCACAGCAACGATAATCCTGTGTATTACGTGCAATACGCTCACGCACGCAGCTGCAATGTGGCTCGTAACGCTGCGGATGCTGGAATCAGTGCAGATGGAGCCGATTTAAGCTTGCTTAATACCGAGGCAGATGGCGAAGTGCTGGCTGCTTTGGCGCAATGGCCTGCAGCTCTTGCACAAGCTGGCGATTTGCGTGCTCCACACAGAGTTGCGCATTATCTTGAAGATTTGGCAGCAAGCTACCACAAGTGGTACAACCTTGAGCGCGTAGTGCCAATGGAGTTGAGCGACCCAGAAAATCGTTTGCCAGAAGCAGAGCGCGAAGCTCAGCGCATTGCAAAGTGCCCAGAGCCAGCACGCGCTGCAGCTCGCTTAAAGCTTAACGAGGCTGTTCGCACAGTTATTGCATCTGGCCTTGATTTGCTTGGAGTTTCTGCTCCAGACAAGATGTGATTTAGTGCATTTGCTTTTTTATTTAGGACGTTAGTTTTTACGCTAGCGTCCTTTTATTTTTGACTAGTAGACACGCGCGAAATTGCAAATTTTTGTCGATTAAGTACATGCGATTGATTAGTATACCCCCTAATATTATTTTTCGGTTTCAGTTTTGTTATTCAATGCGTTAAATAATATGCTTAAACAATTTTTCACCATATAGGAGGTGTAGCATGAGCGTCACAACACAAAGTGTCAGCACAGACAGTGCCCCGAAAAAAAGGAACTTGACAATTATTGAATCCGCATACGTGGCGGTCATGTTGTTCGGCATGTTCTTTGGCGCTGGAAACCTTATTTTCCCAGTATTCCTTGGTGCTAACGCAGGAAACAATTCTGCGCCTGCAGCAATCGGTTTTATTGTTACTGGCGTTGGTTTGCCATTGTTGGGCGTTACGGCTCTTGCAATGAGTCGCGCAAACGGTCTTTTTGAGCTTTCTAGCAAAGCTAGCAAAAAATACGGCATGTTCTTTACATGCGTTCTTTATTTAACAATCGGCCCGTTCTTTGCAATTCCGCGCTGTGCAACAACTTCATACACTGTTGGATTGGAGCGAATTATTCCGCAAGACGGAAACGGACAACTGTACTTGTTCTTGTTCTCTGTAGTGTTCTTTGCGCTCGCGTTCTTCTTTGCTATGAAACCAAGCGGCATACTTACATGGGTTGGTAAAGTTCTTACGCCAATCTTCCTTGTGTTCCTAGCGGTTTTGGTATTTACTGCACTATTTTCTCCTATAAGCGGCGCTTCTTCGGATGCTGCTCCTATAGGAAATTATGTTAATAAGTCATTCTTTACAGGATTCTTAGATGGCTACAACACAATGGATGCTTTAGCTAGCTTGGCATTTGGAATTGTTGTTGTTAGCACCATTCGTCAGTTTGGTGTAAAAGATCCTAAAGATGTGGCAGTGAATACTGCCCGCTCTGGATTCTTTAGCTGCTTGCTTATGGCGTTGATTTACGTTGCGATTGTTGTTGTTGGTGTGCGTAGCCGCGCGCTGTTCCCACCTGCGGAAAATGGTGGCGTGACTTTGGCGCAAGTTGCACGCTATCATCTTGGAAACGTTGGCTTATTCGTGCTTGCTGCAACTGTAACTCTTGCATGCTTAAAGACGGCAGTTGGCTTAATCGTAAGCTGTTCGGAAACTTTCTCTAAGCTATTCCCTAAAGGTCCTAGCTATCGTGTTTGGTCTGTATTGATTACGCTTGTTTCGTTTGGCCTTGCAAACTTTGGTTTGAGCGCAATCATCGAATATGCGGTTCCAGTATTAATGTTCTTGTATCCGCTGTCAATCGTGCTGATTCTTTTGGCTTTGTGTGGTCGACTTTTTGGAAATTCCAAAGTTGTGTACGCTTGGACACTTGGTTTTACTGGTGTTGCAGCTGTATTTGACTTTTTAAATAGTTTGCCATCCGCTTTGCGCAACGCATTGCATATGAACGATATGTTGTTGGTTGCTCAAAACTGGTTGCCGTTCTCGGAATTTGGAATGGCTTGGGTTTGCCCTGCTGCTGTTGGATTTGTTGTTGGCTATGTTCGTATGGTTTTATGTGACAACAAAGGTATGGAAGAAGTGGCTCGCGTAGCTGCTGGCCCAGATCTTGAAGGCAGCGTTGCTAATAGCGATGGCTATTCTTCAAGCGATGCTGATTTTGACGAGTCGGATGCGTTCGCTGTATCTGCTAAGTCTACTGTTGACGAGCCTAATTTTGGCAATCAATCTTAGTGACTAATTCACAACTATTTGTATAGATAGTTGTAATAATAAATAATCGCCATATTAATGCTCATATGAGCTGCGATATGGCGATTTTTGCGAGTTGAGATTTTAGGCTTGCGACTTGCGACTAGAAGTTGCCGCCGTTCCAGCCCCAGTCAGTTGTTGCAGTGTAACGAATGTAAGTGCGATCTTGTGGTACGCCAAGCTCGCGATTCAAAGCTGCCATAATCTGCTCTGTCAACTTTTCCCAAGCCGAACCAGGCACGCTAGAGCCAAAAACGTTCACTTCAACGTATGCTGCAGGCTTAGAATTGTCTCCAGCAAAATAAATTGGCATATTGTCTTCAAACGGGCACATAAGCCAATGCTCGCTTTTGCCTGGAACTGCGCTAATCGCTTTGCCGTATGCTGCTTTTAAGGCATCGCGCTGAGCAGGTGTAGTGCTTACAGAAACATGAGTGTGAATAACTGGCATAATCGCTCCTTTGCTAAATTTTATGAATTTTCTAAGTTTATAAACTTGTGCTGCGCAACATATGTTACGCAATAATAAACCTGTGTTACGCAATAATTATAGTGAATTGTTAGCCTCCGCGTGTTTAATTGAATGTATGAAAAAACTTATTGAACAGGTTGTTAAGTTTGGAATCGTAGGAATCATTGCGCTGATTATTGACGTAGTATTGCTAAACCTGCTTCTTCTTGTGCATCTTAATAACGTTGTTGCTGGAACAATATCTTTTATAATCTCACTTATTTTTAACTATATTGCCAGCATGAAGTACGTGTTTAAGCACCGCGAAGACATGGCTCGTTGGATGGAATTGCTGATTTTTATTATTTCTGCAGTTATTGGTTTGCTTATTAACGATGCGATTATTTGGCTTAGCACGCTTGGAATGGCACAAACTTTGCGTGGTACTGCGATTTACATGCTTCGCACAAACATTGGCAAGCTTATTGCAACAGTTGTTGTAGCTGTGTGGAATTTTGTTATTAGAAAATGGCTTTTAGACGACGCAAAGTCGCAAAAACCTGATTATGATGCCGCTAAAGACAATACTTTTGCTCACAAGTTAGGTGAATGGTCGTTAAGTCACACTCCAAAAGGGTGGAAGTAGGTTTGGAAGTAGGTTTAGAAAATATGCCAGCTACGACTATTCATTTTGTGCGCCACGGGGAAGTGGAAAATCCAAATCACGTGCTTTACGAGAGGCTCCCAGGATTTCACTTATCTAATCGCGGCTTAAAAATGGCTTGCGCTACAGCAAAATACATTGCGACTGTTCCACAAATGCGCGGAATTAGTGCGATTTACTCGTCTCCTTTGGAGCGCACGCAAGAAACAGCGCAACAAATCGCAAGCGCTTTGCAAATTGGCCCGATTATTTTAGACAATCGTCTAATCGAAGCAGAAAACAATTTTCGAGGGAAAAGAATCGGCTACGGCGAAGGCGCTTTGTGGAAAAACAACAATTGGAAACTTGTATCTAACTTGTGGAAGCCAAGTTGGGGAGAATCCTACAAGAGTATTGCTGCGCGCGTTGGCGATTTTGCGTGCGAACAAGTGAAAAATCACCCAGGAGAGCAAATCGTAGCTGTAACGCACGAATCGCCAATATGGTCTTACCGTCATTTGCTAGAAACAGGTCACGCTGAGCACAATATGCTTTTGCGTAAAACGGCCTTAGCATCGATTACTTCGATTACGTACGATTGCGCAAATATGAATGTGCTTTCCATCACATATGTGGATCCTGCGGCGCGTGTGCAATAGAACGTGTGGAATAATAAGCAATAGACTTTAAAATATGCATAAAAGATGCGTAGAAACTGTTTTTTACAGCTAATGCGAAGGAGCGTTATTATGGGTGATTCTGTAGAAAAGCTGGATTCACAGGCTTTGAGTCTGCTTGAGTCTGCTGCAAAGTCGGCCGCGGATTTAACTAAATTGTGGCCTTTAAGCGAAGCTCGCCATTTAGATAATGACGCAAAATATGCTGAAAATCTTGAGGTTAGGGCGATTCGCACTATTGCTCGAATTATTACAGATTTAGACGTTACTGTTCCAGATGCAGAGTTTGTGTATGAAGGTGCAGACGAAATTCCAGGACGCCCTCAAGAGATAGTTGACGCGCTTTTGGCTGCTGCAAACGCTTACGATGATATGGATTTATGCTACGAACCAGACTACAGCGAAGCGCAAGAAGAGCTAGAAAATAACACGAATGATGTTAGCGCTATTTTTAACAAGCTTGAATCAAATCTTTCTAATGATGTTAACGCAATCAACGGTGCTGCGGATTCTTTAAGCGTTGCAGGTAATTGGAGTGTTGATAGCTTGCAAGATGCGTTTAGATGCGCAAAACAAGAGTGTGATTTTTGCGGACTTAATTCTGTAGAATCGCAAAAAATTACAGCAATACTGTCTATTCTTAAAAGTCTTATTGAAAAAACAAGCAACATTTACGAAACTTTGCCTATATTCCTATATATTAACGAAGTGTGTGAGTGCGCGGGAGTTCCGCGAATGATGTTTAAGGATAATCAATGGCGTGAGCTTGTTGATTGCGTAAAAAGTGGTAAAGCTAGCGAAGCTAGCGAAAATGGCGAAAATAGTATGAGCACGCTACTTGAAATTGCAGCCCCATTGCTTGAGCGTGAATGGTTAAAGCATAAGGAAGACGTACTTTGGGATCCAGAAGAGGCTAAGAAGCTTGCAAAAGAAGAAGACGATAGAAAGTCCAGAGAAGCATTGGCCGCAAAGTTTGCGCATGTGGAAGGTAATAAGGAATCAACGCAAGCGCTTGACTAGATAGGCACGTCCGTAACGCGCGGCACAATGGAACCTATGACTGATACAGAGGAAACTCAAGAAGTTGCTAATAATGCAACAAAATCCACAAAGCCTGAACTTCCAAAGAATGTTCGTGTGCGTTTTTGCCCTTCGCCAACCGGCACGCCTCACGTTGGCATGGTTCGTACAGCGCTGTTTAACTGGGCGGAAGCTCGCCACACGCATGGTAAATTGCTTTTCCGCATTGAAGATACAGATAATGAGCGAGATAGCGAGGAAAGCTACCAGCAGATTATTGAGGCTCTTCGTTGGCTCAATATTGATTGGGACGAAGGCATTGATGTTGGCGGAGAAAATGGCCCTTACCGCCAGTCTCAGCGTATGGAAATTTATAAGGATGTAGCGAAAAAGCTTTTTGATGCAGGATACGCTTACGAGTCCTTCTCTACTCCAGAAGAGATTAAAGAGCGCAATATTGCTGCAGGGCGCCCAGCTGAGTTTGGTTACGATGGTTATGATCGCAACCTTACTGAGGAGCAGAAGCAAGCTTTCCGCGAGGAGGGTCGCAAGCCTGCACTTCGTTTGAAGATGCCAAATGAAGACATTACTTTTAACGATTTAATTCGTGGCGAAATCACCTTTAAAGCTGGATCTGTTCCAGATTATGTGATTGTGCGCCCGAATGGTGATCCGCTTTACACGCTTACGAACCCTGTTGATGACGCGTTAATGGATGTGAACGTTGTTTTGCGCGGTGAGGATATTCTTAGCTCCACACCTCGTCAGATTGTGCTTTACCGTTATCTTATGGAAATGGGTATTGCGAAGGAAACTCCGCTTTACGGCCACATGCCTTACGTTATGGGCGAAGGCAAGAAGAAGCTTTCTAAGAGAGACCCTGAGTCCAACTTGTTCTTGCATAGAGATAACGGCTTTATTCCAGAAGGCTTGCTGAACTACTTGGCTTTGCTTGGATGGTCTATTGCGCCTGATCGCGACGTGTTCACTATGGACGAGATGATTGAAAAGTTTGATGTGCGAGACGTTAAGGCAAACCCTGCACACTTTGACTTGGATAAAGCAATTTCCATTAACGCTGAGCATATTCGCATGCTTGATTCGCAAGACTTCTTAAATCGCTCTGTGCCTTATTTGCATAAGGATGGCGTAGTTAGCGCGGACAATTGGGATGCCTTAACTGACCGTGAGCGTGAAGTGCTCACCGCTGCTGCTCCTCTTGTTCAGCCTCGAGTGCGTTTGCTTGGTGAAGTTGCTGGAATGGTTGGCAGTTTGTTGAGCGAAGATGGCTATATTGAGCCAGATGACGATGCGCGTAAGCAGCTTAAGGAATCTGCTGGTGATGTGCTTGATGCTGCGCTCGCTGCTTTGCAAAGTGTTGATGCTTCTGATTGGCATACGGATTCTTTGCACGAGCTTTTGAACAAGAAGCTTGTTGAGGAAGCTGGTTACAAGCCGCGATTGGCATTTGGACCTGTGCGAGTGGCTCTTTCTGGTCGTCGCGTTTCTCCGCCATTGTTTGAGTCCATGGAAATTGTTGGTAAAGACGTGACTTTGGCGCGTTTGGCTGGATTGCGTGAGCATTTGTAAAAATGATTAAGCTTTAACGCGATTTGCCCCAATGCTTGTTGATTTTTGCTTGCATTGGGGCATTTTTGTAGCTGATTTGGGGATTATTTTTCGTTTGGTACGACACGCCGCAGTTGCGTATTGAGCTGTTATGTTGTAAAGTCGACGTTTGTTGCGTCTAGAGGCGTAGCAGATAAATGAAGCCCCCGTCGTCTAGCGGCCTAGGACTACGCCCTCTCACGGCGCCAACACCGGTTCAAATCCGGTCGGGGGTACAAAGACGGAACGGTTCCAAGAGCCGCGAAGCCTGCCAATTGGGGTATGGTGTAATTGGCAACACAGGTGATTCTGGTTCATCCATTCTTGGTTCGAGTCCAGGTACCCCAGCGAATAACCCTCGTATTTTACGAGGGCTTTTTTGTATTTCAAAGATAAAAGATATAGCTTACATTGCTCGTACTTTTCTTGTTTGTTATATTTGTATCGCTTGTGAGGCATTTGTAACGTTTTTTTGACTGATTTTCGTTATATTTGCATCATTGATGAGATGTTTGTAATGTTTTTTGCGGTAAAAACGTTACAAACGCATCATGTGAGCTACAAATATAACGCAAGCTATTGCTTCTGCTCTAATAGTCTCAGCGAATTTAGGTGATCTCGCGCATTATGCAGCTCGGAGTTGTCGATTCGCGCAATATACACAAAGCATGACACAATAGTATGTAGTGTGTTTTTTGAAGGGAGCAGGTTCCGTGGGAAGTCGACAAACCTTGCAGCGTTGGATGATTACAGTAGGTGGTGTCGAGCAGGCGCGCGTTGGAGCGGGTCAGTCTGTGGAGATTGGCAGAAAGCCTATACGACCTTTGCGCGAAGACGGTTTTATGCGTGTAGACATTGTAGACAATAAGCGCTCAATGTCTAAAAGGCATGCGCTTCTTATAGTAGACACAAGTGGCGTGGCGACTATTCGAGATTTGCATTCTACAAACGGAACTTATCTTGTAAACGAAAGCGGCGATTTGCTGCGACTAGATCCAGATGTTGATTTTCATATGCCAGATAGCATTGTTCGCATGCAATTTGGAGATGTGCCAATTGACTTTGTGCGTATAGAAGAGCCAGTTCCTTTGGCCGAAAATAGTGCGGAGCCTGTGCGCGACTTGTTCTCTTATGCTGCTGACGGCTCAATTAAAGAGCCAGATGCTTCGGATTTGTCGGTTGATGATATTCTTGATATTCGTGCTGGGGAGCCAACAGGTGTTTTCCGTGCACAATCTGTTTCACACCCTAATTTAATGTGGGATAATCAGTCCAAATTAAATGCTGCCGGTAAAGCTGATGATGTTTATAGTGCAAGCAAGGCTGATATTTCAGTAAATCCTGTAAAACAAAGCGATCCCGTGATTGCTAGTCAGGTTGTTCTTCCTGTTGTGCGTGAAGATTTTGAGTCTGCTGCAGAACCTCGTAATCTTTTTGATGATGCAGCACAAGCTAATGCAGTACAAGCTAGTAGTGACAAAACTAATAGTGATGAAACTGTGAATCCAGATAATATTGTGGATAACAGTGCTGTTGCAGGTAATGCTGCTATTTCTGACAACAGTGTTCTTGCAAATGATTCTTTTGATTCTCACGATGTTCAAGACGATTCTAAAATTCAGGACTCGCAAAATGTAGACGTTGAAAACGAGGATCATACAACGCAAGATCAGAATACTGAACAAAAAGAGATAGCAGAAATTCAAATCAATTATCAAGATGAGGATGAATTACAAGATGGGGCAGAAGATGAGTCGCCAGCAACCGACGATTCATTGCAAGATGAGCCTCAAATTCAACTAAATCATGAACAATTCATTCAATCCAATTCAGTCAATATTCAAGAAGATTCGCAATACACTCCAGCTTTTGAACCAGGGTCTGTGTTCGAAAAAGTGTCAAATGGAGAATTCAACGCGCATAAAGAAATTGTACAAGCAGGTGGATTCACTTCGGAAGAAGCTCAGAAAACCACTGATTTCTCTAAGCAGTTTGAGATAGCAAAATATCAAGAATTACTTCCATTTTTAGCCATGAATACAGGTCTTTATGACGATTTATACGCTTGGCTTTCAGCTCAAGGCAATGCAGACGTAGATGAAGCTTTAGCGCAAAATAGCGGGTATAACGCTTACCGCAACGCAGTAGGTTTATAAACAGGGGAGTTTAGTAGTATGAGCGGCGAACAGAATGATTTTATAAGCCAAGTAAATCAAGCGCATAATGCGAGTGAACAAAATTATCAAGAAGCTTACGAGCAGAATGCGCAAATAAAGCATGAAAGTGCGCAGGCTACAGCTTCGCGAGATGAAAAGTTAAGGCGAATAAACTCTTGGCGCGAACAATACAAGTCACAGCTTGCGCCTTCGCCGCTTGAAGACATAACGAAACTTTCCGCACAATTAGAATTAACGCATGCTCACCCATCTGGGATAGCGCAACTTTTTGCGAGTGGAAAAGTAACTCTTCAGGCGTTATTCCGCGATTCTGGAATGTTGCGCGCAGCAGGGCGCAGACTAGACAGGGTTTTTGAAGATAGAGATAATAAGGCGCACGAAAATGGTGTTTCGGAGCTTTCGCTTGTTGTTGGAGTGGCATCGTGGAGCGGTAATCATGTGCCAGTTTTAACATACCCAGTGCGAGTTATTCGAGAGTCGGGTAAGGATGAAACATACGCAACAATCTACTTTTCTGGCAATGTGCGCTTAAACCACGCTCTTGTTCTTAGATTGCAAGAGAGAGGCGTGAATCTTAGTGAAGATGCGCTTTTTGACGGCGCAAACTATGAAAGCGGAACACCAGAAACGTCAGCTGTTTTTGATGCAATTTGTGCATCTGCTCGCAGCGTGTTCCCAGATTTTGATATTGAACGAGATATTGTTCTTGGATGTTTTACTGATTCGGGATCCAGATTTTTGGCTGAAAGCGCTCAGATTTTGCAGGCGCTTAAAGTTGGGAATGTTGGAAACACTATGATTGATGCGGTTGCTGGCGATGAGCGTGCGCTTAAAGAGTTGGCAGCAAATGATAGGCAAGAGTATTCTCCACTAGACGTAGACCCTCATGGTGAATATGAAGTCGGTGATGTAGATAATGTTGTACGTTATGCATCTGGTTTAGCTGCTAATGGCGTTTCTTTGGCTTTAGACGTGGATGCTGGATCTGATTCTGCTTCTATCGCGGCTGCGATTTCTTCACGCTGTGTTCTTGCTGGAAAGTCCATTTTATATGTTCCAAATGTTATGGAACAACAGCGTCGATTCCGTCATGCTCTTAGTGCGAATGAGATTTCTTCGCTTGCGCTAGACGTTTCGGATTCTCACCTTGCGAAACATGTGGATTCTCAGCTCATAGCTGCAGTTGGGGCGCGTCAAAGCGTTGCTTCTAGCCGTTTTGAGCAGGTTTGTGACGAGTTAGTTGGTGTTAAAACTCGCTTAAATCGTTATTTGGGAGACTTGCACGGAGTAGATGAGCGTTGGGGTGTATCAGCGTATCAGACAATGCAAAATCTTGCCGCTATTGCAATGTTGCCTACTCATCCTTGTACTCATGTAAGACTAGATGTTGCTGCTGCAAGATCGCTTTCTGGTCATTTAGATGAATGGGCGCAAAAATTACATCAAGCAGATGAGCTTGGAGAATTTACGATAAAGCCTGAAGATACCCCGTGGTTTGGTGCGTCTTTGTTCAATGAGAATGAGGCTGTTGCTGTATATCAGCGCGTTGTAGATGTTCTACTAAAGCTTCTTCCTGCAGCACGCGAACATGTTAAATCAACTGTTCAAAACTGCGGTTTTCCTGTTCCTGCTACCGCACGCGAATGGGGTAGACAGGTTACGGTGTTAAAGAATCTTCGCCGAGTTTTAGATGTTTTCCAAGCAGATATTTTTGAACGTGATCTTAGCGCGATGATTGAAGCAAGTAAGCCTAAAGCTGTTCGCAAGCGTGAAGGTACAGTAATGGGCTTCTGGGAGCGTAGACGTCATATTAAAGAAGCGCGTAGTCTTTTGCGTGTAGGAGCTAAAGTAGATGATCTTCATGAGGCTTTGAAGATTGTTGCTCAGCAAGCTGCTCAGTGGCGTACTTTTGTTCCTCATGGAGGGTGGCCTGTGTTACCGCCTAAGTTAGATGAGATTGTTAGTACTCAGGAGCTTTTGGATCGTAATCTTGTAGCTCTTGATGCTGTTCTTTCCACCACGCGTTTGGGTGCTGATCTTGAAAATGTTGAGTTTACTAAACTTGATGAGCGCTTACAGGCTTTACATGACGATCGCGCTTCCTTAGATACTTTACCTGGTAGGTGTGTGATTGAGCGCGATTTACGCGGTGTTGGTTTAGAAGACCTTGTTTGCGATTTGCGTAGGCGTAATGTTACTGGTTCTGCGTTAGATGGTGAGCTTCACTTGGCTTGGTGGACTACGGTTTTTGAAGATATCGTTAATTCTTCCGCGATTATTTCTAACCAAGATGGTTCGGCTATGCAAGATGCTTCTGACCGTTTTGTTCAGGTAGATACTGAGCATGTGCGCTCTGTGGGACCTATGGTTCAACAAGAGACTCTAAAACGTTTGTGTGAACTTCTTTTCTCTAGGTCTCAGGAAGCTAATCAGCTTCACACAACTCTGGCAAGTAATAGTTCTGGCGTGACTTTTACAAAATTGATGAATTCTCATGCAGATCTTCTTCTTGCTGCTAAGCCAATTATGGTTGCTATGCCTTCTACTTTGACTATGATGACTGAATTTAAGCCGATTGTAGACATTGTGATCCTTGATTCTGTTGAGCATTTGAGCAATATTGAGCTTCTTAGCATTCTCGCTCGTGCTCGCCAAGTTGTGGTCATTGCTCATAAGAATACGGTAAGTTCGCAGAGTGTTAACGATTTGATTAGTGTTTTGCCTTCTGTACATGTTAAATCTCGTGCTACTAGGCGTTCTCTTCGTCTTGCCAATTTCCTTGAAAATCATGGGTATGGTTCGCTTCGTCACGATGTTCCTGTAGATAGAATGCAAGGTAAAGTTAAGCTTCACCAAGTTGAGGCTTCTGGTGTTCCTGTTATGTCTACTGGTTTGATTGAGAGCAGTCAGAGGGAAATTGACGAAGTTGTTTCCTTGATAAAACAACGTGCTACGACTTTCACGGTAGTTCCTTCCAGCTATGTTCTTGCAGTTGTAACTCTTACGAGTGTGTTTAGGAATCGTTTAGGAGCGGAGCTTAAGGCTCTTGCTATTAAAGATGAAAATATGAATAGATTCCTTCGCCATGTTCGTCTTGTAGATGCTAGTGAGTCTGTTGGTGCTGCCGCTACAGATGTTATTCTTTCCTTATGCTATGCAAAAACTTCTCACGGTAGGCTTTTGCAACAATTTGGTGTTTTGGAAGAAGAAGGCGGTAAGGGCATACTTCTTGATTCGTTAGCATTAGCTCGTAGGAATTTAGATATTGTTTGCGCGTTTAAATCTAGTGATATGGAAGATGAACGTTTGCATCAGGATGGTCCTAAGCTGCTTAAAGAATTGCTTATTTGGGCTGAGCAGTTGGATGATAGTCCAGTAAATCCAACTGATTTTGATGAAGCAAAACCTGAATATAATCAAGATAAGGCAGAAAATAAGGCAGAAGCTGCAGGTGCTCGTGCGGAGGCTTTTGATTCTTCAATAGACAGTTTTAATAATGTTTTGTTTACTGATTTGGCGGATCGTATTCGCGCTCGCGGATTGTGCGTGGCGGTGAATTACGGATTTGATAAGGAACACAGTATTCCTCTTGTTGTTGGTTTGCCAGATAAGCCTTTTGCTCTTGCTGTTTTAACGGATGATATGAGATTCATGAATATAGAATCAACGCGTGAACGTCATCGCATGTTTGCGCAAGATTTGGAGTATCTTGGCTGGTCTGTTATGAATGTTTGGAGCGTTGGAGCATTCGTAAATCCTGAAAAAGAGGTTGAGCGGGTTGTTTCTAGAATAGGCGAGCTTTATGGTGAAGATCAGTGAGCTGTGATAAGTGAGTGACTATAAGTGAGTGACCATAGGTGAGTGACTATAATCCCAATCGCAGATGTTCTAGAACGCATAATCGAGTAGTTCGTAAAGGCTCTGAGCTTTTTGATGCTGATGGCGTTAAGCTGGAGCCTTCGGATTTTCAGACTTTAGACCAGCGCTCTAAAGATGACGATAATCGTATTCTTGGAGAGCTTCCGCCTCATTGGGCAGTTTTTAGTGAACGTGGTAGGTAAAGCTGTTTTATCCTCGTATTGCAATAACCGCAAGGTTTGGAATAATAGATTGTGTATTTATTATCTGTAATGCAGACTCTGCAGGCATGGCTAGTAATGCGTTTTGAGATGAATTACCTGTCTTGACTACTATTACGTCGTGGATAAAAGAAATGTTTTTATTTTCTTGAACAATGTCATTCTCGTTATTATCTCCTCTTGAAACTTTGCTAAATGCTATTGAAATATTTTCGCCAATGTTTAAATCTTGGTTGTTGCTTGCCAGTTTTATTGAAATCGTTGTGAATCCTGGTGGAATTTTTGTTTGTTGCGTAATCTGACTAGTAAAAATAGGCATACCATATTTGATATTGCAGGTTGCGATAATAGCGTTTTTAATCAAATCTTTGTTAATAACATGATTAAAAACACTGTTTTTGGGCACGTTAACATAAGACAAATCATCTTGTTTAATAAGAGTGCCTTTAGATATATCTCTAATTGCTACAGGTATGATTTGCGTTTCTTGACAGCTCGTAATCATATTTATTGCAATAAGTGTTGCAATGCTAATAAAAAATACTGTAAGCGCATTTAACAAAAGTGCTTTCTGCCTGCGTTTTAAAAGCATGGCTGGTACTTGATTTTCGTGCGCATCATGCGTGCTAGATGTGTTTTTTAATATTGATATCATGCTCATAGAAGCATCATCTAATAAAAGGTGATGCTTCTACAAGATATTTTTGTCAATGTGGTTAAAGGTTATTTTCTATTGTAAATCAGATGATTTTTATACACTTTTCCACA
Organism: Gardnerella sp. DNF00038; assembly: GCF_049262855.1. Classification (NCBI taxonomy): domain Bacteria; kingdom Bacillati; phylum Actinomycetota; class Actinomycetes; order Bifidobacteriales; family Bifidobacteriaceae; genus Gardnerella; species Gardnerella sp. DNF00038. The sequence continues at coordinate 1,471,740 of NZ_CP058407.1, read as the reverse complement.
AATTGGTTAATAAGCGAAATTGTTTATGCACATTTCCACAAATTGTTTGTACCTGCTTGAAAAATTATTTATCAGTGCGATAAAATCCGCTACCTTTAAAATTGATTGGTGGCGCAGAAAACACCTTACGAAGTTCTGGTTTTCCGCATTTTGGACACACTGTAATTGGGTCATCTTCAAACGATTGATATTCCGAAAAATCATATCCACATTGCTTGCAACGGTAATGATAAGTAGGCAACGGTTCCTCCGATCTTTATTTCCATCACATATCCTAGCTCATTCCCGCACCGCATGAAAGATGACTTAAAATATATGCAAAAAGATGCAGTAATTTGTAAAAATTTAATGTAATAATTCCTATAATTGCGACACGCCGAATTGGTTTTGGCTCTTCACATCCGTAACGCACTTTATATTTATACGTATGGGTTATGAATCGGTGAGTGCGTTAATTGTATTAATCATCATCATAGCCTTAATGTTTGGTTGGTTGCCTAAGCGCACTGTTAACAGCATGAAGTCAATGTTGGAACACAGCGAAGATAGGTATTCACCTTCGCTGCATATTGTGGATGAGCGTAGTGCTTCGCTGTTCCATGAGTGTAGTGGTGCGATGGCGAAAGGGGTTGGAATGCAACCGTCAGAGAAGCGATCGAATAAAAATAAGAACACTAAAAATAAGAGCAATAAGTCAAAGGTGTTAAGAGATAATTTTACTCCGCAACATGTGGCTCGTATTCGTGCTCTTCGTCGCGCTGCGGTTCGTCGTCGCCGTATTTTGGTTTTTTCGCTTGTTTTTTTGACTCTTGTGGTTCTTGTAGCTGGTTTGTCTGGATTATATTCTGCTTGGTTCGCTCTTATACCATTCGCTATGGTGTCAACAGTTCTTTACTTTGGCTATATTGCGGCAAAGCATGCGCGAGATTGGGAAGCGCGCGTTGCTGCTTATAACAAATCTGCTGGAGTGCCGCAAAACTATGGTAAAAAAGGTTATGGCGAATCTAGTGAATCTATTGTGGAACCAGTTTTTGACGCAATTGTCAATTCTGTTGTAGCTCATGAAGAAGAGTATCAAAATTATTCATCAGGTTCTGTTACACAATATTCGTCGAATACTCAAGACAATACAGAAACTTCTGTTATGCAGCAGCGTGAAATTAGTATGGCTTTAGAACGCGTCAATTCGCAGAATGCTAATGGTTATGTATCTGCTGGTAATCAGTCATCGTCTTTGCCTGATGTATCTGATTCTTCTGGCGCGTCTGATTCGTCTGAATCTCATCAAGATTTAATATCTTTCTCGTTTGGGTCTGATTCTACAGAATCTTCTTCAAATGACAAGAATAATGGTCCGTTAAGCTTGGAAATAAAGTCCACTAAGCAGGTTGCTAAGGCAATTTCAGCTAAAAAACCGCTTTCTACTAAAGAAGCTTCCGATAATAATGTGGAACCACCAGTTATTACTGAAGATTCATTAGGAAAAGCTGATTTGCGAGATGTTTTAGCTCGTCGCACTGCATGAAAATAAGTTTAAAAGTAGATTAAAATACACATATTTTTAAAAAATTTTCCAAAATTTTAGCACTCTAGTTGGTAGAGTGCTAAAAACGCGCTATTATAAATCACAGTGCGCGATAGTTTTGACGTGATCGTCAGCCTCGTCAATATTATTTGTGCGAATAGTTACATTTCTCTTAAGAAAGAGGTGGCGACAGTGTCGATTAAGCTCACACCGTTGGAAGATAAGATTATTGTTAAGCAAGCTCAGGCAGAAACTCAAACTGCTTCTGGCTTGTATATTCCAGATAACGCTAAGGAAAAGCCACAACAGGGCGAAGTATTGGCTGTTGGACCAGGTCGTCGCGACGACAAGGGTGAGCGCATTCCTATGGACGTTAAAGTTGGAGACAAGGTTCTTTACTCCAAGTATGGCGGCACAGAAGTTCATTACGAAGGCGAAGATTATTTAATTGTTTCGTCTCGTGACGTTCTTGCAATCCTTGGCTGATTTTTGATTAATTGTTTGGTTGATTGCTTTGCTAATCGCTTGTAATTAATCAAATAATATTTGAATCTATTTAACGCTGAAAATAACGGTTCGCCGCTGTTTTCAGCGTTTTTGCTTAATTTGTTTAAGACGCGACTATTATAAAATCATGGATTACAAACACCGCAGTATTCTAGATAGTTTGCCAAATTACAAGCAAGGCAAACCAGCGCCCGCATTAGACGGCATTCGCGCATATAAGATTTCGAGCAACGAAAACCCATTTGAGCCGTTAGAAAGCGTAAAAGACGCTATTTCTAACCGCGCGCTTGGTGTTATTAATCGTTACCCAAATATGCGTGGAACAGAAGTTGTAGAAGAGTTAGCTAAAAAGTTTAGCGTTACTCCCGATGAAGTTGTGCTTGGCTGCGGCTCCACAGAGGTTATTACGCAGCTCGTAGACTTAGTCGCTGGTCCTGGAGACGAAGTTATATACCCTTGGAGAAGCTTTGAGGCATATCCAATTATTGTTACGGGTGCTGGTGCTACAAGCGTTAAAATTCCTAATCGCGCAGATGGGTCGCACGATGTGGACGCAATGATTGATGCAATTAATGAGCGCACGCGTCTTGTTATTTTGAACAATCCAAACAATCCTACATCCGCGCAACTTTCTGATGAGGATGCTAGAAAGGTTTTGGATGCTGTACCAAGCGACGTTTTGGTGCTTATTGACGAAGCGTATGTGCAATTTAACAACGCAAAAGGTACGGCAGATGGCATGCAACTTTACCGCGAATATCCAAACGTTGTTGTTGCTCAAACATTCTCTAAGGCATACGGTTTAGCTGGCTTGCGCATTGGATACGCTATTGGCGCTGCAGATGTTGTAGACGGCATGAGAAAAGTGGCTGTTCCATTTGGAGTAAGCCAAATTGCACAAGTGGCTGCCATTGCCTCTTTGGAACCTCAAGCGCTTGTAGAGATGCGCAACCGCGTAGATGCACTTGTTAAGGAGCGTAATCGCGTTGTAAGCGGTTTGCGTGAACAAGGGTGGAATATTGTCGAGCCGTACGCAAACTTCTTCTGGATGCCGTTTGGTGAAGACACAGAGCGAGCTAATCAGCGTTTTGTTGATGCAGGTCTTTCTGTGCGAGCTTTTGCTGGAGAAGGTATTCGCATAACAATTGCGGAAACCGAAGCAAATGACCGTGTTCTTAAAATATGCGAGTCTTTAAAGAAAGATGGTTTTTCGCTTAAATAATCATATTTTTGACTGCATTTAGATGCGGTTTTTGCCTTTCGGCGTGTCTTAATCTTGCATTAGTCTCGCGTTCGTGGCAAAATAACAAAGTTGCCGTTTGGAGATATTCTTCTCCGTTCGGAAACGTTGGCGGGTTACCAGAGCGGCCAAATGGGACTGACTGTAAATCAGTTGCTTCGTGCTTCAGTGGTTCAAATCCACTACCCGCCACGCCTCGATAGCTCAGTGGTAGAGCACTTCCTTGGTAAGGAAGAGGTCGTGAGTCCGATTCTCACTCGAGGCTCTCTGGCGGGGTAGCTCAGCTGGCTAGAGCGTACGACTCATAATCGTAAGGTCAAGAGTTCGAGTCTCTTCCTCGCTACAATGGCCAGCAGGAGTTGGTCAACACACAACATTCTAGAGGTGAACGAAATGGCAAGTAAGAGCGCAGACATCCGTCCAGGCATTACGCTTGCATGCACGGAGTGCAAGGAGCGTAATTACATCACGACGAAGAATCGTCGTAATACGCCTGATCGTCTCGAGTTGAGCAAGTTCTGCCCACGTTGCGGCAAGCATACTCTCCATCGCGAGACTCGCTAAGCGAGTGAGCTTCGGCGAAGTTTTGTAGCTTTATTTACCCCGCGTTTTGCGGGGTTTTTTGTTATTTAGTGCTGTTAGGATTAGGCATATGAGTATGCAATCATCCTTATCGAAATCTGATAATCCAACTTTCGCAGACCTTACAACAATTGGGGTTGGGGGTAGTATTGCTCGTTTTGTAGAGCCTAATAGCAGGGTGGCTGTTATTGAAGCTGTAGAAGATGCCGATTGTGCGGGATTGCCATTGTGCGTTATTGGTGGCGGATCTAACATGCTCGTTAGTGACGAGTTGTTTAACGGAGTTGTTGTGCGCGATGCTCGGCGTGAAATTTGTGTTTTAGATGAGGCGGCTCCTAGCGAAGATGGCGTTGATAAGGATAGTGGAGATTGTTTAGTTCACGTTAGTGCAGAAGCGGGATGCAATTGGGATGATTTTGTATCGCAAACGATTCAGCTTGGATTGGAAGGCGTAGAAGCACTTTCTGGTATTCCTGGAACTGTTGGGGCATCTGTGGTGCAAAACATTGGCGCATATGGTGCGGAAGTGGCGCAAAGCGTTGAATGTGTAGAGGTTTGGGATCGTAAAGATAAAACAACTTTTTATATGGGTCTTGCGGATCTTAAGTTTGGCTACCGCACGTCTGTTCTTAAAAAAAGCATGTATAAGGCACCTAGTGTTGCTGCCGATTGTTTCTTTCCAACGCCTAGATACGTTGTTTTATCTGTTACTTTTTGCTTAAAACATTCAAAAACTGGTGTTGTTGCTCATTCGCAGCTTGCTCATGCGCTTGGAGTGCAAGTTGGGGATCGAATGGAAACAGCTAAGATTCGTCGCGAAGTTTTGCGCGTTAGAGCGTCTAAGGGCATGCTTGAAGATGCTATGCGCTACGCAAATAAGTGGATGTGCTACGCAAAAAGCGAAAGCGGTGTTGAGTCTGCGATTAGTCTTCAAAATGAAGACTATGTTTGTGGAGATTTGTTAGACGGCGATTCTAAGTATGCCGATCGTCATAGTTGTGGAAGTTTCTTTATGAATCCGATTTTGACAGAATCTCAGGCAGAGTTGCTCCCAGAAGACGCTCCGCGATTTGATGCCACTTTGCCAGATGGATCTAAGGGCATCAAGACTTCTGCAGCATGGCTGATAGATCATTCTGGATTCCATAAAGGATTTAGGCTTACGCAAAACGATGGCATAAAAAGTGAGGCTGGGTTGTCTTCTTTGCACACTTTGGCATTGACCAATCGTAATAATGCAAAATGCAAAGATATTGTTGATTTAGCGTGCAAAATCATAGATGGTGTTTATGATTCTTTTGGCGTAAAACTCGTTCCAGAGCCTGTACTGATCGGCATTAACTTAGATTATTAATGTAAGTTGTTAACACAAATTTAGCATAATTTAACATAATAAATCGCGATTTGTGTTGTGATTTTTCGCTGAACACAGTACTATGCTCTTTTAATATCGTAAAAATTATTGTTTGATGGCACTTAATGTGTGTTGAACTGTATTTTTTTGTGATTAATAACATATATACCCTTATATGGAATGTTTTAGACGTAGTTTTAGAGAAGGTTGGATTATGCAAATATGGAGAAAAAAGTCTGTTGAACAGACTATTGCAGAAACAATGGATGGTGATCGCCATCTTAAGCGTACGTTAAATGCATGGGATCTTGCCGTTATGGGCGTAGCTGTGGCAGTTGGTGCTGGCATCTTCTCCGTTGGTGCTCAGGCTGCAGCGTTCCACGCAGGTCCTGCAGTTATTATTAGCTTTATCATCGCTGGTATTGTTTGCGGAACGGCTGCAATGTGCTACGCGGAGTTTGCTTCGATGATTCCTGTTGCTGGTTCTGCATACACATTTACGTATACCACAGTAGGCGAGCTTGTTGCTTGGATTATTGGTTGGGATATGATTCTGGAAATGCTTATGGCAGGATCCGTTATAGCCAAATATTGGGGCGTTTATCTTAACGATTTAATGCACTTGTTTGGTCTTAATGTATCTACTTCTGTAAAGCTGGGTAATTTTACTTTCGATCTTGCTCCAGTAGTTATCGTTGCATTCTTTACGATTATGCTTGTTGTTGGAACAAAGCTTTCTGCTCGTTTTGATGGTGCTTTAACTATTCTTAAGATTGGTATTGTTCTGTTTGTTGTTGTTGTTGGATTCTTCTACATTAAGGCTTCTAACTTCACTCCATTTGTTCCACCTGCAACAGACGTTGCTAGCGTTAAGGGTATTCACGTTTCTGGCACCATGAGCCAGCCGCTTTGGCAGTGGATTACTGGTATGCAGCCAGCTGTTTACGGTGTTACTGGTATTCTTTCTGGCGCAGCTCTTGTGTTCTTTGCTTTTATTGGTTTTGATGTTGTTGCAACTACTGCAGAAGAAACTAAGGACCCACACAAGAACATTCCTAAGGGCATTGGTCTTGGTCTTTTGATTGTGACTGTTCTTTACATTCTTGTTGCTGTTGTTACAACTGGTATGGTTTCGTACAAGGATTTGGCTAAGCAAGAGGCTCCTTCTCTTTCTACAAGCTTTGAGCTTGTAGGCGCAACTTGGGCAGCAAAGATTATTTCTCTTGGCATTGTAATCGGCTTAACAACTGTTGTTATGGTTCTTCTTCTTGGTCTTACGCGTATCGTGTTTGCTGTGAGCCGCGATGGTCTTCTTCCTCGTAGCTTCTCTAAGGTTAGCAAACGCGGCATTCCTGCACGTATTCAGATTGTTTCTGGCATTGTAGTTGCTATAATCGCTTCTACATTAGATATTGGAATTCTTTCTGATATGGTGAATATCGGTACGCTTTCTGCATTCTTGCTCGTTTCTGCTGGTGTTCCGATTATGCGTATGCGTAGACCAGATTTGCACCGATCCTTTATGGTTCCATGGAATCCAGTTTTGCCTATTTTTGCTGCGCTTTCTACGTTCTGGCTTATGCTAAACCTTTCCGTGCTTACATGGATTCGTTTTGCGATTTGGCTTGCGATTGGCTTTGCAGTATACTTCGGCTATTCCTACCGCAATTCTTTGCTTGGAAGGCAGTTACGCAAGGCTAAGAAGCTTGGTGTTCCTGTAGAGTCATTGTTTGCTCAAGATGCTGTTGCAGCTGAAAAGATGGCTCAGGGAGAATCTGAAGACCAGGCTCGTGCAGAAGCTGCTCAAGAGACAGGTAATAATTGATTATAAAATCTTGAATTAAGATATTATCTTATTTTTAGATTTATTGATTCTAATCACGTTGAGTCGGCATGCGGTTTTACGCGTGTCGACTCAATTAGTTTTGCGCGCCGTGTTTGCACTATAATAGAAAAGTTAAATTGTTTCATTAGAGCAAAAGAATGCAGAAGGGGGGCGTTTGTTATGCCTTATGTTATTGCAGAACCTTGTGTTGACGTTAAGGATAAAGCTTGTGTTGACGAGTGCCCTGTTGATTGCATTTATGAAGGCGATCGTACGCTTTATATAAACCCTAATGAATGTGTTGATTGTGGTGCTTGTGAACCAGCTTGTCCTGTAGAAGCCATTTTCTACGAGGACGATGTTCCAGAAGAGTGGGAATGGTATAAAGACGCTGCAGTAGAGTACTTTAACAAACTTGGTGATTTAGGTGGAGCGCAAGAAGCTGGTCCATCTGGCTGGGATGAAGATCGTGTAGCTGCTCTTCCTAAAAGAGATGCTTAAATACCTAGTTGCGCCGCATTGTTTCCATATTTTTCTCTTACAGCATCTAAAACATGTTCTGCGTGACTTATTCGTGCATAAGTATTTTTTACTGCGTTTTCTCTAATTGATGTTGAATTTTTGTATGTATCGTTGTTTATTACGGTTTCTCTTTTGCTTTCTTCAAGAATGTCATTAATAGTTGGCTGAATGAAAGTTTTGCTGCATTTCACAAGATTACTAGCGCTTACTCCTGCCAGCCTAACTGGGCTTAATAAGCAAATATTATTTCCGCCTAATTTATGATTGTGTACTATAGGGTCTGCATCCATTAACAATGAGTCAACGTGCTTATATAATTCATGGGAAGAATCCGTTGCGTTTCTTAACGTTTTAGATCTAGTAACATAGTGCAAATCGCTGAATCGTAGCTTTAACGTGACAGTTTTGGTTGCCATATTGCGTTTGCGTAGTTCTTGCGCCACGTCATTGCAGCAGTGCCTGATCAGGTTTTTCACTGCTGCAATATCTGTGGTGTCAGAATTGAGAGTTTGTTCTGTACCAATGGATTTTTCTGGAACATGGGGCATGACCTGCCGATTATCGATTCCGCGCGAAGTGTTATAAAGCATTTGTGCAACAATCTTAGAGCCAGCAATTCGTTCCAGAGTCTTTTCATCTATATTTCTTAGTGTTTCTATACTATTTATTCCCCATGCTGCTAGCTTTTTTGCCAGAGCTGGTCCAATTCCTGGTATTGCTCGTAATGGCATTATTGACACAAAGTCAGCGTTGCGGTTCTGGGGGACAACCAGCATTCCATTTGGCTTTGCATTTGTTGATGCCATTTTGGCTATTAATTTATTGGATGCTATTCCCACTGAGCAGGTGATATGAAACTTACGCGCGACTTCGCTTCGTATCCATTCGCCTATAACAATAGGCGAATGCCAGCGTAAAAGTGCGGAGTTAACATCCATATAACATTCGTCTACAGAGACTCGTTCAACCCTATCTGTGATTTTTGAAAAAACCTCCTTAAAAATCCTAGATGAAATGGAAACGTAGTATGGCATATCTACCGGCAAGAAAATGCCATTAGGGCACAAGCTTCGTGCTCGCGCTGTAGGCATAGCTGAATTGACGCCATACTTACGTGCCTCGTAGCTGGCTGCCGAAACTACGGAGCGCGAGCCTGTACCAATAATCACAGGTTTACCAAGTAGCCTAGGATTACGCGCCGCCTCGAGTGATGCGTAAAACGCATCCATATCGATATGAAGTATTGTGCAGCCAGACGTGTCATGCCCCCAGTCGCGTTTAGCTGCTGTAACTCGAGGTGCTGTGCTCATGGATTTATGGTAGAACAAACGTTCGATTTTATCTATAGTGTGTCGCAATAAATTTTACGAAAAATATAATCAAAAATATGCAAATATAACTACTGCCGTGTAGGGTATGCTGTATGAAACAAATCATAGTGAACGCGCTAAATCGAATGCCTGTTTTGCTTATTGTTGTTGTGGAAGCGGCGATGGTTTATTTAGCAACATCAATAGCGAAAGTCGCGTTTAGTCAGCTCGATCCGTTGTATTCTGTGTGGTATCGCGTTGGATTTATGACTTTGTTTTTGCTTGCTTGGAGAAGACCTTTTTCGCACAAAAAACGCGCGCACAATTCTTTGCCTAAAACGTTAAAAGAATGGTTAATTGTTGTTGCAGTAGGAATTTCCGTTGTTCTTATGAACACCATGTTTTATTTAGCTATTAGCTGTATGGCTGTGGGGGTCGCAGTTACTATCGAGTTTGTAGGACCGCTTATGGTTGCTGTTATAACGGGTAAAACGTGGCGTGAGCGCATTGGTATAGTTATTGCCGCGTGTGGGATCGTGCTTCTTGCAAGCGCTTCTATGGGTTCTAATGAAAGTCCGCATTTTCTTGTTGGATTAGTTGCAATTCTTATTGGCGGATCCATGTGGGGAATGTATATTGTCTCTGGGCGAATGTTGGCTAGAGGTTCTAATGCTATAGACAGAGTTAGTGTAGCTATTTTAATTGGATGGTTGTTGCAATCTAGCGTACTTGCAGTTCCTGCAATTTCTCATGTTATATACCCTAAGTCAGGAGCTACTTGGGCTGCACAGTCTGGCGGTTCTATAAAGCTTTTAGCTTTGATGGTTGTTATTGCGATATGCGCATCTTTTATTCCTACGCTGTTGGATCAAGTTCTTTTAAAGCGCGTGTCTTCGGCAAGATATTCTGTTATGCAGGCTTTATATCCTGCTATTGCGGCAGTTGTTGGAATGGGATTTGGAGAAGTGCCAACTTGGATTGATGTTTGTGGAATGGCTCTAGTTATGTTGGCTGTTGCGATTACATTTTCGGGAGACCATAATCCTGCATAAATTTTGCTGTTTGGCTATTCAATCCACTTTTGTGTGTTTGGTGTGTCGCTGAAGCATTGTGCACGTCCTCAAGAGGTGATATAGTCTGAATCTGTTGCTATCTTGAATAGCTACAAAGTGGAGTCATGCCTGAGTGGCCGATAGGGGCACCCTGCTAAGGTGTTAGTCGTGTAAGCGGCTCGAGAGTTCGAATCTCTCTGACTCCGCGGTTTTAGCTCTAAATCGTTGATTTTTCAGTGATTTAGAGCTTTTTTTTGTTTTGATTTTTGGCCTATAACCCGCCGGGTCTGGGCGGACAGTATCTGTGCGCACAAAGAGGCGACGCCCTGGGCATCGGCGCGGTTGTTCTTGCTACGGAAACGCTGAACGTTCCGCGGATCGTAGCCTGCGGCGCCCAACGCCAGTTCGAAGGTGGGGATGCGTTCGGTAAAGCTGTATCGCCTGAATGACCCTGGTTGGGGGAATTCGACGAGGCCGACCTGCGGGTGCCCGAGATCGCGTATGTGCTCGGCGGCGTCCCGCATGGATGCGGTGTTATCGAGGAGCACCGCGGCGTCATAGCCTTCGGTGTCCTGCGAGTCAAGGCCGACGATGGGGATGTTGGCATCCGCCAACTGGGAGGATTGCTCGGGGCTGAGCAGAATCGAGGCGATGATGATGTCGTCGGTGTTCTTGTTCTCGGAGATGCTGCGGAAATAGCTGTCCATCTGTTCCGGGGTGTGCAAGACGATGGGAAAGAGATCATATCCGCTTCCTGCGATGGTCGTATACAGACCTTCAAATGACGTGGAGGTGAACCAGGTGTTGAAGCGGTCGACGAAGAGCGCACTGATACGGAAGGATTTGCGGGAAGCCAGCGCGGAAGCGCTTTTTGACGCACGAAATGCTCACGTTCGGCTATGGCCTGGATGCGTAGCCGGGTGGCCTCGCTGATGCGTTCATCGTTGTGTAGGGCACGGGAAACCGTCGAAAGTGATACGGAAGCCATTTCGGCTATATCCTTCAACAACATTCTTCTCTGTCCCGCCTGGAATCTCCTGCTTACTGCTGCAATTGTACTGTGCCATCGACCGCCCGCTATCCCATCGGCGGGACGTGGGGAGCGAAGTTCAGTGACTATTTATTGCTAGCGCTTGCATAAATGTTGTGCAACTGTTAGCATAACGATTGTTGTTCCAAACACTATCAATGACGATTAGAAGAAAGTCAGAGTTGACTATGAGTACAGATTCATTGAACCTCAAAGTATCCCAGGATGACACAACGGCCGTGAGTGTCGTATTCGGAACCGATGCGCAGGAATCCGACGCGCTGAAGGACGCGCTCTGGTGGAAACAGGCTTCGGTCTATCAGATCTACCCGAGGTCATTCAGCGACAGCACTGGATCGGGTTTGGGTGATATCAAGGGCATCACCTCAAGAATGGACTATCTGAGCGATCTGGGCATCGATGCGATCTGGCTCAGCCCTTTCTACCCCTCCCATTTGCTCGATGGCGGATATGATGTGGACGATTATCGCAATGTGGACAGTCGTCTGGGCACGATGGATGATTTCAGCGAAATGGTCGAGGCCGCGCACTCCCGCGATATCAAGGTCGTGGTGGACATCGTGCCGAACCATACCTCCAGCCATCATCCGTGGTTCCAGCAGGCCCTGAATTCGGAACCGGGTTCCGCGGCGAGAGAACGGTATATCTTCCGCGAGGGGCGGGGCGAGCATGGCGAGTTGCCGCCGACGAACTGGATCGCCAACTTCGGCGGTCCCGCCTGGAAGCGTGTGGCCGACGGCCAATGGTATCTGCATCTCTTCACGCCCGATCAGCCCGATCTCAACTGGGATAACAGGGAGGTGCGTGATGACTTCCTCAAGACGCTGCGGTTCTGGTGTGACCGTGGTGTGGACGGTTTCCGCGTCGATGTCGCACACGGTTTGGCCAAGGACCTGGACCGGGATGACCTTGACCAGTGGGATGTTGACGTATTCAAGCCCATTCCCTCCGATGGCTCGCATCCGACCTATGACCGCGATGAGGTGCATGAGATCTACCGTGAATGGAGGAAGCTGTTCAACCAGTACAATCCTCCGCGTTTCGCGGTTGCGGAGGCCTGGGTGAACCCTGACAGGCAGCATCTGTACGCCAGCCCCAAAGAGCTCGGACAGGTATTCAACTTCGAATTCGCGAAGAAGAACTGGATCCGCGACGAGATGCACGAGGCCATTGCCGAAGGCATCGCATCGGCGAAGCAGTCCGGCTCGACCTCGACCTGGGTGATGAGTAACCACGATGTGCCGCGCAATGCCAGCAGATACGCCTTGCCCCAGGTTTCCGTACCGGGGCATCAGCATCAGCTCGCTTTGGATTGGCTGCTGCGTGATGGCAAGACCTATGTCGAGGATCGCGCGCTCGGCACCAAACGTGCCAGGGCCGCCATTCTGCTGGAACTTGCACTCCCCGGTTCCGCATACATCTATCAGGGTGAGGAGCTGGGCCTGTTCGAAGTGGCAGATATCCCCTGGGACCGGCTCGAAGACCCGACTGCCTTGCGCACCGCCCGTTCCGGTATGAGCAAAGGCCGTGATGGGTGCCGTGTGCCCCTGCCTTGGGTCGCGGCGGATGCCGGTGTTCGTGATGGTGGGAGTGCTTTCGCGCAGACAGGGTCCTTCGGTTTTTCGCCTGAACGTACGCAGGACGGGGAGACCCCGACCCGGCCGCATCTCCCTCAGCCCTTGTGGTTCCGTGATTTCGCCGTTGACCGAGAGCGGGCGGACCGTAACTCGATGCTCAACCTGTATCGTCGGGCGCTCGCCTTACGTCATGAGTTGAAGCTGTATGACACCGATCTCGAATGGTTGGAGCAGGATGCGGAATCCGGAAGCAAAGACGGAGCGGACGGCAATGCGGGCGGTGTGATCGCCTATCGTCGCAGCAATGGCTGGGCGAATCTGACGAACTTCGGTGCCACGCCAGCCGCCCTGCCTGAGGGCGATGTACTGCTGTGCTCGGGAGAGCTGACTGCGGACGGCATGCTGCCGCAGGACACCAGCGTGTGGATGCGTTTGCGGTAACGGGCGGGGAGGAACATCACCATGAGTACACAGGTCCGGACCGCGGCGTCGAAACGCCCCACATCCCTCAGCACAAGTGCCTTCTGGCGCTTCATGATTGGTTTCTTCGTCTTCAATACCTTGATTTATGCGGGTTTCACGATGGTGACCGGCATATTGATGCCTCAGAAGCTCAAGGATCTCGGTATTGCGGATTACAGTTCAGCTCTCGGCACCATCAGTATGGTCGGGGCCGTGCTCTCCATGTTCATCAACGTATTCCTGGGTGCCCTTTCCGACCGGACGCGAACCCGATTCGGCAAACGTTCCCCCTGGATAGTCGTCGGTGCTCTGCTGACGGGTCTAGGTTTCTTCATCATCAGTCTGCCTGCGACCTGGGTGGGCATCGGCATTGCCTACTGTGTGTCTCTGATAGGTCTCAATATGATGGTGGCCCCTATCACTGCGGTGCTTTCCGATCGCATCCCGGAAACCCGTCGCGCCACGATTTCCGCGGCCTTCGGTGGCGGAGCCGTGGTCGGGCAGGCCGTCGGCAATCTGGTTGCCGCGGCTTTCATCATGCATGTGCTTCTCGGTTTCGGCGTGGCATCCGTGCTGCTGATCCTTTCCGGCATACTGGCGGTTACCGTATTCCCGCGTGAGGGAAGCAACCGTGACGATCCTCGTGAACAGGGAAGCCTGTGGCAGGTCCTTCGTTGGTCCTTCACCCCGCCCATACGGGGTGCCGGTGATTTCTGGAAGGCCTTCGTGTGCAGGACCGGTCTGATCATCGCCTATCAGATGGTGACCTCCTTCCAGCTGTACATCCTTCAGGATTACATCGGTGAATCCCGTCATACATCGGCGACCGCGATTTCGGTGATGTCGATTATCACGATGATCGTCTCCCTGGTGGCGACCTTCTCGTCAGGGCCTGTTACGGATAAAATCGGCCGGCGCAAGCCTTCGATCTTCATCGCAGGGGTGCTGTATGCGGTCGGTATCGCGATGCCGTGGCTGATGCCATCCCGGATGGGCATGTTCCTCTTTGCGGGTATCTCAGGTTTCGGTTACGGCATGTACATGGCTGTCGATCAGGCCATCAACGTTGATGTGCTCCCGGATGAGAAAACAGCGGGCAAGGATTTGGGCTTCCTGAACATCGCCACATGCGCCGGGCAGGCCATCGGATCTTCAGTGACTTCAATCGTCGTCGCGGTGACGGGTGGTTATTTCTGGGTGTTCCCGGTGGCGATACTGATGACTGTTGTTTCGGTGGTATCCGCACTGTCGATTCGGCGCATACGCTGATAGGGGTCCGGATATGCAATCAGGCCGGCGTAGGGGGCGCCGGCCTGAACTGTTGAGGAAGAGAGAAGAAGGATTCAATTATGGTTATCGGGAAGTCTGCAGAAGGGGAATCTGTGGCTAATGCCCATTTTGTGTGTCTTTATTTTGGTGTTTTTGCTGGTGATATTGCGTAATTTGGGGTTATAGGTCAAAAAGTGTGTAAAGCTAAGTTGATGAGTATTCTTAAAATAGAAGCAGTCAGCTTAGCTTTTTAACAACTACTGGTAGTCTTCACGACTCTTATGGAAATCATTCCAATCAACACCAGTACCATATCTTGCTGGTATTACAAATACTTCAGATAATCCCTTCTCAGAACGCTCCCAAGCTTGCTGATAGAGTTGTTCTATACGTTTACTAGTAAAAGAATGAGTGACTATCCAAGACTTATCTCTTGGTTTACTCGTGTTTAAATAACACCACCAGCATATAGCATGTATACGTTTTAACAAGCTTAATCCACGATGATTACGTAGCATAGCGCGAATTCTACTATTCATTGATTCAATAGCATTATTAGTTGGTGGAATAGGATGATTGCAATCTTCTGGAGGATTAAGAAAAGTAAACATATAACCCTCACGAATACGCCTATCAATCATTGATTTAGCACGAACTAGCCTTTGATGAGTATCAGCAATACTACCATCACAATACTTGCTTTTCTCTTTAAGAAAATCACTCCAAGTATTCACCCAATTATTGTAAGAAATAAGCCAATGACGAGCTTGATCTTCTGTTTTTATGTCAGAAACAATGTTAGCTAATGATAGTAATTGCTTACCAGGAGTAAGACGAGGATTAACTCCAGTTAAAGCTTTAACGTTAAGACCTATATGGAATAAGCAACGTTGTATTTTCGTGTTAGGCCAATATGTTTTTACTGCTTTACGAATACCACCAGAACCATCACAAACTACTACTAGCGGTTCCGCAATACGCTGCATTAGGTAACCCCACGCGCGACTATTCTCACTACGAGCCACATACCAGCCTAAAACATGTTTACCAGAGTAAGCGATTAATACTACAGATTTACGTCCTAAATGAATACCATCAACATGAATGTAATCATAAACTTCATCCACGAATGGTACCTGTGGCCATAAGTCCCATAAAAACTTATTCTTACGTCTTAAGGTACGGGCTGAGAAGTCGTAGGAATACTTATCCTGAGTCTTATTAGATAAAAGCCAATTTAAACTAACTGTTAAATCGTTTGATTGTTTATCATACGCTCTACTTTTAGAAGCCCCACAGTTAGAACAACGGTATCTAGTAGTGCCAGTACTGGTGTGACCATTCTTGCTCATTTTGTGATGACAGTTATCACATAGTGGATTATTCATACAAATGAAGAATAACCCACATTCGATATACCACGAGCCCTACTGTTATAAGGGTTATGAGCTTATTTTTTACACACTTTTGTCCGGGTGGCGAATGTGCAGAAAACAGATTCGATTACCGCAAAACCCTTGTATTGCAAGGCCTAAGACATGATTTCTTACACACTTTTTGGCCTATAACCCCCTATAACCCATAATCCGATTCACTGTATTACCTGTATTCCCACTTAATCGTCGCAAATTGCCAGCCGCCGTAATTGTGTGTAATTGTGCACAATTGTGTATAACAATGTGGATAACTACCCTCTAAAATAGCCTTTAACCACATTGATAGATTTTTATTTACATAATTAAATCCCTAAATCATAGTTAGAGCATGAGCGATTTTTCGTTCATCGTGGCTAGCAAAACGTTTGTCACGTAAGAGAAAACAACGTTTAAGGAGTTGATATGGGAAAACATGGATGTAAAAAGATTCCAATCTTTTTACGCAATAAGCGCACGCGAATGTTCTCTTTACTGACAGCGTTGCTGGCGACTATTGCAATTGTTGTTGGAAATGGTGTAATTAGCGGAGCATATGCGTTTGACGATATTCCTACGTATATAAGCAATTACTCTGGTTGCGGAGCTGAAGGTGACTATAAAGGATTGTATTCAGTTAATGACGACATTACATATTGCGTTGATCTTCATGAGTCTGGAAACGCGTTTGCAGATACTTCTTGGGGTCCTGTAGTAAATAATCGTGATGTTGCGATTGCTGCAATGATGATAAAACTGAGCGTTAATGGAAAGTATTGGCGCGGTGACTATAGAGACAGAGTCGCAATTGCTTATGCTATTCATGAACATTTTGAAGATAAAGACAAATGGAATAATGCGAAACAGCATTCGTTCACCAGTACTAAAGATTTTAGTGAAATAGCTGCTAAAGCTGATGAACTTTGGAATGAAGCTGCTAGCAAAATTCCTACAAAAGTTTCATTTGAAAATTTGTATGGGACTTCAGGCAGTTCTGGTGAAATAAAAGTAAAAGCAGAAGGAGTTCTAAGAACAGCATATAACGGTGATGACGGTGTTGATTTTAAAATAACTGCATCGAATGGAAATATTATGTTCAAAGATAACTATTATTACAACAATAGTGAATTAAAAGCAGAACGCAAAGGTTTTATACGTACAGACAAAGATTATTCAGATGAATTTGTTTGGGTTGCGTCTGGAGAAGGCAAAGTTGATATTAATGGCGAATATTATCTTCCAAACTTGGAGAGAAGAGATACAAAAAGCGGTTGCTACTTGCTTAGATTATCGCAATCTCCTGTGAAATATAATATTGATAGTTCGATTTCTATTGATGCGCATAGAGATTTTTACCCAGCTGTTACATCAAAATCTGAAGTTAAAAAGTTAAAACTAGGCGATTCTGTAGAAGGTAATGTAAAAAGTAGCGTTAATAACGAAGAGAATAAGCCTTGGATTGAAAATAAGAAGATTCGTGCGCGCGGATACTACTTTGTAGGATCGTATGAAAATATTCTAAAAGAACGTGCAGTGGGTAGTAGCGTAGATGACTACATAAAAGAGTTGCGCGCTGATTCTAGCATTAGACAAGTAGGTGCAAGTGACGTTTACTTTACTAAATCAGGTGAAGAAGCTAAAACAGTTGTTCATGTAACAAATGGAGATATGAAACCAGAAAATCTTGAAAAAGCAACAGAATATAAAGTTGGTGAACAAGATGCTGGACTATTTGGTACATGGGTTTGGACTATTGCTAAAAACGAGCAAGATAATGACGTTAAAGATTTTGTTTCTAGTGATTTTATTGAAGGTTTTGGTAAAGCACAATCTACTTTAACTCATATGGCAAAAGTAAACATAAAACATGTTAAAAATGCTAAAAATAAAGATTCAAATGAAGTATCAGATACGATTGTTGTTAGTGGCGCGCCAAAAGATTACGGAATGTTTAAAGGCAATAAAGAGTATGGATTTGATGGCGATGAAAATATGAAAGTTCGCTTGTGGTGGATTGGGTATGAAAATGGCACTGTTGATAAAGAGTCTATGAGTAAGTTAAATCCAAAATCAGATAAAGAGCCTGAGGAAGACGATAATCACAAGAAAATTGGCGAATGGTCAGTTCCGCTTAGAAATGGCGTTTATACGATTGCTAACGGAAAAGTGATGCTAAAGGAAGATTCTGCGGATGGCGCTGGTAATAGTGGTGCTGTTGGCAATAGTGAAAAGGGTAATGAAAAAGAAGAGTCAGAGCTTGGAAAGAAAGTTGCCGATATTGTTAATTTGAAGTCTGGCAATTCGGGCGAAAGTGGAATGTATGTGTTTGTATATGATTTCCCTGGTTCTTCTAGAGCAGAAGCGTTTAAAACAGCGTTTAACGATGAAGACAGTAGAAGCAGATTTACTCAAGAAAAAGAAGAGCATAAAACAGTAAATAATAATTCTGAAGGTAATACTGGTGATGCCAAGCCAAGTGGAGACGCAAAGCCAAGTGGAGACGCAAAGCCAAGTGGAGACGCAAAGCCGAGTGGAGACGCAAAGCCAAGTGGAGACGCAAAGCCGAGTGGTGAAAGTAAGCCAAGTGGTGACGTTAAACCAAATGGTAATAAGCCAGATGGTGATGCAAAGCCGAGCAATAATAAACCAAGTGGTGACGTTAAGCCGAGCGGTGACGTTAAGCCGAGCGGTGACGTTAAGCCGAATGGTGGTGATAAACCGAGTGGTGATGTAAAGCCAAGTGGTGATGTAAAGCCAAGTGGTGATGCGAAGCCGAATGGTGGTAATAAAAGTGATAACGTATCTACGAATAACAATGATAATAAAGTAAACAACAATGATAATAAAGTAGAAGAATCTGGTGAAGTCACTAAGAATGAGATAGATCCAAAAACGTCTGCTGGAGGCGCTGTTGTAGACAATATCGTCAACAAGCAAGACTCTCATGATCAAGGTGCGCAACAAAATAATAAACAAGATACTCAGTCAAATACGCAGCCAAATACTAATCAAAATACACAAAGTCAAGGCAATAGTGCCCAAACTGCGCAGAATCAAGGTGGTCAAAATGCTGGTTCGCAAAAACAACATCAGCAAACTGGTGATACTGAAAGTAAACAAGATAACAATATTAATGTAGATAGTTCTCAGAGTGGTTCTGATTCTCATTCTGCTGTTAATAGTGATAATACAAATGTAAACGGTTCTTCGCAAAAGAATAATGAAAGTAACAAAGTCGATAAAAGTGATAAAGAAAATAATGCTGGCGTAGTAGATAAAACAAACGCAGGTAAATCAGGTAAATCAGATAATGCTGGGAATGCTGGTAACACAGATAATGCTGGTAAATCAGATAATGCAAGAAACGCTGGTAGTGCTGGTAAATCAGATAAATCTGTGAATGCAGAGAATACGGAAAATGCTGATAATGAGAATTTGAGTAGCAAAAATGTTCACAGTGATAAAGCAGATAAGTCATCTAAGAAAGATTCTGGTAGTAGTGTAACTGTGCATAAAGGCAATACGAATAGTGATAAAAAAGATGGTCGCACAACAAAGAGAACAGCTTCTGCAGCGGTTTCCAGCCTAAATACTGATGAACAGAATGATGATAAATCTAAAAAAGAAGCATCTGGTTTAGGATCTGAGTTTCTTGCAGAAAGCCAATCAGAGTATACAAATACAAAAAGGAATAAGCGCAGGCATGCTCGTGCAGGTGTTGTAAGTGCCACATCTTTATTTAATGCTGGTATAAAAATTGAGAGTGTTTTGATGCTTTCTATGGCAGTATTACTTATTGCTGGTGCTATAGTTTTGGGAAAAAATATATATCGCGTTGTATATTAACAAAATATTAAATACAAATAAAATTGTTGCGTTGTATAATATGCATAATTTATTCTATAGATATCGTTTTCTATAGATATAGTTTATTGACGTGGCGTAGTTTATGCATGCATACTATACAACGCACAATTTTGATATAGACAATATGTAAGAAGTGCTGTTTATATTACGAGGTTTTATATGAGCGACTACAACATAGATAAAGAAAAAATGTTGGTTCGTCTACATAGGGTATGTGGACAGGTTCATGCTGTTGAGAATATGATCGAAAAGGGAGAAGATTATACAAATATTCTTATGCAGCTTTCTGCTTCTACTGCAGCTCTTAGAGCTGTTGCCCTTATAGTTGCTCATCAGGAAATCTCAAAAGCTTTAGAGGCTGCTCAAAATGCTTCAGATCAAAAAGTTACCGACAAGAAAGTTGCCGAACTTGTTGATGTTGTAGATCATTTAATGAGATACGATAAATCGTGATTTGTGATTCTAACGGTTTCGTATAATTTATCGATAGCGTTTAAAACTGTTTGAATTGAAAACGATTTGAATATTAAGTATGAATAATATGCGAACCGTAACTGATTTATCTGAAGAGCCTGCGCACTTTGCCTTCGTGGAAAAGAAGTCTGAATTTATTTCAGATGCTTGCCATATAACAACTCTTGAAGAAGCAATAGATTTTGTAGAGTCTATTAGGCTAAAACATCCTAAGGCGCGGCACGTGGCTTATGCTGCTGTGTGCGGAGACAATAATGGCAGACTGTGTGAGCGCATGAGTGACGACGGAGAGCCTTCAGGTACTGCTGGGAAACCTATTCTAGATGTTGTAAGGGCTTCTAATCTTACAGATACAGTTGTAACAGTTACGCGTTATTTTGGTGGGATTTTGCTTGGCTCTGGTGGATTGATGCGCGCTTATTCACATGCAGCAGCTGGCGCTATACAGTCGAGCAAAATGGCAGATATCATAGAATGTAATTGTTTTTCTTGCAAAGTCGAATATACTCAGCTAAGAATGTTTAAACGCTTATTGCTAAAACATAACGCAGAAATTATGTATGAAGAATACGGAATTTCTGTAGATTTAAAGGTTTGTGTTCCTTTTGAAGAATCAGATAGATTTTTAGAATCAGTGAAAAATACATTTTCAGCTATAATAATTCCTAAATCATGTGGTGTTTACAGTAGGATTTCCTGATAAAGTTTTCTCACCTTGTCTGTTTTAGAATTTGTGGCGTAAAACTGATACATTATATTGGATATTGGTAGCTAAAAGGTTGGTGAGTAGATTATGAGTGATATACAAGATCAAAATAATCTTGAACACAATGATGATTCGCGTAGTAATTCTCATGACGATTCTCATGAAATTTATGAGCCTTTGACATCTATTTATGAGCGTTTACGCCACTCCAGTAATTCTAAAGAGCTTCACGAATTTGCTGTAAAAGAACTCCCAGATAGAGCAGATCAAGCAGAATTTTCTAGGGCTACGGCATTACTAGAAGCTGTAGCAGGCAACATAAATACTCCAGAAGAAGATCGTATTCATCTAGCAACAGTGATGCCATTCCCTAATATTTTGGTTAAACTTTCACAGGATAAATCTGATAACGTTCGTTTAGCTGTTGCTAAAAATCGTAATGCTAAAAATTGGCTAGTAGGAAGACTTACTAAAGATTCTTGCGGAGAAGTTAGAGATGCTGCATTGTGCAATCCGCAGACATCATGGAAAATGCGTCTCGAGGGTGCTCAAACCGAAGGCGTTGGGGCAAAAACATTAGATTACTTAGCCTCACTTGGTGTAGGTGAAGAAAGTAAGGATTCGCCAGTACTTTCCGCAATGGTAAGAAGAGCAGTGGCGCTTAATCCTGGTGTGTCGCAGTCAACATTGATAGCTTTGTCAAAAGACAAAGACCCAGATGTTTCCTCTGCCGCATTAGAAGTTTTAAATAAATAAAGTTTTAAATAAATAAAAAAATTTAGATAAGTCTTGAGTGTAAAATTAAATTAAACAATAATTGCATACGTTTGCATAAAAAACTCACATATATACTACGATGGAAACTATGAACAATAAAAATGAAGAAAGTACTCAGCAAACAAGCCCATTAAGGCGTTTGGCTGAGTTAATGGGAGTACGCTCCAAATTCGTTGGATCGGATGGAATAGAACATCAGATTGCTGATAACGTGCTTGTAAAAGTATTGCGCTCTCTGTGCGTAGATGCAAGTACTGATAAAGCGATTGAAGAATCAATGCAGAAGATTCTTTTGGAACGTCATACACGTTTAGTTGCTCCAACGGTGTTGCATACAGTTGGTAAAGAAGACACTGTTATAATCAACACAGGTATTTTGGAGTATCCTACAGCAACTTTGATATTGGAAGATGGAGAACAGTACCAAGGTGACTTGCAGATTTCTCCATGCAAAGATGATGTTGCGTTCCCTGTTAATGGCACTTTTGTGGCAAGCTCTTTGTTGACAATTCCAGCAGACGTGCCTATGGGGTATCACACTCTACGAATAAGCGTTGCAGATCGAGTAGAAGAGGCTTCACTTATTAGTGCTCCAGAAAGCATTGATACTCTAGAAAAGCTTGAAAAAGATGGAAAGCAGATCTGGGGATGGATGGCTCAGCTTTATTCCATTCGTTCTTCTAAGTCTTGGGGTGTTGGCGATTACGCAGATTTAGCTGATCTTCTTGTGCAATCAAAGAAAAAAACAGGTGCAGATTTTGTGCTTGTAAACCCATTGCATGCAGGTGAACCAGTTGCACCATTAACGCCGTCTCCTTATTTGCCAGTCGCAAGAGGAATGGTTAATGTAACCTATATTCGCCCAGAAATAATTCCAGAATATGATTCGCTTAATGATAAGGATCGTAAGACTGTTGACGATCTTCATAACGAAGTAGAGCCTCTTAATAATGATGCTCAAATTGTTGATCGTGACTCCATGTGGCGAGTAAAAATGCATGCTTTGTGGATTATTTTTAAGTCTGGGCTTTCTGCTGAACGCTCCGAAGAATTTGAAGCATTTAAGCAGGACATGGGTGAGCGTCTTGAATCTTATGCAACTTGGTGCCTTTGCTACGATAAGTGGGGTGCTCCTAAGGGAGAAGACTGCTGGGAGAAGCATCTTACTAAAGATTCCGATGAGATTAGCGCTTTATGTAAACAATTCCCAGATACTCTAGAGTTTTATCGTTGGCTTGAGTGGATTGCGTTTACGCAATTGCATGATGCTCAAGTTGCAGCTAAAAATGCGGGTATGCGCATTGGCATTATGTCGGATATGGCTGTTGGCGTGCATCCTGCAGGCTCCGAGGTTTGGTGGAATCCAGAGCGATTTGCCAATGGTGCTTGCGTAGGTGCGCCTCCTGATTACTTCAATCAGCAGGGTCAAAACTGGTCTCAGCCTCCGCTTAATCCATTCGAGCTTGAGCGCACTGGATTTAAAGTGTACAAAGATATGGTTCACGGAATGTTTGCATCTGCTGGCGCTGTGCGAATTGACCATATTCTTGGGCTTTTCCGCTTATGGTGGATTCCAGAAGGATCTACTCCAGGTGACGGAGCTTACGTTTACTATGATGCAGACGTTATGCTTGGCATTCTTGCGATTGAAGCCACGCGCGCAAATGGTGTTGTAGTTGGAGAAGACCTTGGTGTTGTGCCAGCTGAAACTTTGGAAGTTTTGGCTAAGAATAAGGTTCTTGGATGCACAGTTGAGTGGTTTGAACAAGGGGACGGCGAATTCCGCGAGCCTAAGAAGTGGCGCGAAATGACGCTTGCTTCTGTCAATACTCACGATTTGCCACCTGCTGCAGGCTACTTAAACTACGAGCACGTTAATATTCGCGAGCGTTTGAATCTTCTTTCGGGATCCGTAGAAGAATTCCGCGCTGGTGCTGTTAAAGAGCATAATGCGATGCTGAAAATGCTTGTTTCTGGAGGTTTCTTAGACAAGAAGGCTCTAGAAAATGAATCTGAGCATGAGCAAGAGATTGTAGAAGCATTATATCGAGCACTTAAAGCTGCTCCTTCCAAGCTGCTTGCTGCATCCATTGTTGATGCAACGGGTGAGCATCGTGCTCAGAATCAGCCTGGCACCAATGATGAATATCCAAATTGGCGTATTCCTTTGGCTGATGCTAATTGTAATCCTGTTCTTTTAGACAACTTATTTGACTTGCCTAGAGTTAAGTCTTTAGCGCAAATCATGAATAAATAGTTCTAGATGCGTGATTAATTGCGGGCTGTAGCGTTTGTTGATATTCGCGAGCGTTGCAGTCCGCATTGTATGTAAAATAGAAACTTGCAAATAGTCGTCATATGGCGATATACTTGCAGATTGTTGTGTTTCCCTAAGGGGTCCTTCAAAGCGCTTTTCCCACTCGCCATCGAGGACTTTCAGGGAGCCCACGGATTATGAGCAGCATATCTCCTATAAACCAAGAAGATATAAAGCTCGAAACACAATAGAGAAAAGGTACGATTGTGAAGACTTTCACACCGAAACCAGCAGATTTAACTCATGACTGGTATATTATCGACGCCACTGATGTGGTGCTTGGTCGTTTGGCTTCCCAGGTAGCCATTTTGCTGCGTGGTAAGAATAAGCCAACATTTGCTCCTCATGCTGATTCTGGCAATCACGTCATTATCATTAATGCAGATAAGATTGCTTTAACTGGCAATAAGTTGAGCAAGGAATTGTATTCTCACTCTGGTCGTCCAGGTGGACTTCGTCGCGATAGCTATGCTGAGCTTTTGGAGAAGAATCCAAAGCGCATCATCGTTTCCGCTGTGAGGGGAATGCTTCCAAAGAATCGTCTTGCTAAGGTTCAGCTTGATCGCCTTCGTGTGTTCACTGGTGCTGAGCATCCTCATATTTCGCAAAAACCACAGGTCTTCGAGATCTCTCAGGTCTCTCAGCAGGCTAAGTGAATCGTAAGGAGAATATGATTATGGTAGATAACAACAACTCCGCGGTTCTTGAGAATGAAGAAGAACTGACTAGCTATACAACTGAGACAAACGCTGGCGCAGGTACTGGTACTTCTGCCGTTGCTCCAGGCTATGGCACTGGTCGCCGTAAGGAAGCCGTTGCTCGCGTTCGTTTGATTCCAGGCACTGGCAAGTGGACTATTAATGGTCGCGCTCTTGAGGAATACTTCCCATCTCGCTTATTGCAGCGTGAAGTTAATTCCCCATTTGTGCTTTTGAAGCTTGAAGGTAAGTTCGACGTTGTCGTCTTGGTAGACGGTGGCGGCACCACTGGTCAGGCAGGTGCAATCCGTTTGGGTGTTGCTCGTGCTTTGAATGCTATTGACCGTGATGCAAACCGTGCTTCCTTGAAGAAGGCTGGCTTCTTGACTCGCGACGCTCGCGTTGTGGAGCGCAAGAAGGCTGGTTTGCACAAGGCACGTCGTGCACCTCAGTTCTCAAAGCGTTAAGCTGCGAAGAATTTATATTTTCAATGGCTTCTGGCTTTTGCTGGAAGCCATTTTTTGTATCTAATGCGGTTGAATGTTCTAAATGTTATTAATCGTTTATAAGTAATCATTAAATCTAACATTCTAGAAAATTTAGAGGATAATCGCACATAAATAGTCACAAATAATAACAAATAACGAACATTAGAGGATAAACCTCGCTCATAAATAGCGCAACTCGCTGCAAATCCAAAATAGTACAGTAAATCAAGTAGATTGTGAACTGTATCACATTGTTAGACATTTAAGATGTGTTTATAAAGAAGATTCTTCATGTAAATGTCTGCATATGAAATGTAAATATAAAAATATATGAATGATCGAGGAGGACCAAATGGCGCAGGCGCAAGAAAAGGCGCAAGAAACAGTGCTTGATGAAAAAGAGCAAGCCGCATTAGCAGCCAAACGAGAAGTAGATGAATTAGCTAAAAAAGCAAAGGTTGCTTTAGAAGAGTTTGAAAAATTAAATCAGGAGCAAGTAGACAGAATAGTAGCAAAAGCGTCTATTGCAGCGTTAAACAAGCATTTAGTCTTAGCAAAAATGGCTGTTGAAGAAACAGGCAGAGGATTAGTTGAAGATAAAGCCACAAAAAACATTTTTGCATGCGAGCATATTACCCATTATCTTGCAGGCCAGCGCACAGTAGGCATTATTCGCGAAGATGATGTTCTTGGAATCGATGAAATCGCTGAGCCAGTTGGCATAGTAGCAGGCGTGACTCCAGTCACAAACCCAACATCTACAGCCATTTTTAAATCGCTAATTGCTCTTAAAACTCGTTGCCCAATTATTTTTGGCTTCCATCCATTCGCTCAAAAATGCTCCGCAGAAGCGGCAAGAGTTGTGCGCGATGCAGCGATAGAAGCAGGCGCGCCAGAAAATTGCATTCAGTGGATTGAACATCCATCAATCGAAGCTACGGGAGCTTTAATGAAGCACCCAGATGTTGCAACAATTCTTGCAACAGGCGGTCCTGGAATGGTTAAAGCTGCTTATTCTTCGGGAAAGCCAGCACTTGGCGTTGGTGCAGGAAACGCTCCAGCATATGTTGATGCGGACGTAGATGTTGTGCGCGCTGCAAACGATTTGGTGCTTTCAAAGCATTTTGATTACGGTATGATTTGCGCAACAGAGCAGGCGATTATTGCGCATAAAGACGTGTATGAGCCATTGTTAAAGGAATTGAAGCGCAGAAAAGCATATTTCGTTAATGCCGATGAAAAAGCGAAACTTGAACAGTATATGTTTGGTTGCACTTCGTATTCAGGTCAAACTCCTAAGCTTAATTCAGTTGTTCCAGGAAAATCTCCTCAATATATTGCGCATGAAGCTGGATTTGAGATTCCAGAAGATGCTGTGATACTTATTGCCGAGTGCAAGGAAGTTGGCGAGATGGAGCCTCTAACAATGGAAAAGTTGGCTCCTGTTCATGCTTTGCTTCGCGCTGAAAATAAGGAACAAGGCTTTGAAATGTGCGAGAAGATGCTTGTTCACGGAGCTGGTCACACTGCTGTGATTCACACTAATAATCAGCAGCTTGCTCGCGAATATGGCAGCCGCATGCACGCTTGCCGAATCATTTGGAACTCCCCAGGATCTTTGGGTGGTGTTGGTGACATCTACAACGCAATCGCACCTTCTCTCACTTTAGGCTGTGGTTCTTATGGTGGAAACTCTGTTTCTGGAAATGTTCAAGCAGTAAATCTTATTAATATAAAGCGCATAGCGCGAAGGAATAATAATATGCAGTGGTTCAAGATTCCGGCCAAAACGTATTTTGAGCCGAATGCTGTTCGCTATTTGCGAGACATGTATGGCATTGAGCGCGCAGTTATTGTGTGCGATAAAGTTATGGAGCAGCTTGGCATTATAGACAAGGTAATTGATCAGCTTCGCGCTAGAGACAATCGCGTAACGTTTAGGATTATTGACTACGTTGAGCCAGAGCCAAGCGTTGAAACTGTTGAACGCGGCGCCGAAATGATGCGCGAAGAGTTCCAACCAGATACGATTATTGCTGTTGGCGGCGGATCTCCTATGGATGCTGCAAAAATTATGTGGCTTCTTTACGAGCATCCAGAAATTTCCTTCGCAGATTTGCGCGAAAAGTTCTTCGATATTAGAAAGCGCGCATTTAAGATTCCGCCTCTTGGTAAAAAGGCTTGCTTGATTTGTGTACCAACGTCTTCTGGAACAGGATCGGAAGTTACTCCGTTTGCAGTTATTACAGATCATAAGACTGGCTACAAGTACCCGATTACTGACTACGCAATTACGCCTTCAGTGGCAATCGTGGATCCAGTTTTGGCACGCACACAGCCTCGTCGCTTGGCTTGCGATTCTGGTTTTGACGCTTTGACGCACTCTATGGAAGCTTTTGCTTCTGTTTATGCTAACGACTTTACGGACGCAATGGCATTGCATGCAGCAAAGTTGATTTGGGATAATCTTAACGATTCTGTGAATTCCAATAATTCCGAACGCAAGATTCAAGCTCAAGAAAAAATGCATAATGCGGCTACTATGGCTGGAATGGCGTTTGGTTCGGCGTTCCTTGGTATGTGCCACGCAATGGCGCATACAATCGGAGCTTTGTGCCATGTTGCGCACGGCCACACGAATGCAATTTTGCTGCCTTATGTGATTCGCTACAATGGTCAAATTCCACAAGAGCCTACAAGCTGGCCAAAGTACAATCGCTACATCGCTCCGGAGCGATACCAGCAGATTGCAAAGAATCTTGGCATAGATCCTGGTAAAACTCCTCAAGAGGGCGTTGAGAATTTGGCGCGCGCTGTTGAAAATTATCGAGATAATCTTCTTAGTATGGATGCTTCGTTTAAGGCATGCGGTGTGGATGAAGAATACTATTGGTCTTTGTTGGATCAGATTGGCATGCGTGCTTACGAAGATCAGTGCGCTCCTGCAAATCCTCGTATTCCTCAAATCGAAGATATGAAAGATATTGCGATTGCAGCGTATTATGGTGTTTCCCAAGAAGAAGGACATCGTATGCGTTTGGAGCGCGAATCTAAGTAGAATCTAAGTAGAATCGAAATATTTTAGATCACGAATCTAAGTGATTTTCGAATGATTATTTAGATGATTATTGAATAATTATTGTATATTTAGTTGCAAATGGCAGAGGCTGCACTAGCTGTAGTTTCTGCCATTTTTCGTTGGAAAATAGCCGACACGCCCGATTTTTGTTAATCCAAGGTTGATGGTTTAATTACTTAGTTGCCTGTTTTTAAGGCTCGCATATTGTAATTCAAAAAAGCGAGCGCAGAAACAGAAATCGCAATTTTTGTTGATTTTTGTAGGCTGCGCACTGATGTGGAATGACCTTTAGTGTCTATTCTCCCGGTGCCCTTTAATACAGGTTGGTAAACAGTAAACGAATCGCTAGAAAGGGCGGACGGCAATGGCGGGACAGAAAATCCGCATCAGGCTTAAGTCCTATGACCATGAGGTCATCGACCAATCGGCGAAGAAAATCGTCGAGACGGTGACGAACGCGGGCGCCACAGTAGTGGGTCCGGTTCCTCTGCCGACCGAGAAGAACGTGTTTGTTGTTATCCGTTCTCCTCACAAATATAAGGATTCTCGCGAGCATTTCGAGATGCGCACTCATAAGCGCCTCATTGACATCGTTGATCCAACGCCAAAGGCTGTGGATTCTTTGATGCACATTGACCTGCCTGCGGATGTAAATATCGAGATTAAGCTGTAGGAAGGGGGGTAAATAATGTCGCAAAATAAGAATCGCACTGCTTTGCTCGGCCGTAAGCTGGGCATGAGCCAGGTTTGGGATGAAAACGGCCTTTTTGTCCCCGTAACTCTGGTTGAGGTTGCTACTAACGTAGTTACCGCTGTTAAGACCGAAGAAACTGACGGTTATTGCGCCGTACAGCTCGGTTATGGCCAGATTGATCCTACCAAGGTTACCAAGCCATTGGCTGGTCACTTTGCAAAGGCTGGCGTGACTCCTCGTCGTCACCTCGCTGAGGTGCGCACTGAAAATGCAGCAGATTACAAGCCAGGTCAAGAATTGACCGCTGAAGTATTTGCTGAAGGTGCCGAAGTCGACGTAACGGGTACTACAAAGGGTAAAGGCTTTGCTGGCACAATCAAGCGTTGGGGCTTCAAGTCTTACCGTCGTACTCACGGCTCGCACAAGAATGAACGTCGTCCAGGTTCTGTGGGCGCATGTGCAACTCCAAGCCGCATTTTGAAGGGCAAGCGTATGGCTGGTCGCATGGGTCATGTGACTTCTACTGCGCTCAACCTCACAATCGTTTCTTCGGATGTTGAGAACGGTATTTTAGCTATTAAGGGTGCTATTCCAGGACCTAAAGGTGCTATCGTTCTCGTCCGTTCGGCAGTGAAGGGAGCCTGATTTAAATGGCAAACGTAACTCTGAACGTAACTGACACCAAGGGCAATGCAAACGGAACTGTTGAAGCTCCTGCTGAGATTTTCGGCATCTCCAACGAAGACGTTTTGGCTCACGGTCCATTGGTTCATCAGGTCGTTATTGCTCAGCTTGCTGCTGCTCGACAGGGTACTCACGCGGTTAAGAATCGCGCTAATGTATCTGGCGGCGGTAAGAAGCCATGGAAGCAGAAGGGCACCGGACGTGCTCGTCAAGGCTCCATTCGTGCTCCACAGTGGGTGCATGGTGGCGTTGTACATGGTCCAGTTCCTCGCAAGTATGATCAGCGTACTCCAAAGAAGATGAAGGCAGCTGCTCTTCGTTATGCTCTTTCGGATCGTGCAAATGCTGGTCGCATTGCAGTTGTGGACTTTGGTATTAAGGATGTTCCATCCACCAAAGCAGCAGTTGCAGCACTTACACCAGTAACTAAGGATCAGTTCACCACTGTTGTTCTCTCTCGTGAAAACATCAATGAGTGGATGTCTGTTCGTAACATTCCAACGGTGCATGTGATCTTCGCTGATCAGCTCAACACCTACGATGTCATCACCGCTCAGTACGTAGTCTTCTCCAAGGAAGGTTTCGAAGCCTTCGTTGCAGCTAAGACCGAGCCTGAAGTTAAGGAGGCCTGATTTAAATGGTCGCAGTCCATAACCCAGCACATGACATCATTTTAAAGCCAGTTGTTTCTGAAAAAAGCTATGCAGCTTCCGATCGTGGTCAGTACACCTTCGTGGTAGCTCCAAATGCTAACAAGGTTCAGATCAAGCAGGCTATCGAAGAAATCTTCAAAGTCAAGGTAACGAATGTTAACACCTTGAATCGCGCTGGCAAGCTTAAGCGCTCTCGCACCGGCTTCGGTCGTCGTGTGAATCAGAAGCGTGCTATTGTCACCGTGGCACAGGGCCAGACAATCGATATCTTTGGTAACTGAAGGCTAGCCGAGAAAAGTAAAGGAATACTACATTATGGCTATCCGCGTTTATAAGCCTACGACTGCAGGACGTCGTAACGCATCCGTTTCGGACTTCTCCGAGATTACGCGTTCCACTCCTGAAAAGTCGTTGGTACGCAAACTCAGCAAAACTGGCGGTCGTAACTCTTACGGTCGCATGACTTCCCGCCATCGCGGCGGCGGACACAAGCGTCAGTATCGTCTCATCGATTTTAAGCGTTGGGACAAGGATGGCGTGCCAGCAAAGGTTGCTCATATTGAGTATGACCCTAATCGTTCCGCTCGCATCGCATTGTTGCATTATGCAGATGGTGAGAAGCGCTACATTATCGCTCCTGAAGGCATTTCCCAGGGAGATGTTATTGAGACTGGCGCCCAGGCTGATATTAAGCCAGGCAACAACTTGCCTCTTAAGAACATCCCAACTGGTACCGTGGTGCACGCAATCGAGCTTCGTCCACTTGGTGGCGCAAAGATTGCACGCTCCGCAGGTGCTGCCGTTCAGCTCGTAGCTAAGGATGGCGCTTACGCTCAGTTGCGTATGCCATCCGGCGAAATTCGTAACGTGGACGCTCGTTGCCGCGCTACAATCGGCGAGGTTGGCAACTCTGACCACGCTAATATCGAGCTTGGTAAGGCAGGTCGTGCTCGTTGGCTTGGTCGCAGGCCAATCACCCGAGGCGAATCTATGAACCCTGTTGATCACCCTCATGGTGGTCGTACCCGTGGTGGTAAACCACCTGTTTCTCCATGGGGCAAGGGCGAGGTTCGTACCCGCCGTCCGAAGAAGGCTTCGAACAAGATGATTGTTCGTCGTCGTCCGAATGGTAAGAACCGCAAGTAAGGGAGTGTCGAACAGATGACTCGTAGCATCAAGAAGGGCCCTTTCGTCGACGCCCACTTACAGAAGAAAGTCGACGAACAAAACGACAAGGGCACGCATAACGTCATCAAGACGTGGTCGCGTCGTTCGATGATCACTCCTGATTTCATTGGACACACCTTTGCCGTACACGATGGCCGCAAGCATGTGCCGGTATTCGTTACCGAAGCAATGGTTGGTCATAAGCTCGGTGAATTCGCCCCAACCAAGACCTTCAAGGGTCATGTGAAGGACGACAAGAAAGCACGCCGCTAAAGGAGAGTTAGGACACATGGAAGCTAAAGCAATCGCTCGTCACGTACGTGTGACGCCGCGCAAGGCTCGCCGCATGGTCGACCTCATCCGAGGCAAGCGTGCAAGCGAAGCTATTACCATTTTGAAGTTTGCTCCTCAGGACGCATCTTTACCAGTGCGTAAGGTTCTTGAAAGCGCGATCGCTAACGCTCGCGTTAAGGCTGAAAAGGCTGGAGAACCATTCCGTGAGCAAGACTTGGTCATCAAGGAAACCTATGTGGATGAGGGTGTAACGCTTAAGCGTTTCCGCGCTCGTGCACAAGGTCGCGCTGCGCGCATTAACAAGCGCACAAGCCATATCACTGTTATCGTCTCGCTTAAGGAAGGGGATCGCTAAAGATGGGTCAGAAGATCAATCCTTTCGGCTATCGCCTGGGCATTACCGAGAATCATCGCTCTAGGTGGTTCTCTGATTCTACTAAAGCCGGCGAGCGTTACCGTGACTTCGTCCTTGAGGATGACAAGATTCGCAAGGAAATGAGCCATGACCTCGAACGTGCAGGCGTGTCCCGCATCGTTATCGAGCGTACTCGTGACCGCGTTCGTGTTGATATTCACACCGCTCGTCCAGGTATTATTATCGGTCGTCGTGGCGCAGAAGCCGAGCGTGTTCGTGCAAAGCTTGAGAAGCTCACTGGTAAGCAAGTACAGCTCAACATTTTCGAAGTGAAGAATGCTGCACTTGACGCTCAATTGGTTGCTCAGGGAATTGCGGAACAGTTAACCAATCGCGTTACATTCCGTCGCGCTATGCGTAAAGCACAGCAGGATGCAATGCGCGCAGGTGCAAAGGGTATCCGTATTAAGCTCTCTGGTCGTCTTGGTGGCGCCGAAATGAGCCGTTCTGAGTTCTATCGTGAGGGTCGCGTTCCACTGCAGACCCTGCGTGCCCTTATTGATTACGGCTTCTTTGAAGCTAAGACTACCTACGGCCGTATCGGCGTAAAGGTATGGATTTATAAGGGTGATATGACCGAGCGTGAGTTCGAAGAGCAGCAGGCCCAGCAGGGTAAGCGTGAAGGTCGCCGTGGCGATCGTCGTCCACGTCGTGGCGCACGCTCTGCCAACCAGCAGAAGGCTGCCGAAGCACAGGCTGAGAAGCCAGCTGAAGCTGCAGCTGCTGAAGCTCCTGCCGCAACGGAAACGAAGGAGTGAGCAGATGCTTATCCCAAAAAGGACTAAATATCGCAAGCAGCACCGTCCTACCCGTAGCGGCATGTCTAAGGGTGGAACCGCTATCGCTTTCGGCGATTTCGGTATTCAGGCGCTGGCTCCGGCGTACATCACTAACCGTCAGATCGAGGCAGCCCGTATCGCAATGACCCGCTATATTAAGCGTGGTGGTCGCGTGTGGATTACGGTTTTCCCTGATCGTCCATTAACCAAGCACCCGCTTGGTGCACGAATGGGTTCCGGTAAAGGCGCTCCAGAATTCTGGATTGCTAACATCCATCCAGGTCGTGTAATGTTCGAGATCGGTGGTGTTTCTGAGGACGTCGCTCGCGAGGCTTTGCGCCGCGCTATCGACAAGCTCCCAATGAAATGCCGTGTTATTGCGCGTGAAGGCGGTGACATCTGATGCCAGTCGGAACTGCAGACTACACCATCAAGAATTTAAACGAGAAGACTAATGCTGAAATCGAAGGCTTCTTAAAGAAGTCTAAGGAAGAGCTTTTTAACTTGCGCTTCCAGGCAGCAACTGGTCAACTCGAAAACAGCGCTCGCCTCAAGGCGGTCAAGCACGACATAGCCAGGATGTATACTATCCTGCGTGAGCGTGAACTCGGCATCAGCCAAGAGCCTGGCGCCACTGAGGTCAAGGAGAAGTAAGCATGGCTGAGAACCAAGAGCGCAACTTCCGCAAGGTTCGTCGCGGCTACGTCGTGTCCGAGGCCATGGACAAGACAATTGCCGTGGAGCTGGAGCAGCGTTCGACACACCCACTTTACGGTAAAGTCGTCCGCTCCACACGCAAGGTCAAGGCACATGATGAACACAATGAGGCGCATATTGGCGATCTCGTGAGTATCATGGAAACTCGGCCTTTGAGCAAGACCAAGCGTTGGCGTCTCGACTCGATTATCGAGCGCGCCAAGTAAACAAGTTCAGCAAGGCTCCGCGCTTCACCTGTGCCTGTTGTTTAGTAGGTACGGGTGAGCGGGGAGAACCAGCTCGACTAAGGAGAATCAATGATTCAGCAGGAAACGCGGCTTCATGTCGCCGACAACACGGGTGCTAAGGAATTGCTTGCCATCCGCGTGCTCGGTGGATCGAAGCGACGCTATGCCGGCATCGGCGACATCATCGTCGCCTCCGTTAAGGATGCTATTCCTGGCGGGTCGGTCAAGAAAGGCGACGTAGTTAAAGCTGTCGTCGTCCGTACTGTCAAGGAACATCGTCGTGTTGATGGTTCCTATATTAAGTTCGACGAGAACGCCGCTGTTATTCTCGGCTCTGGCCGTGAACCAAAGGGCACTCGTATCTTTGGACCAGTCGGTCGTGAATTGCGTGATAAGCGCTTCATGAAGATTGTGTCCCTCGCCCCGGAGGTGATCTGAGATGGTAGCCAAGATTAAGTCCGGCGACCAGGTAAAGGTTATCCGCGGCAAGGATCGCGGTAAGGAAGGCAAAGTACTTCGTGTACTCGCCGAAGACCGTTTGATCGTCGAGGGTGTTCAGGTTGTTAAGAAGCATGTGCGTGCTACCCAGCAGGGTCAGCAGGCAGGCATCGTCTCTGTTGAGGCTCCAATTCACCGTTCTAACGTTATGGTGATTGACCCAGAGACCAAGCAACCAACCCGCGTGGGCGTGATTGTTAAGCAAGAAGCTCGCGACGGCAAAGTAAAGACCGTGCGCGTGCGTGTAGCTAAGAAGTCCGGAAAGGAGCTGGCATGACCGATACTACAGTTGAGGCGCCGGCAACTCCGCGCTTAAAGCAGCAATACAATGATCAAATCGTTCCAGCTTTGGAAAAGGAATTTGGCCACACTAATCCTATGCAGGTGGCTCGTTTGCAGAAGGTCGTCGTCTCTATGGGCGTTGGCGCTGCAGCTCGCGATTCCAAGCTTATCGAAGGTGCGATTAAGGATCTCACTTTGATCACTGGTCAGAAGCCAAAGGTTACTAAGGCTAAGAAGTCTGTTGCGCAGTTCCATTTGCGCGAAGGTCAGGCTATTGGCGCTTACGTAACTCTTCGTGGTGATCGTATGTGGGAATTCTTGGATCGTTTGCTCACTCTGGCTTTGCCACGTATCCGCGATTTCCGTGGTATTAATGGCAACCAGTTCGACGGTCAGGGTAACTATAACTTTGGTCTTACGGAGCAGTCAATGTTCCACGAGATTGATCCTGATTCGATTGATCATCAGCGTGGTATGGACATCACCGTGGTGACCACCACCAAGGACGATGTGGAAGCGAAGTCGCTACTTAAGCACCTCGGTTTCCCATTCAAGGAGAACTGATATGGCAAAAACCGCTCTGAAAAACAAGGCGGCCGCTAAGCCGAAGTTCAAGGTGCGCGCTTATACGCGTTGCCAGGTTTGTGGTCGTCCTCACTCCGTGTATCGCAAGTTCGGTCTGTGCCGTGTATGCCTTCGTGAAAAGGCACATCGCGGTGAGTTGCCGGGTGTTACGAAGTCCAGTTGGTAAATATCGACGCTGAAGGTCCACTGCTTTAAGAATAACTAAAACAGGCGGTGGAAACCACGGCGAGAAAGGGCGTTAGCCCAACATGACAATGACAGATCCTATCGCAGACATGTTGACACGTCTGCGTAATGCGAGCGCGGCAAAGCACGATACCGTGGAAATGCCGTACTCCAAGTTCAAGGCGAATATCGCCGAGATTCTGAAGCGTGAAGGCTATATTAAAGACTTTGCTGCTAAGGAAGCCAAGGTTGGACAGACTTTGGAAGTCATATTAAAGTATGGCTCCAATGGTCAGCGTTCCATCCAGGGAATCAAGCGCATTTCTAAGCCAGGCTTGCGTCGTTACGCAAAGTCTGATTCTTTGCCTATGCCTCTTGGTGGTCTCGGTATCGCTATTATCTCGACCAGCTCGGGATTGTTGACTCAGAAGGAATGCCTCGACAGAGGCATTGGCGGCGAAATCGTCGCCTACGTATGGTGAGAAAGGAGAGCTGAAAATGGCATCGCATATTGGTAAGCTCCCCGTCGACATTCCTGCAGGCGTGGAAGTAAAGATTGAAGGTCAGTCCTTTAGTGCTAAGGGCGCTAAGGGTTCTGATTCCTATGTAATTCCAGAAGGTATTACCGCTGAAGTTGCTGATGGCAAGATCGTTTTAACCCCAGCTGATGATTTGCGTCCAACTCGTGCAAAGCACGGTTTGGCTCGTGCAATCGTAGCGTCCATGGTTAAGGGTGTGCATGAAGGCTACACCAAGACTTTGGACATTGTTGGAACTGGTTATCGTGCTGTGATGAAGGGTAAGGGCATTGAGTTCTCACTCGGATATTCTCACACTATTACCGTTCAGCCACCTGAGGGTATTGAGTTTGAATTGCCAAACGCAAATCAGGTAATCGTCAAGGGTACTGACAAGCAGGCCGTTGGTCAGGCTGCCGCTAACATTCGCAAGCTGCGTGCTCCAGAACCTTATAAGGGTAAGGGCATTAAGTACAGCGATGAGCGTATTTTGCGCAAGGCTGGAAAGGCTGGTAAGTGATATGAGCGTTAAGATTTTCGGTAAGGGTACCAAA
Source organism: Gardnerella sp. DNF00038 (assembly GCF_049262855.1). Taxonomy (NCBI): domain Bacteria; kingdom Bacillati; phylum Actinomycetota; class Actinomycetes; order Bifidobacteriales; family Bifidobacteriaceae; genus Gardnerella; species Gardnerella sp. DNF00038. The sequence continues at coordinate 1,435,414 of NZ_CP058407.1, read as the reverse complement.
GTCGCGCGTTTGCGTCGTCACGCCCGTCTTCGTAAGCGCATTTCTGGCACTCCAGAGCGCCCACGTTTGGTAGTTTCTCGTTCTAACCGTCACATGGTTGCTCAGATTGTGGATGACACTAAGGGTCTTACCCTTGTAAGCGCTTCCACCTTGACTTCTGACTTCGCTGGTTTTACTGGTACGAAGACTGAAGCTGCTACCAAGGTTGGCGAGTTAATCGCTGCCAAGGCGAAGGAAGCGGGTATTACCGCTGTAATCTTCGATCGTGGCGGTAATAAGTATCATGGTCGCGTCGCAGCAGTAGCTGAAGGCGCCCGTCAGGGAGGTCTAGCACTGTGAGCGATAACGAAAAGGAAACCCAAGTGGCTGAAGAAACTCAGAACACTCAGGCATCCGCCGAGGAGCGTACTGACGATCGCCGTTCCCGTCGCTCTAAGGGCGAAGGTAAGCGCGGAGAGCGTCGTAACCGTCGTGAAGAAAACCGCGGCGAAGAGCTTCTGGATCGCGTAGTTACTATTAACCGTGTTTCCAAGACTCACAAGGGTGGTCGTACCTTTAGCTTTGCAGCACTTGTTGTTGTTGGCGACGGTAAGGGCACTGTTGGTGTTGGCTACGGTAAGTCTCGCGAAGTTCCAGCAGCTATCGCTAAGGGTCAGCTTGATGCTAAGAAGCATATGTTCACTGTTCCACGTATTCGTGGTACCGTAACCCACCCTGTGTTGGGTCACGATGCTGCTGGCACAGTTTTGCTTCGTCCAGCTGCTCCAGGTACTGGTGTAATTGCTGGTGGCGCTGTGCGTGCTGTTATGGAGTGCGCTGGCATTACCGATATCCTCACCAAGTCCATGGGCTCTGCAACCGCTGTTAACGTGGTTCGCGCTACTGTGGATGCTTTGAAGAAGCTTGAAGAGCCAGAGGAGATTTGCGCTCGTCGTGGACTTTCCCTCGAGGAAGTTGCACCAGACGCATTGCTTCGTGAGCGCGCTGCAGGCATTGCCGAAGCTCGCAAGGCTCGTGAAGAAGCTCAGGCTGCTAAGGCTGCCCAAGCAAAGGATGGTGAGTGATGGCTAACTTGAAGATCACTCTGGTGCACGGTTTGGTTCATTCCACCGAGCGTCAGCGCGCGAACGTTCAAACTCTCGGTCTTCACAAGATTGGCCAGAGCGTTGTTCGCGAGGACAATCCAGTCAATCGTGGCTTGGTTATGGCCGTTCGCCACTTGCTGAGCGTTGAGGAGGTTGACTGATTATGGCTAATGAAGAACCAATGTTGCACATGCACACGTTGCGTCCAGCTCCAGGAGCTAAGAAGGATCGCATTCGCGTGGGTCGTGGTGAAGGCTCTAAGGGTAAGACTTCGGGTCGTGGCGATAAGGGTACGAAGAAGCGTTACCAAGTTCGTCCAGGCTTTGAAGGCGGCCAGCTTCCACTTTACATGCGTTTGCCTAAGCTTCGTGGCTTTAAGAGCCCATTCAAGAAAGAGTTCCAGGTTGTTAATGTTGCAGCCCTCGAAGAGCTCTTCCCAAATGGTGGCGAAGTTACTGTTGCTGATTTGGTAGTTAAGGGCGCTGTGCGTGATGGTTACCCAGTTAAGGTTTTGGGTGATGGCGATCTTAAGGTTGCTTTGACTCTTAAGGGAGTTAAAGCTTCTGCATCTGCTAAGGCCAAGATTGAAGCTGCTGGTGGCTCTGTTAGCGAAGAGTAATGTACTCAGCTGATAATGCTAATTAACGCAGTGATTTGACTGTTTAATAATCCCTCTAGTTTTGGCTGGAGGGATTATTTTTTATTGTCTAAACTCACGGAATGACTGTATCGGTATGCACCGTGATATAAACTATTGCCTCAGAGTTTGTTTTTTTACTGTTGCGCCTAGATCGTAGCGCAAAAAAGGGAGGAAGACCCAGGTGAAAACGTTAATCCAGGCCTTCAGGACGAAGGAGTTGAGGAATAAGATCCTCTTCGTCTTCGCAATGATTATCATCTACAGAATTGGTTCCTTTATTCCAATTCCTGGCGTTGATTACAAAGTTATACGTGCTTGCACAGCTAAGCTTGCCTCTTCTAGTGAAAACTTTATTGGTTTGGTGAACCTGTTCTCTGGTGGTTCGCTTTTGCAGCTGTCTATTTTTGCATTGGGCGTTATGCCTTATATTACGGCGTCTATTGTTATTCAGCTGCTTAGGGTTGTGATTCCTCGTTTTGAGGCTCTTCACAAGGAAGGTCAGTCTGGAGAAACAAAGCTTACTCAGTACACTCGTTATTTGACTATTGGCTTGGCAATTTTACAGTCCACAACCATTTTGGTTACTGCACGTTCTGGTGCACTATTTAATTATCAGTGTGGTCAGGTTATTCCAGATGGCTCTATGTGGAGCTTACTGGTTATGGTTTTGATTATGACTGGTGGCACTGGTTTGATCATGTGGATGGCAGAACTTATTACGGATAAGGGTATTGGTCAGGGCATGTCAGTGTTAATCTTCATGTCTATCTGCTCTGGCTTCCTTCCAAAGCTGTGGGAAATTGGTTGGGGAACCAATGGTACTAATGGCGATTGGACCAAGTTCTCTATTGTCGGTGGCGTTCTGCTTGTAATTCTTATTTTTGTTGATTTCGTGGAGCTTGCTCAGCGTAGAATTCCTGTACAGTATACGCGCCGAATGATTGGTCGTAAGATGTATGGCGGTTCTTCTACATACTTACCTCTTAAGGTCAATATGAGTGGTGTTATCCCACCAATTTTTGCATCCTCGATTCTTGCTATTCCAACTCTTCTTGCTCAGTTCGGTGATAGTCGTAAGGATTGGGTGCGTTGGATTAATGTCAATTTAGCAAACTCTACTTCTGTGTGGTACATAGCCTTGTACACAGTTATGATTGTGTTCTTCTGCTTCTTCTACACTGAGATTACTTTTAATCCAGATGAAACTGCAGATAACATGAAGGAATACGGCGGTTTTATTCCAGGTATTCGTGCTGGTAGTGCTACAAGTCGCTATCTTAGCTATGTCATGAATAGATTAAACACTGTTGGTGCTGTCTATTTGCTATTCGTAGCGTTGATTCCAACAGTTTTGATTATGTCTTTGCACCTTAATATGAAGCTTCCATTTGGTGGTACTACGATTCTTATTATCGCAGGTGTTGGTTTGGATACTTTGCGTCAAGCCAAGGCTCAGACCGAGCAGTTCCAATATGCTGGATTCTTGTTTGATCATAACGATAGTAAGCAAGTTGCTAAATAGTATTACTAGATAGGTTTTGTTGTTAAGATTTGCGATGGAGCATAAAGAAACAAGGAGATTAATATGCGATTGCTAATTATGGGACCACAGGGCGTTGGTAAGGGCACTCAGGCTGCTTTGCTTGCAGAGCATTATGGGATTCCTGCTATTTCTACTGGCGATATTTTCCGTTACAACTTGAAGAATCAAACGGAGCTTGGTAAGAAGGTTCAGGGTTATCTTGATAAGGGTGAGCTTGTTCCAGATGAATTGACAAATAGCATTGTTAAGGATCGTCTTGCTCAGGATGATGCTAAGAATGGCTGGATTCTTGATGGATATCCACGTAATGCGTCTCAGGTTAAGGCTTTGGATCTTATGCTTGAGGAGCTTGGTACTCCTTTGGATCACGTTGTTGCTCTTGAAGCGGAGCGTGAGGTTTTGCTTGAGCGTATGAAGAAGCGCGCAATTGAGCAGGGTCGTTCAGATGATACTCCTGAGGTAATTGCTACTCGTTTGGAAACTTACGAGAAGGAAACTGCTCCTCTTCTTGATATTTATGAAAGCCGTGGTCAGCTTGTTGAGGTTGATGGTGTTGGCGATATTGCTGAAATCAACAATCGCATAGTTGAGTCTTTGGTATGAGATTTATTTAAAATTTAGATTTTCTCGTATTTATAATGCGCCTTTTGCGACACGCCGAGTGTTGTATTGGGCGCATTTACTGTATCATAGAAGATTGGCGTGTCTTCGGATACGTAAAGTAGTACGTCCAAGGAACGGAACGAGGCTCATGGCAAAAGACGGTGTGATTGAAGTCGAAGGCACGGTAGTTGAAGCACTGCCAAACGCGATGTTTCGCGTTCAGCTTGAGAACGAGCACATTGTACTGGCTACGATTTCTGGAAAGATGCGTAAGAATTATATTCGTATTCTTCCTCAAGATCGTGTTGTGCTGGAGATGAGCCCTTATGATTTGAACCGTGGTCGTATTACGTACCGCTATAAGTAAAGGTACAAGCAAAGGAAAACCATGAAGGTCAGCCCTAGCGTGAAGAGGATCTGCGAAAATTGCCGCGTGATCCGCCGTCACGGTCGCGTCATGGTGATTTGCATCAACCCACGTCATAAGCAGCGTCAGGGCTGAGTGGATCCCCACCGCGAAGATAAAGGATAAGGCGCTAAGTCGCAGCTAAAGCTGAACCCTGGGTGCGCAGGCCCAGGCCGCAGGATTGCGGGAGACTTGGTGCACGACCTGCGTAATAGTAAAGGAATTACAATGGCACGTCTTGCCGGAGTAGATATTCCCAATGAGAAGCGCATTGAGATTGCCCTCACCTACATTTTTGGTGTAGGCCGTACTCGCGCTAAGGAAACGCTTGCCGCGACCGGTGTTAATCCGGATACTCGCGTCAAGGATCTTACGGATGAACAGTTAATCACTTTGCGTGATTATCTTGAAGCTAATTATAAGATTGAAGGCGATTTGCGTCGTGAAATCGATGCAGACATTCGTCGTAAGATTCAGATCAACTGCTATCAAGGCCAGCGTCATCGCAAGGGTCTTCCTGTGCGTGGTCAGCGTACTAAGACTAATGCTCGTACTCGTAAGGGTCCGAAGCGTACTGTCGCCGGGAAGAAGAAGGCCACCAGATAGTAGTCGGTGGTCGGCTCTAGGCCACGAGTTAATTCTCATCGCCTAGACATACCAACTAATTCGTCATTAGGAAACGAGGGTCAATGGCAGCTGCAAAGCAAGCCTCGCGCAAGCCGCGTCGCCGGGACCGCAAGTCGGTACCGGTTGGGCAGGCGCATATTAAATCAACATTCAATAACACGATTATTTCCATCACCGATCCATCGGGTGCAGTCCTTTCTTGGGCTTCCGGTGGCGATGTCGGCTTTAAGGGTTCCCGCAAGTCGACTCCTTACGCTGCAGGTATGGCTGCTGAGTCTGCTGCTCGTAAGGCAATGGAACATGGCCTGAAGAAGGTCGACGTGTTTGTTAAGGGTCCAGGTTCCGGTCGTGAAACCGCTATCCGTTCCCTTCAGTCCGCGGGTCTTGAAGTCGGTTCTATTACCGACGTCACCCCACAAGCGCATAACGGCGTTCGCCCACCAAAGCGTCGCCGCGTCTGAGCACTCTTACGAATCCATCCATCCAACCCGCTTATGGGCGGCGAGTGCACCACCGACCAGAAGCTGAAAGGATACAAAAGTGCTTATCGCACAGCGTCCAACACTTACCGAGGAATCACTGAATCCCCAGCGTTCTCGCTTTACTATTGAGCCGTTGGAACCAGGTTTCGGATACACGCTCGGCAATTCGCTGCGTCGTACCCTATTGAGCTCCATTCCAGGTGCTGCCGTAACTTCGGTACGCATTTCTGGTGCTCTCCATGAGTTCACGACTCTGCCAGGTGTTGAAGAGGATGTCACTGAAATCCTGCTGAACATTAAGGGTATCGTACTTACAAGTGAGTATGACGAGCCAGTAGTGATGTATCTTCGCAAGAGCGGCAAGGGTGAAGCAACAGCTGGAGATATTACTCCTCCTGCTGGCGTCACTATTGCCAATCCAGAGATGCATATCGCTACACTTGCTGAAGATGGTGAGCTTGAAATTGAGTTCACCGTGGAGCGCGGTCGTGGCTATGTACCTGCTCAGATGAATAAGCAGGAAAACAGCGAAATCGGTCGCATTCCAGTGGATTCGATCTACTCACCAGTTTTGAAGGTGAGCTATAAGGTCGAAGCTACCCGCGTGGAACAGCGCACGGACTTCGATAAGCTCATCCTGGATGTGGAAACTAAGCCAGCTATTACACCACGAGATGCAGTTGCATCTGCTGGTTCGACTTTGGTTGAGCTTTTCGGTCTTTGCCGTGAGCTTAACGTCGATGCAGAAGGTGTTGAAGTTGGTCCAGCTCCAGTCATGGGAGAAGTTGATTCTCAGATGGCTACTCCGATTGAGGATTTGAATCTTACGCAGCGCAGCTACAACTGCTTGAAGCGTGAGGGAATCCACACTGTTGGTGAGCTGGTAGTACACACTGAGCAGGATTTGCTCGATATTCGTAATTTCGGCATGAAATCCATCGATGAGGTTAAAGAGAAATTGCAGTCTATGGGATTGTCTCTTAAGGCCTCGCCGCTTGGCTTTGACGCCAATAATCTCGAAGGTGGCACGTTCTTCTCGCCAGAAGACGAGTAAACAGTCCACCGCCAATCGTCGTGGTTTTTGGATGTTCGGGTTTTTGCCCACCTGAATTCTGCGACAATAAGGAGTAATAATGCCTACACCGAAACAAGGGCCTCGTTTGGCTTCTAGCCCAGCGCATGAGCGCCTGATGCTGGCCAACATGGCTACTAGCCTCTTCCAGCACGGTCGTATTGTGACTACTTTGCCAAAGGCAAAGCGTCTTCGTCCACTTGCTGAGCGTTTGATAACATTCGCTAAGCGTGGCGACTTGCATTCGCGCCGCCGTGTGTTGCGCGTGATCCGCAATAAGTCCGTTGTTCACATGCTTTTCACTCAAATTGCTGAGCAGATGAAGCAGCGTGAAGGTGGCTATACCCGCATCGTTAAGATGGCTCCTCGTCGTGGTGATACTGCTCCACAAGCTATTATTGAGCTTGTTGTTGAGCCAGTAAGCCCAAAGAAGGCTGTCGTTAAGGAAGCTGAGTCTGCTGCTAAAGTTGCTGCTAAAGAAGAAGCAGCCGAGTAGTTTAGATTAGCATCTTGATGCATCGGTAAGTAAATCTTTCGACGAGTAGTCGTCGTGTTTTAGATTTATTGAACGGGTTGGAGTTTTATCTCCAGCCCGTTTTTCTATATCTGATATATCTTTTCTATATCTGGTATCAATTATTATTGAAATATGACGAATATTCTCGATTTAGTGAATAACGATTTTACTAACTTTAAAGATAGAAAATTCAACGCCGTAGATTCGCTTATTTTATGCGAGTTGGCGTATGTTTGCATGCCTGAATCGATTCCAAAGTATAATGACGATTCTAACGCACTAGCAACCGTTCCTTTAAGCGAATTGCTTCGCGGTGAGGATTTTTCTTCAATGTTTAGCTCTGGTTCAGCTAAAGTTGATGATTTTCGTAAGAGTCTTCTTCTCGCTGTTGCAGCTAGTCCGCGATATAGGGGAATGCGAGTCGGCGAGGTTCTTGAGCGTTTTGACGAGTCGAAGGTTGATGATTCGTGTGAACAGCAGTTTGCTGCAGTTACTTTTGATTTGACTGATTGTGTTGGCTATAGATGTTTTGTTGTTGCTTTCAGGGGGACTGATAACACTCTTGTTGGGTGGAAGGAAGATTTTAATATGGCTTTTCGCTGCCCAGTTCCAGCACAAGAGTCTGCTGCAGAATATTTGCTCTCTATATCTAGGCGCGCGTGTAAAGATTCTTGCAAAAGTGGCGTTAAGAATAATATTTTTCATAGAATTTTTGGTTATTTTGCGAATTTGTTTGGGAAGAAGCCAGAGCAAGCTGATATGTCGCAAGCTGATACGCTGCAAAACGATATTGTGAATCAAAATAATGATTCTAAAATATTTGTTGTGGGTCATTCAAAAGGCGGGAATATGGCTGCATATGCGGCAATGCGTTTGGATGCAGAAAATCAACAACTTGGTGATCTTGTCAGTAAAATTTATTCTATGGACGGTCCTAGTTTTGGCTCGGATGTTGTTGATCCAAAGGTTTTTTCTCGTGTTGTTTCCAGAATCGAAAAAGTCGTTCCACAATCTGCTTTTATTGGATTGATTATGGATACTGGCGTACCGTATAAAGTTACGGTTGCTGAGTCGATTGGATTGATGCAACATTTTGGCATGTATTGGCAGGTTAAAGACGGAGATTTTGACTATTGTGATCATGTAACTCCGCGTGCGCTTGCTGTTTCTAAAGCTGCTAATGATTGGATGTTGAATTTGCCTTTCGAAGAGCGAAAACGCAGAATCGATAGTGTTTACAACGCTTTAACTAGCTTAGGATATCCTACTTTTGATGAAATTTCTGCGCATTGGTCGGAGCTTTTGCCGAAAATATTGAGCATAGCAACGCATATGGATTCAAAGACTTATGAGTTAATTCGTAATATTATGAGTGCGTTTACTGGTGTTGGTGGATCAGAACATAAGAATTGAAAAGATTATTGTTGCAGTCTGGCGACTAGGGCAACTAATATTCGGTTTTTATAATAATTGTTTTGGAAGGTTTTTTTGATGCGTCTTCGTTTGGATTTAGCTTATGATGGCGGTGATTTTTACGGTTGGGCTAGGCAGCCGAATTTAAGAACAGTGCAAGGCACTTTGGAAGACGCTTTATATAAAGTTTTGCGTGTGCATGATGGCGATTCCTGTTTTCCGCTTCGACTCACAGTTGCTGGTCGCACGGATACTGGTGTTCATGCTTCTTATCAGGTTTGTCATTTAGATGTAGAAGATGATATTTTACAAAATTGTGTTGGACACACAAATTTGACGCCTGTAAAAGCTTTAGAATATAGGCTTCGTGGGGTTTTGCCTAAAGATATTTCGATTCACAGTGTAAGAATTGCACCAAGCGGTTTTGATGCTCGTTTTTCTGCGCTTGATCGCACATACGTGTATAGGATTAGTGATGCGGCAAATCGCGAGAATTTGGATCCGCGTATGCGTGGTTTTGTGTTGCAAATTGATTACGATTTAGATGTCAATTCTATGAATCAGGCAGCACAGATGATTGTTGGTTTGCATGATTTTGGGTCTTTTGCTCGTCCAAATCCTGGTGGAACTACGATTCGCTGCGTTAAAAAAGCGGTTTGGAATCGCGTTTGTTTGGATGGTTGCGCGCCTGTTGGTTCGTCTATTGCTTCTAGATCAACTGGCAATATTCCACCTATTGAGCACGGTTTGATTGAGTTTACTATTGTTGCTGATGCGTTTGCACATAATATGGTTCGTTCTCTTGTTCAGGCTTGTGTACAAGTTGGTTGCGGTAAGCGTTCTGTTGACTGGTTTAAGGATAAGATTGAAAATCCGATTCGAGAAGGCTCTACTGGTCCTATTGCGGCTAATGGTTTGACTTTGGAATATGTTGAATATCCTCCGAAAGATCAACTTGAAGTTAGGGCTAATGCGATTCGCGCTCGTCGAACTCTTGAAGAACTTGATTGATTGTTTGCAAAATTCTCAACACAAATTTGTGTATATTCTAGGGTTGGTTTACAATTGAAAAGTTGCGTTTCTTTCTGCGTTTTGCAGTTTGCGCAAAATGGATGAATGTCCGAGCGGTCTAAGGAGCACGCCTCGAAAGCGTGTGAGGGTTACACCCTCCGCGAGTTCAAATCTCGCTTCATCCGCAAGCAGGGTTTCTAGCGATTGGCTAGAAGCCCTTTTTGTTTGCGTTTGTGTATTTTTGCCTGCGTTTGTTTCTTTTCGCCCGATATTGTTTCCAAAATCGCCAAATACGTAAACAATCTCGGGAAAATCGCTCGCGCGCTACGCTTTAAGCGCGAAGGCAGGTCTAGCGCCCGTGTTTGTAGTCAGATTTGCTTAAAAGAGAACAAATGCGGGAAAGATAGGCTTAGGTAATCGTGATTACCTTGTAGTGTATTTGTTCACAAAATAATGTGTGTTGTGGAGTAATTACACTGAGTCTCTTATTACTAATTTCATTTGAAGAATGGATGTTATTGGCTCTTGACCTTCAATCATTTTCATAGCAAGCTCAGCAGCTAATTGTCCTTCTTCATAGAGCGGCTGATGTATCGTAGTAAGCGATGGTGTTGTAGTTTGTGCAAGGTTATGATCATCGAAACCAATAACTGATACATCGTCAGGAACTTGTAGGTTGTATTGTTTTAATGCCTCAAGAACTCCTACTGCTATGCGATCAGATCCAGCTAATACTGCATCAACTGGCTTCTTTTGGCTCAGGATTTGCATCATTGCGGCAAATCCAGCAGCTGCATCCCATTGTGTGTAGATTATAGAATCTGGACTTAACTTAGTTCCAAAGACGGAAGTGTATCCTTTAATTCTGTATTGTGAAGCCGGATTATCGCGAGGTCCTACTATTGCTACAGGATGCTTTCTTCCGCGATCTACAATTGTCTGAGCAGCTAATTTAGCTCCTTTTGTATCGTCAGAATATACTACAGAAAACATACCTTGATAGCGTTCATTTGTGATTTGTCCTAACAATACTCCAGGGGTATGAAGTTTATTCATTATATCTAACAAGTAAGAATCAGTGTATGGAGATATATCAATGACTGCGTCAAAAGACCTACATTCCAAATGTCGTTTTACTCTTTGGCGTTCATCATCGCTGCTTGCTTGCAGTAACATCGGTAGATAAGAAGTCTGAGCTAATTTTGCAGTGATCCCTCCGATAAATGCTCCATAAGTTGGATCAGTAAATAATTCATTAAGTGGTTCAGTGACTAGTATTGCGATTGCTTCTGCTCTACCAGAAGCAAGTGCTCGTCCTTGAGCGTTTGGAACAAATCCCATCGTAGTTGCAAGAGCTTCTATGCGCTCAGTTGTACCTTTACTTATACGCGGAGAATGATTTAGTGCGCGTGATGCAGTTGAGCGAGACACTCCTGCAGCTGCAGCAACATCTGCAAGAGTTACTGCTTTTTTACGGGATGTGTTCATATGTCCTCAATGCGTGCAACAAATAAAAATCTATTATTATCATTATAATCTGCCAGAAGTATGATGCCGACACGCCGTAGGACAACCGATTGCACAAATGTATTTTTTTCGCTAGAATGACATTAAGCAATGATGCTAATCGGCGAATATACGTCGAATCCTTGCTGATAAATCACTGTGTTTAGCAAAGGAGTTTCTATGAAAAAGTCATCAATTTTATTTGCATGTGCATTGATTGCGTCAACATCAATGCTTTTGTCTGGATGCGGTTCTTCAACTGCTGATAATAGTAAAGTTCAACTTCGATTTGCTACATGGGATGTAGCGGAAGATGTTGATCGTCAACAGCAGTTAGTTGATAAGTTTAATTCTGAAAATAAGGATGTTCATGTAACGCTAGAAGCGTATGGTAAGGACTTTGACGCAAAAATTAGTGCTGGAATGGGTTCTCATGATGCGCCAGATGTAATGTATATGTGGAATTATCCTGGGTACGCAAATGGTCTCGAACCTCTTGATTCATACATTAAGAAAGAAGGTAAGTCTTACAAAGATGCTTTCTACCCAACTCTTTGGAATTATAACTCTTATGATGGCAAAACTTTAGGTCTTCCTGTTGGATTCACCACTCACGCATTGTATTACAATAAGGATATCTTTAAGAAAGCAGGAGTTGAAGAACCTACAAATAATTGGACTTGGGATGATGTTCGTTCTGCTTCGAAGAAGATTCTGAAAAAGACTGGCGTTAAGGGTTTTGCATATCAAATGAAACCTGATCCTTATGATTTTGAAATGTATTTGTGGAGTAATGGTGCAAAATATACTGATAAAAACGGTAATTTGAAAGGTAATGTAAATTCTGATAAAGCTTTAGAAGCATTCAAGCTCTTCCAAGATATGGGCAAAGAAGGCATTGCAGTTGCCACCGAATCTAATGGTACTGATGAATTTAGATCTGGCAATGTAGCTATGTTCGTTTATGGAGCTTGGGCTTTGAATACTTTTGATAAAGATGGGCTTAATTATGGGATTGTAAATATACCGTCATTTGACCATGCGAAGAAAAAGCCTGTTTCTATTTTAAGCTCTTCGGGTGTTGCTATGTCAAAGAATAGCAAACATAAGGATTTGGCATGGAAGTTTATGAAGTTCTGGACAAATGATGAGGCAAATAAGTCTCGTATCGGAACCGAATTACCTGTAAGAATAAGTGTTGTGAAATCAGAAGGTATGAATAAAAAGCCGCATTACCGCCCATTCTATGATATGTTGCAATTGTCTGATGGATTTACTCCAGCTAGTTTCATTGTTAAAGATTGGAGCAAAAAATCTGATCAGCTTTCTCTAGCTTTTGAAAAAATGTATAATCCAAGCTCTAGTGTATCTCCTAAAGATGCTCTGTCAGAAGTGTTGAAATAGAGCATATTATGAGTGTTATATCTAATAGGACACAGGGGCTGACTGCGTCAGTGTCTCGGCGTATTTGGCCCTATCTTTTTATTGCTCCTTGGATTATTGGATTTTTGGTCTTTACATTAGGACCGCTGCTTTTATCATTTGCTATTAGTTTCTTTGATTGGGGAATAACTGGATCTCCAGTTTTTCGTGGGCTAGGAAACTATAGTGAGATGTTGTTCAATGATGTACAATTCTGGAATGCGTTGTGCATTACGCTTAAATATGCGGCGATTTTTGTTCCATTAAATCTAATAATCGCTCTGTTTCTTGCTGTACTTATTGCTATGCCTGTGAAGGGAGTAAGATTCTTTAGAACATTGTTTTATATTCCATGTGTTATCTCAGGAGTTGCAGTTTCTATAATTTTTGGGTGGATACTAAATGGAAATTATGGTGTTCTTAACTATCTTCTATCTTTCTTAGGAATTAAAGGTCCACAATGGCTTGTTGATCCAAAGTGGGCATTGTTAGCAGTAATTATTGCTAGTGCATTTGGTGTTGGTAGTATGATGCTTATTTTTTATACAGATATAAAAAATATTCCAATAGAACTATATGAGGCGGCTGCTATTGATGGTGCAGGTATGACTAGGCAATTCTTCAATGTTACATTGCCTATGATTACACCTACTCTATTATTTAATTTGGTTACATCTATTATTACCTCTTTCCAACAGGTAACTTTAGTGATGCTTTTAACCAATGGCGGACCTCTAAAATCAACCTATTTTTACGGTTTGATGACATACGAAAATGCCTTTAAATTCCATAGATTAGGTTATGCGAGCGCGAATGCTTGGGTGATGTTTATTATCGTACTGTTATTAACTGCGTTAGTTTTTCGTTCGTCCAGCGCTTGGGTGTTCTATGAGACTGAGGGTCGAAATGCAGCAAAAAATATAAAGAAATTTGGGCGTAAGAAGGTTGTGCTATGAAAATGTCTATCCAGTCTAAGGTGGTTGTGTATGCCTTATTGGTAATGGTTGCAATTTATTTCTTTGCACCATTTGGGTATATGTTGTTTTCAACATTAAAAACATCTTCTGAAGCTATTGCATATCCACCTACACTTTTTCCAAAAGAATGGCACTGGGATAATTACGTCACAGCTTGGAATTCTCAACCTTTTGGAACATTTTTCATGAATTCTATGATAGTGACGGTATTTACTACAATTGGTCAGATTCTTTCTTGTTCACTTGTTGCGTATGGATTTGCTCGTTACAATTTCCGAGGGAAGAATGTTCTTTTTATCATTTTGCTAAGTACGATGATGATTCCTTGGGATGTAACAATGATTCCTCAGTATATGGAATTTAAGGCTTTTGGTTGGATAAATACATTGCTCCCGTTGATTGTACCAGCGTTCTTTGGATCAGCGTATTACATCTTCTTATTGCGGCAATTCCTTCTTGGAGTACCAAAAGAATACGAAGAAGCTGCACGCATTGATGGCTGTAATGACTTGCAGATTTGGTGGAAAGTATATATGCCAATCATGCGACCGTGCCTCATTCTAATTGGTTTGTTGAACATTATTACCGTGTGGAACGATTATTTAGGACCTTTGATTTTCTTGCAAGATCGTAGTAAGTACACGCTTGCGTTAGGCTTGGCATCATTCAAAGGTGTGCATCAAACGCAAATTATTCCAATGCTTTGTATTACTGTCGTGATGATTATTCCTCCAGTTATTGCTTTCTTAGCTGGTCAGAAGTACATAGTTGAGGGAACTAGTGGTTCAATAAAGTAAAAGTAGTTTTTCTATTTCTTCAGTGTTTGTCATTGTATATATTTTCGCAAAAAAGGGGGATTGTTCTATGCTTATGAATTCTGATATTTTCAGCGTGTTTGATAGCGATTGGTGTATAACAGAAGATTCATATTGCTCTGAAAAAAATTTACAATATGAGAGTTTGTTTGCATTATCAAATGGTTATTTAGGAATTCGTGGTGCTCATGAAGAAGGAACTAGTGTTTCTCTTCCTTATGTGTATATAAACGGCATATTTGATAAATCCGAAACTTTTATGAAAGAATTAGCAACATTACCTAATTGGTTAGGCGTTCGCTTATATCTTGAGAAGCAGTGTATAGGTATTGAAGATTGTGAAATTATACAATATCGTAGATGGCTCGATATGAAACGTGCTTGTCTACGACAATATACTGTGTTGCGTGATAAAAAAGGGCGTGATACGCAGATTGATACATTGCGATTTGTGAGTCGCGCTCATCGTAATCGTATGGCAGTTGTGGTTCGAGTAATTCCATTAAATTACAATGGTTTGTTGGAAATAGAACACACTATTGATGGGTCTATTATCAATTTTTGCGATGCTCCACGATTTAAAGTAAAGCATACAGAGCTAATACGTAATAATAGTTTAAGTTCTGATGGTACGTATTTAGAAGTGGCTACACGTGATGACAATATTCATGTTGCAGTTGGTGCAAGATTGTTGGGATATGAATACGACAATAATTTTGAGTCTACTGTAAACATATTACAGAATCGTTGTTTTCATGCTTTTGGAGAACGAGGTGTTGAATTTTGTGACGTTTCTGTTCAATGCAAAAAACCTATTATTCTCGTGAAATATGTTGCAGTAAAAGATAGTAGAGATACACCTGTTGATCATTTGTTTGAAGATGTAGAGTCAGAAATAAATGCAATGATTCTTGATGGTGTAGAAAAAGAACTGCAAAATCATATCGCGGTGTATGAGAAGATGTGGGATCACGCGGATATTGAAATTGTAGGAGATAATGAATTAAATCGTGCAATACGATTCAATATTTTTCATCTTATGAGTTCTGCGAATGAAGAAGATAATAGAGTTAATATTGGTGCTAAGTTATTAAGTGGAGAGGAATATGGAGGGCACGCTTTCTGGGATAGCGAGTTGTTCATGTTGCCATTCTTTGCTTTTGTGTTTCCAAATACTGCGCGTAAGTTAGAAGAGTATAGATATAATCTTTTACCAGCAGCTAAGAGGAATGCGAAAAAGAATGGACTACTAGGGGCTCAGTACCCATGGGAGTCAGCTGATGACGGATCTGAACAATGCCCAGATTGGACGATTGAGCCAGATGGTACTTGTTATCGTTGCTATGTTGCGCAATATGAGCAGCATGTGACTGCTGCAATTGCTTTTGGTGTTGCTAAGTATTTGCAAATTACTCATGATCACGAATTTTTATATTCAAAAGGAATAAATATTTTATTAGAGACTGCTCGTTTTTGGGTAAGTCGTTGTGAGTGGGTAGAAAAATATTCTCGTTATGAGATTAATCAAGTTACAGGTCCTGATGAATGGCATGAGCCAGTTAATAATAATACATATACAAATTATCTAGCGCGTTGGAATATACGTTATTCTTTGCAACTATTATCACAAATAAAAGTGGCAAAACCTGAAAAGTATAGTGAAATTATTCATAATTCTGACCTTACTCAAGAGGAGATTGCTCATTGGAAGTATGTAGCAGATCACATATATCTTCCGAAAGATTGTAATGGAATTATTGAGCAATTTGAGGGATACTTTAATTTGAAAGATGTAGTTATTAGTCAATATGATGAGAATGATTGGCCAATTCGTCCATCTGCATTGAAAGAGTATCCAGTAGAGAAAACTCAGATTATTAAACAGCCTGATGTTGTGATGCTAATGCATCTTTTGAGGAATGAGTTTTCTGAAGAAGTGGTAAAAAACAATTATCATTTTTATGAAGCTAGGACGCTACATGGTTCTTCTCTTAGTCCTAGTATCCATGCCATTATGGGTCTTGTAGTTGGAGATGACTCTAAAGCATATCGTTATATAAAGAGGTCTGCTACACTCGATTTACTTAATTTACAGGGTAACACACGCGAAGGGATACATGCTGCTAATGCTGGTGGAGTGTGGCAAACTGTTATTTTTGGATTTGCTGGCATAAATATTAATGCTGAAAATGTATTGACTATAGATCCTAAACTTCCATCTCGATGGAAGTCTATAGTTTTCAGATTGCATTATGCTGGTAGATGGTTGGAAATAAATATATCAGCAGATAAAGTTGAAGTTCACATGTTGCAAGGTAGCAGCATGAAAATTCTAATACATGGTGCACCAGTAGTTATAAATGGGTGTGCTGAGGATGGTATGTAGTATGCGTCGTAAATTGGCAATAATTGGTTTAACTGTTGTTACTGCTATATGGGGTGGTGGATTTGTAGCAAGTGATATAGCACTAGGCTCATTTGCACCAATGCAAATAATGACAATACGATTTGCTATTGCTGCATTGGTTATGCTTGTAATCTCTGCTAAGCAATTTACTGTCATTAATTATAAGGAGATTTTAGCTGGCGTAGGTATGGGTGTAGCTTTGTTTGCAGGTTTCTCCTTACAAACATTTGGGCTTCAGTATACAACGCCATCAAAAAATGCTTTTATTACTTCTCTGAATGTCGTAATTGTTCCTTTTTTGAGTATGTTTTTATTTAAAAAACGTGTAGGCGTGAAGGAGATTGTAGGAGCTATTTTATCCGTTTTAGGTGTCGCAATACTTTCTTTAAGTAATAATTTTACGATTTCCTTTGGTGATTTGCTGACATTGCTTTGTGCTTTAGGTTTTGCTAGTCAGATTGTCCTAACTGGAATATTTGTAAAAGTTTATAGACCTAATGTACTCAATTGTATACAAATGTGTACTGCGTTTTTATTGTCATTTATTGTAATGCAATTTACTGGAGAATGCCATTGGATTGCTTCGCCAAACGGTTGGATTAGTGTAATTTATCTTGGTTTTATAAGTACGACTGTGTGCTATCTTCTGCAAACAGCATGTCAAAAATACGTTAATGAAACGCAATCAGCCATTGTGTTATCTTTAGAGGCGGTCTTTGGCACTTTATTCTCAATTATATTGCTTAATGAAATAGTAACCATTCGTATGATTATTGGCAGTGCAATTATTTTGTGCGCAGTGCTCATTTCTAGTCTTCCTTCATCATTTATACGTCGTTCAACAAAGGAGTGATATAACAATGTATAAGTACGAGGCTGTTATTTTTGATTTAGATGGAGTTATTTGTAAAACTGACAAGTATCATTATCTTGCTTGGAAACATATAGCAGACGAACTAAATATTGAATTTAATCAAGAGATAAACAAACGATTACTTGGCGTTAGCAGAATGGAAAGTTTTGATATTATTCTCGAAAAGTACAAAGGTCAAATGACTGACAAAGAAAAAATAAAGTGGACGGATCAAAAAAACGAATATTATCGTAGTATGCTTTCTCAGATGAGCCCAGATGACATATTGCCAGGAGTAAAAGAAGTTATGGAGTCGCTTCGTTGTGATGGAATAAAATTGGGGCTTGGATCATCTAGTAAAAATGCTAAGTATATTCTTCATCAGATTCAACTTGATGATTATTTTGATGGAGTGTGTGATGGTAATGATATTACACACTCAAAGCCAAATCCAGAGGTTTTTGTTAAAACTGCGCAATTATTGCAGTGTGAGGCATCTAAGTGTCTTGTTGTAGAAGATGCCATAGCTGGAATTGAAGCGGCCCATGCTGGATGTATGGATTGTGCTGCTTTTGGTAGTATTGCAATTTCATCGCTAAAAGCTGAGTATAATATCCATGCATTTAGCGATTTGCTAGCAGTATTTCGTAAGTAAATGGGGTTTAACAATGGTAGAAAGTGTTAATGATTGGGAGAACCCTTCGTTGACTGGTAAAAATAGATTACCGGCTCGAGCATATTTTTTAAGTTATGAGTGTTCTAGTTTAGCAAAAACTTATAAGCGTGAATTTGCGCATGGATATGTATGTTTAAATGGAAAATGGAAATTTGCATTATTGAACAGTCCCAATTCTGTCCGAAAGTATATGAAAACAGAATTACAATCCAATTGGGATGAAGTAAATGTTCCTCATATGTGGCAGTTTGATGGTTATGGTCAACTGCAATATACTGACGAAGCATTTCCTTTTCCTGTTGATCCTCCTAGAGTTCCAACTTTGACTCCAACGGCTGTTTATCAGAAGGAAATAATAATTTCATCTATTGACGATGATGAAGAGATTATTTTGCGTTGCGACGGTATTGAAAGTTATGGTGAAGTCTATCTAAATGGCAGATATGTTGGAATGACAAAAGGATCACGTCTTTCTGCTGAATTTGATATTACTGAAGCCGTAGTTGAAGGCACGAATTTATTCGCTATCGTTGTAATGCAATATTGCGATGGAACGTATCTTGAAGATCAAGATATGTGGTGGGCTAGTGGAATTTTTCGTGATATATATGTATATCGTAGACCAAAGGTACATTTGAAAGATTTCTTCGCTCGCACTCATTTATTAGATGATGGTAGAGCCTGTTTATCTTTTGATGCTACAATAAGCGGAACTTCTTCTTTTTCATGCAGTATTGAGGATAACGGTATTGTGGTTTCGCGTATTGAGCAAAAGGTTCCAAATGGAGAAGTACATACAAAAATGTATATTGACAATCCGCATCTTTGGAATCCTGAAGACCCATATTTATATGACATGGTAATTACTGTTACAAGTGATACTGGATCTAACGAAGTTGTGTCGCATCGTCTTGGGCTCGTTGAAATAAGCATTAAAGATGGTCTCATGTATCTTAATGGTAAGTATTTTGTTATGCATGGAGTTAATCGTCATGATTTTGATCAGAATAAAGGTCGTGCTATTGATATTGCTGATGTGAAACATGAGCTTATAATGATGAAACAGCATAATATAAATGCAATACGCACTTCTCATTATCCTAATGATCCTAGGTTTTATCAATTATGTGATGAGCTTGGTTTTATGGTTGTTGCTGAAACTGATCTTGAATGTCATGGATTTGAACATGTTGGTAATATCTCCATGATTAGTGATGATTCTGATTGGCAACTAGCTTATGTGTCACGCATTGAACGTGAAGTGTTTCAAGAGCGTAATCATGCGTGTATTGTTATGTGGTCTCTTGGTAATGAATCGGGGTTTGGATGTAATTTCCGGGCTATGTACCATAGATGCAAAGAGCTTGACCCAACGCGACCAGTACATTATGAGGAAGATAGGTTTGGTGAAGTTGTTGATGTTCTTTCAACTATGTATTCGAGAGTTTCTCAAATGAATGATTTTGGTGAACATCCAACAAAAAAGCCAAGAATATTGTGTGAATATGCACATTCTATGGGCAATGGTCCTGGTGGGTTACAGGAATATCAGAAGGTTATTGATTGTTATCCTAGTATTCAAGGGCATTTTGTTTGGGAATGGTGTGATCATGGAATTGCTCAAGTTGATTCACAGGGTCGTTCATATAATGCGTATGGCGGAGATTTTCATGATTATCCAAATGATGGCAACTTTAGCATCGACGGTCTTGTTTTTCCGTGGAAAGAGGCAAGTCCTGGTCTATTAGAGTATAAACAGGTTTTATGTCCAGTTCATGTAGATTTAGATGGTGAATATATAGTTATAACCAATAAGCGTTATTTTACTGACCTTGATGATATTCGTATTGATCTCTCATTGAGTGAGAATGGTCGTGCCATCTATAATACGACTATCTCTCCGGGAGAGTTACATCCTTCTAATACGATGCGTGTGAAATTAAATATTCCTAAATTAGGTTCAAATGTTGGGGAGTTATTAATAACTGCTTATGTTTATAGTTTGCATCGTTATTGGTGGAATGATGAGCATTCTCCGCTTGGTGTATATCAGTATTGTTATAGGACTGGTAATATAAAACTGCCATGTTCGCAAGAAAAGTGTTCTGTATCTCGACCAGATATTAAAGTTGATGAAGACTATATTGTTATCACATCGAAATCGCAGAAATATGTATTTGACAGAATTTCTGGTGATCTCATACATTGGTACAATGCTTCCTATGATATGATTAAAGCTCCGATTCATTTTGATATTTGGCGACCTCTTATTGATAATTATAGACAAGAGTACAATGAATTATGGAAGCCTAATTTCTTAGATATTATGCAATTAGATACTCGTTCCGTTAATTGGAAGAGTTGTGATGATATTGTTGAAGTCACTGTAGAGCAGAGATTTGCTCCTCCCGTATTATCGTTCGGAATGAAATTAAATAGTAGGTATGTTGTAAATTCGTCTGGAGTACTTAATCTTGAAATACGTGCTGAGGCTTATGGTAGTTATAAAGATATTATTCCGCGTGTGGGATTAACTTTTGCTATGCCTCGAGAGTATGACAATATTACTTGGTATGGTCGTGGTCCGGGTGAAACATATCCAGATTCTTGTAGTTCTCAAGTTGTTGGACTCTGGGAAGCCAGTGTTGACGATATGATCACTCCATACGTTCGTCCGCAAGATTATGGAAACCATCAAAATACGCGGTGGGTATCTGTGCGTAATAGTAGTGGGGTAGGTATTTTAGTAACGCGTTTGTCTAGTAGTTCTATGACTGATGGATTCTCTTACTCTGCTTGGCCGTTTACTTCCAATACTATTGAACAGGCGAAGCATAGAAATGAATTACATGAAGATGATCTTGTTACAATAAATCTCAATGATCAAATATTGGGTTTGGGATCTAACTCATGGGGCAGTGAGGTTTTAGATTCTCATAGAATTCGTTTTGAGAATTGTAATTTCGCTTTTTCCTTTATGCCTATTTGCGATAATGCAACAATGGATTGATATGAAAAGAAAGATATTATGCGTATTTATAACGATGTTTCAGAATTTGAAGTATGTATAAATGGAAGTCGAAAATGGAAGCGTTTTATTGAGGCTATTGGTAAGGTCAAGTGTTTATCTAATGATGAGGCTTACTCTATAGGGGATTCTATTACATTTTGGACTCATGATTTGCGATGCGTTGTTGAAAAACGGTTTATAGGTTCGAGACGATATCAAACTGCGTTGTATTCTGTAAGCGGTACTGCTTATATTGATATTGCTGATAAAGGAAATTTGCTACCAGTTGAGCGTTACAGTGATTTAAACGATCGTGAATATTTCGTAGGTTCTGGAGAGACCGTTCAGTTACATGAAGGCGGCATTCTTCTTATTGATATGTCCGAGGCGTTTAAAATACTTCAGCAATCTTATGGCGTATTGATGCAGGCTCAGGTGACAGTTGAAGGTTTTAGCTTCCCTAATAAGTGAATACAATGCGTACTGCAAGTTTATATATTCACTTCGTATAAAATAGCCAGAATTTATATTTTGTATGTCGTATACAAATGTGTTATGCAAATAATGTAATGAGTTATATATCTGAAGACATGGATTGTATAGGGTAGTATGACAAAGCTTCCTTAGACTTTTTAATCCATAATTCTGGAGTATTTAAGAATTCGTTCATACCTTTCCATGCTGCCCCTAATGCTGATGCATTACCTGGAACAATAGATTTCATTATTTCTATAGATGACCAGTTTGAGCATATTGCTCTTTCTTTAATAGTCTCAATTATTTTATCTTTTACAGAATCGAAAATTTCTGAATATATTCCATCAAATATAAAAACTGGCATGTCAAATATATTTATAAATGATGATATTGCTATTCCAAGCTTTTCTGCTGCTATATTTGCGGCTCGAGTTGCAGCAGGCTCATTTCTGAATAGTGCTGCATAAAAATTATTTATCGATGCATTTTCTCCTAGTTTTCCTTCCCTTATTAAGGCTCGACTTCCAGCAAAGCTTTCTAAACAGCCTGTATGCCCACACGAACAATTAGATTTTCCCGATGATACAAAAACGTGCCCGAACTTTCCGCCCCAATTATTGCACCCTTGTTCAAAAGTGTTATTTTTTATTAATGCTGTGTCTATGCTATTGCCGCTATGTATATAGAGAAAATTCGGTATTGTATTACCTTTTTTGTTTCTTAAATAGATTTCTGCATATGCTCCAGCTGCAGCAAGGTCTATAAATGATATTGGTATGAATTCTAAGTTATTATCTTTGTCGTTCTTATTGTAGAAGTCAGATAAATCAACGTGGTTCCATTTAAGATTTGGGCTTGATATTTTGTGTTGTTCAGTTGTATTCATTAAACCGCTAATTGCTATAGATATTGATACTGTTGGAAGATTTGCTTTTTGCAATTTTTGCTTCGTTGAGTAAATAATGTTTTTGATTTTTTTCAATATTATTGTAGGATTTGTGTCATTTATTTGTTCATAATATCTTGAAAGAATATTTCCAGATATGTCTATTACACAGGCTTCCAAATTTGATTTTGATAAAGATAATCCTATTGATGCATAAGTATGTAATGATGGGGTCAGTGGTACTGCTGGTCTTCCTGATCCAGTTATTTCTGAATGTAATTCGCTAATTATTCCATATTCTATTAGTGAATCTACCAAACGTGTAAGAGTTGACCTATTTAATCCAGTTATTCTTGCTAATTCTGCTCTAGAATAATGTTTGTTGCTTGAAGTCAGTGTGTTAGCTATTAACGTCAAATTATGGTTTCGAATGGATTTTGACCGTGCTGGATCGAGTCGATTATTGTATAGCGACATCGCGCTTGTGTGTTTACTGTAATCCATCAACTGCATATATATAGTATGCCGTACATGTTGGAATTGTTAAGATATTTTTGTTGCTCGTGTAGACAAAGTTAATTATTTGACGTATTATGTTGCATAAAGCAATTAAACCTGACGATGGTGTTGGGAGGTAATATGAGTATTCATAAATTGGTAGCGGGTGTTGACTCTTCTACTCAATCATGCAAGATAGTTATTCGCGATTTGAAAACTGGCGCATTAGTAAGGTCTGGTTCTGCCAAGCATGGTCGAGGTACTGAAATAAATCCTTATGTTTGGCGTAATGCTTTTGATGAAGCTGTTAAACAAGCCGGCGGATTGGATGATGTAGTCGCTATATCTATAGCAGGTCAACAGCATGGTATGGTTGCGCTTGACAACAATGGTAACGTAGTTAGAGATGCTATTTTATGGAATGATACAAGATCTGCAATTGATGCGTATGAATTAATAAACGAATTTGGAAATGGTTCTACTGAAAATGGAAAATTAAAATGGGCTAAGTCTGTCGGTAGTGTTCCAGTCGCATCTTTAACCATTACCAAACTCAGATGGATGAATCGTGAAGAACCTGATAATCTAAAGAGAACTGCAGCTATTGCACTTCCTCATGATTGGCTTACTTGGGTTTTAAAAGACGGTAAAGACATAAATACTTTAACAACTGATCGTTCAGAAGCATCTGGAACTGGATATTTTTCTTCAGAAGATAATGAATACAAGAGAAGTATAATCTCTATGGCTGCTGGAGATGATTTTGCAAGTAAAGTTGTTTTACCTCGAGTGGTAGGACCTCATGAGTGTATCGGTGAATCAAATATTTGTGGCGTTAATATGAAGATTGGTCCAGGAGCTGGAGATAATGCAGCTGCTGCTCTTGGGTTGGGTCTAAAGCCAGGGGAAGTTGTTTTATCTATTGGTACTTCTGGGGTTGTGTCTTTGGTGTCTAAAGTTCCAATTCACGATTCAAAAGGATATGTTACGGGTTTTGCAGATGCTACAGGAAATTATTTGCCACTTGTTTGTACGTTAAACGCATCTAGAGTAATTGATTCGTTTAGGCAAATTTTGCATATGACACATGAAGAATTTTCGCATTCTGCTTTGTGTGCTCCTCCTGGATCAGAAGGATTGGTTGTTCTTCCATATTTTGAAGGAGAAAGAACGCCGAATTTGCCAGATGCGACTGGTGCAATACATGGAGTTACTTGTGAGAATTTTACTCCTTCAAATATTGCACGTGCTGCGATTGAAGGAATGCTATGCGGAGTTGGTGTCGGAATAAAAGCTATGACATCTCTAGGAATGAAAGTTAATAAGATTAATCTTATAGGAGGCGGCGCTCAGTCTGAGGCTGTTAGAAGAATTGCTCCATGCGTTCTTGGATTGCCTGTCAGTGTACCAGAATATAGCGAATATGTTGCGGATGGAGCTTCAAAACAAGCTGCGTGGGTTTATTGTGGTGGTTCTGAGCCTCCAGAATGGGTGCCTAGATTGTCTAGTGAGTATATAGGTGATTATGTTCCATTTATTGCAGAGCGATTTAATGAAGTTTCTGAACGTTTTATAACGCGTTCAGAAGCTGTAGATTGTATGGCAATAGATACGATAAAACATTGAAACTAATATATATCGATAATCGTAAAAAATAATATTTATAGTTTATAAATTAAAAAATCATATGCATCACTAATCAAAGGAGAATAAGATGCGTAAATCAATGAAAGTAACATTGGCAACGATGCTGACTGTTGCGTTTTTAGCTCCTATGTCAGCATGTGGATCAGGTGGTCTAATAGGATCAAAGCAATCGTCAAAAAATGGAAAAATAAAAATGGTTCTTGTTGCCAAGCAAGAGGGAATTCCATGGTTTGATGATATGCGAAGTGGTGTTGAACGTTTTGGTAAAGATCATGAAGGAGAAGTTGAAGTTAAACAAATTGCTCCAGATTCTGGTGATTCTGCAAAGCAGGCTCAGATGATTTCTGATTTAATTTCGCAAAACGTCAAAGCTATTGTTGTTGTTCCAAATGATCCTCAAGCTCTTAAGCCAGTAATAAAGCAAGCTAAGGCTAAAGGCATAGTTGTTATTTCTCACGAAGGTGGCAATATTGCTGATGATGTTGACTATGATATAGAAGCATTTAAGAATAAAGACTTTGGTGAGGGATTCTGCAAGCCTCTTGCTGATGGAATAGGTGGTAAGGGCAAGATAGCAGCGATAGTTGGTTCAAAGACGATGGAAACACATATGGCTTGGTACAAGGCATGTAAGTCTTTGATAGAAAAAGAATATCCAGATATTTCATTCGTATCTGACGAACCGTATGAAGATAACAATAATGATGATACTGCTCGAAAGGTTTCAACGGAGATACTTAATGCGCATCCAGATTTGAAAGGACTATTTGGCACATCCGTTTCTGCAGGAGCTAATATGGCTGCTGTTTTGAAAGAGCGAGGAAATAAAAACGTATTTGTTTCTTCTCTTGGTATTCCATCTGTTGATATGCCTTACATAAATGAAGGTTGGGTTAAGTATGCTAAAGCTTGGCGTCCTGCTGATGCTGGTTACGCAGCTCTATCTCTTGCATATAACAAGATTAAGGGCAAGAAGATTAGTAATGGTACAAACCTAAATGTAAAAGGTTATGAAGATATTCAAGTTGATGGTCATCAAGTAAGAGGTAATGCTCCTATGGTTCTTAAGAAAGGTGATTTCCCAGACGGAAAGTATCCTTTCTAATCTTTTAAGTTTCATAGTGATTCAAGAATAAAGGTGATGGACATGCGTCTAAAGGCAATGAATATTTTTAAAAGTTTTGGTGGAGTGCATGCTTTAAAAAATATTAATTTTGATATTTCTAGTGGTGAAGTTCACTGCTTAGCTGGTGGCAATGGATGCGGTAAATCAACGATAGTTAAGATTTTATCCGGAGTTTTGCGACCTGATTCTGGAAGTATTGAAGTTGATGGTAAGAATTACTCTGCTTTAACTGCTAGACAAGCAATCGATCTCGGTATAGCTGTTATTCATCAGGATTTATCATTGTTTAACACGATGACGGTAAAGGATAATATTTGTTTGCCAGAGCAAGTCCATCACCGCAGATTTTTTATAAATAATTCTTTGGCTGATAAGGTTGCAAAAGAAGCACTCGAACGTATAGGAGCTAATATTAATTGTTATGAAAGAGTAGAGAATTTATCAATGGCTGCTCGTCAGCAGGTAGCTATTGCGAGAGCATTAGTGCTTAATGCAAAAGTTATTTTTATGGATGAACCTACTACTGCTCTTACTTATTCAGAAGTTGAAGAATTATTGAAGACTATAGAAAATCTACAATTGAATGGAGTTTCTGTAGTCTTTATATCGCATAAGCTTGATGAAGTTTTTTCTGTTGCAGATAGAATCACAGTATTTAGATCTGGTGAATTAGTTGGAACTTATAATGCAAAGGACTTAAATCCTAGAAAATTATCTTCTCTTATGATTGGTCATGATGTTCAATTCGGTATTCCTAATAATTATGACATGAACAAGGAAGTTGTTCCAACATTAAATATGGAAGATGTAAAAGCTTCTAGAGTTAATGGCGTTACTTTGAGTGTAAATCCTGGTGAAGTAGTTGGATTTAGTGGATTGCTTGGTTCTGGCAGAACAGAAACAGCACTTGCTCTATTTGGACTTAATCATATAACTAGTGGTTCTGTGAAGATTAATGGAAAAATTGTTGATATAAATAATCCTCGTGATGCTATAGAAAGAGGTATCGCTTTAGTTCCTGAAGATAGGTATAAGCAAGGTCTTTTCCAAGATAGTAATCTTTTAAGTAATTGTGCTTCTGCAATTTTGAGTAGGATATCTAACTGTTTTGGAATTGTAAATCAAAATGAAGAAAAAATAGTTGGGGATGAAATCCTCAATGATTTGCAAGTTAATACACATGATCTCAGTTTGTTGGCTAAATCTTTATCTGGAGGTAACCAACAAAAAGTTCTTTTAGGTAAGTGGGTTGCAACTAACCCAAAGCTGTTGATATTAGATTCTCCAACCGTTGGTGTTGATGTTGGATCTAAATCTCAAATTTATCAGATCATACGCAGACTAGCTGAGAAAGGCATATCGGTTATAGTTATATCTGATGAGGAAGAAGAGCTCCTTGCTGTTTGCAATAAAATTTACATTTTTAAACAAGGAAAAGTTTCTACTCAAATAACTGGTGATGAATTAGAACCTGGATTTTCTAAGATTTTCAGGGAATCTACAGATAGGGATAATTCTCATGAATCCAATGAGAGTTTTATATCTTCTTCAGACAAATCTGTTTCTTTTGTTCAAAATGGAGGTGCGTTGTGATCCCAAAATTAAGATCATTGTTGCCTAATGTAAAACGACCAAATTCTATGGAAAAGACATTGCTCACAATAATAATTTTGTATGCCATGACTGTTTCTGTTGTGAATAAGCACTTCTTTACATTGGGAACTCTTGCAGATTTGACGCGTAATGGTGCAACAATGGCGATACTTGCTGCAGGAGTATACGTTATTATGATTGCTGGAGGTATTGATGTATCTTTTCCAGCTGTAGCTATTATGTCTGGATATACATCAGTTGTATTTGCTGTTAACGCTAAGATAAACTCAATCTTAGTTATTCTTATTATTGCTGCTGTTATAGGAGCAGTTCTAGGAGCTATAAACGCACTTTTAATTCATTGGCTTGAATTACCAACATTTATAGTTACATTGGGAACATCTTCTATTTTTTATGGGTTAATGACAACTACGGTTGGAACTAAACCAGTTACTATCAGTAAGATGCCATCTTCTTTATTAGAATTTGGAAGATGTAATATTGTTTCCTTCACAGTGAATGGTCAGCAAAATGGTATTTCCATATTCTTCCTAATATCTATATTTGTCTACATATTTGTATGGTTTATTATGAATCATACTTCTTTGGGACACAGTATTTACGCTATAGGTAATTCGGAGGAGTTTGCAAGACGTGCTGGTCTGCCAGTTCTTGGTATAAAACTATTCATTTATCCTCTTATGGGTGTTTTAGCTGCAATAATGGCAATTATTTCATTCGCCAATTTAAAGTTTGTTGACCCAACAAGCATTATGGGTACAGAGTTAACTGTTATTGCTGCAGTAGTTATAGGGGGAACTAGAATTACTGGCGGATATGGTACATTATTTGGCACTTTTCTTGGCGTTGCCTTAACGCAATTGCTTAATAATACTCTTGTCTTTTTGGGATTGAAATCATCGTGGAACAATCTATTTATTGGCGGAGTGATGATTGCTGCAGTAGTTGCGATTTACTATGGAGAGAAATTGCGTAATCGTAAGAATATGTCCTTTCTTGGCTGAAATTTGAAATAAATTTAAGATTGATTGGTTAAATTATGTTAAATCATTTATTGGCTGGATTAAATATATTCAATTTATCGAATATTAAACGTGTATGGTCAAATATTGAGCGCTCTAGTAAGGTTCTTTATTGTTCTGTTATATTAGTTTGTCTTATATTTTATATTTTATTAGGCGATACTTTATATAACTGGAGTACTTTACAATCAATGGGTTTCCAAATAGGTGAGTTTATGTTTCTTGCTTTAGCTATGGGACTTGTTGTATTAACTGGTGGCATTGATTTATCTGTAGTTGCGAATATGAACGTTGCTGCAATAGTTATTGCATGGATATTGTCGGGATCTGAATTGGGCAGAATTGGTTCGCCAATCTTATCTATAGTTATCGCTGTTGTACTTGGTCTTCTTTCCGCAATTGTATGTGGTGTTATTAATGGGTGTTTAGTTAGCATGGCTGGAGTGAATCCTATTGTTGCTACATTGGGCACGCAACTTTTATTTGCAGGCATTGCAACAGCTGCTACCAATGGCTCATCTATAGGAGTATCTGTGATTGATTATTCTATGTTTGGAATATCATCTGTAGCTGGTATTCCTACCGTGTTTTTGATTGGAATAATTAGTTATGCGATTACTGGATGGGTTGCCTCTCATACTAGATATGGTCGAGAACTATATTTCTATGGTTCAAATCCTGTAGCTTCTCTGTTCTCAGGGCATAGAGTTAATAGAACTATTATTATAACTTATGCAATTTCTGGTTTATTTGTTGCTATTGCAGCTCTTGTTATGGTTGCTAGGGTGAATTCAGCTAGAGTTGGTTTTGGTGGAACATATTTGCTTCAGGCGTTGTTGGTTGTAGTTCTTGCTGGATTTGATCCATTTGGCGGTAGAGGCAAGTTTGCCAATCTTTTCCTTTCAGTCATTATGCTTCAAGTTTTGCAAACTGGTTTTACTATATTAAACTTTTCTCCATTTATTAAAAATCTTACATGGGGAGCGGCTCTTATTTTTGTGATGATTGTTAATAGGCTTTTGGAGTATAAAACATCTGTAAATTGCAAATCATCACATGATAATAAAGATAATAATATTTCTAAAAAATAGTATTAATAACATGTAATTATGTTATTGAATTATTAGGGAAATTATTAAAACAAAGGAGTTTTTATGAATTCTAAAGATGTAGAATCTATTTTAAATGAGTTGCATCAAACTTTTGATGTTATGAACTATTCATCAATTGATGAAGTAATAGAAAAAATTAAATTTGCTAGACGAATAGTTTGTGCTGGTGTAGGTCGTGAAGGTCTTACATGTAGGGCATTTTGTATGAGATTAATGCATCTTGGGTATTCTAGTCATTGGATTTGGGATGACACAGCACCATCTATTTCTAAGGGAGATGTTTTCTTCTTTACTTGTGGATCTGGTGAGATTGAGCATTTGTTGACTGTTGCAAGATTGGCAAAAGAAAGTGGAGCAACATTGATATGTGTTACTGGTGTTCCAGATAGTAGTGCATCTAAACTTTCTGATTTAACTATTTTTATACCTGCTTCTGTTTATAAGGGAAAGGGGGATTTGGTTCCTACGATTCACCCAATGGGAACATTGTGGGAGACGGCATCTTGGATATTTCTTGATTCTGTTATATATGCTATTCATAGCAGTGAATCAATTACGTATGAGGATATGTCTTATCGTCATCGAAACTACGAGTGATTTATGGTGGACAGTATAAGTATGTGCCCGTAGTTTTCTCCTATAGTGCGGCATGGAGTTTGTGTTTTTGCATAAGCTTCATGCCGTTTTGTTGTTTGATTGTGTACATGTTTTATTTTGCAGAAAATGATTGCAAAAGTTTGTCGGAAGGTACAGACGACACGCCAATTAAATGCAAACCTTAAAAAAACCTGAAAGAATCTTAAAAAAATTCTATATACGGCGTGTCTTGGATATTTTTCTGTTTTTAAATATGATTAGTCGTAATTTTTACGTTTTATTGTGTATATTATTGTGAATTTTCAGAAAAACTTCAAAACAAACCTGAATGTAAGCTGAATGTTTTGGTTGATTTTTGTTAAAGCATGTTGTATCTTTTGAATCAGCAACCAGTGAATCCCTAGTTCAACTGGTGCTACGCGGGAAACCGCATAAGGCAAATTCTTTTTCGTGTTCCTAGCACGGAGGAGAAGAAGAAAGGAAATTAAAATGATGAATAAGAAGGCTATCGCTGCTTTCGCTGCTGGCGCTACTTTGCTTGCCGGCTTCGCAATGGCAACCCCAGCAATGGCTGATGCTGATACTGATGCTAAGATTGCAGATCTTAAGACGTCTATTGCTCTTCTTGAGACAAAGATGAAGAATAACAATCTTAAGCCATCTGAGGATGTTCTGAACGGTTATACTCAGGCTGAGACTAAGTTTGGAGAGGCTGATAAGGCTCTTAATGCTGCTTACGCTGCTTATGACGCTGGATTTAAGGCGTATAAAGCAAAGGCTGGCAATGATAAGAAGTCGACTGATGACTTCGACAAAGATACAGATAAGGCTTACGGAGCTGATAATAAGCAGAGTGGTGAGGATTTAAGTAAGGCAATTGTTACTGCGCAAGATGCTTATAACGAGGCTAAGACTGCATTTGATGAAGCCAAGGGAAAGGTAGCGGCATATAATTCTGGTTATACTCAGGATGTTGCTAATCTTAAGGCTTTGAAGGAAGAGCTTGCTAAACTCGTTGGTGGTAAGACTACAACTTCACAGCCAACTAAGCCAGGTGAAGCAAAGCATGTTCATGTGAAGGCTGCTGATAAGGCTAAGGCTGTTGAGGCTGTGAAGACTGCTAAGTTGCATCTTGATGATGCTTTTGCTGCTTATACTAAGGATTATGCTGAGTATGAGAAGGCTAAGGCTACTTTGGCTGGTAAGGTAGCTGCTCAGGAAGCTGCTGAGAAGGCTTTGAAGGCTGCTCAGGATGCTTTGGAAGCTTATAATGTTTCTGCTAAGAATGATTCTGCTTTGGCTCAGCGTCTTGCTGATGCTGTAGATCGTGCTCAGGCTAAGGTTGTTTTTGCTGTTGCTGAGACTGCTAAGGCTAATAAGGATTATGTTGAGGCTAAGGCTAAGGCTGTTGCTTCTACTGCTAAGTATAATGCTGCTTTGGCTGAGTACAAGGCTTGCTATAACGATGCGGTGACTTTCGGTGTTGAGGCTTCTCAGCTTCCTCCTGTTGTGACTTCTGATCCTTTGGCTCCTAATTTTGAGGATGTTCCAGGTGCTACTAAGGCTATGAATGATGCTGCTAGTGGCAAGCTTGGTAAGGCTGCTCAGCAGGCTGCTGCTAAGAAGGCTGATGCTAAGGGTGAGCTTGCTGCTAAGGGTGCTAAGGGTCATGGTAAGGCTGGCGAGAAGCTTGGTAATGCTGGTGTTGGTGTTGCTTTGACTGCTTTGGCTGCTTCTATGCTTGCTGGTATGGGTGCTGCTGTTCGCAAGATGCGTCACTAAGCACTACCTACTTGGCTTTACTAAACTAAGAGCGTATGCTCCTGTAGTAGAGCTGAGTAAGTTGCAACTTCCAGTGGTTTGGTTTTACTAAGCCACTCGGGGGCTGGGTTCTCTCAGCCCCCATTTTCATATCTAAATAAATTACTCATTGAATCGAGGCGACGTTGCCTATGTTTAATAAAATCCCTGTGTGTGAGGATTGCTCTAATTTGCAGATTAAAGCTTATAAAGAATGTATGTGTAAAAAAATTCTAGACCTTATTGGTGCTTATATAGGATTCTTTTATATTATTCTAGTTGCTATACCATTATCAGCGATGTTTATTTTTAATACGCAAAATAAACAATTTTCTTCTTTTTTATTTTGTTTTTGCTTTTTTCTCAGTGGTTTTAATATTTATGCGATTCATGATTATTCGTATTTCTCTATTGTTTATGTAAATTATTTTGTTTTGATTTTTTATGTTGTAATTATTTTATTTTTCTTTATTTACTCCCACTACAAAATAAAAAAAGTTTGCTGTAAAGAAATTTATGATTATTTATATGATGATTTAAGAGATAATCGCATGTATATGTATGCTTCTACGATGATTGTGTTTATGTCTATTACTGTTCATGATTTTATTTGTTATAGAAATTCTCTTATTCCTAATAATTCTATTGTTGTTAAAAATCTCGTTGTTAATGATGATTTTGTTATTTCCAACGATTTTGCTATTAATAAGTCAGTTGTAGATTCTAGGCAAATAGTGGCTGTAGCTATTCTTCTAATTTCTTGTTTTATTGGAGTTCGTATGAATATTTATAAAAATAAATCTTATTCAACAAAAATTGATTTGGATGATATGACTGTAACTGATAAATATTTAAAATCTGATGATAAAGATAAAGAAGGTGAACTTTTTATTAAAAAATCTATGCTAAAGTACTATAAAACAATGGAAACAAATTATCAGTTGTTATTATTGTTCTTTACATTTTTAACATCTGTATTTAGCTTAAAATCTTTTAACATTTTTTAATACGTAGCTAATTGTTTCGCATTAACAATGAATTGAATTAATCCTTTTTGGGACTCTAATGAAAGAATTATCTTACGCAAGTAAGTGGTTGTAGTGTGTGTCGTTATGTTGGCGTGTGCTCTTGTATTTGTTTATTTTTGCCCGCGTTTGTTTTCGGATTTGGTGATTTGATAAACAAACGCGGGGAAGTGTTCTTGGTTTTGTAGTCGGATAAGCCGTTGTATATGAGCTTATTTCTAATATTTTCGTGGGTATCAATATGAATTACTGTTTTTACGAGAGCTTGTAACAAACGTATATTTCAGATGATCTAATTTTTTATTCTGCAAGTAGAATTTCTAATAGTTAACGTTAATGGTAATTGAATATGTTTTGTTTCTCCATTAAAACTTATTAATTCTAAAGTAGATTTAGCAATAGCTTCAAATGGTTGCTGCAATGTTGTTAAGCTAGGATGCGCCCATTTGCCAATGTGAATTCCATCGCACCCTATTACAGATAAATCATCTGGTATCTTTAATCCATATCTTTCAGCTGCTCCAAGTAACCCTAGTGCTGAAATATCTGAGCTACAGAATATTGCGGTTGGTGGATCTGGGTTACTTACTATGTATGGGAATATACTTTCTCCAAATTCCTCAGTATATGGACCAGAAAATATTAAAGAATCATCGTATAATATTTTGCTATTTGATAAAGCGGATAAATAGCCATGTTTTCTGTCTGAGGTTGTGCTTAATCCATCTGGTCCTGACACGTAGGCTATTCTCTTATGTCCCAGGGAAAGTAAATAACAGACAGCTTGGTATGCTCCAGAGTAATTGTCAACAGTTACTGTTGATATATTAGATAATTTTTCATCATTCATTTGCTCATCTATTAAAACGGCATTCATTCCAGAAGGTATTACTTTACGCAAAGCTATATTATTGTTATTTAATCCAGCGTATATAAGTCCAATATACTTTTGCTCTTTAATTATGGATTCAACAATATTTCTTTCTTTTATTGGATTTCCTTGCGATATTTTAATATTTAATGTATATCCTAAACCATCTGCTGCCATGGATAGTTGTTGACATAGTTCACTATAAAATGGGTTATTTAATCCAGGAATAACAAGCGCCAGTGCTTTGTAAGTTGTCTTTGAGTTTATTTTAGTTGTGTATTTATAGAAATGTGCAGCCTCGTCAATTCTTTGTGCTGTAGAGTCTTCTACGTTTAACGTACCATGCAAATATCTCGATACGGTAGATGTAGATACATTTGCTCTTCTAGCCACTTGAACAATTGACATATAGACTCCATAAGTTTTATTGAAAAAGCAATAGTTTAATAAGTAATTTAATACTGTTAATGCTACTATTGCGCAAAAACTTTTACAATAGAAAAATTTGCGCAAAAATATTATAGTATTCTAGCAATGAAGCCCTTTTAGCCCATATTTTTAGCGTTTTTTGTGTTTGTTTTATTTGCGCAAAAGATTTATTATTTTTTATAAGAACATCCTTAATGTGTGAGATTTACAAAATAGAGATGTTTTTATTTATTCAAAGCAAAGGAGCTGTTTATATGACAAAAGTTTTACTAGCTGGAGAATCTTGGATTTCATCCACTACAGAATATAAAGGTTTTGATGAATTCACATCCACTAAATTAGAAATTGGTTGCGTGGAATTTCTTGATGCTCTTAGAAAGTTTGGTCACGATGTTACACATCTAAAAGCTCATGATGTTCCAGAAAACTTTCCATGGACAATGGATGAATTAAACAAATACGATGTTGTGATACTTTCAGATATAGGAAGTAATTCATTTTTACTACCTAATAGGGTATTTGGTGAAGGAAAAAGATGCGTAAATCGTTTAGATTTATTAGCTAAATGGGTTCGTGAAGGTCATGGACTGATGATGGCAGGTGGATATCTTTCCTTTGCTGGATTTGAAGGTAAAGCTCATTATCATGGTACATCTATTGAAGATGTGCTTCCTGTTGAAATAAGTCCATTTGATGATAGAGCTGAAAAACCTCAAGGTGTAATTCCTAAAATAGTATCCAATCATCCAATTGTGAATGATTTGAGTCCTATTCCAATTCTTCTTGGATATCAAAAGCTTTTAGCTAAAGAAAGTTCTAATATTCTCATGAAAGTTGATGATAATCCTTTGCTCATTGTTAATGAGGTATATAAAGGCAGAAGTATTGCTTTTGCATCAGATATAGCTCCTCATTGGGCTCCGGAAGCGTTTATGCAATGGAGTGGATATGGTCAACTATTTTCTAATTGTGTTAAGTGGCTTTCTAAAGAAATTTAATAATTGCAAATTAAAATTATTATTCACTATAAGAGTGAAGAATTATATGAAAGGAGATAATCATTATGAATAGTAAACAACGTTATATGGTTCCTTTATTGTTCATTGGAACGGTATTGGCTGGTATGCTTTCTCCAATGCAATCTGCTGTGAATGGACAATTGGGAAAAGAATTAGCTGATGGCAATGCTTGCGCAGTAGTATCATTCGGTTCGGGACTTGTTGTTATGTTTATCATAATTCTCTCTCGAGCGTCTACAAGACAACAATTTGCTTCAATTCCTTCGAAAATTCGCTCTAATAATATACCTTGGTGGAGTTGGCTAGCTGGATTATGTGGAGCTATGGTTGTTTTTTCTGAAGGAGCATCTGCGTCCGTACTTGGTGTTGCAACATTCCAGACAACCTTAATCTGCGGAATGGTTTTGTCTGGATTATTATGCGATAGATTTGGAATAGGTGTAGATACAAAGCAACCGTTTAATTTACCTCGTATATCTGGTGCAATTCTTGCAATTGTTGCAACTATTATGGTTGTTTCACCAAGCTGGCATGCTCCGTCAGTTGTATTTCTAGCTGTTCTACCATTTGCTGCTGGTCTTTTAGCGGGATGGCAACCTGCTGGTAATTCGGCAGTGGCTAATGAAACTGGTTCTATGTTAGTTTCTATAACTTGGAACTTTATAGTAGGTTTTTCCGTACTAGCAATTGCTCTTATTGTTAGAATCGCTACAGGTCAGACTTCTTTCCATCTTCCATTGACTTGGTGGATGTACTTAGGTGGTCCGCTTGGATTATTGTCTATAGCCTTAATGGCTTTATTGGTGAGAGGATTAGGTCTACTTCTTCTAGGACTAGCTTCGACGGCTGGACAATTACTTGGGTCTGTGTTGATCGACTGGCTTGTTCCAGCGTTAGGTGCAAAAGTATACGTTATTACACTTATTGGAACAGTTGTAGCACTAGTAGGTGCTGTTATAGCTGCAATACCTTCTGCTCGTAATGATCAGGATGAATTAGTCTCACAAGTCAATTGATAAAAAGTTTTTATTTTCAGTTAGTTATTATAAAGGAGTAATAACAATGTGTACTGGAATTGGAATAAGAAGCAAACAAGGAAATTCATATTGGGGAAGAACCCAAGATTTTGAACAAGAGTTTGAATATGCTGGTATGAAGATACCGTCTGGTACATCTATAGAATCAACCTATACACCATTTATTACTAAATGTGCAGTAATGGGTGTTGCTTGGGCTAAAGATGTGCATAAGAACCCTGTTATTTTAGATGGAATAAATGAATACGGAATATGCGGTGGGTCTTTCTATTTCGATCACTTCTTCCGATATGTGAGTAAGAAAGAAATTGATGATTCTAATAAAATTGCGCTTCGTGGAGAAGAATTAGTTACATGGATATTAACTCAGTATCGTTCTCTCGATGAGATCATTAATTCACTCAATTCGGATTTAGGAATAGTTAATGAACCTGGTCCAATGATGGGGATGTCTGTTCCGCAACATGCTGTCTTTTCCGATGAAACAGGTAGATCTATAGTTGTAGAACCTTCTATTTCTAATGGTTTTAAAATATTTGAAAATACAGTTGGTGTATTTACAAATGCTCCGACCTTTGACTGGCATCTTAATAATTTGAAGGCTCATCTTGAACGTTCTACCAATCGCAAATATCTTTATGACAACAATGAAGCTGTGAATAATGTAGGATTGGATGAGAACATAAGTGGATTACTCGATATACCTAGCGACTATAAACCAGAAAGTCGATTTTTGAGAGCGGCTTATGCAAAATTAATGTCTATGCCAGTTGATGACGAGAATGCGATTAATGAAGTATTTCAATTGTTGTCAATGGAGAACACCCCTAAGGGAGTTCTACGAATATCGGTAGATGATGAGATGTTGGTTCCATGGACTCAATATACGTCTGCATACGATATAAGTAATAAAGATTTATACGCATTTTCGTATGATAATCACAATTTGAAAGTATTACATTTTGGTAATCCTGACGAATGGAGTCATGTAAGATATTTTGATTTTGTTTTGAAACAGACATATGAACCATTTGAAGAAGAATTGTAATTAGAAATAAGTTGGGTGTGCATGCTTTTGCGTAACAAATATGCATAGCATGCGCACCCTTGTATTGTCGTATTAATTTAAGTTTTTAATATAATTGTGTTTTTTGTTGATTACGCTAGCCCGCGTTTGTTTATTTTTGCCCGCGTTTGTTGTCATATTTGGCGATTTTGGGAACAAACGCGGGGAAGTGTTCTTGGTTTTGTAGTCTAATTGTAGTTCTTTAATACGCGACAATTTTATATGCCCATTTTTCTTTAATTAAGTAATGTATAAACAAATTAATACGTTATATTTTATTTATTGTAAATTTAGATTATCCTGTAAATCTTAGGTATGATTTACACTTACTTCTAAAACCATTCAGAACTTTAATTTCATATTATATAAAACGATTATTTAAGGAAATATATTATGTCTGCTGAATCACGCAGATCAACTTTACGCGACGTTGCCAAACTTGCTAATGTGTCTATGGCCACAGTGTCTAATTATCTTAATGACTATCCGTTTATGAAGTCTACAACGAAACAAAAGATTCAGAATGCAATTGAAGAGTTGGACTATTCTGCTAATCAGCAAGCTCGTAATTTACGTCGTGGTCATACAGGATTGATTTCATTATCAATACCAGATCTTACGCAGATATATTTTGCTGAATTGGCCGAGGAAATAATTAAAGCTGCTCGAGAGTATGGTTATCGAATAATAGTCGAATCTACTGGAAATGATCGTGAGCATGAAATTAGCTCAATCAAGGCTATGTCGCGTAATATGACAGATGGATTAATACTGAGCCCAACATGCATGACATCGATTGATGTTGATGAGCTTAAAGGCAACTATCCTTTGGTGATATTGGGTGAGCGTATTTTTAATGCCCCAGCCCCGCATGTGGTAATAGCCAATGATTCTGGTGCCATGGAGGCTACTAATCACCTTATAAATTCAGGATGTCGTACTATAGCAGTAGTGGGTGGAACGCTAGATGAAATTATACCATCTTCGCGTTCGATGCGTACTAAGGGATATATGATGGCCTTGGCTGATCATGGAATAGCATTTGATCCGTTAATGATTCGTGAATGTGGTGATTGGACTAGTGAAGAAGGTGCAAAAGCTGTACGTGATATGTATTCACAAGGAATAAGGCCAGATGGTATTTTTGCTTTGAATGATTTATTAGCACTGGGCGTAGTGAGTCAGTTGCGTGAGATGCGAGTGAGTATTCCTGAAAGTGTTCGCGTAGTTGGTTTTGATGATATAGATGAGGCAAAGTACACAATTCCGTCTTTGACAAGTGTAAACCCATGTCGTAAACAGATTGCTAAATTGTCAGTTAAATCCATTGTAGATCAAGTTGTATCAGGTGGACGTTTTCCTCGACAGCGTATTGATGTTGATTGTTGTCTTGTGTGCCGTAAATCTTCTCCAAGTATTTAACGCGTGTATCTGTAGTAGAGAGTTATATTATATATTTCAATAATTCATTTTCAATATTATTTATTATGTATTGACAAAATTTTGAATTATTCTATACTTAAAATAAGTAAATAAAAACTGAATCGTTTCAGAGATAAGATATGAAAACATCGATATGGGTAAGATATTTGAAGTAGTAAGTTTGTTGCTGTAGATATTTTGCTCTTGTTGATTGCTTTTTCATTAATTATTGCGAGTTTTTGTTCAATAAATCTGAAACGATACAGAAATTTACTGAACACCAACGGAGGTTTCTCATGATGTCAGCAATGGAAAACTGCACGACTAAAGGCTCTATAGATGATACTGCTGTTCATCGTAACGACTTGTCTAAAATGATGATGAAAAATAGTGGGAATAATATTGGCTCTTGGAAAACTAAGATTCGTCCATACTTATTCATAGCTCCATTGGTTATCCTTTCAGGTTTCTTTATCTATTATTGCATAGGTTTTACAATTGCAACTTCATTCACTGACTGGGATGGTATTTCAAAGGAGATGGACTTTATTGGTTTAAAAAACTATATTAAGTTGCTTGTTCCAAATTCTATTTTCTGGATAGCGTTAAAAAACAATATAATATTTATGGTAGTTACTGTGTTCATCCAGGCTGCACTGGGTCTGCTTCTTGCTGTTATCCTCAAGGAACGTTTACGAGGATCTAGTTTATTTAAAGCAGTTTTCTTTATGCCGATTGCGATGGCTCCTGTTATTATTGCTGCTATTTTTCGAATAATTATGGATACTAATGTAGGTGCTATTAATGAAGCATTGCGTTTTCTACATCTTGGTTTCTTGTCGCAAAGTTGGTTGGGTAATCCACGTATAGCACTTTATTCTATATGCGCTATCAATATATTTGAGTGGATGGGCTTTTCGATGATTATTTATTACGCAGGTCTTATGTCAATTCCTGATGATATTTACGAGGCAGCTAAAATCGATGGATGTGGTTTTTGGAATACTCTTTTTAGAATAACTATTCCAAATCTTTCTGGTACTACTAACACTTTGATTCTTTTAGGCATTGTAGGTTCTCTTAAAACTTTTGATATTGTTATTCAAACCACTGGTGGAGGTCCTAGCCGTTCTACTGAATTCCTAAACACTTACCTATATAAGACAGGTGTTCAACAGTTTAATGGGGGTCTCTCTGCATCTATTGGAGTAATGATTCTGATTATTTCTGTTGTTCTATCAATAATTCAAGTTGTTATTAATGATCGATCTAACAGATGATTAAGGAAAGGATATTACAATGAAACGTAAAGTAAGCACGACCGCTATTATGTATGTTGTACTTGTATTCTTTCTTTTGATTTGGCTTTTTCCAATAGCTACTGCAATATCTAAATCTCTTAACTTCAACGGTTTTAAAAGTTATGAGTCAGTAATAACTAATGAAAATGTACATTATTTCAAAGTAGTATTTAATTCATTCCTCATATCTATATCTACTGTCGTAATAGTTGTATTTATAACATCGCTTGCGGGTTTTGCTTTTTCAAAAATGAAATTTACCGGAAGAAAAGTTATTTATATATTAATGCTCGCTTGCATGGCTGTTCCAATTGCTTCGGTGACAATGCCATTATTCTTCACAATAAAAACTTTTGGACTGATCAATACGTATATTGGTATGATTATTCCACTTGTTGCATTTAATGCTTTGCAAATGCTTTTGCTATGGAAAAATTATTTTGATTGTATACCTAACGAAATCATTGAAGCCGCGAGAGTAGATGGTTGTTCTACTTGGAGTATTTATTCACGCATACTTATACCAATTTCCACGCCTATGGTCGCTACTACTGGAGTTCTAACATTTGTATATAGCTGGAATGAGTATTTAATTCCTCTGTTACTTATACGAGATGAAAGTAAGTACACTGTCACTCTGGCATCAACATATTTTATGGAAACAAGAAGTCAAACTCCAGAGATGATTTCACAAGAATATGCTGCATTGATTCTTATGACAATACCGTCAGTAATTGTTTACATGATTAGTCAAAAATGGCTTCAGTCTGGTATTACTGCTGGAGCAGTAAAGAACTAAGCAAATGTATAGGAGTAATACTATGGGTTCATTAAACGTAGGATGCGTTGATGTTAGCAATAATGTGAATTCAAGTGCATTACATAATGAGTGCAATTCCGATTTTTGTTTAAACATGTTGTTGACTGAAAAACACTATAGTAATCCAGTTCAGTATTCTGATGGTGAAAAACATACTGCTCCTGATCCATTTGTGATTCGATATCGTAATTTGTACTATTGCTATGCTACTGACAAAAATGGTGTTTTAGTTTCAACATCTACAGACATGGTTCGTTGGGTATCACATGGTTATTGTTACACAGAAAATAATAGAAAGAATTTTTGGGCACCTTCTGTAATTTTGATTAATGGTATTTTTTATATGTATTTTTCAAATATGCCACAGTGTGAAAATGATACTCATACAGAAATTATGCGTGTTGCTGTAAGTAAAAATCCTCTTGGTCCATTTGAAAAGAAAGCTGAACTATTTGATACATTCGCTATTGATTCACAGGTTGTTGTTGGAGATGATAATCAGTTATACATGCTGTATGCGGATAATCAGGCATGTGGTTTATCTAATTTACGACCTGGTACTTCTGTGATGATTGACAGAATGGTAAGCCCATACAAGCGAGAAGGATCTCCGAAGCCATTAATTTTACCTACAATGGATGAAGAAATTTTTGCTCGTAATCGTTTTGGAGATGGGAGAGATTGGCATACTGTAGAAGGTGCTACATACTTTACTTTCCGAGACAAAGGTTTTATCACCTATTCTGCCAATGCTTATGAACATGAAGATTATTTTGTTGGGTATTCAGTTGCTACATTACCTAAGGTTCCTTCTGATAGGCATATAGACAAGCTTTCATGGGTAAAGCAATGTAATAATGGTCATTTTGATCCACTTATTATACGCTCTGATAAGGTTGAAGGTACTGGTCATAACTCTATAGTAAAAGCACCAAATGGGGTTGATGATTGGGTGGTTTATCATGGTCGTGATGCTTCAGATGAATTGCATGATGGTACTGAGAAACGTGTTATGCGTATAGATCCTCTATACTATTCAGAGGGATTGCTCGATACTACTGGACCTTCAAATTGCGTATGTGATGCTCCTTTATCTGCTGATGTATGCACTGATTTCACTGATGGAATTCCATCGGATTGGAATATAATATCTGGTTCTGCACATGTTTTGGAAATTGATGGACAACCTTCTATATCTTCTTATGATAGTTATGGTTTTTCGGCAATTTCTCCTCTTATTTCTTCAACGTTAACTATTAGTTTGTGGGTGAAGGGTGGTAATGGTCCGTTAGGATCTAGATTTGGCTTAATCCCTCGTTATTTTGATAACAATAATTACACTTACGTTCTGGTTGATGTTGGATTGCATTGTTTGCAAGTGATAGATAGTGTATCTGGAATAGTTAGACAGATAAATACTATGTTGCCTTCTGACATAAATTTATCTTATTGGCATGAGCTAGTTGTATCACGTGAATACGGAATTTTGGCAGCTCGCTTTGATGGTCGTTATGTAGCGACGATAAGTGATATTAGCTCAGAACAAGGATTTTGTGGTGTAATTGTAAAAGATAATGATTCTGCAATTTCGTCTTTCTCTGCTGTAAATCATGTTAATTTATGGGGAAAGTCTTTATGCAATATTGTGAACGAGATTAATGTTGCCGATCGTTTTCGTCTTACAAGCAATGAGGTGGAACCGTTTAATGTTACTTCATCGCGAATGAGATTACGCAATTTGCTTAATGGTAACCGTTGTGTAATAGACTTTGCGCTTACTAATGATCGCTCGGAGTCAGTAATTAATATAGGCGAATACAGCTTAGTGGTATGTATGAATTGTATTGATTTATTGCGTGATGGAAAATCTATTATAGCTTGTGAAGAACCGTCGAGATTGAACTTGCAAGATGATGCAAGAAGAGATATTAGAGGACGAGTATTGAGGACTGTGCGCCTTGCTGCTTCTGATAGGATGCTTTTTGTTCATGTGCGTAATCATAGTTGGCGCTTGCCATTTATTGGAAACAAAGTAGTAGATATTACCCTTAGTGAAGCTTCCATCACTGGATATACTCGTACCTCATTAGGTATTTCAGTTGATAGATCCGTAGAACGCGTGGAGAAAGGAGTGTGAAAAACTGAATAAATTGCACTATAATCTTGGCAATTTGTCAGGGTTAAGTAGATATCACAAAGAAGTGAAAACTATTGCGTTGATGAAAGACGCTAATAAAACAAGGAGAATACTATGTTTAAAAAGAATAAGATTATTGCAGCTTTAGGAGCAGTTGCCATGTCAATTGGACTCTTTGCTGGATGCGGTTCAAGTTCTGCTAGTAAATCTGATGAGGGGTTAGGAACAACTGATAAGCCTATCACTTTGACATTTTGGACATGGCAGCCTACTGATGCTCAATGGAAGAGAATTTATTCTGTTTTTAATAAGAAATATCCGAATATTAAAATCAAGTGGTGGCGTACCTCTGAAATGTCTGATTATCAGAAAAAACTACAAACAGCTATGGCAGGAGGCGATGGCCCAGATATATTCGGAGTACAGGCTGGGTCTACTGTTGAACAATATGGTCGTTTTGCTGCGGATATGAAAAAGCTCGCTAACAAGTACATGCCAGAATGGGATTCTAAAGTTTCTAAAGGAGCTGTTGAACAAACAACCAATATGAGCGGAAAAATGGTTGCAATGCCTACAATCACGTCTGGATCTGAGTATATTTTATACAATAAAACTCTTCTTGACGAGAATGGTGTTAAGGTTCCTCATTCATACAATGAACTTTTGGAAACAAATAAAATTCTTACATCCAAAGGATTAATGCCTCTTGCTCTTGGTGCTAAAGATGGGTGGCATCTTGATGACATTTTTGTATGGCTGTCAAATCAGTATGGAGAGGGTGACATATATTCTGCAGCAGCTGGAAAGAAATCTTTCACTGACAAAACTTTTGTTAAAACCATGAAGGCTTGGAAAAAGATGGTATCTGATGGATTGTTCCAAGATGGTGCTGTAGGAACATCCACATATCCAGATGCTCGTGATAATTACTTCTATGCTCGTAAAACCGCATTTTTCCCTACAGGTTCTTGGCATGTTTCTGCTGTTTTACCAAATGAAGAGACTAAGGGAACTGCAATTGAGAAAGATGAATTAGGTATGATTGAATTTCCTGCAATAGGAAATAAAAATTCTGGTTCCACTACTGGCGTTGACTTCGGTTTGTGTGTTAACAAAGACTCCAAAAAGAAGGAAGCTGCAATGAAATTCATTGAGTTTATGACTATTGGCGATGGGCAACAGGAGTGGATTAACACTTTGCAAGGCGCTCCAGTAGATAAAGACATGAAGGTCAAAATTCCAGATGATGCGACACAATCAGCTAAGATTTCTATTGATCTTGTCACTGAAGGTCAGGCTCGCTCAAAACTTGCGCGAAAGTTAGCTTATCAGGAGATTAATGATGAAATTGCAGTGCAAATGCAGAAAATCTATACAGGAGACGCTACTGTAGAATCTGCGTTGAAAGCAATTCAGACAGTAAGTGAGAGTGTTAGTCGGTAAATTCTGATTTCATTTTATATATATTTTCAAATTGTAAGGCGCTTTCATTCATATGCAATGTG
Organism: Gardnerella sp. DNF00038; assembly: GCF_049262855.1. Classification (NCBI taxonomy): domain Bacteria; kingdom Bacillati; phylum Actinomycetota; class Actinomycetes; order Bifidobacteriales; family Bifidobacteriaceae; genus Gardnerella; species Gardnerella sp. DNF00038. Next base: position 1,390,938 of record NZ_CP058407.1, on the reverse strand, counting down.
GCGCTTTACATGTTTTGAAATAAATATGAAGTAGTTGGCAATATGCATATTGAAAGATATGTTGTTTATTGCATAATCTACATTTCGACATTTGTGCGTATAGCCGTACCTGAGATAAAATAGTTCAAGAAAGCATGATGGGTAATATTATCTAGTTTCTACAAAATCGATGAATTTTCCTATAGCATATGAATAGTTAGGATATGCGTCGTATAGTTGTTCATTGTTTTTTGCATACACAAGAACCCTATTGATATCCCTGACTTTTGTATTTACTGTAATACTGTTAGTGATTGATGAATCTTTTTGATTCTTATCTTTTTTCTGTGAAGCATCATTATTCACGCCATATTTTTTCTTATATCTAATATTATTTTCACTATTGTTGTAGTCTTCTATTGCTTCATCTGTTAAATCAATTGTGTATGAGTATACGTTCAGTTCCTGTGTTTCGCGAGAAAATTCTAGCAAATATAATCTCTTTTCATTTATGTCAAAGCTTCCATGGATTTTAATAGAAATACTTTCTTGTACTAATGTAAGATCTTCAATGATTTCCCTAAAATCAGGTTTTTCTAATTCTGCATTTATTGATTCAATAGTCTTATTTGATTTGCTGTTTTTATATTCTCGTGCAATAACTAATTCAGATATTAATTTGAAGAATTTTAAGCAGGATTTTATACGATGCGTATTGTCACATGCGGACAAAGTAGGATTCTTATATTCTACGCCATCAATTTCTCCCATTGCCTCTACGGCAGTAGACCAATAATGTTGTAGCCTAGTTCGTATTTGTAGTTCAATCCTATACGTTCTGCTTTCTTCTTCATAAGAGCAGAGTTGATTTATTATAACGTGCAAGGATCTATAGCCAGATGATTCAGGCTCTTTTATATAGTCCTTTATGGTTTTAATACCTATGTATCCTGATTGTTTAAGATCAATAATTTCGTTGTAGATCTTATATACTTCATCTACAGAATCAACTATTACTCTGCACCCTACTATATCGTCTATTTCTCCTAATTTAAAATGATTATTATTGCGATTTAATTTATTAAGTATTGATTCTTTGCGTTTAAGACGATAAGTTGCAATTGAGTTTGGATATTTATTTGTAATCTCAAGAAGTTTTTTGAAAAAGATTTTAGCAGGATTTTCATGCTGTTTACGCCATGCGTCAAGAATCGATATTGCATCATAATACTCATCTGAAATTTTGCCAGTCTTGAGTATTTTTCCTGCTCTGTTTGCTTGGCTTCTGCTAATTGTCATCGTAATAGTATACTATAAAATATTCGCTGTTTAAAGAGGAGGTGCGTATGACAACAATTTTTAATGTGGCTGCGTATATCCTTGAGCTTACTGGAACTGTTACTACTATGAAGTTGCAGAAGTTGGCTTATTATTCGCAGGCTTATTGTTTAGCCACTACTGGAAATCCGTTGTTTTGTGAGAATTTTCAGGCTTGGAGAAATGGTCCTGTGGCCCCGACTCTGTTTAGTCGCCATCGCGGTAAGTTTTTGATTCGTAAAGGCGAGATTAATCTTTCGGATATTGAGCAGTCTGATTCCAATATTTTAACTGACGATCAAAAGCGTATTATTGAGAAAGTATGCGATAAATTTGGTGCGTATACTGGCAGCCAGTTGAGTGAAAGAACGCACAAAGAAGCTCCATGGAGTGATTTGCGTGAAGGTGTTGATGACTCGGCTGTTTGCTCTAAAGTGATTACCAAAGATTCTTTGAAAGAGTACTATACTCGTAATCCTTTGTTTTAAATTTACGTTGTTGATTACGCTAGTACGCGTTCGTTTATTTTTGCCCGCGTTTGTTGTCGAATTTGCTTAAAAAGGGAACAAACGCGGGAGGAGGGATTGCGCGATTAGTGTTTAGAACGAAAAAGACCGCAGCGACGAGACTGCGGTCTTAGATAGTTAGCGCGTTACGCTTGCGATTAATTGCGCATTGCGCATTACGCATTACGCGATTTATCGCGATTAATCACGCATTGTGATTGCGTTTAAACGCGCCATACAATCCTGCGCAAGCGGCGCTAGCGATTGCAGCCTTAATAATATCGCCAACAATAAAGCCAGTAGAAGCAACGGCGATTGCCAAAACAGGCAAGTGCATCATAAGCGATTGGCCTACAAATCCAAATGCGTAAATCACAAGAGAACCAACAACAGATGCGGCAAAATACGCGCCAAATCGTGCAAATTTCTTAGCAACAGAATCCTCTGGCATAGCGGCATTAACAACGCTTTCGAGCGCAGACTTTACGAGCGCAATCGCAGCTACGCCGAACACGAATCCAACAAGGAATCCAACGCTAGGGCCTGCAAAAGCCACAACGCCACTCTTTCCGCCTGCAAACACTGGCATTCCAGCAGCACCAATCGCAAGGTACATAAGCACAGAGCTAACAGCCTGACGCCAAGTCAAAGTAAGACCTGCCAAAGCCAAAACCAAAGTTTGCAAAGTTACAGGAACAGGAGTTCCAGGAATCGGCAATGCGCCAGCCATAGTTGCAGCGCTAATAAGAACAGTAAACAAAAACGCCTTAGCAAATGGAACAGCCAAACGATTAACGTCAAAAGCCTTAGATGCAACTGCGCTAGAGTTTGCATCAGAGTTAGATTCAAAATTAGCCACGATATCCTTCTTTCGTATTGTTTTTCGTTGCTGAATCAAAGATTAGACAAAAATCACCAGTCGCGCGTTGGAGAAGTTTACAAAAAATCGCATAATGTTTTGTTCAAATTCACGGATACTATAAGCCAAATTTCCTATAACTTGTAACGTATGGTTACGAATATCAAAAAAATACTTGTGGCAAATCGCGGCGAAATCGCGCTTAGAGTGATTCGCACTGCTCAAGAAATGGGAATACAAACTGTAGCTATTTATGCGGCATCCGACCGTCAAGCACAGTATGTTGAGATGGCAAGCGAAGCGTACGCGCTTTCTGGAGACACGTACAGAGACACTTATTTAAACGAAGACGCGATTATAGACATTTTGCATAAAAGCGGAGCGGATGCTGTGCACCCAGGCTACGGATTTTTATCGGAAGTAGCGAGTTTTGCGCAAAAGGTGATTGATGCTGGCGCTGTGTGGATTGGTCCGAAGCCAGAAGCGCTTATTGATTTAGGGGATAAGATAACCGCTCGCCGCGTGGCAACTCGCGCTAAAGTGCCGCCCGTACCAGGCATATCGGAGCCTGTAAAAGACATTCGAGAATTGTTGACTTTTGCGCAAACACACGGCTACCCGGTTATGATGAAGCGCACGGATGGCGGCGGCGGTCGCGGAATAACCGTTGTGCACAACGATGACGAGCTTCGCGGATTCTACATGAACCACGACGCTTTGCAAGGCGGCGACCTTGACGAGTACTTTATTGAGCGTTTTATAGACAAGGCGCGCCATGTGGAAACACAAGTTGGCCGCGATTCGCATGGAAACTTCACCATATATTCCACGCGCGACTGCTCGGTGCAGCGCCGAAACCAAAAGTTGGTTGAGGAAGCACCAGCGCCATTCCTTACCGATGACGAGAACGCGCAGCTTCACCGATATTCTCGTAACCTATTTGAAGCTGTTGACTACGTTGGTTTGGGCACGTGTGAATATATGGTGACATCTCAACACAAGGTTTACTTCTTGGAAGTGAACCCACGATTGCAAGTTGAGCACACAGTTAGTGAGGAAGTTAGCGGACTAGATCTTGTGCGCGAACAGCTTACGATTGCCGACGGCGGTGAGCTTACGCAAAATCACCCTTCGCGCGGGCATAGTTTTGAGCTTAGAATCACTTCGGAAGACCCAGCAACGAATCTTACGCCTAGCGCAGGCACACTAACAAAAATCGAGTGGCCATCTGGACCTGGAATCCGTGTGGATTCTGGAGTAGAAGTTGGAGATAGCGTGTCTCCAAAATTCGACTCCATGATGGGCAAGCTTATTGTTACGGCTCAAAATCGCGATGCGGCGATTGCTCGCGTAAGACGCGCGCTTAAGGAGCTTTGCATTGAGGGAGTGCCCACTCCTGCTAAGCTTTTTGAGCAAATTTTTAACGATCCTGATTTTACAGCGCAAGATCACGATTTTGATATTTCTACAAAATGGCTTGAACACAAGTATTTGAACCGCACTGCTGCAGCGGCAAATGGCGGACAGCCTGCTTCTTTGGATTCCAATAAGTCTGGTGAAGACGCGCAAAATAAGACAACTAAAATGGAGTCTTTTGTAATAGAAGTAGACAATAAGCGCGTAAAACTTACTATTCCGCAAGATATTGTAGACAATCTTACTGGCTCTGCGCGAGTTAGAGGCACAGTTCGCGCATCGCAGCCGCTTAGAGGACGAGGATTAAGAGGAGATACTCACAAGTCGGAAACTCCAAAGGATGCTCCTGGAGTGATTTCTGCTCCAATGCAAGCTGTGATTACACGCGTAAACGTTGCGGAAGGTCAGAACGTAGCAAAAGGCGATTTACTTGCTGTTCTTGAATCTATGAAAATGGAAAACTACGTTTATGCACCTGCAGCTGGCGTAGTTACTGGCATTTTTGTAGGGCCTGGAGATGGTGTAGAAGCAGGCGAAAAGCTTGTAACAATTGACGTGACTAAAGGCGGTAGTGCAAAATGAGTGCGCTTACTAAAGATACTGCACAAGTTGCAAAAGATGTTAATAAAAAAGATGTTAATAAAGACGCAAAAACTATGCAAAATGCGCAGCCTACGCAGCCTCAGCGTGGAAAATCAGCCGTAGAACACGCGGCTCGCCTTGCTAGAGACGCCGAGCAGAATGCTTTAGAGCGCCAGCATGCAAAGGGAAAATCCACAGCAAGAGAGCGTTTGGATTTGCTTTTTGATACGGGAACGTTTGAAGAAATCGGCCGCTTTAACGGTGGAGACATAAATAACGATATTGCAGGATGCGCTGTAATCACGGGCTTTGGCGAAGTATACGGCAAAAAAGTGGCAGTTTATGCGCAGGATTTTTCCGTTCGTGGCGGCACGCTTGGACGCGCTGAAGGACAGAAAATATGCCATCTTCTAGACATGGCGTTGCAGCTTGGAGTTCCAGTTGTTGCCCTAATCGACTCGGGTGGCGCTCGCATTCAAGAAGGCGTTAACGCGCTTACGCAATATGGCAGAATCTTCAAAAAAACTTGTGAAGCAAGCGGTTTAATTCCGCAAATCTCACTAATTCTTGGACCTTGCGCTGGTGGTGCAGTTTATTGCCCTGCTCTTACGGATTTTATAATCATGACTCGCGAACACTCCAACATGTTCGTAACTGGCCCAGATGTTGTTAAGGCTGCCACAGGCGAGTCGATTAGCATGGACGATTTAGGCGGTGGATATGTGCATAACTCCACTTCGGGCGTTGCTCACTATTTGGGCGAAGACGAGGCAGACGCCATTGACTATGCGCGCACAATCTTGGCTTATTTGCCGCAAAATTGCAATCAAAATCCGCCAACATTCGCATACGCTGCCACGCGCGCAGACAGAGAAACCGCTAAGCAGCTTGCGACTATTGTTCCGAGCAACGATCGCCAGCCGTACGACGTTTTAGACGTTATTCGCGCAATCGTAGATTATGGCGAATTTGTGCAAGTTCAAGAGCTTTACGCAGCATCCGCAGTAGTCGGTTTTGCTTGCATAGAAGGTCATCCTGTTGGAATAGTGGCAAATCAGCCTAAAGTCAATGCTGGAATTCTAGACGTTAATTCTTCCGAAAAAGTAGCGCGATTTGTGCGATTGTGCGACGCGTTTAATCTTCCTGTTGTAACTCTTGTAGACACTCCTGGATACAAGCCAGGGTCGGATCAGGAGCACGCGGGCATTATTCGCAGGGGAGCAAAAGTGATTTACGCGTACGCAAACGCGCAAGTTCCGCTTGTCACTGTGATTTTACGCAAAGCTTTTGGTGGAGCATACATTGTAATGGGCTCAAAGTCTATGGGTGCAGACTTTAACTACGCTTGGCCTACTAGCCAGATAGCGGTTTTGGGTGCTCAAGGAGCTGTGAACATTATTCATCGCAAGGATTTGCAAAAAGCAAAAGAGCGCGGACAAGATGTTGACGCTTTAAGAAAAAAGCTTGTTGAGAATTACGAAAATACCACTGTAAACGCGAATCTTTCTCTGGAAACTGGCCAGATTGACGCAATGATAGATCCAGAGCAAACAAGAGATGTTATTGCTAATTCTTTGAAGATTTTAAGAAGTAAAAAACGTGTTTCGAGAACAGGGAAGCATCATGGAAACCAGCCAATGTGATTTGGGAATAATTTGGGAATAATTCGGGAATTATTTGGAAAACACTCAAAAGTCGCCAGCAACCGCGCATAAAGCGACCAAAGATAAATAAATCCAAAAAGCACAAATAATCCAAAAAGCACAAATAAATTTTAAAAATAAAACTTAAACCCACGAACAAAGGAAAATAAAATGACAACATACTTATTTGACCAGCTCGCACAAACACCACACATTCTTACCTTCGCAGGACAATCCACACCATGGGTGCAAGCCTTAAAAGAAACACAAAACGATGCAGAATTAAATAAAGAATTACGCGAATATAACAAATTAGCAAAAACTTTACTATCAAACATATATCCACAGTTATTAGCAAATGCTGGAAGTGACATAAACGTATTCGATGCTTTAGAAAATCCTAAAATCAACACAGCCAGCGCACAATTAAGCGTACCAGGAATCACAATTGCTCAGCTTGCAAGCGTAAAAGACCTAACAAACTTAGGCTACAACTTTGAAGTAAACAAGCCAATTGCAAGCCTTGGACACTCTCAAGGCATAATAGCCGCAAAAATAGTAGAAGCTCGTATAAAAGCAGGGTCATGGCAAAACGCACAAAACCAAATAGCTGAACTTATAGCAATCGCATACATAATCGGAGCAGCCGCAGACCGCGAAGCGCGAATGTTAGAAATCAGTGGAAACGGCGAAAAAACACCAATGCTATCGCTAAAAGGCGTGACATTTGATCAGGCAAAAGCCTTGATCGGGCGAGTAGAAAGAACCAGAGGCGTTATATCAATCGCAGTTAAAAACTCGCGAAATCACATTGTGCTATCAGGATATCCAGAAGACATGGAAGCCGTGCAAAATCAGGCACAGAAAGAGTCGCAGCGCTCCAAAAAAATGCGCGAAATGAAGGAACGAGGCGGATCGGTTTTTGCGCCAATCGCAGAGTATTTAGATGTTACAGTGCCATTCCATTCTCCAATCATGAAACCTGCTGTAGAACAAGTTGAAGCCTGGGCAAAGGACGCAGGATTAGATGCTGAACTTGCACTAAAGCTTGCAAGCGCTGTGCTAGTGGAGCCAGTAGATTGGACGAATCAAATAGCAGAAGTTTTAAATAACGTAAATGCGCGAGAGCTATACGTATTAGACATGGGTCCAGGAGAAGTGCTTGGCAAGTTAACAAACGTGCTACTACAAGGAAGCGGAGCTGGCGTAGTAGAAGTTGGAACAATGAACGCGCGTGCAAAAGCAAGCACAACTAGCGCTGCAGAAGCTGAATTATTGCGTACCGGCTGCTGGGCGGATTTTGCGCCGCGAGTAATCGATACTCCAGCTGGAAAGAAAGTTGTAACAAAATTCAGCAAGCTAACAGGCAAAGCTCCTGTGCTTCTTGCTGGCATGACTCCAACCACAGTAGACCCAGAAATTGTAGCCGCCGCAGCCAACGCAGGATATTGGGCAGAACTTGCAGGCGGTGGACAAGTAACAGAAGAAGTATTCGACAGGCACATGGATTCTTTGAGCAAGCAATTGCAAGAAGGAGCAACCGTAGAATTCAACGCCATGTTTATGGACCGCTATTTGTGGAATTTACAATTTGGCAGCAAACGTATAGTTCCAAAAAAGCGTGCTTCTGGAGCGCCAATCGACGGCGTTGTAATATCTGCAGGAATCCCAGAGTTAGACGAGGCAAAAGAACTTGTTGAAACTCTTCAAGCCGACGGATTCCCGTATGTTGCTTTTAAGCCAGGAACAGTAGAGCAGATTCGCCAAGTAGTTCGCATTGCAAAAGCTGTTAAGCCAGCAACAATTATTGCGCAAGTAGAAGGCGGATCTGCAGGCGGCCACCATTCATGGGAGTCGCTAGATGATTTGCTGATTAGCACTTATGCTCAAGTGCGCGAATGCAATAATTTGGTGCTTGTAGCAGGTGGCGGAATCGGCACTCCTTCGCGCGCTGCCGATTACATTAGTGGCGAATGGTCCAATAAGTACGGTTTGCCAAATATGCCAGTAGATGCTGTGATGATCGGCACGGCAGCAATGACAGCAAAGGAAGCGCACACAAGCGCGCAAGTTAAGCGCATGTTGGTGGAGACGCCTGGAATCACAGAAGCAAATGATGCGTGTGTGGAAGGTCTTGGCGCAAGTGAAGATCCGTTTGCTCCGATTGGAGAGCGCTGGGTGCCTTCTGGAAAGGTTGTTGGCGGAGTAACAAGCGGATTAAGCCATTTGCACGCGGATATTTACGAGATTGAGAATGCGTCCGCGCGCTGTGGTCGTCTTCTTGTTCATATGATGAAGCATCCAGAAGAGCTTTCTAGCCGCAGAGATGAAGTGATTCGCGCGCTTAACTCTACTGCAAAACCATATTTTGGCGATGTTGAAAATATGACATATACCCAGTTTGCGCAGCGATTCCTTGATTTAAGCTATCCTTGGGCAGATCCTACTTACGCGGATCGCTACCTGCATTTGTTACAGCGTATTGAAGCGCGTTTAATAAGCCAAGATTCTGGCGAATTTACTTCGATTTTGCCAGATATTAAGCAGGTTGCTGAAAATCCTCAGTCTGCTCTCGATTCTCTTGTGCAAGTTTTTCCTAATGCGAGCACGATGAACGTTGTTCCAATGGATGCTGCGTGGTTCCCAACCTTGGTGCGTGAATATCCTAAGCCGATGCCATTTGTGCCAGTAATTGACAATGATCTTCTTCGCTGGTGGGGTCAGGATCAGCTTTGGCAGTCGGAAGATTCGCGATATTCTGCGGATGCTGTGCGAGTAATTCCAGGACCTATTTCTGTTGCAGGAATAACCACAATGGATGAGCCGATCGCGGATATTTTAGGAAGATTTGAGGCTGCGGTTATAAATCGTTCGGTTGCTTGCGACTTGCCTCTGGACTTTAATCAAAACGCGTTTAGCCAAATAGACTGTGCGCAAAATATTGAAGAATATGTGCGCTCATGTCCGAATATTTCTTGGATTGGTCACGTAACCAATAATCCTGCTTATAAAACGCAAAATAATAGTGAAAACTATGTTATAACCGTAATAAGTGAAGAAAATAGCGTAATTAAGCTTGATCTAGACATTAAACTAGACACGTTCTGGGATGAGCATGAATCAGACAATGAAAACGGTATCAAGAATAGCGTAAAGAACAGCGGAAAAAATCATGCTGTTAGAGATATAGTAATTCCGCTTATTGTATATGCAAAGCGTGCTGGAAGCATACCAGTAGTAGACCGCGAGCGACTACCAAAACACGTTTATAACATGTTGGCAGCAACCGCAGGCATTGGAAATACTGCGATTACTGGAGATGTTTTAAGTGAAATGCCAAAAGTAGACGCAAGCCAAGAAGCGTGCGAGCAAGTTAAAAAAGAAATAGCTTGTGGAAAAGCTAACAAATCAGCCTGTGAAACAACATGTGAAACAGCCTGCGAAATGCCGTTTGGCGTGGTTAAATCAGCATACACGCTTTCTAGAAACCTAGGAATCGACCACGAATCCGCTACAGCTGGACGCCTACCAGAAGGTTTACAAGCATCAAGAATCGTGCCAGACGCGCTAGTAGGTCCAGCATGGCCAACAATATACTCAGCACTAGGATCTGTAATGGTAGACGGATACCCAGTAATTGAAGGACTACTCAACGCAGTACATTTAGACCACCTAATAGAACTAGATGTATCTACAGAAGACCTGCAAAAATATGTTGGAACACGCATAAACCTCACTGGTTGGGCAGAAGATTACGCCGAATCAGCTTCTGGGCGAGTAGTGACAATACACATAATTCACAATGCGCAAGACGGAACAAAAATCGCGCACGAAACAGAACGATTCGCGATTCGTGGGCGAAGCTACAGTGCAGCACTACCAAAGTCTGCTCCAGAATACGGAGATGCGGCAGAATTACACGGATTTAGCGTAGACAACACGCCTAGAAGAGCGCTTAGACGCGTCGTAATTCGCGCACCTAAAGACATGACAGCTTTTGCGCGCACATCAGGTGACTTTAACCCAATACACACATCCAAAAGAGGAGCCGCAATCTCTGGACTTTCCGCACCTCTAGTACACGGCATGTGGCTTTCAGCAGCAGCTCAGCATGTTGCTCAAGCATTGGATGAAAAAGGCGCACGCTATGATCTTGTTGGCTGGACGTACAACATGTACGGCATGGTGCAGCTTAACGACGAGGTAGAAATTACCGTAGAACGAGTAGGGAAAGTACGCCGCGGAGGGCTAGCGCTAGAAATCACATGCCGAGTAAACGGGCAAATAGTTTCTAAAGCGAGCGCACTTACTCGCGCTCCACGTGCAGCATTCGTATACCCAGGTCAGGGTATCCAAAAACAAGGAATGTCATTGGATGAGCGCGCAAAATCGCCAGCTGTGCGCGAAACTTGGGAGCGCGCAGACAAACTCACTCGCGAAAAACTAGGATTCTCAATTCTTGCTGTAGTGCGAGATAATCCTAAGGAATTAACAGCAAATGGCGTAACATATCGTCATCCAGAAGGCTTGCTCAACTTAACGCAATTTACTCAAGTTGCGCTCGCTACTGTTGCTTTTGCGCAAACCGCGCGTTTAAGAGAAGCAGGATGCGATATTTGGCCTGCGTATTTTGCTGGTCACTCGCTTGGCGAATACAATGCGCTAAGCTCCTTCGCTCAAATTATTCCGCTAGAAACCGTGTTGGAACTCGTGTTCCACCGCGGATCTACAATGCATCACTTGATTGAGCGAGATGAGCAAGGCCGATCCAACTATCGAATGGGCGCTTTGCGTCCAAACCAGTTCGGTGTGGACGATGATGGTGTAAACGCGTACGTTGAAGGAATCTCTAAGCAAACTGGCGAATTCTTGCAAATCGTAAACTACAACTTGGCAGGTCAACAATACGCAATAGCAGGCACAATAAAAGGTTTGAAAGCTTTGGCTCAAGATTCTACCAAGAGGGCTAAAGAGTATGGCGGTAAGCCTCCATTTATGCTTGTGCCAGGAATTGACGTGCCGTTCCACTCTCGAATTCTTCGAAAGGGTGTGCCAGAATTCCGCGACAAGCTCGATTCGCTGCTGCCGAAGCATATTGATTACTCTGTGCTTGTAGGCCGTTACATTCCAAACCTCGTGGCTTGCCCGTTTGAGCTTACGCGAGAATTTGCGCAAAAGATTTTGGATGTTGTGCCATCTGAGCGCATTGAAGCAGCTTTGGAAGATGAAACTACGTGGAAATCTTATGCAGAGGATGAGCAGAAGCTCGGTAGATTGCTTCTTACGGAGCTTCTTTCATGGCAGTTCGCTTCTCCAGTTCGTTGGATTGAAACGCAGGCTCTTATGTTTGCCGATCGCGCTCGCGGTGGTCTTGGCGTTGAAGAGTACGTTGAAGTTGGTTTAGGAAACGCGCCAACTTTGGCAAATCTTGGTGCTAAAACTCTTGCTTTGCCGGAGTTTAGTGGCGAAAAAGTGACTGTTTACAACGTTGGTCGTGACGAAGGTCGCGTTTATATGACTGACACTGATTCGCTTGTGCCTGAAGTGTTTACTGAGGAAGATAGTCAAGAAGCAAGTAGCACTGCTGATGCGACTACTGCTCCTGCAGCTCCTGCAGCAAATGTTGTCTCTGCTGCTCCTGCAGCTAATGCAGCCGCAAGCGGACCTGTAGCAGACTTGCCATTCAAAGCATCCGACGCAATCTCAATGCTTATTGCGTATAGTGCAAAAATCCGTCTTGACCAAATCGGCGACACTGATACAACTGATACGCTTACAAATGGCGTATCTTCGCGCAGAAACCAGCTTCTTATGGATATTAGTTCCGAGCTTGGCGTGGCAAGCGTGGACGGTGCTGCAGAAGCTCCAATGAGTGCGCTTAAAAAGTTAGTTGATTCGGTTGCTCCTCGCTATAAAGCTTTTGGTGCCGTGCTTTCCGATATTGTGCGCGAACGTTTGCGTGCGCTTTTCGGTGCAGCCGGTGTGAAACCAGCGCAAATTGACAAGCGAATCTCTGAAGTCTGGCAACTTGGAGAAGGCTGGCGTGCGCACGTTCTTGCGGCTTTGGTTTTGCAAACGCGTGAAGGTGCTAGCGTGCGCGGTGAAAATCTTGCGCAACTTTCAACTGATCCTGCAAAGAATACTGCTGCAGCTGACGCTTTAATCGACGCAGCAATTGCACAAGTTGCTCAAGCTCATGGCGTTAGCGTTTCTCAGCCTGGTGCTGCTGGCGCAGCCGGCGGTGCTGTTGTTGATTCTGCAGCTCTTGACGCTTTCGCTCAGCAGGTTGTTGGCGCAGATGGCATACTTGCTGCAACTGCTAAGTTTGTGCTAGCAAAGCTTGGTGTTGAGGCTCCTAAAGCAGAAACTGAAAGTGACGAAAATGCTGCTGTTGTGTCTGCTGTTGAAGCTGAGCTTGGTGCAGATTGGCCAAAGCAGGTGGCTCCTCGATTTGATGAGCGAAAGGCAATTCTTTTCGACGACCGCTGGGCTTCGGCTCGCGAAGACGTTGCTCGCTTGTACTACAAGTATGCTGGAAAGAATGTTGATATTCAGGTAAATGAAGTTTCTGAAATCTTAAATGATTTTGGTAGTTTCCTTGGTGCAGGGGAAGCAGTAGCTTCGGAAGCTGAGTGGTTTGCAAGTCTTTCTAAATCTCGCGAATTAAACAATCTTGCAACAATATTTAATGGTATTGTTCGCGATTCTCGCACTAAACTTGCGCAAAACAACGCCGATACTGCTCAAGCAACTCGTTTTGCAGGAGAAGTTGCAGTAGTTACAGGCGTTGCTCCTAATTCGATTGCTGCTCGCGTAGTAACGGGCTTGCTTAAGGGTGGAGCTACGGTTATCGCAACTTCGCACAGTTTCAAGCCGAGCGTTAAGTCTTGGGCGAAGAAAGCGTATCGCGAAAACGCTCAAATGGGCGCAAAGTTGTGGCTTGTTCCAGCAAACTTGTCTAGTTATCGCGATGTTGACGCGCTTGTAAAGTGGGTTGGCACAGTTTCGAAGAAAGTTAGCGGCGCAACTACTACTATTTTGAAGCCTGCTTACGAGCCGAGCATGTTCTTCCCGTTTGCAGCTCCACCAGTTCACGGTACTTTGGCTGATTCTGGTTCGCTTTTTGAATCGCAATCGCGCTTGATGCTGTGGGGTGTGGAGCGTGCAATCGCCGGATTTGCACAGATTGGAGCAGATACAGATGTACAACATCGTATGCACGTTGTGTTACCTGGCTCTCCAAACCGAGGTATGTTCGGCGGCGATGGTGCTTACGGCGAAGTCAAGAGTGCTTTCGACGCGATTGTGAACCGTGCGCATGCAGAAAGTGTGTGGTCGGATCGCGTGACTTTTGCGCATCCTAAGATTGGATGGGTGCGTGGAACCGGCTTAATGGGTGGAAATGATCCGCTTGTGGCTGTAGTTGAACGTCATGGATTAACTACCTACTCAACGCAAGAAATGGCAGATCGTTTGCTCGATTTGTGCACGAAGGAAGCGCGCGAACAGGCCGCAATCGCGCCTTTGAACGTTGATCTTACGGGTGGATTAGGCAAGGAGCCTCTTGATTTGAATGCTCTTCGTGCAGAAGCACTGGAAGATCAGAAGCGTGCTGAAGCTGCGGAAGCTGCAGAAGAAGCTGCAGAAGAAGCTGCAGAATCTTCTGTTAAATCAACTGCTAAATCAACCAACAAAGCACTTCCAACGCCTTACGTGCCAACTCAGCCGCGAGTCAACTTGGCTGATTGGAAGAACGTAACAGCGCGTCCAGAAGACGAAATTGTAATCGTCTCAGTCGGCGAACTTGGACCATGGGGTTCTGGACGTACTCGTTTCGAAGCAGAACTTGGAATTCGCGAAGATGGATCCGTGGAGCTTTCTGCAGGAGCAGTACTGGAATTGGCTTGGAATATGGGCTTGCTTACTTGGCAGGATTCACCAAAGCCAGGCTGGTATGATGCGGACGGCACGCTTGTTCCAGAAGAAGATATTGCAGAGAAATATCGCGATGAAGTAGTGGCGCGCTCCGGTATTCGACCATTCGAAACCGGCATGGGTGGCGACTACAAGGATGGAGCGAACGAAGAAGAAGCAGAAATCTTCCTCGATCACGACGTGAGTTTCAGCGTTCCAACAGAAACAATTGCGCGCGAATACGTGGCGCTTGACGAATCGCACACTGAGATTGCTCGCGATGCAGAATCTGGCGAATGGACTGTTACGCGCAAGGCAGGTTCTATGATTCGCGTGCCGCGTAGGGCTGCAATGACCAGAACCGTCGGTGGACAATTCCCTAAGGGCTTCGATCCGCTGAAGTGGGGTATTCCAGCTTCAATGGTTGGAAGTGTTGACACGATTGCGCTGTGGAATATTGTCACAACTGTAGACGCTTATATTTCTGCTGGTTTCACGCCTTCGGAGATTTTGCAATCTGTGCATCCGTCGATGGTTGCTTCCACGCAAGGAACCGGTTTCGGCGGCATGAGTTCAATGCGCAAACTGTACTTGGATCGCTTCCTTAACCACGAAATTCCTACGGACGTATTGCAAGAGGCGCTTCCAAACGTTGTTGCAGCTCACGTAATGCAAACCTATATCGGCGGCTACGGAAATATGGTTCAGCCGGTGTCTGCATGCGCAACTGCAGCGGTTTCGCTCGAAGAAGGCGTCGACAAGATTGCTCTCGGCAAAGCTGACTTCGTAGTAACTGGCGCAATTGACGATATCGGTGTGGAATCCGTAGTTGGCTTCGGCAATATGAACGCAACTGCCAATAGCGAAGAAATGTATGCGAAGGGCATCAATCCACGATTCTTCTCTCGCGCAAACGATCGCAGACGTGGAGGCTTCCTTGAAGCACAAGGCGGCGGTACGATTTTGGTTACGCGCGGCGATATTGCTTTGAAGCTTGGCTTGCCTGTTGCTGGTGTGGTTGGTTTCATTCACTCCTACGCTGACGGCATTCACACTTCTATTCCTGCTCCGGGCTTGGGTGCTTTGGCTGCAGGCATGGGTGGAGCTAAGTCTAAGCTCGTGCGTGATTTGGCAGCTCTCGGCGTTACTCCGGACGATATTGCTGTGGTTTCTAAGCACGATACTTCTACGAATGCAAACGATCCGAACGAATCCGAGCTGCACAATACTCTTGCGCACGCAATCGGACGCACGGACGGAAATCCACTGTTCGTAATCAGCCAAAAGACGCTGACCGGACATGCAAAGGGTGGTGCGTGCATCTTCCAAATCAACGGTTTGACACAACTGTTTAGAAGTGGCGTAATCCCTGGAAACGCATCACTTGACTGCGTGGATCCTAAGCTTGCGCGCGACGACTACATGGTTTGGTTGCGTGAGCCGATGCGCATTGGCGATTGTGCAGGTTCTTGTGCAGTGAAGGTTGCTCTCGCAACTTCGCTCGGCTTCGGTCATGTTAGCGGATTTGTGGCATTGGTTCATCCTGGTGCTTTTGAGGCTGCTGTAGCTGCTAGCGCAGGTGTTAATATGCTTAAGAATTGGCGTACCAAGGCGAATGCGCGTTTGGCTGCGGGCCAGAGGCGATTTGAGGAAGGAATGATGGGTCGATCTGCTTTGTTCGAGCCTGTTGAGAATCGTCACTTGCTGAAGGATGGCACGCGCCTTCCGGATGGCACTCGCTACGATGGTCACGAAGCAGAAAAAGCTATGCTGCTAAACCCAGACGCTCGCCTAGATGCAAGCGGCTACTATTGCTGACTCTCAGGTAGAATCTTGTAGTGCGTTTGTACCAAAAAATGCCAAAATTTGATACAAACGCACTACACAAACAAACAAAACTGTAGTGCGTTTGTACTGAATTTGCGTCGTATTGTGTTGTTCGCACGCTACGCTCTAAGCTCGAAGGCAGGTCGATTCGACTACAAGCGTAACTAATATAGCAGTTGTATTTTTGACTTTTGTAAAAATTGCAAAAGTGTTACAATAGCTCCTTACGTGCAAAATTGCGAAAAATTCAATGTGCTTATGGCGATTTGCGTTCAAAATAAGCAATCTTATGTGTAAACCAAAGTTGGTTGTAATAAGAAGTGAAACATAGTTGTGTCACCTATAGTTTTCATGTTTTGCATGGAATAAAACAATATAGAAGCATGTTTGTGCCAACGGAGGAAAGGATATGCAGATGGTCACTCATCGCCACCTTGCGTCGAAAATAGTTTCTATGATTGCAGCGAGTGCAATGTTAATAACAGGTTTTGCTGTTGTTGGCAATGCAAGCGCTAGTAGTGAGTCTAGTAGTGAATCTAGTAATCCTCAATCTAGCAATCTAACTCTTAACCGTAAGGGCGTTATTGTTACTGCATTCCAGCAGAATTGGAAGAGTATTGCTCAAGAATGCAAAACAACTTATGGTCCTGAGGGTGTTAAGTATGTGCAGGTGTCTCCTCCAAATGAGCATGTAAAGGGTACTCAGTGGTGGACTTCTTACCAGCCTGTGAGCTATAAATTAAAGTCAAAACTCGGTACTGAAAATGAGTTTAAGAGCATGATTGACACTTGCAAAGTTGCAGGCGTTGAAATCATTGCGGATGCTGTTATTAATCACATGACTGGTGCTGGTGACACTCATACAGAGGGTGTTGGTGGGAGCCAATATAGCGCTGCTAAAGAAGATTTCCCAGATGCTGGATATAAGAAGGATGATTTCCATCAAGATGCTAGGAATATTGAGCACTATAACAATTCTGAGGAAGTGTGGAATCGCAGGCTTGTTGGCTTGCTTGATTTGGATACGTCAAAGCAGCATGTGCGAGAGACTTTAGGTAAGTACTTTGCTAATTTGCTCAAGCTTGGTGTTGCTGGCTTCCGTATCGACGCAGTAAAACATATTTCTCCAACAGATATGGCTGCGATTAAGAAAGCTGCTGCTGATGCTGCGCACACTACGCCTGACAAGATTTGGTGGATGCAGGAGACGATTGGCAATCCTTCTGAAGCTAAAGAAATACAGCCAGATAAGCATTTAAACGAAGGCGAAGTCAACGAATTCCAATATTCTTACCGATTAAAGAACGATTTTTATGGCTCAATATCGAATCTAAAGAATATTACTAATGGACTTGTTCCAAGCGATAAAGCTTCAATTTTTGTTACTAATTGGGATACTCCTCGAGAAAATTATGTGCGCACTCTTACTTATAAGGATGGTCCTCGCTACGAGCTTGCAAACGCGTTTATGCTTGGCTACCCTTACGGAAACCCAAACATTTACTCGGGGTATAGGTTTGATGCAAAAAATAAGGATGATGGTGCGCCTGGTGCGACTGAAACCTCTGTTCCAAATGTAGATTGTTCTCCAACAACTGGTTGGCAGTGCACTCAGCGTTGGACTTCGATTCGTGGAATGGTTGGCTTCTTTAATGCTGTAAATGGTGCTCAAGTAACTAATTGGCAGGAGAGTGACAATAATAACATTGCTTTTAGTCGTGCAGGCAAGGGATTCTTAGCAATCAACAATACTCCAAACGCAAAGAAAGTTTTGTATACTACTGATTTGCCAAATGGTGAGTATTGCAACGTTTATGCTGCGGGGAATTGCTCTAAGACTGTTAAAGTTACAGATGGCAAGGTTTCTGCGACTATTGCTCCTTATTCTGCAATTGCTTTGCATGCGGATTCTAAAGCAGATAGCGCTAGTAAAGCTGGTCCAGCACGTGATGAATCTGATCCAAAATACAATGTTGACGATGTTCAAGACCAGTCAACAACTGTCTATTTTAATGCTAAGAATAGAAGTCCTAAGCCAAGTTCCGTAAATATTCATTATAAAATCGGCAATGATTCTTGGACTGCAGTTCCTGGTAGGCCAATGCGCAAAGTTTGCAATGATTGGTTTGCAAGAACAATTCCTAATAATGGCAAGCAAATTACTGCTGTATTTAATGACGGTGGAAGTAATTGGTATAACAAGAACAATAAGTCTAGAGAAAACTTTGAAATTCAAGCTGGTTCGAAAACTTATGTAGTAGATGCCGATTTGAACGGTTCTGAATCTGCTAGCATTCCTTGCAAGGTTGAGGACACATCTTCAAAGCCTACTGAATTAAAGACAAAGATTGTTATTCACTATAAGCAAAAATATGGTGACAATCGCCATATGGGCGTCTATATCTGGGGTCTTAAAAATGCAGATGGTCAAGAGATAAAAGGTGCTTGGCATGAATTCAATGGTCAAGACGCTTTTGGTAAGACTTACGCAGTTGAAGCTGATGGCACTTACGAGAGCGGAAAAGTTGGATTTATTATTACCGAGAAACCCGTTGATGGTCAGGACTGGCATAAGGACGGCGGAGATCGTAATATCTGGCAAATCGAAGATGGTGTTGGCGAAGCTTGGGTTTACGGAGGAGATTCAAATACTTTTGCAGAACCTCCATCTGAAGTCTCTAACAAGCTTAATAGCATTAAAACATTAAATGTTACTGTTCACTACCGCAGAACAAATAAGGATTACGCTGGTTGGAATCTTTGGACTTGGTACGGTAGTGAGAAGGGCGTAAAGCAAGATTTTACGGCTCATGATGATTTCGGTAAGATTGCAGAATATACATTCCACAATGATTCTGGCATAAAAGATTCAAAGTTTATTGTGCGCTATTCTATGCAAGGCAACGATTGGGTTTCTAAAGATCCTGGCGAAGGCGATCGCCCAATTCCTGCAAAAGCAATTACCTTAAGCGAAGATGGTAACACTGGTAATGCTGAAATCTGGCTTATGCAGGGCGATAGTAGAGTTTACTTAAGCCCAAACGTAATCAACACGAAGGCTAATGCTATTAATGCTGATATTACGTCTTTTAAGGAATTTACTGTAAACGTGAGCGGCGACCCTTCGGAAGTTGAGAAGAAAAATGTTACTGTAACTGATGCTACAGATTCAAAGAAAAATCAACACAAGACAGTAGATATTTCGCAAGTTGCTGTTGTGGATAATAGGATCGTAATCACTGCAAAGAACGAATTAGATCTTAAGAAAATGTATGAAATCAACATTAAGGGTGTTGGTGGAATGCCTAAAACAGTGTCTGCTTCAACTGTTAAAGGTTCTAAGATTGTTCGCACTGATGAGTTTGATCAAAAGTATGCGTACACAGGCGATGACTTGGGTGCTGTTGTAAAAGATGGTTCTACGACTTTCAAGCTTTGGGCGCCAACTGCTGCAAAAGTGGAGTTAGTAACTTATAAGTCAACTGATGAAAAAGCGCAAGAAGATAAAAAGCAAGATATGACTCTTGGCACAGAAGATGGAAAGCTTGGCGTGTGGAGTATTACTACGAGTTATGCAAAAGCTGGCACTGCTTATACATACAAGGTTTATTTTGCAGATGGCACTGTTAATAATTCTCCAGACCCTTATGCAAAAGCTGCTGTGCGAAATGGAATGAGATCCGTTGTATTCGGTGGCAACATGGCAACACCTGTATCTCGTAAGGCATCATTTGGAAAGCGTCCAACTGATGCGACTATTGCAGAAATGAATATTCGCGACTTTTCGATTCATGAAAGTTCTGGCGTAGATGTTGCAAAGCGCGGAAAGTATCTTGGTGTAATTCAATCTGGTGCTAAAAAAGATGGCAAGCCAACTGGCTTTGATTATTTGAAGTCCCTCGGCATCACTCATGTGCAAATCATGCCAATGTATGATTTTGGTTCTGTTAATGAAGCAGGAGATTTGAGTTATGTTGATAAGAACGACAAAGATAATCCTCATCAAAACTGGGGCTATGATCCAATAAACTACAACGTTCCAGAAGGCTCCTATGCGTCTGATTCAGCAAATCCTGCTACGCGTATTACGGAGCTAAAGCAAATGGTTGAAGGTCTACATAAGGCTGGTTTGCGCGTGATTATGGACGTGGTTTATAACCATGTTTATAACGCAGAAAAGAACGCTTTTGGACAGACTGTGCCAGGCTACTACTTCCGTTACAACGATGACGGCAGCTTGTCTAATAGATCTGGTTGCGGAAACGATACTGCTTCAGAGCGCAAAATGATGCGAAAGTATATTGTTGACTCTGTAAAGTATTGGGCTAAAGAGTACGGTATTGACGGCTTCCGTTTTGATTTGATGGGATTGATTGACCTTGAAACCATTAAGGAAGTGCGTGAAGCTGTTCATGCAATTGACCCGAACTCGATTATTCTTGGCGAAGGCTGGGATATGAGCCAATTGCCTTATGGAAACCGCACTATTCAGCCTAATGCGTATAAGCTTGCTGAAAATAATGGCGTTGCGTTCTTTAACGATTCCTTCCGTGATGCTGTAAAGGGTCAAGGAGATGATGATGTTGCTGGATTCGTGTCTGGAAACAGAGGCAGCGACAATCTTGTAATGCAAAATCTTTACGGTTGCCAGCCTGGAAACGCAAGCTGCACTGGTAGGCGCTACGCGAATGCTGGTCAGACTGTGCAATATGTTGAAGCTCACGACAATCTTAATCTTTACGATAAGTTGAAGAAATCCTTGCCTAATGAGACAGAAGAGAATCTTAAGAAGCGAGTAATGCTTGCTAATTCGCTTGTAATGTTTGCGCATGGCATGCCATTCTTTGAGCTTGGTCAAGAGTTCTTACGAAGCAAGAATGGTAATGCTAATAGTTACAATGCTGGCGACGGTGACAATTCCGTTAAGTGGGATTTAGTTAAAACGAATGAAGATGCTGTCGAGTACTTCAAAGCGTTGATAAAGCTAAGAAACGAGATTCCAGCTTTACGAGATTCTGAATATTCTGATGTTAACAATAATATGCATTGGATTAAGAGCAGCGATGGTATTAACGCATTTAGTGTTGACAACAACGGTAAAACGTATGTGTTTATTTTCAATGCTAATAGTGGTGAATTTACTGTGAATATTGGCAAAGGAAAGTATCGCGTGCGCATTGCTGATGGGAAAGCTAACAGCAATGATGAGTCAGTGTGTCCTGAAGCATCTGTAGATGACAATGGAAATTACAAGGTTTCTGCTCTTTCGACTTCAGTACTTGTGAAGGATGCTGAAAAGAAGAACGACAATCCTTTTGCAAATATTAATGTTGATGATGTTCTCAAATATAAGATGAATCCTTTGGATATCAATAAGTTGAAGGATGAATCTAAGCCTGGTACGCAGAAGCCGAATCCATCTACTCCTGGGCATGAACAAACTCCTGGTACTGTTACTCCATCACCTCAGCCACCTGTTCCTGGTCCTGTAGTGCCAAATCCGGCTCCAGCGCCTGGCCCTCATCCTCAGCCTGGTTCTAATCCTGTGAATCCGGCTCCTCAGCCAGCGCCAGTTCCAACTCCAACTCCTGGAGAAACTCATCCTGGAACTCATGAGCCAAATTCATCTACGCCTGGTCGTGAGCAAACTCCTGGAGACTCTGATACTGAAAATCATCCTGCTCCACATACTTTAGTCCCAGATGTGGGTACTGCTCCTAGTAATTCCGAATCAGGTTCTGCATCCCAGCAAGGCTCTAAGTCTAATACGCCTGCTCATGAACCTAATAATAGTATTGAATCTAAGCCTAATGCTGAGTCTCACTCTACTTCTGAATATCAAACTCATTCAAAACCTAAGCAGAATGTGCATGAAAATTCAGATCAGTCTAAACCAGCTAAAACAAAACCTGAATCTTCCTCAAATTCTGCTGTATCTGCGCCTGCTAAGCCATCATCAGCTGCTCCAACTCCTAATGCACCGGCAACAGTGCAGCAGCTTAAGTCAGAGCTAAGAGGAACTCTGCTAGTACGAGACAATAATGTTGCGAATGCTGGAGTTGTGAACAAAGTAAACATTCGCATTCAAAACGGCGAGTTTATTGAACGTCTGAATCGTGAAGGTATTGCATATGCTTACGCATACATCTACTCGTCTCCGCGATTGCTTAAAGGCTCCGACGGTTCAAAGTATGTTACTGTACGAATGGTGAATGGCGTGCCTCAATTCGATGCAATATTCCCAGCTGGATACTCTGGTAAACACACTGTTCTACTTGTAGACGAGAGTGGCAAACAAATCGCATGGACTGAAGTAACTGTTGTAGATAATGGTGTTTCAAAGCGTGGTGGATCTATGCTTCAAACAGGAAGCAACATTGTTTATACTTTTGCGCTGTTCATTATACTTACATTTGTTGCAGCTATTGCTCGTTATAAAGTTGCATTTAGATAGATTTGTGGCTTTGAGTTTTAAAGCGTCGCGCGCGAGAGCACTTTTGTAGTGCGTTTGCTTTGACTGAGCTTGAAATTTCATAACGCATTTCAAGCTCAGTCAAAGCGTGATTTGGCTTAAACGTAAAGTCCAGTGGACTTTACGCGCCAGATCAGCCGAGCGGCTACTAATAGACGTTCGGAATCACACGGCTAATCCGCGCGAACGACGATCAACCCTGTAGTGCGATTGTATGACGACACGCCGTAAATCAGGTACAAACGCACTACAAGGTTGCGCCAAGTTAGGTATAGATTCGAGATTTTTCGCAGCGAATGAAGCATATCGCTCGCGCGTTACAGCGCGCTCACGTCTTCGCTTGCGTTGAAAGCACACTGTGCTTTCAACTTTGAGCAAGCTCAGCGAATCGAAGTGCATTCGCGCGCTACGCTTTAAGCGCTCAAGCAAGTCGATTCGCAGCTCTTTGATGGTGATTCGCTGAAGTAGCAAGAAAAATCGAGAATCTCGGTGATAAAAACCACGCAAAAGTTCTAGATATTCAGAAGGTTTGATGTATTTCTATACGAGCAATAAAAGAGGAGAGTAGCGACGGGATTTGCGAGGAGAGAAATACTCAAACCTCGCGCAATACCAAGTAAGGAAACCGTACTACGCTCTAAACCCAGACGCTCGCCTAGATGCCAGCGGCTGCTACTGCTGAGTTGCTGCTTTAGCTGCTAATGTATTGACGCTTAATTGCGGATGTATTGACGCATTGAAATAAGTGCGAAACCAGAGCGGAAACATTTGCTGTGTTATTCCACGGCATCTGTTTTCGCTCTGGCTTTATTTGACCACATTTGCAGGAAAATGTAAGGCGATTGGAGTTGCGTTAAAAATTACGTAAGTAGCTCTGTAGTTCAGTATGCCATATTTAGTACGTGTAGCATTGCGTATGTCGCCTGATATTACCTAATGCCAGTAGTACGCTGTCATTATCGCAGTGGTATGCTATTTCGCTACCAGTACCCGCTACCAGTACCCAGATCATTTAACGGCATCTATTTGTCGCACCTATATCTCTGTAGCTTATACCTCTGTAGTCTACAGTTCTATAGCTTTACAGATATAACAATGCTCCGTGGTTGAAGAGTTGTCGTAAATTTTGCGAACCCTTTTATCACGGAGCATATGTATATTATTTATTCAATTTTAATATTTGTTGCACCACCAACGTTTAGTCGCGCTTCTTCCTGCGAATAATGACTGCGAGTGCAGCACCTATTGCGCCTGCGAGTGCAGCAACAGTGCTTGCTGCAGCAATTGCAGAGCCTGTATTGGTTAACTTTGATTGCGCAACATGACCGGAGGAGTGATGTGCAGGAGACTTAGGAGCTTGTAACTGAGTGTTATTGCTCTTATTCCTGTTGTTTTCACTGTTGCCAGTGTGTTCATCAGAATCATGAGAACCAGATTCATGTTCTAGGGTTGGCGCAGGTGCTGGTTCCGGTGTCGGTGCCGGTTCTGGCGTTGGTGTTGGTTTCTTGGTTGGGTTGTTTCCTACTTTACCGTTTGCCTTGTTGGATGGTTGACCATTCTTCTTGGCTTGCGCGGTAATCGTACTACCATCCTTGATTTGGGTTGCAGGGATGGTGACTTTACCAGTCTTAGGATCAACAGTCACGCCGGTTGGAGTATTACCGTTAATAGTCCAGTTACCATTCTTATCTTTCTTCACGGTAATTGTTACAGGAGTCGTTGTATCGCCTTCTGGAATATACGTGATTTCTAGAGTATCAGCATCTGCTGGTGGGGTAACAGTTGCGGAACCTTGCTCAACACCATCTTGTGGCGTGAGTATAGTCGGCTCACCCGCAGGCGTTGGCGTTGGTTCTGGTGCAGGCTTCTCCTTTTCGCCAACTTTAGCAGTTACCACTTCTGACTTGCTCTTGCCAGTCTTATCGCTACTGTCTTCTGATTGCGCAGTAATAGTGCTACCGTGCTTAATCTTGTTTGCTGGAATCGTAACAACGCCAGTTTGCGGATTAACGGTTACGCCTTCTGGAGCGTCTCCGTCAATCTTCCACTCATGCTTGTCGCCTTCAGCAACAACAGTAATCGTTGCGGTTGTTTCACTGCCTTCTGGAGTGTAAGTAACTACAACCTTGTTCACGCGCGTATCCGTGAGATCAGGCGTCACGCTAGCACCACCCTCGGCTGGAGTGTCAATCTTTGGCTTAGTTATATTTCCGTTGACAGTAATATTTACGCTATCGCCTGTCTTTGCACCATCACCCTTACCGTTGGTTGGTGTGAGGGTGACGATGGCACCAGGCTTTTGCTTGTCGATAGTAATAGTGAAGTTGCCATCTTTATCTGCGGTACCAGTTCCGATTTGATTGCCATTGTTATCGGTAACAGTTACTGTTGCGCCCGGAAGAGTCTTTCCAGTGATGATTTGTTTAGTAGAATCATCTGGATTGTCTTTTAGCGTTTGCTCACTAATCTGTGGAGTCTTAAAGCCAGTTACAGCAGTAGCGGGATCAGATGGTTTGTCCGTCTTGTTCTTAGATACTGCAGTAATAGTACTGCCATCCTCCAAATTCTTTGCTGGAATCGTAACAACGCCAGTTTGCGGATTAACGGTTACGCCTTCTGGAGCGTCTCCGTCAATCTTCCACTTACCATTGTTATCCTTCTTAGCAATAATTGTGCGAACTGGCTGTTCTGGACCATTGATTGAATTTGGCTTAGCATTGATTTCAATCTTTACAACCGTTGTGTCATCAGTTGGCGGAGTTACAGTTACGTTTCCGTCGTTCTTCTGGTTGTCGGTTGGTACCGTAATCGTTGGCTTTTGTGGTTTAGCAGTGACGGTTACAGTAGTTGCATCACCATCAACTCCACCCTTGTTTGGAACAAGCTTGAGTGTTGTGCCAGGGGTCTGATGAGGAACATCAACGGTAAAGTTGCCATCTTTATCTACAGTGACAGTTATTTCTTTATCGCCATCCTTCAATGCGGTGCCATTGCTGTTTTGAACCTTGATAGTGGCTTCAGGAGTTCCCTTACCAGTAATAGTTGTCTTGCCATTATCTGCAGAACCTTTATCACCAGGCTTGTTTTCGGCTTTACCATCGTTGATAAATGGCTTGTTCTGTGCCACAACGTTTACTGTTACTGGTACGTTCACAGGATTTGCGATACCCGGAATAGTTACCACGACAGTGCCGCTCTTATTGTTTCCAGCTGTCTTGGTATCTGGAGTACCGTTAGTTGCCCAAGCAAACTTGGTTCCGTTAGGTAACTCATCCTTATTGGCAATGCTGTTTTCTGCGCTTGGAGAATCACCAACATGTACGCTCACCGTTTTACCGGCTGGATTTGGCACAACGAACACATTGACTGAAATGTCAACATCTGGCTCGCCTGGCACTTTAACGGTCACAACGCCTGGTTGGTTGCCAGTCTTTGATGTATCAGGCTTCTTCTTCCAAGAAATACTAGCATCCTTAGGTAGATCCTTATGATTCTTAATAACATCCTCTGGCTTAGGAGTAGTGTCAGTTGTGTCACCATTCTTCTTTTGCAACACAGTTACGTCGTTTGCGACAGGTTCTGGTGTCACAGTAATTGTTACTGGCGCTTCTTGAGGTGCTTGCCCTGGAATCTTGACAATCACTGTGCCACTAGCAGTGCCTGGCTTGTCGGTCTTTGGGGCAGCATCTTTCTTCCACTCGAATGTGGTTCCCTTAGGGAGTTTGTTGTTGTTATCAATGCTGTTCTTAGGATCAGGATTGCTGTTCTGTGGGACGGTGGTTTCCTTTGCTATAGGCACAGGGTTTACGTTCACAGTTACAGGAACATCAATCGTATAACCAGACTTGCCATTTACACCTGGAATGGTGACTTTTACTTTACCGCCTGTCTTTTCTCCAACGGTATCTGTAGTTGGTTTGCCACTATCTTCCCACTCGAACGTAGTGCCATTAGGGAACTTACTGGTATCGCTAGAATCCTTAATAACATCCTTAGCTTCTGGCAATGTGCCATTTTGTGGAACGTTCACAACATTCGCTTCTGGCTTTGGCAAAACGTTCACTGTTACAGACACTTCCACAGGCTTTTGACCTGGAATAGTAACAATAATCTTGCCATTCTTTGCGCCAGGATTGTTAGTATCTGGTTTATCTTCAGGTTTCCACTCGAACGTAGTGCCATTAGGGAACTTACTAGTATCGTGAGAATCCTTAATAACATCCTTAGCTTCTGGCAAATCCTTGCCCTGTGGCACGTTGACTTCAGATGCACTTGGGTCAACAACGTTAACCTTTACTTCAACTTCTTGAGGAGTATCAGATCCAGGAATAGTAATCTTTACTTTGCCTTTTACGCTGTTACCTTCCTTAGATGTGTCTGGTTTTCCGTTGTTATCCCACTCGAACTTAGTGCCATCAGGGAACTTATCCTTATTGGCAATGCTGTCCTCTGGCTTAGGTTCCACGCCCTTTGGCACAGTCACAACTTTAGCTGTAGCAGTTGGAGACTTAATAGTTACAGGTACGTTAATAACAGTTGTTGATCCATCCGGATACGTAACTGTTACAGGCACTTCAAACTTGCCAGCCTTATCTCCATTAGGGATCTTAGACTTATCTCCCTCAGCAATAGAGTAAGTTGGCTTATTTGTTTCGTTCGTTGGCCAGGTAGGAACACTTACTTTGCCAATAATTTCGTCGTCCGAAGGCTTTTGACCATTATCTTTTTCAAGATTATCTGCCTTAGGTGGGTAAAGTTCAGACTGCTTATTGCTAATAGTTACTGGCACGTCAACAATGTCAGTCGTGCCATCTGGGTAGGTGACTTTAACCTTAACAGTAGAGTTTCCAGGAGTCTTACCATCTGGAAGCTTTGTATTAGGCTCGTTCAACTCAATCTTTGGTTGTTCCTTTGAATCTTTTGACCAATCAGGAACAGTTACATTGCCTGTTACATCATCAGATGTAACCTTCTTGCCAAACGGCTTAACAACAGGTGTTACCTTTGGCTCGAAAGTATCCGACTGCTTGTTCTTAATAGTCACATCAACAGTAACTTCATCAGTTGTGTTATCCGGGTACGTGACCTTAACCTTAACGTGATAAGTGCCAGGCTTTGTGCCGTCTGGAATATCCTCATCTTTGCTGGTGATGGTGACTTTTGGCTTATCGCCATCCTTCTTTGGCTTAAAATCAGGAACAGTTACAGCATCCGTAACAGCTTTCTTGGTCTTTTCTTTACCAGTGCCATACGGCTCTTCCACAGGGTCAACTGCAGGAGTGTTTGCAGTGGCATCGGTATCTGTAACTACTACAGGCACTTGCACAACAGTGCTGGAACCATCTGGATATGTGACCTTAACAGGTACGTTAGTTGTGCCAGTCTTATCTGTAGTTGGTAGAGGAGTTTTTGGATCTACAAGCTCTACTTTTGTTTTAGATTTATCTGGAGTCTTGCCATCAACTGTAGAAGTCTTCACAGCATTCTTAATGTCTTCAGCAGTAGGTGCTGGATCATTACGCTTCTTGTTGATAGCTTCTGCGCCTGGTTTGTAGGTCTCGTTATCTGGCTCGCCAACTGTTACAGGAACTTCCACGTGATCCTCAGAACCGTCAGGATACTTAACAGTAACCTTAACGTTTACGGTTCCAGGAGTCTTAGTGTCGATAGGTGTTTGACCTTTATCAACTGTAATTGTTGTACCATTTGGTTTATTTGGAACAGTGACTTTAGCAATGATGTCATTGTCAGAAGGGCCACTTTCTCCATACTTCTTAGTGATTCCGCCGTCAACCTTTGGCGTATGAGTTTCACTTTGAGGCTTTCCTACAGTAACCTTTACTGTTGCGTGATCTTTAGAGCCATCCTTATATGTAATGGTTACAGGAATATCGAAAGTACCAGGCTGAGTGCCATCTGGAACAGTCTTAGCTTTGTCGTCAATAGCAATACTTGCGCCTTCTGGAAGCGTTATATCTTTGCCTTGCTTATCTTTACCAAAGCTAATGCCTTTATCCTTGCCAACGCCGGTAATCTTGCTGGATATACCTGTATTCGGCGTCTTATTGTAGTCAATGTTAATTGTTTGACCTTCTGGCGTATAAGTTTCGCTTTGTGGCTTCAGCACTTTAACAGTTACTGTTGCAACGTCACTAGAGCCATCCGAATACGTAACCTTAACCTGCACTTGGCTTTCGCCAGGCTTATCGGTGCTTGGAACGTCTTTCGTGTTGACGATTTCTACTGTTGGATCTTGCTTTGGAGAGTCGCCGTTCCACTTCAAGCCATTGCTTTCACCGAAGGATTTAATCTTATTGGAAAGATCTTCTTTTGAATTCCATGGAACTGTAATAGTTTTACCAACAGGGTCATAGTTGTTGGACTCCCTATTAACGACAATAGGCACTTCAATCTTGCTGGAAGATCCATCTGGATATTTAACAGTTACAGGAATAGCGTAATTTCCATCTTGGGTAGGAATATCTCCAACGTCAAATGTTATGCCAGTCTTATTGATTGGCGTATTTGGATTGTCATATTTAGTGATTTTAATAGCGTTTTTAATTGCATCTTTATTTTTAGGATTATCAACTTTAGATGCGGTAGCCTTATGCTCTTCAGCATCCGTGTATACGGAAATCTGAACCTTAAGCTTAGACTCGTTGCCAGCTTCGTCTGTAACAACAAGCTCACGAGACCACTTATTGTCTGACGAATTGGTTATATTCGGATCTCGCTTTCCAGTGCCCTTAATATGAATAGTTGCAGGCTTTTCTGCAGAATTTCCGTTTTGATTGTCAACAGTGATTTTTCCGTCGTAGCCTGGGAATGTTGATATTGTTGCGCTACTAATCTTGCCGCTGTTATCGTAAGACTTAATTTCAATATCAAAAGGCTTATCTTTATGTACTTTAAATTGGTAGTACATTTGTTTATCGTCATGTTTCACCTGATTTGTAGCAGGGTTATCAATAACAGGCGCGATATTGTCATTAACGGTAACTTTTGTCTCCACGTCTTTAGTTGAGCCGTCTGGGAACGTTATGCGAACTGTAGCGGTTGTATCTTTGCTAGGCTTATTCCAATCTGGTTCCTTAGCCCAAGAATACTTAGCGTCCTTAGGCAGTTTCTTCACTGCTTCTGGATCAATACCGCTCTTAGGATCTGGATGCTTTGTGCCGCTGCCCATGTTGTACGTAACAGGCGTGCCTTTAACATCACCATATTTGTCGGATTGCGGCTTAACAATAAACTTAACAGTTACTTCATTAGGATTGCCCGAAGGATCCACCGCTTTTAAGGTACGCGTATACTCGCCAGGCTTAGTGTTGAGTGGAGTAGTGCCGTCAAGCGTCAAAGTCTTAGGATCTGCAGTTGCGCCAGTTCCAGTAGGAGCTTTTTCTGTCTCGCCTGGAGTTTTAGGCGTTAAAGTAAGAGTTGTAACTTCTCCGCTATTGTCTGTTGCGGTAATCTTAATATCGTTTTTATCACCGCGGTACGTAGTGATAGTAAATACTGGTGGGTATTTTGGACCATCTGGATATCCAGGATCAATGGTGTTATATGTACCACCGTCGCCCTTTTGCTGAATCGCAACTTTAGGACTTTCGTTATCCCTAACAGTTACCTTAACAGCAACAGTTTCAACGCGTGGGTGATTTTTGTCGTTAGTAGGAATAGTTACAATAACTTTTCCAGTCTTTTCCTTGCCAACAGTGGAAGTGTCTGGAGTTCCGCCAGTTTCAGTGCTCCACTTGAAGGTTGCGCCTGCTTTTTTAAGCTTTCTTCCGTTGGCAATAGCTTTTTCGGCGTCTTTTTCGGTGAGCTTGTGACCTAAGTCAACAGCAATATTCTTTGACTTAATGTCTTCTTTTTTCTCCACTTTTACAGTCACAGTTTTTTCTGTTTTGTGACCAGCGGCATCAGTTGCGGAGAACGTAAGAGTATAAGTGCCAACTTCTTCAGGCTTAAAGCCAGAGAATGTATAAGTAAGTTTCTTCTGTGTGTCTGTATTATTCTTAGAATCGTACTTGACTCCAGCGCGAGTTGGGTTACTAAGCAGCTTTGTTGGGTCATTTTTAAACAGAGCCATCGTTGCTGTTGCTGTGTCAATAGACTCAATCTTTACATCATCTGTTGCAGTAAGCTGTATCTTCAGATCGTCGCCAACTTTTACGGTAATGCTATCTTTATCGGCAGTAAGCGTTGGAGCTTTGTCATCCTTAGTAGCCTTCTTAGCGTCGCTTGCGTCAGAGCTTACGGAATCTGCAGTAGTAGTTACTGCAGTAATGTTTCCTTCAGGAATGCCGTTAGCAACTGTAATTGTAACTTTGCCATCGTTGCCAACTTTTCCAGTTCCAATTTGATTGCCCTTGCTATCTTTAAGCGTTACAGTGCTTCCAGCTGTGCCAGGGCCTGCATTAACTACAACTTCCTTGCCCTTTACGCCTGCAACACCAGTAAAATCAGTTTCAATCTTAGGCTTTTGAGGGCGAACCGTGAAAGTAACCTTTTCTTCCGCTGTGCTGCCATCGCTAAACGTGACTTTAGCAGTGTACTCTCTTTTTCCTGCAACAGCTGTGGAAGGCTCGCCATTAACCCACTCTGCGCTCTTGATGTTCTTCTTAGTAGCATTATCAAGATTGCCAAGATATTCCTTAGCGTCAACCTTGTTGGTGCCATTTATCTTTTTAAGAGCTTCGCCAACAGTAGCATTAACGGTATTTCCATTAAGCTTATGTTGCAAAGAAAGTGGCTTTTTAATGTTTACAGGAATCGTGACAACGTGATACGAGTTATCTGAGTACACAACTTTTGCAGATGCGTTTGTGGGAAGAGTTTCCCTTCCATTAAAGTACTCTTGTGGAATATTGGTTTGAGGGAATGGATTAAAGACGAGTTTCCCTCCGCCTTCAATCCCAGTAACGTGAGGCTTCAAGTCGTTTTCAGTAAGTGCATGTCCCCAATCAACAGTAATCGGTGTAGCAGTTGGCTCCTTGTACTTTTTATTAAGGTTTTCAAGTTTTATTTTTACTTGTTTTTCTGCTTTGTTTCCAGAAGTGTCGGTTGCAGAGACAGTAATCGTGTAGTCGGAGTTTACAGGATTGCCACTTTTATCTTTGTGTATAAATGTAGTCTTATTAATAACCTTGGTATGAGGATTGCTTTCGCTAGCATCAATACCATTATCGTTTTTCTCGTCAACATTGCCATTTTTAGCAAAGTCTGGCAATCCGCTTACAGAGAATTTCGTTACTTTTCCACTGTCGTCAGATGTTCCGAATTTGATTGTAGGAGTATCGCCCTGATACACGGTAATGCTGTTGTTGGAATCGCCAATCTCTTTGCCGTTCAAATATAACTTTGGAGGCAAATTATCACTTTTTGTGCGCTTAAGATTTGGTTCGCTCCAGCGCTCGCGACCAGAAATAAAGGTGTATGCTGAGTTAGTCGTTCTACCATAAGTACTTGTATTTGCCCATGTATAAGCATCTTGGATGTCTTCAAGAGTGACTCCTTGACGTAACTTTACTTTGCAATGCATGTGCACTGCAAAGTCGACGTTTGTAGTTCTTAAGCCGATGCCGTAGCTCTTGCCGCTATATACGCCTCTCAATGTTGTAGCATTGCTAATAACCCCGTCGCCTGCATTCTTGTGGAAAGTATCACTCAAATCTTGCTTGTTGCTGTTTCCTCCTCTTATGCCTAAGGTTATTTTGTAAATAGAATTTCCAAGGTGCTGATCATCTTGCAAAGGCTTACTAAGTGTTGCTGATTGGCTATCTTCTTTAGTGAATAATGAAAAATCGCGTGAAAGAACAGCGTTTTTTGTTTGTGGACTAGTGCTATTTCGTTTATAAAAATTAAAGCTTAAATCACTTAATGTGTCTCCATTGTAATAACCATTATTTAAGTCAGCAACTGCAAAAGGAATTTGCCAAACATACTGTTGTTGTTTGGAAGCGCCAGTCATATCTTTACCATCGTTGTTAAAGAACACATCGAAGACTAAATACTTAGCACCGTTGTTTTCTTCAAGGTGTGCATACATATCCGACTTTTTAGTAGTATTACTGTAATCACCTAAACCGTCGGATCCTATTTGACCGATTGTTCCATTGCTGTTAGCAAAGCGATACCTTTGGAACTCAAGAATATTCGGCGTATGTAGCCAAGGAGTAGTGTCTGCGTTACGCACTTCTTGCGCGAAAGCTGCCGTAGTTGGAGGAAGAAGAATATTAGAGGATGCGAGGATTGGCTGACCACCCAAGCAGGTTGCTGCAGTGAGAACTGTGGCAAGTGTGCTCAATGACACCTTGCGCATGGTTGCATACGCAGAAGATGAATCAACGTTTTTAAACGAGCTCTCAACTTGCTCGCGTGCATGCTTTTTGCGGTTGTTATTTGCCATAATAATCCGTAATCCTTTATTCTTGTGCTTCTTAATTTAACGTTCCTTAATGTGTGTCGTATATAAACTTGTGTCTAGTTCTTCTTCAAATACGAATTCTGTGTTTGCATAAAGCAACGGTAGACAATAAGTACGCTTATATACATGCTGCATAATATTATATCGTATTTTTACTATTTTGTCGTAATTTTTTTATTGTTAAGTGTTCCATAACTGTAAAATTTCCTGCGGGGGGGGGGGGTGCTCTATGTATAAAATATTGGCATAACGACGGATTGTTTAAAATTATCTAAAATTTTATCGTTTTATAGTAATTTATTCGCATATGAATTAATCACACTTGTAGCGTTTCTTGTACACATGCTTAAGCAGGTCGTAGCGGCGTAATTTTCTGGCGTTTGCTGTCGTTTTTGTAGTTTTGGAAAACATTTGCCGGTGACTTTTTCGGCGTTTGCTACTGCAGTAAAAGCGTGCAAGTGATTGTTGATTTAAATATATTTTATACAAGATTTTATATAGTATTTTTGCGTAGAACATAAAAAAGTATGTATATGTACTAAAAGTAGGTGTGTATGATTGCAGGAATAGGGCACGACTTGGTAAACGTTGCACAATTCGCTCAGCAGATGCATGATGGCGATGGTTGGCGTGCTCTGTTTTCTCAGAGAGAGCTTAGACAGTGCGCCATGCGAGCGCACTCAAAAAACGACGCTGAGGCGATGCATATTGCAGCGCGCTGGGCTGGAAAAGAGGCGGTTATAAAATCTTGGTGTGAGGCTTTATCTTCGTTTGGAGATGCAAAATATCCTTACACGCTAGATAACACACCGTGGGCGAGTATTGAGATTTTAGATGATTCTTATGGTTGCCCAAGTGTTCATCTTGATGATGCTGTTAATGAAAAGCTTATGCAATCTTTAGGCACGGTTCCTATGATTAATGCACAGAATGGCTTTTCTATTAGATGGCATGTTTCTTTGAGCCACGATGGTTTGCTTGAAGACGCATCTGCAATCGCATCTGCGTTTGTGATTCTAGAAATAGCTTAGATATTTTGCAATTTGCACTGTATGGTTTTGTGTATTTTTCCCGCGTTTGTTGTCGTATTTGCATAAAAAGGGAACAAACGCGGGAATGTTAATAGTGTGCTACAACGCTCTTGAGAATCTAAGTGGAGTGTCGTTAGTTGTTTTATGTCAAAATCATCTGTATAATTGTTCGAGTCGCTGTTTTGGGGTCTTATAAAAATTCCATTACGTGCAATTGCGGATGTAGCTCAATGGTAGAGTATCAGTCTTCCAAACTGATGACGCGGGTCCGATTCCCGTCATCCGCTCCACTTGATTTCTGTGATTTCTTTGATTCCGATTGTTCTAAATATATCGTGATTAGTTCTAGTTATTTTTGTGTTTTTCGTTATTCTATATGATTTGCAACTTGTTTCTTTACTGTTTGCGCATATTGCTATGGTTGTATGAGGTAAAAACACGTAAAAGCATATCTCTGGAGGAGTTGTGGGACAAATTATTGTACGTGTAATTGCAAGTTTAGTTTCTGTTGCTGCTGCATTTGTTATGAACGTTTCTCCATCTATTAATGTTGAAGGACGTGGTGTTTTTGAAGGCTCTGATTCTAGTTCATCAAGAAGTTCATTAAGAAGTGCCAAAAATAATGCAATAAAAAGTGCAGATAATGGGAATATTAATTCTTCTGAAGATAATCGTTTGAATGGTTTTGCCGATGGTGATGCCAATAATCCTGATTTTAAGTTGCCTTCAAAAGTGGCGTCGTCATTTAAGAATAGTGACGAAGTAGTTTCTTCAAAATATGCTCTTACATCTACTGGTCATTTGAAATCTCTTAAAACTGGCGATATTGTTACTGATCCTAAAATTATTGGCACTAAAGACAAGCAGCCAGATCCTCTTGCTAAGAGCGATGGAAGACGTTTTACGCCTATTACTGTTGGAGATTTGCGAAAAGCAATTAAGCGCTACAATTCTACGAATTCTACGAATTCTGCCAGTTCCGCCAATCCTTCCAAAGTTCGTCTAATAAGCTCAAATCAGCCTATTCCAGACGAGTCTAAATCTTCTGCTAAAGCAAAAGATTCAACAATATTGTCTTCTAAAACAGCCACAACAACTGATGGTATTGTTCGCAAAGCCTATTTGCCTGTAACAAATTATGGTGTGGAATGGGAAGATTACAATGGTTCTCAATCATTCTTTGATGGCAACGGAAACATGTTTGCTTATAACGCTAGGGGTGTTATAGATGTTTCTGAACATCAGCACGAAATTGATTGGGCTGCTGCTAAAGCCGCTGGAGTAGAAGGTGCGATAATTCGCATCAGCTACGGTTGGGATAATGGTTACGACAAGTATGCTGTGCGAAATATTAACGAATGCAAGCGTTTAGGTATTCCTTTTGGAGTTTATGTTTATTCCTACGCTGAAACGCCTTCTGATGGAGCTTCCGAAGGTGCTGATGTGGCAAGGCTTTTGCAAGGTGCTGGCGTTAATCCAAGTGACCTTGCATACCCTGTTTACTATGATTTGGAAAGATGGGAGTGGGCAGGGCATCAACCACCTACTGATCCATACGTTTATCAGAATATTGTTGCATCGTGGTGGAACCAGCTTGCTTCTGCTGGATACACTAATCTAGGTGTTTATTCTTATGCTAATTATTTAAACGGTCCGCTTAATTCCCAATATATTCACGATCGTACAAGCTGGGTTGCTAGCTATGGTGCCAGTACGCTTTTTAACATTACAACACCATTAGGCGGCTGGCAGTACACTTCTAGCGGTTCTGTATCTGGAATTCAAGGTAATGTTGATTTAAATGCATTTGGTACTAGGCCAACTACGCCTACAAGCCGCGCTCACATCGATTTTACGTGGATTATTCGCAGTAACGATATAGCTGTAGGTGCCGCAGCAAGTAGTAGTATTTACAATCATATGGAATATCGCTGGCTTGCTTACGATTTGCTTAATAAGCAGTGGAAGACTATTTCTGACTGGTCTGTTAGCAATTGGGCTTCTTGGGTGACAAGCAACGGTGATTATTGGCTTCACTGTGATGTTCGTGATTCGTTCACTAAGAAGCCTTTGGGCAACAAAACCATTGCTTTCCATTATGAGATTCAAAATGCACCGGCTCCTGTTTTTACAGGTGATACCGTGATTTCTGGCACTTATGCGGCTTGGCGTGGTAGCAATGTTTTACTAGGTGCTACTACAAATAATCCTAATGGTTACACGATTATCAAAATATATGACTATAACGCCAAACAATGGGTGAGCCAATTTAAGGGTCCGTGGGCTTTGTGGAGTCCTAAGCCTGGAATTTATTGGACACATTTTGAAGCCTACACATCTAATGGTACACTCAAAGATACTAAGACTTATGCTTTTGGAGTGTAGTTTTAGACCAAGAGTTAATATTTTCTCTGGTTGTTTAGTTTAAGAGAAAAAATGGACCAAGTGCAATAGCATCTGGTCCATTTTTGTGCGCGAGATGGGACTTGAACCCACATGTCGTAAGACACAGGAACCTAAATCCTGCGCGTCTACCATTTCGCCACTCGCGCTTAAATCGCCTAAAACAAGCGAAAAAGAAACTTTAAGAGCCACTTGACAGAATCGAACTGTCGACCTTCTCATTACGAGTGAGACGCTCTACCGACTGAGCTAAAGTGGCAATTTGCCCGAGAAGCATTCGCGACTCGCGCACAAATCAAATACTATATATTAATATTTGCAATTTGTCTAGCATGACGCGCCGCAAATGTTCGCATGTGTTCTAGTCAAAGTGTATTTCTGTCCGCTTTTGTGAGTATCTTGGCAATTGGAAGATAGTGATGCACAAGTTCCACTTTGCGCGCATTTACACGTGTTTACTTTATAGTTCACTATGATTCTCGATGATTATTGTGATTAAAACGTGTTCAAGTGTGCCTAAAGATTGATAAAACAAGGCATCACGTCACTTCATTCAAGATGAAAGGACCAAGAAATGGCCATCAATCCACCAGTTGACGCCGTTAAAACACCTGAATGGGCTGCTTTACAGAAGCACTATGATGAATTGCAGTCCGAAGGCGTGAGCCTGAAGAAGTGGTTTGCTCAGGATGCAAATCGCGTGGATAAGTTGAGCTTCGAAGCTGGAGACCTCCACTTCGATCTTTCTAAGAATTTGATTAAGCCAGAGACGCTTAAGCTTTTCGCCGACCTTGCAAAGGCAGTTAAGCTTGATGAGCGCACTAAGGCGATGTACACTGGCGTGCACATTAACAACACCGAAGATCGTGCAGTATTGCACACCGCTTTGCGTCGTCCAGCCGAAGATGCTGGTAAGTTCATGGTAGACGGTCAAGATACAGTTGCCGACGTGCGTGAAGTGTTGGGTCGCATTTACGATTTTGCTAACGAAGTTCGCTCCGGCGCTTGGAAGGGCGTTACTGGCAAGAACATCAAGACCGTTGTAAACATTGGTATCGGCGGTTCCGACCTTGGTCCAGTCATGGTTTACGAAGCCTTGAAGCCATATGCTGACGCTGGTATTAGCGCTCGCTACGTTTCTAATATCGATCCAAACGATATGGCAGAGAAGACCAAGGATTTGGATCCAGAAACCACGCTTTTCATCATTGTTTCCAAGACTTTCACCACTTTGGAGACTTTGACCAACGCTCGTACCGCTCGTACCTGGTTGCTTAATAAGCTTCAGGAGTGCGGTGCTATTGACGGCAGCGACGCAAAGAAGGCTGAAGCTGTTGCTAAGCACTTCGTGGCTGTTTCCACCAACCTCGAGAAGGTTGAAGAGTTCGGCATTAACCCAACCAACGCTTTCGGATTCTGGAACTGGGTTGGCGGCCGCTACTCTGTGGATTCCGCTGTTGGCACTTCTTTGGCTGTAGTTCTTGGACCAGAGCGCTTCGAAGAGTTCTTGAAGGGCTTCCACGCAATCGATACTTACTTTGCTGAAACCCCATTCGAGAAGAATGTTGTTGTGCTTCTCGGTATGCTCAACGTTTGGTACCGCAACTTCTACAAGGTTGCTTCTCACGCTGTGCTTCCATACGATCAGTACTTGCACCGTTTCCCAGCTTATTTGCAGCAGCTCACCATGGAATCCAACGGTAAGTCTGTGCGCTGGGACGGCACTCCTGTAACAAGCGAAACCGGCGAAATCTTCTGGGGTGAGCCAGGCACCAACGGCCAGCACGCTTTCTACCAGTTGATTCACCAGGGCACTCAGCTTATTCCAGCTGACTTCATTGCTTTCGTGAACACGCCAAATCCTACTAAGGATGGCGATCAGGATGTGCACGAGCTCTTCTTGGGCAACTATCTTGCACAGACTAAGGCTCT
The DNA here is from genome assembly GCF_049262855.1 of Gardnerella sp. DNF00038. Classification (NCBI taxonomy): domain Bacteria; kingdom Bacillati; phylum Actinomycetota; class Actinomycetes; order Bifidobacteriales; family Bifidobacteriaceae; genus Gardnerella; species Gardnerella sp. DNF00038. The sequence continues at coordinate 1,352,628 of NZ_CP058407.1, read as the reverse complement.
TGCTTTCGGCAAGACGGCAGACGAAGTTCGCGCTGAAGGAACTCCAGAAGAGATTGTTCCAGCTCGCGTATTTAGCGGAAACCGTCCAACCACTTCTATCTTTGGCGAAGCTTTGACTCCATTTAGCTTGGGCGAGTTGATCGCTCTCTACGAGCACATCACCTTCGTCGAAGGCACTGTTTGGGGATTGGATTCCTACGATCAGTGGGGTGTGGAGCTTGGCAAGCAGCTTGCAAAGCAGATTACTCCTGCAATCTCTAAGGATGACGATGCTTTGGCAGCTCAGGATGCTTCTACCCAGAGCTTGATTCGCTTCTATCGCGCTCATCGCAAGTAAGTGAGTGTGTAGCAATCTTATTTGATTGTTGATTTAAAGCCTCTTGTTGATTAAATCTTCAAGAGGCTTTTTCTCTAATCGAGGCATTTCCTTGCTTACTGTTGCGCGAGGGCTGGGTGTTTCTTGTCTCACAACGCTCCGCCTATTACGTGTTGGTTGTTGTTGCGGTTGTTCCGTTTTGTCTTTGATTTTGTTTTTAGGTTGAAGTTTGTTTGTAGTGGTTGATCATTGGATTATTTGGTATCGGCTACCGCTCTTATATTGTTCGACCAAGAATCACCAAGCCCTCTTACGTGCTTGAGCAATTGCGTATCGCTTAAACACCGAGATTCTCGATTTTTCTTGTAGTGCGTTTGTACCTGATTTACGGCGTGTCGCTATACAATCGCACTACAGGTGCAAGTGGTGGCTAATCTTCTCAAGTCAATTCAAAAATAGGTTGACACAAGAGCAGTGATAATTTATAATGAGCACGGTCGGTAGGTAAGGCTACCACGGGGATACGGGTTGCTGCCGCAACACAGTGGAGACACTGCAAGTTGGTCAACAGTCGTTGTCGATTTCAAGGCTTCGACTAATGCAACACCACCGCCCTGCGAAGCTGAAGCTTGAACGACAAGATTAAGGCTGATTTCTTTTGATTTAAAAATCACCTTATGTCTTCTTGCTTGCCGTCCGGTTCAATGATGATACGATGATACGGTTTTGCGTTGGCGCGCACAAGCTAGAGGAGGTGATTGCCGTGAAACATGACAGTAGCAGTAGTACCAGTTGTAATCAAAGTGCTAATACAGTTAATGCCGTTAGTGACGATTCAGACAGTATTAGTAGTAGTACAGACGTTCCCCCTGAATATACAAAAGATGAATATAAAAAACCGGCAGTCACCGCCAAAATGTTTGCGATTACAGGTTTTGCGATTAAAGATTTTATTTTATTTGATTTGTTGGGATAAGTCGCCAGCAACCGCGCGCTAAATAAGCGCTTCTAAAATAAAGTCTAAAATTCTAAGCGAAATTTAAGATAAACGCAAAAAATAGTGGTGATAAGCGGCAAACGCGTGTAAAAATACGCGTTCCCAGAGGACTTATCATGACAATATTTACAACATCTGGAAAAAACGGTGCTAGTACGCAAGTAGACGAAAACACTCGTTTTTGGTCCGACATTATTGTGTGCGTTGGTATAATCGCGCTTTTTGGAGTAAGCGCTTTCCTTTTGCAGCGCATTAACCAGCCGATTGGACCTAAAGGAATACCTTCTGCAGTTTCAACTGACCTTATTAATTTGCCTTACTACACGCTTAGATCCGTGTTTCGTATGATGCTTGCGCTTATAGCATCGCTGATTTTTACCATTATTTACGGATCTCTTGCAGCGCGCAGCCGCCGACTAGGCAAGGTTCTTATTCCGTTGCTAGACATTTTGCAATCCGTTCCAATTCTTGGCTTCCTTTCGGCTACAGTAACGATTTGGCTGGTGATTTTCCCAGGATCGATGATGGGCGTTGAAGCCGCTTCGATTTTTGCGATTTTTACAAGCCAGGCTTGGAATATGACTTTCTCGTTCCACCGTTCGCTTTTAAGCGAGCCAAAAGAGCTAGACGAGGCAGTGCGCAGCTTGCAACTTACGCATTGGCAGCGATTCTGGGTACTAGATATGCCAAACGCAATGATTCCGCTGCTTTGGAATTGCATGATGAGCGTTGGCGGCGGATGGTTCTTCCTTACTGCTTCCGAAATGATTTCCGTAAACAATCACACTTACGCGCTGCCTGGAGTAGGTAGTTTTGTGGCGCAATCTGCAGCAGAAAACAAGCTTGGAAACATTTGGTGGGCTATTTTATCCATGATTGTTGTTGTGCTAGCGATTGACTTCTTCCTTTGGAAGCCGCTTACCGCCTGGGCAGAACGATTCCGCATAACTCAAAGCGCATCCGACGAAGAACGAAAGAGTGCTGTTTTGACACTTATTCGTCATTCGCATGCCGACGAAGTTATTAGCAAGCTGTTTTCTCCGATTCGCGAATGGCTTGAAATTATTACACGACCATTCGGACGCACAGGTTCACAGTGGCCGCGTAAAGCATCACAGCGTAAACTTGGCGACTTGGTTTTCAACATTGTTATGGCTGTGCTGATTTTGGGGCTTGCTGCTCAAATGCTTTACTTTGTAGCAACTCGCACAGGTTTGCAGGAGTTTGCTACAGCTGGAGCGTTAGGAGCTTTGACTTTTGCTCGCGTAGCTGTGTTGATTTTTGTGAGCTCGCTGATTTGGGTTCCAGTAGGCGTATATATTGGCATGAATCCTAAGATTTCGCGAATTATGCAACCTGTTGTGCAAATTCTGGCTAGCTTCCCAGCAAACTTTGTGTTCCCATTTGCAATGATGTGGTTTATGGCTTGGCACATTGACCTTGGATGGGGAAGTATTATTTTGATGGCGCTTGGCACGCAATGGTACATTCTGTTTAACGTTATTGCAGGCGCTAGCGCGATTCCAGATGATTTAAGAGAAATGACAAGAAGCTTTAGATTAAATCGTATGCTCAAGTGGAAGACTCTTGTTTTGCCTGCGATTTTTGGATCCTGGTGCACTGGCGGAATTACTGCCGCTGGTGGTGCTTGGAACGCTTCGATTGTGTCAGAGATTGTGGAATACGGCAAGAATCACATGGCAACTCAAGGTTTGGGCGCGTATATTACGAATGCAACAACCGTTGGTGATTCTGTAAAAACGCTTGTGGGAGTAACGGTTATGAGCTTAATAGTGGTGTTAAGTAATCGACTGTTCTGGACTCCTTTGCAAAGGTATTCGGCAAAAAGATTTGTTTTGAATTAATCGAATAATCAATCGAATAATCAAATAAACTACGGAAAATTAAACTTTTTAAGTTTATAAACTTTTTAACTTTACAAAACAGATTGGCAAATATTATGAACACTTTGAACAAAACCGCAGAAAAGGCTGCGCAGAATTTGGCTGCGCAATCTTCAGTTACAAGCGATATCATCGACGCAAAACACATAACTCAAAGTTTCACATCGGATAGTGGAACTACTCAGCACGTACTTCACGATATATCGTTTACGTTGCGCGAAGGCGAAATCGTTGCAATTCTAGGGCGTTCTGGCGCTGGAAAATCAACCTTCTTGCGAACAATGGCAGGCTTAATTCAGCCAACAGAGGGAACTGTAACGTATCGCGGTCGCGAGCTTACTGGTCCAAACCCAGGGGTGGCAATCGTTTTCCAAACCTTCGCACTTATGCCATGGCTTACAGTTCAAGACAATGTGGAGCTTGGTTTGCGCGCTAGAGGCGTTAGTAAAGAAAAGCGCACGGAGCTTGCGTTAGCTGCAATTGATGCTATTGGTTTGGACGGCTTCGAAACAGCGTACCCAAAGGAGCTTTCTGGCGGCATGCGTCAGCGCGTAGGTATTGCGCGCGCACTGGTTTTGCGCCCAGATGCTCTGTTTATGGACGAGCCATTTTCTGCGCTTGACGTTCTTACAGCAGAAAATCTTCGTCAGGAAGTTCTTAAGCTTTGGTCTAGTGAAGAGCGTGATATCAAGTCTGTTGTAATCGTTACGCACAATATTGAAGAAGCTGTGCAAATGGCAGATCGCGTGGTGGTTTTGGGATCTCATCCTGGGCATTTGATTGCAGACGTGCAAGTTGATTTGCCTCGCCCGAGAGACAAGCATAGTGCTGAATTTGAGGCGATGGTTGATAATCTTTATGCGATTTTGACTGGTTCTATGCCAGAGGGTGAATCTGAGCCAGATAATACTGATACAACGGTTGCTGGCGACTTGTCTGGTGCAGATGGCGATTCTCAACCTGTGGAACAGACGGATGCGGAAGAAACAGAGGCTGCTGCAATCGCCGACATGCTTATTCAAAAGCATCACGACGCGGAGGCAGAAGCTAAGCAAAACGAAGAGCAGGCGGATGCGGGGGAGCCGAAGCCTGAGCCTGTTGCTGTGCACTTGCTGCCGAACGCAACGCCAGGAGGAATGGCAGGTTTGCTAGACGTTATTTCGGAAGAGCCAGATGGCATTGATTTGGCTGATTTGGCTGCGGATCTGTCGTTCGAAATCGATGACTTGTTCCCACTTGTAGATGCTGGAACAATGCTTAATTTGCTTACAGCAGAAAATGGTCATATTACTATTACGCCAGCAGGTCAAGAATGGCATAATGCCGACATTTTGCACAGCAAGCAGGTGTTTGCGCGTCTTGCAATTGAGCATGCTCCTCTTGTTCATGCAATTGATCAGGCTTTGAGCCGAAACCGCAATGGCAAGCTTCGTGGCGAGTTGATTTTGGATTTGCTTCGCAGCAAGCATACGGACGCCTTGGCTCGTCAGCAATTTGATATTGCGATTAGCTGGGGTCGTTATGGTGAGCTTTTTGACTACGATGCCGATGATGACGAATTAACCCGTACTGTTGAGACGGCGCCGCTTAATGGAGTTGCGCGCTGAAATAGTGCGAAATAATGCTCAATAATGTCCATTATTGAGCATAAATTTGTGTTTTGTATGCTTTCGATAAGGCGATGCCGCATAGTCGACTTATCAATAGTCTAGCCTGCTTTTTTAAAGTTTTGGCAGATGGAAGCCCTGAAAAGCAAACTTTTTGGGAAGGATTATTCAAAGTAAAGTTGAAAAAGTTAAAATTAGACTAACTTACTTTGATGTAGCTTACGTCGATATGCGGCGGCGAGGAGGAATTATCATGGTGAATGCTGTAGAAGCATTTGATGCTAAGCATCTTAAGTCTGCTGAGGAAATCCCAGCTTTCCGTCCTGGAGATACTGTTGACGTTAACGTTAAGATTCAGGAAGGCAACAACACTCGTATTCAGACCTTTACTGGCGTTGTTATCGCTCGTAAGGGTGCTGGTGTTCGCGAGACTTTCGTTGTACGTAAGGTGAGCTTCGGCACTGGTGTTGAGCGTCGCTTCCCACTTCATTCCCCAGCTATCGATTCGATTAAGCTGGTTCGTAGTGGTCGCGTTCGTCGCGCTAAGCTTTACTACTTGCGCGCTTTGCGTGGTAAGGCTGCTCGTATTGCCGAGCGTCGTGACAACAGCGCTGCTAAGTAAATTTATTTAAGGTTAAGGATTTAACATTAAGGATTAATATGTCTGCCGAAGACTTGCAAAATAGCGATGGTCACATTGTTAATGTGGCAGGTCACGGCTTAAATCCTTCTCCAGTTCCACCGGAGCCAGAAGAAAGACCAAGTCTAACTTCTGGCTTCAGTGCTAAACGTGCTAGGCATGGAAAAATAAAAGGGAATCATATTTCTGGATATCAAGATAGTGATTATGATTCCTCTAAATCTCAGTCCAAGGTTCGTACTCGCAAGCTTTTTAAAACATCTTGGAAAGAGCTTGTTGCATGGTATCTTGTGCCTATTCTTGTTGTTATTTTTCTTCGTGTTTTTATTCTCGGCGTATATTTTATTCCATCTGGCTCCATGCTAGACACAATTCATATTGGCGATTATGTTGTTACGTCTAAGCTCACTCCTCGCCTGTTTCCACTAAATCGTGGAGATATTGTTGTTTTTGAAGATCCTGCTAATTGGCTTCAAGGTGAAAATAGTCGCGGCGGAATTGTGTCTGGTAAAGATCTTATAAAGCGTCTAATTGGATTGCCTGGGGATACTGTTGAATGTAAGGGCGATGGTGACCCAATTCTTGTTAACGGTGTTCCTGTGCTTGAATCTGCTTATATTAAACCAGGTGTAAGTCCTAGTTCCTTCCCGTTTAAGGTGAAGGTTAAACCTGGTCATGTATTTGTTCTAGGAGATAATCGCGCTAACTCTGCGGATTCTAGGTATCATAAGAATGATGGTGACGATGGTTTGGTACCTATTTCTAAGGTTGAAGGCGTGGCATTTATGCGTTTTTGGCCTTTGAATCGTATGGGTATTTTTGAAAATCATAGCGATGCGTTTGATGATGTAAGAAATAAGTCAGATGCTAAATAGTTCTTTTAAACGTGCGTAGATATTAGATTTGGGGAGATTTTGGCTGCTGTTCCGTCTTTTAACTTTGAGCAAGACCTTTTAAAAAGTGGCTTCGATTGGGTTATTGGATTAGATGAGGTTGGACGTGGTAGTTTAGCTGGTCCTGTTATGGTTGGTGCTGCTCTTTTTGGTGCCGATAAAATTAATTCTGGTTATTTTCCTGATGGATTAGCTGATTCCAAGCTTATTAACGCTCACAAGCGTGAAGGATTATTGGAGCCTCTTGAAAATTGGTGCGATGCTTTTGCTGTTGGTTCTTGTACAAATCGCGAGATTGACGAGTGGGGAATAAGTTATGCTCTTGGTGTAGCCGCGATTCGTGCAATTTCAGATGTGCAAAACAGTATGCGATATAAGCTTGAAAATGCTCATATTGCAGCGATTTTAGATGGACCATTTAATTATATTGGTAAGGTTTCTGGAACTTTTGATGCGCCTAGTATTGATTTTCCTGTTAAAGTTCACACTTTAGTTAAGGCTGATCAGAAGTGTGCTAGTGTTTCTGCAGCTTCTGTGATCGCAAAGGTGACTCGAGATTCTCTTATGACAAGCTTGTCTGACGATCCTAAATATAAAATTTATGATTGGGCACATAACAAGGGTTATGGTTCTAAATCGCATAGAGCTGCGATTTTAGAGTATGGTCCTAGTGATTTGCATCGTATTAGTTGGCATTTAAGCTAAAGTTCTTCGGCGTGTTGATGCCTGATGCTCAGCGTAATCTTGAATGCTAAAGGGGTAGTGAGCTAGTGCGTGGGTATGTGTTTGTAGAGAGTGTTTAGATAACGTTTTTAAGAGATTTAAAGCTGATTTTAACAGTGCGAGCTACTCGAATTTGTAGATTCAATCTGCAGGGTATCGTGTGTGTACTTTGTAGTGCGTGAAAGTATTTTTGGAATTTAAAAGAGTTTTCTATGGAAAAGAAAAGGATAGTTAAATGATTGGTCGTTTCTTCGCTTTTGTTCCAGGTGTTAAGCACTTGGTTGTTTTAAGAGCGGCATGTCTTGCTATATCTTCTCTTGCGAATATTGGTTTTGTGTATGTTTGTGTTGGAATTCTTTCGCCAGTGCTTATTCCTGCAAAATATACTGGCAAATCCTTGTTAAGCTCTGTTGAATTGACGTCTTATCTTATTTCTCTTGTTGGAATACTCATCGTAAAATATATTGCGTTCCATCAGTCATGCATTATTTCTACCGAAATTGGAACTCGCGTATCTATGAAGCTTAGACCAAAAATGTTGCGTTCTATGCTTTCTTTGAGTTCTTCTAAAAAGTGGTCTAAGGGATATTCTTCTATTTGTGTGAACGATGATGTTGCGTGGGTTCAACGTTGGTATGGTTTACTTTTGCCGCAGATCATTGCTGCTTTTCCTATGCCTTTTGCGGTTAGTGTTGCAATGTTTTCAATAAACTCTTATGTTGCCACGATTTGCGTTTTTGCGTCAATTTTTTCTACTTTGGCACTTGTATCTGCTCTTGCAGATGTTCGCGTTTTGTGGCGCTGTTTATGCGTATTTTTAACGTATTTAATGACTGGTGTGGCAATTATTTCTACAGTTTGGCTTCTTTCTGTTAAATCTGTTGGTCTTCCTGCTGCAATGCTAACTTTGCCCCTTCTTATGCTAAGCGTAGATCCAATACGTAGAGTTGCTAACTGTATGCATATTAAAAATCGGGCTGTTTTAGGTTTGAATAACATTAGTGACTTGTTTAAAAGTGTTGCTTCTAATAAGGTTCATTCTTCTAATTTAGACTCTGTAGAATCTTCTGCTTCTGCAGATTCCATAGATTTCTCAGATAATAAAAAGTCGCTGAGCATCCCAGATGGAGCCAGTAATGTTTCTCTTCATGTGCGATGCAATTTCACTGAAAATAATAAACCTTTGCGTGCATCCTTTAATATTTCAAGTGGAAAATTGAATGTAATGCCAAAGGAATACTACGAATTATTTACTAATAATGTTTTGAATGGCGTAGTTTTTAGCGATAAATCAGATGTTGCGCTATCTTACAGCGATAGATATGGTTTTTCTGAAGTAGATGTTGAATCGCCTTTTGTGGTATCTGATTTTGGTGATATTTCTGGAAACTCAACTTATGTTTCACTAAATAATGAAAATCCTGGTGCTATTGCAGATCTTGTTACTATTGTTCGTTCAAATAGTCATCTGTTTTCAGCCACTTTGCGAGAGAATCTGCTCATGGCATCGTCTAATGCTACTACTACATCTATGTGGCAAGCATTGCGTACTGCTCATGTAGATGGTGTTGTTTATGCGGATTATAACGGATTAGATTTGCGTGTAGACAATATTCAGGTTGAAAATAAGCAAGATATTTTCCGACGAATTATTATGGCTCGTGCGCTTATTCGTAGAACTCCAGTGTATATTTTCGACTATTCTTCAAGCGATATTAGTTCTGATGAAGCTAAGAATTTATGTGATATTTTGCGTCATGTTGCTAAAAAAGCTACGATTCTTGTATTTTTGCCAGACGATAACTACGCTTCTAAAGCGGACAATTTGGTTAACGTTAGTGTATATCATAATTCGCATTACACCAGTTCTAGTTCTATTAGCTCTTATGCCGAAAATTTCGCAGATGGAAGCGTTGATAAAGCTAATAAAGTAGACGAATATGCTAAAAGTTTTGATGAAAACTCTAATAAGAATTTTAATAATGCAAAACACGAAGGCTTATTGAAAGATTTATCTCATGAAAGTAAATCAACTATATCTTCGTTGAAAAAGGCGTTTTTTGCGATTCTTTCAGCATTCTCTACAGCAATCAATATAGTTTGCGCAGTATTGATACCTGTTTGCACTTTTGCAGCAATGTTCGCTATCGCTAATCGACCGCTTTTTGGACTTGCTATGCAAGAATACGTGCTTATCGTAAGCGTATGCGCATGTTTAAGATGCATAACATTAGTAACATCTTTTGCTGGCGTGGATCTTCATCATGCGCATTTGCACAAGGCAGGTTTAAGCATGAGTGTTGGAATGGTTTTGTCGATTATTCCAGCAATCGTTTTGTTATGTTACTTTGATATTCAAATTGCTATTTTTGCTGTTGTGATTTGTGCTCTAATAGTGTTTATAATTCCAGGATTATTTAGACTTAGACTCCGCAGTTTTATTAAAAAAGTTCATTCAGAGCAAAAGATGGTAGAGCTTGAAGTTGATGATGTAGAACTTGGTATTGATGAGGTTCTAGCTTTCCGACAGGGCGAGCATTGTGTTAAGCGTGTTGTTGATTCAATGCGTAAGCTTTCACAACAGCGAGTGCGATTATCTCGTAAAGTGGGAAGAATGCAGGCAATTCTTATGTCTGTTGCTCTTATAGGTATTGCGAACGCAATAATGCTTGTTTCTAACACTATTCACCCAATTGTCACTAAGAATCCACAATGGAATGTTGTTTACGCAGTTATGGCAATTATTGTGCTTATTAGCCTTATTCAACAAGTTCTAGACGTTGTTATTAGGCGTATTCCTTGGGTTGTAGATATAAATCATGCAGTACGATCGTAATACGCATTATTCAAGTAACCCTATATCTAAAAGAATAACCTCTTTTATATGGCTTATTTCTTTGGCTATTATTATAGGCATTGTTATTGGGCTTGTTTTGCCAAAAATCAATCATGATGTTGGCGAAATTACTGGTGAATACGCTGCTGATGGAGATGCTGCTGCTCTTCTTAATAAGCTAAAAGTCTCTAAATCACATCCGTCTGGATACAACAGGAGTGTCTTTGGATACAGGACTACAGATGTTGATAAAAATGGCTGTGATGTTAGAGAAGATGTTCTTGCTCGCGATTTAAAACAGGTTCGTTTTAAGTATTCTGGTTCTTGCAAAGTAGCATCAGGGCTTTTGCACGATCCTTATACCGGTTTAAATATTAATTTTGTTCGAGGAAGAAAAACTAGTGCTCTTGTTCAAATCGACCATGTTGTAGCACTAGAAAACGCTTGGCAATCAGGCGCTTGGAAATGGAGTCATGCCAAGAGGCTTAAGTTTGGTAACGATATGCTTAATCTTCTTGCTGTTCAAGGAGCAGCGAACCAAGAAAAAGGATCTGCTTCTGCGGCTTATTGGCTTCCATCTAATAAATCCTTTAGATGCGATTATGTTGCTAGGCAGATTGCTGTTAAGTATAAGTACGATCTTAGCGTTACTAATGCGGAAAAACGTAGCATGGCTTCAATTTTGCATGGTTGTTCTGCGCAGAAATTGCCTAACAGTTGAGTTCGACGCTAAGCTGCTTGTTTATGTTCATATATTTTGATGCATAGGCAAATATATAAAAAGGGTTCTAACCACTCATACTGGCTAGAACCCCTACTCGCGGAGAATACGAGATTCGAACTCGTGAGGCTGTTACACCAACACGCTTTCCAAGCGTGCGCCATAGACCACTAGGCGAATTCTCCACATCAATCATTGTGCTAAACAGCATAACGAAAGACAACTTAAATAAGATAACATAAACTGAGGATAATGCAAAGTCGCGCGTGGCGTATTGGTTTGAGTATGCAATCCTTGCAATTGCGTGTTGTTGATTATGTGCGTGTTGTTGATTATGTGATAGTGTAGATTTTTCATATGTAGTAAGCGATTTGCGAGGTTTGCGACTTACAACTTGCTACATATGCGCAAAACTACAGGATTATTAGCGAGTACGGGATGTAAGTTTAGAAGGTGTTTAGCATGGATGTTGGTTTTGTAAAGAATATCCAAAAAATAAAGCCTAAAAAGCCAAATCCTGCGGTGGATCATAGTCCGCGCACAATGATGATTGGCATAATCTTGACGATTCTTGGTGGCGCGCTTTGGGGCACAAATGCTACTGTTTCTAAGATTCTAATGTCACAATACCTTGTGAGTCCGTTGCAAATCGCGTGCGTTCGTCAGCTTGCTGCAGGCGTGCTTTTTGTAATCGTTGCGTCAATTGTTAATCGCAAGCAACTCGTTGATGCATTAAGCACAAAAAAATCATGGCCAATGCTAGTTGTAACAGGTATTGTGTGTGTGCTTTTAACGCAAGTGGCGTATCTTTTTACAATTGACTGGACTAATTCTGGCACGGCTACTGTTTTGCAAAGCCTGAATCTGCTTTTTGTGCTTGTTTATGTGTGTTTGCGGTCAAAAAGAACTCCGACTTTGCGCGAAAACATTGGTGTTTTGCTTGCATTTGCAGGAACTGCGCTTATGGCAACGGGAGGCAATTTTAGCTCGCTTTCGCTGCCGCTGATGGGACTTTTGTGGGGATTAGCAGATGCTGCAAGTACGGCGGCTCTTGCGATTATGCCAGTCAAATTGATTGCAAAATGGGGAAATCTTACTGTAAACGGAATTACGTTTATTATTGCAGGTCTTATTATGATGCCATTTGTGAAGCCATGGCAAACAATGCCTCCTTTGGATTTGCGCGCGTACTTGCTGTTTACTTTTACGATTGTTGGCGGAACTTTTGGCGCATATTGGATGTTTTTGGCTGGCGTTATGCGAGTTGGATCTGTGCGCGGAACGCTTTTGGGGGCGAGCGAGCCTGTTATGGCTGCAATCACGGCTGTTGTGTTTACGGGAGCTGTGTTCTCGTGGGCTGATTTTGCAGGATTTGCGCTTATTTTTATTATGATGATTTTATTGAGGTGATTATTACGAGTATGCAAGTCACAGGTAAAGAAGATAAAAGTAAAGAAGATAAAAGTATGCAAGACGCACAAAACCCAGTCAATCGTGTAGAGCAGATGTATGAGTACGGCTACCGAAAGTCAAACTACGGTCCGGACGAGCTTGTAACAGACGCGCACGGAAATCCAATCAGCGTTATGGATGCCATGCTAAGCGCGCAAGATGCAAGCACTGCGCAAACTCAGACCCCGCACTTGTGCTTCTATTCGCCTAGAATCCCAGGAAACACAGGCTCTGCGATTCGCCTTTGCGCGGTAACGGGCACCATTTTGCATCTTGTAGAGCCGCTTGGATTTAATCTTCAAGACACAAAGCTTCGTCGCGCGGGTCTTGATTATCACGATATGGCACACGTTGTTATGCACCCGAATTTTGAAAACCTTGTGGAATCAATGCCAAATTCTCGCATAATCGCGTTTACTGCAAATGCCACAAAACTTTACACAGATATTGAGTATAAGCCGAACGATATTTTGCTTTTTGGACCAGAGCCAGGAGATATTCCAGACCCAATGGATATTATGGCTGGCCCTCATGTTGCGGAACAGGTTCGCTTGCCAATGCGTCCTTCGCTTAGAAGCTTAAATCTTACAAATTGCGCATCAATCGCCATTTATGAAGCGTGGCGTCAGCTTGGATTTGAGGGCGGAAAATAGTCTATAAAAATAGCTTATAGTCAAAAATAGTCTTAAAACTACTCATGCATTACAATGGTGACTATGCCTGTGTTAAAACGTAAACCGAAGCGGAAGATTAGTGCTGCGCGCCGCCGCATGTACATTCGCCGCCGAATCATAGTTTGCGTGGGGCTGCTGGCTGTTTTAGTGTTTTGTATCTTTTGCATAATCAGCGTTTTCAAAGGAATTGCCGCAATCGGAACTGCTATAAGCAAACATTCAGACGTTACTCTATCTAAACAACTTGTGCCAGATCCAAGACCTGTTGGAATCATAAAAAAATGTAGTGCAAAAGACGTTCGTATTGAATTAACCTCAGCATCGCAATCTGTACCGATGGGAGGAAGCGTAGAATTTACTGCTCGCATAGTTCATGAAGGAGACGATTCTTGCAGAATAGATGCGTCGGATGGCAGAATGGTGTTGACAATTGGAGACAGCGTAAGTGCTGATAAGTCTGATAAGTCTGATAAATCAGATAAATCAGATAAATCTAGAGAAAAGCAAGAAAAGCAGCAGAAAATAGAGCCGCAGTGGAGATCAGATGTGTGCGGAATTCCACTCAAGCCTTTGTTAATGGCAAAAGGCGATTCGTACGAGAAAAAAATTGTATGGGGCACGGATGCTACAGTCGGAACGCCTACTGGCAAGGATTGCTTAGATGACGCCGAGTTGCCTAAAGTTTCGCGCGGAACTTACATTGCACAAATTGCGCATAAGGATGTGTCAGGATTACAAAGCAATCCCGTGGTTATTTCTGTTCGCTAGCACATGCACAAATGGCGCCAAAAGTCGATGTGAAGGGGTAAAATTGTTTCTTTGTACAAGGTGTGTCATATAGCGGGCATACTCAAGGAACCGAAGAAGGCGCCCGCAAACCCAAAATCGTTGATTTTAAGCGCGTTTGCTGCGATTTTCTAAAGCTCCCAAGGATTAAGAAAACTAGCTAGCGATAAAGGAACGTCCATTGGCTGCTGAACAAGCTACGACGAACACCACCAAAGTCATCGCGCGTGCCGACGAGCACAGCATTAAATTGCATAAAGCGTCGGATCGTGTGAATTTCGGCTCCATTTGTGAGCCAATCGATGTGCCATACCTCCTCGGTGTGCAAACCGACAGCTTTGACTGGCTGATCGGCTCCGAGCGTTGGAAGAAGCGCGTCGAAGAAGATGAGGCAAATGGCACTCACACTGTGCCTCATGTCTCTGGTCTGGAAGAAGTGTTCCAAGAGATTTCTCCAATCGAGAATTTTGCTGAGACAATGAGCCTCACATTCTCGGATCCATATTTTGAAGAGCCACGTCACACTGTGCTTGAGTGCAAAGAGAAGGATTACACATATTCCGCTCCTTTGTACGTAAACGCAGAGTTTGAAAACGGCGAAACTGGCGAGATTAAGAGCCAGACTGTGTTTATGGGTGATTTCCCGCTGCAAACACCACACGGAACATTCATTATTGGCGGCACTGAGCGCGTAATCGTGTCCCAGCTTGTGCGTTCCCCAGGCGTGTATTTTGACCGCACGCAAGATCGCACTTCTGACAAAGACGTTTTTGGCGCAAAAATCATTCCAAGTCGCGGAGCGTGGCTTGAGTTTGAGATTGATAAGCGCGATGTTCTTGGCGTACGCGTAGATCGCAAGCGTAAGCAGTCTGCAATCGTGTTCTTGATGGCAATTGGCATGACTAAGCCAGAAATTGCCGAGGCATTCGAAGGGTATCCTCTTGTTCTCGACGCTCTAGAAAAAGAGCCAATCGACACTCAAAATGATGCTCTTACAGACTTGTATCGCAAGATTCGCCCAGCAGATACCGCAACTCCAGACGCGGGTCGCAATTTGCTCGAATCCTTCTACTTCAACACAAAGCGCTACGATTTGGCGCGCGTTGGTCGCTACAAGATCAATCGCAAGCTTGGTTTGGAAGCGGATTACAACGATCGCAGCTTGAATCGCGAAGACATTATTGCCACAATCAAGTATTTGGTTACTTTGCACTCGGGTGAAAAGACCTTCCCAGGCAAGCGCGATGGCGAAGATGTGCAATTGCGTGTAGACGTGGACGATATCGATCACTTTGGAAACCGTCGAATCCGTCAGGTTGGTGAGCTTGTACAGAATCAGATTCGTACTGGCTTAAGCCGTATGGAGCGCGTTGTGCGCGAGCGCATGACCACGCAAGATGCTGAGGCGATTACACCACAGTCGTTGATTAACATTCGACCAGTTAACGCTACTATTAAGGAGTTCTTCGGAACTTCTCAGCTTAGCCAGTTTATGGATCAGAACAATCCTTTGGCGGGCGTTACAAACAAGCGTCGTCTTTCGGCTCTTGGTCCTGGTGGTCTTTCTAGAGACCGCGCATCTATGGAAGTTCGAGACGTGCACCCATCCCACTTTGGTCGTATGTGCCCAATCGAATCCCCAGAAGGTCCAAACATTGGTCTTATCGGTTCGCTTGCAACCTTTGGTCGCATCAACCCATTCGGCTTTATTGAAACACCTTATCGTAAGGTCGTTAATGGTCATGTGACTAACGAAGTCGAATATATGACTGCAGATCGCGAAGCCGAGCACGTTATTGCTCAGGCAAATCAGGAACTCGATGAAAATGGCAACTTTGTTGGCACTCAGGCACTTGCTCGTGTTGACGAAGAAGAAGCAGTCGATGTTCCTGTAAGCACTGTTGACTACATGGATGTTTCTCCACGTCAGATGGTTTCCCTCGGCGCAAGCTTGATTCCATTCTTGGAGCACGATGAAGGCCACCGTGCTTTGATGGGTACCAACATGCAGCGTCAGGCTGTGCCGCTTATTAAGTCGGAGCGTCCACTTGTTGGTACGGGTTCCGAATGGCGTGCTGCAGTTGATTCTGGAGACGTGATTCTTTCCGAAAAGCCAGGCGTTGTAACCTACGTTTCTGCAGATATTATTCGCGTTATGAACGACGATGGAACTCAGTCCAGCTACAAGCTTTCTAAGTTCCAGCGTTCCAACCAGACTACCTGCTACAACCAGGTGCCGCTTATTAAAGATGGCGAGCGTGTGGAAGCAGGTACAGTTTTGGCAGACGGTCCTGCAACAGACAAGGGTGAGCTTGCACTCGGCAAGAATTTGCTCGTTGCGTTTATGCCTTGGAATGGTTACAACTACGAGGATGCTATTATTATTTCCCAGCGTCTTGTGCAAGACGATACGCTTTCTTCGATTCACATTGAAGAGTACGAAATCGATGCTCGTGAAACTAAGCTTGGTGCCGAAGAGATTACTCGCGACCTTCCAAACGTTGGCGAAGACGCTATTGCAAACCTCGATGAGCGCGGTATTATTCGCATTGGTGCCGAGGTGGAAGCTGGCGACATTTTGGTTGGTAAGGTAACGCCTAAGGGCGAGACTGAGCTTACTCCAGAAGAGCGCTTGCTTCGTGCAATCTTCGGCGAAAAGAGCCGTGAAGTTCGAGACACTTCTTTGCGCGTGCCACACGGCGAAACTGGTACTGTGATTGCTGTTAAGGAAATCACTCGTGAAGACGCTGAAGACGATGGCGATGAGCTTCCAAATGGCGTAAACCAGATGATTCGCGTGTACATTGCTCAGCATCGTAAGATTACGCAGGGCGATAAGCTTTCTGGTCGCCACGGCAACAAGGGTGTTATTTCCCGCATTTTGCCAGAAGAGGATATGCCATTCTTGGCTGATGGTACTCCAGTAGACATTATGCTTAACCCGTTGGGTGTGCCTTCTCGAATGAACTTGGGTCAGGTGCTCGAGCTTCACTTGGGTTGGATTGCTCACGCTGGTTGGGATATTAATTTGGATCCAGACCTTGAGGCTGCTTGGAAGAAGTATGTGCCAGAAGGCGCTGAGCATGGCGATCCATGCACTCCTGTTGCAACTCCAGTGTTCGACGGCGTGCGCCCAGAAACCTTGAAGGGTCTTTTGAGCACTACGCTTGCAGACCGCGATGGCAATAAGCTTGTTGGTTCCGACGGTAAGGCAACATTGTTTGACGGCCGCACTGGTGAGCCATTCCCTAAGCCAATTTCTGTTGGCTACATGTACATCTTGAAGCTGCATCACTTGGTTGATGATAAGATTCACGCTCGTTCCACTGGTCCTTACTCTATGATTACCCAGCAGCCGTTGGGTGGTAAGGCGCAGTTCGGCGGCCAGCGCTTCGGCGAAATGGAAGTGTGGGCGCTTGAGGCTTATGGCGCTGCTTACACATTGCACGAAATGATGACCACAAAGTCTGATGACGTTGACGGCCGCGTGCGCGTGTATGGCGCTATTGTCAAGGGCGATAACCTTCCACCAGCTGGTATTCCTGAGTCCTTCAAGGTGTTGCTCAAGGAAATGCAGTCGCTCTCCTTGAATGTTGAGGTGCTTAACTCCGAAGGAGTGGCAATTGACATGAAGGATGAGGATGATGATCCGGTGTCGTCTTCTGAAGATTTGGGCTTCAACATTGGTGCGCGACCAGATTCGTCCGCCAAGGAAGATCAAGTTATTCAAGAACCTGAATACCAGTGATGCCAGTGATTAGAAATAACTTAATCACTAATCACTAATCACTTTAAGAAACTTAGAAAAACAATTTCATGAGACAGGACGATAATAGTGCTGGACGTCAACGCATTTGACAAACTGAGGATTGGACTGGCAACCGCCGACGACATCCGTAGCTGGAGCCACGGCGAGGTTAAGAAGCCAGAAACCATTAATTACCGTACCCTTAAACCAGAGAAGGATGGTCTGTTCGGTGAGCAGATTTTCGGTCCTACTCGCGACTGGGAGTGCGCGTGCGGCAAGTATAAGCGCGTGCGCTTTAAGGGAATCGTGTGCGAGCGATGCGGCGTGGAAGTTACACGCAGCCGCGTTCGCCGTGAACGCATGGGTCATATTGAGCTTGCTGCTCCTGTAACACACATTTGGTTCTTCAAAGGTGTGCCAAGCCGCTTGGGTTACCTGCTTGATATTGCTCCAAAAGACTTGGAAAAGGTTATTTACTTTGCAGCCTACATGGTTACTAAGGTAGATGAAGAGCAGCGTCATCAAGATCTTCCAGACTTGCAAGACGAGTTCGATACGGAAATCGGCAATCTTCGTAAGCGCCGCGACAATGAGATTGAAGCTCGCGCAAAGAAGGTAGAAGAAGACCTGCACGAGCTGGAAGAATCAGGCGAAGCAAAAGGCAACGCAAAGTCTAAATTGCGCGCTGGAGCAGAGCGAGAAATGGCTGCTATTCGTACTCGCTACGATGAGCAGATTCAGCGTTTGAACGCAGTTTTCGATCGCTTTAAGGGCTTACGCGCAGGAGATATGGAAGGCGATGTTGACCTTTGGCGAGAAATGGAAGACCGCTACGGTGACTATTTTGAAGGCTGCATGGGTGCTGAAGCAATCAAGAAGCGCTTGCAGGACTTCGACCTTAAGTCTGCTGCCGTAGAACTTCGCGAAGAAATCGACAATGGTACTGGTCAGCGCAAGGCGCGCGCTTTGAAGCGACTTAAAGTTGTAAACGCGTTCTTGACTACTGGAAACAAGCCAGAAGCAATGGTTTTGGACGTTATTCCAGTAATCCCACCAGATTTGCGACCAATGGTTCAGCTTGATGGTGGACGCTTTGCAACATCTGATTTGAACGACTTGTACCGTCGAGTAATCAACCGTAACAATCGTTTGAAGAGGTTGATTGAACTTGGTGCTCCTGAAATCATGCTTAATAACGAAAAGCGCATGCTTCAGGAAGCAGTTGATTCACTCTTCGACAACGGTCGTCGTGGTCGCCCAGTAACTGGTGCATCGAACCGTCCACTAAAGTCGCTTTCCGATATGCTTAAAGGTAAGCAGGGTCGATTCCGCCAGAACTTGCTCGGTAAGCGAGTTGATTATTCTGGCCGTTCCGTAATCGTTGTTGGTCCAAGCCTCCGCATGCATCAATGCGGTTTGCCTAAGCCAATGGCGTTGGAGCTGTTTAAGCCATTCGTTATTAAGCGTTTGGTGGATCAGGGCTTTGCTCAGAATATGAAGAGCGCAAAGCGCCTTGTAGATCGCGGAGATTCCGAGGTTTGGGGTGTGCTTGAGGAAGTTATTTCTGAACATCCTGTGCTTCTTAACCGTGCTCCTACACTTCACCGTTTGGGTATTCAGGCATTTGAGCCAATTTTGGTTGAAGGTAAAGCAATTCACCTTCCACCACTTGCTTGCGCCGCATTCAACGCTGACTTCGATGGTGACCAGATGGCAGTGCATTTGCCACTTTCCGCCGAAGCTCAGGCAGAAGCTCGCAGCTTGATGATGGCATCCGACAATATCTTGAAGCCAGCAGATGGTCACACTGTTACCATGCCATCTCAGGATATGATTTTGGGCTTGTACTACTTGTCTACAGTAATAGACGGTGCAAAGGGTCAAGGCAGAATCTTCTCTTCGCTTGCAGAGGCTCAAATGGCACTCGACAAGCATGAGATTGACATGCAGGCAAAGGTATTAATCCGCGTGCCAGAGGACTTTGTGCTACCAAAGGATTGGGAGCCAGGAGAACTTAAGGTCGTAGATCCAGAGCCAGGCAGCCCAGATGTTGTTCATGAAGAGCGCTTTAAGGATGGAACTGTATTGTTCGCCACATCCTACGGTCGCGTGTTGTTTAACGGCACTCTTCCAGAGGACTATCCGTTTGTGAACCAGCAGGTTCCAAAGGGTGTTCTCTCCAAGATTGTTGACGATATTGCTACACGTTATTCCACTGCTCAGGTAGCCGCATCCCTTGATGCTTTGAAGGATCTTGGCTTTACTCGAGCACCTTGGTCTGGCGTTACAATGGCATTCTCTGATATTGTGCTTCCTTCAAATCGTGAGGCTATTGCACAAGACTACGAGAATCAGGCTGCAAAGATTAACTCCCAGTACGATATGGGTCTTCTTACAGATGAAGAGCGTCGTCAAGAGTTGATTAACTTGTGGACTGAATGCACCGATAAGGTTGCAGATGCTATGCGCGAGAACTTCCATGATGATAACAACGTGAACATCATGGTTCAGTCTGGTGCACGCGGTAACTGGATGCAGATTCGTCAGATTGCTGGTATGCGAGGCTTAGTGGCAAACCCTAAGGGTGAGATTATTCCTCGTCCTGTTAAGTCAAACTACCGTGATGGTCTTTCTGTGTTGGAGTACTTCATCTCCCAGCACGGTGCGCGTAAGGGCTTGGCTGATACCGCACTTCGTACTGCAGAATCTGGTTACTTGACTCGTCGTCTTGTGGACGTTTCTCAGGAAGTTATTGTTCGTGAGGAAGATTGCGGCACAAAGCGTGGTCTTATGATGAAGATTGCGGACCGCGACGAAAATGGCAATTTGACGCTTGTTAAGGCTGCTGATGGTGGTCCATACTCGCGCTTGCTTGCTGCAGATGTTCTCGATCCAGCAGATGGTACAACCGTTTTGGCTAAGTGTGGTGACGCGCTTTCGATGGATGTTTTGCGTGACTTGGTTGCGCATGGTGTCGAAGAAGTTAAGGCTCGTTCTGTGCTTACTTGCGAGTCTAAGCGTGGCGTTTGCGCAAAGTGCTACGGTTGGTCTTTGGCTACAAGCTCTCTTGTTGATGTTGGCGAGGCTGTTGGTATTGTTGCAGCACAGTCCATTGGTGAGCCTGGTACGCAGCTTACGCTTCGTTCCTTCCACTCTGGTGGTGTTGCTTCGGCAAGCGATATTACGCAGGGTCTTCCTCGTGTTACCGAGCTTTTCGAGGCTCGTACACCTAAGGGCGAAGCTCCAATTGCTGAGTTCCCAGGTGTTGTGAAGGTTGAGGATACTGACCATGGTCGTCAGGTGACTTTGACTCCAGACGATACTACGGTTGAGCCAATCGTTTACCCAGTAACTCGTCGTGCTCCAATGCTTGTTAAGGATGGAGACCACGTTGAGGTTGGTACGCAGCTGATTGAAGGTTCTGTGGATCCTAAGAAGATTCTGCGAATTCTTGGTCCTCGTGCTGCTCAGGTGAACATTGTGGAAGAAGTGCACAACGTGTACCGTTCTCAGGGCGTTGATATTCACGATAAGCATATTGAGGTTATTGTTCACCAGATGCTTCGCCGCATTACGGTGATTGATTCTGGAGACACGAACCTTCTTCCAGGCGAACTTGTGGATCAGGCTAAGTTCCGTGAAGCAAATCTTGAGGCTGTTAAGAATGGTGGTAAGCCTGCTGCTGGTCGTCCAGAGCTTATGGGTATTACAAAGGCTTCTTTGGCTACAGATTCTTGGCTTTCTGCCGCATCCTTCCAGGAGACTACTCGCGTGCTTACTGAAGCTGCTTTGAGCCAGAAGGAAGATGATCTTAAGGGCTTGAAGGAGAACGTTATTATTGGTAAGCTCATCCCAGCTGGTACTGGTTTGGCGCGTTATCGTAATGCGGATGTCTTTGCAGATCCT
Organism: Gardnerella sp. DNF00038; assembly: GCF_049262855.1. Taxonomy (NCBI): domain Bacteria; kingdom Bacillati; phylum Actinomycetota; class Actinomycetes; order Bifidobacteriales; family Bifidobacteriaceae; genus Gardnerella; species Gardnerella sp. DNF00038. The sequence goes on along the minus strand of NZ_CP058407.1, from coordinate 1,331,425 downwards.
GAGGTGCGTGATGCTGTTTATCCAAACCTTGGTTTGGGTGGAGCAAATGGCACTCCGTCAAACTTTGGCGAGAGCAACATGGGAGATGTTGATTTCTCGAACATTGATTTTGGCGACATGCAGCTTGGGGATGAGTTTAATCCAGATGACTTCCTTGATGATCAGGGTGGTCAGGGTGATTATGACGATGACCTTAACTAATCAGGCTAGGTATAACTGGCGATTTTAGGCTATCTATATTATTTATGGGTGATTTGCTTAAATCTCTAGGTTTGATTTTGCTAGTCTGAATTGAATTAGCCGTTGCAAGTTGTTTTACACATCTTGCAGCGGCTTTTTGTTTTTTGTTTTTTTGCGTTTGCGTTTACTTTATCCTGCTTTTGTTTTCCAAATCAACCAGAAAGGGAACAAACGTGGGGAATTACAAGAACTCAGTCATTACTATTGGAATGTATTCCAGCATTCCGTTATGTTGGTAGTCTTTTGTATAAATCAGAATTTCCCGTGCGATTCGCGAAGAAAACTTGCGCGCGAAAGTATCAAGCGAAGCATGCGTTTTATAACCTGAGCTTTTTACTTCAATCGGCACAATCTTGTTCTTATCAGCAATCAAGAAATCTACTTCATAGCTGCGATTGTTGTGATTATTTCGATTATCGTGATTGTCAATCTCAACATTAGTATCGTCCGCGATTAAGCGCGCGTCGCCGTCCATAAAAGTGTGATAATACAATTCGTGTCCATGAGTGCTCAAAGTTTGAGCAACAATATTTTCGTATACATAACCTAGATTTACTTGCAACTTATCGTTTAACAATCGCATATAAATGTCGTTGCTTGTAAAAGACTTGTCTTTAAATGCTAACGTAACAAACAAACCAGTATCTGCAAGAAAGAGTTTGAACTTAGATAAATCTTTATGTTGAGCCATTCCAGAATTAGGATCGTTAGTATGATGGGAGATTAGCACAGTTCCAGAATCTTCTAGTTGAGCTAGTTGTTCAAGAACAGTATTTGCTCTGTTGCCAGCAAGAACGCTCGAAACATGGTAACGGGAAGTGTTAGACATGAGCTGAGCTGGTATAGAATCAAAAATTGCAGATATTTTACCAGTAGGGTCTATTTTTCTAAAATCATCTTCGTAAAGTGAAAGAATATCGCGTTTTACTCTATCTACAGCACTAAAATCGTTGGTTTCAATATAGCTTTCAACAGCTTGTGGCATTCCTCCAACAAGCATATAAAGTCTAAAATCTCTTAGCATTTTTCTGCATGCTGCTTGACCGATTGGTTTTTTAGAATCGTAGAGTTTTTTTAGAAGCGGAATGGTTGTATTGTCGCCAAGTGCCCATTTAAATTCCTCATAATCCATAGGATGCATTTTTAGTTTGCGTTCTTCGCTTGGAATAAGAATATTTTTAACGTTTTTGTGGATTGAAATTAGTGAGCCCGTTTCTATGTAGTCGTATCTTCCGTCGTTGACTAGGGCTTTAATTGCTTGGCGCGCTTTTGGGCAGAGTTGAACTTCATCAAAAATAATGCACGACTTGCGTTCTTTGAGGCTTGTTTTATATGTAAGCTGGAGTTGCAAGAAGATGTAGTTTAAATCTGAAAGGTCTTCAAATAGTTGTTTTACTTCTGGAGATGCTGTGTAAAAATCCACTAATATGTAACTTTCATACTCATTTTGCGCAAACTCTTTTACAATAGTGGATTTTCCTACGCGTCGTGGTCCTTCTATGAGTAGTGCTGTTTTCCCGTTAGAAGAGTTTTTCCAATTGAGCATGTGCGAATAGATTTTGCGTGGAAATTTGCGTGCAGTGTTTGTTGTGCTGGATGCTGATTGATTAAGGTTATAAATCATTGTAATTCCGCCATTCTTTGCAAAATCGATTATTTTATTTTAGCAAATTTTTGCAGAATCGACAATTTTATTTTGATGATTTATTGCAGAATCGACATTTTGCTATAAAATGCAATTTGACTTGATTCGCTTGTGTTTGTTTATTTTTGCCCGTGTTTGTAGTCATATTTGCTGAAAAAGGGAAAAACAAACGTGCGCGACGACCTGCCTTTTCGCTTAGAGCGTAGCGCGAAAAGGCAATTTGGAGCGCTGAGCCGCTCAAAGCAGAAGCACTGCTTCTGCGCGGCGAAGACGTTCGCGCGCTGTTCGCGCAAGCGATAACGACGCGGTTTATTCGACACGCCAAGGTGCGAATTTAGCAAAAATTCGGAAAGAATTTTTAACAATTTTAATCACTTATTAAGCTGAGAAAACCCTGATATTTCAACAATACCGGGGGGGGGGTATTAAAAGCTTATTTTAGTAGGCTTTTGTTAGGTGATTTTTAGGTGATTTTTACGCTGCAAAATGCTAGTCTGTTTTAGTCAATGAAGGTTTGGCGCACAGCTTTAGTGCGCATAGAAGCCCGGTGAGAGGAATCTGTAGTTCGCGATATTTATGCGATTTTTGCGGAAAAGTCTAATCACATGGGCGATTCTTTCTAAACACAAAATTCTCATAACGAGATGTCACTCTAAAGAAGAGAGGAAACATGCGTTTAAATACGAATTCGCTGAAGCGCACCGTTGCTGTTTTGGCGGCGGTATGCACACTTGGAACATGCTGTATTGCTGGCTCTATTGCTTATGCGCAGGGTGAGGCTAAGGGTGTTGACACTGCTAATATTAATCAGGGCAAAAAGAGCGCTACATCCATTATTATTCACAAGTATCAAGGTCCTGCAACTGGTGAACGTTCTGATGGTACTGTTAAGACTTTAACCAATAAGAAGCCAGTTAAGGGTGTTAAGTTTACCCTATGGCGAGTAAAGAAGAAGAATACAAATTCTTCTGATGATATTGATCTTTCAAAGTCTTCAGACTGGGAAAAGATTAAAAAGTTAGATGATTTAGTTGAAACAACTGTTGCTGGTAAAAAGACTGCTTCTGATTTTATTAATGGTGCTAATCCTGATTTCGAGAAGGCTAGTACGGATGGCACAAGCCAAATAACTGGTGATACTGGTGAAGCCAAATTTGAAAATCTTGCGATGGGTCTTTACTACATCGAAGAAACCGATACTTCTGGTGCACAATTACAAGAAGACGGCACATGGAAAAAGGTTTCCATTACAAAGCGTGTTTCTCCGTTCTTTGTGACCACTCCTCTTCCAAATCCTAAAGACAAGGCTAATCCTTGGATTTACGCTGTTAATGTGTATCCAAAGAATGATACAAGCAAGGAACGTCCAACTAAGACAGTTAGCAGCTTAAGCCGTAAGGATTTGACTAAGGATAATGGAACCACTATAACTTGGAAGATTGCGATTCCTCTCACAGCTCCTAAGAATGGCAATAAGTACGAGAAGATCGGTTTTAAGGATAAGCTAGAAACTGGTTTAACTTACGATAAGATTAGCAGTGCAAAACTTGTGACTTATACTGATTCTGGTCAAAAAGATACAAGTGCAAATGATGTACCTCTTGATGCTACTACTCATTACACAGCTACAAATACTAATGGTTTAGTTTCATTCTCTCTTACTAGTACCGAATCTACTGGTGGTCTCAAAAAGGCTTATGATGAGTATTCTAAACACACTACCGATAAGAAAGTTGTTAAGCTTGAGGTAGAGCTTGTCACTAAAGTTGCTGATACTGTTAAGGACATTGCTAACGTAGCCAATACGTACGTTGATGATAATAAGACTGGTAACGGTGATGGTAATGATCCATGTACACCAACCAAGAAAGATGGTGACTGCGGTGGTGACGACATTCCTAATGATACCGCTCACTTTGGTACGTTGACTGTTAATAAGGTTACGGAAGAAATCGGCGCAAATGGTGATAAGAAAAAGTTGCCTTTGAATGATGCAAAGTTTGATGTATATGAGGTTACTGACACATCTGCAACTGCAAATGACACTTTTACTGTTTCAGATGGCAAGATTAAGAAGAATAATCAGGATGCTGGAACTAAGCTCAATAATGTTTCACTAAAAACTAAAGAAAAGATTGATGGTGGAGCTAAGACTGAAGGTACAGATTCCGTAAGATTGTTCGTCTACAATTCAAAGGAAACTAATCCTGCTGTAACAACTAAGCTTTACTGCGTGGTTGAGACTGAGGCTCCTGCTGGTTATTTGCTTGATTCTACTCCTAAGTGCGTTGCTTTGAAGGCAGATACTGCTGCAGATGCTACAAAGAACAATACTAAGGAAATCGAAAACAAGAAAGCCACTGGCTTAGACAAGATCCTCGCAGCACTGCCAATGACTGGTGCGCGCGGCTTAGTGTTGCTCACTGCATTCGGCATTGTTGGCTTGGGCGGCACGTTGTTCTACATCATCACCCGTCGCCGCAAGGAACAAGAAGAAGCGTAAGGCTTACTTGGTTTTGTGATTATTTTGTGATTATTTTGTGATTTAAGCTGTATGCGAGTGTTTGCGTATTCAAGTGAGTGAATTGCGCGTATTCGCGAATACTCGCATCGGCTTACAAAACCGAAAATCAAGTCGCAAATAAAATCGCAAATAAAATCACAAGTCCAGTTTCAAGTCCAATCGCAAAGCAACAAATGCTTAGGTTTTTATTCTTAAATCGAAACGTTGCGGTTAAGCATAAGAAGCGCGATAAGCGAAAGTGGAGATTTTCTAAATCTTCTATCGTTCCAGCGCTTCTATTAACCGCATCGTTCGCCTCACTGTTATACCCACATGCAGCAATGTGGTTAAGCCAGTATCACATGTCGGAAGTAGCCGCAGAATACGCTAAGCTAATCACGCATGCTATTCCAGCTCCGCATGAGCAGCTGGCTCGCGCGCGCGAATACAATCGCAAGCTATCCGTAGGCGCAATATATGAGGCGAACACGAATATTCCAACATCCCATGGCGAAACATCTGACGTTAGTCAAAACTATTGGGATCAGTTGAAAGCGAATGACGATGGTCTTATGGCTCGCCTTCGCATTAAGAAAATTGACCTAGATTTGCCCGTGTATCACGGTACGCAGGACGATACTCTGCTTAAGGGACTTGGACATTTACGCGGAACTTCTCTACCAGTTGGAGGATTAGGAACTCGTTCAGTGATTACTGGCCACCGTGGTTTGGCTAGTGCGGAAATGTTCACGAGATTGGATGAGATAGATAAGGGCGATTCTTTTACGATCGAGGTTTTTGACGAGATTCTCACTTACAAGGTGATAGAAAAAATTGTTGTAAACCCAGACGAAACAAAGAAAATTGCTGCAGTGCCAGGCAAGGATCTTGTGACTCTGATTACTTGCACACCGCTTGGAATCAACACACAGAGAATCTTGGTGACGGGAGAGCGAGTAATACCGACTCCTGCTGCGGACAAGTCTTTGCTTGGTAAAAAGCCAGATGTTCCGAGATTCCCGTGGTGGCTTGTTGGGAGCATTGCAAGCCTGAGTGTGGTTGGAGGCTACATTTACTGGGCTGGTCTGCCGATTGTTAAGAAGAAAAAGAAGAAAAACGATAACCAGAACGGCGATGATCGAAATAATGGTGATAACCATAGTGATGCCAATGGTGATGACCAGACTAACGATACTCTTTGGCTTGGCATTTATGGCGACCAAAACAAGCAGATGTATAGGGATTCCGAAGAAGCGAGAAGGATTAGTCAGGAATCCTTTGAGTCGATTATTGATGGTTTTGCGCAGGGCAAGCGTCCGAAGGCTTCAAAGCTTAAAAAACTGAAAACTTAATACGTTAAAACTTAATACGTTAAAAAAATTGATGCGTTTAATACATCAAAATTTAAATACCTCAAAATTTAAGATTTTAAAACTTAATACATTGATTGGCATGTGGAAATTAGCACACGAGAGTTTAGGTGGACAAATGAGAAGTATTTGGACGGTTTTGCTAAGTGTTGTCGTCTGGATAGGACGTTTAGCTCAGCAGGCGACTAAGGCTGCTCTTATTTTACTGATTTCGGTGGCGATGTGGCTGCCGATGTGCCTAACTGCAAACACTGCTGTAGCTGCTGACAGTGGCACTGCTGCGAATGCGGATATCTTTGGTAATTATGGTAAAAAGCATGAGTCCAATAAGTCTGGCGATAAGCCTAAATCTGCTGCTAAGCCTAATGCCGATGTAGATGCAGATAATGCCGATATTTCTGCGCCATCGCAACCTCCAGTTTTTGTCGATGGACAAAACAATGCGTTTGCAAAGCTGAAAAATAGTGTAAGCGTAAATAATAATCTTGCTAACAACGCCGCTAAGGGTGATGCGTCTGATAAAGGACTTATTGACAGTGCTATGATGAGCGCTGCCAAAGGTATGGCTAAGCAGGGTGCATCTTATACTTCTTTTGGCATGGATCGCTCCAATGAAATATTCAATAATACAGAACGATCTTCAAATGGAGACAAAATGGGTTACGATCGCAGCAGGATGGAGTTTCGTCCCGGCTGTAATCGTAATTATGCTCGTTCTGAATGCATTACAGATGATGGTGATGAAACAGGTCATCGCGCGTCAAAAGGTGCTGATATGGAACGTGGAGATAATCCTTGGCGCGAAGATAGTGGCTATGATCAACCTCAGGGTATTTATACGAATAATGACCCAAACTTTACTCCATATCCGCGTGGAACATACCTGCAAAAACGTATACGTAACTTAGCTTATTTGAAAAATAAAAATGGTGTTGATTCTTTAAATCGTATTCAGCTTGACGATGTTCACGATTACATTTTTATGAAACGTACTCCTAAACGTGATGGTAATGGATATATTTGGGATGTACTTGTAAACATGGGTGCGCGCATTCATGGTGCTGCTAAAGCTTTGACCTATTTTGTTGTTCCTAAAGATCAGAGTCTCGACACAAGTAATGGTCAGTATGACCAGTATGTAGAGCGCTTGCATTTTGATGCAAAGAATCGCGGTTGCGCAAAAGATTGGGTTAATCCAAACGGTTTTTGTATTGATGAGGGCACTAGAAAAGAGCCACTTAACGATGGCGAGACCCTTGATAAAGCGTGGTATCGAATTGGTAATTCAAATGCTATAGACAATGTTGGTGTTTTTGAAGGTGGAACTCAAAGGGATAGAGATGATAGCAATCGTAAACTTGGATTATGTGATTCTTACGGCTTTGACTGCTATCATTCTGGTAACTATGGTTTCCCAAGTGAAGGTGAACATAAAGCTGGTACTCGTCTTCCTCCAGATGGTACTCAAAAATTTAATGACACTTATATAAAATTGATAGATAACCTCTTTTCTGAGCTTCGAGGAACTGATAAAGAGCCACGAGCAAAGATTTTTGCATTACGTAATCAATTTGATGAGAGCAAATCACCTTATAGCTACCATATTCACTATACAACATCGAATAATGGTAAATATGGAAAACTGAGTACTTCCTACTATGGTGCAGGAAGCTATTATGGAGATACTTGGCATGGTCCTCTTTCAAGATACGGTTTAGGCGATCCATATAATAGGAATCCTAAATACTCTTTGTCAAATTATCGTATTGGATCAGGCCATACAACTTACGAATACACTACTTTGTATCAGCAATGGTATGGAATACCTAATCTTGTAGATATAAATGTGCCGCATTACTCCTTCCTTCGTGGTACACATTTAGGTCCTTTTACTAGCAATAATGGTCAATTATTGGCTCATACTAAGAATATTGATGTTACGAGTTTGTTATTCCAACCTACAAGACAAGAAGTGTGTGATAAAGATACTGAAGCACAATGTGGTAATAATACAGTTTGGGCTAAAGGCCAGCTTTCATTATTGCCAAAGTATAATGCGTCAGAAAACAAGTATGCTCGTGGAAACAGATGGTGGCGAAAGCCATTAGATCCTAAAACTAACATTAATACAAAAGATTCAAAGTTTGGCATACACGATTTGACTGTTCAATATTGGAATGACAAGCTTCAAATGGGTTCTGCTAAAAAAGTAAAGTACGATATTATTGGTCAAGCGGATGTGTTTAGACCACTGCAGACTCAAGAGTGGCAAGATAATCCAAAATATAGGTCTTCTAAAGAGAGTTTAGGAAAAGCTGCAGATTATGTAAATTATCAGGATAACAAGGGTAAAATATATGAATTTGCTCACGCATTGAATCCGCGTTTATATATGCCAGATGCTCACACTAAGAAGAATCTTGACAACTATGATAATTATTCAGATGCAGAAGACTCTGTTTATTACGGTTCTATTAAGGATGGTAAAATTCCTGGTGATGCTCATGGTTTAGAGTATCCGCTTAACGATAGTTATTTGTATAGCCAAGATTCTGGTGCAAACGCGGCGATTAAAAATCGCGCCATTTATAGTGTTGAATGGACAAATGCAGATGGTTCGCTTAAGAAATCTAACACTCTGAAAGATGCGGAAACGAAGGTTGCTGTAAGAGTTCCAGTTGTAAACGTAGTAGATCCTTGTAAGGGTGATGATGACAAAGCTGCTGATAAAGCTGCAGATAAGTCTGCACAAGCGGATGCAGCTGCGAAAAATAAAGATAGTCAAGAGTGTAAGCTTAGTCCGCTAAATTATACAAAGCGTTATATTTGGAAACTTTATGATGCGCCTAGTGGTAAAACAGTTGACCAAAAGTTAACTGGCGACGAAAAAGAAAAATATGCGAAACTTGCAAAAGACTACTTCTCAAATCCTGTAAAGGAAGAATACGCAACCCCAACTAATCCTAATGATGAAAATCGTATTATGCTTCAATTTGGTGAACAGCCAGAAGTAAAGCCAGTGTATGTTGCTGCAAAGTACGCAAAAATAACGTATTGGGATGAGTCTACTGGCGTATTACCACTTGTGTTTACGCATGTTGATGATGAGAAGCCGACTATAGACGTAAAAGTTAGCATCAATGGTGGAGAGCCTAGATCTGTGCCTGAAAATGGTATGAAAATATCGGTTGGCAGCAGAATTAGATTCCTAGTAACTGGTCACGATGATAAACACGTGTACATGGGAACCAAGGAAAAGGTAAAAGATAACAACAATAAAACAGATATACAGTCAACAAGTGAACAATTTAAAGCAACTGCTTTTAATAAATATGATCAATCTAAGCCTGTAGGCGTTGATAGTGCTACAGATCAATCAGGTTATGTAACTACAAGTGAAACAAATGGTCCTGAACTTAAATCTAATGATTCTGGTGTTAAAGAGTTTACGTTCCATGCTTGGGATGATGCTGGAAATAAGGTTCAAAAAAAGATTAAGCTTATTATAACTGGCGATGAGTTTACTGCTCCTAATGTTCGTTGGCAAAAACAGCCAAATGGTAGATACGTTGGTAAAGTTAATCTTTTAACAAAATCTAAGCAAGTTGCAGTATTAGCTGTTCGCATATGGAAAAGAGGTGAGCCAAAGCAGAAGCCTGTAGGAGAAACTGATACATTCAGAATATTTAGTGATTGTCCTAATAAATCATGCCACGGTATTATGTTAACTCGTCAAGCAGGTGAAGATTGGCAACAGCTTAACGATGATAAACCTGATCATTCGTACTTTACTAACCTTATGCCTTATGAGAAGGATATAACATTTGATCCAAAAACTGGTGAAATAACTATCCCAGAGCATTTGGCAGAGATTGGTTCAAGAATTTATGCGGGTGTTGGCAATAATGCTTCTCAGCTTCAAACAACTTTGAATGCATCTTCTGACCCATTGCCATTAGATATGACTTGGCCAGACGATGGCATGGTTCAGGTGAACCCGTATGAGCTGAATCCTTCCGAAAAACAAGGTTTGATAGATAGAATTAAGCAAAAGAATCCGCGTTTGTTCCAATACCGAAAAGATGAAATTGGTTGGTCGAAAGATGAAACTAAAACTCTTGGCGGCACAAGCGATAAATATTCTTGTAAAGACAACACAAAGCAGTATAAAATCTGCCTTTCTGTAACTCCTGACGGTAAAAATACTGGTCAAAATAGGTCTGGTTCAGAAAAGACTTTTAAAGTAGTAAAAGCAACTGGTACAGGCAATGACACTAAAGATGATCAAAATCAGGAAACTGTACTTGATCCAAAGCAGAAGAAAATCACGCGATTTGTTAATATTCGTGCAGATTATGATTGGTCATACGGCAGTGGAAAAATAAACGGTCGTAACACAGACGATGGCTTTAAGTGGTACGGTCGTGATGAAAATAGCTCACAGTATTTGGTGTACAGATTCAACATCAACCAAGGTGATAATAAAAACTTCAACACTAATGAGGCTTTGAGCTTATTCCAAGGCACAAAGAAAAGCCGATGGCTTAGAAACCAAATACAGCCATCACTATACCCATTGAACACTAATGATGTTAATTCTACTAACAAAACAACTATAGAAAAGCTGTGGGGTGGATACAACAGCATGCCTAATCGTGGTGATGGAATTGGCTACGCTCGTAAAGTAAATAATGCGCGCGGAGAATGGGCTAATATTGTTGATTTAGTTAATTATAGTAATCTTGGCGGCGGTCAGACTATATTCACAAATAATATTACTGATAAAGATAATTTTGTTCAGCCTCAAGGTTACGTTATGCCGGGTGGAGAAGATTATAATCAGCAAGATTCTGGAGCTAATATTGGTGCTGCTATTCTAAAGAAAAGTGGTAACAAATACCCTTTGCATGCGCAGCTATATATTTTCAACGGTAATCCGTGGAGAGAATTAGAGGCCAGAGACGAGGGTGACAAAGATCATACGCCAAATGTAATTAACGTGTGGTTCGTGCCAGTAGACAAGAACAAGCCGTGGATTTCAGTAAAAGATGCTAACGATCCTAGTAAGAAGCTTCTTGGCGAGTGCAATCCTACTAAAACAAAGTCTGATTCTTGCGGAACTGTTACGACTATTGATATGAACAAGACTGATATTACAAAGCAGTCGGGATTATTCAACGTAGTAGATTTGCTTGCACTGGATGATGATTTCAATGTTGCAGATAAGACTACGCATGTAAGCAAAGCTTTGAAGGATACTCTGAGCATAGACATTGAAGCAGAAGGTGCAACAGATCCGAAAACTAAAAAAGCTCCTCGCGTAAGGTTTGTAACAGGAGGCAATACTAACAGGGAACTGTTGCGTGCGTTCATAGAAAAATGGCGTGGGCAAGATGCTGCGAAGTCTCCAACCTTCAAGATGATTGCGCAAGTAACTGACGACTCTGGAAACAAGAGTGACGAAGCAGTAGTAGGCAAATTCAAGTTCAATTGGACTGTAGCTAAAGCTCCAGTTGTGCGAGCATACGATGGTAATCACTATAATGATTTGTCTGGTTCTGGCGTGTGGCTTCATGATTGGGAAGGAGCCTCTGCTCCTAATTACAGCAATAAGGTGTCTGTGATTTCTGGAAATAATGCAACTCGACTCGTAGTGTATTTTGCTCGCGCAAAGAAAGCTGCAGCAAAAACTGGTAATACAGTATCGCTAAGGAATGCTGGTGCTAATGCAATATACAGTAGAAGTGCAGATGCTACTGCAGGTATAAATGATGATAGTGATATTAGTGAATCATTGGCCTTATGTAGATCTAAAACAGGTGATAGGTGGAGTTTGTGTGATGGCTACATGTTCCCAGAAGGGCTAAGTACAAATGATCTAAATCAGACAGCATTTGGTGGCGATAAAACTGCAATATTGTTCCCATCAGGTTTCCTAGCCCCTGGAAGCGTAGTGCGTGCAAGGAATCGCACTGGATCTTACGGACCTTGGTCAGATATGCCTGGCGTTAAATCCGAAAATTTGGATGAGTTAGCAAATGATGCTAATGAAACTACTTCTGTTAATAATGATTTGAAGAAGCTTTCAGGTAGTGAAAATGTAAGTCAGGCTCAAAACGGAGCAAATAGTGCAAAAGAAGAAGACATGCGAGGTGTTCAATCAGTTGACTCTTTGTCTTCTAAGAGAAGTTCTGTATGCCGTCCTGAAAGTAAGGCTCCAAAGGTGTGGAGTGAACCGTCTGACTGTGTATTCTTCCCAGTCGTAGTCAATAAGAAAGTAGTACAAGTGCATCCACTGCTTCTGAATGATTCCGAAAAGCGTGCTGTGAATCATGTATTGCGCAACGGAAATGCAGGAGGCAAATGGCTAGACTCGGGTGATAACGATTCGCTCGATAATGCTACTAATACAAGAAGTGGTGTTAGTGTAGACAATAGTAACGCTAGCTTAGATGATGATGACGATACTCTTGCCGCAAATGAGTCGAAAGTTACGTGGAAACGTGGGAACTATGTTGCTCCTCAAAAACAGGATGATGGACGCAATAATTACTCTAATGTAGGTAGCGAGCAGGATTCGTTTATACTTATGCGCGGATGGCGTAGGAGAACTGTAACGCCAGAGCCTAGGCGCAATATTGTAACAAGATTTGCTAAGCTGCGAAGTGATAGTAATTCTGCCGCTGACTACACGATTACTTGGGATAAGAAGAAGCCATATATTGGTGAGCGTTCTAGCGACCCTGGCTTTGAACTGGTTGGCGCGCCTGGTCATCAATCGCTTGTGTACCGTTATAACGCGAGTACGAAAGACAAGCGCATCGATTTAAACCAATTACAGAATGCTCTCACTCTTAAGCCGAATGTTCCATCTGGTATGAGTGAAGATGAGTTTAAGAAGATTCAACCATCTTTGCGCGTTGTAAGTGGTACAGATAAGAAAAATGGCGAAGGTAGTAAGGAAGTTACGGTACAGCTCGCTGATGGCAAAACTAGAGTATATAAATTCGGCAATGGCTCTGGTTTCTTCACGCTGAACGATGAGTATATCAATATACCTGATTTAGTATTAGGTAATGGAAACTATGGTGGCGGATTAAATGTTTCTAACACTAATGGCATGAATTACAGTACATTGGGTAATAATTATTCGAATATGAGTCCTCAAGATATTACTGTGAACAAATGGTGTGAGGGTAGCGATACTGCAAATCCAAATTGTACGAGTGTCAATTCTGAATCATTTAATCTTGAAAAAGTTTTAGGCGGACATAAGAACATAGAAACTGCAGATGACATAAAAGGAACATCTAAAAAGGCTATTGCTCCAGTTTATGCTTTGTCACTTTCTAACGGTTGGGCAATGAATAGCTTAAAGAACACGTATGGCTATGATGCACAAACTCATTTTAAGAATGTTGCCTCTGCGCCTACACTTCTTCCAGTATATGTAGTGCCGGTTGATGTAATAAAGCCTAAAGCTGAATCTATTGGTTTGCTTAAATCTTCGACTATGGCTAAACCTTACGAGGTTAGTGCTAATGACATTAAGTTCACTTTCACAGGTAATCCAGACACTAACGGTAAAGTGGGCGGCAAAGAATTGTTAGTAGATGCTAGCGATGATTTTGATTCTCGAGACGTAGTTGAGAAGAATCTTCAAGTATGCGTGCGTTGGATGAACAATAACAAGCCTCAAGATAAAGATTGCACGCCTATTTTGAAGCGCGATAATAGCGGAAACGCAATTGTAGATTCTGACAAATTGCAGCAGATGCTTGTCACGCATGGCAATACGGCTGTTTACGCCGTATACGCGCAGACAAAAGATAAGTCAGATAATAAGAGCGTTGGCTATGATGAGAGTAAAGAAACAGCTCCGATCATAGGTTACATAAAGATTACTGGCATCAACGTGTCGCCGATTCCGCTGCCGTTTACTGGTGGAAACGCTGCTATTACGTATACCTTCCTGTTCGGCATATTAATGGCACTCTTCATCGCGTCGGGCGCATTCGGTAGGCGCGGATGGTTGGCGTCTGTGCTTAGCGGAAACGGATTTAGTGGCGAGTTAACGTACAGCAAGCATTGCAACGTTTCGGCAGAACCGTTGCGCTGCAGGAGATTGTTTGGCCTTATCTACAAAAATCGCCATTAAATTTTGCACGTTTTGCTATTCCTAGATCGGAGTCAAGTATAGTAAATCTTATTTATGTAAAACATTGAAGAACATAGATGAGAGTTAAAAATTATTTGAAAGCGAGATAAGAATGAGCGAAACACTAGTCTTGGCGCGCAAAGATTACGTTACAAGAACCATGATTCGAATTATTGCAATAGTTTCGTCCATTTACGGAATGGCAATGTCTTGGGATTCAATGGCACTAACGTATTTTACGAATCTTTCTAACTTGATGATTTGTGTTGCGCTGCTTGGCTCGCTGATTTTAGACACGCGAAGTGCGCTTAAATCTAAAAGCGATGAACAGAGTGAGCGCGCTGGAGCCTGGGTGGATGCAAAGCCAAACGCATGGTACATTTTTAAATTTATGATGACGATTTCAATCGCCGTCACTTTTACGCTGTACCTGTGCTTTTTGGCTCCTACAAACAAGCTCGGATTTGTTGGCGCGTACATGAACAATGGGTGCTCAAGCTTATGCGTGCATTTTATAACGCCGCTGCTTGCGATTTTTGACTTTGTTCTTTTTGATTACAAGTACAAGTCCAGCCGCGCGCACGTTTATTTTGCTACGATTCCGCCGCTCACTTACGTTGCGTACGCTGTGTGTTTAAGCGAGTTTGCTGGCGTGCGATGGGGAGAGCATGCTATGGCAGCGCCGTACAATTTTTTGAATTACAAGGCTCCTGCAGGATGGTTTGGTTTTGCGCCAAACACGTTTAATTCCACAACGCTTGGAGTGGGTGTTGTTTATTTGCTTGCCATTTTTACGCTGATTTTTATTGGCATTGGAATAGCATTTCTTGCGATTAAAAACGCTCGCACTACGCGACTTTTTAGTCAACAATAGTTAGCGCAGCTAATCTGCGCTATCGCTATTTCCGCCTTTTGTTGCTAATTTTGCCGTTTAGAGCTACAAAAAGCGGAAGAATAGCTCGCGCCAGTTGATAGAATTGTGTTCATGTGTACGGAAGATTCTGCGCTAGATGCTGTTCAATCGTTGCTTGATGGCAGTCTTAAAAACACCAGCGAACGCCACACCAATGTTTTGTTGGTGTTTGGCGCTCCAAATTCTGGAAAGTCAAGTTTCGCTCTAAACGCTCTTCTATGCGGTTTGCGAGCTAATTGGAAGAATACGCAGGACTCTAAATACGATGAAGCCGTACAGCTTTTACTCAAACATGCGATTCGCACTGATTTTGCTATCGCCGCAGCCCAGAATCGTGCAACTGCCGCACGCATGTCTAACTACGTAATAAGCAATCTTGGTGTTTCATACCAGTCTCGTCCAGTTGGCACTCTTTCCGCTTTTGCATTCAGCCTGATTTCCGCACGAAATAAGCTTTTTGGAATACCATCTCCTAAATTGCTTAACGGCGCTGAACAAGATGCGATTCTTCGCGAAATAGTGCGAATGCATGTTAATCATGTTTTGCAAGGCGATAGCGGTGATTGCAAAATCTGCTCGCTTTTTAACGATTATTTTTCTGGAGAGTATTCTAAATCTTTGCAAGATGGTGATTATAAATCACATGATTCTTGGATTTACGTAATATCGCAGTTGCAAAACAGTGATAATCTTATGGATTCGTTCGACTCTACAGATTATCGGAATGCACAAAATGCTCATAATGCGCATAATGCTTATAATGCTCAAGATACTCAGGATTTGCCAATAAATAGTGCTTTCATTCATCAACTTCGCGATATGCTCGCTCGACTAGACGAAATGGGAATTGTAAGCGAATCTGCAGAGTTGCAAATATTAAATAGCCTTAATTTTCAGTCGCATTTGCAATCCGGCTCTAGTTCCGATTTGCTTGCAACTTTGCAGGCGGATTTGCAATCTTCTAGCATTGCTAATCGTTTGCGTGTGCAATGGAATTTGGCTTTTGCACTTCGTAGTCAGTATGCGGATTGTGTGCGGAAAAAATATCCAAATGCTTTTAGATTAGATTCTTCTAAACTTTTGGCTAACGGTGTTCAAATTTTGAATGAGATTTTTAAGAGTTTATATGATGATAATACAGAAGAATCGTCGGTTGCTTGCGACTATTCAGCTGACTCTTCAAAGGATTTTTCTAAAGAATTATTTGCGCTTAAATGTTCACTTCCACGTCTTTTGGTGGTAGATGATTTTCATGATGTAACACTTGCTGGACTTGCATTTCTTGAGTCTCTATCTAGTTTGGGCGTTCGTATTGTTTTAACGGCAAACCCAGACGAATCTGTGCAATCCTTCCGTGGATCATACCCAGATTATGTGGTTGAAGCTGCTCAGCATGGTATTATGCAAGCAGCGGTACTTAAAATTTGTGACTACAGGATTGACGGTGTAGCTGAGTCTTACAATGATTCCAATGACTATGTAGATTCTTCAAATACTTCAGATTTGCTAAAACAAAATAGTCGCTCAATTCCACTGAGTCTTTTTTCGTCCAGGGTTTCGCTTTCAATCCCTTCGCTTATGCCAACGCCAATGCCTATCGCCCGAAGGGCTTGGAAGATGGCAAATGTTAAAGGCGCTTTTCCTATAGAAAAAATCGAATCAAATTCGCAAGAAACAGAAAATTCTTCGGTTTCTGGCGACTTGTATCGTACTGCGCGCGAAGAAATGGATTGTGTTATTTGGCAAATAAAACGCGCTCACTTAGATCACAAAATCCCGTGGAAAAATATGGCTGTGATTGCTCACGATAATGCTACTGTTCGTGCTTTCGGCGAGCGACTTCGCAAAGATGGTGTTCCTGTGCGATACTCGTCCGTTACTCGTGCTCTCAGGGAAGAGCCGTTTATAAAAGCACTGTTTGCGCTTATTGAATTGGCGCAATTTAGCCAAAATAGCGTGGATAATTTAGCTAAAGACGTATCTTTAGGAATTCGCACTATTTCTTCGATTGCGCGTTTTGTGAAAAGTCGCATAAAAACCATAATGGATAGTCCTCTGATAGATTCAGATAATTATAATTGTGCTGATTTAAGTGCTGTAGAAGCGCTTATGCGTTCCATTGTTTCTCTTAGTGACATGGTTAAATCTAAGGAAAATTCCCCTCTTAGTGTTCTTATAAGACAGTGGGATTTACTGCAAAATCAGCTTTTAAACAAGACTGATTCTAAGAATGATGGTTTGGATGCTAATTTTAACTTCGACAATCGTATTTTTGATTCAAATCCAAACCCTAATTCCACGCGATTTAGTGTTGATTCCTGCTATCTTCTGATAATTAAAGCGCTTATTGATAGTTGTGCTATTGATAAATCAATGGATTGTGATGATTTTAGTGTTGATTCCTGCGATTCTGATTTATTGGATAAGTCACCAGCTGATAAGTCACCAGCTAACCAAACTCAATCTGATCAAACTACAGAAATTTTTTCTGTTTTGCAAAAAATGCGCCCAAACAGTGTTCATCTTCGTACTTTAATGCGCGTTTTTAAAATCACGTCTAAACTGTCTAAGATTTTAAAACAAGATTTAGCAAAAATTCAAAATAGTGAAACAAACGAGGCTAGTTACATACTTGGGCAGGCGTGGAATCTTTGTAATTGCGCTAAAAAGTGGCAGATTCAAGCGCTTAAAAACAACGATGAAGGTCGTCTTGCAAACGATAGACTAGATGCTGCTATGCGATTATTTGAGTATGCTAATTCGTTTAATTACATAGATTCGCGTGCGGATTATTACGAGTCGTCGGTTGCTGGCGACTATTCTGCAGCGGCACCAACAATCACACAGTTTATTGATCAAGTTCGTCAAATGGAAATTGAAGCTGATTCTCTTGCCAGTGTTGCTCCTGCTCCTGATTCTGTAACGCTCACAACTCCGTCTGGCTCGGTTGGTTCTCGCTGGGATTATGTGTGGATTCCAGCCGTACAGCAGCGAGTTTGGCCAAATACTGCGGCTCGAAGCACAATGTTTGGGTCAGAAACTCTAGTAAACATGGTGTTAAATAATAGGATTTTCGGCTCAGTAAACCTTAAATCTAATAATTCTAAAAATTCATCATTATTAGATGAATACGCTAATCCTACTGGAATTTGCGTAAACGATAGACAAGCGATTTTTACTGGAGAGCAGCGAAGCTTTTTAATGGCGATTACGCGCGCCAACCGTCATCTATTTATAAGCGCGGTTAATAGTGATGATTGTGTTCCTTCTGATTTTCTCTACTACTATTTGCCAGAAATATATTGGCGTAATGCGGATGGAAGTAGTGAATACACTGATTTCTGTGAAGATTTTGCTGTAATGGATGCGGATCCTAGAGGGCTTGTTGCTTCGGCGCGAACACAAGTAGCGCGTGCAATATATGAATCAGAAAATAGTCACAACTTAGACGGAAATCCTACTGTTAAAGATGCTTTAACAGCGTTGAATCTTTTGAAAAATAATGGAGTGGATTCGGCAAATCCAGAAAATTGGGATTTTATTCGTAAAAATTACGGTTCTAAGACCGAAGAGAAATCTATTGAAAACGAATCAAAATCAAACTTAGTCACACTATCTCCATCAATGGTGGATAGTCTTTGGTCATGTCCAGTCTGTTGTCTTTTAGAGCGAAAATTTGCAGGTCCTACACGTGGAGGAACGGCAGCACAATTCGGCACGCTTATTCACGAAACTGCTAGATGGGCAAGTCAAGATGAGCATTTAGACAACGAGTATTTACGCGAAAAATATCCACAATTGCAAGCGTTTGCTGCGATTAAAAATAACAAAGTTAGCGAATTTCCTGACTTTGATTTTTCGTTTGAATCTATAAGCGCTTTACAAAAAAAGGCGATTGACGATGTTGCAAACACTATGATTGAGCATTATTATTCGATTTGCCCAAGCGATTCCAATATTTCAGACGTAAAAGACCGGTATCGTTTTATAAAAAATGATTTAAATGTTCGACGAGCGCTTTATACGATTGCTCAATATTTTGTAGGTTCTTTAACTGGATCAAACTACCCGATTATGGCAAAAAAAGATGAAGACGGTGTGGTTACTGATATTTTACCAGCGTTAGAAAGGTCGAAGTCTGCAAAACCTACAATTGCAGACGTCGATTTGGGGAATCTTGAACATGCTTATTGTGAGTGCAATATAAATGCCACTTTTGGATTCGACGATATTTTAAACGCCTATAATCGTGCGTCTAAAACGCAAACAAGCTTGGAAGATCTTTATTCAATAATGGGATTCTTAGTAGGCGGATGGCAAAATGGCGCGTCTAGCGATTTGCGAGTGAGGATTCAAGGTCGAATTGACCGCATGGAAATTAGAAAGTTAAATGACAATACGGAACAAATTCGCTTAATCGACTATAAAACAGGAAAAGTTCCTAAAACGCAGCAGGTGTTTAACGATTTACAACTTATCTGCTATCAGCTTGGGATTGTGTTTTGTAACGAAAACGTTGAAGACGTTAAACAATTGCTTAAGTTTAAGCATACAAAAATCGCGCGAAGTGCGCTGTTTCACGTTGTATACAAAGATTCTCCTGCGCAAGATAATGGTGTTGCAGAAAACATTTGTCAGCCGTCTTTGTTTGGTGCTGATGGCGCGTTGAGCACTAAAGGACTGATAAGTCGATACAGGTATGCGGATGATAATCGTCTTTACGAACTTCCAGATATTGATGCGCAAAATCCTGCGGACGGTGTGAGCCAGAATGCGTGGTCGGATTTTGTAAACCTGCCTATGAGAACAAAATGGTCTCTTATGATGATATCTCGAGTATTCTTTGCTGCTTCTGCTGTTAAGTCAACCAGTTTTGTTGTTGAGCCAAAAGCAGACCATAAAAATCATTGCAGATGTTTAGATGTATGTCCTGGTTGCGCTGGAAAAGTGGACACGGTTTACGAAATGATTGAAGGTAAAAATGAATAATAACAACGTTAACGCCGTAAAATCCACACCTAATAGTGCTCCAAGTTTAGAGCAAAAAAACGTTATAGAAGCGCCGATTAATCAAGACGTGCTAATAGTTGCTGGAGCTGGCAGCGGCAAAACATACACTATGACTCGCCGCGTAATACATTTAATTAAAAGCAAAGTTCCGCCAGAGTCCATATTGGGATTAACCTTTACAAACAAGGCGGCTGCGGAATTGCTAAGTCGCGTTTCGGCGGAGGTTAGCGCAAGCGGTGCAAATGGCGCAAAGTCATTCTTAAAGCCAGAAGTTATGACGTACGACGCGTTCTTTCAATCAATCGTAAGAAGATACGGGCTTTTGGTTGGCTTTAATCAAAACACAATGCCATTAAGCGATGCTGGCGCGATGGAAATCATAAAAAGTATAATCGGAAAATATTTAGATAATCCACAAAATCACAATAAAAATTTAAACAAATTATATGATTTTGACACGTTATGTTCAGATGTTATGAAACTTTGTGCTGAAATATCATGCTCAATGATAGGTGTAGACGCGCAAGGAAACACTTGTTCCAGTGTGCCTCAAGCAGTACAAAAAATACGAGAGTGGAATAACGAATTTGCAGAACACTTAAAAAATGTCATAGGAAACAAGAAAGTCGAATCGCCATTACCTGCTAAATCACCAGCAATACCAAAATACAAAAAAGTCAAAAAAACTGCTGGAATGAGTGCGGAAGACGTTACAAAAACATCTTCAGAAAAATTTAAACAAGCGTGTAAAAAATACGAAAAATATTGGGATGATTCATGCTTGCAACTCTGCGTGAATCTATACAACTCATGTGTAAAAAGAGACATACTGTTAGATCTTGTTTTGCAATTTGACGCTGAAAAAAAGCGCGTAAACATGGCACAATTTAGCGATTTTACAATCGCAGCCTACTATTTGGTTACACATTTTCCTTCGATTTGTGCGCAATACAGGAATCAATATTCGCAAGTTCTTTTAGACGAATACCAAGATACTTCTACAACGCAAGCAATGCTTATAAACACGCTGTTTCATGCGGAGAATGATGCGGAGAATGATGGCGATTTTGCGGCGTCAAAGCGTACACACGTTATGGCAGTAGGAGACCCATTCCAAGCAATCTACTCGTTTAGAGGCGCTTCAACTGGAGCTTTTTGCAAGTTTGAACAAGACTTTAATATAAACGAGCAAAACAAATATTCGCTAACTGTTACACGCAGAAACTCGCTTTTTATACTAAAAGTTGCAAACGCACTAACTGAGCCGATGCGCGGAGAAAATGGCGATAATTCAACGCAAAACGCAAGTCGTAGATTTAGCAGCATTGATGATCGCGAAGTGCAAGTAGAAACCTTAAAGCCAAAAGAGGATGCGCCAAATGGCACGATTGCAGCGCTATTTATGCCATCTCAAGCAGAAGAAATCGACGCAGTAGTGCGATTTGCGCAAAAAATTATAGAAAAGCAGGAAAGTCAAGGATCGCAAGTATCTCACGTATCGCGCGAACCACAATTGGCAATACTATTTAGAAGTAAAGCAAATATGCCAAAATATGCTGAAAAATTAGAATCAGCAGGTATAAGAACAAGCATAGTAGGATACTCATCGTTAATCGAAAAGCCAGCAGTTAAAGATGTGTTAAGCCTACTAAAAGTAGTGCAAGATCACAGCGACTCAAACTCACTTATGCGACTCTTAGCCACACCGCGTTTTGCGCTATCTACTAGCGATTTGAGCGCATTAGCTGCAATCGCAAATAGCGCAAACACGGAATATCTTTACAACATTTACTCGTCGGCAGGATTATTAGAAGCAGATCTTCCTAAAAGTCAGTGGGATTCTGCCGTTCGCAATCTTAGAAACAAGGCGAATAGTGGGGAAATATCTGGGCAAGTCATAAATATTTATGGCGGAGTTTATTTAGCAGACCTAATAATGCGTGATTTTTCCACAAAAAACGACCAGTGGGTTAATCAAATGCAGCAAAAACTTAGCATTAGAGGGTTTGATGCAGTAAAAAGACTTAGTAAAATCCTCCATAATGTAGAAGGCATACAAAGAAACTCGCTAACAAACGTAATGCAAGCCGCTGTTCAAGCTCTTAATGTAGACATAGATACAGCAGTGGGGTCTGCCTTAAAATACAAGGATTTTAGCAACCAAATCATACTGGACGACATGCGTAGTGTGTTAGATTCGCTAAATGCAATTGTAGAAACATATATTCAGGAAATGGGCGAGTGGCAGGACGTAAGTTTGCGCGGACTAATAAGCTGGATTGACTCAGCAAAAAATCTTGATTCTCAGTCAGGATCCTCTGTTTCATCTTCGTCTCAAACAGAACCAGCGCAAGTCGTGCTAATGACAGTTCACCAATCCAAAGGTTTGCAATGGCCTGCTGTTGCTGTAGTTGGGCTAAATGAGGGCGCTTTTCCAAGTAATCAAGGAGATTCGCTAAAAGTTGATGATAATGGGCAGGCAAGCGCTCGCATACCGATTGAGTTTGGTGCAAGCGTACCTTCTGCGTTGCGCGTGGATGCCAACATTTTGCCGCATTTTCCGCATACAGTCACGCGCGCGGAGGCAATGCACCCAGAAAAAGCAATGCAAAGTTTAGATAGTGTGCAAAAGATTTTTGACGAGATTAAGCCAGATAGAATCAAAGCTTTGTGCGATTTTGCGGAGGCAGTTAAAGAAGTAGATTCTTGCGATTCTTCGGATTCTGGCGATTTTTTGAGCGAAGAAACGCGCCGCGTGTATAACGCGTATAAATCCCAGCAAAACGTTGATTCTATGCCATTTACGCAAAGTGAGGAGCGCGGAATTCAGCTTCACATGGATGAGCGTCACCTTATGTATGTTGCTCTTACGCGCGCAAAGTTCGCTGCTCTTTTAACAGGATCAGCTACATCTGGAGATAGCGCTCAAAGTGGCAGAAAGCGCAGTGCGTCAGTGTTTCTTAACGAATCAATAAATGCTATTAAAAATCTCAATGGAGCTATCGAAGGCCAACGCTGTGATTCAAATGAGGAAAATAAAACAGAATCGAAAGAATCTGAAGAATATGAAGAACAGGATGTTTTCGGTTTTATAGCTGGAGACGATGCTCAGGAATTTGCTGCAGAATTTAGCAAAATCGCGCCTCAGTCTGACTCATCAAGTTTAGAGCCAACACTTAAATGGCCTTGTACGTTGAGCAGTACTATAGAAAAATCCTTAATAGAATCAGCAAAACTCGTAGAAAACTGCGATTCTGATTTAGAATCCGTATACGATTCATCCATAAACACAAACCCTAAATCGTTGCTCTATAAGGCAAAAATTTTCATACAAGACGCGGACTTAACATCACAAAATGACTGCGACTATTCGCTAGAAGAATTAGCCGAAAAAGTGAATAAAATATCTAGCGGATCAAGACTAAACGTAACATCGTTGCAAAAAATAAGTAAAATCGCACAAAATGCAAAAACAAGCGTTTACAACAATCTATTGGCTTGCATTAGACCAATCCCGTCCATTCCTTCAATAGATGCAAACCTGGGCACAAAATTCCACGCTTGGGCGCAACAGTTTGTAGACTCAGCAACACCGAGCGAATCTTGTGAATGCTACGAGTGGAAAAACATTGTAAAACATGGAATATCGTTAGAAAAAACGCCTGAAAACAGACAAAAAGTTATAGATGATTTTAATCAAAGTTGCAAAGATTCAGATTCGCAAAGCTGCGCATTAAATCAATGGAAGCAACGGCTTATAGAATCGCGTTGGGCAAAACGAGTGCCGCTAGCTGCAGAAATGCCGATTTTAATGCAAATCGATAATACGGAATTTGCAAATAGAATCATCAACGGCACTTTGGATGCTGTTTTTGCAGGAGGACTAGACGCTAGCGATACTACAAAACTCTACACAATCGTTGACTGGAAGACGGGAAAGCGGCCAAAAAGCGCGGAAGATATTCGCCTAAAACTAGAGCAGCTCGACTGGTATAGGATGCTGCTAGCGCGCGCAACAAACGTTGATTTAAGATGCATTGACGCCACTCTTTACTACGTTAGCGAGGCGCGTGCGGAAAATCGCGAGATTCACGCATTGTGTAAAACGCGCGACGAAATTTTGAGTGAAGCGTCTTTTTAAAATCAACTTTTTTGATAATCTAAAAGTAGAATATAAGCCGATTTAAGTTAGTAAAAGTAAAGTTAGTAAAAGTAAAAGAAGGACAAAATGACGGTTGAGTTTCGTCCAGTTAAAATTAACGACATTGACGCAATCGTAGAAGAATACGAGCGCACATGGGGGATTGCGAATGCTGTTGGAGCAGACGCTTCGCGCAATCTTTCTAGGCGATTCGTGCTGCACTATTTAGAGCCATCCACGTTTGGAACTGTTGCAACGATAAACGGCAAATTTATGGGACTTTTGCTTGCGCGCGTGTACGGAGATAAAGTGCTGTTTAAGCAAGTTAAGAAGATGCTAGAAGAGCAAGAAGCAAAGATGTCTAGCAAAGGCGATTCTTCGCACGCAAAAGCGTTGGATTCTGCGATTGGCATGGGCCAGATTGAGCGCAAGTTAGAGGCGATGAGCCATATTAACGACTTGACTCAGGCAGAGTTGGAGCTTTTTATTGTTTCTCCAGACGCTCGCGGGCACGGAGTCGGTGGCGGATTGTGGAAGCGCACAATGCAACATTTGCGCAGCCGCGGAGTGAATCGCTACTTTTTGCACACAGATACGGCTTGCGATGTTAGTTTCTACGATTATCACGGGCTTAGGCGAGATGCTACGTGGGCTAAAAAGGATCATGAGAAGTATGCGAACCGCGTAAAAGATCTTGTTGAGGACTTGTACATATATTCGGGCGAGCCGTTTGTAAACCGCACCAAGCGCTTTGACTGAGCTTGAAATTGCATAACGCATTTCAAGCTCCTTCAAAGCGTGATTTGGCACATAAAGTCCAGTGGACTTTACATTTAAGCGGCTCAGCGAATCGAGGTGACTTCTCGCGCGCTATGCAGCTCGAAGTCGTCGATTCGCACAACGCTCTGCCTCTTGCGTGTTGGTTATTGTTGCGGTTGTTCCGTTTTGGTTTTGATTTTGTTTTTTTGGTTGATGTTTGTTTGTAGTGGTTGATCATTGGATTATTTGGTATCGGCTGCCGCTCTTATATTGTTCGACCAAGAATCACCCAGCCCTCTTACATGCTTGAACAATTGCGTGATTTTCATCACCGAGATTTTTGTGTGTTGCGCGCGCTAATCGCATAAAATTCATCATACGAATCAATCTTAAATTGTATATAACAATTAGTAAAATATGCTTCACGTTATTATATGAATTTTGTGATTTGGCTGGAACAGAATTCAAAAACAAGATAATGGAGTAAGAGTATGTCTAAGAAGATTCGTGCAATTAAGCATTATTCTGGTATTAACGCTGGTGTTGGGGCTGACTCTCAGCCAGTTCTTTCAAAGAGCGTTTGCGCTGCAATGCTGGCTGGCGCAATGGTGCTTGGGGGGGGGGGTATTCGTTTCCTCGCCTGCCTATGCTGACGGTTATGTAGACGGCACTGGCAACAACATTTATTACGGATATAAAACAGACGCAAGTTATACAGAAGCTCGTTTCCACATAGAAGTGGATTATTACGATACTCTTGAGCATGCTCAGGCGGGCAAGGATGAGGGTAAAGACCCGCTTGGAAAGTTTGTTCGCGTTCATTATCTTTCTAATTGCAACAAAGAAGGCGGCACAGCTGACGATTGGCGATTCCGTCCAATGTGGTGGTTCGGCGTTCCAAAAGGTTTGCAGAACGTTCAAAATATTACGTATACGCGTGTTGAAAAACTGACAAATCAGCGCGGAAATCAGCCGTTTGTGCCAGCAGGTTCATCGCAGTTTACGTTTACGGATACAAACGGCTACGGCGTTGTGTCTAAGAAAACATATCCTACTCCAAAGCAGTGGAAAGGCATCTCCAATTTCTACTTTGATGAGCAAAATGTGCTTGCAAATAAGGGGTGGAAGCAGCTGCTTGGTCTTAATGGCGGAAGTTACGATAACGCTGGAAATACTGAGGGTCAGTGGGGTGATTATCAGAAGGAAACCGACGGCTTACAGGGCATTTTTGTAGACTGGGAGTCGGCAGGTCAGCGCTTCTATGACATGACTTACGTTGGCGAGATGACGGATGATGCTTGGCAGAAGCGCGATGAGAATCCGCTTCGTTTTGCTGCTGGCGTGTATCGTTTTGCTGGTAACTGGCACTATGCTGTTGGTCAAAAGCACAATACTCCAAAGATTGCGGACCATTTGAAGCTTGTGTATCCAGAGGTTACGAAGGTTAAGGATCCTTCTAATTTGCAGGATGCGGAACAGAAAGCAATTAAAGAAAAAATCACAAAAGCGAATGAAAACACCAAGTACTTCAAAGAATTAGTTGCTGATAATGGTGTTGTTGTGAATAAGGACGGCTCTGCAACTATCACCTTTAAAGATAAGACGACTCGCACTATGCCAGCTAGCTTGCTTGTTTCTAAAGACGAGACTGATAAAGATAAGTACAAGCCAGTCATGCCTGAGCGCACGCCTGTAGTGAATTTGAAGAATCTTACTTCTGATGAAAAAACTAAAATTCGTCAAGCGATTATTGATGCTAATGGTGGTTCATCTCCAAACGAGTTCTTGAAGCATGTGAAGCAAACTAATAGTCAGTATGAAATTCGCGTTCAAGAAGACGGCAGCGCAAAAGTTACTTATGCTGATGGATCAGAGCTTACTATTCCTTCTACAGATTTGGTGTTACAAGGACCAAAAATCTCCGACTGGGCGCCTTACGTTGTGCCGGATGCGATTGAGGTTGAGAATCTTTCAAAATTGACTGACACGGAGAAAAAGCAAGTAACCGATGCTTTCGATAAAGCAAACGCTGACTTGGATGTCTATATTGCAGCTAAGAAAGACGATAAAACTCCTGTAAGCTTTGATAAAGACTTCAAGAATGCCATCATCACCTGGGCAGACGGTTCAACAACAGAGATTCCTTCTTGGCAATTCCTAAAGCAAAAGGCTGCTGAGCAAACTCCTACTCCAAAGCCGCCAACTCCAAAGCCAGCTGAAGAAAAGAAGACGTTCACGGTTGATTTGCCGGATGCACCTGCTCAGGTAAAATTTGATCCATTTGATAAGCATGCTACTGTTGCTCCAGGTTTAATTACAACACTTCAAAATCAGTTAAAGGGTCGTACTGCAAAAGATGCGAACGATCCTAGTAAGTCTGTGACTATAACATCTGCAACGATTAGTATTGCGGATGGTACCGTGACTTTCAAGGCTGATGGATATGAGGATAAGGTTTATCCAATCGGAATCTTCTATAAAAAGGAGGTAACTGGAACTGGTACCCAGAATCCTACGCAGCAGACGCCTACGAGCAAGACTGATACTGACCCTAACAACAACAAAAATACTTATAAATATTTTGTTACTAAGACTCAAATTAATGAATCCAAGGTTTCTGATGTAAAGCCTCAAGAAGCTGCTAAAGCATTAAAGCAGTTTGTTAAAGATAATTACACTGGTTGGACTGAACAAGAATTAGCAAGTGTTACTAGTAACGTAGCTGTTGGTAAAAACTGGACAGCGAAAGCCGGTACAACAAATCTTGAACCATATAACAATGGTAATGGAAGAGTCACATCAATTAGTGTAAATAGTGATAATGGATTAACAGTTACTGGTTATCAGTATGCAGACCAGGATGACGCTAATATTGACGTATCAACTGAGACCCCATTATTTATTATTTCAGCAGATGATTTGTATGCTCCAAATAGTGGAAGCCAGACTCCTACGGACAACACCGTTGAAAAATTGAAAGAGCTTGCTAAGCAGCTTCGTGACCAGCGAAAGCAAGCTGGAGAGTTAACAGATGATGCTATAACCACTCTAAAAGCTACTGACACAGATATTGATGGCATGAATAATGAGAAAGCTCTTCGTGAGCTTATCAAGAAGATTGCTGATTATCAGAAGCCAAAGCCAGTTGAGTATACGTACAATTTTGAGAAGTTGACGTTGGATCACGAGGGTGATTTAACTGATGATGATTACAAGAAGATCGTTGTAGAGCAGTTCTTGAAGAAGAACTATACGACAAATGATTGGTCAAAGCTCGATAATGCTTATTCTAAGAGTGCTACTGTTCTTTCTGGTGGCAATGCAAACACGTATGGCCTAACTCCTGCTGCTGGAACATCCGGTTTGAATATTTACACTGGAGATAAGCAAACAGGTGGAGTGACGAGTGTAATTGTTGATGCACAGACCGGAGATTTGGTTGTTCGTGGCTGGAAAGCAGGTTCTACCAGCAATAATGCGGAAGAACTGATTCGTATTAAGAAAGCTGATTTGTTTACTCCTAAGCCTAAGGATCAAACCTCAACCCCATCTGCTGATGATCTCAAGAAGTTTAAAGAGCAGGCAAAGGAGATTATTAATCGTAATCCAAAGCTTACTGATAAGCAGAAGGAAGATTACAAGAAGCAGATTGAAAATGCTACTACAAAGGAGCAGATTCAGAATATCCTCAAGCAGGCTAATGATCAGGCTGGCAAGAATAATGTAAAGCCTGACGACATTAAGAAGAAGGAAAAAGAAGAAAAGGAAAAGCGCGAAAAAGAGCAAAAAGAAAAGGATAAGAAGGAGCGCGAAAAGAAGCAAGAAGAGCAAACCACTAAGGATAAGAAGAGTGCTAACGACACTATTGATGGTCTTAGTGATTTAACTAAAGATGAAAAGGATAAGCTCAAGGAAAATCTGAATGGAAAGAGTGGAGATACTACCAAGCCTGGTGCTAAGACTCCTGAAGAAGTTCAGCAGATTGTTAACGAAGCTCGAGCTCGAAATGCTGCTCGCAAAGCTATTAAGGATGAGTTACCATTCTTAAGCCACGGCAAGGGAGAAAGTGACAACGACGATAAGGCTCTTAAGGAGTTAATCGGCGCTGATCCAGCTAAGAAGGATAGCACGCTTACCGATTTGGAAACTGCTCTTGCAAAGACGAATCCTGCTGCCACCGCAGAAGAGATTAAGAATGCTCTTGACACAGCCAAGCGCCAGAACGCAATTAATGAGCAGAATGCTAAGAATGCTGGTATTGCTAAGCTTGATGCGCTTTTGCAGCAGCTGACCGACGCTGAAAATGGCTTGAATGAGGCGCAGAAGGCTGCTGTTAAAGATAAGGTTGAAGCTGCCAAGACTGCAATCAATGGTGCTAAAGATACTGTAAACAAAGCAACCAAGCCGTCTGATATCAAGACTGCTGTTGACGGAGTAAGCATCAAAGATGCTATGGATGCTATCAACACTCAGGTGACTAACGCGCAGAAAGATAACAACACCAAGCAAGAGAACGAAAACAAGGATGCTCTTGCTAACGAAAAGAAAGAGCAGATTGAACGCATTAACAATAGCAATCTTCCAGAAGCCGAAAAGAAGAAGGCTATTGATGATATCAACAATGCAAAAAAGCTTGGCGACCCAACGGGTATTGCGGATCGCGCGCTGAAGGCCAAGAAGATTAAAGATGCGCTTGAAGCGATTGACAAGCTTACACATTTGAACGATGCGCAAAAGAAAGCGTATAAAGACATTGTCAACGGCACAGATGCTGGTAATCACAAGGATGATGACGGCAAAGACACTGGTGTTGACGACATCGACGATGCGCTCGCAAATGCCGCCAAAACAGATACTGCCATGGCTCGCTTGGAAACTCTGAAGCAGACAGCTGATACGTTCGCTAATGGCGAAAAGTACAAGGCCTTGCAAGACGGCGATGCCAAGAAGAAAGCGTTTGAAGATGCTTCTACTGCCGCCGGTGCTGTTTTAGCTAAGAAAACTGGCGACGCCAAGAATGCTGATCAGGTTAATGATCTGTACAAGGATCTTCTTAAGGCAATGCAGGACATCGATGACACAGTTAAGGGTGCGGGCGTTAGTACCGATGCGCTTCAGGCTGAAGTAGATAACGACTCTAAGCTTAAGCCAACGCAGGCCGATCCTCAGGATCCTTCTAAGCCAGCTACGCCAGGCGATTCTCTGTACACGACCGCTTCTAAGGAGAAGAAAGAGGCCTTTGACAAGGCACTCTCTGACGCTGAAGCAGCATTGAATAAAGCTAAAAAAGATAACGCAGATCAAGCGAAGCCAGACTCTACTCCACGAACTCCAGAGCAGGAAGCAGAAGCTCAGAAGGCTGTTGACGACGCACTTCAGAAGCTTGAAAATGCGCGTAAGGCGCTTGATGGCGTTGACACAACCGCGTTGCAGAATGAGATTGGTAAGGATAACACCGTTAAAGACTTAGATAAGTATAAGTATGCTGATAAGTCTAAGACGGATGCGTTTGATCAGGCTCTTAAGGATGCTAAGGATCTTATCGATAAGCTAACTGGTACGAAGAAGGCTGCTCAAGGCGAGGAAGATGTAACAACTAAGACTCAAGCTGAAAAGCAGAAGCTTGTTGATGCGGCTCTTGCAAAGCTTAAGGCAGCTGAAGAGGCTCTTGATGGTAAGAAACCAGTCGAGCCAACCCCAACGCCTTCTGTTGATAAGTCTCACTTGCAGCAGGGTATTAATGGTAGCGGTGATGTGAAGAAGTCTGATGATTATACGAATGCTCCTTCGGATAAGAAGCAGGCTTATGATCACGCTTTGGATCATGCTAACGAGGTTAACAATAATCCTAATGCTACTCAGGATCAGGTGAATCAGGCTGCTGAGGATTTGAAGAAGGCTGAGAATGATTTGAAGCCAACTCCAACCCCACTTCCAAATCCTGGTGCTGGTTCTGGTAATGCTGGTTCTGGTTCTGAAGCAGGTTATGGTGTGAACGATAATGCGCCTACCATTGTAGATAAGGGCGAGTTGAACATTCAGATTGATAGTGCTGAAACTGATTCTAAGCCTGGCAATGCTGGAGCTGGTAACGCTGGTAACGCAAACGCTGGCTCAGCTACAGGCGCCCAGGGTGGTGCAGGTACATCTTCAGGTGCAGGTGTGGGCGCTGGCACTGCGGGCGCAGCCAATGCAGGTGTTGACAACAAGGCTGTAAATAACGCTGTAGAAAACGCTCCAGAAGTAAAGCAAGCGGATGCTGCTGTTAAGCAGGCTGCTGCTACGCTAGACGAAGCTTTGGCACAAGCTAAGCGCGTTGCTGCAGATCCGCATGCAACGCAAGCGCAAGTTGACGCTGCTGCTGTTAAGCTTGCGGATGCTCGTAAGGCACTTGCGGATGCTCAAGACAATGCTGCAAAAGTGCGTGCAGCTGTTCGCAGCCGCGTTATAAAGGGCATGCGTTCTCGCGGGAATGCAGGCGTTGCTGCGGGCGCAGACGTTGCTACTGCTGGATTGATGGCAACTATGATTGCTGCAATTGGAGGAGCGTTTGTAACTCGTCGCATGCGCGCAATGCACGCTAATCGCGACTAGCGTTTAGTTGCTACTTATGTAGGTCGTCGCGCGACGACCTACATAAGCGCTTAAAGCGTAGCGCGCGACATTTCCTATTTGTTGTTGCGCGAGGTTTGAGTATTTCTCTCCTCGCAGGCGCGACGACCTGCCTGAGCTCTCAAAGCGTAGCGCGCGAAGGCAATTCGGAGCGCTGAGCTTGCTTAAGGTTGAAAGCACGGTGTGCTTTCAACGCGAGCGAAGACGTTCGCGCGGCTAATCCGTGTGAACGATGTGACGGGTTTTGTTGTTCGACACGCCGTAAATTAGGTACAATCGCACTACATGACTGAGTCAAGTGTGGTGGAGATTCGAGATACGCAAAAGTACTAGCATGTAGGAGGGCTGGGTGATTCTTGGTCGAACAATATAAGAGCGGCAGCCGATACCAAACAATCCAATGAGCCACCACTACAAACAAACCTCAACCCAAAAACAAAATCAAAGACAAAACGGAACAACCGCAACAACAAACTACACGTAAGAGGCAGAGCGTTGTGAGACAAGAAACACCCAGCCCTCGCTTCAACAACAGATAAGGAGAATGTTCGAGCGATACGAGCCGATTTTTGTATATGACAGATACAAAAACCGCGGCAGACGAGTCAGTTAAGACCAGTCAACCGCGGTTTTTGTTTTATTTAGTTTTGATTATGCACGACGATGGCGAGCGAAGTAAGTGCCGCCTCCGATTGCTGCGATTCCTGCAACAACAGCCGCTAGAGCTGCAACAACCTTAAGTGTAGTGTTGTTGGATGCGCTTTGTGCGCCGTCTTGTGCGCCGCCAGAAGCTTGAGCGTTCTTAGACTCATCCTTGGATTCACTAGATTCACTCTTGGAATCATTCTTGGATTCGCTCTTAGACTTGCTCTTTGCAGAATCCTTTGCGTCGTTCTTTGCATTATCCTTATTGGACTCGCTCTTAGCAGCAGAATCCTTAGCAGCATCTTGTGCTTTAGCAAGATCTTTAGCAAGATCCTTAGCTGCAGCTTTAGAGCCAGATGCAAGAGCAGCTGCTATGCGGTTAGCGCTGCTTGCGCTAAGAGTGTTAGCGTGCGCTGCGCCTGCAACATTATTCGCTGCAACGCCATTAGCATTTTGAGCATTTGCACCGTTAGCACCGTTAGCATCGTTTGCGCTTTGCGATTGTGCAGCTGGAATAGCAGCGTGGAATCCGAGTTGCTCATTTCCGAACAAGTTGTTTGCGTATCCTGCAAGATACTGGTTGTAGTAGTTTTCGAAGGATTCGCTAGAACTCGTGTTGTTGCTCGTACTGCTGCTAGTGTTATTTTGCGTTGCACTAGTTGAACCAGTATTTTGATTAGCATTGCCTGATTCAGTGTTTTGCTCTTGTGTTCCACTGCCAGTGTTGGTATTAGAACCACCTTCATTATGATGTTCCGGTACCACTACTGGTGGTGTAGGTGGTGTTGGTACTGGCACAGGAGCTGGTGGCACAGGAGCAGGTGGTTCTGGAGCTGGTTCTGGAACAGCCTTGGACAGGCTTTCTGCTGATTTTTGCAACGTGCTAGTAGCAGAACTCAAAGTAGTAGAGCAAGAGTTAAGGGTTGCTAGCATTGTTGTAAAGTTACCAGTTACAGCAGCAAAATTCGCCTGATATGTCACTCGAACTTGTTCAGGAAGAGCAGCTACGGCTGCTGCAAATTTAGTCTTATAAGACTCAACCTTTGTTTGAGCCTGTGTAACCTTAGTTTTAGCAGCTGCAAGAGCAGATTGAGCAGAAGCAACCGTAATCTTAGCTTGCTTAACAGATTCTTTAGCAGCACTAATAGCAGCAATTGCTTTTTTAACATTTTGTTCAGCAGTCTTAACGGCTTCAGCTTTTTCTTTTGCTGTTTGTTTTGCATTCTTAAGCTCAGTTTCGGCGCTAGTTTGCTTTTGTGTTGCTGTGTCAAGATAGCCTTGAGCATCTGCTACCTTTGTTTTAGCAGCTTTAATCTCATTGTCGTGCTTTTGTATTGCTGCAGCAAATCCAGATATCTTTTCAGTTAACTCAGTAACATTCTTATTTGCTGCCGCAAGTGCTTCAACAGCACTATCTTTAGCTTTGATTGCATCTTGAACAGCCTGCTGTGCTTGATCAACCTTCTGCTTAGCTTGTGTAACAGCCTGAGTTAACTCTCCATCAATCTTATTCTTTTGAAGTTGAGCATCATTTTTTGCTGCATCAGCAGCTGTCTTAGCTTGTTTAGCAGTCTGCTCCAGAGTTTTGGCTTTTTCTTTCAGCTGATCGAGCTCACCTTGAAGATTTTGAATCTGCTTATTGCGCTCTTCGCTAGTCTGCTGAGCTGCAGTCTGAGCCTTCTGCTCAGCTTCTTTATACTTCTGCTGCGCACTTGTAGCTTCAGTATTTAACCTATTAGCTGTTTCTTGAGCTTGTGTTAAAGCTTTATTTGCTTCTTGAACATCAGTTTTAGCCTGTTCAAACGTCGTATTTGCGCTTGCAACAGCCTTCTTAAGATTCTCAATAGTAGTGCGTGTAGCGTTTGCAGTATTTATGGCAGATTTAGCGGTGTCTAATGTGCTCTTCTTAGAAGATAAATCAGAATTTAATTTGGCAATAGTTTGTTCTGCATACACCAAATATTGTTTGTTACTGTCATATACATTTTTTGCTTCAGTTGGATTTTGCCAATGACTAGGTACGTCATTCAAATGATCTTCATATTCTTTTATAAAGTTTGCTGCTTTTTGCTTTTCTGAACTAATGTTGTCAATATTCTTTTGAACTTCTTTAACATCATTTTCAAGAGCAATAATTTCCTGATCTTGCAAACCAACTTCAGGCTTAGCGGCATCTGCAGCGTCTAAGTTGTTAGCATCGCTCATGTTCAAGTCATAATGCAATTTACGAAGCTCATACTTTTTAACAAACAAATCGTAGTTTGCTTTATTTGCTTCAGCATTCAGCTTGTTTATAGCGTCATTCTCTTGCAACTCTGCCTTAGCGCTTTCACCAAGGCTACTCTCGTAATTAGCAAGAAGCTCTTTATATTTAGCAACGCTAATCGAAGATTCGTTGCTTCCGTGCCATACAGCTACATCTCCTACAACATCTTCTTTGCTAACTGTAGACTTTCCGTTTACTGTGGTTGTTGTTGTAACCTCTTGCAAGCTTAAGTCGCTTTCAGCGAATCCGCCAGCAGTAATATCTTTGCTAGCAAAATTCGTGTAATGACCCACAGATTCCAAGAAAATGCCCTTGAGATTACCACTATTATCAGCACTATCCACGAATAACTGAGTATCTGGATTCTGCCGCATGTATCGACCCAAATCATAACGATGTTCTTTAAGAACCTTTTTACCAGCATCAGAAATCTTATGAGTTACTTCACTACCTTTTTCGCCAGTTACAAACGTTCCTTCAACAGCCTTGTCGTAACGCTCTTTTTCAACCGTATACCAGCCGCTAAGAGCGTTATATTTTTCAGCATCTACAGAGCAAGACGTATTGCCATTTGCTGTTATATGGCAACTTCCATACTCCTGATTCTTATGATCCTTAGAGTCTCCGTCGTAATTGCCCCACGCAAGATTTTCTGTAGCATTGTACGGGTTAGTTTTCATCACTTCGCTACTCTTATAACCAGGGTGGTTTATTGCATGATCATGATTTGCACCAGAATAGAAGGAGTTTACAATTGACTCTGCAATCAAGCTAAGACGCACGTTAACAGCGCCCAAAGTTGCTTTGTCTTCAGTACTTGCGCTGTTTTTATCGCTATCTTCTTTGCGTAACTTGTTGAGTGCCTCGTAGTAAGTTGCAGCTTCCTTCATGTTTTGCAATGAATCCGCGCCGCCAACTTTACCGAGTTTTACAAGATCCTTATACCACATAGGTACTTCAACGCGGTCTAGAACGTTTTCTGTTTTGTCTCCGTTCTGGACTTGCTTCATGATTTCAACTCTTTCACCGTTCAAAATCTGCTTAGCGCGCTGAGCATCTTCAAGAAGAGCTTTATCTTCTTTGCTAGTAGAATTTTTATAAGTTTTAATCACATAATCCAAGAATCCATCAAAGTTTGCTGTAGTTTTAGAAGTATCTTTCTTAGCAGCTTCATCTGCAGTATTCTTAGCGTCTTTCACAGCTTTTTCTGCATCGCTCAACTTCTTAGCGTCTGAGTTATTTTCAAGATCTTTTTCTGCTGAGTTGAGATTGTTTCCAGCGTTATCTAGATCTTTTTTCTTATTTTTAGCTTCTTTGTCTTTCTTATCCTCATCTGCCTTAGCATCTTTAGCTTTTTGTTCAGCTTCAGATGCTTCACGCTTAAGTCTTTCTACTTCTTCGTTAGTGGTAGTAGTCGGATTATTTAGAGCATCAATCTTATTTTGCTTTTCTTGCTGCTCTTTTTTGTTATTTTCAACAGCGAGATCTGCTTGTTCTTGTTTTGTTTTGGCTCTATCAGCTATATCATCTAAACGAGCTTGTTCCTTCTTTTCGTTTTCTAACTTTTCTTGTGCTTCCTTTAATTTTTTGTCGTAATCGTTTTTCTCGTCTTGCTTAGATTCTAAAGTTCCTTTTGCTTTTTCTAAAGCTGTGTTTTTATCAGTAACATTATTTTCAGCGGTTTTCTTTGCTTCTTCAGCTGCAGTCTGCTTAGCTTGCTCGTCTTTTAAAGTCTTTTCTTTTGCAGCTACATCGCCTGCAGCTTCTTCAGCTACTTTCTCTTTGGCGTTAACTTCATTGTTAGCTGCTGTTAAATTGTTGTCAGCTTCGGTCTTTTCTTTATCTGCTTTATCTTTTGACTTGTTAGCAGCATTTAAATCATTCTGAGCTTCTTCGGCAGTGTTCTTGGCTTCAGTTGCCTTTTCGTTTGCTTGCTTAACTTCATTGTCTGCTGTAGTTACATCTTTTTGAGCGTCTTCACTCTTGGACTTTGCATCCATTATAGCTTGTTCTGCAGCTTCATTTTTCTTTTCTTCTGGCTTCGTTCCCTCGCTATTTCCACCGACTTGCTGGCCTGCAGGAGTGCTGCCAGGTTGATTCTGCCCAGAAGCACCACCTTGATTTGTGTTTTCAGGATTTGTGCTTCCAGGTTGAGGATTTTCATTACCTGAATTGCCACTAGGATTTGCGTTACCACTTTGTGGAGCCTGTACAACAGGTTGTGGATTTGTGCCAGAATTTGGTGGAGTAACTGTTTCAGCGTTGGCAACACCTGCCATGCCGAATAATGCAAGAGAACTTGCGCCTAAAGATATTGCTACGGCAAGCTTAGCGTTCATAACTAACCTCTCCTCTTTCTAATGATTAAAATAGTAGACTCTGCTATTTAAACAAGATTTTGTGCGAGAATCGCAATTTTTGTTCGCTTCCATTGCGATCTTTTTTAAACCTTGCTTCATACGAAAACAGTATACAGCTCTACGGGGGGGGGGTATCAAGTTTTCAATGCGATTTTATCAAATACCTATGGATTAACGTTCGAATCGACGATTTCGATCTGCATAATGCGCGAACGATTTTCCCGCTTTTATTTCCCCAATCGACCAAAAAGGGAACAAACACGGGAAAATCAAAACATCAATCTGCAAACTTTGACGCCATAATGTAGACTAGAAAGATACTCAAAAATCAATCATGTTAAGCACGTTAAACGCGTACAAATTTTAAGGGAAGTGAATATGTCATCGAAATCGGCGCAGCAAAAGTCTTCGCCTATGTCAAATTATGCAAGATTGTTCTCTTTTGAAGGAACGCGAGCATTTTGCATATCTGGAGCAATAGCAAGGCTGCCTATTTCGATGATGGGTTTAGGAATCGTTCTTGCACTAAACCACATTTACAACAATTGGACTATTGCAGGCACTATGAGTGCCGCATACGTGCTATCACAAGCAGCCGTAACGCCATTATATGCAAAGTTTTTTGATAGATTTGGTCAAAGAAAAGTTGGAACACTTGCTCTAAGCGCGCAAGTTGTAGCTATGCTATCTTTTGCTGTTGCAGCGCTAATACGTGTACCCTTGCCAATACTTTTTGTGCTTGCAATCTTAATGGGAGTTACGCAATTTGCGTTCGGCGCGCTTGTTAGAACGCGCTGGGCATACACACTTAAAAGTCAAAGCGACGATACGCTACTAAACGTTGCATATGCGCTTGAATCTGGAATTGACGAGATTGTGTTTATTTTCGGACCAATTCTTGCAGCATGGCTTGCCACTAGCGTTCACCCTGTATCTCAACTTTTTGTGCCGGTTTTAGCAAGTGGACTAGGTGGAGCGTGGTTCTTATCACTTAAAAACACACAGCCAGCGGTTATTAAAATCGTGCAAGTAGAAAGCGCACCTAAATACGACGAAGACGTGCAAAATGCAATAAGCGAGCAAAGCGAAAACGTACAAAACACACATAAAAGCAACAACACTACAAAGCTTATAGACAGGCTTTCACTTAAACAACTCAAAAACAAAAATCGTAAGAAGAAGCCTAAAAACGTTCTTCTTTACCGCGGAATCATACCACTTGTTGTTATGTTCCTTGTTTTTAATATGAGTTTTAGCGCTTTTGACGTATCTGTTACTGCAGCAATGCGTGCGCAAGGATTAGACAAATTAATCGGCTTGCAACTTGCGCTGTTTGCATGCGGATCTTTAGTTGGAGCTGTTATTTTTGGTTCGCACAAATTCCGCGGATCTAATTGGTCTCATCTAATCGTGTTTTTAAGCCTTCTTACTATTGGCTTTATTCTTATGAACATTAACTTAGATAGACTTGTGCTTCTAAGCATTTTTGAGCTTTTAAGCGGACTATGCGTTTCGCCAATTTTTGCAACTGGAAATCTTATTGTTAAAGACACGATTCCTGAGCACTCGCTTACCGAAGGATTATCGTGGCTGCCAACGGCATCTGCAACTGGCGCTTCTCTTGGATCAATGGTCGCGGGCTTTGCGATTGACGCGTGGAGCTCGCACGGCGGAATGATGGTTCCATGGATTTCTACGCTTGTTGCAATTCCAATCGCGTCAATTGGGTGGATTATTGTAACACGCAAACAACACTGACGCTTTTCATACTAAAAGGGGTATATGCCACAGCAAAAAACGTTACAAATGTCTCATCACCGAGACGAATGTAACAAATCTTAGCCAAAAAGTGTTACGAATATCTCATGCGCGAGACATATATAACAAATCTGACCCGAAAAGCGTTACAAATGCCTCACCGATAATACAAATGTAACGAATCCGCATATCTCGCAACAGCAAACAGAGAATTACCCTTGCGCGCTACGCTCTAAGCGCGACAACCTGTCTGAGCGTTCAAAGCGTAGCACGAAGGCAATTCGGAGTATTATCTTTTGCAAAAAAGTATTGTAGAATTAGGAACAATAGGTTTTTTAACAAAACAGGAAACAAGAATTTTAGAAGGTGTGTAATGTTTGGTTCAGATTTATTCGCAGCAGCAGGCTTTGCTGACATTCAATCAGGCTCCGCAATTTTAGGTTCAATGATTTTCGCAATCGTTGTAGTACTAATCGGCATCGGAATCAAGATTTGGAAAAAATACGGTAAGCATTAGAGTTTACGCTTTAACACACGTTTCAACACACGCTTTAACATTTTGACTTTAGCTTTAGCTTTATAGGTTATTTACGACAAATTCAAAGCGATTTGCTTCATATTTTTAAGTGTTAATCCGTTGAGGCGTAACGCTACAATGGATTAGATGAGTAAGACAACGATGCAATTGACGGATGAGATTCTTGCAGAAATTGTAGACTCTGTAAAAACCTCCCAACCTTCAAAAATAACGAATAAAAAGTCAAATAAAACTGTGAAAAAAGAAAAAACAACTAATACAAGTAAAAAAAGCAATAAAACAAGCGATAACAAGATTAACGATAACAATATCGAATCTTTGAAAGCAAGCAAAAAAATCAAAAATACGCAAAGTTCTAAAAGTTCTAAAATAGTTAAAAACGCGCTTCCACCAGTGGTAAACGATCAGCGCGATGGTGCGTTAATCGCTCCGCCAAAATATCGCAAGGGGTCAATGAGAATTGTTCCGCTTGGCGGATTGGGCGAAATCGGAAGAAATATGAACGTTATAGAATACAACGGTCATATCTTACTTATAGACTGCGGAGTGCTTTTCCCAGAAGAAGAGCAGCCAGGCGTAGACCTGATTTTGCCAGATTTTCACTACATTCAAAACAGGTTAGATAAAGTAGATGCTCTGGTACTTACGCACGGACATGAAGACCATATTGGTGGCGTGCCATATTTGCTAAAAATGCGTCCAGACATTCCTCTAATCGGATCTAAATTAACACTCGCTTTTGTTGAAGCAAAATGTGCAGAACACAGAATCAACCCAAAAATGATTCATGTAGAAGGCAGAGACAAGCTAAAAATAGGTCCTTTTAATTTGGAGTTTATTAGCGTAACACACTCCATTCCAGACGCTCTTGCAGTGTGTGTAAAAACGCCAGCAGGAACGCTTATTGATACGGGAGATATAAAGCTAGATCAGCTTCCACTAGACCATAGGCTTACTGATTTAGTTGAATTCGGAAAGCTTGGCGAACAGGGAATTGACTTATTAATGGCGGATTCCACAAATGCCGAGGTTCCAGGATTCGTTAAGCCAGAAACCACTATTGGACCAGCTTTGGATCGTGCATTTGCGGAAGCCACTCGCAAAATAATCGTCGCAAGCTTCTCTAGCCATGTTCACCGCGTTCAGCAAGTCGTAGACGCTGCACACAAGTATGGTCGAAAAGTTGTGTTCGTTGGGCGCTCAATGGTTAGAAATATGTCTATTGCGGCAGATCTCGGCTACTTGCATATTCCAGAAAATACTGTTGTAGATTTAAAGCAAGCAAAAGATATTCAAGACGACAAGCTTGTGTATATGTGCACAGGATCTCAAGGCGAACCAATGGCAGCTCTTGGGCGAATCGCAGACGGAATACACAAAGATATTACAGTTAATGAGCTTGATACCGTAATTCTTGCAAGCTCACTAATCCCAGGAAACGAACATGAAGTTTACAAAGTAATCAACAAGCTTGTGCAAATGGGCGCTCGCGTAATCAACAAAGATAATGCTGCGATTCATGTTTCTGGTCATTGCAATGAGGGTGAGTTGCTCTACTTGTACAACATTGTTAAGCCAAAATGCGCTATGCCAATTCACGGCGAACACAGGCATCTTGTGGCAAACGGTTCGATTGCTGTTAAAACAGGCGTGGATCCTAAAAATGTTGTTTTGGCAGAAGATGGAGATGTTGTGGACTTGTACCACGGAAACGCCGCCGTTGTTGGATCTGTGCCATGCGGATACGTGTATGTTGATGGCGATTCCGTTGGCGAGCTTACAGACGAAGAGCTGGAAAAGCGTAGAATCCTTGGCACAGAAGGATTTGTGTCTAGCTTTATAGTGGTAAATACAGATAGCGCAGATGTTGTAGCAGGTCCAAAGATTTACTTGAATGCTGTTGCAGAAGACGAGTCTGATTTTGAAAAAGTTCGATCTCAAATTGTTTTCCAGCTTCAAGATGCCATGATGCACGGCGAGAAAGACACGTATAAGCTTCAGCAGATTATGCGAAGAACGCTTGGAAGTTGGATTGCGCGTGCGTTGCGTAGGAAGCCAATGATTGTGCCAGTAGTAGCAAATATTTCAGAAAATAATCAAGAATAAGGAAAATATAAAGGAAATATAAAAAGGAAGGTAAATATGCCAGGAGCAAATCTGACTCGCGTAGAAGCGGCGGAACGTTTTAGCGCAATTCAAATGCCAATTCACTACGATGTTGCGCTCGATTTAGGCAAAGGGGGACGCGATTTTAAATCGCACACAAAGATTGAGTTTGATGCTAAAGCTGGTGGAACAAGCTTCCTCGATTTGATTGCAAACAGCGTTGAATCCGTTGTGCTCAATGGAGCATCTCTTGATGTTTCTAAGGTTTTTGCAAACAGCCGAATTGAGCTAGCAA
Source organism: Gardnerella sp. DNF00038 (assembly GCF_049262855.1). Classification (NCBI taxonomy): domain Bacteria; kingdom Bacillati; phylum Actinomycetota; class Actinomycetes; order Bifidobacteriales; family Bifidobacteriaceae; genus Gardnerella; species Gardnerella sp. DNF00038. Next base: position 1,290,106 of record NZ_CP058407.1, on the reverse strand, counting down.
ATCTGCTTGAGCATAATACCGTAGAAGTTGTAGCAAACTGCCAATATTCCAACACGGGCGAGGGATTACATAGAAGCGTGGATCCTTCCGACAGCAACGTGTATTTGTACACTCAGTTCGAGGTGCCGGATGCTCGCCGCGTTTACGCAGTGTTTGATCAGCCAGATTTGAAGGCGGTTTTTGATTTTAGCGTGGATGCTCCAGAAAGCTGGATTGTGACTTCCAACATGCCAGTTAAGAGCGAAACAGCGCTGGAAGGCCGCGAAACTGAAGCAGGCACTTTGGAAAATGGCGCTGTAGAAGGAATGAAGCGCTGGGTGTTTGAGTCAACTCCAAAAATGAGCTCCTACTTAACTGCGATTTGCGCAGGACCTTATGCTGAGTGGCATACGACTTACAACAACGAAGACGGTCGCGTAGTGCCAATGGCAATGTATTGCCGTCAGGCACTTAAAGACGCTTTTGCAAAAGACGTTGACTACTTGTTCGATATTACGAAGAAAGGTTTTGCTTTCTACGCTAAGACTTGGGGAGTGCCATACCCGTACGCAAAGTACGATCAGATTTACGTGCCAGAATATAACGCTGGAGCTATGGAAAACATTGGTATGGTTACAATTCGCGACCAATACGTGTTTGAATCCAAGGTTACGGACGCTTATGCTGAGCGTCGTGTTGTAACAGTTTTGCACGAGCTTGCACACATGTGGTTCGGCGATTACGTAACTATGAAGTGGTGGAATGACTTGTGGCTTAACGAGTCTTTTGCAGAATTCACTTCTACTCTTGCAACTGCTGAAGCAACCGAATGGCATGACGCTTGGAGCACTTTCAACTCCGGCGAAAAAAGCTGGGCGCTTAATCAAGATCAGCTCCCAACAACGCACCCAATCGTGGCTCCAATCAACGATTTGAACGACACTTCCGTTAACTTCGACGGAATCACTTACGCAAAGGGCGCTTCCGTATTAAAACAACTCGTAGCGTACGTTGGTCGCGAAAAGTTCTTTGAAGGAATCCACAATTACTTGAGCAAGCATGCATACAGCAACGCAACTTTGGCTGATTTGTTGCACGAGTTAGAGCTTACAAGCGGTCGCGATCTTAAGGCTTGGAGTGCTCAGTGGCTTGAAAAAGCTGGAATTAACACGATTTCCACCGAAGTCGAAGAAGCAGGTGACGGCACTATTGCTTCCTTGCGTTTGCGTCAGAGCGCGCCAGAAGAGCATCCAGTTTTGCGCGCACACCGTTTGGCTGTTGGATTCTACAATGTAGACGAAGCAACTGGCGAAATTAAGCGCACAAAGCGAATCGAACTCGACATTGACGGCGAAGTGACGGAAGTTGTTGAAGCTCGCGGCGAAAAAATGCCAGCACTTATTCTTGTAAACGACGACGACTTGACTTACACAAAGCTACGTTTTGACGAAAAGTCGCTTGAGTTTGCTGCCGAAAACTTGTATCGTTTCAAGGATTCTTTGACTCGCTCGCTTATTTGGCTCGCATTGTGGGATATGACTCGCGACGCAGAATTCCCAGCAGAACGCTTCGTGGAACTTAGCCTTAAAGCTTTTGCCACCGAGCGCGAATCAACTACTTTCCGCTATGCTCTTGGTCAAGTAAAAGTAACTGCAAGCCACTACGTTGTTCCAGAGCGTCAAGCAGAAGTCGCAAAGCATGTTGCTCACGAACTCTGGCAGTTGGCTTTGGCAGCTTCTGCAGGTTCCGACGAGCAATTCCAGTTGCTCAAGGCTTATCTTGGATACGGCGAAGTTGGAGATGCTGAGTTTGTGCGTGTAGCTAACGGATTGCTTGACGGCTCTGTGCGCTTAGAAGGTTTGGAAATCGACAACGACTTGCGCTGGAGCATTCTTATTGCGCTCGCAGGCGTGAACGCTTTGGACGAAGCTGGAATTGACGCGGAACTTAAAAAGCGCGATACTACCGAGAATCGCGAATACGCTTACCAAGCTCGTGCGGCTCGATCAACTGCAGAAGCTAAGGATTGGGCTTTTGAACAGGCTTTGCGCAATCTCGATTTGACTAATATGCAAATGGGTGCTGTGGTTGCTGGCTTCGCAAGCACTGCTAAAGGCGATTTGGTTAAGCCTTATGTTGAGCGCTATTTTGCTGAAGTTGAGTGGATTTGGAAGAATCGCACATTCCACATGGCTGAAACTTTGATTGAAGGCTTGTATCCAAATTATGCGGATGTAGACGAGTTAGTTGAGCGCGGACAGCTATGGCTTGATGAGCATAAGGATGCGGATCAGGCTTTGCGTCGCATGGTTCTCGGCAAGCTCGATTCTTCTCGTCGCACGCTTAAGGTGCAGCATTACAACGCTTCGCTTTAGTCTTTTGCAAGTTAATGGCGATGTTCAATGTACATTCCTAATAAGAAAATAAGAAGATGTAGATTGAATCTAAGTTGATTAAAGATTAAGTTGATTAAATATTAAAATCAAGGAGTCGCAAGATGGCAGAAGATATGCATCAATCAACACCAACAATACATGGCGAGCAGCTTAATGCGGATGGTACGCAGAAAGCGCAAGACCGCGTAAACAATCGATCTTTGCGTCCAAACAGCGATTCCTTTAAAGAGTTTATGACCAGTGGCTGGGATAACCAGGAGCCACAAATCGAACCGCTTGAGTCCTCAAAGTACACGCCAGCGCGTCTAGAAGCGCTTGGCAAGAGATTCCCAGGCGAGCGCCTTGTTATCCCAGCAGGTCAGCCAAAAGTACGCAATAACGATTGCGACTACGCTTTTAGACCAGACACAACGTTCGCGTACTACACTGGCTTGGGTCAAGATTATGAAGCTGGTGCAGTGCTTGTGCTTGAACCGGTGCAAGCAGGCAGCGACGAGGAAGCAGCTGGCAAAACACACATTCCTCAACTATTTGTTGCTCCACGCGCAGACAATAGCACTGCCGCATTCTACAAAGACCCACACTATGGCGAATACTGGGTTGGTCCTCGCGCAGGACTCAAAGAGTTGAAAGCCATGACAGGCATTGAAACGCGTGATATTGCGGAGCTTGATGAAGCAATCGCAAAAAACGTTAGCGACGATAATAGCTCTGCCGAAAGCGTGCGTGTGCGAATTGTGCGAGAAGCGGACTCCGATTTAACAGCACGTGTAGATGCTTTAAGAGAAGCGAGCGGATTTAGCGACGAAGATGCAAATATTGCCGCAGACGATAAGTTGCATGAAGTAGCAGCCGAAGCTCGTATGCTTAAAGATGCTTACGAGATTGGTGAAATGCGCAAAGCTGTTGCTGCTACAAAGTTAGGCTTTGATCGCATGCTTACGCGTTTACCTCAAGCTTTAGGCAAAGAGCATTCTGAGCGCATGATTGAAGGTGCTTTTAACTCCGTTGCTCGAGAAGTTGGCAACGAGGTTGGCTACGATACGATTGTTGCTTCTGGAAAGCACGCTCCAATTTTGCATTGGATGCGCAACACGGGCGTGGTTTCTAGCGGGGATCTTCTTTTGATTGATGCAGGCGTAGAAGTCAACAGCCTTTACACTGCAGACATTACGCGAACCTTCCCAACAAACGGCAAGTTCACGGATTTGCAAAAGAAGCTTTACCAGTGCGTTCTCGACGCTCAGCAAGCTGGTTTTGAGGCTGCTAAGCCAGGCGCCACTTACAGCGATATTCACCACGCTTGCATGCGCGTGCTTGCAGAGCATTTGCACGAGTGGGGTATTCTAAAGGTTAGCGTTGAAGAATCACTTTCGCCGCAAGGTCAGCAGCATCGCCGCTGGCATGCGTGTGGTGTTGCTCACCACTTGGGTTTGGATGTTCACGATTGCGCTCAAGCTCGCTACGAGGCGTATCAGGGTGCGAAGATTACTCCAGGAATGATTTTCACAATCGAGCCTGGCTTGTACTTTGCTGCCAATGATCTTATGCTTCCGCCAGAAATGCGCGGAATTGGAATCCGCATTGAAGACGATGTTTTGATGACGGAGAATGGTCCTGAATGGCTTTCTATCGATATTCCTAAGCAGATTGATGATGTAGAGGCTTGGATGGCTCAGCGCGCGTCAAAGTAACGCGCAGCAGGGCAACTTTTTTCGATGAGATTAGTGCCACTTTTCTTATATTTCGGCGGAAAAGTGGCAACTAACCGTTGAGTTGTAAAGTTCAAAATCCTAAAGACCCAATTTATCTAATCTTAACGCAATAATGTTGTTATATCGCTTTGTTATAACAGCATTATTTTATTATCGGCGTGCTGCGGGTAAAAATGTTGAATCAACAAGTTGTAGCCAAAATCATTGATGCTCTTGAAAGGAATATAATGACTAAGCCAATCGTTCTTTCGCTTGGAGAACTACTGTGGGATTTGCTCCCACAAGGAAAACGAGTTGGAGGTGCTCCAGCCAACTTTGCGTATCACGCGCAATGCAATGGAGCAGAAAGCTATGTTATTAGTGCGGTTGGAGAAGATTCTCTCGGTGATGAACTTGTTGAAGAAGTTAAAAAAGCAGGGATCAAGCACGTTATTCAGCGCAATGCTTGGCCAACTAGCACAGTAGATGTGGAACTTAAAAATGGCATTCCAGAATACACGATTGTGCGAAACATTGCGTGGGACCATATTGTTTATACGCGAGAACTTGTAGACCTTGTTAGCAAAGCAGACGCGATTTGCTTTGGCACTCTTAGCTTAAGATCGCAAGAAACGCACGACACTGTTTTGGAGCTTTTAAAGCACACTAAGCCAAACGCCATGAAGTTCTTTGACATTAACATTCGTAGTGATCATTATTCAAAAGATTTAATTGATGCTCTGCTCAAAGAGGCTACTGTTTTTAAGCTTAACGATTCTGAGCTGCTTCTTCTTAGAGACATGTTCAATATTCGCGAAACTTCAGACAATGAGGCTTGCAAATGGTTCCAGGCGCGCTACGGCTTGGATTATGTGATTTTGACTGGCGGATCTACTTTTAGCACAATCTTTACTAAGACGGGAGAAAGCTCCACATATCCGACCCCTCATGTGGAAGTTAATGACACAGTTGGCGCTGGCGATTCGTTCTCTGGTACTTTTACTGCAAGGATTTTGGCTGGCGATTCGCTTAAAGACGCGCATCGTGCTGCGATTAACACTGCTGCGTATGTTTGCACTCAGGCGGGCGCGTGGCCAGAATATCCGAGCGAAATCCCAGACTATCTTTCTAAAGCAGGACTGTAGTCTGTAAGAATATAAACAAAAAGCTTCAACTTGTAAGAAGAATTAGGATAATCCTAAGAATCAAACGAGTTGAAGCTTTTTTATACGCCATTAAGGCGATTATCTAGTGGGGCCTCAGGGGCTTGAACCCTGGACCGGCGGATTATGAGTCCGCTGCTCTAACCGACTGAGCTAAAGCCCCACGCTAACAAAGTCAGCAACGACTAGATTAGCACACACCCATAAACGTTTAACACGCTATGCAACACTATTCATATACAATTCGCATTGCAATGCACACTTATGTGCTCTGCTAGTCTAGTCGCCAGCTGTTTTAGCTCGAATAATTATGCTACTGTAGCTTGTCCTCTTCCAGAAGCGAAATTACTCAAAGCTCCAGTCTTACGAACTGCAACGAACAAAATCCAAGGAATAATTCCAGCAATAACAATACCGCTTATAAACTCACAAATCATGTGAATTGTTAGATAATTTACAGACTTACCTTGGTAGATTACGAACATCAAATAAATACCATATTCAATAGCTGTAAGACCACCAGCAATAACGCTTAAGGTAAGGTTATACTTCTTATATTTGGCAATCGCAAAAGGAATTTCGCTAAACACAGCTTGTAAAGCGGCAGAAGCAAGAACCATGAATGCGGAGAATTGTTGACCAAGAATATTTTCGAATACAGCACCAAGAACATTAACATAAATCGCAGCACCAGGCTTACGAATTAAAAGAAGAGCAAGAGGGCCAGACATGTACCAAACGCCGTGCAAAATGCTGCCAAAACCAGGCAAAACCGTTCGCAAAATAGGTGAAATCTGGGAGAAGAACACAATAGTAAAGCCCCAGTAGATTACACCAAACAAAGCAGCTAAAGCAGCTCCAAGTGATATATCTGCCACTCGCCAGCGAAGACTGCTAATTATTGTAGGCGTAACTTCTTCTTGATTTTGAGCCTTGTCTGTTATAGGCGTGCTGGATTGCGTGTAATTTGATTCATTATTTGATTCATTATTGAAAATATCACTCATAATAGTCCCTTAACTACTAGACGCTGCGTATTGTAATTTCTTTAAAATCGTCTCTTGACCTACGCAGCCTGGGCGGAAACGACATCGAGTACTCTACCATTTAGTTTCCACTAACACGCCTTTTTGAATAATTTTTGTATGATTTGTAACACTTTTTACTATTGCAGAAATTTATAACTCGTTATAAAGTCGCTTGCGCAACGCCAAGCAAGAAATACCGCTAGCGTTACAAATGCATCATGAGTGAGATAAATCTAACGAATTTGAGCCAAAAAGCGTTACAAATGTCTCATCAATGATGCAAATGTAACGAAAAACAGCCAAATAACGTTACAAATGCATCATGAGTGAGATAAATCTAACGAATCTGTAGTGCATTTCTACTTCGACACGCCGTAAAGCAGGAACAAAAACACTACAGTTACTAATCTAGATAGTTGGAAAAATGAGCATAAGAATGTCGCATATAACGAACACAGCGTATGGCGAGAGTTAAATCAGGGGGAGTACAAACAAAATGTCTATGGAACATCCAAATAGTAGCGGCGAGCGCATTATTGACGTTGAGCGTGATATCATGCGACGCGCTCCAGAGCATAATAAGACGAATCTTGATTTAGACAGAATGCGCCTAATCCTTGATATTTTGGGGCATCCAGAGCAATCGATGCACGTAATTCACATTACTGGCACCAATGGCAAGGGATCCACGGCTCGCATGGCGGAGGCGATTTGCCGCGCATACGGTTTGCGCACGGGTCTTTACACTTCTCCGCATTTGCAGCGCATAAATGAGCGAATCATGATTGATGGTGAGGAAATTAGCGACGACCATTTCGTTGACGTGTATAATCAAATGAAAGACATTATAGACATGGTTGACGCTCGCATGGACGCCGATGGCAAGCCGCGCATGAGCTTTTTTGAGGTGCTTACAGCTATGGCGATTTGGGTTTTTGCCGACGCTCCTGTAGATGTTGCCGTGATGGAAGTTGGCATGGGTGGCGAATGGGACGCCACTAATGTTATGAACGCTGATGCTGCGATTATTGGTCCTGTAGACATGGATCACATGCAATGGCTTGGAAACACGGTTGAAGAAATTGCGCGCACAAAAGCGGGCATTATTAAGCCAAATTGCACTGTGATTTTGGGGCCGCAGCCACACGAATCGCAAGTCTTGCCGATTATTCAAGAGGTGGCAAATCGCAATAATGCCAAGCTTTTACGCGACTTTAGTGACGGCAGTGGCGAGCTAGAGGTTATTTCGCGCACTCCAGCTGTTGGCGGTCAAGTTGCCACTTTGCGCACGCCTAATGGCACTTATGAAGATGTGCCGATTGACAAGTTTGGTGTGCATCAGGCGCATAATGCTTTGGCGGCGCTTGCTGCTGCGGAGGTTGTTCTGCCTGTAAATGGCGCTTTGGATGGCGATTTGGTTGCCGAGGCTTTGAGCCAAGTTAATGTTCCTGGGCGCATTGAGCAAGTGCGCACTTCTCCGACAATTATTATTGATGGCGGCCACAATGTTAATGCTGCTGAGTCGCTTCGTAAAACAATCGAGGAGAATTATAATTTTGAGCAGCTTATTGGCGTTGTGGCAATGATGGCAGATAAGCAAGTTGAAGAATACTTGGGTGTTCTTGAGCCGATTTTAACGAATATTATTGTTACTCGTAACTCTTGGCGTGATCGCGTTATGGATCCAAAAGATTTGGAGAAGATTGCGGTTAACGTATTTGGCAGAGATCGAGTGATTCGTGTTGACGATCTTCCAGACGCTATTCAAGAAGCTGTGAATCTTGTTGACGAAGACGATGAGCTTGGAGTTGGATACGGACATGGAGTGTTGATTTGCGGCAGTTTTGTTACAGCTGGCGACGCTCGAACTATGCTTATTGAGCGCGTTAATCCAGACTTAAAGAAGCCTAAGGATCAGCGCGCTAATATTCATCCAAACATTGCGAATTGACTTTAGCTAAAGAGAGGTGCTTAGCTAAAGAGAGGTGCTTAGCTGAATAAGCGTTTAATAATAAACGAATCTCCTTCGTAAGGAACATGCTTGTTGTGCACCTTTATCCAGCGTTCGTCGCCTTTTCCGATAGCAAGTATTATGTTGAGTCTGTTGTTCTCTCTCGCATCTTTTCTTGCGTCTTCGACACTGTACTCAATAGCTTCAGCTCTGTTTATAATAATTCGCGATTCAACGTTTGTATTGGTTACGCAAGATTGCATGTATTTGCAAATGTCCATTTCGTCTTCGACATTTGTGTCTTCTTGAGTGAACACAAATTGGCTGATTCGATCTTGTGCAGCTTGAACTATTTCTTTTCTCCTGTCAACGGCTTTGTCTCCAGTGGATCCTGTTACAAGCGTGATTCTAAGATCATTGTTACCGTATTTGTCGTATACGAAGTCGATAACAGATTTTGTGGAAATGTAGTTGTGTGCGTAATCTACTATGGCAACTGTATTGGATTCTGTGTCTTTAAAGACTTCCATTCGCCCTGATATTTGAACGTTTTCTATAGCATGTAGGGCTTTTCGATCTGTGTTCTCGTTTATGCCTAATGCGTTTGCTATTGCAATTGCTGCAGTGGCATTTTCGTAGTTAAAGTCGCCTGCGATTTTTAGATTGAATTTGTCTATAGTTGTGTAATTAGGTACGAATTGTTTTTTGTTTTTCTTGCTTTCGTTGTCTAAAACAGCAACATAATGTTCTTGCGCGTCTGATGAAACTGGCATTGCTACATATTTTGTCCAAATAAGTTCTGGGTATTTTTCGCTTTTTTCGTAAGGGTGAATGTCTGAATGATCGCTGCATGCTTGGCAGTTGCAGATGTTTTCGCCCATTTCTTCTTTTCGTACTCTTGAAAATGTTGTGACGTCCACGTATTCGTTTTGTGCGTCTTGGAGTATTAAGTCTGCGTGAGCGCAGTCTGCATTGAGTATAAGCGCGTCAGTGTTTTTTACGATTTGGCGTTTGCAATACAGGTAGTCTTCAAAAGTTGGGTGTTCTATTGGGCTTATGTGGTCTGGGCTTATGTTTAGGAATGCTGCCACATTAAAGTGTAGTCCGTATACTCGCTCTACTTTGTATGCTTGTGATGAAACTTCCATGACTAGGTATTTCATACCGTTTTTTACGGCTTGGCTCATCATGCGGAATGCGTCTAGGCTTTCTGGTGTAGTCAAATTAGATTCAACATATGTTTTTCCATCTAAGCAATTGTCAACGGAGGAGAATAGGGCTGCTTTGCCTTCAGAATGTTCGTTTAAAATTGCATGAGTGAAGTAAGCTGTTGTTGTTTTTCCTTTTGTTCCCGTAATTCCAATAACTCTAAGTCTTTCTTGTGGGTTTCCAAAGAATTCTGATGAAAGCAAGCTCATTGCTTTACGAACGTCTGTTACTATAAGTCCTACTGCATTGGTGTAATCCGCGTAACTTTGCTCGGCAACGTATGTAGTTAAGCCATTTTTATCAGCGTCTTTAAGATATTCTGGCTTAAAATTGCCTTTAATGAACAGAAGAGTGTTTTTCTTAATATCTCGTGAATCGTATGTTATGTGGTTGTATGTTTTTTTGTAGTTTTTAAAATCGTCCGCGTTCATAGACCAGATTTCGTTGCGAATATGCACGAAATCGTTGTTTTCTATGTTGTTTTCTATGCAGTTGTTTTGTTCGTCTGAGTGTTCAGTATTGGTCTGTGGGAGTTTTTGGATAATTTCTCGTAGAAGTCTGTAATTTTTTAAAATTGTGCTTGCGTCTAGCATGTTTAGATGAAGATTTGTTTTTTCGCTCATTTTGTTCCTCTTGATTTTGAATTATAGCCAGTTTCCGCTGCTAGCTGGTTTTCCTTTGGATTTTAGCCACTCGTCGAAGCTGTTTTTCCACTTTGTATACGCTTTGCGTTGCCATGTCATTAAATCGCATAATTCAAGATTTGCAACATCTTCATGTAATTCGCTTATAGGCTTAATCAAGTCTACTGCGGCTACAGTGTCTGCTGTTGCGTCGTGAAAGTCTCCTATTGGCTCTACGCCGTAGAATTGTGTTGTATGCGTAAGTGTTCGCTTGCCTGTGCGCTTAGAAACAGCGCGGTCTATAACTAATGGGTCTACTACAAGAATTTCTCCATCGTTGATTGTGCTATTCGGGCGATTGTTCAGGCTTGTTAAATCCCATTTTTTTAAATCATGCCTTAGCATTTCAACGTCGAAAGGAGCGTTGTATGCAAGCAGTGGAATATTTTTGCTCTGCGCGAGGCTTACCGCCGCAGCCAATGCTTCGATTTCCGCCGTTGGTTCCCCACCGTTTTCTTGTAGGAACTCGTCCGTAAATCCGTTGACTTGGCTTGCTTTTGGATTAATTGGCTTGTGCGGGTTTATTAACCAGGTTGCTATCACGTCATTGTGAGTCTTATTTTGTGGGTTTCTGAGCACAAGAGTTGCTGAACAAATGGAGTCTTCGCCGAGAATTGCGCCCGTTGTTTCTGTGTCGAAACCGAGCAAGAAGGATTGGCTGAGTGGCGTTTTTTCGCTTTGCTGCTGTGTCTCGTTTAGCGCTTCCATAAGCTCGTTAATGTTGTTTGGCATAGTCTTAATCGTAGAATGCGCTGCAGACCCTGAGTTTGTGTTAGTAAATGGTGGATTGTTATTTTTTGTAATGTTGCGTCTATGAGTTATTTAGTGCGAATTTTTGCAAAATATGTAATAAAATGCCCTCAAAGTACACAATTATATGATAGAATAGCATCAAGAACGCTCGTTATGTTACAAAAAGTAACATTTTCTGAGAGTTGAGATGTGCTTTTTGTTTAGGAGTCGTTGTGGATTTACCTTTGCAAAAGCAAAGAAACAAGATAATAAATACAAAATAACAACATAGCAAAAGATTTAAAATCAAAAGGACAAGGTGTATATGAACATGGACATCAATGACGGATTTAATGACGGACTTGGCGACGGACTTAACGACGGACTTAACGACGTTCAAAATCATCAGAATGCTACTGATAATAATAATGGCGAATATTCTTATAATTCTTATAAGTCATATAAGCAAGGAGAGTATGCTCGCAATCATATTCGCATTACTGCAACGAAATTGTCTGACGGTCGTGACTTTTTCTATCTTGATGATAGCCCAGATTATGTTAGCGGTCTTAAAACGCGCGAATTGAAAGATCCTCGAAAATTAGCGTATAGGTTTGCCTCGCATATTGATGCGGATGGTAATGAAGTGCAGTATGCAGCTCCGCAAATGCGTCAAGATCCTCTTACTGGAGACTGGATTCCTATGTCTACAGCGCGCATGAATCGACCAATCACTGCTGGCCCTGGAGCGCTTACTAAGGGCAATCCGCTTGCCGCTCGCAAACCTGGTTCTGCATATCAAGATGGGGAAGTTCCAGACACTGATTACGATGTTGTGGTTTTTGAAAATCGTTTTCCATCCATGGTTCAAGTTCCTGGTGTAAGCCGTGAACCTCATTATCTTAATGGCAATCCACTATGGAAACAGGCTCCTGCAGCTGGGCGTTGTGAAGTGATTTGCTTCGGACCAGACGAAAATATGTTACCGGCTCAATTGCCAGTATCTCGTTTGCGAACTGTAGTAGAGGCGTGGGCTTTTAGAACGGCTGAAATTAGCCAGATTGATGGCATTGAACAAATATTCCCATTCGAAAATCATGGTGCAGAAATTGGCGTTACTTTAGCTCATCCTCATGGTCAGGTTTATTCTTATCCGTTTATTGCGCCTAGACTTGAGCAAGAATTGCGACATACTCAAGCTTATTTTGAACGCACTGGCAGTAATTTGTTGAAAGATTTAATGCTTTCAGAGATTGATAATGCTTCGCGCATTGTAATGAGAAATCACAGTTGGGTGGCATATGTTCCAGCCGCAGCGCGCTGGCCACTAGAGGTGCATGTTGCTCCAGTTAGAGATGTTCTTTCTTTGGATCAGCTCGATGACCAAGAGCGTTGGGATTTGGCACAAATGTATTCAACATTATTGCGTCGCGGAAACGCATTCTTCGATAAGGGAGATGGATTGGGAATGGATCTTCCATATATTGCAGCATGGCATCAAGCCCCATTGCATGACCCTCGTCGTGAAAATTATCGTCTTAATTTGCAATTCTTCTCATTCCGCAGAGATGTTAACAAAATCAAGTATTTGGCTGGATCTGAGTCTGGTATGGCTGCGTGGGTTTCAGATACTACGCCAGAACTTATTGCACAACGATTCCATGAACTCGGTGCGGTTGATTTAGACTAGTTAGGCTAGTTAGGCTAATGTTATTAACTATATTAGTAATATTAAATGTTATTATGATTTGTGAGTACAAAGGAGTGCTATTATGCCAGTATCATTTATCGAATCAGTGAAGAATAATGATGGTGCCAGACAGGCAACATCATTATTCAGCGAGACTTTTGGCGAATATTGCAGCATGCGTTTGCAAGATAATGGTGGAGTGTGGGCAAGCCCTGGGCGAGTAAACATTATCGGTGAACACACGGATTATAACGAAGGATTATGCTTGCCTATCGCTCTTCCGCATCGCACTTTTGTTGCGTTGCATCCTAGAAGAGACACAAAAGTTAGAGTAGTTTCAAGCGTTAATCCTATGTCAATCGAACAAGCGGATTTGGATCATCTACATGCTGGAGATGTAAAAGGTTGGGCAGCATACGCTATTGGAGTAGCGTGGGCATTGCGTAAAGCAGGCTACTTAAAGGTACGTGGTTTTGATGCTGCGTTTGTTTCATGCGTTCCGCTTGGATCAGGCTTAAGCTCTTCTGCAGCAATGACATGTTCTATTGCGCTCGCTTTAAGTGATGCATTTGACTTAGGATTATCTGATTCGGATGTTGGGCGCGTGCAGCTTATTCATGCGGCGATTATGGCAGAGAATGAAATGGCTGGAGCTTCAACTGGAGGCTTGGATCAAAATGCTTCTTTGCGATGTGTTGAAGGTAATGCGCTTCTGTTGGACTGCAAGAAAGATTTGACGCCATTACAAAGCGTGAGCCAGCAGCCGTTTGATTTGGCGGCGAATAATCTAGAACTACTGGTTGTAGATACTTGCGCTCCTCATCAGCTTAATGATGGTCAATATGCTGCTCGTCGAATGATGTGTCAAGAGGCTGCTCAAGCGCTTAATGTGTCATCTTTGCGTGCTGTTGCTGATTCTATTTCTAATAGTGAGGATTCACAGCAGACTTTACAAGATACTCTTAATCGAGTGCAGAAACTTGGTGGCGAAACAATGATGAGAAGAGTGCGTCATGTTGTTACGGAAATAAATCGCGTTCGAGAGTTTGTTGAGGCTTTCCATAAAACAGACATTACTCTTGCGGGAGAGTTGATGAACCAGTCACATAATTCATTAAGAGATGATTATGAGGTTACTATTCCAGAACTCGATACTGCTGTTGATGTGGCTCGCAATGAGGGAGCTTATGGCGCTCGCATGACTGGCGGCGGATTTGGTGGCTCCATTATTGCTTTAGTTGATACTAATAGGGCTAAGCCGATTGCTCAGGCTATTGCTGATGAGTTTGCAAAACGTGGTTTTGCTGCTCCGCGCGCTCTTTCGGCTGTACCGTCATCAAGTGGCGAGAGAGTTTTGTAGTATCTGCCTTAAATGGTGTATGCCTTAAGTAGTATCGCCTTAAGGATTGTGCATAAATATTGTGCATAAATAGCATATAACGTATAAACAAATAATATATAAACAAAATGTGCCTTTGAAAGTCTCTACTTGTTTTTCAACCTGTAGAAACGATCAAAGGCACTTCTTAATGGTAATTTATTGATCTTTTGGATTATTTTTGATTAAAGCTTGAATCCAGCGTAGTTTTTAGCTACTTCGATTACTCTGTAGACATCAAGATTCGGTTGAATATTGTTTTCTTCCTTTCTAATAAAATCAAGGAATTCGTACCAATATTGTTGGGCTTGTTCGTTGTGTCCGCAAGAAATTTCTCGCAATGCTTGGGAAAGTTTCTTAACGTATTCACGATGCCAAGAGAGAATCAACCATTCGTCAGCAATGTGTCCAGTTTCATTACTTATTTGCTTAGAAATAGTTGTTACCATTGAGTCCGCTAGGCAAGCAATGGCATTGAACTGTTCGCTTTGCTTTAGATTAATTCTTTCACCAATGGCGTTGAAATAATCGCATGAAGAAAGGTAAGAAACGGTTTGCAGCCAATCTACAGCAGTTTTCCAACTATTGCCATACAGTGATGCAAAGTATTCTTGCTTTATATCATCGTAAGTGCGCGTATTGTTCCACAGCATGGATCCCATAACATAATTAGGGAAATTATGTGGGAATCCTGATCGAAGCTCTTGGCAAGAAATGTAGCCATCTAATCCTAACTTACTAAGATGTGCAATATCGCGGTAAATAGTTGAACTTATAGCCATGTATCCTAAATCGCCATAATGTGCTCGTCCGAGTGGATAATCGTACACAAATCCATCTCCTTGGAAGGCTTTTTTCCAAGAAAACAGGTAGCTTAGATTTTCTTCTAGCGAGTTCGGCATAACCGTATTGTTGCGATTGTAGGCTTCAGTTTGTGGAATACCATTCTTGTAGTCAACGTCTGCGTAACTTTTTTCAAACGTTCTACTAATTGGTGCAAACATCATGGTAAAACGTTCTGGATTAGCAATTTTCGCATGCTCTGGTGCAAACAATAATTCGTGGTAAAGCAAGAAGCAAATATGAGTATCCAAACCTTTTTCCGTAAGTTTTTTGTCAAGTGCGTTAAGAAAATCAACGTACTGATCGGAAGGGAATGTCTTTTTGCATTCTTCACATTCACAAATATTGTTGCAAGCGTCAGAAAGCCATACGTGCAGATAATCTACGTCTGAATGTTCTTGAGCATACGATACAACAATATCAACAAGTTGCTTAGTTACTTCTGGATTTGCAAAATCCAGACTCGTTAATATTGGAGCGCCGTTAAACAGTTCTCGTTTCCCTGCAATTTCGGCTACTAGTGGTTTCTTGTCTTCTGGAAGACTAACGCCTGACTCCCAGCCGTATTTTGAGGAGTATCCTAGAACTTCACCAGTCCAACCGTGTCCAACTCTATGCTGAACAATACCGCGCTTTTGCATTGCTTCATCAACAGAATCACTCATTTGTTGCGCAATATCAATGCTGAATGGCTCTTTCTCTTGATACGGATTAAACTCGTGCTCATACCAACGTTTGAGGAATGGGTAAGGGTTTTCAAATTGTATAAAGAAGCTATTCATGCCAATTTTAGGAAGCCAATCAATGAAATCGACTATGTTCTCAATCTTGTCGGCTCCTTCGATGCATACACCTCTATGAGCAAAACTTGCCGTTTCATCAAGTTGAATATTCGCCTTTTCAAAGTCTTCTTCGCTAAGAGAAGGTAGTATTTCGTTGCTTCTGCCTGGTCTTAGGAATCTTGCTCCGAACTCGTAAGCAAACCTGTAAACGGCAATTAATAGTGCTACATCTGTATTAGTGTGAATTGAGATTTTTGCGCTAGTTACTTTCAAGCTAAAAGCATCTTTTAGATTCGCACGTTGCTTCTGCTCGTCGGATAAAAGCTTGAAATCTGCCTCTTCTAATGTGCTTGCAGGCGTTATTTTCATGCCAAACATTCTTTTGCAGAGGCGTTCCATCTCATTGTAAATAAATTCACCAGTATTAGGATTAGCTTGAACATATAGTGTCTTAGACAACATGTTAATTAATCCTCCTTAGAAGTAGCGCTGTTCTTGCTATCCATTAAATCCTTTTCAGCCTTAGAATGAGCTGCGTCTGCTGCCTTGAAGAATGGGAAGTAGATTATAAAGGATAGTACTACAAGCAGTGCTTGTAATACAGCACCTTGCCAGCTTCCTGTAGCAAGGAATCCGCCAATGATTGGTGGAGTCGTCCATGGTAGTGCGACACCAGTGGTGTAAGGAACTAATCCTGTTGCCATAGCGCCGTATGTTACTACAGCATTGATGATAGGCGTAAAGATGAATGGGAAGATCATAATAGGATTGAGAACAGTTGGGAAGCTGAAGAGGATAGCAGTGTTGATGTTGAACAATGCTGGTATGCCTGAAATGCGACCCAATGTTTTGTATTCGCGGCTCCTTGAGAAGAAGAGAAGGCAGAGCGCAAGACCGATTGTTGCTCCGCCGCCACCCATATACACGAACAAATCCATGAACGGTGCAGTGATGATGTTAGGAAGCGCGTGACCAGCTTGCAAAGCAATACGATTGGCGTCGGCTTGCTGAAGCCAGATTGGGTTCATAACAGAACCAACAACTTGACCGCCGTTTACGCCGCAGAACCAGAATACGGAGTTGAGGAGTACGGCAACGAATGTTCCTGGAAGTGTTGCACCAATAAGAGCTAATGGAGTTCCGACTATAATAGCGAGAAGATTATTGAGGCTGCCAATTCCTGTGACTTGCAAAACTTTTGTCACTATTGCAAATAGAACAATTATTACTGTTCCTGGCACGAGTGCTGCAAACGAATGTCCAACAGCTTCTGGAACGCTTTTTGGCATTTTAATTGTGAATTTATGTTGAATAAACTGGCGATATATTTCTGCGGTTATGAAGGCTATAACAATTGCTGTAAATAAACCTTTTCCACCAATAAGTCCGTAAGGAATGCCGTTTGCGCCTTCTTTGCTTGCGATTGGTGGGGTTACGAGAAGGAATGCGCCGATTGCAAGAACTCCTGCAGAAGGTCCGTCTGTTTTGTATGATTCTGCAAGTCTGTATGAAATTCCAAATGCGGTTGCCAGACCGATTAATCCAAAGGAATTGTTTGCCATAGTGCTAAGTAAAGCATCTAATTCGCCGTGTGTGTGAAGCCATTTGGTCCACGCTTCAATAGGGAAGCTTCCAATTAATGTGAAAATGGAACCAATAAGTACAAGAGGCATTGCCATAAGCACGCCTTCACGCAATGCTTTCAAATGCCGTTGTGCTGCGACTTTTTCGCCAAACGGCGCAAGTTTATTGGACAAAAAATCCATCATTGTATTTCTAGCCATTTTTATCCTTTGTTTGTTGTTCATCAATGAACTTTTTGTTTGGCTTATGTTATGTATAGGGTTCTTCACTGAACATATTTAGTTCGCTTTACTTTCTAATTATTGGTTAAAAAATAAAGTATATCTATCATCGCATTTAAATTATCAAAAATCAAACTTTGTCGTCGAATCGTTTTAATTCCAACAGTTATGAGCGTGTCGCTCTTTGTCTTATAAACTATTTGATTCATTTTTTGCATGTATTTTACAAAATTTAATAAGTGCGGAAATCGTACTTATGAAGGTGTAGAATAGTAATACGGCTTAAGCAATGGTGCGAAGCCAAATATGTTTTCAAGGAGCGCGCATGAGACGAATATACGGAAAGTGTACTGCTTATGCGGTTATTACGCTAGCAATGGCAATAATGCTTAGTGGATGCTCTATAGGAGCGCCAACAAGCAGCGTATCTTCCCAATCCTCATCCAAAAATGGCATAACAGTGTGGGTTATGCAAGACGATTTTACAAAAGAAACACTTAACGCAATCAACAAACAGTTTGAAGCACAAACAGGCGTGCGAGTACATGTACAAGTTCAGCCCTGGGACGGTATTTCTACAAAACTTACAACTGCATTATCTACATCTCGTCCGCCAGATGTTGTTGATATTGGTAATACAAAAATAGCGGATTTTGCAGCAAGTGGAGGATTACTAGATATAACAGAACACGAAAAAATGCTTTCACAAGGTAAACGTTGGCTTAAAGGATTACGAGAGCCAGCTATTTATAAAGATAAGCTGTATGCTGTCCCAGCATTTGCAGCATCTAGAGTTGTTATTTACAACAAACGCATATGGTCTTCAGCTGGAATAACAAATCAGCCAACAACTTTTACTCAGTTGATTTCTGCACTTAACACAATAAAACAAGCTCACAAAAATGAAGCGGATTTTAGTGCAATGTATCTTCCAGGACAGAATTGGTTTGCTGGAATGCAATTTGTTTGGGATTGTGGTGGAAGCTTAGCTTCATCCAATGGAATGCAATGGCATTCGTCTGCAATAAGTAAGAAAACCTTACAAGGACTTAAAAAATGGGCAGATTTTCAAAACGCGTTCTCAACAGAAGCATCAAGATCTGCTGAAATAAATAATCCTGATCAAGCGCAAATACTAGCTCAACAAAAAGCTTCAGCAGTATTGACAAATAGTGCAGCTGTTACAAAGGCAATCTCAATTAATCCATCTCTTTCTAGAAAAGATTTTGCCACATTTCCAATGCCAAGCGTAAAGGGTAAGGGTATACAACCTTCTGTTCTTGCTGGTTCAGACTGGGCAATACCGTCTAGAAGTAGCAACGTTGCGTTGGCATTAAAATGGATACGCATTGCTGCAAGCCCTTTAATTCAGCGTAAGTGGATCGTGGAACACGATGGTTGGCTTCCTAATAGTATTGACTTGTTGGATGAATATTTACATTCTCGCGATTTAGACGAGGTGCAAAAAGGATTCTTCGAAACAGCTAGAGTATCTCAATCAACTCCTGCAGCTCCTGGATGGTCAACTATCGAAGCAGATGGTTCTCTCAAAGAATTATTCGCTTCATCTGCTATGTCTGCAAAATCTGTTTTGCAAGCAGCACGCGTATTTCATGACCATGCACAAGAGATTTTCTCTCATAATCAGGTTGGTGGTGACTTATGAGGCTCCTAAAAGTTAGCAAAAATTATAGTAGTAGATGTGCTAGTAAATCTGCTAGTAACAGTGCTAGTAAAATAGTTCCAGTTCTAATGCTACTTCCAGCTTGCATATTACTTATAGTGTTGGTTATTTTGCCTCTACTTATGCTTGTTGTAGCATCTCTTAGCAATTTTAATGCTAGATCGTTGTTTACTGGAGAATTCGAGTTCGTTGGCATTCAGCAATATTTAGCTCTTTTTGCAGACAAAGGATTCTACTATTCTCTAGGAATCACAATTGCTTTTGCTGCATTTCTCGTTATTACTAGCGTGCTTATAGGGATGTGGGTTGCGCAAACCATGTTTAAACAATCTGCAGTAGTAAGGGTGATTATGTCCATTGTTCTTGTAGCTGCATGGGCAATGCCTAATGTTGCTGCTGCATTAGTGTTTAAATGGATGTTTCAACCTGGTTATGGAGTAGTAGGTTGGCTGTTAACTCAGTTAAAAATTTTTGGCAATATTCGCAATCTTTCGTGGACTAGTAACACGAATTTAGCTTTTTGCTGTATTGGATTAATAATCGTATGGCAGGCTGTTCCATATATTGCTATTACCTTATATGCGGCACAAAAGCAGATTGCTCCTGAATATGCTGAGGCTGCGGCAGTTGACGGAGCTTCAAAAACGCGTATATATTGGCAAATTACAGTACCTATATTGGCTCCACAATTAACGGCTATAACCATACTTTCTTGCATATGGGATTTCAACGTATTTAATCAAATATGGTTACTTACTCAGGGCGGTCCTCGTGAATCTACTGCAACCGTTGGAGTTTTTACATATAAGAAAGCATTTATTAATTTTTCTATTGGACAAGGCTCTGCAATAAGCGTGGTAACTACTCTGATACTCTTTTTTGCTACGGTTTACTATATTAGACGACTTCTAAAGAATGGTGATGAGCTATGAAGATAGTTACCTTATTGGATTTGCTTCGTAGGCGCGTTACATTGAATAAAATTATTAACACGTTGCTTGCTTTTGTGTTTATTATTGTATGGATTTTCCCCGTGTATTGGATGTGTGTTACGGCATTTTCACCTCGAAACGAAGTTCTACAATCCAAGCCAACTTTGTTACCAAGTCACTGGTCGTTTGAACATATGCATGATGCTTTTTCTTCTGATTCAATGCTTTCATATGCTTGCAATAGTCTGTTGGTAACAGTGTTGAGTGTAGTTATTGCGGTTATTGTAGCGTTTTTGGCTTGTGCTGCTTTAACTATGCACGCGTTTGCTGGCAGAAAGCTTATTATGGCTGCTGTGATTGTTGTGCAAATGATTCCAGCAACAGCAATTCTTATACCACAATTCATTGTTTTCAATCGTTTTGGAATGCTTGATACTTACGTTGGTTTAGTTTTAGCTTATGTTACTGCTGTGCTTCCAGTGGCAATTTGGAATTTGCGAGGATTTTTCTTGGCTATGCCAATGTCTATTTTTGAATCAGCTCGTGTTGAAGGTGCTAGTGAATGGCAAATTTTGTGGAGGATTACATTTCCGCTTGCAGCTCCAGGGATTATCGCAACATCAGTATTTGCTTGTATTCACGCATGGAATGATTATTTAATAGCGTATACTTTTATGAAAACTCAAGAAAAATACACTCTTCCTGTATGGTTGGCGTCATTTGCTACACCTTCAGGAGTTGATGTTGGTGCTCAGATGGCTGCATCTCTGATTTTCTCTGTGCCAGTGATTGTTTTCTTCTTGATTATTCAACATGGTCTTACGTTTGGTTCTATGCAAGGCGCAATAAAATGATAAAAATAAATAATTACCTAGTGTGGGAATCTTAGGAGAAACAAAGAATGAAAGACTCTGATGATTCGCGTAATAGATTGATCTCATTTACGCCAGAAGATATTCGTAAGAAGAATCGTTGTAATGTTTTAAATCTTCTTTACTCAAATTATATTCTTTCGAGATCTGATGTGGCAAAATTAACTGGTATATCTAAATCGTCTGCATCCGCAGTGGTAGAATCCTTGATTTCCGACGGTCTTGTAAAAGAAGGCAAAACAAAGTCTGCAACGTGCCCTGGTAAGCCTGCAGTTTTATTGCATTTATGCGAGAATTCTAGGCAAATAATAGTTGTTGACATTGCTGGAGAGAATACGATTGTTGGAGCTATAACAAATCTTGTTGGAAATGTTATAGAGCGTATTCAAACTCCGATTCGTTTAGATGACAAGCTTTCTGTAGATGATATTGTGTCTTTAATCGTTGATTTGCGTAAAAAGACTACGGCACCACTATTGGGAATTGGTATCTCATCTCCTGGAGTTATTGACGATGAAGGGAAAATTCTATCAGCACCTCATCTAGGTTGGAAAAATGTTACACTGGCGGATGATTTGCGAAAAATATTTAATGTTCCGGTTCGTGTTGATAATAATGCTAATGCTGCAGCCTTGGGAGAAAAACAACTTGCTAATGGATCGAGTAATTTAATATACATACAAATCGCTCGTGGTGTTGGTGCAGGAACACTGATTTCTAATAAGATTGTTGACGGCGGAAAATTTACTGCAGGCGAAATTGGACATGTTGTTGTTGATGAAGATGGTCTTTTATGTCGTTGTGGTAAACGAGGATGTTTGGAAACACTTATATCGATTCCGCGTTTGCAACAGCGTATTGCGGATGCTCCATCGGAAAAAGATAGGATTATTACTCAGGCTGGAACTTCTTTGGGTAAGATATTAGCCATTCCTATAGCTATGAATGGTATTGAAGATGTGGTAGTAAATGGTGATAGCAGTATTATTAACGATACTTTTATTGCTAATATGCAGTTTGCGATTAACAGCAGGATTGATAGCAAGCTATTTGGGGCTGTAAGAGTGCGATTCCCAGCATTAGAACAAGATGCGTCATTGCTTGGAGAAAGTGTAGCTGTTATGCGAAGCGAACTTTGTTGATGCGTGTTGATGTATGCATTAGTGTGTTTGTGTGCTTAGTGGTTTTGTGTTAATTGTTGGCTGGTTGGCAATAATGCAAATTTAAATAATTATAAATCATAATGTAAATAGCTCCTTCGTTTATAAACATATGTTGTGATTTAGATTCATATGTTGCGTTTTACGAAGGAGCTATTTTGTTTATGTGTCTTTGTTTATGCGTCTTTATTTTTATGTATCTTGTTTTAGTCTTGCTGCTTCCAAGTATCAACGTCAATATGATGTTCTGGATTTGCTTGCCAAGCTTTCCATGCAGATTCAACTATGTCTTGCACGTTGTATTTTGCATGCCATCCCATTTCTTCGTTGATTCGCTTCGGGCTGCCAATTAGCTGAGGTGGGTCGCCAGCTCTACGATCTAGAATTGCCTCTTTAAATGGCAATTTCGTAACTTTGCGAATCTCTTCAACAATCTGGCGCACTGATGTGCCCTTTCCAGTACCAACGTTAAACGCATCGTACTTGCGCTCGTCGCGATCCAAGTATGATAGTGCAGCAATGTGTGCATCTGCAAGATCGGAAACATGAATGTAGTCGCGAATGCAAGTGCCATCTGGAGTAGGGTAGTCGCTGCCAAAAATTGCAGGCGCTTTGCCTTTCTGTAAACGTTCAAGAAGCATAGGAATAAGGTTCAGTATAGCTGGATCTTCTAGCTCAACAGGTCCGCAGCCTGCAACGTTAAAGTAGCGTAGGGCGCAGAAGCGAATGCCGTATGGTTTTTCACATGCCCGTGCCATCCATTCGCCGAAGAGCTTTGTTTGACCATATGGGTTAATTGGAAGCATTGGTACAACGTCTTCTGGAACAACCTCTACAGGAGGCTCGCCGTATGTTGCAGCACTAGACGAGAACACGAGTTTTTTTGCTCCACTTTGTCGCATAGCTTCTAAAACATTAAGCATGCCGTTTATATTCTGCTGATAGTACCAAAGCGGCTTTTCTACAGATTCCCCAACCTGCTTGCGCGCTGCAAAGTGAATAACGGAGTCAACATTTTCATCCTTCATGATTTGTGCAAGTCGCGCACCAGCGTCTGGAGAAGATATATCCATTCCATAAAGTCGCGCGCCTTCGATGCGAGTTGGTTTGCCATAGCTAAGGTCATCCACTACGACGACGTTTTGCTTGGCTTGATGTAGTGCGTGAACAACGTGTGCGCCAATGTACCCGCATCCACCTGTTACAAGGACTGTCATTTTGAAGCCTTTCTTGCATGTTTTACGCAAAAGTATTGCATAAGATTTGTTATACGAACTTGGTTGTATAAGGTCGCTATATATTTTTTAAGGCAAAAAATCATCATATAAAGCAAAAGCTGAAATAGAAAGATTGAAAAACATACAGATTGTGATATGCACATTTTCCATCAGTTCTGTGTTCATTTTTGCTCATATATGTTATCTTTTGTGATTTTAGTATACAACACTTGCTCGAGAATTTGTACTTTTGCAGCAAATTTTTAGAAGCAATGCGGGAATCGAATTGCCTTCGCGCGCTACGCTTTGAGCGCGAAGGCAGGTCGTCGCGTCCGTGTTTGTTTCTATTTTGCTAAAAAAGGGAACAAACGCGGGAATCTAGTTGGGTGTGATTGCCTTGTAGCATGGCATTTCGTTTGATGTTGGTTTGTGTTGGCGTGGCGCTGTGTGGCGCTGTGTGGCGATGCATGGTGTCGGCGTGTTGCGTGTGTGATGTGTGTGGAATGTTGATTTTTCAATGGTTTTATAGTGTTAGTGTTCTTGTTCGAGTAGTTTCCTGAGAAAAGTCTGGGAAAATTCTTTAAAAACCTTGAAACAATGTGTTTTTACGGTTTTATTAGTGTTAATCCACAAATATTATGATGAAAATAGTTTTTATTGTGGATTAGTTTGTGTATAACATTATTTTTTTCTGTTTGTTTTGTGTGATTGCCTCTTGACTTTTTTAAACGGGGGGGGGTATGTTAATAACAGCTGCTAGCTAGATGCTCTAGATGGTGGTTATCCACAATATTTCGGAATGTTGTTGGATGTTTAAAATTTCTCTTCGCGTGTTTTACGTGGAGGAGAAGAAGAAAGGAAATTAAAATGATGAATAAGAAGGCTATCGCCGCTTTCGCTGCTGGCGCAACTTTGCTTGCCGGCTTCGCAATGGCAACCCCAGCATTCGCTGGTGCCAAAGGTGATGCTCTTGCTGATGCTGTACAAATTCATGAGGCTAACAAGACTCTTCGTGAAAGCCAGCGTGCTGTGAGAACTGCAGAGATAAGTTTGGTCAAGCTTCAAAGCGCCCAAGCTGCAGCTAAGACGGCTTATGAGAATGCTAAAACCAAGTTTGATGCTGCTAAGAAGGCTGCAGAAGCTGCTAAGAAGGCAGTGGAAGATGGCTTGACTGCTTATCTTGGAAAGCATGTTAACGATAAGGATTTCGATAAGACTAAAGCTACTGCAGAATATAAGCAGTCTGAAGAATACAAGAGTTTAGATAAGGCTAATACTGAAGCTGAAGCGAAGCTTAAGGATACAGATGCTGAAGGCAAGACTCTTGAGAAGAAAGCTGAAGATTTGAAGACTGCTCTTGATGCTGCTGATGCTAAGGTTACAGCTCAGACTGAGGCTGTTGCTGCTGCTAAGGCTCAGGTTGAAGCCAATCAGCGTTATTTGAACGCGTTGCGTGGTGTGAATCCAGGCGGTGAGACTAAGCCAGATCAGACTAAGCCTGGTGAGACCAAGCCAGATCAGACTAAGCCAGATCAGACTAAGCCAGATCAGACTAAACCTGTTCAGACTGCTGATCCATCTAAGTCTGCTGCTTCTGCTGAGTTGATGCGTACTCAGGTTGTGCTTGCTGAGGCTGATGCTACTAATAAGGATGCTCAGGAGAAGTTTGTTAAGGCTAAGGCTGATTTTGAGGCTGCTAAGACTCAGATGGCTGCTTTGGATGCTCAGGTGAAGTCTGCTGCTGATCGTGAAGAGGCTCTTCGCGTGGCTGGTAAGACTGATACTGATGCTTACAAGGCTGCTGTTATTGATTTGAAGGCTGCTCAGTCTAAGGCTAATGCTTATAGGACTCATGAGTATGCTGATGCTGAGAAGAATTTCGGAGAGAAGAGTGGTAAGGCTTTGCTTGCTGCTACTGCTTATAATACTGCTCTTGTGAATTATCGTGCTGCTTTTAATAAGGCTGTTGAGGTTGAGGCTTCTGCTGTTAAGGGCTTTGCTGATCCTAACACTTTGAACCCAGTTTCTACTGATTTCCCTGCTGCTTCTGCTGCTGCTAAGGCTGAGGCTAAGAAGGTTGAGGCTAAGGCTCAGACTGCTGCTCCAGCCGCTGGTAAGGCTGGTGCCGCTGCTGCTGCTAAGGGTGAGCTTGCTGGTATGGGCACCAAGGGTGGTAATGGTCATGGTGGTAAGGCTGGCGAGCAGCTTGGTAATGCTGGTGTTGGTGTTGCTTTGACTGCTTTGGCTGCTTCTATGCTTGCTGGTATGGGTGCTGCTGTTCGCAAGATGCGTCACTAAGTTAAAAAGCACGTTAAGTGTTATCGGTGAGCGTGCTGCGTATTTTTCAGTGCGCTCACTTCTATGATTTTGCTCTCAACTGTGGTAGTTTTCTTTGATTTCTGTCGCAAGTTTTCTTGCAGGATTGCATTACTGGTTTTTACTGTTTTGCTTAATTTCCTTTTTTCGCAGTGGATTCTGGTGATGCTGGTTTTGTGAGTTGACTGTTGAGGGTAATTAGCAGTGCTGTTTTTGCTAGGGACAGTAATAGTGCTGTGATTATTAAGGGCTTGGAGATAGATGCTACTAGGGGCGTCAACTCTCCGAGCCTTTTTGTTTTCTTTAAATCTTTTATTTTGGCTTATGACCCTTTTTATTTTCAATTATTGAGCAATTTAATATTTTTGTATGTGTTGTGAGAGTTTAAAAATTTTGTAAAGATTTTGCACCAAAATTGGTGCTTCAATGTTTTTTGTTATATGCTTATATCACAAATAAATCTTAAATCTTAATTTTGAATTAATTGTTATTGCAGATTTTTTATAAAAGGGCGTATATATGGTTTCTGTGAATATTCGAGCACTACGTCGCTCAAAAAAAATAACTCAACAAGAGTTAGCTGAAGCATTAGGAGTATCTCGTAATAGCATTGTGCGATACGAAAATGGTACAAGTGCTATTTCAACTAGGTTAATAGATAAGATTTGTGATAAATTCAAGGTTTCTCTTTTTGATATCGTACATGAAAAAGAATTATCTGCATCTGATAAATACGATTTGAATATGAAGATTGAAGTTTTAAAGGAGCGTGGCGCACTTTTACTGGCTCGTTTATATAAATACGAGGATAGTATGAATATACAATTTGATGATTCTTCTAATGCATGGATTGCAATTAGTGATGATTTATCAGATGTAATTAATACAAAGATTTATACATCTACAAATTTTGAAGATATAAATCGTTATATCGGATATTTAGATGGCATAGAACGCTTGCTTGAATACGTAAGTTGCAATAAAAATAGTTAACAATCGTATAGAAAAATATGGGTAAGTGTGATTTTGCTATGGTTATAGAAGATTTTAGCGAAGAGTATTTTACTCACTGTTTGTTAAGAAATTTACGTTCTTTACAAATGTATAAGCATGCAGATTTGCATCCTAAGGCGGTTTTACTCGGTGGACAAAGTGGTGCTGGCAAAACGACCATTCATGTAATAAAACAAAAAGAATTTAACGGTAACATAATAATCCTTGATGCTGATAGCTATAGGACTCAACACCCTTATTATTGCGAGTTGCTTGATAAATACGGTAAAGAAAGTGTTAAATATACGAGTGCTTTTTCAGCAAAAATGGTAAGAAGCTTAATTGATGAGTTAAGTTCTAAAAAATATAATCTCATAATTGAAGGTACTTTGCGCAGTGTTGAAGTGCCTAGCAGCACTGCAAAAATGTTGATAGATCGCGGTTACCGTGTTTCTCTTGCTGTCATCGCAACAAAACCTGAATTGTCATGGATCAGTACACTGATTCGCTACAGGGAAATGTATTTGGAAGATCCTAAAAGTGCTAGGGCAACTCCT
Source organism: Gardnerella sp. DNF00038 (assembly GCF_049262855.1). Classification (NCBI taxonomy): domain Bacteria; kingdom Bacillati; phylum Actinomycetota; class Actinomycetes; order Bifidobacteriales; family Bifidobacteriaceae; genus Gardnerella; species Gardnerella sp. DNF00038. Next base: position 1,263,042 of record NZ_CP058407.1, on the reverse strand, counting down.
AAGGATCATCACGACAATATTGTGAACAATATAGTAGATAACTTGTTGAAATTAGAACAATCGAAAATATTTGACAGAATTCAGATTTACAAGCGAGACGAAAAATGTATATATGATTCTGATTCGTATAAAAATAGTCCAAATATTACAGCAGCTAGTGTTCTTAAGGAAGTGCTCTTTGGCAAGAAAACTATTGATGAGAAAAAGTTGATTTGCCACGCTAAGAATAGGTTGAATGAACTAGACAAGTTGATAGATAAAAGTTTGTAGAATTTGCAGAGACTTGCATTAGCGCGGCTGATTTGCGCGAGTGGGTTATTTTGTAGTATTTTGTTTTTTTTTTATCCCGCATTTGTTCCCATATTTGGCGTTTTGATAAACAAATGCGGGGTAAGAGATAGGCAGAGTGAAGAGTTGTGGGGTAAAAAATTCAGATAAGCGGCAAAAGGTGTGTCAACAACTCGAGTTTTCGTTGAAATATCAAGAAAGACTTGTCGTAGTTAATATAAAAAACGAGCATGTCCACAATAAAAGTGAATATGCTCGTCTTTTTTAAAATAGTTTAAAATCACCAAAAATAAAGGTTAATAAATCACTAACTTAAGCATTTGGTCTTTTGCCGTGATTTGCTGCCTTTTTGCGGCGTGCCTTGCGCTTACGTCCACGCATACCCATAATAAACTCCTAACGATTAAAATGAACAACCTTAGGGATTATCGCACATTGCCAAGACGTTCAAGCTTTTGTCTTTCACCAGATGTCACATATATGCAGCTATTACATATTCTCAATCAGAGGTGAAATTCTAAATTGGTTAACAACAGTTTCCTGTGGTGCTATAACAGTCAAGTCTGTTCCTGTGTTAAATGCATTCGCATACGCCGTCTGTGGTTCTACAGCAACTCCGCAAGGATGCTTGTCTGCAGGGAAACCAGTTGCAGTGCACACTTGGAATGATGTTACGCTTTTGTCGCCTTTTACCGCTATTTGTAAGTCGTCAGCTCGCGTAAAAATCGCAGTAGTCCACTCATCGTCATCCCTAATTAAATCAGTCCAAGCATCATCAAATGGCTGATTAACTAAAAATGGATTATCGCGTAAATCAAATCGCGTTCCGTCTACGCTTTCTGTACCAACTGGTATTAAACGTTCATTTGCGCGCACATGCGTTTTTGCAGGAAGCTTAAGCTTGCACTTAGAGTTTAGTTGATCAATCTCGTCTCCATGCCCTTGTAATCCGTTGCACAGCCAAGGGTGCATTGCAGCAGCCCATGGAGCATCATCATTGCCATGATTGGTTGTATTCAACGTTAAATGAATCCCATAATCGTCAAGCTCCCAAGTGGCTATGGTGACAATGTCAAAAGGATATCCTTCCATATTTGGTGATCGCCATAAAAGACTCACACTGGATTGTGTAACGCTTAAAGTTTGCCAGTATGAACGGTATCCGTAGCCGTGCAAAGCTGTGTCTCTATCTCGCTCGTCGATAGGCAGAGTATAAGACGCGTTTTGGAACTTGTAAGACGCTTTATCTACACGATTTGGGAAAGGAATAAGTATTTGTCCATTGAAGCAAGGCGGTAACTCGTCAGCCTCAAATGGCACAACAATATCACTATTTCTCCAAGTAAAATTGCGTAGTGCAGCCCCAAGTTGTGTTATTGTAGCCTTGTAATCTTTGTGGCAAATCGTGTATTGGTTACCTGTTCTCGGTGGTAACGAATACGATTTCATAAATCACCCCTATGTGAAAACGTTTTAATACTTCTAATATAATTTAATACTTCTAATATAAATTGTATTACTTAAGCTAATATATCTGCTACGGTTGCGTTAAGCAAGCTAACTAAATCGTTTGGATTTAGAACAACATCAAGACCGCGTTTGCCTCCAGAAACAAGAATCTCATCAAAGTGCATAACACTAGCATCCAGAACGGTTTCGTGATGAGTACGCTGACCAAATGGGCTGATTCCGCCAACCACGTAGCCGCTTTCGCGTTGGGCTACATCTGGGCTTGTCATACTGGCTTTTTTGGCATTTACTGCGCTAGCAATCGCCTTCATACTCAATCTACCGTTTACTGGCACAATCCCAACTACGCGTTTTTCCCCAGTGTCTACCATAAGTGTTTTGCACACTTGTTCAGCATTTACGCCTAATTTTTGCGCTGCTTCCATGCCATACCCATCATCCATGTGGTCTGCATCGTGCTCATAGTCAACAACGCGGAACGTAATTCCAGCGTTTTCTAACTGTGCGATTGCTGGCGTTGCTTTACCTGTCGTAGCATGTTTTTTGCTCATTTTTACCCCCCGTGTGCAAAATGTTTTGCGAAAACCCCCTGCGATGAGTCACCGCAAGGGGTTTATAGCTTTTATTTAAGCTTTATTAGCTTTACCGTGTTTCGCTAACTTTACTCAGCAATCTCAGCGAAGTAAAGCAAGGTGCGAATCATGTTAGCAGTAAAGCCGTACTCGTTATCGTAGAAGGTAACGGTACGAGCCAAAGTTACGCCGTCAACAGTGTTAACATCGGTCTGAGTTGGATCGAAAACGCCACCGTGGGTGTCGCCAATAATATCGGAAGACACAATGCTATCGGCATTGTAACCGAAGTATTCGCAGTTTTCGAATGCCTTCTTAAAGGCTTCGTTGATTTCTTCGGTGGTTGCTGGCTTCTCGAGAACAGTGGTCAACTCGGTAACAGATCCATCTGGAACCTGAATACGCTGAGCATGACCCTGAAGCTTTCCGTTAACCTCTGGAACAACCTTGCCGATTGCCTTAGCAGCACCAGTGGAGTGCTCGATGGTGTTGCAAGCTGCAGAACGGTTGTTGCGTGGCTTGGAGCCGCGTGGACCGTCGAGAATCATCTGGGTGCCAGTGTAAGCGTGGATGGTGGTCATGAAGCCAGACTTAATACCCCAGTTATCCTGCAAAAGCTTAACCATTGCAGCCATGGAGTTAGTTGTGCAAGAGCCAGCGGACACAATGTTGTCGGTTGGCTTCAAAATGTCTTGGTTCACACCAAACACAACGGTTGGGGTGGTTTCGTCTTTAGCAGGAGCGGAGATAAGAACCTTCTTAGCTCCAGCGTTCAAGTGAGCCTGGGACTTTTCTGCAGAAGTGTAGAAACCAGTGCACTCGAGCACGAACTCAACGCCATCGTTCTTAACCCATGGAATATTGTTTGCATCTTTTTCAGCGTAAACCTTGTAAGTCTTACCATCTACGACGATTGCGTCTTCTGTGGAGGTAACCTCAACTGGGGTGCCGTCGTCGTGGCGGAAAGTGCCATGAGTGCTGTCGTACTTAAGCAAGTAAGCAAGCATCGAAGGAGTGGTCAGATCGTTGATGGCTGCGACTTCGATATCGCCAGCTTGACCGCCACGAGCCTGAAGCTCAAAAATACGACGGAATGCCAAACGGCCGATACGTCCAAAGCCGTTAATACCAATCTTGACTGTCATATGGGATCTCCCTTGAGTGAAACCTTAACGCATAGTTCTAGCGATTTTTCGCGATTTTTAACAATACGTTTTGGTCTTCGTTATTTAAACTAACATGTTCATTTTAATGTGCGGTATGTACGACGCATTACGAGGCATTTTTGCTCTCTACACCGCAAATTGCGATTATTTACGCTATTTTGATGGCACAGCTAGAGCGCTTGAAATGCTAGTGTTTATATCTCCCAAATCGCCAACTGGCCGCTTAAACCAGCTGACTTGCGGCAGTGGAGCATCTATAGGGAATGTGATTACAAGAGTGCCTTCATGAACGTCAATATGTGCAGGAGTGTCGTTTAGTAACTCGTTGCTTAAGCCTTGAACGGCATCACCATACATAGTTGCGTGCTGAAGTTGATATTTAAGACCAATCTCGTTTACATCGCTAGAAACGGGCGTGTGTGAGAACACAGAAACCATGCGGCCTTCGTGACCATTAGATGCAGGAAAGTCAAGAGAACCGTTGTGAATTGCTGTAACAATCGTGCCGTCTCCATACAAGAATCCAATTCCGCCTCTAACGGCAAGTCGAACCATAAGCTGAATATTGGAAATCGTGTGATCGACGCGACCGCCTAAGCCGCCAAAAATATGGAATTCTCTAGAACCTTTAGCCCAGCCAACTTTAAGAGCAGAAAGCAAATCTGGATCATCTTTTTCGGCGGGAAGTCGTGTAATGGCAGCATCTGTTGGAAGCTTTAAGCGCACAGAATCAAAGTCACCAATTAGAGCATCAACATGCAAGCCGAGTCTGCACGCATGATCCCAGCCACCATCTGCCGCAATAGTTAAAGCGCGATCAGGAACATGTTCGCGCGTATGGTCGTAATAATCTCCAGCTGCTAAAACAACGCAGCGCTTTAAAGGCTCCATAGTCTCATAATATCGCGCGCGTGGAATTGCGTTTATTTTGCGTGTTTTACTGCGATTTGTTTAGTATTTTTGAGCACGGTTGATTATTGGCATTGATTAATGTCAAGGCTCCAAGTAGAATAGACATTTGGCTTGAGTAATCAAGAAAGTGGTATATCCCACCTGGAAGCCCAAAGTGGTTTCGGGTTCATGACTTCGGTCACGTGGCATTTATTTATTGCTACAAAGCCGCACGGCTATGAATTTAGGTTGCGTGCTTATTTTGATTGATGTGTGAACTTGAATTTATCTTTGCCTTTTGGTGTGCTGTTCCACTGTTTTAACAAGGATTGGAGTCATCATTAGCGACGAACCACGCATTAACGAAGAGATTCGCGTCTCCCAGGTACGCCTTATCGGTCCGAAAGGCGAGCAAGTGGGGGTCATCGCGACCTCGGTAGCGTTGAACCTGGCAAAGGAAGCGAACCTCGATCTCGTCGAGGTGGCACCTACTGCTAAGCCTCCTGTAGCCAAGCTTATTGACTACGGTAAGTACAAGTACAACGAGAAGATTAAGGCTCGTGAAGCGCGTCGTAATCAAAGCACAGCTGAGATTAAGGAAATTCGTTTCCGACTCAAGATTGATGATCATGATTTTGACGTTAAGAAGGGTCATGTTCTTCGATTCCTAAATGGCGGCGATAAGGTTAAAGTCACCATTATGCTGCGTGGTCGCGAGCAATCGCGTCCTATCGGCGGAGTTGAGTTATTGCGTAGGCTTGCAGATGAGGTTTCCGAAAGTGGAACTATTGAGTTTGCCCCTAAGCAGGAGGGTCGTAACATAATAATGACTCTCGCTCCTAAGGGCAAGAAGATTCATACTCAGTCTGAGCAGCGTCGTAGAGGCGCTGAATCGCGCGCAGAACGTCAGGCTCGCCAGGCAGCGCGTCTTGCAGCAAAGCAAGGAACTCAGGATGCGGCAGCAGTCGCAGCACAAGCTTCTGTAGAATCTGATCAGAATCATAAGGAGGGCAGCAATGCCGAAGATGAAAACTAATTCCGCAGCGTCCAAGCGCGTTCGCCTTACCGGCACTGGTAAGGTAATGCACGATGGTAGCGCAATGCGCCACAACTTGGAGCATAAGTCTGCTCGCAAGCGTCGTGCTTTGTCTGCAGATAAAGTTTTGGCTACAGCACAGAGCAAGAATTTGAAGGGCTTGCTGGCTAAGTAAGTTGCAGTAAAGCGAAGACGCAATTAAAGATTTTTTAAGAAAGCTGAGGAATACTTATGGCACGAGTAAAGCGCGCAGTTAATGCTCACAAGAAGCGTCGCGTTGTTCTTGATAGGGCTTCGGGTTATCGCGGTCAGCGTTCCCGTCTTTATCGTAAGGCAAAGGAACAGCTGCTTCACTCATTTACTTACAACTTCCGCGACCGCAAGGCTCGCAAGGGCGACTTCCGCAAGTTGTGGATTCAGCGTATTAACGCTGCAGTTCGCGCAGAAGGAATCACCTACAACCGCTTCATTCAGGGCTTGCGTTTGGCTGGCATCGAATTGGATCGCCGCGCTTTGGCTGAGCTCGCTGTTAGCGACGTTGAAACCTTCAAGGCAATCGTTGAAGCTGCTAAGGCTGCTTTGCCAGCTGATGTGAATGCTCCAGTAGAAGCCTGATTTAGTTTGATTTAGCCTGTTCGGTCTGACTATTCTAGCTAAGCTGATTAGTCAGGCTAAATAGATTAGACTGAATAGATTAAGCTAAATAGATAGTTTAGCTAGGTTTTTATATTAAACCCGCCCATTGTGGCGGGTTTTTGTATAAGTATTTTGCATATTATGTATGTTGCGTTTTATACATAACGGGCAATAGTATAAGCATTGAGCAAAAACCAGCGCTTTACTAGATCGAAACAGATCAGGTGACGTGCTGATGAGTCGCCAGCAACCGTCGGTCGGTAAGGGTTTTGCGCCTAATAAAAATAAAAAATAAAAAAATAATAAGACCAATAAAAGAGAAAAATCGCCAATAGGAGTGATTATGAACACCACTAATCATGATGAAAACAAAGCCGTAATCACCGTAGTAGGCAAAGATGCCGTAGGAATCATAGCCAAAGTAACATCACATTTAGCAAGCCGCAAAGCGAATATCCTAGACATATCTCAAACAATCGTCAATGGCTTTTTTAACATGATGATGATTGTAGACGTAAATGAAATAAGCGTAGAATTTGGCGAATTAGCGGAAGAACTAGCAAAACTAGGCGAAGAAATCGGCGTTCGCATACACTGCCAGCGCGCGGAAATTTTTACAAACATGCACAGAATCTAGGTATTAGTAGGAGAAACCCATGCTAAACATTATGGAAGTGAGCGAAACAAACTCAATGATCGAGCAAGAAAAACTCGACGTTAGAACCATAACAATGGGAATAAACCTGCTAGACTGTGCAGACGCAAGCGTGCAAAAAGTGTGCGAAAACGTGTACAACAAGATTACGCGCCTTGCAAAAGACTTAGTCAGCACGGGCTGCGCGATTGAACGCGACTACGGAATTCCTATTGTGAACAAGCGCATAACCGTAACACCAATAAGCCTAGTTGGAGCTTCTGCGTGCAAAAGCCCAGACGATTTTGTGCAAATTGCGCACGCGCTAGACAAAGCAGCAAAAAAAGTTGGAGTGGATCTAATCGGCGGATACTCAGCGCTGCCTGCAAAATCTATGACAACAGCCGACCGCATGCTTATAGAATCATTGCCAAAAGCCTTGAGTGAGACAGATATTGTGTGCTCAAGCGCAAACGTAGGTTCCACACGCACTGGAATTGACATGTATTGCGTGGAGTTACTTGGGCGAGTAATCAAACAAATCGCACAGGCAACTGCAGACCGAGACTCCTACGGATGCGTGAAGTTCGTAGCATTCTGCAACGCTCCAGACGATAATCCGTTTATGGCAGGTGGATTCCACGGAGTAACAGAAGGAGACGCTGTGATAAACGTTGGCGTATCTGGACCAGGCGTGGTTTCGCGCGCGCTAGACGAGGCGCGCGGGAAGGATTTTGCGTTCTTGTGCGAAACGATTAAGCGCACGGCTTTTAAGATTACGCGAGTAGGCCAGTTGGTTGCGCAAGAGGCATCTAGAAGGCTAGGGGTGCCGTTTGGCATAATCGACTTGTCGCTTGCGCCAACACCAGCCGTGGGAGACTCCGTAGGCGAAGTCTTAGAAAAAATCGGACTTTCTACTGTTGGCGCTCCTGGCACAACAGCCGCTCTTGCAATGCTTAATGATCAAGTTAAAAAAGGCGGAATAATGGCTAGCAGCTACGTTGGTGGGCTTTCTGGCGCGTTTATACCTGTTTCGGAAGACGCAAACATGATTGCTGCGGCAAAGTCAGGCTGCCTTAGAATAGAAAAGCTAGAAGCAATGACGTGTGTATGCTCTGTAGGCTTAGACATGATTGCAATTCCTGGAAGCACAACAGCTGCAACAATATCTGGAATGATAGCGGATGAGGCAGCAATAGGAATGATAAATCAAAAAACAACTGCTGTGCGCATAATCCCTGTGGAAGGGAAAAGCGTTGGGCAAATGGCCAATTTTGGCGGTTTAATGGGGTATGCTCCGATTATGCCAGTAAACACCGAAAGCTGCGAGGAATTCGTTTCGCGCGGTGGGCGAATTCCAGCGCCTGTGCATAGCTTTAAAAATTAGGGCGATGTCGTCTAAAAGTGACGACGTCTAAAATTGTGTGAATATCTGTGAATATTTATGAATATTTATGAAAGGGTTTCTATGATAGAAAAAACTACTCCGTTAAGCAACGAAAATCTTGCTAACGCGCTTAAAAAAATAGGCGAAAGTCAAAATCATGTTGCTGTAGTAGGTTCCATGAACGCAGATTACACAATAGTTGCCGATCGTCTTCCAAATCCTGGAGAAACTGTAAACGGAAGTGATTTGCGAGTACTACCAGGAGGAAAATCTGGGAATCAAGCCGTTTCTGCAGCAAAAATCGGCGCGAATGTGCAAATGTTTGGTGCTGTAGGCAGCGACGAAAACGCAGAATTCCTTCTTAACACGCTAGAATCTGCAGGTGTAGACACATCTAAAATTTTACGTGTAGAAGGCATAAAAAGTGGCGCAACAGTAATAACAGTAGATGCAAAAGCTGGCGAAAACACAATCGTCTATGCTCCAGGATCCAATGCAAAAGTAAGTGTGGAATATATTAGTCAAGAAGATGTTAAGAAGGCTATTAGCAGTGCAAGCGTTTTAGGATTGTGCCTTGAAAGCCCAATGGAAACTGTAACGGAGGCTGCAAAAATTGCGCGCACAGCTGGCGTAAAAGTTTTACTTAATAATTCGCCTTTTGTAAGCGAGCTGCCACGCGAGTTGATTGAAAACGCAAGCATACTGCTTGTAAACGAGCATGAAATGGCGCAATTACTTAAAATTCACGAGCCAGAAGATGGCAATTGGGATGATTTTGACTGGTTTGATGCGGCGCGCATTATGCACGAGTATGGTTTCGACGAGGCAGTTGTGACTCTTGGTGCAGAAGGCTCTGTTGTTTTAGATTACAATGCGGAAGATGGTAAAAAGGCTGTTCGCATATGCCCGCAAAAAGTTTCTGCAGTAGACACCACGGGATGCGGTGACGCATTTATGGGAACCGTTTTGGCAGGACTTGCAGCTGGATTTAGTCTAGCTCAAAGTGCGCAAGTGGCAACATATGTTTCTGCGTACGCAGCAACAGGATTTGGAGCGCAATCGTCTTACGGCAGCGCGCAACAGGTGGTTCGTGCGTTTGAGTAGTGGCGCTGTATGCTGATAGACTAGGTTAGTATGCGTTTTTACAGATTTTGCAAATGGGAAGGCAGATATGTCAACAATTCTTGAAGGCACTCCAAAAAAGCAAATGATGCTGGTAACGGGTAGAGCGTATCCGCAACTTGCGGAAGAAACTGCCAAATACCTTGGAATAGACGTTCTAGAAACAACTGCCTACGATTTTGCAAACGGAGAAATGTATGTGCGCTTTACGCAGCCAGTTCGAGGCGCAGACGTTTTTGTTTTGCAAGCGCACACCGATCCAATCAACAATTGGATTATGGAACAGCTGCTTATGGTTGACTCTTTAAGGCGAGCATCCGCTAGAAGCATAAACGTTGTAGCACCTTTCTTTGGGTATTCGCGTCAAGATAAAAAGCATCAAGGTCGTGAGCCAATTACAGCGCGACTTATGTTTGACTTATTCCGTTCCGCTGGAGCTAAAAGGATTCTTACCGTTGACATGCACGCGGCTCAAGAGCAGGGATTCTTCGACGGACCTGTAGACCACTTAACAGCAATGCCAGTGTTGATTGATTACGTTCGTAACACTATGAGCCTAGAAAACACTACGATTGTTTCTCCAGACGCTGGACGAATCAAGGTTTCGGAGCAGTGGGCCGCAAAGCTTGGTGGATTGCCGTTAGCGTTTATTCACAAAACTCGAGATACAACAAGGCCAAATCACGCGGAAGCGCACGGAATTATTGGCGATATTCAAGACAGAGATTGCATTGTTGTAGACGATATGATTGACACGGCCGGCACGATTTGCGAAGCTGTTCGCACGCTTAGAGGAGCAGGTGCGAAGTCTGTTACTTTGGTGGCAACTCATGCGCTTCTTTCAGGACCTGCCGTAGAGCGACTTAAAGGTTGCGGAGCTCGCGAAATCATTTTGACAGACACTGTTCCTGTTCCAGAAGAAAAGCGCTTAGAGAATATGACGGTTCTTTCGATTGCACCTCTTCTTGCTGCTGGAATTAGGTCTGTGTTCAGGTCTGGATCGCTTGTTTCGCTTAGAAACGCACTTCCAGAAGACATGAAGCACAGAAATATTTACGCTCATTAGTGTTGTTGATTAGCTGCGCGGTGGCGAGTCGCCAGCATGATGTAGACTTAATAGGTTGTTCGTAAAATTAAATATGCAAAAAATATTGCGTAATAACTTAATTTGCGAACGATTTGCAAACACACTCCTGCTGTGGAAATTCCACAGCCGAATAGTCCGAAGGAGGTGGGTGATGTCTGCACATAAGTATGAACTGATGTTCATTGCCGATCCAGAGCTTGATGAGCGCGGTCTTAAGAAGTTGACCGAGCAGTATCTTGAGCTTGTCACCAAAGAGGGCGGTTCCGTTGACGGTACCGACTACTGGGGTCGTCGTAAGCTTGCCTATGAGATTGACGGCAAGACTGAAGGCAACTACGTTGTAGTGAATTACACTGCTGAGCCAGCTCTTAGCGACGAGCTTGACCGTGTTTTGAATCTTAACGAATCTGTAGTCCGCACGAAGATTCTTCGCAAGGACGCAAAGTAAAGTCAAAATAAAGTTGGATTTTTGTTCTAAAATCTCAAAGTAAGAAAAGTCTTAAAGTAGGGAATGAGGCTGCAATGGCTGGAGAAACTGTTATAACGGTGATTGGAAATTTGGCTAAAGAGCCAGAAACTGCCACCAGTTCTAACGGCAGTGTTAGAACTTCTTTCACAATTGTGTCTAATTCTTCGACTTTTGACAGAAGAACAAATAGCTACATTAATGGCACACCATTATCGCTTAGATGTGTTGCATGGGGAGACTTAGCTGAGCATTGCGCGCAAACGCTTACAAAGGGAATGCGTGTTATTGTTCAGGGCAGATTGCGTGCAAACAACTACGTTGATAAAAACAGCAACGAAAAGCGATACAGCATCGATTTGATGATTGATGAAATTGGGCCATCCCTGCGATTTGCTACTGCTCAAGTTAATCGTTTGAGCTCTAAAGGCGGTTTTGCTGGGAACAATAATGGATTCAATCAGGGCGCTGGTGCTGGAGCTGGTATGAATGCTGGTGGATACACTGGCGGTTATGCTGGCGGCGCGAATTATGCGAATAGTGCGGCTGCTGGTGCTGGAATGAATGCGCAAAATGGCGCTAATCAGGGCGTAAACGTTGAAGACCCGTGGAGTGCTTCTGCTCCATCAAATGGCGGATTTGCAACGTTTGGAGCTAGCTCCGATTTTGGTGGATCAGACGAAGAGCCAGAGTTCTAGTTTACTAGCTTACTAGGCGAGATAATGGCGGTTAATCCGCGGTTGCTTGCGACTATCTGGTTAGGCGCTTGTTAGTCTAATCTAAAACATAATTTAGAATTTGATTTAAAATCTAACTAAAAATTGACTTTTATAAACTTAAAAACATCAGTTTAGCGTGTAAACAAAAATAAATGTTTATAACGCATTTGAGAGAGGACATCCTATGTCACGTAAGAGGCCGCAACCACCGGTCAAGCCTTTCAAAAAGAAGCCAAATCCTTTGAAGGCTGCCAAGATTACTGAAATTGATTACAAGGACGTTGCTTTGTTGCGTAAGTTCGTTTCGGACCGCGGCAAGATTCGTTCCCGTCGTATTACTGGTGTAACCGTACAGGAACAGCGCAAGATCGCGAAGGCAGTTAAGAACGCTCGCGAAATGGCTTTGCTCCCATACGCCACCACTGGTCGCTGATTGAGAGGATAAGAACATGGCAGAAACCAAGGTTATTCTCACCAAGACCGTTGCAAACTTGGGTCACTCTGGTGACGTTATTACTGTTAAGGCTGGTTACGCACGTAACTACTTGATTCCACAAGGCTTAGCTTTTGCATGGAATAAGGGTGCTGCTTCCCAGATTGAAGCGATGCGCCGCGCTCGCTTGGCTAAGGCTGTTGCCACTCGCGAAGAGGCTGTTGCAGCTAAGGCAGCAATCGAAGGCGCTGTTGTAGAAATCGCCGCTAAGGTGAGCGAGTCTGGCAAGCTCTTCGGTGGTATTTCCGCCGATAAGATTGCTGCTGCTTTGGCACCAAAGGCCGCCGTTGAAGCACGCGCTATTAGCGTTGCTGCAATCAAGACCACTGGCGAATTCCCAGCAACTGTGGCTCTTCACCCAGAAATCAGCGCTTCCTTTACTGTTAAGGTTGTAGCTGAGTAGTTAAACGTGTTCCAGCTTCCCACGCGAGTGTTGCGAGTTTTGTAGGATTTGCGTTGTATTTGCGTTGGGAGGCAATCCATTTGGATTGATCTTAAGCATTGGCTCTGTGTGAGTTGTGGCGAGTTTTACTTGCTGTGACTCACACAGAGCTTTTTATTATTCTGCGTGCGAATCGACCTGCATGGGCGCTTTGTGCTTTTCCCAAGATTTGTTACATATGTCTCGCTCGTGAGGCATTTGTAACGTTTTTTGACCCAAATTCGTTATATTTGCATCATTGATGAGATATTTGTAACGTTTTTTGGCTTAATTTCGTTAGATTTGTCTCGCTCGTGATGCAAATATAACGCGAGCGATATTACCCATTTGTTGTTACGCGAGGTTTGATGTATTTCTCTCCTCGCAAGTCCCGTCGCTACGCTCCTCTTTTATTGCTCGTATAGAAATACATCAAACCTTCTGAATATCTAGGACTTTTGCGTGGTTTTTATCACCGATATTCGAGATTTTTCTTCTTCATTCGATGAATCACCATCGGAGGACTGCGAATCGACCTGCATGGGCGCTTAAAGCGTAGCGCGCGAATGCACTTCGATTCGCTGAGCTTGCTCAAAGTTGAAAGCACAGTGTGCTTTCAACGCAAGCGAAGACGTGAGCGCGCTGTAACGCGCGAGCGATACATCTCATTCAGTGCGAAAAATCTCGAATCTCTACCTTGCTTGCGCGACGACCTGCTTTTTCGCTTAGAGCGTAGCGCGAAAAGGCAATTCGGAGCGCTGAGCCGCTCAAACGTAAAGTCCAGTGGACTTTACATGCGGCGAAGACGTGAGCGCGGCTAATCCGCGCGAGCGATATTCCTTGTTTGTTGTTGCGCGAGGGCTGGGTGTTTCTACGTTCGCGAGGGGTATTCCCGCGTTTGTTTATCGAAATACCAAATATGGGAACAAACGCGGGATAAAAGTAAAAAACCCACTGCAGAGGGTCTAAAATGTGATTTGTATCATAACAAATGTTTAGATTGGTTAATGAAAAGTTGTGAAAAAACGCCCCTATTCAAAATATTTGCAAAAAAATATTAATCCCTAAAACCGTTGAAAAATATGGCTTGGGGGGGGGGGTACTATAGGCTTTTTTGATTTAAACATATGTTATTTGACTTCAAAAAAATTTTTAAATTGTTATAATAACCTAACAAAGATAGCTTGCGATTTTATAAATGTGAGCTATGAAAATTTTAAATTAGCGTTGTTGAAAATTTGCATTTTGCATGTCTATAGGCGGACATGCGAATCTGCCTTGTTATCGGATCACTAAGTGAAAGAAGTATATCATGGTATCAAAATCCAGAAAGCATGCGAATACTGTGAAGTTAGATGCTGTAGTAAGTAAAGCTATTGAAAAGGCTGTCGATATGCGTAAGGTGGCTGCTCTTTCGGCTGGTGCTGCTGGCGTGATCGCTGGCGCCGCGATTGCTTTTGGCGCAACTCCTGCAATGGCTGTGGAGGCTAATGTTGCTCCTGTTAATACGAATGATTCTACAAAGGAGCAGAATTTAGTTGCTAAGAAGAATGCTGAGGCTGATGGCTCTAAGGATTCTGATAAGACTGCGACCGAAACTACTAAGAAGGATTATGCTTCTAAGATTGAGGATTCTAAGAAAGCTGAGCCTTCTGCGGCTAAGAATGATCAGGCTGATAAGAAGGTTGCTACAGACAAGAATGTTGCCGAGACTCAGTATAACAAGTCTAAGACCGAACAGAATTTAACTAGCAGTAAGAATGCTTCTGTGCAGTCTGTAGTAAAGACTGATGGTAAGAAGCAAATTGAGAATAATGCTGAGCAGAAGAAAATCGCTGAGCAGAATACTGCGAGCACTGAGTCTGTAGATAGTAAGACCACTACCAATAAGACTCCTGCAGCTGATAAGACTAATACAACCAGTAGCACCACTGCGGAAAATAACGCACCTGCAGAAAATGTTGCAAAGAAGAGTCGTATAAAGCGTTCGCTAGATGAAAATAAGCAACCTGAGACTCCTGCAAGCACAGTACCTCAGGAAGAAGATCGCGCTGGCACAGAGCACAATCCTGATGAGGTAGTTTTTTCACAAAATCTGCCAAACATTTATGGTTGGGCAACTCCTAGCAACACGTTTGATACACAACTTGAAAAGCAGAAAGTTGTGTACCATTTGCCAAAGAGTGCGGATGGCAAGCCGGTTGTACGCGTAGTAATTCTTCCAGATTCAAAAGATAGTATTAATACTGATGATCCTGAAGCTTACAAGAAAATCATCGAATTTGATTCTGAGCGCAAAGATGAAATGCACCAAAGTTATTCTGGAATTTACGAGTTAAAGACAAATACTGACGGTAGCGTGGACTTGATTATGCAGCAGCCATTCAGGGATGGCGGCATATCTTCGGGTCAAGGCTATTGCGCAAACCGCTCAATCTTCTTGTATTACGATAAGACTAATTTGCAGCATGACAAAACATCTAATAACTTCCGTGTTGCGACGCTTGTTCCGCCAAAAACAGCAGGATCAATCGTCTTAAAGTATAACGATAGATTGACGGCAGATAAAGTACGAGAAGTACTTCACAAAGCAGTAAATCTTCCTACTGAACATAAGTCTGGTAGCAGTGTAGCTGATCAGCTTGTTGCTCAAAGTAAGTCAACAGGTGTTGGTTTACGCGTTGATGAAAACACTGTTAATAACACTCCAGATACGGTAGACGCAAAAATTCCGCAAAGTCTGGGTTCTTATGACGAAGCTATGTTCAAAGAAATCAATAATAAGAATGGTGATGATTACTCATTTGGCGAGCGAAAGCTTAAAACGTATCTTGTAACAGATTTGGGAATGAAGTCTCCGGAAATACCTCTTACTGTAGTGCGCTATAGTACTCGCATTGAGAAGCCAGTTGTGGATACAGTTGATTTTAGCAAGTTGACAGAGGATCAAAAGACTCAAATCAAAAAGAATCTTGCAAAACTTAACGGCGTATCTACTGACAAAGTTACGTTTGATAACAATGGCACTGCAACAATCGACTTCGATGGCTTGAGCCCGCAAGATGATCCAAAGATTCCTTTGAGTGATTTAGTGCTTACAAGAGTTGCTACTGATAAAGTTGCAATTCCAAGTGATTCTGAAAACTCGAAGGTTAAGGCAGTGGTTGTTGCTAATCCTTTGGGCTATTCGCAAGCTGAGTTGAAGCAAATCAAGAAAGCTATTTACGAAGCTAATAAAGACAATCAAGAGCTTGGTTTAAGTGCAAAAGACTACGAAAAGCAGATTTCGCTTGAGTATCTTACGGGAGATACGACTGCAAGTGGTGGTCAGAACACGGGCATTTCCAACGGTATGAATGAAAATAAAATTACCGTTACTATCAGAACCGATAAAGCATATGCTCAGTTTGAGTCCGACATTCAGAAGCATGAGCTTACGCGTTTGATTGATTTGCGCAAGGATTACACGCTTAGCTGGGAGGCTAGCAATAACAAGATTAGTGGGCGCACAAGCGATGAAGGTCTTGCTTGGATGGAAGATGGCAAGACTCTGGTTTACCGTTACGATCCAGATAAAGGCGAGCAAATCAATACGAAAGCCGTACTTGGTTTATTGAAAGCTACTGTAAAGTCTGATGTGAAGACTGATAACCCACAGTTGCGAGAGAATCTTCTTGGAACTGAGATTGATACTGTTAAGCGAGAAGGTTCGAACGGGCAAGCTAGACGTACTCACAGGTCTTACACGGTTGACGACAAAGGAGAGCCAATTGGTGTTCTAAATCTTGTTAAGCTTAATGGTAGTAGCTATGGCGGTTTTGCAAAACCTGTTGATAACTCCAACAAGAAGATGGGTGACGAGCAGTCAAGTGTAGGCGACTTTACGTTTGACGATGACAGCAAAAAGGTAAACGTTGCTGGTAAAACAGGCAAATTCATGCTCGGGCGCTTGTTTATTGAGCCTTATAGCTTGTATTACTACAACTACGTGTATGGCGAGAACAAGTATAATTTGCGCAATACTCCTAAGGGTATCAACGTGGTGTTTGTACCGCAGACGAAGAATAAGATAAAGGATCTGAAGAATTCAGTTGGCGAGCACAAGACAACTACGGTTGACAATAAGGAAGTTCCTACCGTTGCTGCGTATTACAATGCGTCTGCTGATAAGAAAGCTGCGTATGACGATGCGTTGAAGGTTGCTCAGGATACGCTTACAAAAGTTGGTAACAAAACTGATGCTGATTTAACCGAAGAGCTTAAGGCTGAGGTTGATAACGCGACTATTACTTTGAATAAGGCGCGCGAGGCTCTTGATGGTGATGCTACCAAGAAGGAAGAGCTGAATAAGTCGATTGATGAAGATGGAACACCTGCTCAAGGTCAGCAAGCTACAACTGGTACGAAGGCAAGCGATAAATATAAGAATGTTACTGAGCCTGACTTCAAGGATGCTAACGGCAATACAGATACCACCAAGAACGAAGCTGCTAGGAAAGCCAAGACAGCTTACGATGACGCGCTGACTGAAGCCAATAAGGTAAAGGAAGACAAGAATGCCACGCAGAAGGCTGTTGACGACGCCAAGGCGAAGCTGGACGAAGCTCGTAAAGCCCTTAACGACTTCACCACCAACAAGGATGAGTTGAATAATGCTATCGCTCAGCATGGCAAAGTGAACACGGGCGATGCGACTAAGACTGGCAACGAAAAGCTTAAGACCGCCGACCCAACCTACCAGAACTCTACGTCGGATGAGCGTACAGCTTACGATAACGCTGTAAAGAAGGCAAACGAACTTTCTAAGGATCCAAACGCTTCTCAAAAGGATGTAAACAAAGCTATTGAGGATCTTAAGAAAGCTAAGGATGCGCTCGACAAGAATGCAACAGACAAATCTCCTCTTGACGCTGCCGTGCAAAAGAGCTTCGATAATCCTGATCCAAATGACGACAGCAAGCAGAGTGTATTCTATAAGAATGCAAAGAATAAGACTAATGACACTGCTGCTCAGCAAGCTGTTAAGAATTACGATGACGCTTTAAAGAAAGCTAAAGACGTCCTCGCAAACGACAAAGCCACCAAGAAAGATGTTGAGGACGCCAAGAAAGCGCTTGAAGCTGCTGAAACCGCACTTCATTCCGACAAATACTCTACCGATAAAACCGATCTTGGCAAAGCGCTTGCAGACAACTTCAGTGGCTATCTAATGCCAGCCTATTTCAATGCGTTTGATAAGGCGCAGGCTGATGGTCAGGATTCTCAGGCTGCGAAGGACTTCAAAGCCTATAACGACGCTTACCACGCTGCAAAAGATTTGATGACGGAGCTTAATAAGCCGAATAGTACGGTAACGCAAGAGCAGGCTGATAAGGTTAAAAATCAGCTTATTGAAGCTCGTAAACTTATTGACACATATGCAACAGACACTTCTAAGCTTTCGGCTGCTGCGCTTAATAACCTTGCAATACAAAACAGCCCTGCCTACAAGAATTTGAAGGCTCTTGCTGAAAAGGAAAATCCTAGTGAAGCAGAAAAAGCTGATGTAGAAGCTGCTAAGAAAGCTAAGAAGGCTTATGACGATGCAGCTGAAAAGCTACATAAGGCGATTACTAACACGCTTCCAAAGGATCAAGCAAATGGTCATGATATTCCTGATAACATTATCCCGAAGGAAGATGGCGACCCTAACGATAAGGACTACCTGAAAGGTATTCAGGCGCACAAGAACGGTGAGCCGCTGAATAGGGATGTTACCAAAATTCTTCAAGAAATGAATGATGCGGCGAAGGGTCTGGATAAGTTTGCGACTAAGACCGATAAGCTGCAGGAATCCATCAACAAGGATACCGATACTCAGCACGATCCAGCGTATAAGAATGCTAAGGATCCGCACAAGCTGGGTACTGATGGCAATGAAGATACTTCTGGATACGCTGATATCAAGCAGAAGGCTACAGACTACGACGAGGCGCTTGCTGATGCTAAGAAGCTTTTGACGGATCCAACCGCTACCCAGGCGCAGGTGGATGCGGCTCTTAAGAAGCTTGATGAGAAGCGTGACGCTCTTAAGGCTCAAGATACTAACGTTGAAGCACTGAAGAAGAGTGTTGATAAGAACGGTAAAGACGCAGAGGGTGCAAATCCTGCCGTCGAGGGCACAAAGGATTCCGACGCATATCGCAACGCATCTGATCCTCACTTCTTAACTGCTGATGGCAAGCCTGATGACACCAGGAACAACGCTGCTAAAGAAGCTAAGAAGGCATACGACAAGGCGTTAGCCGAAGCTCAGGAGTTGCTCTCAAAGCACGACGACACTAAGACGCCTCTCGATGCTAAGCCAACTCAGAAGCAGATTGACGATGCTTTGACAGAGCTCGATACCGCTCGTAAGACGCTTGAGGATACCTACAAGACCGACACTTCTAAGTTGAGCACTGAGGCGGATTTGTCTAAGGCGGATGCTGAAGGATCTTCTATAGATGGCAAGTTCGAGAACTCTCCAGAGTTCAAGAACGCCGACGCTAAGAAGGATGGTACCAGCGACAATGAGGATGTTAAGGCTTACAAGGATGCACTCAAGGCTGCTCGCGATCTTGTAAAGGCTGCAACAGATACAAACAAGAAGCCTTCTGAGCGTCCAACGCAGAAGCAGGTTGACGAGGCGCTTGAGGCTTTGAAGAAGGCAAAGCAAACTATTACTGATGGTTACAAGACCAATCTTGATGCGCTAACCGCTGCTAAAGATTATGCAAATGGTGACTTCAAAAAGACTCCTGAGTATAAGAATGCTAAGGCTATTAACGATGACCAGAATGCCGATCAAGATAAGAAGTCTAATGCGAAATCAGCTATTGATGCTTTGGATGACACTGTAACAGACAGTGCTTTGAAGAAAGCCAAGGACATCATTGATAATCCAACTGGCAAGACTCAGCAGGAAGTCGATGAAGCTCTTAAGACCCTGCAAGCAGCCATGGATACAGTTACCAACGGGTACAAGACTGTTGTTGATCCTCTTGAAAAGGAGGTTGGCGACAAGGATGCTACAGGCAAGCCTGTAACACCTCCATTTGAGGAGTCGATTCCGTACAAGAATGCTCTGTATAAGAAGCAGTCCGAAACTGGTACTGATGCAACGGCTGATACTTCTGCCACCAAGAAGCTTCAAGATTATAACGATAAGTTTGAAGCAGCGAAGAAGATTATTGATCAGGTGAAGAACCCAGATCCGAATGCTGATCCAGATAAAAAGCCAACTAATGCTGATGTTAAGACAGCTTTGGAAGCCTTGCAAAAAGCAAAGAAAGCTATCGATGACGCCTTTACGACCAATGCTAAGGCTTTGAAGGATGAGTCTGCGAAGTCTACTGCTGATGGTGTAACTACCGTTGGTAAAGATGACTTTGAGGCTACTACTGAGTTCAAGAACGCTGATTCTAAGAAGACTGATGACGGCAAGGATAATGCTGACATCACTGCTTATAGGGATGCGTTGAAGAAAGCTAGGGCTTTGCTTGAAAAGTTCGGTAATGACAATAAACCAAAGTCTGATCTAACTGACGTTCCATCTCAGAAGGAAGTTGACGAGGCTCTTAAGAAGCTTAAGGAAATCAAGGATAAAATTCTTGCTGATTATAAGACCAGTTCTACTGAGCTTCAGCAAGAAGTTGACAAGTCTAAGGATGGAGACAACGACAAGCGTGATGACGTGTTCGAGAACACTCCTGCGTTCAAGAACGCGACTGCTAAGGGTGATGACGCTGCTAAGAAGGCTCTTAAGGATTACAACGACAAGCTTACTGCTGCTAAGACTCTTCTCGCCAATTTTGATCGCACTACTGGTAAGCCAAAGACTAATCTTCCAGCTGGTACTAAAGTCCCAACTCAAAAGCAGCTTTACGATGCTCTAGATGCATTGCAAGCTGCTAAGAAGAAGATTACTGAAGGCTATAAGACTGATAAGTCTGATTTGAATACTGAGGCTGGCAATGATCCTGATTTCCGTAAGTCGATTCCGTTCATTATTGGTAAGGCTGCTGATTTGGCGGAGTATCAGCAGGCGTTGAATGATGCGGATAGTGTGCTTAATGATCCTAATGCTACTCAGGATCAGGTTGATCAGGCTCTTCGTAGGCTTCGTGATGCTAAGCAAAAGTTGATTGATGCTTATAACAGACTTATTAATAGTGGCAGTGGTGTTGGTGACAATACTGGTGTTGGTGTTAATGATTCGAATAATACTAGTGTTAATAATGTTGTTGATAAGAGTGTTTTGCAGGCTGAGGTTGATCAAGCTCTTGGTGATGTTTCGGCTAATGCTAGTGGCGTAGTGGCTGATTCTAACTTGGTCAGTGAGTTTAATGCGGCTTTGAATTATGCTCGTTTAGTGTTAGCGGACGCGAATGCTACTCAGGGGCAGGTTGATTCGGCGTTGGCTCGTTTGCGTGCTGCGCGTGCAGCTTTGCGTGCGGGTATGCTTGCGGCGCGTAACTCTGCTGGAATGAATTTCAAGCGTGGTGACGTGAGTGGTGTTAATACTGGCGCTAGTTCCTCGGTGTTTGCTGCTTTGGCTGCGGTGTTTGCTGGGCTCGGAGTGGTTGGTGCTGCGTCTAAGCGTAGGAAGCATTCGGCTCGTTAGTTTAATCTGTAGCAGTGTGTGATGCTGCTGCAACGTAGTGTAGATTAATGGCTTGGGGATAGTTTCTTCAAGCCATTAATTATTTGGTGTTGCGCACTATTCCTTACTTGGTATTGCGCGACATTCTCTGTTTACTGTTGTATGAGGGCTGGCTAATTCTACGCTCGCGCGTTACATCGCGCTCACGCCTTCGACGCACGTAAAGTCCACTGGACTTTACGTTTAAGCGGCTCAGCGAATCGAGGTGACTTCTCGCGCATTATGCAGCTCGAAGTCGTCGATTCGCACAACGCTCTGCCTCTTGCGTGTTGTCTGGTGTTGCGGTTGTTCCGTTTTGGCTTTGATTTCGTTTTTTGGGTTGAAGTTTGTTTGTAGTGGTTGATCATTTGGATTATTTGGTATCGGCTGCCGCTCTTATATTGTTCGACCAAGAATCACCCAGCCCTCTTACAAGTCTGAACAATTGCGTATCACTTAATCACCGAGATTCTCGATTTTTCTTGCTCTCTCAGCGAGTCACCATCTAGCGACGCTGAGGCTCGCTTCGATAGCTGCGAAAAATCTCGAATCTCTACCTAGTTTGGCGTAATCATGTAGTGCGATTGTACCGAGTTTACGACGTGTCGTGTCGCTCGCGCAGGTTAGCTGCGCTCACGTCTTCGCCGCACGTAAAGTCCACTGGACTTTACGTTTGAGCGGCTCAGCGCTCCGAATTACCTTTTCGCGCTACGCTTTAAGCGAAAAGGTAGATTGGAGCGCAAATTCGGGAAATGTGAATGTGTTGTGTGCGTATAGAGCAAATCGTGGTGTTTAATCGCTTTAGCGACTAGATTATAAAAGTTGGGCAAATAAGCTTAAACGCGCATCAATTAAGCAGTGCCAACAAGTAAGCCATATGTGTCGCAAAGGAGGATTAGTGACTGAGTGCAACACTTTAGCGAATCGCCACGCATCCAATCCGTGCGAGAGCAAGAATGCACACAAGAATGAGCGTGATAAAGAGCGCAATAACGAGTTCAATAGTATGCTCGTGGTTGCGCGCGCAAAAAATCGCGTCGGCAGAGGCACAACTTGCGCAAAAGTGATTCTTTTTGGCGAACACTCGGTTGTTTATGGCTACAGCGCAGTAGCGCTTCCACTGCAAAATCTTAAGATGCACGCAACAGTAACAAGTGCACGAACACTCAACGACACAAGCGCCACAGCAGACGAAGGCAAAAGAGCAGAATTATGCGATTCAGCAGAAGACCTTAGCTGCCAGATGCAAAACCTCATAACATTTAAAGCATTAGGATTTGATGGTCTTTTACGAAGCGCACCTGCGCGATTCGCGTCGATTAAAACCGCAATACAAGAGGCATTACGTTTCGCCAATTGGCAGGGCGAAGCATTGCAAATAGAAACCGCTTGCGATTTTCCGCCAGAGCGAGGATTGGGGTCTTCGGCGGCAGCAGCAGGAGCAGTGATCCGCGCAATACTCGACTACTACAGTATTAATGCCAGCGATGAAAAACTATTCGAGATTACGCAAGACGCAGAACGCGTTGCGCACGGGAAAGCATCTGGATTAGACGCCACAGCAACCAGTGCGATGCTGCAGCAGCCAGTTCGCTTCTTGGATGGCAAATTTAGCCGAATGAGCATAAGCCCAACAATACGTGCTTGGATTGTGCTAGCTGATTCGGGATTCAAAGGAACAACAAAAGTAACAGTAGAAGCATTACGCAAAAAACGCGATAGCCAGCCGAAAATCGTAAATGCACTTTTGCAAGAGCTTGGTCAAATCGCTCTTAACGCAGAGAATGATTTAGAGTTTGGTAATATACAAAATATTGGATCGAGCATGACTCGTGCTCACAAAATTCTTGCGGAATTAGGTGTAAGTACGCCATTTTTAGACGCTCTAGTTAAAAATGCTTGCGAAAATGGTGCTCTAGGAGCAAAGCTTACAGGCGGAGGCGGAGGTGGATGCATTATAGCCATTGCGCAAAGTCAGGAGGATGCGTCTAAAGTAAGCATAGCGCTTAAAAACGCTGGAGCAGCTAGAACGTGGATTGTAGAAATCGGACAATAATCATAACTAATTCGTTAGTATGCTTTAAAAACGCTTTAAAGACTAAAGACTTAAGAAAGGATACGCGTGAAAAACGTTGAAATTGAGCCAAAAATAGCGTTTAATGTGCTTGATGATATTGATTCGTTTAATAACAGTAATTACGGAGCAGCTTTTACAGCTACAGCAAACGCAAATATTGCGCTAATCAAATATTGGGGGAAACGAGATAAAACTCTGATTTTGCCATATACTTCCTCATTATCTCTGACTTTAGACGGATTTTCCACAACAACAAAAGTACGATTTGATGATTGCCTAGAGGCAGACTCGATTTGCTTAAACGGAGTAAACTTTACAGGCTATTTACTCCAAAGTTCAGAGCGTGCACGAATAGTAAAAATGCTAGATATTGTGCGAAAAATGGCTGGAATTAAGAGCAAAGCGCAAGTCGTAAGCGTAAACACAGTTCCAACAGCCGCAGGATTAGCTTCTAGCGCATCTGGTTTTGCGGCACTTGCGTCTGCAGCATCATACGCCGCAGGATTAAACCTAAGCCCACGCAACTTATCGATTCTAGCTCGCAAAGGATCTGGATCAGCATGCAGGTCGATTTACGGCGGATTAGTATTATGGAACGCTGGCGCAAGCGACGAAACGTCTTACGCAGAGCCAATCGAAACGCCAGAAGAGCTTCAACTCGCAATGGTAACTGTTATTTTAAACTCTAGTAAAAAGAAGATTTCAAGCCGTGAAGCAATGCGACGCACAGTAGAAACATCACCAATCTACGCAGACTGGATCAAAAACTGCAAAAAAGACCTAAATACGGCGTTATCAGCTATCAAAAATTGTGATATTCAAGCATTGGGAGAAGTGTCGGAGAGAAACGCTTTAGGAATGCACGACGCAATGCGTGCCGCTGCTGAAAGCGTAAACTATTTAACAGATGAAACGCATGTTGTGCTTAACGTTGTGCGAAAAATGCGCGATGAAAGCGGATTTCCTGTTTGGGCTACAATGGATGCTGGTCCGAATGTTAAAGTTTTAACTAGCGCGGAGCAAGTTTTGCGAGTTAAAAACGAGTTGAGTTTGCGCGTGTTGAGTGAGATTAAGCGTTTGCGCGAGTCGCAGGAATCGCCGTCATTTAGCAGCTTTGCGCAATCCAATCCGCAGTTTGTTATTGCGCGCCCAGGAAGTGGCGTTAGCATACGGAGAGAATCATGACTAATGAGCAAGCTTTAGCGCCTGGAAAACTTTACATAGCAGGCGAATACGCTGTTGTAGATGGATGCGCTGCAATCGTAGCAGCTGTGAATCGTTATGTAAAAGTTACAGTTGACGATGACAACCTACTAATACGTGATAGTCATGGAAAAACGTATAACAGCTGCGACTTTAATAAAAACGAATCCGAAAAAAATAATCTTAAAAAACTAGATTTACCAACATTTTACGGAAAAATCACGAGTGAGTCTAAAAACTATAAGCCTCTTTATTGGAAGCGTGGAATCTTCGGCAGGGAATTTATTTTAGACGAAAAAGATGCAGAAGATATAACTATGAGCGCAAAAGACTCAACGGATGCTTGCGACTTGCCAGCGGAAAAGTCGCCAGCAACCAGCGATGAACAAAACCAAGATTCTCAAATAAAAAAATTAAAAAAAATCTATTCATACGTATTTTCCGCAATGCAAATAGTAGACGATTTTGCGCGCGAAACAAAAGAAGTAAAAAACGTTTTACTAGATGAAGGAAATACAGCCATAAACCTATACAATCTACAAATAGAAAGTGATTTAGACGATAAAAAAACAGGCAAAAAATACGGGCTTGGATCATCTGCAGCCGTAACGGTGGCGGCTGTGCGAGCGCTGTGCAAATGGTACGGATTAACGCTTACAACGCCAGAATTGTGCAAGCTAGCCATAATTGCATCGTCGCTAGTAAAAAAGTCAGGAAGCGGCGGAGACGTGGCAGCAAGCGCATACGGCGGATGGGTAATGTACCGCGCGTACAATCGCGAATGGCTTGAGGCAGAAATAGAAATGATTGAAAGTGGAGACTCAAGCCTACACAAGCTGCTTAGAAAAAAATGGCCGCGATTTGAAGTAAAACGATTAAAAGTAGGCGCAGGCTTGCGACTCTTAGTTGGGTGGACGGGGAGTCCTGCCAGCAGCGCAGAACTTGTTGGAAGCGTAAAAGCTGGAGTGAAGGCTGGCGATTTAACCGCGCACAATCCTTCTAAAACAAGCGCTAAGACTTACGCTAAAACATACGAAGATTTTTGCGTACAAAGCGAAAAATGCGTGCAAAAAATCGCAAATGCGCTAGAAAATGGGCGCATAGACGCGTTATTAAGCGGATTTGCGCGAAATCGTGCGCTGCTAAAAGATCTTGGCGAAATCACGGGAACACTAATCGAAACGCCAAAACTCACGCGGCTAATAGAAGTTGCCAATGATGCAGGATTGCCGTCCAAAACAAGTGGAGCAGGCGGAGGAGATTGCGGAATCGCGATTGCGCGCGCGGAAGATTTTGATGCTGTGTTTGTTCGCATTGAAGAAGAATGGCAAAACAGCGGTATTGAGGCGCTTAATCTGAAAGTCGCAGAATTTGATGAAAGTAGCGACCTCTCGCTTATTGAACAACGCAAAGACGATCACATAAAACTCGCGTGCGAACAATACAATGTGCACGCGGAATCTGGTTTTGAACACGTGCGGTTTATTCCAAACGCGCTGCCGCAATTGGCATTAAGCGATGTAGATACAAGTGTGAGCGTGTTTGACGAAACCACAAAATGGGATACTCCGCTGTATATTAACGCAATGACGGGCGGAAGCAAAAAAGGCGAAAATATAAACGAGTCGCTAGCGAGGGTAGCTGCAAAAACTGGCTTAGCAATGGCTTCTGGCTCGCTAAGCGCAGCGCTTAAAAATCCGCGGCTTGCAGGGACTTTTAGCGTGATTCGACGCTTTAATCCGCATGGATTTGTAATGGCGAATGTAAGCGCAGGAGTGAGCGCTGAGCAGGCGATTAAAGCTGTAGAAATTTTGCAAGCAAACGCGTTGCAAATCCACCTAAACGCGGCACAAGAGCTTGTGATGAGCGAAGGAGACCGCGATTTTAGTGCGTGGCTTAACAATATTGAGGCCATTGCGCGCGAGCTTGATTCAATGAAAGTGCCAGTTGTTGTTAAAGAGACTGGATGTGGAATGAGCGCTCATGATGTGCTGCGGTTGAAAAATGTGGGCGTGCGTGCGGTGGACGTTGGCGGACGCGGAGGCACGAATTTTGTTGCGATTGAAAACGCAAGGCGTGGGCGTAAAAGCGACTACGAGTTCCTCGACTACTGGGGGCTTACAACTGTCGAATCGTTGCTAGACATAGCGCAATGCGATGAGATTTTGTGCGAGCCGCGCGATTCATCGGATTCTTGCAATAGTGCGCGAATGCAAGTGTTTGCAAGCGGAGGAGTGCGTACGCCGCTTGATGTTGTGCGCTCATTGCGGCTTGGTGCAAGCGCTGTTGGAGTTGCTGGCGAGTTTTTGCACACGCTTATTAACGAAGGAGAAGATGCGCTTGTTGAGCAAATTGAGTCTTGGAAGGCGCAGATTCGTGTGATTATGGCGTTGCTTGGATGCAAGAATATTGAGGATTTGCGCGAAAATTCGCGGATTTTGATTGATGATAAGCCCTGTGTGATTTAATGTCGGGCGTAGTGATATACTTGTGTAGTTGTGCGTTCAAGCATGCTTATTTGTTTATGCGATTTAGCGTCGGTTAGTCGCGTGGGCGGTTTGCGTGGGTGAGCGACGCAAGACTTGCAAGTCAAAGAAAATAGGAGTCCAATTATGGCAGCTCGTTGCGCAGTATGTGGCAAGGGACCGCAAACCGGTTTCAGCGTTTCACATTCGCACATCCGCAATAAGCGCACCTTCCGCCCGAACCTTCAGCCGGTTCGCACCACCATTGATGGCGAAAATGTTCGCCTTCGTGTGTGCGTAAAATGCATTAAGGCAGGCAAGGTTCAGCGCGTTGAGGCGTGAATCGCGTGTTAGATGTAAGGCCCTGAGCAGTGCTCGGGGCTTTTTTGTTTCCCTATTTTTCGCTTAAATCGTAGCACGATGATTATAATCGAAGTATGGCAGCACGCATAACACTAAACACAGCAATATCATCAATCATAAGTAACAAAAGACGCGCGTCTGCCCTAAAATCACTAGGCGTAATCACAGTAAAAGACGCGCTAACATACTACCCATTTAGAGTCACAAATCCGCTAAAATCCACGCATTTAAGCCAGATTATTCCAGGGCAAGAAGTGGCGTTCTCGGCGATAATACAATCCATAAACATAGTGCAAATGGCAGCGAGAAGAGGATATCGGCTAGAAGTAAACGTAGCGCAAGATGCGGCACAAGCGCAGATTGTGTATTTTTCAAAGAACAGACAATACGTGCAATGGATTAGTGGCAGAATTGCAGTAGGACAAACCGTTGTTGTAGGAGGCACAAGCGGCGAGTTCAATGGGAGACTACAGTTTACACATCCGCAGATTCTAACTGTTCGAGCAAAGAGTGCTGAAAGCGATGATTCTGCTTATAATACTGATGCGCGCGTGCAAAACAGTGATGATTTTTCTGTGCAAAGTGTAGAAGATGGGATTGAAAAACTTTGCGCGCCACAACCGATTTACCACGCAAATTCGAGAATATCTAGTGAACATATTCACGAGACGATTTTAGGATTATTGCGACTTTTTAAGACTTGCGATTCTGGCGATACTAATATTCCCGATACAGATATTCTTTCAGATGTTTTGCCAGACGTTCTGCCACAATTCGTCACAAACAGTAGAAACCTAATGCACCGCGCGGCAGCATTCGAATCAATCCACAATCCACAAAACAAAAACGACTTTGAAAACGCAATACACACAATGCGCTACGAAGAAGCATTCATATCACAAATAGCAGTTTTGCAATCACGCAAAAAATCAGGAGAAAATAAGGCATACACGTGCGAAAACAGCGAGCTAAGAAAACGCTTTGAAGAAAGCCTACCATTCGAGCTAACAGAAGGACAAAAAAACGTTATTAGCGAAATAACAGCAGATATGCAAGGCGAATCGCAAGCAACCAGCGAATCGCTATTAAAACCAATGCGTCGTCTTTTGCAAGGAGAAGTCGGCTCTGGAAAAACAATAGTAGCAATGAGCGCGATGCTACAAGTCGTAGGCTCAGGACACCAAGCGGTACTAATAGCCCCAACACAAGTATTAGCATCACAGCATGCCACAAACCTACAACAGATGATTGAGCGTGCAGGACTAAACGTTGAAATAACGCTCATAACAGGCGGAATGAAGCTAGCCAGCAGACGAAGTGCACTAGCAAAAGTAGCAAGTGGAGAGCCAGCGATTATTGTGGCAACACACGCAGCTTTCTCCGCAAGCTTTAAACCAACAAACCTAGCGCTGGTGATAATCGACGAACAGCACAGATTTGGCGTAGAACAACGAGACACACTATTACGCAAGATAAGCGGAAACGCGGTTCCACACTTGTTAGTCATGACAGCCACACCAATACCGCGATCCGCAGCAATGACATGGTTTGGAGACCTAGACGCATCCTATTTAACAGAGCTTCCAGGCGGACGCAAACCAATCCGCACTTTTGTAATAAACGAAGAAGACTCGCATAAGATGGCATCCATGTTCTACCACATTCGCTCTAGAATCGATGCAGGAGAGCGAGCATATGTTGTATGCGCTCGAATAGATAGTGAAGACAGCGAAGAAAACAACGATAATACTTACAATACTTATAATAATGCTGATGCGATCTACCAAGAAAACCAAGACTCATACACGCTAAATACACAAAATACACAAAATACACAAATTGCTCAGCGAGAAGTCCACACAGTTTTACAAATATCAAAACGCTTACAAAACCTACCACAATTCAAAGGCGTAGAATTCGCACAACTAACAGGTCGTACAAGCGATGAAGAAAAACGCGAAATAATGCACAAATTCGACAGTGGACAAGTACAAATCCTAGTTTCCACAACGGTTATAGAAGTCGGAGTAGACGTAGCAAAAGCCAGTTGTATAGTGATTTTCGACGCAGACCGCTTCGGACTAGCGCAATTACACCAGCTCAGAGGACGAGTGGGACGTTCAGGCACACAATCCTGGGCTTTCCTAGTTTCAAACGCACCAAACAACCAGTTAGCAGCTGAACGTTTACAAGTAGTAGAAAACTCGTTAGACGGCGCCATAATAGCCCAAAAAGACCTAGAATTAAGAAACGTTGGAGACGTTCTAGGAGACAGCCAGTCAGGTGGAAAATCCAGTCTAAAACTATTAAGAGTAGTAAAAGACGCAAAAATCATTGCAGAAGCAAGAGAGGACGCAAACACGCTACTAGAACACGACCCGACCTTACTAGAACATCCACAAACAGCTGGAGCAGTTTTAGACTTTACACAAGGTAGCAGCACAGCAATACTAAGCAATTAGATTAATTGAAATCAGATTCATGAAACACAGATTGTCCAAGTAGTTTTGTACAAAAATCGCTTTTAATAGGCTAAAAGCACTATTAAAAGCGGCTGATAACGATTAAGCACCCAGACGCCAAATAAAAAAATAAACGCCAAATAAAAAATAATATAATAAAAAATAATATATATTTTCACAATAAACGTGCGAAAAAAACAATTTTTGAATATCCTAGATATATAGAAAGGTAAAATCGCGAGAGATGAGGCAAAGATGACTGAGCGCGAACAACAAATTCTATCGTGGATTCAACAGAACCCTATGATTAGTCAGCAAGAACTTGCAGACCTAGCAGGAATAACAAGATCAGGCGTAGCTGCACACATTTCCAATCTTATTCGCAAAGGATACCTTAGAGGAAAAGGATACATAGTCACACCACCTAGCTACGTAACAGTAATAGGCGGAATAAGCATGGACGTGCTGGGAATCGCGTGCGGAGACCTAATGGACTACACTTCAAACGCTGCAAAAGTACGATACGCGCTAGGCGGAGTCGGACGAAACATAGCCGTGGCACTAGAAAGAATGAACACACGAGTAAGCCTAGTATCCGTGTACGGCGGCGACCACAACGGAGAATTATTCAAAGTCGACGCATCTGTAAACGGATTAGAAATAGGATACTCAAAGCAGCTACCAGACGCAATGACAGCATCATACATGTATGTAGGAGACGCATCGGGGCAAAGGCTTTTAGCACTAGACGACATGAGCATCTACGATTACATGACACCAGACTTCTTGCGCGAAAGAATATCGATAATAGAAAACGCAGACATAGTTGCACTAGACACCAACATTTCACAAAAATCCTTCGAATGGGTGTGCGACAACTATCACAGACCAATAATGGTGCGCGCAATAACCGATGCAAAAGCTCCACGAATACTTTCCAGACTACACTGCATAGACACACTCATATTAGACACAGCCGAATCGCAGGCGTTAACAGGCATTTGTGTGGTAGACGAAAAATCTGCAGTAAGATGCGCTAAAGTATTGCTAAAACGCGGAGTTGGGCATGTGTTTGTTAACTCGGGGCGCGAAGGAGTAGCATATGGCGTAGCGGACGAAGGAGTAGCGTTCTATCCCGTACCGCTAAAACGTGTACAAAGAATGATTGTTGCGCACGGAAACGGTGGAGAAGGCGTGCGCGCGGTTGGCAACGACAATGGATCAAGCGATGCTGCTACAGCGGCGTTGATCTACGCTAGGTATAATCATTTTGATAACACGAAGACAGGGCGATTCGCTGTAGCCGCCGCAGCTCTTAACACAGAGTCGGTAGAAGCTGTGCACGAGTCGATGACTCCAGAGCTTGTAATGGAGAGGATGGAAAACATTCACGAGCGCGTGTAAATCTCGAATCTCTACCTAGTTTGTTGTTGCGCAAAAAATTAGCCTGAGAATGGTGTGCAAAATATGATTTCTGCAACATTCTCAGGCAATTATTAAAAGAATGAAAACGAATGAATTAGATTAGTGAATCACTCGCAATCTTCTGGCTTAGGAATCAAGAACGAGCATGCAAACGCCAAAGCGAGTAGCACGATTCCAGCAACCATCGAAGCAACATATCCAGCTGATGCTCCAGCAGATTGTACAAAACTAGTCATAACAGCGTAAAGAATCGCAAAGCTCAAGCCTGCACCAAGATTAAACGCGCCAGCATTCATTCCAGGCAAATATCCAGGATTATCCTTTGGGGAAAGCACAATTCCAAGACCGTTAAGCATAATGTTTGCAACGCCAGCATAGCTGATACCAAGCCACAAAGAAAGCACTACAAGCGCCCAAACAGAAGGCGAGGCTGCAACATAAATTCCAAACACCACGCCAAGAACGCTCACAAGAATTCCAGCACGCAGCACCAGACGATACCCGAACTTTGCAGCAAGCATACCCGCAACAGGTCCAAACACGAAGCCGATGATTGCGTAAGGTGTAAGCGTTGCAAAGCTTACGATGTCCGCACCCATTCCAGCGCCAGCCTTAGCATCTTGAGCTAGCTGTGGAACAACGCCGTTCATAATTGCAAATACGCCAGTCATAGTAAGAAGCGTGCAAGAAAGCAAGCCCCAAGTGCGACGCTGACTCATATATTTTGTAGAAACAAGAGGAGCAGAGCTTTTGCCCTCTACGTTCCAGAACACTACAAAGAATACTGCTGCAAGAATCACAAGACCTGCTACAAGACTCAAATTAGCGCCAGCAAGTTTACCAATCTCGTTGATAGCAAGATATGCTGCTAGGAATGCTATACCAAGGGTTACGACTCCAACCCAATCCATCTTTGGAGTATCTTGAGCATGGGATTCTTCAGCATAGAAAGCAACCAAAAGAACAGCGATTATACCAATGGCTGCCATAGTCCAGAATACGGATCTAAAGCCAAAGTTTCCTGCAAGCCAGCCGCCAAGAAGCGCATCAACGCCTGCAATACCGCCGTTCACAGAAGTCAGAATTGCCATTAATTTTGCGTAACGCTTTTCTTCGCTAACGCGCACGCGGAGCATAATCAAGCACATTGGCACAACCGGTCCGCTTGCGCCCTGAAGGATTCGTCCAATCATAAGAACTGTTACATTTGGCGCAATAGCGCTAACTGCACAACCCAAAATAGTGGAGATTAAAATTCCAGTAAGAACCTTTTTTCGTCCAACAAGATCAGCTAAACGCGGCAAGAACAGCGAGAATAATGCTGCTGCAGTAAAGAATACTGTTTGCGTTAAGGCGATTTGAGAATCCGTTGTTTTAAGCTCTCGAGTCATTGTTGCTAGAGCTGGAGAAAGCATAGATGCGTTAAGCTGGAATGCGAAAATCGCCACAAGCAGCGCTACCATAAGCGCTACGATTGATCGTCCACCCTTATCCAACATAGATGGTTTTTTAGATGAAACCTCAGTCATAATTAACCTCTATTTTCAATTACCTCAATTATTTCAATTCTTTTAAAGCGTCAATAATCAAATCCCAGAACTTGTTAAAGTCGAGTTTAGTTGCCACTTGAGTATGGCACTTGTCAGCCGATGGCTCTGGTCCACGCAAATCTGCTACCGTCATGCCAAGCGTCAAATCTCCCTTAATCTCAACGTCTACAGGGCATCTGCGAGTTTGTACAACGCTGTGATCTATCAAATATGCAACCGTGCAAGGATCATGAACTGGTGGGTCGATAAAGTCTTGGTTGTTCTTGTATGCCTTACGGAAGAAGTCCATCAATCCGCTTGCAAAAGCAGAAAGAGGCGTACCGATAGCGTCAATCCTAGCTTGTACTTCTGGAGTGCAAAGTGCCTGATGAGTTAAATCAAGGCCAACCATTGTAATAGGCCAATCCTCATTGAACACAACGTGTGCCGCTTCAGGATCTACCTTAATGTTGAATTCTGCAACAGCGCTCCAATTGCCAACGTGATAGCCGCCGCCCATGAGAACAACTTCCTTAACTCGGCTAACGATTCGTGGCTCTAGGCGAACTGCCATAGCTATGTTTGTAAGAGGTCCAGTTGGTACGAGTGTAATCGTGCCTGGCTCATGACTCATTATTGTGTCAATAATCCAGTTTACTGCGTGTCCCTCATCTAAAGGACGAGTCGGCTCTGGCAAAGTCACTCCATCCAGGCCAGTTTCTCCGTGAACAGCAGCAGCAACTTCTAGAGGACGGATCATTGGGCGGTCGCAGCCTGCGTGAACAGGGATATTTGTAGCATGTGCCATTTCTAGAGTTGCTCGCGCATTGTAAGTCACCTTTTCTAGGCTTTGATTTCCGCCTACTGTTGTTACACCAAGCAAATCGATGTTTGGATTGCCAAGCGCTAGCAGAATAGCCATAGCGTCGTCATGGCCTGGATCGCAATCTAGAATGATTGTGGTCATTTTAGCTCCTTAGTTGTTTAGTTATATTTATATGTCAGTTGTAGCTGGGATTTAGATATTTTATGCTTAGGCTTTTTAGCAAACTTCATTGTTTAGCGTAGTTTGGGATAAATCGTCAGAAACCAGTGCTAAGCAACATTTGTTTATATAAATAAACAAATGACCGTTCCAAGTATATCAATAACAAAATTCGACACAAGTCTAAATAATTTAAAATGATATGCTTGAAACATGCACGTAATTGCAGGAAGATTTAAAGGCACGCCATTATGCGCTGCAAAGTCATGTACAAGACCAACAACAGATCGCACAAAAGAGGCGATTTTTTCTAGACTCGACTCATGGGGAGTATGCGATAGCGCTCGCGTACTCGACTTATTCGCTGGCACAGCGGCGTTAGGCGTAGAAGCGATTTCTAGAGGCGCAAAAGAACTCGTGTGCGTAGAAGCGAACGCAGCTGCTGCGGCGTTAATAACAAAAACTGTTAAAGTACTACAAAGTCAAGGCGCGTGGAGTGAAGATTTAAGCGCTCGCGTAAATAAAAGACGCGCGGAGCAGTTTGTGCAAGACTACAGCGGTGAAGCGTTCGATTTGGTGTTTGTGGATCCGCCGTACGCATTAGAGACAGAGCAAGTTGAGCTTTTGATTGAGAATATGGTCAGTAAGGGCGTTGTAAGTGCCGCAGCTGACACGCTTATTGTTTTAGAGCGTAGCGCGCGCAGTGTTGCGCCTACGATTTGCTCAGGATGGGAGATTTTCGACACGCGCAACTATGGCGAAACTGCCGTAATGTTCATTCAATCCACGAATCGATGACCTTTATAGGCGTTTTGGCGAATCGCCAGAAACCTCCCACCCAAGGCTAATCAGAGTTTTTCTATCCTGCTTACTAAGCGACTTGCAATCAAGTTTCTCAATTAAATCTGGTCTAATCTGGCTAGTGCGCGCTAGTGCATCATCTCTGCGGAATCGATCCACTTTAGCGTGGTCGCCCGAAGTAAGAATCGCAGGCACGCTAAGATCGCGCCAAGTTGTGGGACGAGTGTATTGGTGATGCTCAAGAATCGCATCCGCGCCAGTGTACGACTCTTCAACAATCGACTCTGGGTTACCCATAAAGCCTGGAATCAAGCGCGTAATAGCCTCTACCATAACGCTAACAGCCACTTCGCCGCCGTTAAGAACGTAGTCGCCAATCGAATATTCGCGCACATCTACTCCGCGCGATTTATAGTATTCTGGGATTCGCGCGTCATAGCCTTCGTAGCGTCCGCACACAAATACAAGTCGCTTTGCGCTTGCTAATTGTGTAGCGTCTTTTTGCGAAAACAGTGGGGCAGAAGGGTTTGGGAAGATTAGAACTGTGCCGTTATCGCCAATATCGGCTTTGTTATCGTCATTATCGGCGTCATCTCCATTATAAAGCAGCTCATCAAGGCATTCCGCCCACACTTCTGGCTTCATCACCATTCCAGCGCCGCCCCCAACTGGCGTATCATCAACAGATTGATGAACGTCATGCGTCCATTTTCTAAGATTATACGCGTTGATTTTAAGCAAGCCATTATCTTGCGCTTTACCAAGCAAGCTCAGATCTAGCATGCGAAAATATTCAGGGAACACGGAGATTATGTCGATTTGCATTTTATAAAGCCTTTAAGCTTAAATCATGTGTTTTAGATTCCTGGGATTAATCCACCTGGAGGATCTAAAGTTAAATATTTTTCTTTAAGATTAACTTCTGGAACCAGTGCTTGAACGAAAGGCACTAGCGCAGTTTTATCATCGCCAACAGGAGTTGAAAGTCGGATTTTAAGCAATGATTGAGCACCATCAATAACGTCTACGACTTTGCCGATTTCACGCGGCGCAACTCCAAGTGAATTATTCTCACAAATGCGCGCGCTAAGACCCACCAAATCCTTAATATACCAAGCATTTTCTTGCTCTAACTCTTGCGCGCTTTGAGCCTTAGTGTAAAGCTCTAAGCCGTTTAATGCCTCTGCATCGTTGCGATTTAGACTTTGTTCAAAAAGCAAAATCCAACGGCTTTTAAACGTTCGCGCAGACTCGATTGTAAACTCGCGCTCGCCGTCTTGCGTGTAAAGCACATTGCCTGCTTTAAAGCGCTCATAAGGTTCGTCGGTAAAAATTTGGACAGTGACTTCGCCTTTTAGTCCTTGCGCTTTTCCAATACGACAAACCCTCAGTAGGTTGTTTGAACCTTGCTGAGGGTTGTCAAAAAGTTGGTTTTTAGCCACGTTCAATCTCACTTACGTACGTCCATAATGTCAACGCGAACGTTGTGACGGCTTAGAGCCTGTACAACAACACGAATGGCATTAGCGGTACGACCGTTTCTTCCAATAACTCTACCGATGTCTTCTGGATTTACGCGCACGCGCAAAAGTTCGCCGCGAGCGTTTTCGTGAGAACGCACGGACACGTCATCTGGAAAATCAACGATGTTTTTAATGAGATGTTCCACAGCTTGAGCCAGCATAATTACTCAGCCTTTTCCTCGGCTTCAGCATCTGCTGCTGGAGCTTCTTCAGCTTCGTTCTTAGCGGCTTCTGCAGCAGCCTGAGCCTTTGCAGCGGCTTCGGACTTAGCAGCCTTAAGCTTCTGAGCTTCGGCTTCTACAGCCTCAACGCGAGCCTGTGCGTCTGGACCAGCTTCGGAAGTCTTCAAAGTGCCTTCTGCACCGTCAAGACCCTTGAACTTCTGCCAATCGCCAGTAATCTTTAGCAGCTTCAACACTGGTTCGGTTGGCTGTGCGCCAACGCCAAGCCAGTACTGTGCACGATCAGACTTAATCTGAATCAAAGATGGCTGCTTGTTTGGATCGTAGATGCCGATCTCTTCGATGGACTTGCCGTTACGCTTGTTGCGCGAATCAGAAATTACAACGCGATAGAAGGCGTAGAACTTCTTGCCCAATCTCTTAAGACGAATCTTGGTTGCCAAAATGGCTCTCCTTATAACTAGAGTCGTAGAATTTCGCTCGGGTGTGGGGCACTCCTTGCGAGTTCCACTGTTCCTCGCGTGGTCGATAAGAGGGCTTCGATTCACGCGAATAACTTTTCTATTATGACTGATTGTGTGGACTATTTGTTTTGCTGATAATGTACGTAATTTGTTCCGATTTTTCGTACAAAGTCAAGCGAAGATGTGAGCGGATTTTCCTATTTAGCGTTGTATGAGGGCTGGCTAATTCTTGTCTCACAACGCTCCGCCTATTACGTGTAGTCTAGAGTTGCGGTTGTTCCGATTTGGCTTTGATTTCGTTTTTTGGGTTGAAGTTTGTTTGTAGTGGTTGATCATTTGGATTATTTGGTATCGGCTGCCGCTCTTATACTGTTCGACCAAGAATCACCCAGCCCTTTTACATTCTTGAACAATTGCGTATTGCTTAATCACCGAGATTCTCGATTTTTCTTGCTACTTCAGCGAATCACCATCAAAGATGCTGAGGTTCGCTTCATTCGCTGCGAAAAATCTCGAATCTCTACCTGACTTAGTGGGGTATTGTATGCAAAGAGCATAGTTATTCGCGCGAAGAAGGCGGCAAACTAGAGTAGGATTGAAACGCAAACGATTAACGCAAAGTGGTCGCTTCCATCCACGCGAATCGCGCGTTGCTCTGTGGCTATAGCGTTGCATCCTGTTGATTTTACTAGCACATGGTCAAGTGCAAGATTCGGCCATTTTTGCCACGTTGGCCAAGTCTTTAGTCGCTTGCCGATTTGCATTGATGCGTCTAAAAAGCCTGATTTTAGTAGCGCTCTAAAGCTTGGGTGGTCTGGAGTAGAGTTTAAGTCTCCGCCGATTATTTTGACGTCTTTGACGTTGTTTTCATTGTGATTTTCGCCGATTTTTGCAAGCGCCATTATTCCGCTGCTCCAAGCCGCACATCCGCGCATAGGCGACTTTGGATGCGCCGAAGCGAATGTTATTAAAAGATTTTCCGCGGATGAGTCGCGAGTAACCGCCGTAACGATTGGAACGTTTGCTGCATCAATCTTAATAGACTTACCAAAAGATTTAACATTGCTTAGTCGCGTATAAATCGCGTTAAAGCCGCCATTTTCATGTCCGTTCGCGCTTCCCAATTGCACATGTGCAAAATCGCGCTTAATCCCAAGTTTTTCAAGGTTTTTTACAAGTTTTTTGCTTACTTCTTGTAAAAGAATCGTATCGATTTTATGCGTTTTTGCTAACTTTATTATTTGACTTGCGTTTGCGCGACCATATCTGCAATTAAGCGTCATAACGCGGATTTCTCTCGATTTTTCTAGTGATAATTCTGGCGATTTTTCCTGTTTTATTCGCCGCAATCTTACTGCCCAATACGGCGTATACGATTTTAAAGAGATTACGAATAACAGCGCATATGCTACGCACAAAAATAAATAAGATTTATAAAATTCATTTTGCGATCGTGTTGCAACTGCAGCCACAGCGCTGACGACTAGCCCAAGCGCAGCGCAAAACGGCGCAATTGGAAGCAATGCAATAACATATGGCAGTGGCTTTAGTCTATCCGCTCCAGCTGGCAGCCACCTAAGTAGCTGCCAAGCTAGAAGCAAAACAAGTGCAACAAGTAAAATCGCAAGTAAAATAGCGTAAATCATCTACTGATTATTCGTATTATTCGCGTTATCTGCCGAAAAGACCTGCGAGTCCGCCGCCCAAATTAGGCGGTAAATCAGGCATTTCGTCAGCAAAGTCACCTTCGCCACTCATAAGATTTTGAAGATTTTCTGGCAAATTATTAGGCAAATCCTGCTTCTTCTTCATAAAAGCAGACTCGCCATTCGCGTCATCATTTGCACTATTCGCAGAAGAATTTCCAGACAAGCGTTCTCTAAGCGCGCGCTCCTCGGCCTCGCGACGCATAGGATTACCAGACTTTCCGCCCTTCTTCTTGCTCTTCTTGTCTTTACGCTTAGACTTTCCGCCAGGACCGCCAAACCCAGGCATTCCGCCCATTCCAGGCATTCCTGCGCCGCCGCCATTGCTCATGCGCTTCATCATTTTAGCTGCTTGCTCAAAGCGTTGCAAAAGCGCATTCACTGCAGAAACTGGAACGCCTGCGCCAGCTGCAATGCGCGCGCGCCTAGAACCATCAATAATCTTGGTGTCTTTGCGCTCTTTAGGCGTCATCGAACGAATAATAGCTTCCGTGCGGTCTATCTCGCGGTCATCAAACTGCTCAAGTTCCTGTCTGTGCGCTGCCATTCCAGGCATCATACCAAGAATCTTCTTCATAGAACCAAGCTTTTTAACCTGCTGAAGCTGATCCAAAAAGTCGTCTAGTCCAAAAGTTCCTTCAGATATTTTAGCGGCAGCTTTTCTAGACTCTTCCTCGTCAAACTGTTTTTGCGCATTCTCAATAAGCGTTAGAATATCGCCCATGTCGAGGATTCTTGAAGCCATTCTATCTGGATGGAAAATCTCAAAATCCTTCAAACCTTCGCCAGTAGAGGCGAACAAAATCGGCTTTCCCGTAACGCTTGCAACAGATAATGCAGCGCCGCCTCGTGCATCGCCATCTAACTTAGAAAGCACAACACCCGTAAAGTCAACGCCCTCGTTAAAAGCTTGAGCCGTACGAACAGCGTCCTGACCAATCATGGCGTCTATAACAAACAGAATTTCTTGCGGATTAACAGCATCGCGAATCTCGCGCGCCTGCTGCATAAGAGCATCGTCCACGCCAAGGCGACCAGCGGTATCGATAATAACCGTGTCGTACATTTTTGCGCGCGCGTAGTCAATAGAATCTCGCGCAACTTTAACAGGGTCCCCAGTGGCTAAACCAGCCGAAACAACTTCGCTGCCGCCGTCACTTTGCACGCCTCGCTCTGGCGCAAAAATCGCCACACCTGCACGCTCTGCAACAACCTCAAGCTGCGTAACAGCGTTAGGACGTTGCAAATCCGCCGCAACAAGCAAAGGCGTATGACCCGAATCCTTAAGCCAGTAGCCCAACTTTCCAGCGAGCGTTGTTTTACCAGCGCCTTGCAAACCAGCAAGCATGATTACAGTTGGTGGATATTTTGCAAAATTCAGCGGTCTATCAACGCCTGAACCCAAAACGTTTGTAAGCTCGTCGTTTACAATTCGCACAACTTGCTGAGCAGGATTCAGTGCGCTAGAAACTTCCTCGCCTAGTGCGCGCTCGCGAATTTTAGCAGTAAACGATCGCACAACATCTAGAGCTACGTCTGCGTCTAAAAGCGCACGACGAATTTCACGAATCGTGCCGTCGATGTCTGCGTCGGATAATTTCCCTTTTCTGCGCAAGTGTTTGAATGCGCCAGAAAGTCTTTCTGTTAACGAACTAAATGCTGCCATAATTGCTCTATTCTACAGGTTGTTTGGAATGTTTTGTTGTATTGCTTTTTATCATGTTTACATTGCTTTTACTTAAGACAAATGCCACGATGACCCTTGTGCGCAATCTTCGATTACAACGCCAGCGGCGGTTAAAGAGTCGCGAATCGCGTCTGCGCGTGCAAAATCCTTAGCTGCGCGTGCAATAGCCCTTTGTTCAAGCTGATTTGCAATCAAAGATTCAAGAACCTTATGCTCCGCGTTTGCGCCATTATTCGCACCTAAATCTTGCGATTTTTGCGAAAGATTGCGCCATTGTGGAGAATAAGGGTCTAGTCCAAGAGTGTCTAGCATTGCACGAACTTGCAAAACACAAGTCTTAATAAGGCTTTTAATGCCGTTGCTTTGATTTTCGTTTTGATTTTGCGCATAGTCATCCAAAAGCGCGTTACCAGAGCGAATCGCAGTAAAAATCGCAGCCAACGCGCCCGAAACGTTAATATCGTCGTTCATAGCTTTAGTAAAATCTTTTGGAAGATTATCTGCATCAACGCTTTGAACTTCCGCATAATCTGGCTGATTTTCGATTACGCGATTTGCGCGCTCGAGGAAGTTAGATATGCGATCATAAGCAGATTGTGCCTCGGTCAAAGATTGATCCGACCACTCAAGCATTGCGCGGTACTGCACGCCGCCTAGCGCGTATCGCACGACCCACGCGGATTTTTGAGCTAAAACAGATGGAACAGAAAGACCGTTTCCAAGGGATTTGCTCATTTTTTCGCCCTTAGATGTAACCCACGCGGAGTGCATCCACACGTTTGCACTCTTCCATCCAGCAGCGAGTGTTTGTGCCATCTCGTTTTCGTGGTGTGGGAAGCGCAAGTCTAGTCCGCCGCCGTGAATGTCGAAGGAATCGCCAAGATAGCGGTGGCTCATTGCTGAGCATTCAATGTGCCAACCTGGGCGTCCTGCTCCAAACGGCGTGTTCCAGCGCGCGTCTTTTTGGTCAAAATCGCAAGGTGCTTTCCAAAGTGCAAAATCGCGAGCATCATGCTTATCTGGGCTTGCGTCAGCAGGGTCAACTGGATTGTATTTGTCGGCTTTGCTGGATTTGTCGTCGCTATTGCTGCCGTCTGAATTACCATTTTGATGTGTTAGAGCGCCGTAATCTTGCCAGCTTGGCACACTAAAATACACGTTTCCAGTAGGATTTCCATTTGCGTCTGTTATTGCGTATGCATGACCGCGATCAATAAGGCGTTGTATAAGCTCCACCATATCGTTTATGTGACCAGTTGCGCGCGGCTCCACTGTTGGCGGCATAACGCCAAGAGTGTCGTAAGCTTTAGTGAACTCGCGCTCGTAAATGTAGGCGCGCTGCCACCATGTTTGGCCATTTTCGCTAGCTTTTTTGATGATTTTATCGTCAATATCTGTAACATTTCTAACAAAAGTGACAGTGTAGCCAAGGCGCAAAAGCCATCGGCGAACAACGTCGAAGGCGATTGCGGCGCGAATATGACCTATATGAGGCGAGCTTTGCACAGTCGCGCCACACACGTACATTCCAACGTGGCCAGGAGTAACCGTTGTAAACTCGCTAGTGTTGTGCGTTGCCGTGTTATATAGGCGCAATTGTGCGGCTGCTGATGTAAGAGTTCTGTTCGTATTTTCAAGCATAATCTCAATTATATGTTTAGCTAATAACTCACGCGTTAAGCTCGAAGTTGTCGATTCGAGTATTTGTTGCGATTATGACTTATGCTTGTATAAACATGAGTCGCAATCAACAAAGCGCGATTTGTACGAAAGGGATGCAATGACGTTTTCAAATGATTCAAAGTATAGCGAAGATCCAAACGCTGCTAATTTGAACGCTGTTATGGAAGACGATTCACAAAGCCTCCCAGATTCTGGGTCTAGCACAAGCACGAGCGTACTTGAAAAGCCAGAGGTAGATGAATCAGCGCGAATGGACGATGGTGGTGATGCAGACCGCTTTGCACACTACGTTTCCAAGGATCGCGTAATCGAATCGCGACTAACTGGCCGTCCTGTTGTAGCACTGTGCGGAAAAGTATGGATTCCAAAGCGCGAAGCTAACGACTATCCTGTTTGCCCAGAGTGCAAAAAAATCTACGAAGAGATGAACAATCTGGGCTTTTAGCCTAAAACGTTGATTTCTGTAGGAATAGCAGGGTCGCCACGCATAAGACTTTGAGCAGAAATCGGAAGTCTGCTAAGTGCTCTAGCACAATAGTCCTGTGCTCGCATAATTGCGTCATGACCCATAAACTCCGTATTAAATTCGCCATTTTGCACGTAGTCAACTAGCAAATCTTCCCAAGAATCTTGCGGCTTAAAAGTCGCGAGGACACTCTCCGAGCCAGAAATTACATGCTCACAATCGGCTACGCCATTGCTAGCCACGCCGCCATTTGCACCGCCGCTAAAATCGTAGGAACGGTACGCAAGCTTACGCCCTGGAACAGTCGCCTTATTCTTAGACTTCTTAGCAACAGGTTGCATAACTCCATCCGCGCCTTCACGTTCTGTGAGTTTATAAACCATTGCGCAAGTAGGCGCGCCCGAACCTGTAACAAGCATTGTTCCAATGCCGTAGGAATCGACTGGCGCATTTTGCAAAGACGCAAGCGCATACTCGTCCAAATCGTTCGTAACCGTGATTTTAGTATTTTTAGCACCCAACGCATCGAGCTGTGCGCGAACGCGACGAGCCATAACGCACAAATCGCCCGAATCAATGCGTACGCCGCCAAGATCCGCACCAGCAACTTGCACGGCGGTTTTAACAGCCTCTTCTACGTTGTATGTGTCTACAAGCAACGTTGTTCCTTTTCCGAGTGCTGCAATTTGTGACTCAAAGGCATCGCGCTCCGAATCGTGCACAAGCGTAAAGCAATGCGCGGCCGTTCCAATCGCCTTAAGCCCGTAAAGCTTTGCCGCAAGCAGGTTTGCCGTGCCTTTAAAACCGCCGATTACCGCCGCGCGAGAAGCAGCCACAGCCGACCACTCGTTTGTGCGCCTGCCACCCATATCCATGCACGGCCTTCCAGCAGACGCGGAAACCATGCGTGCGGCGGCGCTCGCCACTGCGCAA
The DNA here is from genome assembly GCF_049262855.1 of Gardnerella sp. DNF00038. Classification (NCBI taxonomy): domain Bacteria; kingdom Bacillati; phylum Actinomycetota; class Actinomycetes; order Bifidobacteriales; family Bifidobacteriaceae; genus Gardnerella; species Gardnerella sp. DNF00038. The sequence continues at coordinate 1,220,038 of NZ_CP058407.1, read as the reverse complement.
TCGTAGTTAAGCACGGAAAGTAGCAACGTTTCTAGCAACGTGCACTCGCCAAAAGTGCCTTCAACTTGCAAAATCGGCGAATCTGGGAAGAACATTTCGCCTTCTCTGTAACCGCGGATTTTGCCGCTAAAATGGTAGTTTTCTAGCCATTTAATGGTGTCTTTGCTTACAATTTTGCGGTCTTGCAAAAATCGCAAGTCATCGTCGCTAAAGTGGAATCGCGCTAGCTCCTCTAGGATTCTGCCTGTGCCTGCTACCACTCCGTAGCGGCGGCCTTGAGGAAGGTGCCTAGTAAAAATCTCAAAAACGCATTTGCGATTTGCTGTTCCGTCTTTTAGTGCTGCGTCGAGCATTGTGTACTCGTACATGTCTGTCATGAGTACGGAAGAGTTTGTGTAAGACTTTACTTCAGACTTTGCTTCGGACTTTGAGAAATCAAAAGAATCAAGCATTTTCAATCCTTTCTTGCGATTTTAGTAATCAAACTTAAAGCGCGTTCTTTACGACTTTTATAAGCGACTTTTACCTGCAGCCAATCATAGTCCTACGCCTATCTACTATTAGTGCGTGGGGATTCTCGATTTTTCGCCGCGCGAATCGACGACTTCGAGCTGCGTATTTTGCCCGTGTTTGTTTATCAAAACGTCAAATATGGGAACAAACGCGGGGAAAAAGAAACACAATCAGGAAAAATAGGCTTATGTCTAGCTTATGTATAGCTCATGCCTGATTCGTGTCAGACTCGTGTCAGATTCGTGGTAATCTAAAAGCATGACTATAGCTGTTTGCCCAGGCTCCTACGATCCCGTTACAGCCGGACACTTAGACGTGATACAACGTTGTACGCATCTCTTTAAAGAAGTGCATGTTTTGGTGGCTGTTAACGCGGCAAAAACGCCAATGTTTTCCGAATCGGAGCGTGTGGATATTATTCGCAATGCTGTTAAAAACCTAAAAAATGATTTTCCAGTCGGGGAATTTGCTCCACCTTTATGCGGAGCAGCACAGTCGCCAGCGTGCAAAATAGTTGTTGCCTCAACAGATGGTCTTATCACAGATTATTGCAAAAAAGTCGGCGCAACCGTAATAGTTAAAGGATTGCGCCAAAATGGTGACTATGAGGCGGAGCTTGGAATGGCTCTGGTTAATCGCAAGCTTGCTGGGATAGAAACCATGTTCCTGCCTGCAGACCCTATTTTGGAACATGTTTCTAGCTCCGTTGTAAAAGATGTTGCTCGTCACGGCGGAGACGTTTCGGGAATGGTGCCAGATAATGTGGTTCCACTTTTACAGAACGTTTTTTCTAAAACAATTGCAATATCACAAAAATACGTACAATAAAGTCATAAAATTAAAATAATAAAATAAAATTATTAGGAGAAACAGAGAGCAGCTACTTAGCGAAGGAGAAAAAATGAGCGAAAACGAAGACGACACAATGGAAAGCCAAGTATCGGCAAATCGCAGCCAAAAGTTGCCATTAAATCCAGTGATTGCAAACAACGATGATTCGCCCAGTGCTGCTTTTGAAGCTTACGACGCAGTGCCTGCGGCAAATAAGACTAAGGATGATAGTGCTGGCGATTCTACGGTTGCTGGCGATTCTTCTGCTGATTCTGCGGCTGCTGGCGATAATGCGCAAAACTTGTTCCCAATGCCAGATTTGCGTGAACGCGAAGACGGTGGTGCAATAGAATTTGAAGATGAAAAAGAAAACGTGTTTAAAGCCGCTAATCCGCAAACAGTAAGCGAAGAAGTGCGAACAAAGTCGCGTGAAGAATTCACAACAGTTTACGACATAATCGACACAATGGAAACCACATTAAATGAAGCAAAAGGCGTGCTGTTTTCTGCTGGAATGGCAAAGATTGATCGCGAAGAATTCGGCGACTACTTATCTAGGTTAAAAGACATGCTACCAGTGCAACTTGAGCGCGCGAGTGCATTAATGCGAGAGGCAGAGAGACGCTTGCGCACAGCTCAGGCTCAAGCAAATTCAATCGTAAGTTCTGCGCAAAGCCAGGCTGCTCAGATGATTGAAGAAGCACAAGAGAGAGCTAAATTCTTGGCTGGGCAAGAAAACGTGGTCGCCATCGCAAGAAATCAGGCGAGAGGAATCGTAAACGAGGCGCAGGCAAAGTCTGATAAACTCACGCGTGGTGCGGATCAGTACAGTGCTACGGTTATGGAAGGTTTAAAACAGCAGTTAGACAAGCTAGAGCAGGATGTTCAAGCAGGTCAGCGAGTTCTAGAAGAACGCAGGCGTGCGGCGGCGCATGTGCAAGACGAGATTAACAGACAAGTTAATGGAGAAGTTGTAAACGAAAGCGAAGAAAGGAACTAAAAATGGCATCGCATCCCTCCCAGTCTTTATGGGCGGTACCAGTTGCGCAAATGGCGGCACGAGCAGGAAGTAGCATGCAATTGCATCGCGTTTTCCCGGCGCCAGAAGGTATAGGAGACAGCGTTATTGGCGTGAAGCCAGGGAGCGATGTTACAGTAGACGGCAACTTTGATTCCGTAGTGGATGGGCTTATGTTCCAGGGTACGATTACAGCGCGCGTACACGCAGAGTGCTCTAGATGCCTGATGCCGTTGCATAGGGATTGGAGTGTTGATGTGTGCGCGTTCTTTGCACAGGTGGAAAGCAAGGGTGGTGCGCGTTCCAATAATTCTAAATCTAATAGATCTAATGGCGATAATGATGATTTAGAAGATGCTGATATTTGGGACGAGGGCGACGATTCTGGAAACGTGTATCCACTGGTTGGCGGAGGCGACTTTGCTGATATCGAGGCATTGATTAGGGACACAATGGTTAGCGAGCTGCCGCTTAAACCTTTGTGTGAGCCAGATTGCAAGGGCCTTTGCTCGCAATGCGGAGAAAACTTGAACGAACATCCAGATCATCATCACGATATTACGGATATTCGGTTTGCGGCGCTTGAAGGACTTAAGCAAAAGCTTGAATCACAACAATCTGCCTGAATAAAATCCTTGTTTGTTGTTGTGTGAGGGCTGGGTGTTTCTTGTCTCACAACGCTCTGCCTATTACGTGTTGTCTGTTGTTGCGGTTGTTCCGTTTTGGCTTTGATTCTGTTTTTGGATTGAGGTTTGTTTGTAGTGGTTGATCATTTGGATTATTTGGTATCGGCTGCCGCTCTTATACTGTTCGACCAAGAATCACCCAGCCCTCTTACGTGCTTGAACAATTGCGTAGCTTTCATCACCGAGATTCTCGATTTTTCTTGCTCTCTCGGCGAGTCACCATTTCATGCTGAGGCTCGCCTCGCTAGCTGCGAAAAACCTCGAATCTCTACCTTACTTGCGCTTTGACTGAGCTTGAAATTGCATAACGCATTTCAAGCTCCTTCAAAGCGTGATTTGGCTCAAATGTAAAGTCCAGTGGACTTTACATGCCAAATCAGCCGAGCGGCTACTAATAGCCGCGAGGAATAGAGCGCTGTAACGCGCGAACGACGACCTGCCATGTAGTGTGTTTCTGAATAATGTATGGCGCTTGCTGTAATATACAGAACGCTTAAGCTCAATCGGTTGAACGAAATAGAGGAAAGATTATGGCACTGCCAAAGTACAAGACCTCGCGCGCTAATACTCATTCGCGTCGCGCCAATTGGAAGGCTTCTGCCGTGCAGACTATTACCTGCCCGAACTGCGGTTCGCCAGCGTTGTCTCACATGGCTTGCCCAACCTGCGGTAACTTCCGCGGTCGCGTGTATCGCGAAGCAATTCGCTCTGCGCACACCAAGTAGGTTGTATTTTAAAAGAACCCTGCCATCGACGGGTGGCAGGGTTCTTGTGTTTTTGCACGCTTTTATTGAGCTTGAAATTGCATGAGGTTGTAAATCAACGACTTCAACGCATGCGCTATAATGTTGAAAATATGAGTGGGAACAATACAAAAGATCAGCATGACATTCAAGATGATGTAAAAAATGACGTTCAAAATCGCAATTATCAGAACCCAAATCATCCAGAAAATGCTAGAACTAGCAGCATAGGTGTTACGCGTTCTAAAGACGGACATACTCATGATGGTGACCCTACTCAGGAGCTTTTACGCGCGCTCGGTACTACGATTTCGCCAGATTTACTTGTTGAGGCGCTCACTCATCGCTCGTTTTCGCACGAGCATCCAGGCACTAAAAACTACGAGCGTCTAGAGTTTTTGGGAGACGCTGTTTTGGAGCTTGTTTCTACAGAAACGCTGTTTTCTGCTCACCCAGATATGACGGAAGGTCAGTTGGCTAAGCTTCGCGCTAAGGCTGTTTCGGAGTGGGCTTTGAGCGCGGTTGCGCGAGATAAGTTGCACGTTGGACCGTATATTCTTTTGGGTCATGGCGAGATGGAGCATGGAGGCGCTCAAAAAGACTCGATTTTGTGCGATATTGTTGAGGCGCTTATTGGCGCGACTTTTGTTGAGCATGGCATTGACGAGGCGCGCGCTGTAGTGCATCGTTTGATTGACGACACTTTGGCGGAGGTTCTTACAGAAGGTCCTGCTCTGGATTGGAAGACTTCGCTTACGGTTTTGGCGCACGAGATGGGGCTTGACGAGCCGCAATATAGGATGTCGGTTTCTGGCCCAGATTATGCGCCCGTGTTCCATGCGCGCGCGGTTTTGGCACACGAAAGCGGCGACGAGCTGTTGGGTGAGGCGGATGGTTCTAGCAAGCGCAAGGCTCAGCTTGCTGCTGCAGATAAAGCTTGGCACGTGTTGGATAGAAGGCGTAAGTCTAGCGGAGAAAGCGGTAATTAGAGCTTTCTGATTGCTGTGATATAGGCGATTTGAGGCGGTTCTATGGCTAGCAGTCGTAATAATAATGATTTATTATTTGACGATGGTTTGGTATCGTCAACGGAAGCTTCCGACTTATCCGATCGGTATATTGATTATTTGCGTTCAAATAAAGGCCTTGGAAGTCGCACTCTTCGCGCATATAGGGTAGATGTTTTGCAATGCCTTGAATGGTGTGGTGTAAACGATCTTTCTGATTTAAATTCTGTGTCTACAAGCGTTCTGCGTCAATGGATGTATTGGCTTAATAAGAATCACGCGCGCTCTAGTTTGGCTCGCAAAGTAGTGGCTGTGCGCGGCTTTTTTGCATGGACTACACACGTTGGTTTGATTAGCGCAAATCCTGCGCAAATTCTTAATACACCTAAAATTGTTAATGAGCTTCCTACGGTTTTAGACGAGGCGCAAGCGGAAAAGTTATTGGATTGTGCTGAGGATCGTTCTGAAGATTATGCTGTGGATAAGTCGCCAGCAACCGAGCATCAAGAAAATACACCACTAAAGTCGCAAATAAAAATGCGAATAAAATCTAAAATAAAATCTCAAACAAAAACGAAACAAGAGTATGTAATCGCACTCAGAAATGCTGCGATTTTAGAGCTTTTATATGCCACGGGCATGCGTGTGGGGGAGCTTACGGGTCTTAATGTGCAAGATATGGATTTTGAAAATCACACTGTAAAAGTTACAGGTAAGGGAAACAAGCAGCGTGTAGTACCATTCGGTGTTCCTGCTGCAAAAGCGTGTAAAAAGTGGCTTGACTGTGGGAGAAGTGCGCTGCAAGAAAAATCTGCCGTAAACTCGCAAGCGCTGTTTTTGGGCGCGCGAGCAAAGCGCATTGACCAGCGCATTGTTAGGAGCATTGTTCACGAGGCTGCAGCTGCTGCAAACGTGCCAGATGTTGCGCCGCACGCGCTTCGCCACAGTGCTGCAACACATATGCTCAACGGGGGAGCGGACCTTCGCGAGGTTCAGGAGCTTTTGGGGCATTCGTCGCTTAACACAACGCAGCGCTACACGCACGTTTCTATTCAGGCTCTTAAACAGCGTTACTCGCAAGCCTTCCCGCGTGCGTAGATTTTGCGATCATCTATCATAATGTGAACCGCACTGAACTATTCTCATTATGTTTCCATCGATTCGGTAAACTATTCTGTTACAGTCATCAATCCGTCTACTCCAGTATCCAGAAAAATCACCTTTCAGAGGTTCTGGTTTACCTATGCCGTTATATCCGTTGCGATCAATATCTTTAAGAAGCTGAAGGATCCTCTTAAGAGTTTTCTTATCTTGCTTAGACCAGTACTCAAAGTCTTCCCACGCTTCATCTGTCCAGGCTTTAATCATCGAGCGGAACCTCGTGTATAGTGCCGCCTGTTTCTTCCATGTGTGCTATGGATTTTTTAAGACGACTTATATTCTCCGGATTGTAAAACGGATCTGCTGAAACTTCGAATGGTATTCTGTGTTCTCTTCCAACTTTCTTAGCAAATATTGTGAATGCTGCACTCATTGAAAGCCCTAGTTCTCGGCAAACATTTTCCATAAGTCGTTTATCGTCTGCATTTAGCTTGAAATTAATGTTCACTGTATTTGTTGTCATCTAAATTACCACCTTTCTAAATAAGATTTTAATAAAAATGCAATAAAAAATAAAGTATTTTTCTTTATTTTCATTTATACAGACAAGGTTTATGCAGAGAATGTAAAGATGTGATTTGAGTCACGTTTGGTGGCAAAATGGTGGCAAAATCGCGCAAAGTCAAAAATCTCGGAGCGTGCGTTGCGTGGCTAAATGTATAATCGATTTATAAGCTTGATAGGAGGGTAAAACAGTGGTTGATGATTCAAATAAGCCTGAATCAAGCGCATCATTGAATGAGAATGCAGCAAATCAAAACGACTCCAGCACGCCAGAATCCAGCGCGGCAGACGTTGAAATGAGCCAGTACGTGGCAGATCGCGCTCGCGTAAACGAAGATAAAATTCGCCAAGACGAGCAGATTGTTGCTGAATTTGGCGAGTACAATTACGGCTGGCATGATTCGGATGCGGCAGGCGAAGCTGCAAAGAAGGGCATTGACGAGTCGGTTGTTCGCGCAATTTCCGCAGACAAACACGAGCCAGAGTGGATGCTAAACCTTCGTTTGCAAGGCTACCGCGCGTTTTTGCAAAAGCCGATGCCTGATTGGGGAGTGGATTTAAGCGGTTTTGACGCAGACGATTTTAAATACTACGTGCGCCCTGTTCATGATCAAGCGAAAACTTGGGATGATTTGCCAGAAGATATTCGCAAAACTTACGATAGGCTTGGCATTCCAGAGGCGGAGAAAAAGCGTTTAGTTTCAGGCGTTGCAGCACAGTACGAGTCGGAAGTTATTTACAATTCGATTCGCGAGGATTTAGCATCTCAAGGCGTGATTTTTGTTGATACGGATACAGCAGTTCAAAAGTATCCAGAGCTTGTAAAAAAGTATTTTGCAACTGTGATTCCAGTTGACGACAACAAGTTTGCGGCTCTTAACACAGCGGCTTGGAGTGGCGGATCGTTTGTGTACGTGCCAAAAGGCGTGCATGTAGATATTCCGCTTCAGGCTTACTTCCGCATTAACACGCCAAACATGGGTCAGTTTGAGCGCACGTTGATTATTGCAGACGAAGGATCGTACGTGCATTACGTTGAAGGTTGCACAGCTCCGATCTATTCCACGGACTCGCTCCACGCTGCAAACGTTGAGATTGTTGTAGAAAAGCATGCGCGCGTGCGCTACACAACCGTGCAAAATTGGTCAAATAACGTGTACAACTTGGTAACTCAGCGAGCTTACGTGCGCGAAGGCGGCACAATGGAGTGGGTTGATGGAAACATTGGCTCCAAGGCTACTATGAAGTATCCTGCATGCATTCTTGCTGAGCCGTACGCAAAAGCAGAAACCATGTCTTTGAGCTTTGCGGGCCGCGGTCAGTACCAAGATACGGGTGCGAAGATGATTCATTTGGCTCCGCACACGAGTTCTACGATTGTTGCTAAGTCGATTTCGCGCGGCGGTGGACGCTCTGCTTACCGCGGTCTTGTGAAGATTGTTAAGGGCGCTAGCGGCTCTAGCTCTTCAGTTGTGTGCGACGCTTTGCTTGTTGACGATTTTTCAAGGTCCGACACTTATCCGCATGTTGACGTGCGCGAAGATAACGTTTCGATGGCTCACGAGGCCACTGTTTCCAAGGTTTCCGAAGATCAGCTTTTCTACTTGATGAGTCGAGGGCTGGAAGAAAAAGAGGCTATGGGAATGATTGTGCGCGGCTTTGTGGAGCCGATTAGTCGCCAGTTGCCGATGGAGTATGCTCTGGAGCTTAATCGTCTTGTGGAATTGCAAATGGAAGGATCCGTGGGGTGATGAGCGAAGATCTGAAAAAGAATTTAGGCAATAAAATGACGGAAAAAGAAATTAATATTCCTGTAGCAGACCCTAATGATCCTTACGCGGTTCCTGCTGCAATGCCTTCTAGTGCAGATAAATCCGTGCGCTCTTTTAATGTGCAAGACTTTACGATTCCAACTAGGAAGCAGGAAGATTGGCGATACACTCCAGTTGAGCGAATTTCCGAGTTCTTTGATAGTTTTAAGCCGTCTAACAACGTTGCTGTGGAGCTAAAAGGTGTTGATGGCGATTCGCATGTAACGATGCAAATTTTGCCTAAAAACGAGGCTCCGCATACAGAGATGAAGCCTTCGGATCGCGTGGCTGCTGTTGCGTGGAATTCTGCAAAGTCGGCGTACGTTTTGCATGTTTGTGGCGAAGTTACAAAGCCAATAATATTGCAAATTCACGGAAACAACTTGCAATCGCTAGACGCTGCGAAGTCACTTGACGCATTGCACTTAGTGATTGAAGCTGATTCTTACACAAACGCGGATATTATCGTAGAACACACAGGAGTTGCAAAGCTTGCTGAAGGCGTAGAAATCATTCTTGGAGATAACGCGCATGTTTCTACAACGTTCATTCAAGAGTGGGATTCAGGCAGCAAACACGTTGGAAATCATAGGATTCACGTTGGGCAGGGTGCTTCGCTTCGTCACACAATGGTCACGCTTGGCGGAGACGTTGTGCGAATCCGCATGGATCAGGATTTTGGTGGCGAAAAGGGCGATTTAAACATGCTTGGCATGTATTTTGTGGATCCAGGCGAGCATGTTGAGCATCGTACGATGGTTGTGCACAATCACCCAGAATGCAAGTCGCGAGTAGTGTATAAGGGCGCGCTTTACGGCAAGGGAGCGCATTCTACATGGGTTGGAAACGCGCTTATTAAGCCAGAAGCTCCAGGCACGGATTCGTACGAGTTGAACAGAAACTTGGTGCTAACTCCTGGCGCGATTGCCGATTCGGAGCCAAATCTAGAAATCGAAAATGGAAATATTATTGGCGCAGGTCATGCAAGTTCTGTCGGCAGATTCGACGACGAGGAGCTGTTTTACTTGCAATCTCGCGGAGTAAGCGAAGCGGATGCTAGGAAGCTTGTTGTGCGCGGATTCTTTAACGAGCTTATTGAGGAGATTGGCGTGCCGCAAATCGTAGATCATTTGATGGCTGCGATTGAGAGGCGTTTAGCTAAGACGGAAGAATCGCAAGCAGCCGCAGAATCTGTAAATGCGGAAAAATCGCCAGAAACCGAAGAATAGGAGATAAACATGTCAACTTTAGAAATCAAGGATTTGTACGCGTCTGTAGAAACAAAAGAGGGACGCAAGCAAATCTTAAAGGGCGTAAATCTTACAGTTAATTCTGGCGAAACGCACGCGATTATGGGTCCGAATGGCTCTGGAAAATCTACTCTCGCATACACTTTGGCAGGTCACCCAAAGTACGAAGTGGATTCGGGTCAGGTGCTTCTAGACGGCGAAGATATTTTGAAGATGACTCCAGACGAGCGCGCAAAAGCTGGGCTGTTTCTTGCAATGCAATACCCGGTAGAGGTACCTGGCGTTTCGATGACGAACTTTTTGCGCACAGCAAAAACAGAAGTGAGCGGCGAGGCTCCGACTTTGCGCGCGTGGGTTAAAGAGCTTAACGAAGCAATGAAGCGCTTAAGAATGGACCCAAAGTTTGCATCTCGTTCTGTAAACGAGGGATTTTCGGGCGGCGAGAAAAAGCGCGCGGAAGTTTTGCAACTAGAGATTTTAAAGCCAAAGTTTGCGATTTTAGACGAGACGGATTCTGGTCTAGACGTGGATGCTTTGCGAATTGTTTCGGAAGGCGTAAATCGCGCCAAAGAAAGCACTGGTTTGGGAATTATGATGGTTACGCATTACACGCGAATCCTAAAGTACATTAAGCCAGATATTGTTCACGTTTTTGCGCAAGGTCACTTTGTAAAGACGGCAGGACCGGAGCTTGCAGACGAGTTGGAAGAAGAAGGATACGACAAGTATTTGCCAGAAGGTGCCAGCGAATCTGCGATTGCGTGAATCTGCGATTGCATAAGCGGCGTGTCTAAAGCCGCGAGTAAACTCGTCTAGGTTTGGCTAAATAAAACGGAAGAGGTTTGTAATGACTGTTCGCGGTGATATTAGAAATGTGGCAATCGTAGCGCACGTTGATCATGGTAAAACAACGCTCGTAAATGCCATGCTTCAGCAGTCGCACGTATTCTCTGAGCGAGAAGAAGTGCCAGACCGCGTAATGGACTCCAACGACCTTGAGCGCGAAAAAGGCATCACCATTCTTGCCAAGAACACTGCTGTGCAATACACTGGCCCGCTCGCAGAAAAGTACGGTCACCCAGAGGGAATTACAATCAACGTAATCGATACCCCAGGTCACGCCGACTTTGGTGGCGAAGTAGAGCGCGGCATCTCCATGGTTGATGGCGTTGTGCTGCTTGTTGACGCTTCCGAAGGCCCACTTCCACAAACTCGATTCGTTCTACGTAAGGCTCTTGAGGCAAAGTTGCCAGTGATTTTGTGCGTTAACAAAACGGATCGTCCAGATGCGCGTATTGACGAGGTTGTGAGCGAAGCTACAGATTTGCTTCTCGGTCTTGCACAAGACGTTGTTGAAGAAGGAATCGACCTAGATATTGATTCGCTTCTTGATTTGCCTGTTATTTATTGCGCTGCAAAAGCTGGCTATGCATCCTTGAATCAGCCAGAAAACGGCGGTTTGCCAGACAATGATAATTTGGAGCCTCTTTTTGACTCCATTATTTCCAACATTCCAGCACCAGAGTACGAGGAAGGCGCACCTCTTCAGGCGCACGTTGCAAACATCGATTCTTCCGACTTCCTTGGCCGCTTAGGCTTAGTGCGAATCTACAATGGCACTTTGGAAAAGGGTAAGACTTACGGGCTTTCTCGTGTAGACGGCTCTATTGAAAACTTCCGTGTTTCTGAGCTTTTGCGCACGCAAGGCTTGGAGCGAACTCCTGTTGCATCTGCAGGTCCTGGAGATATTGTTGCAGTTGCAGGCGTTAATGACATTATGATTGGCGAGACGATTGTAGATCAGAACGATCCAAAGCCTCTTCCATTGATTCACGTTGACGACCCAGCTATCTCCATGACTTTCGGCATTAACGATTCGCCGCTTGCTGGCACAGAAGGTAAGGATCACAAGCTTACAGCGCGCATGATTAAAGATAGGCTTGATCGCGAGCTTATTGGTAACGTGTCTATTAAGGTTCTTCCAACAGACCGCCCAGATGCTTGGGAAGTTCAGGGTCGTGGCGAGTTGGCGTTGGCAGTTTTGGCGGAGCAAATGCGTCGCGAAGGCTACGAGCTTACAGTTGGTCGTCCTCAAGTTGTTACTAAGACGATTGACGGCCAAATTAACGAGCCTATGGAAAACACTACGATTGATGTTCCAGAAGAATACATGGGTACTGTTACGCAGCTTATGGCGGATCGCAAGGGTCGCATGGATTCTATGAGCAATCACGGATCTGGCTGGATTCGCTTGCAATTTACTGTTCCTTCTCGCGGTCTTATTGGCTTCCGCACAGCTCTTCTTTCTGCGACTCGCGGAACGGGAATCGCAAGCTCTATTTCTGCAGGCTATGCTCCATGGGCTGGTCAGATTGTAACTCGTCAAAACGGCTCCATGGTTTGCGATCGTAAGGGTGTTGCAACGCCTTATGCTATGCAGCGTTTGCAGGCGCGTGGCGTGTTCTTTGTGGATCCGCAAAGCCCTGTGTACGAAGGTCAAATCGTTGGTATTAACAATAAGCCAGACGAGTTGGACGTTAACATTACGCTTGCTAAGCATATGACTAACATGCGTTCTTCTACAGCAGATGTGCTTGAGACTTTGACTCCACCAATTAAGATGAGCTTGGAAGAGTCGCTTGACTTTGCTAACGAAGATGAGTGTGTGGAAGTTACGCCTGAGTCGATTCGCGTGCGCAAGATCATTTTGAGCCGTGATGAATGGTATAAGTGGCGTGCTAAGCAGCGTCGTCAAAATAATGCTGCGTGATTCCTTAAAATGATGTTTAACATAAAGTCGCATTCCGTGCTATTTGCTAGCAAGTGTGCGGCTTTATGCGTTTTGGCGGCATTTTGCGCGGTTTTGGGCACTTTTGCGCATCGAATGGGCGCTATGTACAACTTTCCGTACGGTCTTGTAATCGCGCTTTTGCTTGTTACTTTGAGCGCGTGTTTTGCTTGCATGCTTTGTGGCATGTTTGGCTTTATTTTGCACGCAATTGTGTGCTGTTCGGTTGTGTGGATGATTGCGCTTGGATGGTTTAGGATTTTTGGCGCGTTTCGAGGCGTGCTTGTTGCCGTTGGCTTTGGCGTGGATAATCTTCCGTGGATTGCGCAAAATGCTGGATATTTTTGGCTTTATGGTATTATCATCGCTCACGTAGTTTTGCTTTGTATGCCTAATAAATTCTTTATTATTTCTGGTGCTAAATAAGTGGTGCTAAATAAGTGGTGCTAAATCAATGTAAGGTAGTCTTACTTACAGTCTTATATAGTCAGTCTTATAGTCTTAAAGTCTTACAATCTTAAAATCTTACAATCTTAAAGTAGTTTGAGGAATAGTCATGAATAGCAATATAGTCATGAATAGTAATAAGAACAGTAATAATGCCCGCAAATTATGTTATTTAGGACCAGAAGGTTCTTTTACTCATCAAGCTGCTTTAAAAGTTAAAGAACAATGTAAATCGTTAGGTGCTTTGCGTCTTATTCCAACTGCGTGTGAGAATGTTTGTAATATTGCTAGTGAAATTGAAGATTGTCACGATTTGGGTATTATTGCGTGGGAAAACAATATTGAAGGTGTAGTAATACCTAATTTAGATTTATTAATTGATGCAAAAAATATGGTTGGCATTGCTCGCTTGGGTGTTGATATAAGTTTTGATGCTGTTGTTTGCCAGTCGGATTCAATCGATAACTGTTCGACTATTGTTGCTCACCCTCACGCGTTGGCACAATGCCGTAAGTTTGCTCAAAAGCATGGATTGAAAGAAAAAACTGCGTCTTCAAACGCTGCTGCTTGTAGGGATTTAGTTAATGGCGAAGTTGCTTTGTGCCCTAAAATTTGTGCTGATTTATACAATAGGCGGATTGTGAGTGAAGCTGTTGAAGATTTTTCTGGCGCGCGCACTGAGTTTTTAGTGTTAGCTCCTAGAGATGAGGCTTTCAATTTTGTTAGTATGCATCGCGAATGCTATTCATCTTTTTCTTCGATTATTGCTTTTATTCCGCGTTCTACAGGTGCTGGAGTTCTGGCAAATTTGCTTGATGTTGTGCGCGATCATGGTCTTAATATGACTTCTTTTATGTCTAGGCCGATTAAAGGTCAGGATGGTTTATATAGTTTTATTGCAACTGTTGATTCTGCTCCTTGGGATTCTACGTGTAAAGCTATGATTCAAGAAGTTGTTGAACATGGTGATTGGGTTCGAGTTTTAGCAGTGTATCCTTCTGATAATAGAGATAATCCGGTTATGAATGATTGGATGCTGCCTAATGGCGGAGTGTGTATTGATGCTCCAGGCGATGCTTCAGTTGATGCTTTGAGCGCTTTGAACGTAATGCATGCAGAAAGAGAATTATTATGGTAGAAGATGCTGGATTTTCTCAAAAATTTTCTGTTGGTATTGTTGGACTTGGACTTATTGGCGGATCAATCGCAAAGCGTTTGGCTGCGACTGGCTCCTGCAAAGTGTACGCGTATAATCGCCATCAAACAATGTATAAAGAGGCGAGGGCGCTTGGAATCACTTGCGTTGAAAGCGTTGCGGATCTTGCGCGCATGCAGCCAAATGTTTTGATTTTGTGCAATTCGCTTGCCTCTATGCCAGAAGTTCTTGGCGAGATTTCGCGCGGAATCAACAAACAGCACACAACTTTGACGGATGTTGGTAGCGTTAAGGGGCTTGTGCGCGAGCAGGTTAAGGCAGCGGGGCTTGGTGATTGCTATATTGGCGCGCATCCTATGGCTGGCAGCGAGTTTACGGGTTGGCAGGCGTCTAGCGCGCAGCTGCTGGACGGCGCGCTTTGGGCAGTTAGCGTTGATGAGAGCAGTGATTTTTGGCGGTTTTGCGCGGTTTTGCGCGTTATTGTGTCGTTGTGTGGCAATCGCGCGCTTGTGTTGAACGATTCTATACACGACGCTTCGGCGGCGCTGATTTCGCACATGCCGCACGTTGTTTCTACAGCGCTGGCGAACGTTTTGTGCGGAAGCGAAAATCGCAATGTTGCGTTGCAAATGTCGGCTGGTTCTTGGCGAGATATGACGCGAGTTGCGCTTACGGACCCGAATCGCACGCGTGCGATGGTTGCGGAAAATCGGCGAAATGTGGCGGATTTGCTTGGAAGCGTGATTGAGGAGTTGAGTTTTGCGAAGAAGATGCTTGAGGAGAGCGATGGCGATTCTGCGGTTGCTAGCGATGAGCGCGCGTTTTTTGCTAAGGCTGATTCTTGGCGCGAATATAAGTATAAGGAGCGCGCGGTTGCTTGCGATGAGTCGGCTGGCGATTTGCGCGAGCTTCGATTTGCGCTTGATTGTGCAGGTGATTGGCAAAGTCAGCTGATTCAAAGTGCGCAAAGCGGCGAGCAGATTGTTGGCGTGGCGTTTAGTGACTCTGCGGTTGCTTGCGCATTACGCAACTCGAAGTAGTAGATTCGAGCGGCATATAATTGACATATGACCGAATCGCAGCAATCGCCATTTTCCCCAAAAATCCAGCAGTTTCTAAACCACATAAGCGTGGAGCGCGGGCTTTCGCCAAAAACCGTTGAAGCTTACGAGTCGGATCTTACAAAATACACGAACTGGCTGCGCGAAGCCCGAAAAATAAACGATGTTAATGAAATCACGCAACTAGATATTGAAGAATACGTGCGCGCAATGTCATCACAAGCAATGTCATCGCAAAACTTAGGACCTCGCACGATTGCGCGGCGAATCGCAAGCATCCACGAGTGGAACAAATTCATGCTTTCCAACGCGCAAATCGCAAGCGACCCTTCTGCAGAAGTCAAAGCGCCAAAGCAAGCGGAGCATCTTCCAGACGTGCTCAGCATTAGCGAAGTGGAGCGCGTAATCGATGCTGCTGGCGGATTTGGTAGCACGGATGCCGTCTCGCTTCGAGACCGTGCGCTTGTGGAATTTTTGTACGCGACTGGCGCGCGCGTGAGCGAGGCGGTTGGACTAAAATTCGAGGATATTGATTTGACGGAATCAGTTGTGCGGCTTAGTGGCAAGGGACAAAAGCAGAGACTCGTGCCGATTGGAAAGTGCGCGGTACGTGCGTTGCGCGATTATTTAGCTAACGCAAGACCTATTCTTGCAAGTCGCGCGCAAAAGTCGCCAGCAACCGCAAAGTCGCAAGTAAAGTCGCGACTCAAGTCACCCTTAAACTCATCGTCAAAATCTGCTAATACTCACGTGATTTTCCTCAACAAACGTGGCAAATCGCTGTCTCGCCAATCCGCGTGGGAGGCGATTTCGCGCGCTGGCAAAATGGCTAAAATTGGCAAAGAATTGCATCCTCACACGCTTCGACATTCATTTGCAACGCATTTGATTTCAGGGGGCGCCGATGTTCGCACTGTGCAGGAGCTGCTTGGGCATGCGTCCGTTACAACAACGCAAATTTACACGCATATAAGTCCAGATGCGCTTATGGAGGCGTATGTTATGAGCCATCCGCGTGCGAGATAGCTTCACAACGACGCATCGATTCACTGAACATACCTTTTGATAAACTGGAGCGTATGCCTACTGATTTACTTGGACGCGAATATGAGACTTTCCGCGCGCCCGATGCGCTTACAACGCACGGTCCTGCGCGCATTATTGCTATGTGTAACCAGAAGGGTGGCGTTGGTAAAACTACCAGCTCCATCAATATCGCTGGTGCACTGAGTCAATACGGTAGGCGAGTTTTAATTGTTGACTTCGATCCGCAAGGCGCTGCAACGGTGGGGCTTGGGATTAATGCGAACGCGCTTGATAACACGGTTTATACGGCGCTTTTTGATTCTTCTGTAGACGTGCACGATGTGATTCGTCACACTGCCACCGAAAACATTGACGTTATGCCTGCAAACATTGATCTTTCTGCTGCAGAGGTGCAGCTTGTTACCGAGGTTGGTCGCGAGCAGATTTTGGCTGGCGTGTTGCGCAAAGTTCGTAACGAATACGACGTTATTATTATTGACTGCCAGCCTTCGCTTGGCTTGCTCACTGTAAACGCGCTTACGGCGGCGGATGGTGTGATTATTCCTGTTGCTGCGGAGTTCTTTGCGCTTAGAGGCGTGGCGCTGCTTATGCAGTCGATTGAAAAAGTGCAGCACAGAATTAACCCAGATTTGCAAGTGTTTGGCGTGCTCGTTACTATGTTTACGCGCACTTTGCATAGCGAAGAGGTTTTGCAAAGGATTTACGAGGCTTTCCAGGGGCGCGTGCTGCATTCTGTTATTTCGCGTTCGATTAAGCTGCCGGATTCTACTGTTGCTGCGGTTCCGATTACGATTTTTGCTCCTGAGCATAAGACTGCTAAGGAGTATCGCGAGGTTGCGCGCGAGCTGATTTCTAACGGCGTTGTTGAATAGCGCTTTGCGTGACGATCTGCCTTCGCATTGCGCTGTAGTGCGCGAACGATATTTCCGCTTTTTGTTGTTGATTTTGTGGTTTTGAGCTACAAAGTCGGGAAAACTTTCCGCTTTTTGTTGCTCGACACGCCAATTAGAGCAACATTCTCTCGCGCGACGACCTGCCTTTTTGCTTAAAGCGTAGCACGCGGTACGACACGCTGAAATTCAGTACAATCGCACTACATAGCTTGCGTAGATTAGCTGCGATGTTTGCGCTCGGGCACGGGCTTTAATCGCACGATTGTGCGCGCGTCGATGAACATTTCTTGCTCGGGTCGGCTTCCGTTTGCTGCCGCGTCTCGCATAAGATGCAATGTTGCGCCGTCCCAGCTTATTACGTGACCAATCGCGTCGTGGTATTCGATTTTTTGCGCGCTGCCATTGCCTGTTTGAGCATTGTCATTGTTTGCTTGCTCGCTGCCAGCTGTTTCTGTTCTGCCATTGTTTGTTTGTGCGTTGCAATTGGTTTGCGATCTTTCTCCGCCGCCTAATTGCGCGACTTTGTATGTTCGCACAACAATTCGTGCGCCAACTGGTATAAACTCTGGCAGAATCTGCCGCCTAATTAAGCTAATCGTAGTGCTGCCTTCCGTGTTATTTGTGTATTCGCGTTATTTGCCGTGTGTTTTGCTTTGACTTTGTTAATTGTATCGCAGTGCTATCAAACTCGTAACGTTTTGCAATACTCTGCACTGCTCGAACGAATGATCTGCTTTCCCGAGTTTGCGCGACGACCTGCCTGAGCGCTTTTATGTAGTGCGTTTGTATCAAAAACGCTGAAATTCAGTACAATCGCACTACATAGCTGGCGATTTGTGGTCAGTGCGCATCCGAACCACAAGATGTTGTGGTTTTACGACACGCAGGTCACGCAAAACACTTCACCTACTACATAAAACTATTCTGTTATTAGCAATCAATCAATAGATTTTTTTGTAAAAGAGAACGATTGTAAAAACTTTTCCTTAAAGTTCTGTTAAAGTCTATTTTTTCTTGCAATTCGTTATGGGGGGGGGGGGGTATATTTGCTAAATGCTTTTGCTTGAGTACTTTAGTAAAGCTGCGCGTTCTGCTGCTTTATTGTTGTGCTCACATGTGGAATCGCATTAAGCGTTGTTTGTAAATGCTGCAATTGCTAAATGCTAGTTCATGTATTTGAATGCTCTTAGTACTTCTGTACTTGATACGTGTAGTATTCTGCCCAATTTTGGGATTCGTGTAAAAGCAGGGTGTTGCTTATGCAATAGCCGAAATTGCCAAAATGGCTAGGATGTACAAACTAGCCAAAAATGACAATCGAAGGTGAGTCGATTATGTTACCTGCAAAGTTTGCTCGTTTCGCATCTCGCGTGTACTGCATTGCGCAGAAGGTTTTTTCTGTGAGCGATACTGACAATGCGAATAGCGTGGCAGATGCGCCTGCTGGTTCTGACTCTACCTATTCAACGCGCCCAGATTCCGATTACCACAGTGCGCCAATTTATTCGTACTCAAATATGCAAGTAAATTCTTCATCATCTTCTTTATCTTCATCATCTTCTTCTTCATTATCGGATAATGATTCATTAAGTTCATACATAGGTAAAACAGCAAGAAAATCGCATATCTTCCGAAACATGATTCTTGCAATAATTGTCACCTTTGCCACCATAGTAACCATGCTCATCGTGCCGCCAGTGAATAGTGCTAATGCGGCAAGTGTTTGGTGGGATTACGCTGGTAACGGTTATGTTGCTGCTACAACTGAAGATAATAAAGGTAGAAAAGATGAAGAGCATACTTATGATGCTGCTGATGCATTTAGAGATATGAGGATTGAAGATCCTGTTATTGAAAAAGAAAATGGAAGAACGAAAGTAACTTATAAAATAATTTTCAACAGGAATGCTGAGTTTGCTAGGCAGCTTGATTCAGGTGAGATGCAGCCTAAAGGAAATAAACCTAAAGACGGTACTGCTTATCTGGGTAGACCTACGCTTTCATTGTTCCTGCCTAAGGGTTTAGATAAAAGTTCAATACTTGTTAAACGTTATTGGGAAGGTTCAAGCGGTAAG
Organism: Gardnerella sp. DNF00038; assembly: GCF_049262855.1. Classification (NCBI taxonomy): domain Bacteria; kingdom Bacillati; phylum Actinomycetota; class Actinomycetes; order Bifidobacteriales; family Bifidobacteriaceae; genus Gardnerella; species Gardnerella sp. DNF00038. The sequence goes on along the minus strand of NZ_CP058407.1, from coordinate 1,201,047 downwards.
ATAAACATCGGTGAGACTTCTGCACAGCTTGTTCGTGAAGATCAAGATGATATGCGTATTGGTACTCTTAAAACATATGGAGGAAAATGGACAGCTTGGACATATACTAAAAATCCTAATGATAATGGTCAGCTTAATGGTTTCAACAATAACTGGAATGATAATCTTGGACCTTCGAGTGGAGACAATGGCGTTGGCGGTGGCCTTCCAAATCCTTACAAATACTCGCGATTACAAGGGAATACTGAGGATTGTCAGTATTCTATGTGCGAAATAAAAAAGTGGAATGATAGAAATCTTTTTGAGACAATGTTCGCGAGCTGGGAGTGGTCTAATGATAGACGTTATACGTGGATTGTTACTGCCTACCTAGCAAATGGATACACTGAAAAAGATGTGTATACAAAAATGCCTGTTGCTGCTGGTTTTAGAAGTGATTATCGTAGAAATAAGTACGCGGTTTTTGGTCCATTTGATACTGATGGTGATGGCATACCTGATTATGTGGAACACTTGCATAACATGAACCCTAAAGGTGTGAATGACATTGATTACCCACAGTATAACGATTCTATGCTGAAAGATTACGGTAAGGATAATGTTCCGCTTACTACTTATGGTCGTCCAGTAACAGTAAAGCCTTTTATCAAAACGGGTAAATGGGAGGGTGACAGTTCTAAAGGTAAATTTGTGTATGATGGAAAAACTTCCACTGATTTACCTGATGATATTGGTATACGATACTCAATTGTAAACAAGTCTGATAGTAGTATTCAAACAGTAAATTCTCCTAATAATATGCCTGAAGGGTCTGTTTATATTAATCCTAATTCAGGATACATAACATATAATCCTCGTAAATCTGATAAAGATAAGACTTTTACTTTTGGCACAAAAATTACATATCCTAATCCCGAATTGTACAATTGCAACAATTCTAAGACTCTTGAATACACTCACAATACGAAGGTTAAGGTCATACCTCAATCGTGGATATACAACCCTGTGTATGAGACGTTAGAAAATGTTGAGCCTACTGCGAAGAATGCTTATGCAAATCCACCTACTAGTGCTAAAGATTCAAAGAGAAAAAATAACGTTATTATTCAAGAGGGTCCTCTTCCTCGAGGTACTTCATTCGTCTTAAAAAAATATACTAAGAAATTAGGCGATAGCACTATTGACATTAGTTCTAAGGTATTAAGTTGGTCAAAAATTGAGAATAATGATTTGAATACAGGTAGGGTACATTTTACTCCAGGTAAAGTTGATCAAGGCAAAAGTGAACAGACGCCTGTGCTTGTTACCTATCCAGATGGTTCTACTTCTGCAGATCCTTACTCAGCGAATGAGGGTGCTCCTGTTTATGCCAAAGTCACCGTAAAAAAAATTATTGCAGGTCAAGGTGACTTACATTTAGCAATAAATAAAGGTAACGATAATTATAGTCTAAGTGGTATTGGAGTGGATTCGAATAGGCCGCTGAATCTTACTATCAATGAAAAAATGAAACCAAATTTGATTCTTGACTCATGGTCTAATGTTAATCAGGGCAAGATTGTATTTCGTTCTATTTGTTACGAAGAGAAGAATGATATCACAGCAAATCACACTTTTATAAAAAGTAGTTCTGATAGTTTTAATGGATTGCATCTTGGAGATCCAGTGCAATGGGAACGTGCAAGCGAAAAGCAAGAAGCACTATGTACAAGAGATAATCTTAAGTGTGAAACTAATAAGTATCTTTATAAAAAAGATTATGAAAAAGATACTATGGAGCGTTCTCGCGCAACAATCAGTGGTACTCCTATCTCTAAAGGTACCTTTGGTTGCAGAGTGTTTGCGTTCCATCAAGGTAGCCAATTATTAGAAAACTTTGATAAATTAGCTAAAGATTCTCCGTCTCTTATGAAGGATTATAACTCCGGAGATATGGCTTCATCTCTTTTCCGCTTTACTGTTTACTCACTGTCTCACAGATACAACCCTAGTTATGTGCCTATAACTGCTAGAGCTGGTAACTTTACTAACAGTACAAAAGTTATTGATGGTAAAGTGTACAAGAATACAACTTCATCTCCTACAAGCCAGAAAAATGCTAACAATGCCAATAAGAATCAGGGTGATGTTAAGCAAGGCCCACTTCCTGACGGAACATGGTTTGAGTTTAAAAAATATAAAACTGGTGATAATAAGTTAAACTGGGCTGATTGGGAACCTGAAAATCAAAGTAATAAGCCAAAGAGCGGAAATAAAGGCAATGATTCATCTGAGGGATCTGGAAGTAGATTTGGTAAGGTTACGTTCCGACCTCATAAGTGGATGGAAGATGGTGATTACAATCAGCCTGTAGTTGTGCACTATCCAGATGGTTCTACTTCTGAAGACCCAGATTCAGGTAATCTTGGAAACCCCGTGTACGCGAAGGTACATGTTGTTCGAGAAACTCCACGTAATGGTGATTTAAAGCTCCATATTCTTGGAAGTAACGAGTATAAGAAGAATAAAAAAATTCAAGATAAGCTTGTTGACTCTTGGTCAACATATAAGCCAGGTCTTATTTATCAACGCATGATTTGCTATGAGAAGGATACTAAGACTGGTAAAGCTAAACCTAATTCTTACAAACTTGGAGGAATTAATGGTTTAACTCTTGTTGGTCCAGGGAACACTTCTTCTCCAAAACAGTGGTTGCATGCTACGGATAATGCTTTGCGTAAGAAGTGTAATAAATCTAATGGTAGTGGATGTAATATTTCAGATTACCTTTATGACTATGACGTGAATGCCAATGGTAATAATGAAACTACTGAGCGTACTAATGGGTATATTAAAGGTACTCCTAAGAATTACGGTGACTTTGTTTGCAAAGTATACGCTATTAAAGATCTTGTCATTAAAGGTAAGCATGGAAAACTGCAAGATAAGTTCGATGGAATTGTAAGAAAGCACCTTTCTTCAGGTAATGTTTTCGATCAGATTAAAACTGTTTTAAATAATAAAACAAATGCAAATAATCCTGAGCTGGATACTGTAAATAGTATTGACTGGTCAGTAAGTACGTTAAATATTTCCGTGCATCCAGATTCTCACTACTATAACCCAAAGTATGAGACCATTACCCTTGATGCTGGTACTCACGGAACTTCTGGCGCGCCGCAAAGTACCAAGAATGCAAATGAAGCTACCTACAATCAGGATGATATTAAAACAGGCGATTTGCCTGCTGGAACTTGGTTTGAGATTAAGAAGTATAAATCTGAAAATGCAAATATTCCATTGTTAACCTACGCTTTGTTTGAAAATGGCCAAGATAATACCGATGATAAAAAGAATGCTAAGGATAAAACCCAAGCTGGTAAATTCGGCAAAGTAGCTTTTTATCCTCATAAGTGGATGCCTGCCACGACAGAGAATAATCCTGATAAAGTGCCTGTTGTTGTTCACTATCCAGATGGTTCCACTTCTCAAGATGAAGATTCTGGTAACAATGGTAAGCCTATTTATGCGTCTGTGAATATTTTGCGACCATGGAAGTTGAATGGTGATTTGCATCTTAACGTATACAAGCAGTATGAAAATGGCAAGTTTACTGGACCTGTAGACGATATTAATGGCATTACTGTTATGAAGGGTATTGGCTTGCTGAAGAATATGGGTATTGACTCTTGGTCATCTCATAAAATTGGCGGCATTACTCTTAGATTACTGTGTAGGGAAGGTAGTGCTACTTCTAACAGCAGTAATTCGCAACAGTGGAGTGAAAATCTCGATAAGCTGTTCTTCAAACTTGATTGGCAGAAGGCATGGGATCATGCAAGCTTCCAGGAACAACAGGAGTGCCGTAAGAGTGGTAAAGCTGGTGATGGCTGCAATCCTGCAGGTAAGTACCTTTTGTTTGACAGCACTGGAAATACAACAGAGCGCGCAAGCGGAACTATTACGAGCAGCAAAGCGCCTACTCAAACTGGAGAATACTATTGCGCTGTGTTTGCGTTGAAGCCTGATGCTTTGGATACATACAAAGCGGCTGTTGGTGACGATCACAAAATTGACGTTACAAATAACGACATTGCAGCAACGATTAATCCAACTGGTAATAGGGATGAAGATTGGGCTGTCAAGTATTTCCCAGTACACGTGGTCGAACAATTTAAGCTGCCGAAGACAGGCGGGGAAGATTGCGTGAACTGGAACATGCTGATGAGCGTGCTGTGCGTGATTGGCACGGGCGTGATGGCAGCTGGGTTCTTCCTTGAGCAAACCAAGTGGGGGCGCGCGATGCTTGATGCGTTGTTGCGTAAGACACTGATTAAAGATTTTATCTGCAAAACTGCCAAAAAGCTTCGCGCTTTAAGGCGACGTAGCGAAAGGTGGCGATGCTGATGAAAAAATTTGCACGCAATCCTGCTAGTCGGCTAGTCGAAAGAGTAGCGCTGGCTTGCAAGCTTGCGGTGCGATTCTCGCTAAAACTTGTTGCGTACTACGATTCGCGTAAACATTAGCGCGATGAATAATTGTGGCTCGTTCGCAAATTGTGGATTGATCACGAACCGTGGCTTGCTTACAGATTGTGGCTTGCCTATATATCGCAACACAAAATAAACAATAAATATTAAACAATAACCGTATTTTCCTCAAAAACCTGCCCAAAAGGGCACTGATATAAAGGAGAAGAAAGTGAATAAGTTCACTAAACAATGCGTTGCCGCGGTGGCTTCGCTTGCAATGGCTGGCACGCTGTGCGTTGCTGGCGCCGTGGTTGCTGGCAGCTCCGCTTGGGCTGCTCAGACTGCTGCTGAAAAGGCTCCATGGGATACAACTCTTGAAGCCAACAAGAAGGGTTCCATTACCATCCATAAGAAGGATAATACTTCTGGTAACTCTGTTGGTCTTAACGGCGCAACATTTACAGTCAAGAAAGTTTCTAAGATTGGCAATGAGAATATGTACGATCTTAAGACCGAGGATGGCTGGATTAAATTAGCAGCTAAGGTTAATGATCTAAATCAGGCGATTATCGATAAGAAAATTACCGAAAAAGTTTCTATGGATAATTCGTTCGGTACTGGTGGAAAGATGGAAGAAACAACGAAGAATGTTTCTAACGAAGATGGTGTAGCTGAGTTCAAGAATCTTGATATAGGATTGTACTATGTTGAAGAAACTGGTGTTCCAACTGGATTTACACCTGAGTTTAATCCATTCTTTGTGACAGTTCCTCAGATTACACGTGCAGATGCTACTAATAAGAATACTTACACTTACTCTGTTAGTGTTGAGCCAAAGAATCGTAATGCTAAGAATGATGTTCAAAAGGATGCTTTGACTGGGAAAATTGTTGGTGTTGGTGACACACTGCCATATAAGATAACAGCTAAGGTTAAGTTACCTGCAACACCTATTAAAGTTAACAACGGTAATGATTTTGATGCCAAAAACATTATAGATTTTGCTATTTTTGATGACGCGTTGAAATCTGCTTATGATGATCTGGAAGTAAATAAGATTCAAGCTGATGTTAACGTTGGAGAGTATGACACTATTAAAAGTGAGCTAAAGTCTGCTACATCGCAAAAACTTGAAAAGAATACCGATTATACTTTAACTGTTGTAGACACGACTAATGATGCTACTCGTAGTCATATTCTTTTTGCTTTCAATGAAACAGGTAGAGGCAAAATTACAAAGAAATTTGCTGGTGATACTAATAAAGATATTCGAGTTATTGTTACCTTGAATCTTAAAGTGAAGAAAGATTTTGGCAATAGTTCTAATACTTCTGAACTTATCAACAAGTATGGTTTCAATCCTGGTCACGTTCCTGGCGGTACTACTCCAGATATTCATGGTGATGATAATAAGACAAACTTCCGTAAGTTCCATATTTTGAAGTACAACGGAACTGATACAGGTCAAACAAAGACAAAAGTATTGAGTGGTGCGCAGTTTAAAGCATTCGATAATAAGACTGAAGCTGATAAATGTGCTAAAGATCCAGACACAGAAGCTAATTGTAGTGCAGCACTGCCTGGATTTGCTGATAATGGTAAGAAATATATGGAGACAAATAATCAGGGCAAAACTAATGATTACAATGCTAAAGTTACTAGTGCAAATAGCAAAATCTATGTTGTTGAGATTAAGGCTCCAAATGGATTCATACGTTCTGAGCAACCTCATGAGGTGGATACTAGTTCATCTGGTAATTCTGTAGTAGAAGTTCCAATAGCAAACCTTCCAGATAATAAGAAGGATGGAGGAAATGATTGGTTCAAGCTTCCAAAGACTGGTGCTGCTGGTGTGATTATCTTCGCTCTCGTGGGTCTTGGTCTTGTGGGCTCTGGTATGTTCGTATTCCTTAAGAATCGCAAGAAGGAAGAAGAGCAGCAGGCTGCGTGATTTGCTCAGTTGATTAGCAAATCATAAAGATTGAGTCTATAAGATTAAATCTATAAACGATTGAGTCTAGGGCAAAAACCCTAGACTCAATCCTATGTGGACTGTTAAAACAACAAAACCCGTCGTTTTTCCGCTTTTTGTTGTTGATTTTGTGGTTTTAAGCAACATTTTCGGTAAGTTTTTCCCGATTTTGTTGTTAATTTTGCCGTTTTGAGCAACAAAAAGCGCAAAATCCCACTGCGTTTGTAGCAAAATCAAACCAAATATTATCTTTAATTCAATAGCTTGAGCTTGGAGGAGTTATGAAGCTAGCCGATATTAGCAATTTGTGCCACTCGTTGAGTGAGCGCGCTGTTGCTAAATTGTTTAAGAATAAGGCGAAGCGTACCTCCAATGTGGCTGGCACGAGCAGTGTGGCTGGTGCGAGTGGTTTGCTAGCGGATAAGTCGCAAGCAACCGAAGAGCAAATTCCACGATCCAACTCAAGCAAAAATATAAACCAAAATACACTTAAAACTAAAAAAATAACTAAAAAGAAAAGCACACTGATGCGTATCTTAGAGCCGATTGCGCTGGTTCTTGCAGGCATTTTGTGCTTTAGCTACCCTGTGTGCTCAACGCTGTGGAACAATCACGTTTCGAAGGAGATATCGACAGCGTACGACAAGTATAATCACGATCAGGCTGGCGACGTGCGGCGCGCGCACATTCGCGGCGCAAAGCGCTACAACGCAACGCGCAAAGACATGCTCACGCGCGACCCGTACGGAGGCGACGGTCAGGAAGATATAACTAACACGCCTGGATACAAGCGTTATCTTAAAACGCTTGAGGAGCCGATGGGCATTATCGGCATTATAAAGATTCCGAAGATTGGCGTAAAGCTGCCGATTTACCACGGTACAAAAGAAGATACGCTTGCACGAGGTGCGGGGCATTTGTACGGCACGGATTTGCCAGTGGGCGGCAAGGGGCGGCATACTGTAATCACCGCGCACACTGGTTTGCCGAACGCAACCATGTTTGATTCGCTAACAGACCTTAAAAAGGGTGACTACTTTTATCTTGATGTGCAAGGGGAGACCTTGCGTTACAAGGTGTTTCGTATAAACGTGGTGGATCCGCACGATATAAGTTTGCTGCAGCGCGAGAAGGGGCGCGATTTAGCTACGCTGCTTACTTGTACGCCGTATGGTGTGAACTCGCATAGGTTGCTGGTTACGGGGTATCGTGTGCTGCCGGACCCTGTTGCGCCGCCAGAAGACCATGTGCAATGGCCGCTATGGATGACGTTGTTTGTTATTGCGATGATATTCTCGGCGGCGATTCTTGCCATGATGATCACTGTGGTTGCTGGTAAGAGGCGGCGTAAGTGGGATATTCGCGGCAAGCACATACTGTGGGTTGGGCGCGGCGAGATTAAACTGCGCTAGCGCTATTTCCCGATTTTGTAGTCCAACACGCTGTTTAGAGCTAGAAAGTGCGTCACATCGTTCGCGCGGATTAGCCGCGCTCACGTCTTCGCCGCGCAGAAGCAGTGCTTCTGCCTTGAGCGGCTCAGCGCTCCGAATTGCCTTCGCGCGCTACGCTTTAAGCGCGAAGGCAGGTCGTCGCGCATATTTTCAGGCGATTATCAGACTTATAACAAAATTACGAGTAGAATAAGAACCGTGATACTTGATCGTCATAATCGTTTAAATTTGGCCGAACTTTACGCAAGCTTGCAAGGTGCTGGCGATGGTGAGTCGCCAGAGACCGCTGCGGAAAAATCGCAAGCAACCGCCGACGAAAAGTCCGCGCAAAAATCACCTATAAAAAGCGAAACTCCGCATCTTCCGCCTGAGCAGATGGACGAATTCGTAAACATGATGCAGGTGTATGAAGGCGCGATGTACGAAATCAGCACGAAGCTGGAGATTTTGGACGGTGAGTTTCAGGTGCGATTTTCGCACAATCCCGTGCATCACATGGAGCGGCGACTAAAATCCGTGCACTCGATTTTTGAGAAGCTGCGCCGCAGAAACCTAAGCATATCAACGCGTTCGATTCGTGACAATCTGTTTGATGTGGCTGGAATCCGCGTGATTTGCAACTATCGCGATGACGTGTATGCGGTTGCGCAATACCTTTCCAAGCAAACGGATATTCAAGTGTTGCAGGTTAAGGATTACATTAAAAACCCAAAGCCGAACGGGTATCGCAGTTTGCACGTGATTTACGCTGTGCCAGTGTTTTTGTCGTCGGGTGCGCATTACACGCCGGTGGAGGTGCAATTCCGTACAATCGCAATGGATTATTGGGCGAGTTTGGAGCACGCGTTGCGCTATAAGGCTGATTTGCCGGACGCAAAGTTGGCGGAGCATTCTAAGACGCTGCTTGAGTGCGCGCAGAATTTGCAGGCAATTGAGGCGCAAATGCAGGGTATTCATCGCGATATTAATGGTGCGCCGCGCGTGGAGGATGCGCCTGAGTCGTAACAACTAATGCATATTGATCTGTGCGACACACATAGTCGTACAAATGTACTATAATTAAATACTTAATAAGGATTTAGGAGGAATTATGGGAGATTTTGGAAATTTTAACAGCAATTATGCTGGCAACTTTGCACAAAACCCAACAATTGTCGACGCGCAGGCTACTTATGTGCGCGAGCAGGCAGAGCGAGTGAGTGTGCGTCGAGTTTACGCAGAGATGACTGTTGGACTAATTGTCACAACGCTTGTGGCAATGTTTACGCAAAGTACGGGTGCGCTTTACTCTTACTTGTATGCTACGGGTCGATTTGGATTCTTCGGCATTATTATTGCGCAAGTGGTGCTTGCTGTTGTGCTTGGAATGCGCGTTATGAAAATGAGCGTTTTTGCTGCGCGTGCGATGTTCTATGCGTATGCTGCGCTTACTGGCTTTACGCTTAGTACGATTTTTACTGTGTTTAGTCTAGGCTCTATTGCAATGGTTTTGGCTTTAACTGCTGGATTCTTCCTGTGCCTTACAATGCTTGCGCTCACTACAAAAGTGAATATGCTTAAGGCTGGTCCTATTCTTATGGTGGCTTTGCTGGTGTTGTGCGTGAGTCAGGTAATTCTTATGTTTGTTGCTCCAAGTGCTGGAACAATGCGATTTATTGCTGCGATTGCAGTGCTGATTTTTGCAGGTCTTACGGCTTACGATGCACAGAAAACTCGTGCGATTTTTGAAGCGTATGCTGATCAGCCAGAAATGATTAAACGTATTTCGATTATTTGCGCGTTTAATCTTTATTTGGACTTCATCAACATGTTTGTGTACTTGCTGGAGTTGCTGGGAAATAGGCGCGACTAGATACGAGTATGTGCGTTTTCCTAGGGATTATGGTAGGCTATTCGCTTGTGTGATTGATGTGCATACTGCGTAGCAATCACACATGGATGGGTGTCCGAGCGGTCTAAGGAGACGGTCTTGAAAACCGTTGTAGGGAAACCTACCGCGAGTTCGAATCTCGCCTCATCCGCGAACGGGGTTTCTAGCAAATTGCTAGAAACCCTTTTTTCATGCCGAAAACCCTTGATATATCAACGTTTTTGGCTTGTTTTTGTGTGTATGCGTAGTGTGTTTGCGCGACGACCTGCCGTATTTTGGTACAATCGCACTACGGTTTTGTGTGTATGTGTAGTGCGTTTGTATTAAAAAACACCGTAATTCAGTACAATCGCACTACAGCTAGATAGAACGATAGTTATGCTCTTGAGATGTGATGGAGTCAAGTACGAATCGCGCGCCACTTCGATTCTTCTGGCTGCTTATAAAATCCTGCGGAGAATAAGGCGCTGCGCTGTTAAACATCTCCTCGTATTGCGAAACGCTTAATTGCGTGCGATTGTTTAGCGACTTTAAGTGCTGATTAGAAAACAGCGCGCTACGCCAGTCTGGAACAAGTGTTGCGCTAAAGAATTCTGCTACAGCGCCAGAACCGTAGGAGAACAAGCCGATTTTTTGACCTGAGAGTAAAGGAGACAGGCATGTCGGCGATTCGTTTGTGTGTGTTGCGGAAGATAAGTCGCAAGAAACCTCACTATCGCCATCAACCGCAGAATCGTCAAAATTCTTAAAATAATCGTAATCAAGTAAAGAAATTAATCCTAAATAGAGTGAACCAGTGTAAATATTACCGATTCGGCGACTATATTGTGTGCTGTCTTGGTATCGCGCAAGAAGACGTTCGCGCGTATCGCTTGTAATAGGCGCGCTCGACTTTTCCTCCAACCCAGCTCGAAGCGCTTTAAGCCCCATTTTTGTGTATGGAAGATGGAAGCAAATCGCCTCAAAATCGTTGAAATTGCAGGCGTTTTCCGCACTGTACCGCTGCCACACGTCGCAGAACATGCGAATGTATTGTTCGGTTGAAAACTTTCCGCGAGCCAACGCCGTGCTTTGATATACGGGACGCCAAAAATCCTGGATTTCCGCCGATTTTACAACGCTGTCGTCGTTGATTTGCAACACGTGTGGATTCTCGCTTACAAGCATCGCCACAGCACCAGCGCCTTGCGTCACCTCGCCAGGAGTGCCAACGCCGTAGCGCGCAATGTCTGCAGCAATCACCAAAACTTGCGCGCCAGGATGCGTCAAAACGTAGTCACGAGCCATCATAAGCGCCGCAGTTCCGCCATAACACGCTTCTTTTACTTCCACGCAGCGCACCCACGAGCTAAGGTTTAGAAGTTTGTGAATATAAAGCGCGCTGGATTTGCTGGCGTCGACGCCGCTTTCTGTGCCAACGATCACCATTTTGAGGCGGTTGCTGTCGATGTACTGCATAAGCGGCAGAGCAGCTTGAGCGCCAAGTGTTACGATGTCTTGGTGGTTTGGTGGCACTGCCTGTTGGCTTTGACCGATTCCGATTGTGAATTTGTTCGGGTCTATTCCGCGCTCAATCGCAAGGTCGCGCATGCTTAGATAGCAATTTGGGGTTGCGAAAGTTATGCGGTCGATTCCGACTTTTGGCGTGTTTTTTGAAGTATTGCTCATGATTTCCTATTTTTTTTTAAGGCGATTTTTTTTTAAGGACGATTTTAGTGGTGTAAATTTTACGGCGTGGTTGCTGGCGACTTATCCCAAACAGAAGGAAGTCGCAGTTAACCGAGTAACACGTGTAATTATCATTTTAAACTCTAAGTATTTTTGTCTTTTCGCAAATTATCAAGAATCATCCTTGCAGAATTCGTGTTTAAATCGGAAGAATTTTCGTTTAGAAGCGCGTGCACAACTTTTTGAATTTCGTCTCCGCGCGCTCCAGATGCTATAGCGATATTTGCGGCTTGAAGGCGCATGTGACCAGCTTGGATTCCAGGACCTGCGAGTGCGCGAAGAGCCGCCAGGTTTTGCACGAGTCCTACGGCTGCTAGAACGTTACGGAAATCATTGGCGTTATTGACTTTAGAAACTTGCAGCGCGACTTTTGACATTGGGAGCGAGGCGATTGCGCCGCCCACTGTGCCGATTTGCAACGGGATTTCGATGCGACCGTAAAGGATTTGACCTGAATTTTGCAAGGTCCAGGTTGAAAGAGGCATGTAACGACCAGATTTTGCTGCCCATTCGTGTGCGGCGGCTTGTAATGCGCGCGTGTCGTTGCCAGATACGAGTGCTGCTGCAACTATTCCATTTAGGATTCCTTTGTTGTGGGTTGCAGCACGCTCCGCGTCTACGGCGGCCAGGGAGCTTAAGGCGGCGATGCGGCGCGCAAGGCGCATGCCGTCGGCATCTCCAGCCGCGGCTGTTTTTGCGCTAGTCACAAGCGCTTCTACGGGTATGCGCACTTCGGCGACTGTTGCCGCGCGGCTGGAGTTGGCAAGAATTGCCACCAGCGCCTTGCGTCCAACCCAGCTTTCCAGCTGGGTTTTAACAGCTTCGCCAATGGTGTTTGCTATGTTTGCTCCCATTGCGTCGCATGCGTTTATGTCTAGTGTTAGCTTGGCGAAGCCTGTTAACGCCGCCGCCTGCGCGCGTTCTAATCCGCCGCCGCGTTGGTATATTGATGGGTGTGCGGAGCGCGCAACCTCACTAATCGCCGTGCGTTTTGACTCATTACGCATTATGCTATCTAGTTTTTTGGCTACGCTTCCGTCCGCGTCTTCAAAAACTATTTGTGCGCGCGTAACGTAATGTGCGCTGTGTGCTACAACGCCGTTTTCTAGGCTTTTTGCTGCGATTTTTGCACCGTTGCATGCGGCAGCGATCACGGATGGCTCTTCTGTAGCCATCAGCACGTTTTGCATAACTCCGTTTACTTTTAGGCCGCGCACAACGCCTACTGGCAGGCTGAATCGCCCGATTTGGTTTTCGATCATGCTGTTTGCAACGCTTGCAGGAATGTTTGTTTCGCTGCTTTGCGCGAGTTGTGCGAGCAGAAGTTGCGTGTAATCGCCGCTAAGCGCGCCCTCTGATTCCAGCGTTTTTATGCGCTGTTCTACGCTTAATTCTCGAAAAGCTGCCATGTTTCTCCATTTTTTTTTTGACGTCATTTTCGCGATTTTCACTTTTGCAATGTTGCTTTGACGCTATTGACGCTATTCAAGTCGCCGGCAACCGCCACATTCACCGCCAGCAACCGCGCGTATCACAACACTCCGTATGCGTTCTGCGACTTACTTCGCGCGTGTCACAACACGTGCACGTCTATCACACGTCTACTTTCGCATCCTAACTTGCATGCTCACTCCAATTCCGCCTCCCACGCACAGAGCTGCAACACCGTTTTGCATGTGATTGTCTCTAAGTGCGTAAAGAAGTGTTGTTAAAATCCTGGCTCCGCTAGCGCCCAAAGGATGCCCGAGCGCAATCGCGCCGCCTCTTATGTTCAGTTTGCTTTCGTTGATGTTCAGCTGCTGGCACACGGCTATGCTTTGTGCGGCAAACGCTTCGTTAATCTCAAAAAGGTCAATGTTTTCAACGGTGTAGCCCGTGTTTTTTAGCATGCGTTCCATAACGTGTTTTGGCGCGTAGCCCATAAGGTCTGGACTGATTCCACCTTCTGCAAATCCTACGATTTCTGCCAAATAGTCGATTCCGTGCGCGATTGCGTAGTCTTTGCTCATTAAGACGAGTGCTGCTGCGCCGTCGTTTATGCCGCTTGCGTTTCCGGCTGTTACAGTAGGAGAGTGTTTTGCTCCAGAATACGCCTCGCGAGTTTCATCTGCCTCGCGCATTCCACCAGTTTCGCACCTGTCAAAATCCGCCTCAAACAACGTTTTAAGCTTAGAAAGTTTCTCTATAGAAGTGTTGGCGCGCGGATGCTCGTCTCTGTTAATCACAGTTCCGTCCAAAAGCTGCACGGGTGCAATCTCCGCGTCAAAATCGCCGTTATTTTGCGCGAAAACGGCTTTCTGGTGCGATTTTAACGCAAAAGCGTCTTGCTGCTTGCGCGTTATGCCAAACTTCGCGGCCACGTTTTCGGCAGTAACTCCCATTTCTTTGCCAGTAAAAGCGTCACAAAGTCCGTCTTTTTTTAGTCCATCAACCAGTGCGCTGTTGCCGTAGCGAAGGCCACCAAATCGCACGTTTTGCGCGTAAAACGGCACGTTGCTCATGCTTTCCGTGCCTCCAGCAACTACCACTTTTGCATCTCCCATGCAAATCGCAGATTGCGCAAGGCGAATGGCTTTAAGACCAGATCCGCAAACTTCGTTGATTGTCATTGCGCAACTTGACTCGTCAAGCCCCGAGCTAAGGGCGATTTGGCGCGCAACGTTTTGACCGCTGCCTGCTTGAAGTACGTTGCCAAAAATCGCTTGATCTACAGATTTTGGACTGATTTTTGCGCGTTCGATTGCGGCTTTTGCTGCGATTGTTCCTAACTCAACAGATGTGAGCGATTTCAACGCGCCTCCGAATTTTCCTATCGGTGTGCGCGCTGCGCTTACAATCACAACATCACTCATACGTTTAGCCGCCAATCAGTTGAAAACTAGCCGATTAAAGCTATCTTGATCAAGCTATCTTATTGAAAATTATTAAAAATTGCATGTTGAAAGCTAGCACATTTAGAGTAATAGGTTTCAAACACCAACCGAACTACTTTATCGTATTTTTACGCAAAATTGCGATTTGTGAAGAATTATGTTTAATTTTTTCACAATTTGCGCACAATCATATTGACTTGGCTATTGGCGGAAGGTGATTGACCCATCGTTAGGATCCATCGACTCCACAATCGCCAGCGAATCCAAGTCATATCCAGCTTCGCGCAACGCATCTCCGCCGCCTTGGAAGCCTTTTTCAATCGCAATGCCAATGCCAGCAACCGTGGCTCCAGCGTGATCGCAAATGTCAATCAACCCTTGCAAAGCTTTGCCATTAGCCAAAAAATCGTCCAAAATTAAAACGCGGTCGTCTGCGCTCAAATATTTTCTAGACACAATTACAGGGAATTCGCGTTGCTTTGTGAACGAGAATACGGTAGACACGTATTGATCGCCATCCAAGTTGATTGATTGCGCTTTCTTTGCAAAAACCACTGGAACGTTGCCAAAATGACGCGCAGCAACGCACGCGATTCCGATTCCCGAAGACTCGATTGTTAGGATTTTGTTGATTTGCGTGTTTTTAAAATGCTGCGCCCATGCAGCTCCCATTGCGTCAAAAAGCGCGCAATCGCACTGGTGGTTAAGGAATGCGTCAACTTTCAAAACATTTCCTGGCTTAACAATGCCTTCTTTTTGGATACGTTCTTCAAGTTCTTGCACGATTATTCCTTTCAAATTGCGCCGCATTTTGCGTGTGTAGCGTGTATTTGTATAGCTTACCCCCAGCTTTGACTCACTTGCGCGACGACCTACCTTTTCGCTTGAGAAGCGTAGCGCGAAAAGGTAATTCGGAGCGCTGAGCTTGCTCAAGGTTGAAAGCACAGTGTGCTTTCAACGCAAGCGAGGACGTGAGCGCGCTGTAACGCGCGAGCGACAAGACCTACCTTTTCGCTTAGAGCGTAGCGCGCGAACGATGCAAAACGTTGTTTAGAGCTACAAAGTGCGTCAGTTTTTCCGCTTTTTGTACGTGATTTGGGTCAAATGTGCTACAAAGTGCGTAAGTTGCGTAATGCGTATAGTGCAAAACGCACGATTTGTGTTTGGCTGCCGTTCGTTAAAATTGGTTAGAGTTTAATTTTTGCGATTTGGAACACGGGAGTGAGGGGCTTTTGAGCAAGTACGGTTACGATTTTGATTTGTTTGGCAATCCAGAAGATGCCGACGAGCAGAGCGATGCTTCTATTAGCAATGCTCCTATTAGCGATGCACCTATTAATAAAGATATGACGAGCGAAGTTTCTGCTTCTACGGTTGCTGGCGATTTTTCCGCAAAATATTCAAATTCCGTACAATCTTCCCAAACAGCTCAATCTTCTGCCGCTGCCCAATACGCTCAAACATCCGCACAATCTTCCAACATTCCTGAAATCAACCCACAATCGCTTTTAGAAGGCTTAAATCCACAGCAATCCAAGGCTGTTCAATACACTGGCCCAGCGCTTTTAATCGGAGCTGGCGCAGGCAGCGGCAAAACGCGTGTTCTTACGCGCCGAATCGCGTGGATTTTGGCTAATCGCAAGGCGTGGCCGAGCCAAATTCTTGCAATCACGTTTACAAATAAAGCGGCTGCGGAGATGCGCGAGCGCTTGGCGAGCTTAATAGGCAATAGTGCAAATAGCATGTGGGTTTCCACTTTCCATTCCGCTTGCGTTAAAATTCTTCGCGCTCATGGCGATTCAATCGGCTTAAAATCAGGTTTTTCTATCTACGATTCTTCCGATTGCGAGCGTCTTGTTAAAATAATCGCATCCGAATTGAATATCGATATTAAAAAGTTTACTCCTAAACTTTTATTGTCTAAGATATCTGATTTCAAAAATAATTTGGTTACTTGGCAGGAAAATCTTAAAAATTACGCACCAGATTATAAGCCAGGCGCGTCTGTATCTGGTGCATCTAGCTTTAATGCTGCTGGCAATGCTGATGCGCTTTATGCTGCTGTTTACGCGGAGTATCAAAATAGGCTTAGCGTTTCGAATGCTGTTGATTTTGACGATTTGATTATGTTAACGGTTAAGCTTTTGCGCCAAAATCCGCAAGTTAGCGCGTATTACAAGCGAAAGTTCCGTTACATTTTGGTTGACGAATATCAGGATACCAATCACGCGCAATACGTGTTGATTCGTGAGCTTGCAGGTGTGGATGATTATTCCACTGATTCCACTGTTTCACCAGATTCCACTCAACTTCCGCAATCTTCAATCACGGTTGTTGGCGATTCCGACCAGTCAATTTACGCTTTCCGCGGTGCAGATATTCGCAATATTCAAGACTTTGAGCAGGATTTTCCAAGCGCTACAACAATTATGTTGGAGCAGAATTATCGCTCTACGCAAACCATTTTGGATGCTGCAAATGCTGTGATCTCCAACAACGCTAATCGAAAACCTAAAAAGTTGTGGACATCTTTAGGCAAAGGTTCGCCGATTGTCGGTTATGTAGCAGATAACGCGCAAGGTGAGGCTTCTTGGGTTGCTCAAGAAATCGCGCGTTTGGCAGGCGAAGATGGCGTAAACTATTCAGATATTGCGATTATGTATCGCGCAAATTCGCAATCGCGTAGCTTAGAAGATGCGCTTATTAAGTCGGGCTTGCCTTATCAACTTGTTGGCGGAACTAAGTTCTATGAGCGTCGCGAAGTCAAAGATGCGCTTGCTTACTTGCAGTCGATTGCAAACCCTGATGACGATGTCAATATGCGCCGCATTTTAAACGTTCCGAAGCGTGGTCTTGGTGCGCGTGCTGAGTCGCAGATTACGTCTTATGCAAAAGAAAATTCTATAAGTTTTTGGTCTGCTCTTAGTCAAATAGATAAGATTGCAGAACAAATTGGTATTTCATCTAGAACTTTTAATGCGCTTAAGAGTTTTAGGGATCTTATGACTTCGCTTATTGACTTTATGAAAGCTAACGATTCCAAGCCTTCTAAGGTTGTGGAGAACGTGCTTAACGAGAGCGGATTGTTGCAGGATTTGCGAGAGTCTAAGGACCCTCAAGACGAATTTAGAGTAGATAACTTGTCTCAATTACAATCTGTTGCAGCCGAGTATGAGCAGAATACGCCTGATGCTAATGTCGCTGGTTTTTTGGAGACTACGGCTTTGGTTGCGGATTCTGATCAGCTTCCAGACCAGGGCGAAGATACTGGAAAAGTTACGCTTATGACGCTTCACACGGCTAAAGGTTTGGAATATCCTGTTGTGTTTTTGACTGGAATGGAGCAGGGCACTTTTCCTCATTCGCGCTGTGTTGACAATCAAAAGGAGCTTTGCGAGGAGCGTCGTCTTGCATACGTTGGCATAACTCGCGCTAAGAAGATTTTGTACGTCACTTGGGCGGCTGAGAGATCGCAATGGGGCAAGTCAGCGGAAATGATACAAAGCCAGTTTTTGGACGAGATTCCTGCCGATTTGATTTCTTGGAAGCGCAAGGAAGCAGATGTTATGCGTGCTGGGCTTAGGGGAGCGGGCAGTGATTTTGACCGCGATTTTGACCGCGATTTTGGAAGCGATGGTGGTTGGGACGACGATTCGTACACCACTTACGGCGGATCGAGTTACCGAAAATCGCATTATGGCAAGTCGTATAGCTCAAAGTCTTATGGCTCTAATTCATATGGCAATTCATATGGCAAGTCGTATGGTTCAAAGTCTGGCAAAGTCACCACTCGTATCGCCAGAAAATCTAGTGAATCATACCAGCATCAATCATCCACATCAAATTTGCAGTCATCTTCATCATCGTTGTCTTACAAAAAACAAGGTTTGCAAGAAAAGGACAATCACTTAAATATCAACGATTTTCATGAAGGCGATAAAATTTCGCACGACACTTACGGTCTTGGAACTGTTCTTAAAACGCAAGACAAGGGAAGAAACTCGATTATCACAGTTGACTTTGGCTCGGATGGTGTAAAAAGACTCATGTTAAGAGTTGCACCAATTGAGAAATTGTAAAATTGTAAATTTTTTTGTTTTATAAATGTTGCACTTAAAATAATGAAATCCTATTGAAGATTACTTTAAATTGTTAATTGTAATATTGTTATAACTAGTGCGTGATTATATACACTAAAACAAAATATTCAAGACTTGTTTTCTATTAAGCTATACGAAAAAATATAAAAGTAGGAAAAATATAGAAGTAGACGAAACCGCAAATGTGTAAGATTCGTGACTCAAGAGTAAGTCGATTAAGCTCTTAAACATTGCGATTGTATTTATAATGAGATTTTAAAAGGCGTGGCGCTTACAAACGTGAGTGCCGTAAAGCGTGTTGCGTTAAAGAGCAACACTAAAAAATAATAACTAGATTTAATGAGGTATTTATTATGAAAAACAAATTATTCGCATCGCTTCATGCAATTATTTTTGGAATTCTTATTGCTATAGCGCCATTGACATTTGCAAAACCATGCTCAACTGGAGGCATGCATAAAATGCAAAAAATGCCTATGATGATGCAACCTATGGCATGCTACTACACCGGCCGCGTGGCTATTGGAATTGGCGTAGTTATTGCAATTCTAGGCATTATTGCGCTATTTGTTAAAGAACACGTTCGCGCTGGCTTAAATATTGCTGTAATCGCTAACTCTCTGTTTATGATTGCTACTACAACATTCCTTATTGGTGTTTGCAAAAGTCCAATGATGCATTGCGCATCTGTTATGCGTCCAACGTTGATTGTGCTATCTGTACTAGCGTTGGTGTTTGCATCCGTTAGCGTGTATCTCGATACTAAGTCTGCTTGCTAGTGCGCATCTAAGTAATTTACTATGCACACTATTACATTAAAGAGATTGCCGCTAGAAAACCTAAAGCAAAAGCCGCTTAGAACCGCCGCGTTAATTGTGGTTTCCGCGTGCTTAGCTGCAGTGTTTTTTGGCGGCTCACTAATCTCCCTAAATCTTTCTAATGGTTTAAGTAGTATGCGCGCTCGCCTTGGCGCGGATATTATGGTGATTCCGCAAAACACATACAATCGTGCGGAAGCGTTGCTAACTAATGGCGGATCGAGCACGTTTTACTTTACGAACAATATTGAGGATTTTGTGCGAAAATCAAAAGGCGTTGAAAAAGCAAGCGTACAAACTTACATATCTTCTCTATCTGCTGGATGCTGCGCAGAAAAGTTGCAAATCATAGGTTTTGACCCTACGAGTGACTTTGTAATCGCGCCATGGATTTATTCGCAACACAAAAGCGAGCTTAAAAAAGGGCATATGATTGCAGGCGCAAACGTGCTTGTGTCTTACAAAAATACTGTTCGCTTGTATGGGCACGAATGGCCGATTGTTGCGCAACTTGCTAAAACGGGCACTAGCTTAGATAACTCAGTGTTTGTAAACAGAGACACGATTCCAGCGGTTATTAAATATTCTTCTAAAGTTGGGCACACTGCGATTCCTGCAAAATACGCGCGCAAGGCAGTTAGCGCTGTTCTTGTAAAAGTGAGCAGGGGTTTTAGCGCTCAAAAAGTTGCGGAAAATATTCGTAAAACTAGCGGAATTAAAAGTCTTGGAGTGGTCTTTCCAGGCGGAATTACAGAGCAGACTAAAAAGAGCTTAGAGGTGCTAAATAAGGCGATTTTTCTTGGCATTCTTGCGTTTTGGCTTGTGGGCGTGTTGATTCTTGTGTGCGTTTTTGCGTCTTCTACATCGGAGCGCAAGAGGGAATTTGCTTCATTGAGGATTCTTGGTGCAAATAGGCGCATGCTTCTAAAGATGGTCGCGCGTGAATCGTCTGCGATTGGTTTTGGCGGAGGCGTGATTGGCGTTGCTTTTGCTTCGCTTATTTTGTTCCCATATAATGTTGTTATTTCTCAACAGTTGCAATTGCCGTACTTGGAGTCGAATGTTTGGTTTGTGTGCGCGCTTGCGGCAGTTTCTGTAGCGTTTTCGTTCGCTAGTGTTTTGGTAACTTCTGCGATTATTGTGGGGCGAATCGCAAGCAGGGAAGCGTATTTGACTTTAAGAGATGGCGAATAAAATGGCGAATAAAGTTGTTAGTAACGATTTAGTAGTAAATCTTAAAAATGTCACTCGCGAATTTAAACGCAAAAATAGGAAGTTTATTGCTGTAGACAATGTTAATTTTTCGCTTAAAGCTGGCGACTTTGTTGCGATTGTGGGCAAGTCTGGCAATGGAAAATCTACTCTTTTAAACATGATTGCAGGTCTTTTAAAGCCGACGCGTGGAAACGTTACGATTTTTGGATGCAATATTTCACTGCCTTCTATAAGCGACGAGCAAATTTCTGCGATTCGCGCAAAAAACATTGGTTTTGTTACGCAATCGCAGACGCTGCTTGCTAATTTGAATGTGATAAATAACGTTATTTTGCCTGTTAAGATTTTTGATGCTTCTTCTAAGCGAATAGGCGATTTTACGGAAAAACTTGAGCCAGAAGATTGTGCGAATGTGACTTCCTTCGCTATGGATTTGCTTAAGCGACTTAACGTGGACGATCTTGCGCATTGTTATCCACGTGAGCTTTCTGGCGGAGAAATGAGACGCGTTATGATTGCGCGCTCTTTGATTAACAACCCGCGTTTACTGCTGTTGGATGAGCCTACGGGCGATTTGGATTCGCAAAATACTCAAACTGTGGTGTCTTTGCTGCGCGATTGTGCGGCTTCTGGCGCGGCTGTTTTAGTCGTTACTCACGATGAATCTGTTGCTGCAAGCGCTGACTGTGTTTACACAATGGACTCTGGCATACTTCGTGCACTCTGTGACTGAGCTTTGTTGCGCGGTTTTCCTATTTAGAGTTGCTGAGGGCTGGGTGTTTCTGCGTTCGCGCGGTCTAAGCGCGCTCGCGCCTTCGCTTGCGTTGAAAGCACACTGTGCTTTCAACTTTGAGCAAGCTCAGCGAATCGAGGTGACTTCTCGCGCATTATGCAGCTCGAAGTCGTCGATTCGCACAACGCTCCGCCTCTTACGTGTTGGTTGTTGTTGCGGTTGTTCCGTTTTGTCTTTGATTTTGTTTTTGGATTGAGGTTTGTTTGTAGTGGTTGATCATTTGGATTATTTGGTATCGGCTGCCGCTCTTATACTGTTCGACCAAGAATCACCCAGCCCTCTTACGTGCTTGAACAATTGCGTGGTTTTTATCACCGAGATTCTCGATTTTTCTTGCTCTCTCGGCGAGTCACCACCTTCGGCGCTGAGGCTCACCTCGTTCACGGCGAAAAACCTCGAATCTTCACCTAGCTTGGTGTAATATGCGTGCAAAAGATGACGTTGATGCGAGCGCGAGTATCTACGGCGCGGAGTAGTATGAGAAACGATGCCTATTTTTTGTAGGCATTATCTGGAGCCTTAGCCCATCAGTGGGTCGGCGCGCAAGAATTATGGCGTTATTTCAGCGTTTTAATGCTTTCGCGTTCGTGTGTTAGCACGAAGAAGCACTGGAGAGGCCGGCTCAGCGTGAACAATCGTAAATGTTTGGTTCACGTTCCGTTCAGATAACGACAGAATAAAGGATTAGTAATGACTAATATTCAGCGTTCTCGCCGTCAGGTGCGTCTTTCTCGCGCCCTCGGCATCGCTTTGACCCCAAAGGCTCAGCGTATTTTCGAGAAGCGTCCATATGCTCCAGGTGAGCACGGCCGCACTCGTCGTCGTACCGAGTCAGATTACGCAGTACGTCTTCGCGAGAAGCAGCGTCTTCGCGCTCAGTACGGTCTTTCCGAGAAGCAGCTTCGTGCAGCTTACGAAAAGGGTACGCACACTGCAGGTCAGACTGGTGACGCAATGCTCACCGATTTGGAAACCCGTCTTGACGCTTTGGTTTTGCGCGCAGGTTTTGCTCGCACAACCGCTCAGGCTCGCCAGTTTGTTGTGCATCGTCACATTTTGGTAGATGGCAATCTTGTTGATCGCCCATCCTACCGTGTTAAGCCAGGCCAGACCATTCAGGTTCGCGCTAAGAGCCAGACAATGGTGCCATTCCAGATGGCTGCTGAAGGCGTTCATCGTGACGTTTTGCCAGCAGTTCCTGGTTATCTCGATGTGAATCTTGCCTCTTTGAAGGCTACTTTGACTCGTAAGCCGGAAGTCGATCAGATTCCAGTTGAAGTCAACATCCAGTACGTCGTCGAGTACTACGCTCGCTAAATTCTGGATTTCATTCTTAAGGACATACCGCTTGACCCCTGCTGTGCATTGCATAGTGGGGGTCAATGCGTTTTATTTGCTATTCTTCCCGTGTTTTGTAGTTCTGATTGGTGTGTTGGACTACAAAGTGCGGAAGTTTTTCCGCATTTTGTTGTTCAACACGCTGTTTAGAGCTACAAAGTGCGGAAAATACTGCACGAATCGTAGTGCATTTGTATAAAATCAGTATGAACTACGTAAAAGTTGGTTACATGTTGGTGCACATTAACTTTTGTTTGGGATTAGTCGCCAGCAACCGTACATTTTGTAACAAAACAGTTTAATAAAAAAACAAAATCATATATAATTATTCACAATAATATTCGTTATATCACAAAATATAACATTCTGCGAGTGTTGAATCAGAAAATATATAATAGATAACTAAGCGTCTAGTAAGCGTTGTAAGTAAGAAGATACAAGAATAAGAAGTTATACGAAAATAAAAGAAGATAAAGAAGAATAAAGAGACGATGGAGTCAAAGATGTCTCAAATTAGCAATGAAGAAGATGTGAAAGCGGTGCAAGAAGCACAGCAATATATGACTGCGCACAACGCACAGTATGCAGAAGATGCAGAAGATGTAAGAGACGCAAAAGACGTGTTAAGCAATAACGTTTTTGAAGGGGATGATTTTGTGGAAAAGCCTAAAAAAGTTGCAGGACTTCACAATATTCCAACAACAGCTGGTTTCGCTGGTCCTGGTGGTGGATTTGAAGGTGGCGCTGCAGCAGGATTTGAAATTGATGAAGACGGCACTACGCATAAGAAGGCAGATGAGCGTCAAGTTGAAAAAAGCTTGGAAGACACAGATGCTTTTGATGCAATAGACATTAATGCAATTCGCGCTAGGAACAAGGCTGGCGGAGCAAACTACTCGGTTATTAACAAAATAACCAGCACGGGTGTTGGAGATTCTTCGCTGAGTAGTCTTGTAGCTCAAGCAGAAGAAGAGGTGGCTGAAAACGTGCAGTCTGCGCAATCTACTATGCATTCGGAATCATACCAAGGATTACAGTCGCCAATGCGCTCTTCGCTAGGCGATAATGCCTTCTACCAAACGCAACAAATTCCGACTGTTCAAACTCCTATTCGAGATTTCGGTGGAGAGTATCCGTATAAGTTGTATCGCCCAGGAACTTACGCGCGTGAGCATATTCGTATTACGGTAACAAAGCTTTCCGACGGTCGCGACTTTTTCTACATCGACGACAACCCAGAATATGTTAGCGGACACAAAACAAGGGAGCTGATTGACCCTAGAAAGTTGGCGTATCGCTTTACATCTCATTTTGATAGCGAAGGTAATGAGGTTCCTAGAGAAGTTCCGCAAATGCGTCAGGATCCGCTTACAGGAGACTGGATTCCTATGTCTAGGCTGTGGGCAAAACGACCAGCCCCCATTCTTAGAGAGAGTTCAAATAGCGATAGCTTAAATAGTGATAGTAATCAGCAATCAAGAATCGACCCATTCGCTGGTAGAAAGCCAGAATCTGAGTATCAAGATGGTGAAATTCCAGACGAAGACTACGACGTTGTTGTTTTTGAAAACCGTTATCCAGCTATGGCTCAGGTTGCAGGAGTGCCAAACACAACAACCTACGTTGATGGCAATCCGCTGTGGAAGCAGGCTCCTGCAGCTGGTCGTTGTGAGGTGATTTGCTTTAGTTCCAACGAAAACATGCTTCCAGCTAATCTTTCTGTTTTGCGAATGCGCACGATTGTTGAAGCTTGGGCGTTTAGAACCGCGGAAATTAGCCAAATTGATGGCATTAAGCAGATTTATCCTTTTGAAAATCACGGCAGCCAAATTGGTGTGACTTTGAATCATCCTCACGGTCAGATTTATGCTTATCCGTTTATTGCTCCTAGGTTGGAGCAGGAGTTGCGCCACACAGAGGCTTATTTTGAGCGCACTGGCAGTAATCTTCTTAAGGATTTGATGAATTCGGAGATTGAGGCTAAAAAGCGTGTGATTATGCATAATCATAGTTGGGTTGCGTATGTGCCAGCAGCAGCGCGTTGGCCTCTAGAAGTGCATGTTGCTCCTGTTCGTGATGTTCTTACTTTGGATCAGCTTGACGACCAAGAGCGTTGGGATTTGGCACAAATTTATATAACACTTCTTAGACGTGCTAATAAGTTCTTTGGTTTTAATGGCGACTCTAGTACTAAATCGTTTGCAGGTTCGGCTGCTTTCGACTTATCTTCTGGTATGAGTGCTGCAAATTCTAGCGAATTTGTTGATTTGCCTTATGTTGCAGCATGGCATCAGGCTCCTGTGCATGATTCTCGTCGTGCGCATTATCGTCTTAATTTACAATTCTTCTCGTTTATGCGAGATGCTAACAAAATCAAGTATTTGGCTGGGTCGGAAGCTGGGATGGCATCTTGGATTTCTGATACAACGCCAGAGCTGATTGCAAGTAGATTCCAAGAATTAGGCGATGTTGATTTGGATTAGTCTTACCTGTATTAGTCTGATTAAACAAATAACAAAGTCAATTTGTGTGAAGCATTGTTTAAAGCATTGCATAAAACATTGTGTAGAACAATTTATTAAAAGTGAGATGATTAAGTTATGTTGCTGCATCTTTATTTAGTTCGTCATGGTCAAACCATGTTTAATTGCTACAATCGTCTTCAAGGTTGGTCAAATTCTCCTCTTACCGATAAAGGACTTGCAGACGCAGATCGTGCAGCAGAAAAATTAGCTAATGTCATTTTTGCTGCAGCATATTGTTCAGATACAACTCGTGCTCAAATCACTGCTGAGCGTATTTTAAGCGAAAACGAAAAACACACTCATGCTCGACCACAACTCATAAGCGATATGCATTTTCGTGAGCAATGCTACGGATATTTTGAAGGACAAGACATGAATATGGCTTGGTGGGCAGCAGGTGCTCCTCACGGAGCAAAAACATATAATGAAATCGTTGAAAAGTTTGGGCTTTCGGCTACCCGAGATATGCTCAAAGAGGCGGATCCATTCCACGATGCTGAGTCGGATATTGAGTATTGGAAGCGTGTTGAGGGCGGTTTTAAAATAATCGCCAGCAATCCAGTGTTAAAAGATGGAGATAGTGTTTTGCAAATCTCACACGGAAACACGCTTTTAAGTCTTATGCATCGTTTTGCGCCTGCTGGCTACGATTTGAGCGAGCGTCCGCAAAATGGTAGTGTGACTCGTTTAGATTTTGACACTTCTAAGCCACTTGATCAGGCTATAACTATTAAGGGTTACAACGAGTAGAGCGTACTGTAAATCCACTTTTATATATTGATATATTAGGGTTGATATATTAAGAAAGATATGTGTTAGTGGTTTACTCGAAGAGTCTTGACTCTTCGTTAATCTTTTAAATACATTGCGTGGGTTAGTCGCGCGTAAAAACAGCAGGAAAGAGGTTACGATGAGCGTTGGAGACATAGCTGCTCTGATTGCCGCGATTTCGTTTGCGGTTCTTTCTGGTTTTATGATTTATCCTCT
Source organism: Gardnerella sp. DNF00038 (assembly GCF_049262855.1). Lineage (NCBI taxonomy): Bacteria > Bacillati > Actinomycetota > Actinomycetes > Bifidobacteriales > Bifidobacteriaceae > Gardnerella > Gardnerella sp. DNF00038. The sequence continues at coordinate 1,174,926 of NZ_CP058407.1, read as the reverse complement.
GATTAGGTTGGGTAAGATGTTTAATCAGATTGCTCAAACCGTTAAGGAATCAGGTGAACATGCTTTGCCTGCTATTGATGAGTCTGTTACTACAGTAAAGCAAGTAAACAAAACCTTAGAAGATGTTAATGCTGTTACGGATGCTGCTCGCACCACTGCGACTAATGTTGGTGCTCTTACAGATTTGTATGGTGCTTTTCTTGGAAAACCTATTATTAAGATTGCTGCAGCTGGATATGCTCTTAAGGACACTATTAACGCATTCTTCAATAAGCCTACAGTTCCAACGGATTTTTCAGAATCTTCTGCACGCCACGCAGCTAATTCTGGTGAGTCGAGTGAGTCTAAGGGGGAGTGATGTTTAAGCGTTTATTCTGGCTTTGCGTAGGAATAGTAATAGGCGTGATGTCTGTTACTAAGGCTCGCGCTTATATTAAAGGAAAATTCCCAGAAAGTGTTGGAGATTTTTTCTTTGATAAAGATCCGAAGAATCTTACTTTAACCACGATTTTGTCTTTATTTAAGGATTTTAATTCCAGCAGAAAAACTCACGAGTCGCAGCTTAATTCTAAGTATGCTAATAAGTATGCTAAATAAAATAAGCTTGCTAATAAGTCTTGAAAGTTTTTTATAACTAAAGTTTTTATAGGTAAAGTTTTATAATCAAAAATTGGTCTTGCAGATTAATCATTCTGCGACTCGCGCCTTAAAGCATGATGGTATGATATTCTTTTGTGCCGCCCTGTTGCATGGCGTTTTAATATAACACAAGGAGTTCGTACCTATGCGCACAGCAGAAATTGCAAAGCGTTATCTTGACTACTTTGGTAATCATGGTCATATGGTCGTGCCTTCAGCATCGCTGATTTCACCAAATCCAACGACGCTTTTCACGATTGCAGGCATGGTTCCATTCATACCTTATCTTTTGGGAGAGCAAACGCCTCCTTCTCGCAGAATGACGTCTAACCAGAAGTGCGTGCGTACTCTTGATATTGACGAAGTCGGCAAAACTACTCGTCACGGCACGTTCTTCCAGATGGTTGGTAACTTCTCGTTTGGCGATTATTTTAAGGAAGAAGCGATTCACTACGCTTGGGAGCTTTTAACAACTCCGCAAGATAAGGGCGGATACGGATTTGACCCTGAAAAGCTCTGGGTAACTACTTATACCGACGATGATGAAGCTCGCGCAATTTGGAAGAACGAAGGCTTCGACCCAGAGCACATGCAAGTTTTCGGTATGGAAGATAACTTCTGGACCACTGGTGGTCCTGGTCCTGGCGGCCCATGCTCCGAAATCTACGTTGATCGCGGTCCTAAATACGGTAAGGATGGCGGTCCTGCTGCTGACGAATCTCGTTTCATTGAGATTTGGGATTTGGTCTTCGAAAACTTCCAGGTAGATAACGTAAAGTCTAAGACTGATTTGCATATTGTTGGTGAGCTTGACCAGAAGAATATCGATACCGGCGCAGGTTTGGAACGTTTGGCTTACCTTATGCAAGGTAAGGAAAATATTTACGAAACAGACGAAGTTTATCCAGTTATTGAAGCTGCAGAAAAGCTTAGCGGTGTAAAGTACGGCGATAATAATGATGCTGATGTGCGTTTCCGCGTTGTAGCAGATCACGTGCGTTCCGCTTTGATGATTATGAGCGATGGTGTGCGCCCAAGTAACGTTGGACGCGGATACGTGCTTCGTCGTCTTCTTCGCAGAACCGTTCGCGCAATGCGCATGCTCGGCGTTCAGGACCCAGTTCTTACAACCTTGTTCCCAGTTTCTAAGGCTGCAATGGAACCAAGCTACCCAGAGCTTAACAACACTTTCCACGAGGTTAGCGAAGCTGCATATGGTGAAGAAGACGCGTTCCGCAGAACTCTTGAAAAGGGCACAACTATTCTTGACTTGGCTGTTGAAAAAGCTAAGAAAGAACACAAGGATGACCCTATTGTTGGTGGTTCCGACGCATTTACTTTGCATGATACTTACGGCTTCCCAATCGAGTTGACTTTGGAGATGGCTGCTGAGCAGGGTGTTAAGGTTGATGAAGCTAAGTTCCGCGAGCTTATGAGCGAGCAGAAAGGTCGCGCTCGCGCTGATGCTTTGAAGAAGCGTCACAATGTGGATGTTAGCGTTTATGACGATATTAAGAAGGAGCTTGAAAAGCCAATCGACTTCCTCGGTTACACAGATTTCTCCAGCCGTTCAAACGTTTTGGCAATTGTTGAAGCCGGTAAGGGTGCTGTTAAAAGTGTTAGCGCTCCTGCAAACGTTGAAGTTATTCTTGATCGCACGCCATTCTATGCTGAGCGCGGTGGTCAGATTGCTGATCAGGGTGAGATTATTTCCGACGACGGCGCGATTTTGGAAGTTGACGATGTTCAGCGTCCAATCAAGGATTTGATTGTTCACAGCTGCCGACTTACTGAAGGCACTTTGAGTGTTGGTGCTCCAGTGAACACGAATATTGATCAGGTGCGCCGTGCTGCTTTGGCTCGAAGCCATACTGCTACGCATACTCTTCACAAGGCTTTGCGCGAAGAGCTTGGTCCGCAGGCAACTCAGCGCGGTTCTGTAGTTGATCCAGATCGTTTGCGCTTTGACTTCCAGTGGCCAAAGGCTGTTGATAAGGATGCGCTGCTGCGTGTAGAAGCTCGCGTAAACGAGCGTATTCGTGACGATTTGCAGGTTGTTCCAAAGGAAATGCCAATCGATGACGCTTTCAAGCTTGGAGCAATGCACTTGTTCGGCGAAAAGTACGGTGATATTGTGCGCGTTGTTGAGATTGGCGACGGTTGGAGCCGCGAGCTTTGCGGTGGTACTCACGCTAAGAGCACTGGAAAGATTGGTATGGTTACAATCCTTTCCGAGTCTTCCATTGGCTCTGGTGTTCGCAGAATCGACGCGCTTTGCGGCGAAGAGGCGTATGAATATGGTGCTCGTGAGCACGCTTTGGTGGCGCAACTTGCTGGCATGGTTAATGCACGCCCAGATGAGTTAGCTGAGCGCTTGGAGTCCTTGCTCAACAAGATGAAGGATTCAGACCGCAAGCTTTCTTCGGTGTATGAGGCTCAGCTTAACGATGCTGTTCCAGAATTGGTTGAGGCGGCTAAACAAAGTGGCGCAACGGTTAAGCTTGCTGTAAAGAATGTTGGAAACTTTGGTTCCTTCGATGCATTGCGCAAAACAACACTGGATGTTCGTTCTCGCTTAGGTGAGGATGCTCCTGTGATTGTGGCGCTGTGTGGCGTGAATGAAGAGGATCGTCCAATGGTGGCGGTGGCGACTAACGACGCCGCGCGTGATCTAGGTGCCAAGGCTGGCGATCTTGTGCGTACTGCTTCCAAGATTCTTGGCGGTGGCGGCGGAGGAAAGCCAGACTTCGCTCAAGGCGGCGGAACTGATGCTTCTAAGATTGACGAAGCGCTTGAGGCTGTTAAGAGCGAAGTGGCTAAGCTCGACTAGTGCGTAGCTACACGCTTAAAACAAAACGATATAATCTTTACCAAGAGCAGCATAAAATTCATGGTGTGGTTAGGTATTGATTTAGGAGATGCCAGGGTTGGGCTTTCTAAGTCCGACCCTGAGCTGACTTTTGCTCACCCAATCGGTAATATTCAATCCTATGGTGATTCGTTTAATGCGATTGAAGATGTTTTAAACATTATCGAAGATAATAGTGTTAGTCGTGTTGTAATAGGTCTTCCTTTGCAATTAGACGGAACTGAAGGAAAATCTGCTAAAAAAGCGCGTCGTTGGGGTACTAATTTAGTCAAAAGAATGAAGTCGCTTTTTGATTATGGAGATTGGTCTCTCGATTTTATTCCAGAAGTCGTTTTTAAAGACGAGAGACTAACAACAGTTACAGCTCATAAACAACTGTTAGATGCTGATTTTTCTACTAAAAAGCATCGTCCTATGGTAGATCAGCAATCGGCAGTGTTGATTTTGCAATCTGCGATTGACGATTATAAGAATGTTTGCAAAAATATAGAAAGCAATTCGCAAATCGCAATAAAAGATTTAAGCAATTCGCAAAATAATTCGCAAAATAATTCGCAAATCGACTGCATTAGGAAGGAAGCGTTTAATGAGTGAGAATATAGACGATTTTTTCAATCAAAACGCTAAATGGAGCCACGATTCCTCCCATCCTCCTATTCCGCCAAAATCGAGAAAAGCAAGAACCGCGCGCAAGAATCGCAAAAATAAAAGAAACCGCATAATCGCATTTATGCTTGTACTAGTTTTTGCACTCATGTTCATTGTTGGGTATGGATTATATAGGGTTGCGGTTTACATAAAAACCAACAATCAGTCTACGATTATGGACGATTGGCCAGGACCTGGAAACGGATTCGTTGAGTTTACGATTGAGCCAGGTCAAGGATCTGTAGAAGTTGGGAACAATCTTGTTAAAGCGCAAGTTGTAAAGTCACAATCAACTTTTTCTAATATTGTTGCTGCGAACAACAAGATTTTATACCCAGGAATTTATGCGCTTAAAAAGTATATGAACTCAATTGATGTTGTAAATATTCTTTCAGATCAAAGTAAAGCAGGCGGATTCTTAGACGTTAAAGCAGGAGAACGATCAACAGACGTTATTCGTAAGGCTGCACAAATCTCTGGAATTGACATTGCTCAATTTAACGCGATTCAAAAAACAGACGGAGCGGGGATTTTGCCGCCAGAAGCGGGCGGAAGTTTTGAAGGATGGTTGGAGCCTGGAGTTTACAACGTAAAATCCATGAAATCTGCTACTAAAATACTTGCCAAAATGGTAGATAAGCGTATTCAGAAACTTGATTCATTGGGAGTTCCTAAAGGAAAACTGCGTCAAGATATTCTCAAAATTGCGTCTATTGCGGAAGCGGAAGTAAATAATCGTGAATACTATGGTAAAGTTTCGCGCGTAATATTAAACCGTTTAGCTAAAGACATGCCTTTGGGAATGGACACTACGGTTGCTTACGGTATTGGAATTAAGGCAATCAACCTTACGCAAGCACAATTAGATGATGCAAGTAATCCATACAACACTAGGATTCGCAAAGGATTGCCGCCTACTCCTATAAGTATTCCTGGAGATAATGCTATTCTGGCTTCGATTAATCCAGAAAAAGGATCATGGATTTATTTTGTTACCACTAACTTAAAGACCGGCGAAACTAAGTTTGCGGATAACTACGATGATTTCTTGAAGATTCGCGACGAGTATAAGCGTTCTAACGAAAACGCCAACTAGCGCGACGACCTACCTTCGCGCTTAAAGCGTAGCGCGCGAAGGTAATTCGGAGCGCTGAGCTTGCTTAAGGTTGAAAGCACAGTGTGCTTTCAACGCAAGCGAAGACGTTCGCGCGCTTAGAGCGTGCGAACGATTTTCCTTACCTAGTGTTGCGCGAGGTTTGAGTATTTCTCTCCTCGCAAGTCCCGTCGCTACGCTCCTCTTTTATTGCTCGTATAGAAATACATCAAACCTTCTGAATATCTTTAACAATTGCGTACCACTTAATCACCGAGATTCTCGATTTTTCTTCTTCATTCGATGAATCACCATCAAAGATGCTGAGGTTCATCTCATTCAGTGCGAAAAATCTCGAATCTCTACCATACTTGGTGCAATCTGCATAACCACACAAGCCTTTAACCACATTGAGTGAAATTTGTTGCAATGCAATTTTCGCTTATTTAGCATAATCAAATGAGTCAGTTTATTGTTACTTGTTTATTTGCAACACCAACGCTTATATGCATGATTGCAGTGTGTGCGACGGATTTAACAAGCCGTATTGTGCCTAGACTTTGGGTTGTACTAGCTGCTTTTGCGCAATCTGCCGCTAACCTTATTTTTTCGCTGATTACTTTTCATAATGTTAATTTTCTTTTACGTGGCTGGCTTTTTGCAGTATCAGTTTTTGCATTCTACGTTTTGGTGCAAAAACTTTGCGTGCGCGGAGCACTTGGATTTGGCGATGTTACATGCGCTTCTATGATCGCTCAAGCTTTGGCGCTATTTGGATTTGATTGCATAATCTACTGGTTTGCATCAATCGGAATATTTGGATTAATTTGGATTTTAGTGTGGAAAATCTGCTCTAAAGTCTGCTTGCGATTTTTCCGCGGGCATCTTGTGCAAAATGAACAAAATAAAATCCCGTTTGTACCCGTATTAGCTGCATCTTCCATAATCGCCGTTATGCTTTGCGGTTTTTTGTAATTACACAAATACGCCAAGCTAGGTAGAGATTCGAGATTTTTCGCAGCGAATGAAGCGAACCTCAGCATGAAATGGTGATTCGCTGAAGCAGCAAGAAAAAATCGAGAATCTCGGTGATGAAAACTACGCAATTGTTCAAGCACGTAAGAGGGCTGTGTGATTCTTGGTCGAACAGTATAAGAGCGGCAGCCGATACCAAATAATCCAATGGCACACGCCTACAAACAAACTTCAACTCAAAAAACAAAATCAAAGCCAAATCGGAACAACAGCAACAACAAACTACACGTAATAGGCGGAGCGTTGTGAGACAAGAATTAGCCAGCCCTCCTACAACGCTAAATAGGAAAGCATTGCAACAAATTTTACTCAATGTGGTTAAAGGCTTTTTGCGATTTATTTCATAGATTATTAGCAATACTTAGTTGTTAGTAAAATAAAGAATTTAGAATCTAGTATTGATTTAAAATAAAATACAGTATTAAGTGCAAGAAGTATAACAATAAATATAACGCACAACGCGATTGGAGAAGGCATGCTTAGATGGCAAACGGCAGGGGAGTCGCATGGTGAAGCACTGGTGGCAATGATTGAAGGCGTGCCAGCAGGAGTTAAGATTACTAGCGCAGACATTGTTTCTGCTCTTGCGCGTAGACGACTTGGATATGGTCGCGGAGCGCGAATGAAGTTTGAGCAAGACAAAGTGCGTTTGCTTACAGGCGTTCGCCACGGTGTTACTCTTGGGTCTCCAATTGCTATAGAAATCGCAAATAGTGAGTGGCCAAAGTGGGTGGAAGTGATGAGCGCAGACCCGTTAGACCATGATTTAAGTGTGGAAGGTCGTAACGCGCCGCTTTCTAGGCCTCGCCCAGGGCATGCGGATTTAACGGGCATGCGTAAATATGGTTTTAGTGATGCTCGCGAGATTTTGGAGCGTTCGAGCGCTAGGGAAACGGCTTCCCGCGTGGCTTTAGGCGCTGTAGCTGATGCGTTTTTGCACCAAGCGTTGGGTGTGCGCACAGTTGCGCACGTTATTGGAATCGGCGGCGAATATGTAAGCAAAAGTTTACCCCTACCAACTCCAGACGATGTTGATGCGTTGGATGCTTCGCCAGTTCGTACTCTAGATAAAGATGCCGAAGCTCGCATGGTTGCTCGTATTGATGAAGCAAAAGCAAATGCAGATACGCTTGGCGGCGTAGTAGAGGTTTTGGCATACGGCATGCCTGCTGGAGTTGGAACGTATGTAGAGTCGGATCGCCGTTTGGATGCGGCACTGGCTGCGGCGCTTATGGGAATCCAAGCTATTAAAGGCGTGGAGATTGGAGACGGTTTCGAAGAAGCAAATCGCCCTGGCTCGGTTGCTCACGACGAGATCGTAACAGGCGAAGATGGCAAAATCACGCGCCTTAGCAATCGTGCTGGAGGAATTGAAGGCGGAATGTCAAATGGAGAGATAATTCGCGTGCGCGCTGCAATGAAGCCGATTCCGTCCATTCCTCGCGCTTTGCGAACGGTAGATGTGCTTACTGGCCAGCCAGCGCAGGCAATTAATCAGCGCTCCGATTTTACGGCTGTCCCAGCTGCTTCTGTAGTTGCAGAGGCAATGGTTCGATTAACGCTTGCAAAGTATGCGTTAGAAAAGTTTGGTGGAGATTCGCTAGAAGAAACCGCTAGAAATGCTATAAATTACGTTCAATCTTGGAAAGAGCATATGAGATGAGCGAAGAAGATTCTTTGCATGATTCCTTGCCAGATTCGCTTAGAGATTCTTTGAAAGACATTTCGCAAGATGTATCGCAAACTCAAATGCCGTTAGCCGTTATAATCGGCATGCCTGCAGCTGGAAAAACGCGTGTTGGCAAGGAATTAGCGCATATTTTGAATGTTCCTTTTATAGATACAGACGATTTAATTGAGCAAAAAATCAATATGCCGATTGCTCAATATTTTAAGGATTTTGGCGAAGAGTCTTTTAGAGATATTGAAACTCAAATTGTTAGAGATGCTATTTTCCCATATTTTGAGCAATCCGCCCCAATAGTCGCCCTAGGTGGCGGTGCTCCAATGCGTAAGGAGACGCAAGATGTCTTAAGAAAATATACAAAGCTAGGCGGTCGTGTTGTGTATTTGCAAGTAAATGCAAGTGATGCAATTGAGCGCGTAAGCTGGAATTCTAATCGTCCTATGTTAAGCGGCGAAGATGGCGCAAAACGATGGATGGATTTGTTTGATAAGCGTGATCCTGTGTTTTGCAAAGTGGCGAATTTACACGCTCGCGTTTACGGATTAACGCCAAAACCTGCCGCAAGAAAGGTAAAAGATATGATTATGCAACGAATCGTTCATGTAGATGGTAAAGGTATTGAAGATTACGATGTTCATATTGGCGCAGGCGCTATGAGTCTTTTACCTCAAATGCTTGGAAAACAGCCTGTTCGAGTAGCTTTAATTCACACTCAGCCTGTTCAAAGACATAGCGATAAAGCAAGATCTATTTTGCGCGCATCTGGCTACGATGTTTTCGATATTCTTATTCCAGACGCAGAGGCTGGTAAAACTGTTAAGGTTGCGGATTTTGTGTGGTCGCGCCTTGCAAACGCTGGTTTTACGCGTTCAGATGCGATTGTTGGTTTGGGTGGTGGAGCAGCTACGGATTTAGCTGGATTTGTTGCTTCTACTTGGATGCGTGGAATCCGCTACGTAAATTGCCCGACTTCGCTTCTTGCAATGGTAGACGCTTCGACTGGAGGAAAAACTGGTGTAAATACTGCAGCTGGCAAGAATTTGGTTGGTAGTTTTTACACTCCTGTTGGCGTTTTGGCAGATACTTGCGCGTTTTCTACTCTTCCTAACGATATTTTTGTTGAAGGACTTGGAGAAGTTGCAAAATCAGGGTTTATTGGCGATTCTAGCATCTTAAAAATTCTGGAAAATCCTCAAAATGCTAGCAAGTTGCGCTCTGTTGATGGTCCTTCTATTTTAGACGATGCAGATTTAAATAATATGGTTTGCGATCTAATAGAAAAAAGCGTGCGCGTTAAGGCATACCACGTTTCTAACGACTTAAAAGAACAAGGTTTGCGCGAGTTTTTGAATTATGGGCATACTTTAGGGCATGCGATTGAGCAAATCGAGCATTTTTCTTGGCGTCATGGAAACGCGGTTGCTGTTGGAATGGTTTTTGCGGCGAGCCTTGCGCAAATTTTGGGCTATTTAAGTCCAGAAGACGTTGAGTATCATCGCTCGCTTTTAAAATCACTTGGATTGCCAATATCTTGGAATGGCGGCGGCAATAATGACGATGCTTTTGCTAAGGTTCTTGACTTGATGCATAAAGATAAAAAAGCTAGAGGCAACACCTTACGATTTGTTGTTTTAGACGGGATTGGAAACCCGATTCACTTAGATAATCCGCCGCTGGAGGCGATTCGCGAAGCGTTTAATAAGATTAGAGGTTAGAAAATGGTAGATGCAGAAAACACTATAAACATCCGTAAAGTTTTAGTAGTAAATGGCCCAAATTTGGGGCGATTAGGCGTTCGCCAGCCAGACGTTTATGGCAGTCAAGATTTTAAAACGTTGTGCGCGCTTTGCAAAAAGTGGGCACAAGAGCTTAATTTACAAGTGGAAGTTCGCCAAAGCGACGACGAAGCGCAAATGGTTCATTGGATGCACGAAGCTGCTGATACTCATACGCCAGTAGTTATGAATCCTGCTGCTTTTACGCACTACAGTTATGCGCTCGCGGATGCTGCGCACATGGTTTTAGATGCTGGAGTGCCACTAATGGAAGTGCATATTTCTAATCCTTCTGCCCGCGATTCTTTCCGGAAAATAAGCGTGATTAGTCCTGTTGCAACTGGAACTATTACAGGCATGGGACTGTATGGATATAAGCTTGCGCTCGAGGCTGTTGCTCATTTGATTTGACTTTGATTTGACTTTTCAATTATTCTTCCGAGTCGAGGCTCGAAGATACTATGGAGTTCCATGGTTAGAAGAAAACATGGTAACTCTCAGGAGCATATTACAAAGCATATTTTTGTCACTGGTGGCGTTGTTTCGTCCCTCGGAAAAGGTCTTACTGCATCTTCATTAGGCAGACTTTTGCGTAGTCGTGGTCTTCACGTTTTACAACAAAAACTCGATCCTTATATCAATGTTGACCCGGGTACAATGAACCCATTCCAACATGGTGAGGTTTACGTTACAGAAGACGGCGCAGAAACAGATCTTGATATTGGTCATTACGAGCGATTCCTCGATGTTTTCTTAAGTCAAAAAGCGAATGTTACAACTGGTCAGATTTATCAGTCTGTGCTTCGTAAGGAGCGTGCTGGCGAATATTTGGGTCAGTGCGTGCAGGTTATTCCGCATATTACTGGCGAAATTAAGTCGCGTATGCGCGCGCAGGCTAGCGACGATGTAGACGTGATTATTACGGAAATCGGCGGTACTGTTGGAGATATTGAGTCCCAGCCATTTTTGGAGGCTGCTCGCGAAGTTCGTCGCGATTTAGGTCCTGAAAACTGCATGTTTGTGCACGTTTCTTTGGTGCCTTATATAGCCGCAGCTCACGAATTAAAGACTAAGCCAACTCAGCATTCTGTGATGATGCTCCGATCTCTTGGCATTTCTCCAGACGCGCTTGTTTTGCGTTCGGATCGTCCGCTTAATCAAGGCATTAAAGACAAAATTTCGCTTATGTGCGATGTTGACGCTGAAGGCGTTGTGAACTGCGTTGACGCTCCAAGCATTTACGATGTGCCGAAAATTTTGTTCAACGAGGGCTTGGATGCTTACGTTGTGCGTGAGCTTGAGCTTCCATTCCACGATGTTGATTGGAACGAGTGGGAAGATTTGCTTGAGCGCGTGCATCATCCAAAGCATGAGCTAAACATTGCAATTGTTGGCAAGTACATTGATTTGCCAGATGCATATCTTTCTGTTACTGAGGCTATTAAAGCTGGCGGTTTTGCAAACTGGGCTAAGGTTAACGTGCGCTGGGTTGCTGCCGACAAGTGCGAAACTCAAGAAGGTGCGGCGGCGGCTCTTGACCAAATGGATGGCATGGTTATTCCAGGCGGCTTCGGAATTCGCGGTATTGAAGGTAAGATTGGCGCTTTGCGTTACGCTCGCGAGCATGGTTTGCCAACGCTTGGTCTTTGCCTTGGCTTGCAATCTATGGTTATTGAGTACGCTCGTCACGTTCTCGGTCTTGAGGATGCTAATTCCACTGAGTTCGAGAAGGATTGTGGCGATCCAGTAATCGCAACTATGGAAGAGCAGAAGGATATTGTGGACGGTAAGGGAGATATGGGTCACACAATGCGACTCGGCTCTTATCCTGCTCTTCTTGAAGAAGGCTCTATTGTTGCTGAGCTTTACGGTACTACGCATGTTACTGAGCGTCACCGTCACCGTTATGAAGTGAACGTGGCGTATAAAGATCGTTTGCGCGAAGCCGGCTTGCGTATTAGCGGTCAAAGCCCAGATGGTAATTTGACTGAGTTTGTGGAGCTTCCAAAGGAAGTTCACCCATTCTATGTGGCAACTCAGGCTCATCCAGAGTTTAAGTCTCGACCAACTAAGCCTCATCCACTGTTTGCTGGTTTAGTGGCGGCTGCTCTTGAACATCAGGCTAGCGAGGCTGAGTAGTATTTACCAATAGGTGAAAAATATAATAAAAATATTTTAAAAATAATTTCAATATTCATTTGATTTTATTTATTAAGTGGTGTAGAGTCGTACGTTTGGGTGCGAATTTACACCACTTTTATTTTGATTAATATTTGAATATCTTGTTGCATATTTTGCATCGTTTAACATAATTGTTACATATTTCTAGTGCAAATTTACATTTTTGTAATATCTATACAAATGTAAAAGACTTGGCAAAATATCATCTAAAATACGATTTAATCTAATATTTTTCTATTATAATAGTTGTTTTTATGATTTATAGACAAAATAACAGTAAATTTTACATTTAGACTTTTAGCTTGCGTTGTTTAATAAAATCCGTATGATTGAATTTTAATCAACGAAGAGGCCTCCTTATTGGCTTTGCAAAGAATCCATCTGGCAATAAATACTAGGTGGATTTTATTTATTAAGCCTGTAAAAGCCTGTAAAGCTTGTAATGAGACTTTTTCGTGATATTTAATTGAATCCTGCCATACCCAACGTTAGGAGAAAACATATGAAGAATAAGGCATTACTTTTTGCCGCAGCTGCGTGCTCGGTTGCTATGCTGCTAGGTGGATGCGGTTCTTCTGCCTCGAAGACCGCTCAAACAAATGGTGGCAAGGTTGTTATTACTGTAAACGACTCCGAGCCTCAGAACGAGCTTGTTCCAGGAAACATTAACGAGAATGCTGGTGCTCGTCCTGCTGTATTGGTCAACTCCACGTTGGTCACTTTTGATGAAAAGGGCAACACGGTAAACGAAGATGCCGAGAGCGTAACTCCAAACGCCGATGCGACCCAATACACTGTTAAGCTTAAAAAAGATAAGAAGTTCAGCGATGGCACTCCAATCACCGCAGAAAGCTTTACTAAGGCTTGGAGCTTTGTAGCAAACGCTAAGAATGCTCAGAAGTGCTCTTCCTTCTTCCAGACCATTAAGGGCTACGAAGACTTGCAGAAGAATGATACTAAGGGCGACGAGCAGCTTTCTGGCTTAAAGGTTGTAGATAAGTACACCTTTACTGTTGATTTGAACCAGCCAGATTCTGTGTTTGCTGTTAAGGTTGGTTACCTTGCATTCGCCCCTCTTCCAGAGTCCTTCTACAAGAATCCAAAGGCTTACGGCGAAAAGCCAGTTTCTTCTGGACCATACTTGTTTAAGTCTTGGGATCACAACAAGCAGATCGAAGTTGTAAAGAACCCAGATTACGATGGCCCACGCAAGGCTCAGAATGACGGCGTTACCTTTAAGATTTACACCGACGGCACCGCTGCTTACCGCGATGTTCAGTCTGGCAATCTTGATATGACGGATAATATTCCAGATACCGAAACAAAGACTTTCCAAAAGGACACCACTGTTAAGGCATACAACCGTCCAGGTTCCGTAATCCAGCAGTTCGGTATTCCTGCAAAATTGCCACACTTCGATGTAACTACCGAAGAAGGCCGCTTGCGTCGTCAAGCTGTTTCTATGGCAATCGATCGCGAAACCATCATCAAGAAGGTTCTTAACAGTACAGCATCTCCTGCAAACGAGTTCACTTCTCCTTTGACTCCAGGCTACAAGGCAGATCTTAAGGGACACGAAAACCTTAAGTTTAATGCCGCAAAGGCTAAGGAACTTTGGGCAAAGGCAGATAAGATCTCTAAGTATGATGGTCCTCTTACCTTTACTTACAACGCCGATGGCAACGCTAAGTCTGTGTTCGACGCAGTTGTAAACTCCCTTAAGAATCATCTTGGAATTAATGCTGAAACCACTCCAGTTCCAACATTCCAAGAGTTCCGTAACGCATGCGAACAGCGTCAGATTAAAGGTGCATGGCGTGCAGGCTGGATGCCAGATTACCCAAGCCCAGAAAACTACTTGACTCAGGAATTTGCTTCCGTTGCTGCAGATGGCAATGGTTCTAACGAAGCTGATTACAAGAATCCTAAGTTCGATGCTTTGCTTAAGAAGGCTTCTTCTTCTAAGCAAGCTGAGGCAACTAAGCTTTATCAGCAAGCTAACGAGATTCTTCTTGAGGATCTTCCATACGTACCACTGTTCTACTCGAACGCTAAGGCTGTTATGGTTCCAAGCTTGAAGGGCTTTGTAATGGATTGGCAGAATATGCCACTTTACTACAAGCTCCACAAGTAAAGATCAAAATCAAGTAGCTATTAATATCAAGTAGCTATTAAAAAATAAACCATAATTTAATAGCATGTAAAAACGTGCTGCTGCCTTCGAATGGCGAATAAAATTACAAAATTCTATCCGCTGTTCGAGGCAGCACTTTGTGTTTTTACTTAGGTTGGGTTAAATCAATATGCAAGCCACAAGTTGGGTGTGTGCTATGCGAATTTTTAAGTAAATATATAAGGAGAAACCAATGGGTAAATACGTTCTGCGTCGCGTTTTGCAGATGATTCCTGTGGTTCTCGGCACAACATTGTTGGTATACGCTTTGGTGTTTGCTTTGCCTGGAGATCCAGTAAAAGCAATGTTTGGAGATAAGCCAATTAACCATGCTGTAGAAGCGCAAATTCGTGCCGAGTATAACTTGGATAAGCCATTTATTATTCAATATTTGTTGTTCTTAAAGAATGCGCTTACTCTTGATTTTGGACATACTTTTGCTGGTCAGCCAGTAATTGACGAAATTGGTCGCGCATTCCCAGTAACCATTAAGCTTGCGTTGATGGCGTTTGCCTTTGAAGCCTTGTTCGGCGTAGCTTTCGGCATAATCTCTGGCTTAAAGAAAGGAAAGTGGTACGACAGTGTAATCCTGGTTGTATCACTTCTTCTTATTTCTGTGCCAACATTTGTTACTGGCTTTATTGGACAATACGTGTTTGGTGTTAAGTGGCATATTATGCCTGTTACAGCAAGCAATGATCCTGGATTCTATGATCTTCTTCTTCCTGCGATAGTTCTTGGATCCGTGTCAATGGCGTATATTATTCGACTTACAAGGTCGGAAATTTCGTCAAACATATCGCTTGATTACGTGCGCACGGCTCGCGCAAAGGGCTTAAAAGAAGGCTCCGTTATTGTTCGACACATTTTGCGTAACTCGCTTATTCCTGTTGTTACATTCTTAGGTCAAGATTTGGGCGCTCTTATGGGCGGCGCAATGATTTCGGAAACAATCTTCAACATTCATGGCGTTGGATTCCTTACGTATCAGGGAATACTAAAAGGAGAAGGAAACCTTGTTGTTTCTATAGTTACGCTTCTTATGTTGATATTTGTAGTCAGCAATCTTCTTGTTGACATGTTGTACGCGGCTCTAGATCCGCGCATTCGCTACGCGTAAGGAGAGCACATTATGGAAGATAATTTGATGGAAGATAATTTGATTACAAATAATGCAAATTACAACACATTGCCAGGTCAGGAACGCTATGTTGCTCCTCTTGACGATACGCCTCTTCAAGAAGTTGATTCTGTAGACGAATCTGCTCCAGCTACAAGCATGTGGGCTGATGCTTGGAGATCTTTGCGCAGAAATCCATTGTTTATTGTTTCTGCAATTTTGATTATTGCAATTATTTTTGTTGCGCTCTTCCCAGGCGCTCTCACAAAGCACAATCCTAATTACTGTGTTTTGGAGCATTCGCTTGAGCCAGCTTCTGCTGCACATCCGTTTGGATTCGACATGCAAGGATGCGATATTTACGCTCGAGTTGTATATGGAACACGTACATCTTTAAGCGTTGGCTTGCTCGCAACGGCTTTAGTGGTGTTAGTTGGTTCGCTAATTGGAGCTTTGGCTGGATTCTTTGGCGGATGGATTGATGCGGTTCTTAGCCGAATCACCGATATCTTCCTGGCTCTACCAATGCTGTTGGGTGCAATCGTAGTTTTGCAAATGTTCCGCACATCTAAGTCGATTTGGAAAATCGTGTTTGTTATGGTTCTCTTTGGATGGGTAGGCGTTGCTCGAATCGCAAGAAGTGCCGTTATGGAATCCAAGAATCTTGAGTTTAATACGGCTTCTACAGCTTTAGGTTCAACTCCAATGCGTAATCTTTTCCGTCATATTATTCCAAACTCGCTGGCCCCAATCATTGTTGTAGGAACAACATCCCTTGGTTCTTACATTGTTTTGGAAGCAACACTTAGCTTCCTTGGTATTGGTTTGCCAACTACGACCGTTAGCTGGGGTGTAGATATTTCTACCGCTAGGAATGTTCTTACTACAAATCCAGAAGTTTTGTTCTATCCGTCTATTGCGCTCGCTATTACTGTTCTCGCCTTTATTATGATGGGCGACGCCGTAAAAGATGCGTTGGATCCAAAGAGCCGTAAGGCGTAAGTTAGCGTGGAGGAATAGTGATTATGAACACAGCAACACGTAAAAATGTAGATACCCTTGCAATGCAACGTGAGCAGGGTCCTTTGCTGGAAGTTAAAAATCTTCAAGTTGACTTTACAACGGATTCTAAAAAAGCCGTACACGCTGTTCGCGATGCGAGCTTCAACGTTTACCCAGGTCAATGGGTTGCAATCGTGGGTGAATCTGGTTCTGGAAAGTCAACTTCTGCAATGGCGGTTTTAGGCTTGCTTCCAGGAACAGGTCACGTTACGGGTGGTTCTATTAAGCTTAAAGGTCAAGAAATAAGTAATCTAAAGCCTAAAGATTATGCGGCTTTGCGCGGTACAGCAATGGGATTGGTTCCGCAAGACCCTATGAGCAACCTTAATCCTGTTTGGCGAATTGGAACTCAAGTTAAAGAGGCTCTTCTTGCAAATGGCGTTGACGTTAGTCATGAGAAGCGCTCCGCACTTGCAGAAGCTTTAGCAGGAGACGCTGTAGAAGTCAAAAGCAATGAAGATGAAATCTTCCTTGGCTCTAAAGAACTGAGCGCATTATTGGACGCTGCAAAGCAAGCTTTGGCGCAGGTTGGTCTTAGTGAGCAAACAAATGCCGAAAAGTTTAATGAAGCTATGGAATACTACAAAAAAGAGTGGGTTCCAGGTTCCGAAACTCGTTGGCGCGTTGCAGACGATTTAATCAAGTATGGCGTAGACGACGACAAAGCTTGGGAAATCGCAAAAAAGTATGTTATTGGAGCAAGTGTTGAAGACCGCATTGCTGGTTTGCTTGATGAAGCTGGTTTGCCAGATGCAGCAACTCGCGCAAGGCAATTCCCACACGAGTTTTCCGGCGGTATGCGTCAGCGCGCGTTAATCGCGATTGGCCTTGCGTGCCGCCCAGATTTGCTTATTGCAGATGAGCCAACTTCCGCACTCGACGTTACTGTGCAAAAGCGCATTCTTGACCATTTGCATACGCTTACTGATTCTCTCGGCACTTCTGTGCTCTTTATTACTCACGATTTAGGTTTGGCTGCAGCTCGCGCACAGCACGTTGTTGTTATGTATAAGGGTCGCGTTGTTGAATCTGGTCCATCTTTGGACGTTTTGCAGCATCCTCAGCATCCTTATACTAAGCGACTTGTTGCTGCCGCTCCAAGTCTTGCTTCTCAACGAATCATTTCCGTTAAGGAGCATGGTGGTAACGCGGATAATTTGCTTGAGCATCACGTAGTAGGCGAGCAAGCTCTTGAAAAGAGCGAGCATATTATTACAGTCGATCACTTAACCCGAGAGTTTAAGCTTCCGCGCAAGAAGGAGCTTTTCAAGGCTGTTGACGATGTTTCGTTCTCGATTAAGCGCGGAACAACGTTGGCAATCGTGGGTGAGTCTGGTTCTGGTAAGTCTACTGTTGCAAACATGGTTTTGCGACTTCTAAATCCAACAAGTGGAACAGTTACTTACGAAGGCAAGAATATTGCTGATTTCAAGGGTGCTGATTTGCTTGACTTCCGTCGACATGTGCAGCCAGTATTCCAAAATCCTTATGGTTCGCTAGACCCAATGTATTCGATTTATCGTTCTATTGAAGAGCCTTTGCGAATTCATAAGATTGGCGATAAAAAGAGTAGACAGAATCGTGTGCGCGAGCTTTTGGACATGGTTCGTATGCCTGCTTCTGTTATGACTCGCTTCCCGAACGAGCTTTCAGGCGGACAGCGTCAGCGCATTGCGATTGCGCGTGCTATGGCATTGGATCCGGATGTAATCGTTTGCGACGAAGCTGTGTCTGCTTTGGATGTGCTTGTGCAAGATCAGGTTTTGCATTTGCTTAACGATTTGCAAGCGGAGCGAGGATTAAGCTACTTGTTCATCACTCACGATTTGGCTGTTGTTCGTCAGATTGCGGACGAGGTTGTTGTTATGCAACATGGCAAACTTGTTGAGCATGCTACAACCGACGAAGTGTTTGATCATCCTCAAAAGGAGTACACTCGCGATCTTCTCGATGCAATTCCAGGTGGAAATTTGGAACTTGGCTTGGATTAGTCGCAAGCTGGTTTATGGGCCTTAAAACTAGTGTCTTATAAACTATAAATTTAAAATAAATTTAAATTTAAAATAAAGGTGTAGGAGTCAAAACTTCTGCACCTTTATTTTTGCGTACTTTGTGTTGTGTGCATATTAGAGTGGAACTTATGATTACAATTACGACTTCAAATTTGAATGGGATTCGTGCGGCTTGGCGCAAGGGGATGCTCGATTGGGTTCAAGATCACACGCCAGATGTGTGGTGTATGCAAGAGGTTCGCGCTCCGCAAGATGCGATTGATCCGATTATGAGTAAAATCAAGGATTTGTATACGTCTAAAAGTGGTGAATCTGGTCAAAATGACAGGCGATTTTCTGTTACAAATCAGATTTGTGAAATAAAAGGTAGAGCTGGTGTGGCGCTTGTAACGACTTTGCCAGTTGTAGAGCAGCGTTACGGTTTGCCTGGTTTAAGTGAAGACGTTGATTCTGGGCGATGGGTAGAAACCGACGTACATACTCCGCAAGGGTATGATATTACTGTTGCATCTGTGTATGTTCACGCTGGAAACGTTGATGATCCACAGAAAATGCAGCAAAAATTCCGCTTTCTAGATACTATGTTAAAGCGATTAGGGGAGCTTAGAGATATTGCTGCAAGTGGCGGAAATCAGGCGATTTTATGCGGTGATTTTAATATTGCACACACGCCTCTTGACATTAAAAACGCTAAAGCGAATGAGAAAAGTGCTGGATTTTTGCCAGAGGAACGCGCTTATATTGATCGTTGGATTAACGAGTATGAATTTGTGGACGTTATGCGTATGCTTGCTGGCGATATTCAAGGACCATACACTTGGTGGAGTCAACGAGGTAAAGCTTTTGATAATAACGTTGGATGGCGATTAGACTATCAGTTTGCAACACCTGAAATTGCAGAAACTGCGTGCGGATTCGTGATTGATCGTGCTCAAAGCTACGATTCTCGCTGGTCTGACCATGCTGCTTTAAACATAAAATATAATGTGTGATTTTGCTTTGCTTGTGATAGGCTGGTGAAGTTGAGTAAAAATAGCCATTAGAAATATGTAAAGTATTCATCGAAAAATGGCAATTAGAGCTTATTAAGAAGAATCCATTAGAAAAGAGGAGCCATGGGATGGTTTAAATCCAAGCGCAAGTCGAAAGCTGCCAAAGATGATGCTGAGAATCTTGCAGAATTTCAATCCCAAAATTCCGCTCTAAGCGATCTGACTGCAGGCGGATATGATGCAGACACGTACTTAGGACGCGGAAGTCTTAGAGGTCCATGGGACATGTCTGATGAGAAACTACCTAATTTAGGTACTTATGTTGATTTCGGCTCCATATATATACCATATTTACAAGGTATAGAGTTGCGAGTAAAAAAGCAGCGTGAAACTGGTCAAGTTCTTGGCATAACTGTTACATATAAATCTTCTAGCATTGAGGTTGAAGCATTTGCAGCTCCTAAAACAGAAGGAATATGGAGTGAAGTTCGTGCGGATTTGCTTAAGGGAAACTCTAATGCTAGGGAAGCGAATGGAGTTTTTGGCAAGGAACTCATACTTCCAGTCAAGGTTGACGATAAGACAGTGGAAACTAGAATTGTTGGTGTGGATGGTCCGCGTTGGATGCTTCGCGGAGTGTTTTCTGGGAGTGCTGCTTTAGAGTCGCAAAAAACAAGCGAAGAGACTGTGCTTCTTAACAAGTGGTTTAGTGATATTGTTATAGACCGCGGAACAGAGCCACTTGCTCCTAGAGATATGATTCCAATGCACGATTTGGTTGCTCCAAGTAATGCAGGTAAAGATGGTTCTGCTGGTTCTGACGATTCTGAAGAAAATCTAGGTCGTCCAAAGGGTCCACTTGGTGCAGATCAGCAAGTAGAAGTCAAAACCACGCTAACTCGTGGACCAATGTTTTCTGAAATCAGATAGTTAAGAGTCGATAGTTAAGAGTCGATAGTAAAAGTCAGGCAGCAAAGGATATTGTCTTGGAAAAAGATTCGCGCGGCAAAAAACGCTCAGGATTAGCCTCTTTGGCTTCTATTGGATCTGAAGGAAACACGTTTTCTGTTATTGACTCCCTTGGAGGAGTTCGAGGCGTAATTGAATCCATGCTGCCAGGCTTGCTGTTTGTTATTTGCTTTGTTGTAACGCGAAACGTACAAACAACGGTTATTGCGTCTGCAGCTCTTGCAGTTTTGCAAGTTGTGGCGCGCATGATTCAACGCCAGTCGATTATGGGTGCTCTAAGTGGGTTGGTTTCTGTAGGGATTTGCCTTATTTGGGTGTGGACGAGTCATCAAGCTCGCGACTACTACATGATGGGCTTTATTACAAACGCTGTGTATGGTGCGCTTCTTGCGATTTCGCTGATTGTGCGCGTGCCAGCGCTTGGGCTTGTGATTGAATCGATTCGCAAAATGCCTACGGAAAATTTTGGCGAGTGGCTGCACGAATGGCTTGATTATAAGCCGCTTAAGCGTGCATACATGTATGTTACTGGATTGTGGATTGGTGTTTTTGCTCTGAGGCTTGTTTTGCAAGTGCCATTATATTTGACGAATCACGTTGTCTGGCTCGGCACTGTTCGATTGCTTATGGGATTGCCATTCTGGGCGCTCGCAATTTGGGTTTCTTACTTGATTATTGCAACGCCGTTTATGCGTCTTCATCATAAAAATCGCGAAGAAAATTATCGTGAAGAAAATCAGATTGACGAAGATAAAAACGATGTAAATTCAAGTGAAGTAAAATCAGCTTAACAAAAATCAGTGTTAGCGAATTGGCTTAACAAAACGCAAAACTAAGGGGTAGTTTATGCAAGTGACGATGCGAATCGAGCGTTATGCGGATCAAGGAAGATGCGTAGGTCATCTTGACGGACGCGTTGTATTCGTGCGATTTGCGCTACCTGGTGAGCTGGTTGTTGTGCGCATGGATGAGCCGATGCGTGCAAAAGCGCACTTTTTTACTGGGGAAGTTGTGGAAGTTTTGGAGCCTAGCGCTGATCGTGTAGAGCCGCAATGGAAGCTCGCTGGTCCTTTGGCTCAGGGTGGCGGAGTTGGTGGCGCGGATTTAATTCATGTTTCTTTGCCTGGGCAGATTCGTTGGAAGGCGTCCGTAATTGCCAATCAATTCCAGCGTTTAGCGCATATGGATATTGCGGATAGCGATATTACTGTTGAGCGCATGCCGGGGGATGAGGAGCTTAACGGGTTTAATTGGCGTACGCGCATGGAGTTGGTTGCGGATGATGAAGGGCGATTGTCTATGCGTAAGCGCGAGTCGCATGATCGCATTGCGATTGATACTATGCCACTTGCGTCGCGCGCGGTTTTGGCTGTTGCGGATTCTTTGGACTTGTGGAATCGTTCTTTCTCGCCAAATGCGCAAATTCGTCTTGCTGTTCCAGAGCCTCGAGTTGATGGTTTTGATTTTAATGATAAGGCTGCGCTTCTTAGTGCGATTGGCGAAAATTATGCGCTTATAGTAAATGATGAGTTGGTTGCAGGATCGGCATTGTTGAGTGAGAGTGTACGCGTTGCTGTTGATGGAGATTCATCGCGTATGCGTACTTTTGATTACGATGTTGACGCCCGCGGTTTTTGGCAGATTCATCGCGCAGCTCCAGAGCATTTGGTGAACTACGTTTTGGGATTAGTTCGTTCTGCGCTTGGTGGTCGTACTAAGAATACGGTTTTGTGGGATTTGTATTCTGGATCGGGTTTGTTTACGATTCCGCTTGCGACTTTGGCTAATGTTGGAGGAGATTCTTCTAGTGCTGTGGGTGCTCTTGGTACTACTGGCACTTTTGGTTCTGCAGAGCCAGCGCGCGTGCTTAGTATTGAGGGTGCGCCGATTGCTGTAAAGAACGCAAGGCGAAACATTGGGCGCGCAGGGCTTAGCAGAGATATTGTTGAAGCGCTTGAAGGGGATGTTGCGCAAACGCTTGAATCGCAGGTGTTTAAGGCGAGTAAATCGTCTAAAATTGTGCGCCGATTTGCGCATCCAGATGTTGTTGTGTTGGATCCTCCGCGCGCTGGTGCTAAAGCTCAAGTTTGTAAGCAGATTGCGAAGTCTGGAGCAAGAGCTGTTGTGTACGTTGCCTGCGATCCGACTAGTCTTGCTCGCGATGTTGGCACGTTTAGTGAGCTTGGCTACAGCGTTCAGTCTTTGCGCGCATTCGACTTATATCCGGAAACTCATCACGTCGAGAGTGTCGTATTGATGTCAAGGGCTGATTAGGTGGGTGCAAATTTGCCCTTGTGTAGCAGGGGTTAGCGAGGGCTATCGTTAAAAGGTTTAATGTGCGGCGGCTTTAAGCTGGGTTCTCGTGATTTTTGAGTGCAGTTTGGCTGTTTGAGGGAAGATGTCGACGCTCTAGGGTTGAGTGCACAGGATGTTAACGTTAAAAAGTGCACCCACTTTGCACCCACCCTGTGAAGTGGGAAAATATAGCTCAAAAGGTAAAATGAAACCTGATTATTAGTATGTGCACGAGGAGGTGCTTAAGGAATGGATAATAAGAAGTTTATCGCAGAGACGAAAGATGTTCGTTTAACGGTGAAACGTGCTGATACCTTTGGTGTGAGCTTTGTTAACTGTGAACAAGATATATTGAGGGTTGAGGAAGCGCAAAATGTTATAAGGCTTATTCAAACTAAAAAAGTCTCAGCTTCGAATTGGGTGAGGTGGCTTACTCAGGGTATGCCTGAAATTGTTGTGAGTTTGCCACATGATGTGGAAGTTTGTGAGGTTGAATCTGATTCTAATCAAGTGCTCATCACGGATATTGAGATTGGTAAGCTTTATGTAGAAGTGAACAATGGCAAGGTAGAAGTTGTTAATTTGAAGGCGGATGATGTCTTTCTTAAATGTTATAATGGGTTGGCTTCAGCAACAAACGTAGAAGTAACTCATGTTTGTACGCTTGATACGTTAAATGGCATGAGTATTTTAGAAGGAACAATCACCAAGGATGCAAGCCTTGAAGTAGATTGTGAGAATGGTGTCACCGAGGTTTCAGATAAGAAGAAGGTAAATTGTAAAAACGATGGATTTGCGCATTACATGGTGCACTGTCTTAATGGGAAAGCTATTGCGAAGTAGCAGACATATAGATCAAAAAAGAAGCAATAAAACTTGATATAAGTTGGAATTAGAGCGTATATAGACATACCGATAAAGGAGGAAGCCGTATATGCTCTATGTAAAATTTGATGATTTCGAAGATGTTAGCGTCATGGGAAATGAGAAAGATCATGGAATGTTTATTCCGATTAAGGATGGGAATGTGTATGCTGAGTGCGAACGGTGCGGTGTAGTTGAAAGGATCACCTCACCATGCGAATTCATTGCTAGCACATTTAGGTCAAGAGTGAACTTCAATGAAGGTTATGAACTTTGCGAGAAGTGCTTGCAAGAGGTTGAGTTTGTTACTGTCGCTTTGAGAACTGGAAAATTACCTAATCGAGAATTGAAATGACTGAAAAGCAAAGCAGTGATAACCGTAGTAATACATGAAAAACTAAACGTTAAAAGGTGCACACACTTTGCACCCGGGCGGTAAATGATAATTTAGGGAGGCGTTTTATGTCAGTAATTAAAATTGAAAACCTCACTTTCTCATATTATGGATATGTAAAACCCATATTTAAAAATGTATCGTTTTCCTTTGATACAAACTGGAAAACGGGATTGATAGGAAGAAATGGAATCGGTAAATCAACTCTATTTAAGTTACTTTTAAATCAAGAAACTTATCAAGGTAAAATAAGCAAGGATGTTGAATTTATTAAATTTCCACCAAATATAAGCGATACTTCAAAATTAGGAATTGAGTTATATAAAGAACTAATATCAGATGATGAAGAATGGAAGTTATTTAGAGAACTCAGTTTGCTAAATGTAGATGAGAACCTTGTTTACAGAGAGTTTGAAACGCTTTCTAAAGGGGAACAAACAAAAATCCTTTTAGCTATTTTGTTTACAAGAGAAGATGGCTTTTTACTTATTGATGAACCAACAAACCATTTAGATATGGACGGAAGAAAAATTGTAAGTGAATATCTGAAAAGTAAAAAAGGATTTTTGCTTATATCTCATGATAGAGATTTTTTAGATGGTTGTATCAATCATGTTATTTCTATTAACAGGAATTCTATTGATGTCCAATCGGGAAATTTTACATCATGGTATGAAAACAAAGTGATGAAAGACCAATTTGAAATTAGTCAAAATGAGAGATTAAGAAAAGATATTAAACGATTAAAAGAGTCTGCAAGACAAAGTCAAATTTGGTCTGATAAAATTGAAAATACTAAAAATGGTGTAAAAGTATCAGGTGTAAAACCAGACAAAGGACATATAGGTCATCAATCAGCCAAGATGATGAAAAAATCTAAGAATTTGGAGAATAGACAAAACAAGGCAATAGAAGAAAAACAGAGTTTACTAAAAGATATCGAAACAAAGGAAAGTCTATTATTGCATCCATTACATCATCATAAAAATCCTCTAATATCGGTTAGCAATTTATCATCATGCTATGGAGAGAGACAGATCCTAAATAATGTAAGTTTCGAGATAAAGCAAGGCGACATAGTGGCTATATATGGGGGTAATGGTAGCGGAAAATCAACCTTGATTAAAATTTTATTAGGTATAAATCACGAGTATACAGGTGAGATAAAATTAGCAGGTAATTTAAAAATCTCGTATATTCCTCAAGACACATCTAATTTAACAGGTAGCCTAAATGAATATATTCACAAGCAAGATGTTGATGAAACATTGTGTAAAACAATTCTAAGAAAATTAGATTTTTCAAGAGAATTATTTGAAATGGATATGAAGAATTATAGTGATGGACAAAAAAAGAAAGTTTTAATTGCTGTAAGTTTCTCAAAGCCAGCTCATATATTTGTTTGGGACGAACCACTGAATTATATAGATGTAATATCAAGAATACAGATTGAGGAAATTATAAAAGAAGCAAAGCCTACACTCATATTTGTGGAACACGATAAGCGATTTGTAGAAGATATCGCTAATAAAATAATACAATTTTAAGTAAAATCCAAATCCCAGTTTGTAGTGCCTTAGACTTTTATCATCATACGACATTCCCCTTGTCAGCTTCTTTCCTGCAACGAACGTTAAGGCTCTTTTTTGATGCATGGTTATCATCAGGGTAGTCTTGAAACATGTGAGACTGTCGTATTGATGTCAAGGGCTGATTAGGTGGGTGCAAATTTGCCCTTGTATAGCAGGGTTTAGCGAGGGCTATCGTTAAAAGGTTTAATGCGTGGTGGATTTAAGCTGGCTTGGCGTGGTTTTTGAACGTATTTTGGCTGTTTGAGGGAAGATATCAACGCTCTAGGGTCGAGTGCAATAAGTTCAATGACTGTTGCTTGTGCACAATGTGATATACAAATGTATCAATCACTTGGATTTTCAATTAAGATTGGGAACTTGTTTGCATTTGAACCATAAGTCACAGTCATTAGATAAAAAATAAAGGAGTAAACTATGGAATATAATTGCGGATTTATTAACGATAAAAAAGCATTTAGATATAGAGCGGCAGCTATCATAGTCGAAGAAGGTTGTGTGCTATTTGCAAGAAATGATGAGGATGACTATTTCTACTCAGTTGGCGGAGCGGTTCACATGGGCGAGACGTCAGAAGAAGCCGTTAAGAGAGAAGTATTTGAAGAGACAGGTCTTAATTATGAAGTAGATCACCTTGCCGTAATACACGAGAACTTATTCATCGGTAGTTCCGGCTTAGATGGAGTAGACTTCCATGAGATTACACTCTACTACTTGATGAAGCCCATGGGCAAAAGAGATTTTACGAGCCAAAGCACTACAGAGTCAGGTGCTAAAGAGACAATGCATTGGTTACCTATAGATGAGCTTGATAAGTGCAAGGCTTACCCGACATTTATGAAAGAATATCTTAAATCGGAGCATAGTGGAATAGAGCATATAATTTCAGATGAAAGATATTAATGAATCCCGCTATTATGGCAAGAGATCGTTACGTAAATATTATTTCTTAGAAGATTGTGACAATAATAATGTGTTTGATATTGAAGAATATATAAAGAGAAAAGGCAAGGTTAAGCTTAATAGAAATACGGTAATTACAAGATTGTAAGATTTATATATGGTCGAGGATGTATTCGATATAGTAGAGCTAGATAAATTTGGAGTTGTGGAGGCGATGAAATGATTAGAAAAATAACAAAAGAAGATGCTCAATCTATACGAGAAATATGTGATATTTCTTTAGGATATACTGTTTCTACAGAGTTAGTAGAGAATCAAATCACAAAACTATCAGCTGATAAAAAGCATCATGTGATTTATGTTTATGAGGATGAGGATTTACATAAAGTTGTTGGATTTATACATGCTGAAATATATGAGAGTCTTTATTCAGATTGTGGATTAAATATTCTAGGATTAGCTGTTTTACCAGAGTTTCAAGGAAGAAGCATTGGAAAAAAATTGATGAATCATTTAGAAATGGATTCTCGACAAAAATTAATTAAGTTTATCAGGTTAAACTCAGCAGAAGCAAGAACAGAAGCACATAAATTCTATGAAAATATAGGATATGTATGTGATAAGACGCAAAAGAGATTTATTAAAATTTTCGAATAAGTCAATTCTAGTTTGTTGAACTGAAAAATTAAATACTAAATGCGTAAGACGATAGAAAAGAAAAAATCTATCGTCTTTTTTCTTGCCTAATTTCCCTATGTTTTGCTATCAATAAATAGGGAAAACTCACTAAGAAGCTAAGAAAGTATTTCAAATGCTTCTCACTAATATATACACGACAAAATGTTAGTTCTAGTTTCTTAACTCTTGGATACAATGAAACTTTTCCTTCTGAACTCTGAAACTGTTGCTTTCTGTGTTATATATCCCAACATGCATTTGACAACAAACTTATGTTTCTGTTGCCTTATTCCGTACGTTCGTTGTTGGGGATTGGCATGAATGAGAGCAGAGTAATGAGGTGGATATCGGTCTTCGGCGCGTTGTGTTGTATGGATCGTGCACCTTGGATTTTGTACGTTCTCTGTTAGTTTTGTATAAATTTCTTTTGAAACAGCTATTTTCACATAATTATGTGCGCGTGTGCTAAGAAAATGCCATGTTACGATTCGTAGCACTTGTGTTCTCGCTCGTTCCTTTTCTATTCATATGTTGCTCGTTAGCATGTAATTACGCAGTGCGATTATTAATTGCATTACAAGCAAAACAAATAATCGTTAAGAACGAAAACTAATGGCCAATGAAAGGAGTTATACGATGTTGTTAGGAGAAAAAATCAGAAATGCGCGCGTGGAAGCGGGTTTAACTCAGGAAGAACTTGCTGAAATGATTATGGTTTCGCGTGCTGCGGTAGCGAAGTGGGAAGGTGGTCGCGGTCTGCCGGATGTTGCAAATTTGAAGGTGATTGCGGATGCGCTGGGTGTTACTGTCGACCATTTGTTGGATAAAGACAATGCTATTGATTTGTCAATCATTAAGAAGCCTATTGATTTAGAGAAGTATGGTCTTAATGCAAAATTAGGTGTTCGTAAGAAAATCAAGATGAAGGAACAAATTATTCGCGATGAATATGCAGACGCTGAAATTATTATGCTCACGGTGACGAAGTTTATTCCAAATTCGTCTGAAAAGTTTATGGATAATTTTATCGGGTGTATTACTACTTTGTTCGGTGATATTCCTTTGTTTGATACGTTTGCATTCGGTAAAGCGGTAGAGAGTATTGGCAGTGAACAGTATTACTTGGTGAATAAAAAAGAAAAGCAATTTTTTGTGCTGATAACGGATGAGTATATTATTAGCAGAATGATGCGAGTAAAGTTCACTGATAAGAAGATGTGTGTTGGTGATAAGGAATTTATGCAAGTTGGTAAGTTGCATGATAAGTAAGAACCAGTAGTTGGTTGGGAATTGGTCAGAAGAATGTGGTTTTCAGTTTTGATTTCCGCATTCTTCTGATTTTTATTTTCCGTGTGTTGTACATGCTTTTAGTGTTTTACATGACAGTTAATCATAAGAAATGAAATTCGATTTTTGCACACATATAAAAATGCATATTCTTTGCATCTAGCTAGTCTATTGAAATTATTTGACCTATGCGTAAAAAGTTCATTGTCACCAAGTCATGATTTTGACCATATAAAACGTTACATTGGGCTTTTAGAAAGATATGTCACATATTGTCGAATTTCCATTATTTGTTGTTGATAATATTTTCGATGTTTCTGCCTGCATAAAAGATACGAACAACCGTCACGCTACATTTATCTTCATCTACGAGGTAAAAAGCTGTGTAGCTATCTATGGGAACCCTGCGTATTCCTTTAGAACACCACGGCTTCCAGCCAACAATCTAATATTGCATGGGCATGGTGTTAGTAGAATGGATACCATGCCTGAAATCAGGCTATAAAGTCAATTTTAAACCTTTAACGATAGCTTTTTTAATAATCGTTAGCATAATAATGATTGTTATTAGGAATAGTTATTCCAGTAGTGCGTCAATATTTCGTTTTGAGTATAGAAGTCTTCGCACTTCCATAGTGTCGTCGATGACAACGTAAAAAACAGAAAAGTTGCGTACACTAATCCTGTAGTAGTGGTGTTCTCGTGTTAATTAATCCTTCTCCTTACGCTATCAAAGACGTCGTCTTTAGAAAGACGTGTAGAAGTGTTTGCGGCAAAAGTATCTGCTTCGTCGAGTTTTCTTTCAACGTTGTCAGTGAGAGTGGAGTATTGTTTGATGCTCATGAGAACCATAGTTCCATAACCGTTTTTTGTAAGGAATACTGGTGTATTTGAATTTATAACTGTTTCTTCTACTTCTGGGAATTTATTTCTTAAATCGGAAACTGGGCGAATATTGATCATAGTATCAACCTCCTTTTATCAAAAAAGTATCATAATATTATCAAGATTACAATAGTTAGCGCGCTATCGAACTTTTATTCCGACGTTTGGCGAGATATTAGTACGATGATTGGCTTTGGTTAAAAATGCGGTTGTAATGACTAAATGTTAAAAGGTTTAGTATGTGGTGGATTTAAGATTACTCCTCGAGATTCTAGATGTGATTTTGCTATTTTGCTGTCGAGTAATTATTAATTTAGTTGTTTATGTTTTGGGGAACAAACCGTCACAATAATCATAAAAAAGTTCCGTATTAGAGATAAAGAATTTATGAAAGTTGGTAAGCTTCGTAATAAGTAGTAAATGAGCGGGTCAGGTCTGATTTTAATATTTTTTCTCATAATATTTGTTGATAAAAAACATGATTAATGGAGAAAATGCGATTGAAATAGCTAGAAGAGCAGCTGGTAAATATGCTTTTGTGATAAATGCAATTATGGCAATTATTCCCATTAGGTGCATTAGTATGAATGCTATTGTTGCATTTACTTTATCTTTGATTTTCTCGTTTCTTTCATCGTTCACATTTATTTTGTAGTTGTGGTCTTTTTCTATCATCTTATAGTGCATGATTTTTACGTGTGAAAGTGAGATAGTTGCAACAAAAACAACTGACAGTGCAATTTCTACGGATTCGTTCAGTTTAAGAGTGAGTGCAAGAATTAGTCCGCAAATTCCTATTACATATCCTATGTACCAAAAATTTTGGGTTTTCTGTTTTTTCATTTTTTATCTTCCTCGTAGATAAATATTTCTTCGATTGTTAAATCAAAGTACTTGGCAATTTTGTATGCCAATATGATTGACGGGTTGTATCTTCCATTTTCCAAAGAACCGACTGTTTGTCTTGATACTTCGAGTGCGTCTGCAAGTTCTTCTTGTGTTATGCCTTTTTCTTTTCTAATTTGTTCAAGTCTATTTTTCACATTACATTCTCCTTCCTAATGGAAAGCTAGCTTTACATATAAGATAATTGTTTCGAGAGTAAATGTCAAGTTTGCTTTCCATTGTATTCAATAAAGATGTGGCGGAGCACCTGCCGTGAGCTTTGCTTTGCTAATGCTGATGTAAATGTAGTGCTAATGTGTTGAAAAAATTAAATTTTTTCTTTAATAAAGCTTGTATGTGTGGTTTTTTTTTTTAATAGTAATACTATTAAAGCTAAACAGACTATTATGGATTCTAATTTTAATAGAATTGTATTCTTATTAGAATCACATATTAAGAATAAGGAGAACTTATGAAATTAATTAGACCAGATAGTAAATATATCCAAGGTTATATAGAAGCAAATGAAGAAGATGAGATTTTTAGGCCGAATGCTGAAAGACGTTTTAGAAACTATGATACAATTATAGAGAGTTCTTATAATATTGAACATGGTATAAATTTACCTGAAAATTATGTTAGAGCTACTACATTTTGGCTGATAGATAATGAAAAATTTATTGGTGAAATTAATATTAGGCATGAATTAAATTCTTTTTTAATTAACTATGGTGGTCACATAGGGTACGAAGTTAGACAATCTGAATGCATGAAGGGCTATGGAACAAAAATGCTTTCTATGGCACTTACATATTGTAAAGAGACTTTGAATCTGCATAAAGTTTTAATTACGTGTGATGATGACAATATCGGATCTATAAAAGTTATAGAAAATAATGGTGGAATTTTAGAAAACAAAGTGAAAAATAGTTTATCAAGAGGAAACGTTACAACAAGAAGGTATTGGATTAATATATAGGAAAAATATTAAATTTTATCTATACTGACCACTCAATCGTGACTTAGGACAATTTTTAGACATTTTGTGCAATCGAAGCTGTGCAATCATAGCACGATATTCCGTAATTGCTTTTTCTAGGAGAAGATGATGAGTGAGACGAATGTAAGACCAGTGCTTTTCAAGCATGCTTTTTGGGGTCATGTGATTACAGAAACTGTTGCTGGCATTTGCACGCTTATTATTGCGTTGCTTGTACAACAGTTCATAGGGCACCGCGTACTAGGTTGGGAAACTGTGGCAATACTCGCACTGAGTGTTGTGGTGTTTTCGCTGCTAAGCACAGCGTATCTGCAGTGGGATAGGCATCGCAGACCAGATGACAGGTCTGGCGATTTGCTTATCGGAATCATCGATTTCGTACTCAGGCTGCTGGTGACTTCCGGTATTGCTTTATTGCTTGTTTCCAATACTACGCTGCTAAGCATTATTATTGGCGCAGCGATTACTAGTGTGTTGCTGTTTGTTTTTGAAAAGCCTTGGCAGCCATGTATGACGGATGCGCAATTACAGGAAGCTTCAAAGAAATCGGTTGAGCTTGGCGTTCAAATGCTTGAAGAAGAGCGCGTAAAGCGCGCCGAGGCGAGAAACATGATTGCATTACAGCATGCGAGCGCAGGTAAAACAGACACTTCTAGAGGTGTGTCTCTAACGTTCTCCTCGTTAATTGTTGCGAATATGCTGATGGAAGCAGTATGCGATGTTGTCACATTTTTGCTTGCATTGATGCTGCAATGGTGGATGCTTGGTACTATTGCTGGATGGCGAACTCTACTCGTCATGTTCTTGGGCAATATGCTATTTTCTTGCGCGGCGGCTGCGGTTATGGTTCTGATGGGCGCATTGAAGGCTGATCAACAGAAATGCTTAACAAAAAGTTTGCCTTTCTTGGTTATTGTTGTGCTGCTTCGACTGCTGATTTTTGGTGTTCTCGCTTGGCTGCTTACACCGAGCTTAGTATGGGTAAGCGTAGTCGTTGGTGTTGTGCTTACAGATATTGTTATCGTTATAAAGCATCATCCATGGAGAAGAACCGCAGTAGCTGCATAAGATTTTATAAGACTGTTTTCTTCTTCTTTGAGCAAAGGGCTCTACGTATGTTGAAAGCGTTGTGTTGATGAGAGTAGAAAAGAAGTTGAAATACTCGCGATTATTTACGCTAGAAGAGAACAGACTAAGCGACTGGAATAATTAGAACAATTGCAAATCGTAAGCGCAATATAGGAACAGAATATAGGGATAGAAAAATGTCAGATTCATCGATGAAAGAGAAAGAAAAGCAGGAACATACTCCTACAGATGAGAAAAATCCTCTATATTGTGAATCACATGAGCAAATATGTGAAAACCTTCACAGTGCAAATAAGGGATCATCCAAGTATAAGGTTTTACAGCTGAGTGCGGAAATCTTTTCCATCTTAATGATTATTGGAACTGTTTTTATGGCGTCCAATAAGCTACAGCTTTTTGGATGGATCACTTATTGTTTTGCAATTCTGCTTCTTGTTGTAGTTTCTCTTATTTGGGTTATTTGTGTTATTTGGCAGCGCAATCTACACAGCCGTTTTCGTAGTGCAAATGTAGAGCGTAATAAATCTTTTCTTAGCTATGGCAAGCAATGGGGAAAGGGTAGAATCTCGCTAATTCTTTGTTGCTTTTTTGTGTTAAGTGGCATTCTAACTGCATTCTTTGGAATAACTGCGGTACGTCTTCCAAATCAGTGGCTTTTGCAGACTTGGGTATATGTTATATGCGCGGCAATGCCAGTTGTTTGGATGATTACGATTTCTCTTGTATGTGTCTTCTATAATCTCTATCTTATTTCGCGTGTACGGAAGATAGGTATAAGAATTGTACTTCGTTGTCTACATGTTCTGCTTTGTGTATTGATTATCTTAGGTCTTGGATTTTTTGACGTTTTGTTTATTGTTGACAGATATTCTGTGAAACAAAATGATAATGGTACGTATACAGAGCACGTGGACGATATGTATGCTCCTTTTGAGTATTATCTTTATAAGTCTGAAGGCCCATTTTTCCTTAAGTATCTTCGACCAATGAAAGATTCAACTGATACTGATCCAAAAATAAGTGAATCTGAGTGGTATAGCAGAATTGATCGTAATAACAGGAAAGATACAAGATTAAAGGTTGAAGAGACAGAGAAAAATTCCGATTTGCATGATGCCGCTGCGCGTGATTTAGAATCAAAAAAGGAAAGAAATGCAGCGCTTAAGATATTTGATAAGTATTTTGCGGCGCAAGGATTTACGTTCAAGGAGAACTATACTGCCAAGGGAGATATGTACTTTGTTTTGAATGAAAGCCTTTCGGACATTACTTATCTGCAGTATAACAGGGACTCTCAGGATGGAAAATGTGGTTTTTATATTCTGTTTAAGGCTTCAAAATCTTCAGATGGAAGCTGGTCGCCGAGCGATGCTCATATGCAGAACACCTACACGTATGAATATAGCACTGGACTAATTACAAAGAGTGAGGCAGAGTGGTAGTAAGGCAGATTGGTTGGATGCTAGAATCGAAGAGTGTAGGAAGATCGCCAGATAGTAGAATCCATAGTTGTGTGCGCTAGTTGCTTATGTTTTGTGGAACAAATCAGTGTAAAAATTGTAAAAAGTTCCCTGCATTATTTGATTTCTCATAGTAATGGCTTGTTGGTTATTCCAGAAAATAGGGTTCCTGAGTTTAAGAAGTTGCTTGTTGAATATTATGAGGGTGAAGATTTGCAGGTGATTGCTTCGTTTATGAGGGAATATTGTTGGAGGCATTAAACGCGCGCGATTATGCTGTTTCTTCTACTTCTGGCTCTTTTGTTTATGCGAATCTTGCTGTTTATGAAAATTATAGTTTGCTAGTAAGTGAAGAAATTAGCGTCGATAGTCTAGACAAATTAATAAAAAAAATAATATATTTATTAAGACTATTACAGTAATCAGAGTGAATTGTAGATCTTGTTTGCTTAATAATCTGTTTTATGATCATTTGATACAGAGTCGTGTTAGCGAAAAGGAGGCTAGTAGTGTTATGAGAAGTAAAACTATTTTTGGTAAAACCATTTTTCAAAGTTGTCTTGTTGTACTTCTGCTGATAGGTACTCTCTTTTCTCTTGCGGGATGTGCTGACGATGAAGAGAAGGCGGAGCTTGCGTCGTATCATTGGGAAACGGTGGCGGTGTCTCGGGAAGAGTTTCGTATACCAGAAAACTATATGAATAAGGATGAGTTGTATCTCTTTGTGTCGCGCGATATTCTTGATTCTCACTATGATTTGTCTAAAGTCACTCTTGGAGATAAGCGTATTAAGTTAGTTGACTCATCGTTCAATTTACCTGGTCCGGGACTTAAATCTTTATTTTTAGTTGGGAAATTTGATTTAAAAGACAAGCCAGGCTCTGATGTTCTTAAAGTACCAGGGCTTAATAAAGCAGGTAATGTTGCTGTAGGTTATAAGAAGAAATAGTGATATTTTGCACTTGATTTGAATCGTTTCCCTGATGATGAATTAGTTAATGAAACTTGTAGATTAGAGGGTTTGGAATGAATATGTATGTTGGAGGTATATGTTAAATAGGGTTGTATCTCGTTATGATTCGTTCGTTGCGAAGCATCAACGTACAAAAGGTGCTTTAGTATATTTTATAGTTCTTATGCCGCAGGTGTTATCAGTTTTTATTACTGGTTTGATACAGCTTGCTGGAATGTTGCTGCTTATTTATACGATGGGATCGTTGCATTCTGCTTCGACGCTGCTTGAAGGGTTTGTTGCGTTTAAGTTGGCGTTATCTTTCTTCTTACAAGCATCTGGTTTTATTGCTAAAGATCGTTGTGAAATGCTTCTTATCGCTTTGTTTCGTCAGCTTACTTTCCATCGTTTTGTGCGTTTATCTGTTCAGAATAATGATGATGAAACATTGCAGTCTTCGGCATTAACATATCCAAATCAGATAAGTCAGATAGCTTATGGTGTTGATTTTGTGTTATCAATATTGCAGTTTATTATTCTTTTTGCTATCTGTGTTGTTCAATATCACGAGAATAGTATTGTAGCGGTTTTACTATTAGTTCTATTATGCGTTGGTAATTTGTTCCTTATACGTTGGATTGGCGTATTGTGGAAGAACTATGTGGATTTAGAAGGTAAACGTCGTAATCTTCTCAGTAAAATTATTGATAAACTTCCTCACGCTTCAAGAGTGTATCGTTATAATGTTGGTATTACAGCGATTGAAGATGCACGTAAAGCAGAAGAAAGAGTGCTTTATAAGCGCATATTTCCTCAATTATTGAGTAATATTGTCGAGCAAGGTGGGTTGACATTACTGCTTGCTGGTGTTGTTCTTGTTCATGTAACTATTTTTCCAAATGCGTTGTTTAATGTTGGAATTCTTTTTGCGATTAAATATTTGTATGGCGCCATGCAGAATAATATTGTGAATTATCGCGTGATTCGGCTTGCTCTTCCAATGGACAAGGATTTAGTGCAATTAGAGCAAAATGCTATGAATAATACTCTCGCGGATGCTACTAATATTTCTGATTCTGTTGTGTTTGATAATAAGTTCGCTCTTTTGTCTAAAGAAGCTGGATCGGCGTTGAATGCGTATGATTCCATTGTTAGCAGTAGTAAAATATTGGTGCCTTGTAATCCTATTATGTCGCAGGGGCTTATTGAAGCTTGGTTTGATATTGCGAGCGATGATACTCGTCGGAAGTACGAAAACTTCTTGCGTTTATTTAATGTGTCACGTGAGGTTGCGGATAGGTTTTTGCATAATCCTGAAACGTTATCTGTTGGTGAGTGTCAACGCGTGGTGCTGGCTATGGCGTTTGCTCAAGACGTGGAATATTTGGTGCTTGATGACGTGTTTTCTGTGTTAAATCCAGAGCTTCGAGAAACAGTTTCACAAGCTATGCTAAGTTCTCAAGTTCATCATATTGTTTTATTTGCACGTAATCCAGAGTATATTCCTTGCGTGTTTTATGGTAACAACTCTAAGCAAGTCACGCATAGTGTGGTTGAAGAAAATCATTTGCAGAATACTTGTAGTGTAAAACTATGCAAGCGGATTGTGTGGAATCGAAAATTCCTACAGGTGCAGAATCACGTGGTAAGTTCATTAGAACTGTGCGCGAATTATTCTCCGCTAGTATTGTTTGTTTGCCGATAGCAACAGTACTCATAGTTCTTGCTGAGTTAATGTTTGTAGAGAATATTGCTACGAACACCAACTTAAATATGCTTCAGTCTTCTGCATTGTTTGCAAGCTTGCTTATTGTAGTTGGTATTATTGCTCTTAATTTTCCTGTATATGCTGTGCCAATTGTGAGACTTACAAAACTGCATAATCGTTTGATTATGCGTTTGCATAAGTATTCAAATATTGATAATAAAGGTGATGTTTTAGGTAGACTTGGGGATGATTTTTCTGACTTACAGATGAGTATTCCTAGTGCTATTGCACACGTTATTTTTATTATTGTTCAAACAGTAATAGTTCTTGCTATGACAATTGCTGCAGTACCGCAGTACGTATACATAATGATTATTATGGTGCCGTTATCTTGTCTAATATGGTATGCCGGTTCTCGATTACTTAATACGGCTGCGGATAAACAAGCACAATATCGCGATAAGTTCTTAGGAGCATTATCGTCGTTATTATCAACGCGAAGCTTACCGCAAGGTGCTATTTTTGATAGTTCGCGCAAGTATCATTATGCTTCGTCAGAAAATAAGTATTGGCAGCGTATGCGTCGTTTTATCAATATTTACACAGTGAGAAATTGCATGATGCAAAGTCTTTCTTTAGTGTTGGAATTTTCAATACTTTATATGCTTACAGTATCATCAATGAATTTTGCTTCTGCTAGTGCTGTGTTGTATTTTGTGGTAATGCTGTCGTCAAGCTTGGAAAATGTGATTGAAACTTTGCAAGATTCAGGAGTTTTAACCCAGACTGCTCAGCGAGTTTTCAGTTTGGAAAATTATGAGCGTAAGCAGCAAGCGTATAAGAGGAATGAATTAGCATATCAGAATCTTAGTAAAACTATTGCTGATAGTGATATTTCTTCAGTTGCTATTATTGGCGCTAGTGGTGCTGGTAAATCAGTATTGTTGCGAGATTGGTTTGATCATAACAATACTCAGAATTGTATGCTGATTGAAGATTACTTATTTGATGATAACGGTGCTATTGTTGCTCCAGATTTCACGTCGCTCACAAAGTGTATTGGTTCTCAGCAGCGAACTGTTGTTATGTTGGATGAGACGTTCAAAAGTGTAACTGATGCTGATGGTTGTAGTGAACGTGAAATAATCGTGCGAGCTATCAGATGTGCTAAAACGAGGAATAACAAGCTTGTAGTTGTGTTGCACGCGCAAACTAATTGTGATGTATTTGATAAAGTGATTAATTTTGATGAATATTAAGAATCCAAAAGTACTGTGAGTTGCGTTCGTTGAGACGTTACTGATGGTGAATGTGAGAATACAGGAAAATATTAAGCAGCAGGCGGAGCAGATTTTGGAAACTATTGGAATTCCTAGGGCTACTGCTATTGACATGTTTTATCGTCAAATCATTCTTAATAAGGGTATTCCGTTTTCGCTTACTATTCCGAAGTCTCTTCCAGCGCAAGATGATATGGATGAGAAAACGTTTAACGCGTTGATGGCTAAAGGCTATGATCAGGCGGCTCAAAGTGATAGTTATCAGATAGATGATGTTTTTGAAGAGCTTGAACGATGATAGGAAACCGTGGGGTAATCTTGGTTTTAGAAAATTAAACCTTTTAACGATAGCTTTTCCTATCGTTAAAAAGTGCACCCAATATCCATAGTGTGCACTTGAAAAAAGTGTAGCTATACTCGTAAGTTTCCTAAATCTCACGTTTAGAACGTTTGCTTGATGTCACGGGATGTGTATTAAAAGCATACGAATTGCAGACGTTTGAATAAAGATGTTTTATTTTTTTTTTAATCATAAACCTCAAAGGTGAATTTTAATTTGTTTCGTTTATAATAGAAACAACTATAAAAAACAATAAATTTATCGACTATAATCGAAATTGTAAGCAAGGCTGTAATCGAAAGGTGTGAGGATATGTCATATATATTACGTAAAAAATATCTTAATAAGATCAAACCTTTTATTGACAAGCCTATTGTGAAGGTGATTACAGGTATGAGACGAGTGGGAAAGTCCACTTTGTTAAAAATGATTCAATCTGAATTGCTTGTAGACGTTCCTCAAAGTCGTATTATTTATATCAATTTAGAATCAGCTCAATACTTATCTGTGAAAAATGATTTTGATCTGCAGAGATTAATTACGGAACGTAGTCAACAAATCGAAGGTAAAATATATTTTTTCTTTGATGAAATTCAATTAGTTTCTCACTGGGAACGTGTTATAAATGCGCTTAGAGTTGATTATGATTGCGATATTTATTTGACTGGTTCTAACTCAAAATTATTGTCCGGCGAGCTTGCCACCTTGCTTGCGGGGCGTTATGT
Organism: Gardnerella sp. DNF00038; assembly: GCF_049262855.1. Lineage (NCBI taxonomy): Bacteria > Bacillati > Actinomycetota > Actinomycetes > Bifidobacteriales > Bifidobacteriaceae > Gardnerella > Gardnerella sp. DNF00038. The sequence continues at coordinate 1,136,337 of NZ_CP058407.1, read as the reverse complement.
AAGTTTTGAGGTGCTTCCTTTTACTTTTAGCGAATTCGTGAATTTGTATCAAAGTTTGAATTTAAGCATACAGGAATTATTTCAGCTATATATCAAAATTGGTGGTATGCCTCCTCTTCATTATTTTAATGGGGAAGAGGAGCCGAGTTTTAGATATTTAAACGACATTTATAATACCGTTGTTGTTAAGGATATACTTGAATACAATTCGATCCGAGATGTTGACGTATTTAATCGCATTTTACTTTTTTGTTTAGATAATATTGGACAAAGTTTTTCGGCTAATAGTTTACGTAAATATTTTGTTAGCGAAAATCGTAAAGTTTCAGTTGATACCATTTTGAATTACTTGAATTTTTGCCAAGCGGCGTATCTTCTGAAAAAAGTTCCACGCTATGACAGTGTTGGAAAAAAGTTATTGACGGTTGAGGAAAAATACTATATAACAGATCATGGTTTTAGACAAGCAGTAGGCTTCTCAAACGTTGCGTCAATTGAACGTATTCTAGAAAATATTGTCTATATTGAGCTTTTGTCTCGTGGTTTTCAGGTTCAAGTTGGTCGTATTAATAATCAAGAAATCGATTTCATTGCTACTAGACAAGGTGAAACTGAGTATTATCAAGTCTCTTATTTGATGGCTAGCGAAGAGACTCGTAGCCGGGAATTTGGTGTTTATCGATTGGTTAAGGATAATTATCCTAAATTCGTTTTATCTATGGATACAATGAATTTTTCGCAAGAAGGTATTATACACAAATATTTACCAGATTTTCTACTGGAAGAGAATGCGTAATCTGCTTGATTTTGCTCTCATGTAGATTATGTTTCGCGATGGCTATTATTAAAAGGTTTAGTCTGCAAGCGTAAGCGCGATGTTTCATTGTTTTCCTTGCGAATTGGCGGATTTTTATTCCGACGTTTGGCGGGATATTAGTACGACGATTGGCTTTGGTTAAAAATGTGGTTGTAGGGACTAAATGTTAAAAGGTTTAGCGTGCTGTGGATTTAAGCTTACTTCTTGAGATTTTAGATACGATTTTGCTATTTTATCAGTTATAACTTATAAATTATCGATTTTATCATTAAATTTCACTTATAAGCGATGAGTGCGGTGAAAAGTCCTGGTTCTGGTTGTGGGTATTGGTTAAGTGAAAATCGTCTTAGAAAAAATTTTTATATGAGATTGAAAACGATATAAAATAAGTGATTTTAACATATTGTAAGTAATACCCACTAATTTCGGAGTGGGGAAATCCTCCCCCAAAATGTTATACTTTTTGTAGTGTAAGTAGGGTGAAAGAAAGTAAATATGAGGGAGGTGAAAAAATGAATAGGGCTAAGATGGTATTGCAGAATACAGGTATTAGAAAAGATAATCATCAGTTTGATGATATTGTTAAGATTGTCGAAAGTGCAAAGGATCGCGCTTATAGAAAAGTTAATGAAGAATTAATCTTGATGTATCAAGAAGTGGGAAAGTATATAAGCGAGAAAAGTAAAGAAGCAGCTTATGGATCAAATTTTGTGGAAAATGTTGCTGATTTTTTCTCTGAAAATTATCCTGATTTAAAAGGATTTACCCGTAGGGGACTTTATAGAATGAAGCAATTCTATGAGATATATAAGGATGATGAAAAAGTGTCAACATTGTTGACACAATTGAGCTGGTCTAATCATTTGAAAATAATATCTGGATCTAAGAGTAAAGAAGAAAGAGAATTCTACATTAACTTAGCTATTAACGAGAATCTAACTCACCGAGAGTTGGTAAGGCAGATGGACAGTGGCTATTATGAGCGTTATATGCTTTCAAATAGTAATAATTTGCCTGCTATACAAAGGGTAAAACAAGAGACGCATAATTTGTTTATGGACAGTTATGTTTTAGAATTTATCGATGCTCCCGAGCTTGGGAATGAAAGAGAATTTCAGAAGTCAATTCTAGAGAATTTGAAGAACTTTATTTTAGAGATTGGGAAAGATTTTTCCTTTATAGGTAATGAGTATAGGATACAGGTTGGCAATCATGATTACTATATAGATTTGCTTTTCTATCATAGGGGATTATCTTGTTTAGTTGCATTTGAATTAAAAATTGGAGAGTTTAAACCGGAATATATCGGAAAAATGAACCTCTATTTAGAAGCACTGGATAGAGAAGTAAAGAAACAAACTGAAAATCCAAGCGTAGGAGTAATCCTTTGTGCTTCAAAAGATGATGAGGTAGTAGAGTTTGCATTAAGTAGAAGTCTTTCGCCTACAATGGTATCTGAGTATACATTAAAACTGATAGATAAGAATTTGTTGCAACGAAAATTAAAAGAATATATAGATATTGCGGAAGAAACAAACGAATAGAATTTAATAATTATAATGCGTAAAAGGTGATTAGAGTAAAATCTAACCGCCTTTTTGTATTCTGAAGCTATTTGTTTTCTGCTAGTGGATTTGAAGCATTTGGGATTTGTTAATAAATGGCAAACCTTTTAACGTTGCTCGCTTCTATCGTTAAAGCGTGTACTCATTTTGCCACACATTTGTTTATGTATGGAAATAAAATCCTGTAGATTATCGGATGATTTTTAGATACAATTATTTTGCAGGCTGCAGATCTGCATTCTTTGTCCATAATTTACATCCCGTCAGTTTTATTAGACTCAAAGATGATTTGTACTACGAGATGAATGAATATTGGGCAGATGATAGTGAATAACAGAGTGAAGATTGAACATGATGATCGTAACTGCAATTAGGTAAAGATTAAGTTGTAGGTGGAGGTATAAATGAAGCATATCAAGCATTATGCTTTTTTGACTATGGTAGTTTGCCTTATATCACTTATTTCAGGTTGTAAGAATCAGAATAGTTTTAGCAATAATAATAGAGAGCTAAAAACAGAAAATCAAAAGTCTGCAAAAAATGAAGGACACACAGAAAATAATGAAGATGTTGACTGGAAAGAGGTAAGTAAAAATGGTGTTGATGAAACTTTGCTTATAAAAAACATAGATAAAAAGGTTCTTACGTATGTGGCTAAACAATTACAAAATCTATGCGATGAGATTGGTGAAAAGGGGCGCAAAGATAAATTCTATTGGCTGACAGGACAATGGTATAACGATGTAATGTATTCTAAACAATATATTAGTGTCATATTATTAGGTAAAAAAGCAATGAAACCATTGTTCCTAATAATATATAAAAGCAAAGAGGCTGGAATGTATGAATGGGTTTGTAGTAAAGTTTTAGATGAAATATCTGGTTTTGATTTCTCTGGATTAAACAATGGTGCAGGATGGAGCAATTCTAAAGAATTTTTAAAGGCATTTACCGATAAAATTATTGAACAAAAAAATTAACAACTCTCTGTTTCTAATTGTCTTGGAGTATAAACCAAAAATATTAATCATCCTAGCTTTACGCACTTTTGGACCTATAACCCACATATCAATTGGTAATGTCAAACAAATTCGCGCATAGTTTATGGATATTTACTGATTAGTGTTATAGGAGTACACTATGAAAGGTATAGCGAACGCAAATAGTGTGGTTCACGGTAGAACTTCGTCAGTGCGCAAAATAAGGGATATGTGCCATTTTACGTGAATTAACGACTATTGCGTATCACGAGGTGAGGGATATGAAGAAAAATATGAAGCATCGTGTGTTGGCAGTGTCTAGTGCTGTTTTGTGTGTTGTATCTATGACCTTGAGTGTTACCGTTCTGCCTGCGATGCTTATGCCAACATAACGAAGAATCCATTGTTTGCTGCTGTTTTGGCTGCTGCTTGTGTAACACTTTTCGCTGGTAAGCGTCGTGGTGTTTTGCATCATTGCAACAAGTAGTAGCATGTTAAGACTGGACTTTTAGTCTGGTTTTTATTGTGACTGATTGCCTCACTTCGTGATATTTTTCACGGAGTGAGGCTTTCTGATATTAATACGGTTGGGATTGTGTTAATACGGTTGGGATTCTGGTTGCATGTATGGTAACGATTGTCATACTAGGATTAACATAGCGTATAACAATGTGATAAAAACACTAACATAGCGTATAATTATGTGATTAAATGCATCAAAACATATATAATAATGTGATACGCGCTAAAAGATAACGTAGAGTATGGCAGAATAATCGTGCAATCACGAACGCAAAATTTTGAGCGTTAGTCAAGTTTTCTTCAACAATAAGCGCCTGCAAAAACAATGTATCGCGTAATGTCTGCAAGTTAATTAACAAAGGCAAAAGGATAATAAATAAAGTAAGATTTAGTATGCGGATTTGATAGCATGATGTGCACATAGATCATTTCATACTTGGAATCTTGATTGTTAAAACATTTGCAATAAAGATAATCTGTTCTTAATTGTTGGTGGAAACTATGGTGAGTAAGATAACAAAATAATAGAGGAATTAGACGCAGGTGATAAGCATGATTCTGGAAAAGTTATGGGAGAAATATAGATCAGACGGAGATTTTAATTTGCATGCATTGCCAGAGTCTCTAATAAAAAAAGGCGTTTTAGTAGAGTATGAAAAGAACAGTATTCTTGTATCTAGGGGCGAGAGACCATATTACATATATTTCATACAAGATGGCATAGTTGCTGGAATACGTGAGTATATGAATGGAAGTACATACAGTTATTTTCAGTTAAACAGTACTAACGGTAGTATTGGTCTATTGGAGATTCTTGCGGGGAGAGATAGTTATATTGCAACGCTTAGTACAGTAACTAAAGTGAAGGCGTTACGGATAGATGCAGCGTTGGTATATAAGACAATCATGGAAGACAAAGAATTACTTAAGAAATGCATTAATCTTCTGTCAGACGATTTATATAAACGTTCGGGAAATGATGGGATTATGTACTACATGTCTGGATTGGATCGAGTGAGATTCTTTTTGATTACATATTACGAAAGTCATCAGAATATGAAGAATGCAAGTGGTGAGTTACTGATAGAAGCGGAATATAAGGACATTGCAAATGGAATCGGAATGAGTATCAGGACAGTTGGGCGCAATTTACAGAAATTGAAAGAGACTGGTGAACTAAAAAATGTACAGAAAAAAATCATTATTAGCAAACATCAATATAAAGAACTACAAACAAATATTTATTCGTAATCACTAAAACAATTTATTCATAATTGGTATGACAGCAGGGATTTTGTAATGCAATTCCTGCTGTTTTTGTATAAGTTGTTGTTAATTTTATGAAAGGACATATGACCTTTAGAAGGAAATAGAAAGTATATACAATAAATGAAAAATAAGCGACATGAACAAGGAGGTTAAAATGTGAGCAATGCAAGATAAAAGGACTTGTTTTTGGTTCTATAAATATTGATTATGTGTATCAGATGGATCATTATGTAAGACCTGTAGATATATTCACTGTGATTCTTGTTGTATCATTGCGATAGCGAAGGTGCGAATCTTGCAATTGTGCTGGGTTTTAGTGTAGTTGCATCAATGTGTGTAAAAGCTGTAAAGAAGCACTGACAATGTAGTTTTATGTGCTAAGCATTTTCACCACATCAGTGGGATGTAGGCTTACAGGATATTTTTCTCGGAAATCATGAAGAATGAAGAATAGATTGTGTAAGCGTTGAAAATTTGAATCATGGGAATTTTCCATAAATGTATTCAGGCGGGAAACATAAGAGTCCATTTAGGAATATAACGAACTATATAAACGGGCAGAAAGGAAAAGAAGTGAAAAGAGGATTAAAATATGATTTTTCATTGATAGCACTTGTATTGATACCAGTGGGTGTATCAATTAACGTAGTAGGCTATCAGATGTCTCAAATATTGAAACTTCCGATTTTTATTGACCAAATTGGAACAATTCTGGTATCCATGCTCATGGGTCCATGGGTTGGAATGGTAACAGGATTACTTGGAAATGCAGTAAACGGAATGATCTATCCTACAGCTTTTGGCTATGCAATAGTATCAATGCTGATCGGACTTGTATCTGGATTCCTTTCCAGATGGAAATTATACAGTAACATTCTTGGGATTGTATTCGGTTGTGTTCTTCTAAATGTAGTGTCATCTGTATCTGCTGCTGTAGTCACGGTGTTCATGTTTGGTGGAGTTACTGGAGCTGGAACAGATCTTCTTACAGCTGCATTCGTTGCATCAGGACAGGCTCTTTGGAATTCTGTATTAACAACAAATGTAATCTCAGGAACAATTAATACAATTGTAAACTTTGCGGTTGCATGGATTGTTGTGCGAAGAATTCCAGACCGCTTTTTAGTCAAATTAAACTATGGACTTCAATATATTAAAAAGAAAGGGGCAAAAATCAATGGATAGCAGAATTGGTAAATTATACCCAACCACAAAATTTATGATTACACTTTTGGTCGTGATTATTAGTATTTTTACACCAGGATATGCATTACAGTACGCATTGCTCCCTGTATTTTTGATTATTAGTCTTATGGCGGGAACAACGAAACAGTTCTTAAGTGCATTTTTTAAATCTATTTTTATTATTATTTTGTTCATATTTGTTATGCAAGTATTTGTTGTTGCTAATGATGATCAGATACCAATCTGGGGATTTATTCACTTTTCTCAGATAGGACTTGCAACAAGTTTGTCTATGACATCGAAGATTGCAGCAATAGCTTCTGCGATAATGATATTTTTTGAAACAACGAAAGTAAAAGATATCACTTATTCTCTGGAGCATGCAGGTACGCCAAGAAAAGTAACATTTCTGATCTCTTCAACAATCCAACTGATTCCGCAGATGTCAATTATTTCAAAAACAATAACAGATGCGCAGAAATCAAGAGGAATTGAGACAGAAGGTGGATTGATAACAAGGATGAAGGCATTCATTCCAATGCTTGGTCCGCTGGTACTTTCGTCAATTCAGCAGACAGAAGAACGTGTACTTGCTCTAGAATCGCGAGCATTTTCAGCAAAAGGCAAGAAAACTTCCGTTTACGTTCTTAATAAAACAGCATTAGACATTGTGCTGGAAGTATTAAGCGTGATTTTGTTTATCGGATATGTCGTATGGAGGTTGATGTAATGGCAGAGATTGTTTTAAAAAATGTAAGTTACCGATATCCTTTGGAAGAAAAGCAAGTGGTTCGTAATTTTACGTACTGTTTCGAGCAGGGTAAAGTGTACGGGCTTATAGGGGAAAATGAATCCGGAAAAACAACGTTATGTAACATTATCCGCGGTTTTATTCCTGAATTATATAGAGGAAAATTAGAAGGAGAAATTTTAATCAATGGTCGTAAAATTGATACTTATGGTTCGGGTGAACTCGCTTCTATCGTAGGTTATTCTTTTCAGAATCCATTTGTGCAAATTTCAGGTGTAAAAGACAACGTATATGAAGAAATTGCATATGGTATGGAAAATATCGGAATCCCAAGGGAGCGGATGATAGAGAGAGTAGATGAACTGGTAAAAATTTTCCATCTGGAAGAATTGGTGGATAAAAATCCATATGAATTATCAGGTGGACAGAAGCAAAGAGTTGCGCTGGCGTCCATGATTGCATTAGATCCAGAAGTTGTTATCATGGATGAACCAACTTCACAGCTCGATCCGAAGAGTACGGAAGATATATTTGAAATCGTAAATATTTTAAAGAAACAGGGCAAAACTATCATTTTGATCGAGCATAAGATTGATCTTATAGCAGAGTACTGTGATTCTATCCTTTTGATGCATAACGGAGAGCTTGTGATGCATGGAGAGTCGAAAGATGTTTTGACAGATCCAAAAGTATTAGAGTATGGCGGTCAGCTCCCTCAGATTGTGCTTTATTTTCTAAAAAAGGGAAGTGTAAAAGGGAATGAAATTCCACTTACGGTCAAAAAAGCAGTTGAAAAGATTATGAAGGAGGTACAGTGACAATGGCATATTTAGAACTTAAAAATGTATCATTCCAATATTCAAATGGGTATACGGCAGTTGAAAACGTCAGTATGAAGTTTGAAAAGGGAGAAAAAGTAGCAATTATTGGACAGAATGGCGCTGGCAAGACAACAACAGTAAAATTAATGAATGGATTATTGCGCCCAACAAAAGGCGAAGTTCTGGTAAATGGTACAAGCACAGTGAATCGTACAGCAGCGCAAATTGCTAAAAATGTGGGTTATGTGTTTCAAAATCCAGATGATCAGATTTTCCAGGATAGTATCTACAAAGAAATTGCTTTTGGATTATCAAAAAGAGGAATAGCAAAGGAAGATGTTAATAAAAGAGTAGAAGAGGCTGCAAAGCTTTGTGGAGTAGAGAATGTATTGGAAGAACATCCGTACAATCTATCGTATTCAAAGCGAAAATTTATTACGATTGCTGCAATTGTAGCCATGGATACTGATGTTGTGATTTTGGATGAGCCAACAGCGGGGCAGGACAGGGGTTCTACAGAAAGACTTGGCGAAATCATAAATTGGCTTATCTCAAAGAATAAAATTGTTATAACCATCACGCATGATATGGAATTCGTAGTGAAGGAATTCAATAGAGTTATTGTAATGGCAAACAAACAGAAAAGAAGGGATGTAAGTCCAAAAGAGATTTTCTGGGATGAGGAATTGTTAAAATCTAGTAATCTAAAACAGCCATATATCTGTCAGTTCGCTAATCTTCTTGGATACAAGAGTGTATTAACAATAGACGATATGATTGGGGTGGCAAAATAATGAGACAAATATGGATTGATTGTGATCCTGGGCACGATGATGCCATGGCAATTCTTACAGCTATCGCGAATCCTGAAAAATTAAAGATTTTGGGAATTTCTACAGTTGGAGGAAATCAGACAATAGAAAAAGTTACAACAAATGCAAAAAATATTTTGGAATTTGTGCATTCGGATATTCCTCTCGCGAAAGGACAGGATAAGCCCCTGGTGAAGCCATTAAATACAGCGCCAGAGGCACATGGTGACAGTGGGATGGATGGATCGTATTTTAATGGAACTGATTATCCTGTTGTATCAGAAAATGCAGTAGAATATATGTACCATAAAATTATGGAGTCCAAAGAGAAAACCACGCTAGTTGCGCTTGCGCCGTTGACAAATCTTGCGCTTCTTTTAAAAGTATATCCTGAGGTGAAAGAAAAAATAGAGTGCATCAGCATGATGGGCGGTGGCATTAGCCATGGAAACTGCACGGAGTTGGCAGAATTTAATATATACGTGGATCCAGAAGCTGCTCATATAGTATTTCATTCAGGAATATCGGTTATCATGGCGGGTCTTGACGTCACAGAGAATGCTGCGATTACTCTGAATGAGATTAAAACGTTAAAAGATAAAGGGAAAGTCAGCCATCTAGCTTATGAACTTTTGAGTTTTTATAACGAAAGTGGTAAGCAGTTTGGATTTGTAGACAGTCCTATTCATGATCTTTGTGCTGTGGAATATCTAATTAAACCAGATATTTTTTCAGGGAAAAATTATTATGTAGATATTGTTACTGATAATGGGATTTCAAGAGGACAGACATTGGCTGATCTGAGGAAAGTTCCGAAGCACAAAGATAATGTGTTTGTGCTCAAACAGGTAGACAGGAAAAAATTTGTAGAGACTCTAGTTGAAGGATTGGAAAAGTTAGATAAAGAAGTGTAAAGATGATGTAATGCATATTGCTGAAATATAGAAGTTATATAGCAATGGACCAAATAAAGATATAGACTTAGCGTCTCATATCGGCTTTACCTTTGCATTCTGCTTCATAACTACTTGAATTGGATGTTGCGTTGCGCTCGCAAACTAATTGTGATGTATTTGATAAGGTGATTGATTTTGATGAATATTAAAAATTGCAAAGTAAGATGCTTCAATAGAGCATAAATGTTATTTTCTATGTGTTAATGTGATAATTGTTACTCAGCAATAGCTCTTTTAGAGTTTTAAGCGTGCTTATATTTGAGTTTTTGACGTAATGCTCGTATAATTTTCCACGTAAAGCACATTTAAGTTTATGAGGTGTTGCGCTATGACTGCCCAAATGATCGCTAATCTTAAGAACGGTTTGAAAGGCATATAAAAGCACATAAAACAGCTTAAGATACATATTCTTTAGCAGTATTAAACACGCATTGCATATGATGTTTGTCATTATGTTTGCACATGCGCGTTGGTTTTTTGCACGTTTTTTGCATGTTGTTGCGTGTTCTTATCGTTCTTGTAAGCAAGCGTTATCTTTTTTATCTAATTAATTTTCATTGTTGAAATTTATTCAATAATAGTAAGAATTAAGCTTTAATAACACGTAAGAACGAAGCAATAATAATGAATAATAATATAGAAGACGCAACTAATAGTCGCGATAACAATAATAAGCAGTCAACTAGCAACTTAATATTGCGTATTGATAATATAACAAGATCTTATTCTCGTGGATTCGGTCGTAAGAAAACAACTCGCCAAGTTTTACATAACGTATCTTTTGATATTCATTCTGGTGAAATATTTTGCTTGCTTGGCCCTAATGGTGCAGGTAAAACAACTACCGTAAAAATTGTTGGTACGTTGTTAGCTCCTGATAGTGGTAGTGTTCGTATTGCCAATATTGATGCTGTGAGTAATCCTCGAGAAGCGCGTAAGCACGTGTCGTTACTTCTTGGAGGTGAGCGAGGATTTTATCAAAGGTTAAGTGCATTAGATAATCTTCGTTATTTTGCTGATCTTTCTGCTGTTCCATATAGGGAGCAAGGAAAGCGTATTCACGATGCTCTTGAGCAAGTTGATTTACTTGATAAAGCTCATGATGCTGTTCAAACTTTTTCAAGGGGAATGTGGCAGCGGTTACATATTGCTCGATCGCTGGTCGCTAGAACGGATCTTATGCTTTTAGATGAGCCTACCACTGGTTTGGATCCTGAAAATGCTAGGAAAGTACGTGAAATTATTCATGCTTTACGAGATCAAGGAATAGCGATTTTGCTAACTACGCATGAGATGAGTGAGGCTGAAAAATTAGCTGATACTGTTGCTGTAATAAATCACGGTAATATTATCGCTCAGGGAAGTGTTCAGCAGTTGGCTTCTTTGCAGCATATCGATCACGTAACAATGTACGCGTATGACGGTGAACTATCAAGCGGAACTCCTATTGTTAAGGAAGAATTGCAAAAACTTGATGGAGTGTTGTGGTGTGATGTTTTTGAATCACACGGAGTGTTAAATATTACTATCGCGTGGAGCAAAACATTATCTCAAGAACGAAATATTAAAATTCCTGTTGATGGGATTACGCGTTTAGGTGATCGCGCTGCAAGTTTGGAAGAAACGTATCTTGCTATTGTGCAAAATGACAATATTTCTGCATCAAATATTTCTACTTCTTCTGCTGCTACGCCGTCTTCTTCGCCGTCCTTGCTCCCGTTAAGTAAGTAGGAGGTTTAATATGAATACTTCTACTCATTCATACGCTTCTGTGATTCGTGGCATGTGGTTTCAGCTTAAAAGTTTAGCGAAAACAACGTTTTTCTTGCAAAATGCGATACTTGCTCCAGTATGTTTTGCGTTGATGAAAATTGTTGCATACTATGGTTTTTCTCATGATTGCGCTAATTGTCTTAATAATATTTGGGTTGATTCTTCTATCGCTGGATTATGGTCTGCTACAACTACTGCTGTTGGAATTATTGGATACCAGCGTTATTTAGGAACATTACAATATTTAACTTTAAGTGTTATATCACCTTCTGCAGTGTTTCTTCCTATTGTAGGATCCGCAGCTTTACTTGGGTGCATTGGTATGCCGCTTGCGATTATTACCGTTGCTGTTTTATGCCATGGGTTCTTTATGATAACATTCACGCAGCTAGTTGGATACTTACTTTCTATGCTCGCTTGCGTAGCTTCTGCTGCATTATTATCTGGAATTTTTGTATTATGCCGTAAAGCTACAGTTTATGAAGGTTTGATTTTAATTCCTGTATGGATGCTTTGTGGAATAGTAATCCCTGTAGAATCAATGCCATTGCCTGCTCGCATTATTGCATTTATTCATCCGCTTACGTCGGCAGTGTGGGTGGCTCATGCGCAATCGTTTAATGCTACTACTGTGTTAGCAATTGTGTTATGTGTTGTATTATCCAGCGTTTTGCTTGTTATTGCAGGTTTTATGTTACGTCATGCTATTCGACTTGCAACGCTTAATGGGAGTTTAAACATAATATGATACGAAATAATAATCAGGTTGAAACTATGCGAAATAAAATTATTCAAAATAGTAAGTGCGCTAGATTGCATCAATATAATCAATATTCTCAGTATGGTCACGTGAGCGTGTTATCTAGTATACGAACTGGTGCAAGAGTGAGTATACAGAGTATACCTAGCTTAAATAGTTGGAATACTGCTGTTATTCGTATGATTATTGAGCCTCTTTTATCCACGTTCTTATACGTTTTTCTAGCTGGAGCTGTAAGTGGAGGATTCAATGGAACAGCTAGTGCTGCAACTAGCGCGGGTTTTAATCATAGTTTGATTGCTTCAACTCTTGCTGCTGTGATGGGAGCGTGTTCTATTTCCACAAGTATGACTGTGTCAGAAGCACTAGCATGGGATCGATTTGAAGGCACAACACCATTCGTGCTTACAAGCGCAAAAGTTGCATTACCATTATGGTTAGGTCGTATTATTGCGCTCTTGACTATTTCTTTAGTGAGTGATGCTGTGACTTTGTTTATAACAATGCTTGTAGTAAGCCCAAGTGCTTTCTTGATGATTAATATGAGTGCGTTGATGCTGTTGTTCCTTATTGTTCCTGTTGCTTCTACGGGATTTGGTATTGCTATAGCTGCTATAAGCATGATGATGAATGATGTTTATACTATTTCTAACGCGCTTAGTGCAATACTTCCTATTGTTTGTGGTGTGATTGCTCCGATTAGCGTATTTCCTAAGATGATGCAATACGTGTTATATGTGATTCCAGTAACTCATGTTACTCAAGTATCGCGTAGTATAGTTGATGGTTCTGTAAATGTTGGCGTATCGCTACTTGTGATTCTTGTTGTTGGCATGTTATGGGCAATTGTTGGTGTGATCATATGGAATGTTGGTGTGGCGGTTCAACAGCGTAAAGGTACTTTAACCAATATAGGGTTTTAGCTGATAAATATGGGATTTAGTTAATTATATAAGGATTAGATTCGCTGGTGTGGAGTGGGTGTAATGCTAGTGGCATGTTGATTATTGCGTAAGATTGTTCAGCAAGCTACCAAGCTAATCTTAAACTTTTTAACGATTACCTTTTTCTATCGTTAAAAAGTGCACCCACTATCCATAGTGTGCACTCAAAAAAGTGTAGAAATACTCATGTGCGATAATAACGCAATTTTTGCTTTTTTTTAAACAAGAGTATAGTGATATCAAATTTACTAAATAAGCTATTGGATTTGTGTAATTTGTAGTGAATTATTTAAGTTTGATAGCGATTTGTGAGTAGTTGTGTAAGTTTGCCTGTAAGTTTGCGTAAGCTTGCATTATGATTTGCGTTTTTGAAAGAGTTTTAGAGGAGAGTTGGTTGCTGTGAAGTCAATATTTAGCAAGAATAATATTTTTATTCGTATGAGATCTATTAGCCCAGCATTGCGATGGGCGCTGGTTGGCTTCTGTTTTTCTATGCTCGGTAACCAAGCGTATGAAGGCTCGGTTTTGCCTTCTATTATTATTGTGGGCTTGCCGGCTTGGGTGATTGGTTTTCGTAAGACTTTTATGACGGTTGCCGATTTTCTTTCGCCATGCTCTGGTTGGATAGTTGATAAGCTTGGCGGTTTTCGCGCTCTTGCTATGACTGAAGGCGTAGAAGGCGTGCTCAGTTTACTACCGCTTCTTATGCTTGGATCTCCTGCGTGGAAGTGGTCGCTTGTAGCTCTTTCTTGCGCATTGTTGATTACAGGTCAAGTGATTGACATTGCTAGCGAAGTTTTCGAGGTTGATGCTGCAGGTGGCGATGACGGTATGATTGTCAACTACAGCGGCATTGTTAGTATTTTGGCAAGTATTACAGGAACCTTGCTCGGCTCTCCGCTTGGATCTTGGATTGCAAGCTGGTCGATTCCTGCGGTTTTGATTTTCTCGTCCGTCACTTCTTTTGCGGCTTGTGCTACGCGATTTATTATGAAACAAGACATTGCGCAAGCGTCTTGCGAAATAGAGGAAAAAGCGCAAGCGTCTAATGAAGTAGAAGAAACACCGCAAGATGTAGAGGAAGCGTCGAAAGAATCGAAAGAAAATCAAGAAAATGATGTTGATTCCAAATCTGCATCTAATAAATCTGCGAATCCATTACTAAAGAGTAAAATCATGCTTCTTGCTGGATCTCTTTTGGTTGCTTTTATTCCTGCATGCTCTGTTTCCTATATTCTTCTTGGTCTAGGTAAGCAATATGGCTCTAAATCTTTAACAATACTGTATATTTTCACTGGTGTAGGAAGCGTGCTCGCATCCGTTTTGTATGCGCATTCGTCTCAAAAGCTCGGCTTAAGAAAAGTGGCGATTTTAGGTATTGCTGTGAGCTTGCTTGCTTATTGTCTTATGTTTATTAATCTTTTGCCAATGATGTGCTTTGCATTCTTACTTGAAGCGATTGGCGGAATGCTACTAGTAGAGCCGATTATTGTTGCGCGTCAGATTCTGTTTAATGGGAGTGCTCTCGCTAAGTTTTCTGGTTGGGCGCGCCTCGCGTTTGCGATTGGTGCTACTACTGGTTCTTGGATTGGATTTGCATTCTCATCGGCGTTCCAATGGCAGCTTTTGCCTATACTCGCGCTGATTTTCACAGCAGGATTGCTTGTTGTTTTGCCTCAATTACCCAATACGAGTTATGCAGATTAGATGATTTGCGCTGCAGAATATATGAAGTTTATATGTGATTAATAAGTGTTATCTTCTAAGCAAAAAGCATTGTTAAATTGCTAGAACTTAACGATTTGCATATATATGCATGCGTGTGTATAATATGTAAAAATAGAAGATCTTGCGAGTATGAATACAAATAAAAGAGTATAAAATATTCTGCACAAACTAAATTACAGGAGACTCTCATGCACAAGATTATTCAAAAGTGGAATAACATTGACCTTATTCTGCGTATTGTCATTGGTCTTTTTCTTGGCGCTGCACTTGGTCTTTTTGTGCCAGCTCACGTTTACTTGTTAGATCTTATTGGAAAGCTGTTTGTGAGCGCACTTAAATCCGTTGCGCCTATCTTGGTATTTTGCCTTGTGATTGGAGCGCTTGCAAAAGCAAAAAGTGTTGGAAACATGAAGCTTGTAATCGTGTTGTATGCGATTTCTACTTTCACTGCAAGCCTTATAGCTGTATGTGCAGCTATGATTTTCCCTGTTGACTTCACTTTTGCGCATGTTGAAGCAGCATCTTCACCATCTCCTCAAGGAATCGGTGAAGTTCTTAATTCTCTTGTGTTAAATATTGTGGTAAACCCTGTAGACGCTCTTGCTAAGGGAAACTTTATTGGTATTTTATTCTGGGCAATTGCCTTCGGTGTGGCGCTTCGTTTGGCTGAGCCTTCCACTAAAGCATTCTTTGACAACGTTTCGTCTGCTATTGGAAAAATTGTTCACTGGATTATTAACGCAGCGCCTTTTGGTATTATGGGTCTTGTTTATACAACAGTGGCAAGCAATGGTCTTCGTATTTTTAGTGAATACGGTTCCGTTATTGCCTTATTAGTATGCACTATGGCTGTTGTTGCTTTGATTGTTAATCCAATTTTGGTTTTTGCTCTCACTGGCAAGAATCCGTATCCTCTTGTATTGCGAACGTTGCGCGATTCGGGAGTTACAGCGTTCTTTATGCGTTCTTCTGCTGCAAATATCCCTGTAAACATGAATTTGTGCGAAAAACTCGGTTTTAACAAAGACAATTACTCAGTTTCTATATCGCTTGGATCAACCATTAATATGAGTGGTGCTGCTATAACGATTTCGATTATGGCTTTGTGTGCTGCTCACACTCTTGGGATTTACGTTGATATTCCAACAGCTGTGATTTTGTCTGTGCTTTCTGCAGTTAGCGCTGCAGGCGCGTCTGGTGTTGCTGGTGGTTCGCTTTTGCTTATACCTCTTGCGTGCTCATCGTTTGGTATTTCAAACGATATTGCTATGCAAGTAGTTGCTATTGGTCTTATTATTGGCGTGATTCAAGATTCGTGCGAAACTGCGCTTAACTCTTCCACAGATGTTCTCTTTACGGCAGTTGGTGAATATCGCATGTGGCAGCGTGCAGGTCTTAAGTTTAAGATGGGCAAGGATCACGAGCCAGTGCAACTTAAAAAGTAGCTGTTTTAGCTGTTGTTAAGTATTATTATTAGTGCGCGTTCTTCCGTTTTTACGTTTTAGAATCGCGTACTTTTGCTATGTTTTGCGAGGTGTTGTTGTAAATGAATTTAACAGACGTGCAAATAAAAGAGTATAAAAAATATAATAGCAAAGATATTTTAAGACTATATGATTCTGTTGGTTGGTCTTCGTATACAGATGATTTAGTTGCTTTAGAAAATGGCTTTAACAATTCACTCAAGGTTTTAGCTGCGTATAAAAATGATGAGCTAGTTGGAATTGCTAGAGCTGTTGGTGACGGATATACGGTTGTTCTTATTCAAGATATTCTTGTTTTGCCAGAGTATCAACGTCAGGGGATAGGTTCTGCTTTGTTAAATGCGATTGTGGATTTTTACCCTAATGTTCGTCAAATTCAATTAACCACGGATTGTACTGAAAAAACTATTGCTTTTTATAAATCTGCTGGTTTTATTGAGTTATCAGAAATCGAGTGCTGCGGTTTTATAAAAGACAGAGCATGATTGCGTATTAGGCTTTAGGAAAGTGGTAGGTTGTGTTTGCAGGAATACTGCGGTTAATCCACGCGTTTGCTGCGATTATACTTCCGCTTCCTATTGTGGTTTCTCCGCCTAAGATTGTTGCGTTTGCGTAGATTACTACGTTATCGCCAATATTTGGATGCCGCTTTCCGCCTTTTATAGGATTTCCATCCTCGTCTAGCGCAAAACTTTGTGCACCCAGCGTTACGCCTTGGTAAAGCTTAACATGCTCGCCGATTACAGTTGTTTCGCCAATTACAATGCCAGTTCCGTGATCAATGCAAAAATATGCGCCAATTTTTGCTCCTGGATGAATGTCGATTCCAGTTTTTCTGTGTGCATATTCGCTCATAAGTCTAGGAATTAGCGGTACGTTAAGTTCGTATAGTGCGTGAGCTGTGCGGTGAATAAGCATCGCATAAAAACCAGGGTATGCGAGTGTGACTTCTACTTTGCTTGTGCAAGCAGGATCGCCTTCATACATGGCTTGAATATCTGTTAAAAGTAACTTTTTAATTGTAGGAAGAGTATTTATAAATTGATTGCAAGTTTCTCGAATTTTAATTGTGTTGCTTGTGTAGCATTGAAGTTCGTGGAATATAATGCGTTCTATAGTGTCTAATGCGTTTGAAGCAATTGTATTCAAACTAGCGTTATTGTTCAAACTAGCGTTGAGTTGTGTAGCCTCGTTGATTTCATTGCGCACATGCAACTCAGGCAAAAGTAGAGCCTGAGTCGCATGTATGAGTGCAATAATATTTCGGTAATTAGGTATGAATGTAGCTTGCCTTATGTCTGAATCGTGAATTGAGTTTAGTTGATTTATAAGATCAAGGCGATCACTCATACATTTCTCCCGTTATTTTTATTATTTTTCTTTATTTTATAGTTTTGATCATTATCTAATAATGTTATTTATTATCCATATATTATCCATATATTATTTAATCAAAACTTGCGTATTTACAGTAGCGCTCCTAAATGTAGTTAGTCTTCAAATAATGCTGTAGACAAGTATCGATCTCCTGAATCGGGAAGTATTGCAACAATGGTTTTACCACTGTTTTTTTCTCTTTTTGCTTCTTGGATTGCTGCCCAGATTGCAGCTCCAGAAGAAATACCCACGAGAACGCCTTCTTTTTTGCTTATAAGCTTGCCGTTTTCAATTGCGTCTTCATTTGTCACATGAATAATGCGATCGTAGATGTTTTTGTTGAGCACATCTGGCACGAATCCTGCGCCGATTCCTTGAATCTTGTGCGCTCCTGGCTTGCCGCCTGCGAGCACAGGGGATTCGGCTGGTTCTACTGCGATTACTTCCAGATGTGGATTTTGTTCCTTTAAATATGTGCCAGTACCTGTGATTGTGCCGCCTGTTCCAACGCCAGCAATGAGCATATCCACGTTTCCGTCAGTGTCTTGCCAAATTTCTGGACCTGTTGTGTTGTAGTGCGCGTGCACATTTGCTTGATTTGTAAACTGTCCTGGAGTCCACGCGTTTGGCGTGTTTTCAACGATTTCCTTCGCTTTGGCAATTGCGCCTTTCATTCCTTCTGCAGCTGGGGTGAGCACGAGTTCGGCGCCGTATGCTTTCATAAGTTTTCTGCGTTCAATAGACATGCTTTCTGGCATAACAATAATGCTTTTGTATCCTTTTGTTTGAGCAATCATTGAAAGACCAATGCCAGTATTTCCAGAGGTTGGCTCAACAATTACTGAGCCTGGTTTAAGCGTGCCTTCGGCTTCTGCTTCTTCAATCATCTGCTTTGCAATTCGGTCTTTTACAGAGCCTGCTGGGTTGAAGTATTCGAGTTTTACAAGGATTTTTGCTGCTAGATTATACTCTTTTTCAATGTGCGTAAGCTCCATAAGTGGAGTGTGGCCTACGAGTTCTTGCACGGACTTGTAAATATTAGACATAATATTTCCCCTTACTTGTTTGTTGTTTTACTTGTTTGTTTTTGTTTTGTTTGATTTGTTTTTAATTTTTAAAAAATGATTTTATTAATAAAGCGACTATTGCTTTATTAGTTGTTTCTAAAGATGCCATTTATCTGTTTAATATCTAATCCGTATTAAATTGTTATCTTTTCAACGTCTTATATTCGATTTTTGGCATAAAAAAAGAAACAGCGCGCTGTTTCTTGAATCGTAATTTGCTGTGTTTTAACGTAAATGCTTTTTAACACAGGCTAGATGATGCATACTTAGTGCTTGCAAACATCATTTCGATTAAGAAATGCGCAACAGCATACGTTACAACAACAATTTGTCATCATATTTGTATGATACATGCGCACTCCTTTACTAGTAGAAATGGTGATAAGTGAAGACTATAGCGAATGGATCTGTGTTTGTCAAACTTTGATATGTACTCCTTCTCATGCGTGAGTGTCTCTGTTTGGCGATAGTAGCCAATCGCCCGAGAATTTGTTGTGTTTGGCTGATTTGTGATTTTCGTGCGATAATGTGCGTGCTGGTATATAGGATTGAATGGCTTGTAGAATTAGTCGATTGTATGAAAGAGTTGATTATATGACAGAATATGATTTGCCGATTTTAGAGTATGATTACGATAAAAGTGCAGTTTTAATGCCAAAACACGATAATATTTCTGTTCAGCTTCCATCTAAAGCGGTTTTTGCTTTCTTAGGCGATGAAATTGATCAGTATGCTTTAAGTAGGAAAGCTACGATTGTAGCAAATTTTGAATCTGCAACTAAAGTATATCCAATATATGTTTTGGAAGAAAAAGTAGAGAAAAAAGTAAGAGAAAATACAGGCAGCGAAGTAGAAGAAGAAACGCAAAAAATCTGCTTAGTGCAGGCTCCAGTTGGTGCTCCTGCCGCTGTTCAGATCTTAGACTGGCTGATTTCTTACGGTGTTAGCGAAGTTGTTAGTGCTGGTTCTTGCGGATCGCTAGTTGATTATGCGGAAAATGTTTTCCTGGTTCCGTATAAAGCTTTAAGGGATGAGGGGACTTCTTATCATTATTTGCCTCCAAGTCGTTATGTTGACGTTTCAGAGCGCTCGAGACGTGCTATTTTACAAACTTTACAGGCGCACAATTTGCCTTATCATGAAGTTAAAACGTGGACTACGGATGGGTTTTTCCGTGAAACTAAGACGAAAGTTGCTAATCGTAAGCAGGAGGGATGCGCGGTTGTTGAGATGGAGTGTTCTGCTTTAGCGGCTTGTGCGCAAATGCGTGGGATTGTTTGGGGTGAGATTCTTTACACTGCAGATACTTTGCACGATGTTGAAAATTACGATGAGCGCAATTGGGGTGGAGACTCTAAAGCGTATGCTCTTGAGCTTTGTATTGAAGCAACGTTGCGCATTTGACACGTTTACACTGATAATACATATGGAATCAGTGTTTTAATTTGATTTTTTTTTTAACTCTATGCTTATTATTTCTGTCAAGAATTACGTATAAATGCGTTTAAGTATTACGTTAAGGGTTAATAATCATGATAAGTATGATAGTGTAGCTTTCAATGCTTTGTAGCGAGTGAATAAGCAAATAGCTTATGAAGATGCTAGCTGCGAAAATGCTATTAGAGAAGAGATAATAGAAATAGTATAGATATAAAGGAAGTGAGAGGTAGCGAGAATGAGTAAAACTGACAACGCGGCAAATCAGCAATCGCCCGCGAATCAAAATACTGTGGCGAATCAGCAATCGTCCAAACTGTATCCCGACGTGAAAAATTACGTAAAACTATTTTTCAAGGAAAACAAACTTGTAGCTTTTCTTTCGATGATAGTTTTTATTGCCCTGTCTATGATTTACACTGCTATTTCTTGGATTTTGCAAATTATTTTCGACTATATGTCTGGCAAAGGAGCCTTCTCTTTAACTACTATTTTTCTGCTTGTCGCTTCCTTTATGCTGGTAATCTCCCTGATTTTTGCGTTGAAGCGCAGTGCGTACCCCCGCTTTCTTGAAAAAGCAATGAATCAGTATAAAGAGTCTGTTATTAAGAAGCTTTTAAAAAAGAGTTATAGTGATTTTTCGCTTGCGAATTCTGGCACGTATCTTTCTGTACTTACTAATGATTGCGAGCGTATTCAAGAAAAGTATTTGAAGAAGATTTTTGACTTTGTTCAAGACGTTCTTATGCTTGTAAGCTCGCTAGCTCTTATGATTTACTATAGTCCATTGCTCACTGTTATTGCTCTTATTATTTCTGTGCTTCCAATGGCGTGCTCGATTCTTACAGCTAATGGAATTGCCACTCGAGAGGAGCAGGTTTCTAAGTCGAATGAGTCTTATACGGCTCTGACTAAGGATGTTTTGAACGGAGTTTCGGTTATTAAGAGTTTTAAGGCGGAGCAGGAGGTTATTAACCGTTATCAGAATCAGTCGATGGAGCTTGAGCATACTAAGAATCTTCGCGAAAAAACGATGATTACTGTTTCTGCTCTTGGAACGATTTCAAGCCTTGCAACTCAGCTTGGCGTGATGCTTGTTGGCGCTTGGATGGTTAACGCTCATGTTGGTGTTATTACTGCTGGAATGGTGTTAGCTTTCACTAATTTGATGAATGGAGTGCTTCAGCCTATTGCAAGTCTTCCGCAAATGTTTGGCGAGATGAAGGGTGCTAAGAAGCTTATTAGCAAGATGGCTGATTATATGAGTAACGTTAAGGAAGATTCTGGCGATATTATTGACGATTCTATTAAAAGCATTGTTTTGCGAGATGTTTCGTATTCTTACGATGCTGATCGTAAAGTCTTGAAAAACGTAAATCTAACTTTGCAAGCTGGAAAATCTTACGCGATAGTAGGGCCTTCTGGTGCTGGTAAGAGTAGTTTGATTAATTTGCTTATGGGATACTACAAGGATTATAAGGGTAGTGTGCAGCTGAATAATCACGAACTTAGCAATGTGAGCAAGAGTTCGCTTTATGATAAGACGACTCTTATGCAGCAGTCTGTGTTTATGTTTGATGCTTCGATTTTAGATAATATTACGCTTTTTAAGCCATTTCAGGACGCGGAGGTGGATCGCGTGATTCACTTGGCTGGTTTGGATAATTTGATTGCTGCTAAAGGCAAGGACTATCAGTGTGGCGAGAACGGTAGTCATCTTTCTGGCGGTGAAAAGCAGCGTATTGCTATTGCGCGAAGCTTGCTTAAAAAGTCCGAGATTCTGCTGGTTGATGAGGCAACGAGCGCGTTAGATAACGAGACGAGCGCGAACGTAACGCAGTCTATTTTGGATTTGCAAGGAATTCTTCGACTTGTTGTAACTCACCGCTTGGATGCTAATTCGCTTAAGCAATATGATGAGATCCTTGTGATGAAAAGCGGCGAGCTTATTGAGCGCGGAAGCTTTGAGGAGCTTATGAATCAGAAGGCTTACTTCTACTCGCTTTATACTGTGTCTATGTGAGTATATGGCGCTGGCTTGGGCTGGCTTGCGCTGGTTTGTTGTAATGCGCTGTGCAATTTCAATCTCGGTAAAAATATTAACGCAGCATGCTTTCTGCGATAGTAGCCAATCGCCCGCGAATTTGCATCGATTGGCTACTTTGGTATTGGATACTTTGCGATTAGCACTCTGATTATTCCGTTTCTGCTATCTGCAATTATTTCGTTCACGATAAGTGTTCACAAATTCTTCAACAGATAGGAACGTATCTTCATAACCCAGTTTCTCACACAGCTTCACAACATCTGGCTTGTCGAGCTGTGCAATAGAAAGTATGTCGTCTCGCCTAAAAGCGTCGCGCGCAGCACCGTCAAAAAGAATTCGACCATTTGAAAGCACAACAACGCGATTAAATACTCGAGCCACAAAATCCATATCGTGAAGAACAGCTATAATAGTTTTTCCCTGAGAAACAAGGTGCTTAATAATTGATTCAATACAACGTTTTCCGCGATCGTCCTGAGCAATCGTAGGCTCATCTAAAATAACAACTTTCGTATCCATTGCTAAAATTGACGCAATAGAAACCATTTTCCTTTCACAAAGACTTAAATCGTAAGGATTTAAGTAGCTTTTATCTAAAAGTCCTACGAGTTTTAGACTTTCTTTTGCTTGGATCAATGCTTGACTCTTATCAATTCCAATTTTTAAAAGTCCAAACATTACTTCGCGTATAACCGTTGATTCAAAAATCTGGTCATCTGGATTCTGGAATACGAATCCAATATCTTTAGCAAGAGAGGGAACAGTACATTCTGCAATATCTTTACCATTTAATAAAACGCTTCCAGATTTCGGCGTAAGAAGTCCTCTAAGGATTTTAAGTAAAGTTGTTTTTCCAGTGCCATTTTGACCAACAATAGCACATGCTCCAGGTGCAAAAGACAAATTTAGATTATTGAATATTTGTGATGTTGGAGTATGAGAAAAAGACACATTTCGTATTTGAATAGTAGGAGTCATGATAAGCGATTCCCTTCATTTGATTTTAAAATGTGTGACGTTTGTTCAAGAGTTATTGGATACAAGCCATTATTGTTTTTTAACGAAAGTTTTTTACAAATTTGAGTATAAACAGGAGGATTTACGCCATATTCTTCCAAGTCTTCGCGAGAAAAGATTTTTTGCGGAGTATCAAAATCAATGAGTTTTCCTTCGCTTAAAAGCATTACGCGGTCGCTATATTGCGCGATTTTTTCCATTTTGTGCTCAACCATAATAATAGTTTGACCCTGATTTTTTAAGGATTCTACCGACTTAAAAACCTCTTCAGAACCTTTAGGATCAAGTTGCGAAGTTGGCTCGTCTAAAATTATTACTTCTGGTTGCATAACTAAAATAGCGGCAATAGACATTCGCTGCATTTGACCGCCAGATAAATCGTATGGAGAACAATCTTTAAGATGGGCAATGTTGAGCATGTCCATGATTTTCTCTACGCGACTTTGCATTTCGTTTTGCTCAATTCCAAGATTTTCAAGCCCAAACGCAATTTCTTCGTAAACAGTAAGTTTAGATCCAGTAATTTGATTAAAAGGATTTTGAAAAACTAAACCAACTTTTTTGCAAAGACTGTCTATTGGCGTAGTTTTTGCATTAAGACCGTCTACCTCAACTTTGCCGCCGTATGCTCCGTGGTAAAGATTAGGAACAAGACCTAAAATGGCTTGAGATAATGTTGATTTTCCAGCTCCATTAGCACCTATTATTCCAATAAATTCGCCTTTATGAATATCGCAAGAAATGTCATTAAGTGCAAGAGTATTACTATAAGGATAGCGATATTTTAAGTGCTCTATATGAATAGCTGCCATGCTATATATCCTGAATTATGAAGCAACGCATAAATAATAGACGCTATTATTACAATTAAACAAGCGCATAAAAATAGCGTATTGTATTTGCTTGGCTTAAATGGTTTTATGAATGTTTTTTGATTATTGCACGAAAATCCGCGAACTTCTAAAGCTATAGTTCTTTCTTTAGAACTCATAAATGAAGACATTATAATCGGGGATATTAAAGGCAAAAAAGCTTTGAAACGCGTTATAAGAGAACCTTTTGTTTTCAATCCTCTGCTTCTTTGAGCGTCAACAATAGTCGAAGTTTGCTGTGTTATTTGAGGAATGATTTGGAATAGAGATACAAAAACATAACCCATCTTAGGTGGTAATCCAGCTTGTATCATCTCTTGCATCATATTAGAAGGTTTAGTTGTAAGCGTTAAAACACAAAATGCAAACGAAATATTTAATATATTTAGCACAATCTTCATAGCTACTTCAAAACCTTCTTTGCGAGCAATCAAAGGTCCTAGTTTGAATAAAATCGTGTAATTTCCTGATCTAAAGAAAGTCTGAACTATAAAAATAGTTACAATAATAAAACCAGTAACTTGTATTACGATTTTTATTTTTGCTAGAACCTTTGATGTTGCAAGTAAGATTAGGCTCAAAATAATAAAGATAGCGAAAGAACTATAGCCTCCAAGCAAACTCGGTGTACTTGTAGCGCATATTACGTATGCAAGCTTGGTTTTTGCAGATAGTCCGTTTAGAAACGAATGCTTATCTTCAAATAGGCTGATGCTTTTCATGCTATCTCGTCTTATTGTGCTTATATTAAAACTTGTAGAACTTAGCGTTTATGCGATTTATTTTCTGGTGATAAACGTTTATTTATCAAGATCTTCGTCATCTGATTGATATATGGCTATTAAACTCTTAGGAAGAACTTTATAAATTCCAGCTGCAAGGAACAAAACAACAATCTTGTCTGGTATATCTACAACAAGCTCATCTACGAATGATGCAAAGAAGCCTTTGGAACCCATTGCTGCAAAAACAGCGTCACCCCAAACGTTTCCAGTGGTTCCGCCCCAATAAATCATGTTTAGAGGTGTAGAAATGATTATTGCGATTGCTGCAACAATAAGGCTTGTTATAAAAATGTGTAGGCCTTTGTCCATATATTTTAATCGTGCAGCGATTCCAACGCTTACTCCAATTGCTGCAGCTGTAATGCTATAGACTGTAGAAATTGGATCAATTGTTAAGCCGTAAACAATATTGGTTAAAAATCCAGCAATTCCGCCTACAACAGGCCCAGCCAAGCATGCTGAAATGCAAGTGCCTAGTGTGCCAAGCCAAAGTGGTAGTTTTAGCATGCTTGCAAATAGTTTCGCAACATAATTTATGCCGATTGCGGCTGGTATTAGTACGAGTGAAGCAGTAGTTAATTTAACGCTCCAAATATTTTTTAGTTTCTTTACCATTTTTGAACTTCCTATCAGTTAAGGAATAAATTCAAGTTCATTATACGCTTTGAGAAATGTTATTAAAGTAGTTGAAAATTAATGTGTTATAAATTGTAATCTTGTTTATTTTTTGTTATTTTAACTGATTCTTTATTATTTATTTTGTATTAAATTTTTGCGGAAAATAATCACAGCTATACCACTTCTCTAGCAAAATCAAAGTTGTTATTATTTTGTTATTTGACTATTTCACTATTCCAAATTTTGCTATCACAAATTTAACTATTCAAAAATTCTAGTATTCCAAATAATGATTATTTATGATAAAAAAATATAAGAGATTTTTATGCCTTTTATAAAAATGTTGTTACGAAAATATTGTTATAAAAATATTGGTGATTATAAGAGGGAGATGACGATGAATGTAAAACATAGTGGTGTGTTTACAAATCCCGAAGTTTTAGAAAGACTTAATAAATTAGAAAAATCTCCTCAAATGCAAGGGAAATTAAATGAGTTAAAAGAAGGCGTAAAAAATAACGCTTTTGACCCAATGCGTTTAATCCCATTAATACCAGTTGTACTGATTATTGGTGCTGTTGGCAATTATCTGCCTTCTCTTGATTACTCTACTTATAAATATCCTTTACTCATAATAATTGCTTTTGTTGTTTGCTTTGCTGGCAAGTTTTTTGTAACAAATAAGGTTGATGTAAATACTCTATATGCGAATAATGTCTTAACGCCGATTCTAAATGCGATTCTGCCTGGAACGGTATTAGAAAATTCTGAAGGAATTGACGACAGTATTTTTAATAATCTTCTGCCAATATCTAGTATTTATTATTCAAATAAACACATAATTTTTGGCGATGAATTCAAAACTGAATTTTCAAACATGCAAGCAATGCACACTTCTAGAAGTGAAAGTGGAAAAACTGTTAAAAAAACGGATTTTATTGGGCAGGTCTTATTAATAAACGCAAAAACCAATATAAATGGTCACATTAGAATCGTTCCCGTTACTGGAAAGAACTTTATGGGGCAAAAACTAAGTGGATACTATGGCAAAAAAACAAAAGAGGAGAGTGAAGTTCAAACAGAATCCATTGAGTTTAACAACTCGTATTCAATCTTTTCTACAGACGATTTTTATACAAAGCTTGTATTAGATCCAAGTTTTATAGAATTATTGAATAATTTGCAAAAAAGAATGAGAGTTTGCATATATCTAGATAGCGAGCATATTATTGCAGCTTTTGATTCTGGTCGGTATATATTAGGAAATCCTGGAAAATCTGGAATAGAAAACCTATCTTTAACAAGAGAATATGCAAGATTTAGAGATGTTTTGGCTGAATATTACGAAATAATCAGCGTAATTAGAGAAAAATTGCAAAATTAGAAGCTAGAAAATTGCGATACTGGCGAATTGCAAAAGCAGAAAAACTAAGACTAGAGAAAACTAAGACTAGAGAAAGACTAGAACTAAAGGAGACATTATGAGTGACATTATGGATAGCATTATAGATAGGGACACCATTTTAATAGTTATTGCAATAGTGCTTGTAATGATTATTGGTTGGTTTATTGGCACTTTAAATAGATTAAGAAAATATAGAGTGATTATAAAAGAGTCGCAGAAAAACGTTGATATTGCGCTCGCTAAAAGATATGACACGATTTGCCAAATGTTCAAAGTTGCACAGTCATTTGCAAAATATGAAAAAACAACATTAGTGGATTTAGTGAGTCTAAGAGAAGGCTTAAACTCTGATGATTCTAGTGCGGTAATAAAAAATCAGAATCATGCGATAGGGAAGATTTATGCTTTGGCAGAAGCCTACCCAGAATTAAAGTCTTCTGAACAATTTCTGAATTTGCAAGAAGAAGTGAACGACGAAAACGAGCAATTGGCTGCAGCAAAAAGAATTGTAAATAGTAATATCAGCGCTCTTAATCAAAATATTGTTACTTTCCCAGTTTCGCTTATTGCAAGATTAAGCGGAATAAAGCAGATGGATTTTCTTGATGAAGATGATTTAAGCAATAAGAAGAATATTGATAGCATACTGAGCTAGCGAATATGTTTAGTTAGTGAAAATGTTTAGCTAGACGGTATATCTAATGTAGGCAATCGCCCGCGAATTTGCATCGATTGGCTACATTTGTATTGGTTGATTGGTGTTTTTAAAAATAAACGCCAGTTAGTTTAGTTCAACTTGACTGGCGTTTATTAGTTATTTGCGTTATTGGTTATCTGTGCTCGTTACTTGCTGTGCTTGCCAATGCGCGTGCGTTTAAGCGAAAATGCGCCGAAAGCTGACAGCAGGAACGCTAATCCAGTGCCTGCAATGGTTGAGGTTGTAGAACCTGCGCGTGCAAGCGGTTCGTGCGTTTGTAGAGTCGGTGCTTCTTCCACAGTCTCTTCTTGCGTTGGTTCCGGTTCTGGTTCCAGTTCTGTCACTGGCATTGGCATTTGTTCTAGCGCAGGAATTATAGGAACTGGAATAGGCTCCGATTTCGTAGTTGGAACAGGAGTTGGTTCCGGCTTTGGTGGTTCCGGTTTAGGTGGTTCCGGTTTAGGTGGTTCCGGCTTAGGAGATTTTGGATTAGGATTTGGATTAGGATTTGGATTAGGATTTGGATTAGGTGTTGGATTAGGTGTTGCTTTTATCACGTCAAAGAATGCATTGATAAAAGCAACATGTCCTGGGTTGTTCTTCTCATGTAACGTTATACCCGGCTCATAGGTATATTTTGGCGTTTCTGCTGGATTAAGAACCATTGGAAGATTATCCAACTTAGAGCCATCTGTGTTGTAAGAATCCCCAACCTGAGCATCTTTATTCGCGGTAAATGTAATTGAATAATCCGTATGCAGCACATACGACACATTCATATCCATCAAAGACGTCTGCCGATTTCGAGTAAACAGAACCTTTTTTATTTCCACTTCCTTTGGTTCTGGATTCAATACCTTCATAAATTCATCAGTAATATCCTTAATTGGCTTACGATTTTCATCTACCAGATAAAACTTGAGTGGCACCGTTTTTGTTTCTCCCGGCTTAAGATAAATAGGGCCATTAGCATACATGGCAGTTACTGTTCTACTAACATTATTGTCGCCAAGATCACTAAATTTATACTGCTGCTTTGTTAGAGGATTAGTTCCAGGTTCGCCTTCAAAAATATCATTCCTATTTTTATACGCCTTGAATTTCTTAAATTCACCTACCGTCATATAGTCTGAGCCATCTTTACCTTTATGGATCGTTGCTATATACACAGGAATTTCGCGGCTTATTTCGCCATTCTTCCAGGCAATCGTAGGAGCGCCATCAAAATTCTTATTCAGAAAGTCGTAGGTCAAACCTTCCAGCCCTACGCCACCGACTTTTTGTTCAAGATTGTGTTTTGCAAAGCTATACGTGCCTATTGTTGTCTGGTTAATTGAGTCCCACATCTTCTGTGAATTTTGATCTTTGAAGAACCATGGCGTTTCTTTGATGTTTTCTTCTGTTGTTTTTCCGTCCTTCGTGATTTTTAGCGTAACGTTGCTGAGTTTTCTTGCGGAAATAGCTTTACCGTCTTCTGTAAACGCTGCAACATCTGTCATTGTCAACGCGTTTGTATTGGGATTGTAACTGAGATACTGAGCGTACGCCCTTATTTGTTCAGTATTAGT
Organism: Gardnerella sp. DNF00038; assembly: GCF_049262855.1. Lineage (NCBI taxonomy): Bacteria > Bacillati > Actinomycetota > Actinomycetes > Bifidobacteriales > Bifidobacteriaceae > Gardnerella > Gardnerella sp. DNF00038. Next base: position 1,107,080 of record NZ_CP058407.1, on the reverse strand, counting down.
ATTTTTATCGTTATTTATTACTTGCCACTGAACCTGTTTGTCGTTACTGTCCGTTGCAGTTCCAGATGCCAATACATTAGTAGCAGACTCAGGTGGCTTTGGGACTGGTGGTGTAACAGGTGGCTTTGGCTGTGGTGTTGGTGGAACAACGGGTGTCTGTGGCTTATTTACAGTAATGTTTTGCAATATGCCCAACGTTATATAGTCTGAATCTTTGCCCGTATGGGTTGTTGCCATGTATACAGGAATTATGCGGCTTGTTTCACCTTCCTGCCAGTCTGTTATTATTGGCGTGCCCTCAACTTTGCGCGCACTAAAGTTGTATTTCAAACCGCTAAGGTGTTTGCCGCCAACTTTTTGTTCTTGATTGTATCTCGTAAAGTTGTACGAACCGATTGTTGTTTTATCAATTTCATCCAAAATATTCTTTAAATATTGACTTTTGTAGAACCATGGTGTTTCTTTAATATTGCTAATGATTGTAGGCGTCGTTTCATTGTTGTTTGTAACTTTTAAGGTAATTTCGTTATATTTCCTTGCAACAACATTTGCTGCTTCATTCTTGAATGGCAAATTGCTCATAGTTGCGATTAGCTTATTATTATTAGAATCATAATTGAGCTGTTTGCCATATTCGCTCATTTTTGCCGCGTCAGTAGCTTTGATATTACTGGAATTATACGTTACTTGCCATTTGACTTGTGTGCCGTTCTTATCGGTCGCTGTCCCCGATGCTAATTCATTGCTTGTTGAATCAGCGTGTGATGTGTTTTGCTGAACATCCTTATCTGTCGTTACGCCTTTGGAATCAACAGTTGTTTGAACCGTATTTGTATCGTAGTCGCGATCTTCACTGGTAGTGTTGTTGTGGTTAGTAGATTTATCATTTTTTAAATTATGCTGATTAGTGGAATCGGTATGTGGTGGGGGGGGGGTATTTGTTTTTGTGCTACTATTTGCACTCTCAACATTAGTTCCATTGACACTACTTGCATTAGTATCAGCAGCATAAGCGGTTTGGCTCATGCATACTGCGCAAGCTGCGGTCGCAATACCCATCATGGTTGAGGTCAGAATGATTTTCGCTGTCTTATTCATAAAATACCCAATTAATTAACTAAACTTTTGTTACTTTATTTCATAAAATATAACAAATACATAATTGCATATTACATTATAACGATTTTGATAAAAAATATAAGTGTTTATTGATAATTCTATCAATAAACACTTATTCGCGTTTCGAAATACTTAATCTCTATTGAATATTCAACTAAATATTTAGCTAAATAATATAAGATATTTAGTATCTAATCTTAAGAAATAATCTGCTAAATAAACTGAGATATTACAATACCTGCAGCCATAAGTGGAATGTTGAAGATAAGGAATGTTGGAATGCAAGTATCCCAAATGTGGCTATGCTGACCATCTGCATTTAGGCCAGAAGTAGGGCCAAGCGTTGTATCGGAAGCAGGGGAGCCTGCGTCTCCAAGAGCTGCAGCAGAAGACATAAGAATAATTGTTGCAGGAGTGCTAAAACCAATGCTTTGGCAAAGAGGCACGAACAAAACTGCAAGAATAGGAACCGTGCCAAACGAAGTGCCTATGCCCATAGTTACAAGCAAACCAATAATCGTAATAACGAATGCAGCGATTAGCTTGTTTTGACCCATAGAAGCAACGCCAAAGTGTACAAGCTCATTAACTCCGCCCGTAGCTTGAATCACGTTAGCGTAGCCGCCAGCAATGAGCATAATAAATGCAATAAGACCCATAAGCTTAACGCCGCCCATAAGCTGCTTATCGATATCTTTCCATGCAACGGCTCTAAAAATAATCATGGTTGCAAGACCTGCAAGAGAAGAAAGTGAAAGATCCTTACTAATAACTTGAACTACTACAACAACAATAATCGCAAGCATGGTTACATAGTGTGCTTTAGTAAGCGGGCCAACAACAGCGTCCGCTGCGCGAGTATCTGCTTCGGTTGTTTTATATTCGCGAGGCTTTCTGTATAGCACAAACACGGCGAATAGGAGGGCTGCAAGCATTGCAGCACCTAAATACCAGTTCACAGCGCTAACGTCTGAAACGCTAACTTTCATACCATTTTTAGAAAGATTAGTTGCAATAACTGTTTGGAAAATTAAGCCAAAGCCAAATGGAATAGCAATGTATGGCACTTCTAGTCCGAACGCAGTGCAGCATGCGGCGGCGCGGCGATCTAGCTTAAGCTTGTTCATAATGGAAAGAATTGGCGGAATAAGAATAGGAATGTAAGCAATATGAACAGGCACAATATTTTGAGACATGCATGCAATAATTGTTAGAACTGCAAGAAGAATAAATTTGTTTGTGCCGATAAGTTTACTGATTTTTTTAGAAATGATTTGAGCTAGGCCAGTTGCTGTAATTGCTTCTGCAAAAGTACCAAGAAGAATGTAGGCGAGCGCAGTTTGCGCATTTGTGGAAAAACCATCACATAGCAAAGCCATAATAGTATGGCTTCCATCTCCAAAAAGAGGGAGATGTCCAGCTATGCCTCCTGCAACGCATGCAACAATCATTGCGAGTAAAACATTGAGTTTAGCGAGACTTAACGCGCATAACACTACAACCGATACGATTACCGGATTGCATAGAATGTTTAAAATCTGCATACTGTTTCACCTCTTTTTAAAGTTATCTTCATTTTGATGTTTGCAAATAATATGTTTTTCAATTTTGATAATTTTTAAATTTTAATAATTAAAGACAATATCATAAAGATTTACGTAAAGTTTTATTTGCAAAGTAAAACTTAAATTACTTTTTTATAAAGTACTCTTTAAAAGTTAAATACACTAATTAAATACATTAATACAAATTTGTTAACAATAGCATTTAAGAGTAGACTCAGCCATGTTATTATCTCTTTTTCAGAAAGAAGGTAAAAACAATGAATTTCACAAATGACGTGGTCATTGTAACAGGAGGCGCCCAAGGAATCGGCAGAGAAGTCGTGCGAGGCGTACTAGATGGAGGCGGAAAGGTAATTATCGCCGATATCAATGAAGAAAAAGCAAACCAAACAAAATCTGAATTAGGTTCAGATAATATCTTTGTCTATAAGATAAATCTTGGTGATGTTCAAAATGTTAACGACGTTTTTGCGCAGATAATCAAAGATTTTGGCAAAGTGGATGTTTTGGTAAACTGCGGAGGCGTTGTATCAACTGTTCCATTTGAACAGTTAACAGACGCTGAATTTGATAGAACAGTAAAGATTAATCTTTACGGCACTTACGCAACAAACCATGCTTTATTTGAGCATTTTAAGGAAAATGGTGGCGGAAGAATAGTAAACGTTAGCTCTGTTGCTGGAAAAATTGGTGGCGGTTTACTAGGAACAGCAGCATACGCAACATCTAAAGCTGGTGTGAATGGTTTAACAAAAGCCGTTGCAAAAGAAGGCGGCAAGTATGGCATTCGTTGCAATGCAGTATGCCCATCTTATACTGAAACACCAATGACTCAAGCTTTGAAGGAAGATAAGGAAAAGGAAGCGAAAATTATTAACGCAATTCCTTTGCGCCGCAAAGCACAACCTGTAGAAATTGCGCAAATGATTCTATTCTTTGCATCTAAAGAAGCCTCCTTCGTTAACGGAGAGATTGGCGATGTTGATGGCGGAATCGTATTAGACGGCTGACGGAGAAAATCATGTTCGCAAACCTAAAAAGCCAAATCACAAAAATAGACTTAAAGAAAATAAAAATTCCAGGAGCTACAATCGTTGTTCCTCTATTTATAGGATGCTTGGTAAACTCATGTTTCCCAGCAACCTTAAAAATAGGTGGTTTTACAACAGCTGTAATTAACGGAACTGGTCCTTTAGTCGGCGCATTCATGCTTTGCATTGGAGCAAGTCTTTCATTTAAGAACGCTCCTAAAGCTTTGTGGCGCGGTGCTGTGATTATTAGCGTTAAGATCCTAACTGCTATTGTTATTGCTCTGCTTGTTTCCAAGTTCTGCAACAATAATCTACTTGGATTGTCAATGTTATCTATTTTAGGCGCAATGACTGTAGCTAATAATGCACTTTATTCTGGTATTACAGCAAACTATGGCACTGAAGTAGATCGTGGAGCTGTTGCTATGACAACCATAAGCGTTGGTCCAACAGTAACAATGATTGTTATGAACTCTTCTGGGCAAGCCGTAATACCATTCTGGCAGATTGTTGGATCAATTTTGCCTCTTGTTTTAGGAATGATTCTAGGAAATTGTTTCCCTTACATGAAGAAGCAACTGGTTAATGGCATAATCCCTATAACCATGATTCTGGGCTTTGTTCTAGGAGCAAACATGAACTTTGCTCAACTAGTTGAAGGTGGACTTTCTGGTGTGCTGCTTGGCATTATAGTGCTTTCTGGATTTGTATTTACAGTATTAGCAGATCGCTTCTTAACTAGGGGCTCTGGTATTGCTGGAGCTGCAATAAGTAGTACTGCAGCAAGTGCTGTTGCAACACCAGCTGCAATGATGGCTATAGATCCAAATTTGGCAAAAGCCGCATTAATAGCAACTCCTCAAATTGCTGCTGCAGTAATTATTACTGCTTTGGCTACGCCATGGTTAACTGCACTAGTGAGTAAAAAATTTGCTAAAAAATCTAGCAAGTAATCAATAGATAATAAATAAATAAAAAATAGATAATAAATAAAATAACTAGTTCAGCCCTGCAAAATAAAATTTGTGGGGCTGAATTACTATTGCGATTGATTTTAGAAAGACGTAAACAACACTAAAACATGCCAGCAATGATTTACAAAAGCCAGCACTCGTCTCAAGTGGTTTAACTTTCATAAATAGATTTAAGATTATTTATGATATTTGGAAGTAACATGATTAAATCAAAAATGTGAGATTTTGTTATATATAGCGTATTTTTATGGCTAAAATATAGACAAATGAACAAAATGTTTAAAAATAAGTTAATATTTGTTCGCCTTGAATAGTACGATGAAAGTACTTTCAGGAGATTAACGTCAATAATTGGTCTCTTAATTTATAACCTTTTGTTGCAACATAGCAATATGAGGTAGTCGCCAAAATCATTATAGGCGATATCAGAATTAAATATTGAGTCTGAAGTTAGGAAAATCAAAAAATTAAAAATTGAAAATTGAAAAAGTTAGATGCAAAGGAGGAATGCATAGCAATTTCGATAGCAACATTAAAAATGTGTACCATTTAAAAATGTATGCCATCGGTATTTTGCCGCAGACAAATTATGCAAGAAGAACAAACACTTTTAGAAGCTAAAGAATTAGGCTTACAAATATTTAGAAGAACACCATTTTGGGACGTATCGTTAAAAGTAGAGCCTCATCAAATCGTTGCAATATCAGGTGAACACGGCTCTGGAAAATCAGCTTTGCTGCTTGCACTGTCTGGTTATATGAAATTTACGAACGGAACTCTTACTATTGCGGACTCAACTCTTCCTAACGATTTTAAAGAATCACGTAAATATGTGGGATTGGGATTATTCAACGGAATTAACGAATTCTACAAAATGCAAACAATAGAAGAAGTTTTGATGAGTGAGCTAAAACTCGCATCATCTTCGCCACTATTTCGCGAACAGTATAAAAATGATGTAAAAAATCGCGAAGCATTGCGCCAATACGCGTACAATCTTCTTGCTCAATGGAAAGTATTTTCTCCTCACAAAACAGCAATAGGAGAGTTGACTCCGTGCGAGCGCATGCGCTTGGCAATTGCGTTGGCATTATTAAAGCAACCGTGGTTGCTATTTGTTGATGGAGTTGAAACAGAGCTTACTAGCGAGCAAAGCGAATGCTTACTTTCCGATATTCGCGAATATGTTAGCAAAAACTACTGCTCCTGCCTTGTTGGAGTTTTGCAAAGTGAGTTAGAAAAGCAAGCGGATCAAGTCTTAAGACTTATGCCAAATAATGAGAAAGCAGAAAATTCTCATACTGATTCTCAACTTGCTACAAGTGAAGTAAATGGTGGTGAAAACAATGCACGTTAGTACTATTGCTCTTGCATTTCGTGAGATTAACAATACGATGAAAGGAAAAGCTCGAAAGCTTGTTATTGGAACCGTAGCTTTGATTCCACTTTTATACGGATCGCTTTACTTATGGGCATTTACAAATCCTTATAAGACTTTGGATACTGTGCCTGTGGCTGTTGTTGTTGAAGACAATGGCGCTATGATTAACGGCAAAATGCGAAACATTGGAAACGAAATCAAAACTCGTTTAAAGAATCAAAAAGACGGTAGTGAAGGTTTCCAATGGAATTTTGTAAATAGTGCTGAAGCAAACAAAGGCATTAAAAATGGCAACTATTTTATGGTAGCAACTATTCCAGCTTCCTTCAGTAAGTGCATTGCTTCCGCGCAATACGATACTCCAACTAAAGCAAAACTTCACGTAAAGTACGATCAAGCAAGCAATATGCTGGCTTCACAAATTGGTAAAACTGCTTTCCGCACTATGCGTACTGAGATTAGCGAGGCGATTGCTCAAGAGTATTGGGAGCACATGTTTGCGAAAGTTAATTCAGCTTCCGATTCTCTTGGTGCTGCTGCAAACGGTGCTGGAGCATTGCATGAAGGTTCAAAGTCTTTGCAAGGCGGAATAAATAAGCTTGCAGATGGGTCGAATAAACTTTCGCAATCTTTGCAAAAACTTCAAGGCGGATTAGGGGAGCTTCAAAAAGGCGCGAATACGCTAACTGAAGCCAATGCTCGCAGCAAAGAAGGAGCTCAATATCTTGCACAAAAAACGCAAGATTTAGCAAACGGAGCCCAACAGTTAAGCGAAGGAACGCAAAGGCTATCGGCAGCGACAAGCGAATTCTATGAAGGAGCTCAAAAGCTTGCAGCTTCAAGCAACGAATTAGAAGAACATGTTAAAGCTGGAAACGCTGAAACAAAAGCACAAATTACTGGTCTTCTTATGCAAGCGCAAAACCCAGCAGTAACAAAGGAAGACGTGCTTGCTAATTTGCAAAGTTTGGCAGAAGGATTAGGTGAAAATTCTAATCTTCTAGAAACAAATCTTTCTGCTTTAAGCGCTGGAGCAGACAAGCTTTCTGCAGGAAGCTTGCAAATAAAGGGCGGTGCTGACGCAATATCTCAAGGTATTGAAGCTGTTAATACTGGCTCAAATAAGCTTGCTGCTGGAGCGAATAATCTTGCTGACGGTTTGGCTCAAGTAAGTAACGGTAGCGAGAAACTAAATAATGGCGTGAATGCAGCTGCACAAGGTTCTGCGAAAATAGTGAACGGTTCTGATCAGCTTAATTCCGGCGCTAAGAAGCTATCTGATAACACTCCAAAGCTTGTTGATGGTGCTAAGAAATTGCATGACGGGCTTAAAGATGCTCAAAAGTCTGGAAAAGTAAACGGTATTGTTCAAAAAAGTAAGATGATGAGCGCACCAGTTTCCTTGGAAGAGCACGAGTATTCGCACGTTGAAAACTATGGAACTGGTTTTGCTCCTTACTTTATTTCTATCGCCCTTTGGGTTGGTGCTCTTATGACAACATTCGTTTTGAGAGTTATGGATAGGCGAGCGATACTAAACGGCATGAATCCGCTTAAAAGCGCGCTTATTAGCTTGACGCCGTTTGTGATTATGGGCGTTGCGCAAGCGATTATTCTTATGGGCGTTGTTCAAGGAGCGTTGAAGTTCCAAATCGATAATGTTGGTGCATTCTACGCGCTGGGGATTATAGCGTCAATAGTCTTTATGGCTATAATGCAAATGATTATGGTGGTGTTCCGCATGCCAGGGCGAATAGTTGCGATTGTGCTACTTATGTTGCAAATCACAAGCTCTGCAGGAACGTTCCCAGTACAAATGACGCCGGCATTCTTTAGAGCTGTTCACCCATATTTGCCAATGACGTACTCGATTATGGGGTTGCGTCAAGCAATGTCTGGAAAGAACAGTGGTGAAATAGTTTCAGGCATTGGAATGCTTGTGCTTTTCGGCGTTATTGCGATTGCTATAACAAGTATTGCCTTCCGCATGAAGCGTACTGTAAAAATGTTTGATTTGCATCCTGTAATAACGCTTGATGCATAAGCGTTCATGTAGGCGCGATAATTAAAATCCCCGCAGCTCTTGTTGGTTGCGGGGATTTTTTAGTGAATTTTGTTTAATTTAGTTACTTTATAAATACGTTATCCGACTTTAGAAAGTAGATGCGTAAACTTCGGCAATAGCATCTTCGCTCATATGCATGTACGAATTCTTCAAAAGTCGCTGCTGCTCTTTAACAACGCTTGCAGCCCAATCGCGAATCATGTCTTTGGTCATTCCATACTCGTGAAGCTTGTGCTTAGGGAGAATCGTGTTAAGAACTTCGTCAAGTTTATCTAATACATCTGCTTTTTGGCATTCAAGAATATTTGCCATGAAGTCAAAAAGCTTAGAAAGTTCAGTGTTTTCAGCGCTATTCTCTTCGTGCTTAGCATAGTAGCGCAAAACGCTTGTAAGAAGCGCGGCGTTCGTTTCGCCATGAGCCACGTGGAAAGTGCCGCCAAGAGGATAAGCCATAGCGTGCACGCAACCGCATCCGGCATTACCAAATGCAATGCCAGCGTAAAGACTTGCCGAAACCAAGTCGCTTACAACTTGGGCTTTAGCGCTGCTACCTTCCTTAACAACTCGCATGTAGCTTTGCAAAATAAGACCGCAAGCCTTGTAACTAAACATTTTTGTAAGCTCTGTTGCAATAGGGGAGAGTGCAGACTCAATAGAATGCGTAAGAGCATCAATAGAGCTGGTTGCAAAAACGTAATCAGGCAGGCTCTTTAACAATTCTGGAATAAGAACCGCGTCTGTAGCGTAGCAAGAATCGTTTGCCAAACCCTTTTTAGTGTTGCGCTTTGTGAGCGAGAACACGGCAACGTTTGTAACTTCGGAACCAGTGCCGCAAGTAGTTGGAACAAGAATAAGATCTGCGCCTTTTTGCGCAGGAATCTTGCCATCAATCAAGTCTTCAAGCGGGCTTGTTTGCTTTAACGCGCAAACTTTAGAAATATCCAAAACAGTGCCGCCGCCAATGCCAATCACGCGCCTTGGAGTAGTGTGAATATCTCGAACAATCGCGTCAACCATTTCGTCGCTTGGCTCGCCCTTGCCGTAGTTTTCTTGGAAAATCACATTACAATCAAGATTTAAATCGCCAAAATAAGGCTCCCAAATGTACTTGTTTGTAATAACCAAATCGTCTTTGCCAAGCTTAAATTCTTGCGCAAAATCGCGCGTATTTTCAAATTTGTGAATAGTTGGCTTAATAGATAGCTGCTTCATCCTAGACTCCTTTGTTTTAATTTGTACGTCTTACGCTAATATGCGCGTTTTAATTCGCGATTTGTGCGCGGATGATTAAAAAACCAAGCAACCGCTCCATTATAGAACAAATTGCTTGGTTTAATAAACGCGATTTAAGCTAATCGCAGAACTTAATCAGCAGAGATTAATCAGAAGCTAATCATCCCTTCAACAAAGCCGTGTAAGCTGCCATCGTAATGTAATTGTATGGCTGGTTGAAGTGAGGCATAAAGAAGATATCACACAATGCAAGCTCTTTAATCGTGACTTTCTTTTGAATAGCAAGAGAGAACAGGTGGATTGCTGCAGACATATCGTAGTTAGAAGCCAATTGGCATCCAACAATCACCTTAGAATCCTTCTTGTAAACAATGCGAATCTTAACTTTTGGATTCTCAACTTCCATAAACGCAGGCTTTTGAGTATCCTCAAAATCAACGTAATCAACGTCCATGCCCTCTTTTTGAGCAGCCGTTAAGCTCAAACCAGTGCAAACAAGCTTGTAGTCGTAAATCATCATTGCGCTAGAGCCTTGCACGCCCTCGGTTTCTACAGGAGTTCCGCAAACGTTGTGGCCTGCAATCAAGCCGCTTCTAACGGCATTAGTAGCGAGCGCAATGTAGTTTACGCGGTCTCGAGCGTTGTCGTAGATTGTAGCGCAATCGCCAATAGCGTACACGTCTGGGTCGGAAGTTTGCTGCTTTTTATCAACAAGGAAAGCGCCGTTTTCGTATTGCTTCAAATGATCTTTTCCAAGAGCAACATTTGGGTGGAATCCAATAGCACAAATCACCATGTCGGCATCGTAAGTACCCTTGCTTGTTTTAACAGCCTTAACTTCAGTATCTCCAACAATCTCTTCAACAGCTTGACCAAGCTCAAACTTAATGCCCTTATCTTCCATAATCTGCTTCAAATTATCGGAAAACTCTGGGTCAAAATAGCCGTTAAGAATATGGTCTTCCATGTCAATAAGAGTCACGTTCTTGCCAAGGCGCTTAAAAGCTTCCGCAAGTTCCACGCCAATGTAGCCGCCGCCAAGAACCACAACGTTATTAAAATCGCGCTCTTGAAGCTTAGCAATAACAGTTTGCGCGTTCTGGAAAAGCTTTACCATTTGCACGTTTTCCAAGTCAATGCCTTTAATGCGTGGCTTGTTTGGAAGGCTACCAGTAGCTAGAACGAGTTTATCGTAAGAATCGTGAATAACAGTGCCGTCTTTAAGCTCTACAGTAACTTCTTTCTTTGCGTAATCAATGTCTAGAACTTTGCTTTCAAGATTTACTTTTGCGCCCTTTTTAACGAAATCTTCTGGCTTCTGGTAGAACAGACCATCGCTGCTTTGAATCTGCTTTCCAATCCACAAAGCCATACCGCAGCCAAGGAAGGAAATGTTGCTATTCTGATCGTAAATTGTAAGATCGTTTCCTGGGTAGCTCAAAATGGTGTTAGCGCAGGCAGTGCCAGCATGATTTGCGCCAATCTGAATAATCTTGGTCATCGGTAATCTCTTTTCGTCGTTGATGTTACTGTTTAATTTTCATATGCGTGCTGTTAACCACATTGTTTGTTAGTTACACGCTGGTACTAAATCTTATTACATTGATACGAGTCTTGCTAATTTTGATTCTAGGTGTGTTGTTTCTGATTATTGTATAAGTTGTAATTACGATTTAATCTTTTCTATGAACGTGAAGTATGTAATAGAATCGTGAGTGTTTTATATAAGTGCATTCGTGTATATATAGTTTCGCAATGTCTTTTGATAAATTTTGATAAATTTTGATAAACTTTGATAAAGTTTGATAAGTGAGAGTTGTATGAGGGGGTATTTTAATGCGTATTTTGATTACTGGTTTTACGCCGTTTGATAATGAGTCTATAAATCCGTCGTGGGAGATTGCGCAATCAGTGCATGCTCCTGAGGGTGTGGAACTTGTTCGTTTGCAGATTCCTACGGAATTTAACAAGGGTGCGCAAAAAGTTATTGAGAAAATAGAGGAAGTTCATCCTAATGCTGTGCTTTCGTTAGGGCAATTTGGCGGTTCTGCTTGTTTTAATGTCGAGTATGTTGGTATTAACTGTAGAGCTGCGCGCATACCGGATAATAGTGGATATAAGCCTTGGTATGAGCCTGTTGTGCAAGATGGTGATGTGGCTTATAAAGCGACTTTGCCAGTTGTAAGCATAGTTGACGCTTTAAATAAAGCAAAATTGCCGGCGTCTGTGTCTTTTTCTGCGGGCGCATACGTGTGTAATGACGTGCTTTACAGTGTTTGTCATTATTGCCAGACTAAAAAATTGCCGATCAAGAGCGGTTTCATTCACGTTCCGTATTTGCCTGAGCAGGTTCTCAATAAGCCGAGCACGAGTTCTATGAGTTTAGCTGATATGCTTCGAGGCATTGAAATTGCACTGCGAGTGATTGCAAGTGATTGCGAGTGATTGCTAGCAAATAGCCAGGTATTTATTTTCTATGCTCGCTCAAGCACGCGCTCAATAGCGTTGTTTTGCGAAAGAAGATAAACGCAATACTGGTTCATGCTTATGCCTTCGGCTTGAGATTGCTCAGACAATTGTCTGTGTAATTCTTTAGGAAGACGCAATTTGAATTGCCCAGAATAATCATTTATCTCATGGTAAGACGGCTCTTTTATGTTTACTTTGCTTTGAAGTGCGGCTTCCAGCCAAGCCTTTTTAGCATCCTGCGCATTTGCTGCTGCTTCTTGTTCGGATTCTCCAGAACTCATGCACCCTGGCAAATCAGGGTAGTAGGACACAAATCCGCCTTCATCTGGATCTTTTACAATCTCCAGCTTGTATGGGAGTGACATGTAGTAGCTAAGCGTTTTATTCGTAAGTGTTTTCACCATATTTGATTTTCCTCTTTTATTTCTTCGTCTTCTGCTTCTACTACAGATTTCACCATTTCTACGTATATCTTTTTGATTGGTTCATGCTTAGGAATTGTAATTGGGTTGGCGTGATTTTTGCGAAAAGTATAATGACTGCTTCCGCTTCTTGGATTGCACATTTCATATCCGTAGGCTTCTAGCACTTTTTTCAATTCCTCAAATCTCATATCTTTAGATAAGCTAAGTATTCGCTTAAGTAATTTGTCCCATTGCGACATTTCACCCCCAGTTAATAGCGTGTTTTTGGTGTTTATAAAATTATAAGTGGTGTTACATATGGTGTCAATGTATTCGGTTTGCTGCATAGAAATTATGCAAATCATGATTTGGAGTGAAATATAAGAAACGATGCAAATTTAAACTAACTTTTGTTCGTACAAATATGGAAAGTCGTAAATTTATTTTATTAACAGAAATCTATGAACAGAAATTTATAAGACTATTTTATTAAAAGAGTTATTGTAATTTGTTGCCACGTAATTGGTAGGAGTAAATCCTCCATAGTTTTAGATTTATCCATGTGGCTATATTATTGTGGTTATGGCTGATTTTTCTCATATTCTTGCAACGCGTCCAGATTTTGATGAGTCTGATCGCGAATGGCTGCATCACCTTGTAGCAGACTGGCAGGTAATAGCAGACTTAAGTTTTGCAGACTTGCTTTTGATTATTCAAAACGGCAATGGTGATTACGTTGTGGCAGAACAATGTCGTCCGTCTACAGCAATTACACTTCGAACTGAAGATTTGTTGGGCGTAAAGCTAGATGAATCAATGCATCAAGAACTAAGTGCAGCAATGAGTAAGGAAACAAGTTTCCACTCTTCTGTATTAAGAACTGTTGGAAGAGCAACAGTTTGTAATGTTTACGCCCCAGTGCGTCATAATGGCAAGACGTTAGGTCTTGTTCTTAGAGAAACAAATCTTGCTACAAGAGAATCAAACGGTAGGTATGAGACCGAAAGCATTAATGCTGGCAAAACTCTGTTCGACATGATTTCGCGAGAGCAATTTCCATACCACGATTCAATGCTAAATCAGCGCCACAATGCTAGAGTTGCAGATGGTTTTATTATTTTAGAAGAAAGCGGAGTTGTGCGCTATGCTTCTCCTAACGCAATTAGCTGTTTCCGTAGATTAGGCGGATTAGACACTATGCAAGGCGAGTTTCTATGCGAGTTTGGAGCAAGATTGTTGCACACAAACGATGTTGTTCCTGAAAGTTTGCCTCTTGTACTAAGCGGTAAAGCGGATGTTGATTGCGAACTAGAAGTTAATAATTCTGTTGTTTCTATGCGCTCGCTTCCATTGTATGGTCCAAATGATCGAACGGGTGCAGTTGTTCTTTGTCGTGATGTTACAGAGGTTCTCCGTAGGGAAAAAGAGCTTCAAACTAAGAATGCTACTATTTCTGAAATTCATCATCGTGTTAAGAATAATCTTCAAGCTGTTTCTGCTTTGCTTCGTCTTCAAGCTAGAAAAACTAAGTCTGCAGAAGTACGTAAAGAATTAGAAGAAGCACAAAGACGCGTTCAGACGATTGCTCTTGTTCACGAAGGTTTAAGTCAAACAGCTGATGAGGTTGTTGATTTTGATAAGGTTATTTCTAGTTTGCTTAAAATGTCTATTGAGCTTGCTTCGCAAAATCAGAATATTACGATAGATTTTTGTGGCAAGTTTGGCATGTTGGCAGCACAAGATGCAACTCCTCTTTCTCTTGTTTTAACAGAACTTGTGACTAACGCAGTAGAGCATGGTTTTGAGGGAGTTAGTGAAGGACATATTAAGATTTCTGTTGGTAGAGGTGGGGATAATCTGAGTATCGTCGTCGAAGATGATGGAGAGGGTATTGAAAGTGAGTCTTTGCACGGTATGGCTAAGTCTTCTGGATCTGGGTTAGGCACTCAGTTAATCAATACTTTTGTTACTAACGACTTTGGCGGAACAGTTAAATGGGAGCAACGTAGAGAAGGTGGAACTCGTGTTCTTCTCGACATTAAGCTACGAGTTCCAGGAGTGGAGTAGATGTAGATTACAGTTCTGCATTTTGGTTTCTTCTTGCACGTATAGCCCTGCGTTTTAGTGATCGTCGTTCATCTTCACTAAGACCACCCCATACGCCGTAATCTTGGCTTGTTTCAAGCGCGCATCTTAGGCAATTGTCTGCAACGTTACAAGTTCTGCACACTGCTTTGGCTTCCTCAACCTGCTGATTAGATGCACTGTTACTTCCTACTGGGAAGAAAAGCTCAGGATCTTTGTCTCTGCATGCTGCTTTTGAACGCCAATCAAATGCGCTGCTCATAAATAAATATCCCCTTTAAAAAACGTAGCTTACGCTGGTTAAAACTATTATTAAACTTTGTTTTTAAAAACTATCCGCACTCAAGGAAACCATGAATATAACTTTTTTTCAAGACTTTTTTAAGAATTTTTTATTTTTTTAATTTTTTGAATAATTTAAAATATTTTTTATGTAAAGCCTTATGTAAAACTTAAAATCTGTAATAGATTAGCACTTCCAGGAATTACCATTACGCATCTTCCTGGAGTTTGATAATCATCTACATTAAGAGTTTTTAGCAAGTCTGATGGTATTCCTAGCATTGTATCTGTTCCAGCATCTCCTGTTGGGAATATTATTCTTACTGGTGCTTGTTCTGGTATGCGAATATGCCTTGCGTTTTGTGCGCAGAAAATTACAGTTATTTTTGGATTGACTAGTTTACTTTGAAATTCTTGAGACTTTGTGTCGCTACTAAAAGGTTCTAGCAGTGAGTCTGCATTGTCTAAAATATAAATATTTTGCGAATTGTTGTATGTGTTTCTTGATTTTATAGCTTTAGAAATTACGTTTATAAGATTAGTTTTTCCTCTCTTATTTCCTCCAATAATTGCGATATTTCCCAGATTTGTAGGTAGAATTGCCTCGCTTAAATTAATGCCATCGTCTTTTAAGCCTATTAACAATCCATCTTCTTTACTTAAGTCATAGCTAAAGTCAGAATTAAACCTAGAAGATTTATTGTTGCAAAAAGTATTATTGCAATAATTTTTGATTGTTGAATAACCTAAATATCTTGGTAATGGAGCACTGAATAGTTGTTTAGGTTGATTATAGTAGTAGAATTTTCCAGCTAATTTTATTGCTTGTATAAGAGAATCTTTGTTTCTGCTTTGTGAGCATTGTAATGCTATTATTCCATCTCCAGTGTTGCAGTATGCTGCTCCAGGATTGTTTGGATTTATGCTCGCTGCACAAGATGATCCTAATAATTCATGAGATTGCATTGCATCTCTAACTCTTAAACATATGTTTATAGACATATTTGCTTTCATGTCTGCATTTACTTGTGCCATTGGATTCTGTGTGCATGCTATAAGGTGCATTCCTAAGGATCTTCCAACTGATGCTATTCGTATAAGACGATTCATGTAGTCTGGCAATTGATTTTTTAATGCGTGAAATTCGTCTATAACAATAGCCAGTGAAGGCTGGTATGGTTTTACTTGATTAATATCATGGCATCCTTGGCATGCTACTAATCTTTCTCTTCTATCTAATTCTTTTTCTAATCCTTTAAGTGCTCTTACTGCATGTTGAAGGTTTAGATCTCCTACATTCCCAATGCTGTGTGGGAGTGTGGAAAGAGCGTCAAATGTGGCTCCACCCTTAAAATCCATAAAAACAAATTGCAAAGATTTGGGGGAGTAGTTGAATGCTAAAGCCAAACACCATGATGTTAGTAACACAGATTTGCCTGAGCCTGTTGTACCTGCTACAAGAGCGTGTGGTCCGTTTCTAATAAGGTCTAAACAAAAATATCCGTTTTCGCTTATACCGATTGGTGCTACGAGTTTTTTATTTGACTCATTGGAAGATTTTAGCCAAGAGTAAACAACATTTTTCCATGGAGGAGTAGCATGATTTACTATATTTTTAGAATTACTTATGCTGCTTATTTGATTCGCATTATTTATCAGTATTGCTTCTAAATTTATTGGAACAAGCGTATTCGGAACACCTTGAACATGCTGGCGACTTATCCTTTTAGAAAATTGTGTTTCAACATGTTTTTTAATATTATTTTCGTTTTTGTTATCACTTTTCTTATTCACATTGTATTGAATAATTTGTGGTATTAAGCAAGCAATATACATCATTATGCTTGGGACGACCATAGCTAACATCATCCAACTTTTTTGCAAGCACGCCATTATTGCTAGAGCAATATTGGCAAAAATCGGCACAATATTAGCGATAATCTGCATCCAAAACATTGATTTTGAGGATGCGTTTTTATTATAGATTGCGTTGTTTTCATAGTTTCCGTAGTTTTTACATTCCTTATATTCCATAGCGCAATCATGCATGAGTTTTTACAGTTTGTGCAAGGAAAATACAGCAGTGTGGTTAAAGGTTTAAATACGATAAAACTTTTGTGTTAATCGTGTTAATCGTATTCGTATTATTGTTGATTCATTAATTCTGCAAGTGTTCCTACGCTTCCAGGAGCATGTGTTCCTGCAGATAACTGGTTGAATAATTCAATGTTCTTGGCGTCGTCTAACAATACTGATGATCCGACTCCGTAAACCTCATAATCAGGGTTTGTCCAATAAACTGTTCCCGTTACACCGTCTTTTCCTGTAGCTTCTTTAAACGCAAGCCCCATGTTTAGTAGTGTTCCAGGATTTGTGTTTTCGTCTAACATTGCTGAATCGAGAGATGCTTTTGCAAATCCTTTTACGGTCCCAAAATTTGTAAGTGTGCTGCTAGATAATGCTTTTTTCATTATTGCGCTTATCACCATGCGTTGTCTTGCTGCTCTACCAAAGTCGGATTGTGGATCCGCGTATCTCATTCTGGAAAAAGCTAGCGCAACTGTTCCGTCTACGCTATGGCATCCAGCTGTCCAATTAAGACCACTGTATGCATCATTTACAGTACGGTTATAGCATAAATCTATTCCGCCCAGAGAATTTACAACTTTTGTAAGTCCTTCGAATTTTATTTCTGCTACATGGTCTATTTTGTGACCAGTTATTTTTTCGACTGTTTTTGTTAAGGCTTGTTTTCCAATATCTTGCGCAACAGTGTTTATTTTCATTTGCTGACCATTTATTGAAACAAGCGAGTCTCTTGGAATTGATATTAAAGAGCTGTGTCCGCTTACAGGTTTTGTTAGTACAAGAATAGTGTCTGTTCTAAAGCCTGTTATCTCTTTAGCTTCTTCGCCTTCTCTCTGGTCTGATCCTAGAATAAGCCATGTTGTTTCTTGAGTGTCTTCTGTATTAGTCAACCATGGTTCGCGTTTTATTTGTGAATCAACCCAGTTCCAAGATAACGCTCCACACACTCCTACAATAATTAAGAGCGTTACTAACAATAGAGTTAAGTATTTTAAGAAATGATGTTTTTTTCTATAACCTATAGGGTTATTAGCAGGATTATCAATTGATTCTACATCGTCTGGTTTTTCAAAGATTTTATTAGACGTTCCTATATAAGACTCAGGTGAAATCATATACGATTCGGAATTTGAATATGCTGTGCTAATCGGTTGCACATTAATTGATGGTGTTATATTCGATATTTTTGGATGACTTGTGTTGCCGTTTTTGCGCGATGTTGGTGCAAAAGATGGTGCTTTTTGATTGATTTGTGAGTTTTGATTTTCTATTTCTTTAAATTTGTTATTCTGTTTAGGAGGAAAACTCGGTATTGCATTTCCATTATTTGCGCTTGTATTGTGTGAGTAAGAGCCATTCTTATTTTTTCTACGATTAGATGGTGCAAAACTAGGAGGATTATTCTGATTCCCTGAAGCGTCTTCTGGACGTTGCTGGCTCATTTATCCTCCTGTAGCATAACTCGTATGTGTTTGCTAATTAATAATTTCTAATCGTATTAACTCAATGCAATAACTAACAATGGCATTATAAAGCATTGTGGTTATAAAGTAGTGTCGAAAATATATTTTCTATCTTTCTTATTATTTCCCTTTTGGAACTGCGCAAATAGTGTTATTTAAGTATTTATCTGCAATACCCATGTAATGCCCAGTATTTGGATCTCTTATTGTTCCATCATTTGGATCCACTATGCCTCCACTATTTGGGTCTATTAGTCTGCCTAATTCGTCTTTAGCTAATCCAGTTTTTGGATTAATAGCGCTAAGTTTTCCTGCTGGTCCGCTATTTGTAGAATCGTAGGAACCTGTACCGTTCGTATTATCCGAATCGTCATTTGAGACATTGGAATCTTTAGAAGTTGATTTTTTATCTTCTTTAGAATTTTTCTTTGTAGATTTTTCAGACTTACTTTGCTTAGAGGCAAGATGCTTAGTAAGTGGTTTATTTTCTCTCATCAATTCCCAAACGTCTTCTGCACTGTCGTCAAGAATAACACGATTCTCGTCAGCTGGATCAGCTGTAATCGGTATTGTTTGTGCATAAATATTAGAAGTATTTAACTTGTGAAGGCTTGTTGCTAATCCAACCAGTGTCGCAGGATTTGCTAATCCTTCGCTTATATTAAGCGATTTTAGAGCAGATTTTGCAAGCTGATATAGCTGACCAGATTGTGTGAACAAGTTTTTAGACAATGCTTGATGAATAAGCTGTTTTAGTAGATATTGTTGACGAGTAGTTCTCATAATATCTGAGCCATCGCTTGCAGTATCATGCCTCATTCTTGCATACTGTGTTGCTTGAACACCATCTAAATGCTGTAATCCGTGCTTTAAATTAACTCCAGTGTAGTAGTCTTTAGTATCTACTGGAATACACAAATTTACGCCGCCTATTGCGTTAATCATGTCGCTTAGACCACTAAAGTCTGCAACAATGAAATTAGTTATATCTAATCCAGTAATTTCATTTACTGTTGCAAGAGTGCACGATGCTGCCGATGCTAAGTCGCCGCCTTTAGCGTACCCAAGAGCAAAAATAGAATTAAACATCACTTTGCGTCTGGAAGGAATTTTTCCATTAGTCGTATTGCATGATGCTGCTTTAACCATTGAGTCTCTTGGAATAGAAACAATATTTATATAGGATCTGTCTGCGCTGATTTGAACAATCATTGCCGTATCTGATTGATGATTTTCATCTTCTCCACCGCCCTGAAAAGCACGGTTTCTGCCTTCTCGAGTATCTTGACCAAGAACAAGAATGTTGATTGTTTTACCAGCGTTAGGGTCTACTGCTTGAACTTTTTTGCCATCTTTTGTAATCATGTTAACAACACGAGATTGTATTGTAGACGAAAAATCAAGCCAAACAGCTGCTATGATTGTAGAAAAGAAGGCTAGAATGGCAACAATAACAATAGAAATTAATTTACGAGAATTATATAAAATATGATTGCTTAAGCTATGATGTGGAGCTGAGGAGTCCCAATAGTTAGTTTGGTACCGGCGGTCTTGTTCATAGCGAGAGGCTGCCATGCTTCCTTCTTTCGTAAACACACATATAAGCTACTATTATAGTGCATTCTATTGAGAATTATCTAAACATGCATAATACATACCCCTTGCGTACACTATTATGTATGGATTCATTAACCGCTGAGACTGATACGTTTGAAAATAATGTTTTACACGTTTTTTCAGCTTTAAATCGCAAGCAACCGCGCGAAGTTGATTCGTCGATTATTTCAATAATGAGTGTTGAGAGAGATACGCGGTTTTATGAAGACACTTTGCAAGCTTTAATAAATCAAACTGTTCTTCCAGGAACTATTGTTGTAGCTGATTGTGCTAATAGAGTAGAAAAAGAATCTGTAACATCTTTTAATGTTCAAATAGAACCAACAACATTATCTGGTCTAATTTCTAGCGCAGATTTTGTTAGTAATTATGGTGGTGATTTTTCTAACAACAATCAGGGTTATATACAGGAATCTTACGCAAAGATAAAGATTATTGTTCTACCTATTAAATCTGCAAAATCTTTTGGCGATGCGGTAGAAAAATCTTTGAGAAAACTTTTACCATTGCAAGGCGTTAAATCCTTGTGGCTTCTTCACGACGATTCAAAACCTTGCGATAACAAGTGTCTTGAGGCTTTAAGAGAAACATGGAGAAATACACCAACAGCTTGTATTCTAGGTGCAAAACAAGTGGATTGGCAGGGTAAGATTTTGCACAATGTTGGCATGTATGCATGGAAACATAGAGTGCATTCTCTTACTGTAGAAGGTGAACCAGATCAGGAGCAGTATGATTTTCGCGGAGATGTTTATTCTGTTTCTTTGGCTGGTGCTCTTGTTTCTCTTAGCGCATGGCAAATGCGAGGGACTCAACCTTGGTTAACAACGTTTGAAGAGTCTAACGATTTTTGTAGGCGAGTTATTTTAAGCGGTGGGCGAGTAGTTGTTGTGCCAAAAGCTCGCATAGCGCATAGAAGAGCGCGTTTTGATGGAATCCGCACTCGAAGTGGAGAAGAAAGACCTGTTGAAAAATCTAGTATTTGCTACGGTTCTGCATATTCG
Source organism: Gardnerella sp. DNF00038 (assembly GCF_049262855.1). Taxonomy (NCBI): domain Bacteria; kingdom Bacillati; phylum Actinomycetota; class Actinomycetes; order Bifidobacteriales; family Bifidobacteriaceae; genus Gardnerella; species Gardnerella sp. DNF00038. The sequence continues at coordinate 1,086,300 of NZ_CP058407.1, read as the reverse complement.
ATTATGGCAAAACAAAGATATTTGTACACGGATATTCGTGTGATTATGTGGCCAATTGTTTGGTTGTGTAGCCTGCCTATGTCATTAATTCGCGCCTTGCAGTCTTTGTTTGCTAAGCAACCATATGTGGCATTCATGCACCTTATGCTCCCGTGGATAGCATTAGCGCAATTTCCTAGAGCTATTTTTGCTAGAAGAAGAGTATCTAGAGTGGCGAAAGTGTCTTTGAAGAGGCTTTCGTCCCTTATAGCAAGTCGTAGCCAAATTACACGTTGGAAAGACAAGACTGTTGCTTTTAAAACTCAAAAAAAGGGAGTTATTTTAAGTCCGCTTGCAAGACGACATTTGCATAAGCGAATTTTACTTCGTTGGAGTGCTGCTATTTTTGCTTCTTTGCTTGTGTTTGCGGCTGTTATGCTTCTTTATGGTGCTCCTATTAGTAAGATTTTTTCTGGATCCTCGCTTTATTCAAGCCAATTACTTCCAACTGGCTCTAGTTTTAATCAACTTTTTAATTCTGCAATTGGATCTTATATTCCAGATGATGGTTTTGCTTCTGCAATGCCTCCATCTCCTCTTCTTATTATTTGGATGCTCGCCTCTATTGTGTTTGGTGGCAATACAATCGCTGCAGTAAGTGTTATTTTCTTCCTTGCAGCTCCAGCAATGTTGTTAAGTTTTTGGGCGCTTGCAGGAGTATTTACTCGTTCCGATATTGTAAGAGTTTGTTCTGGTATTTGTTGGACAATGATTGCAATGGCATTTGGCATATTCGCTAGAGGCGACTTACCAATGCTTCTAACAATGGTGTTTTTGCCAGCAGCATTTGCGTTTGCTTTCCACGCTGTAGGAATGTATGTTACAGAAGACCCAGTGCTTCCTGTTCCATCTATACAATGTGCTGCATGCGCATCGTTATGCTTTATGATTCCTCTTGCAGCTTGCCCTCAGCTTATCCTACCTATGATTGTTATTTTCATAGCATCATTGATAATGGTTCGTTCACATCGTTTTATGCTAGCGCTTATGCCTATACCTTCTGTGTTGGTTCTTCTTCCAACTCTAGGTAGTGTAGTTCGCTATTTTGAATCTGGAATGTGGCGTCAGCTTTTTGCGACTATGGCTGTTCCATCGCAAAAAATCAATGGTGCTCCTAGAGTTGTCAACTATTTAGATGTTTTACTTAGAGCTTTCAATATTGATTTGAATCATTTTTCTTCTCAATCTTTGCCTATTATGCAGCTTCGCGGAATCATAATGATTGTGTTTGCTGTTCTCGCTTTGTTAATGGCTTTAGCTTCTCTTGCTCTTCCATTTGCTTTAAGAACTTCTAGAATGATGTGGGTTGTGATAGTAAGTGGTATGGCTCTTTCATTAGTTGCATCTCGAGTCGTTATCGCAGCGGATTTTGATGGACCTATATCTTCTAGCGTTCTTCCAGGCGTATGTTTAAGCGCGCTTGGTGTGCTTGCTTGCATGTGCATGGTTGCTGGTAAAGCTGTTCATCGTTTTGAGCCTTTGCGAAGATCTAATATAAATATTGATAATAATCCAGACGATTATACGACGCGCGTTTCTAAGCGTGCTGCTATTAGGCGCTCTGCTAAAGCGATGCTCCGTAAGATTATTCATCTTGCTAGAGGAATTTTAGCTTTTGGTATTTTTGCTGTTGCTATTCTGCTCGGATTATTTGCTATAACAAGTGGTCCTTTAACTTCTGTTTATGCAAGTGATAACGGTTTACCAATGGTTGTTTCTGACTATTTAAGGAAGAATGACTCTAATCGAGTCCTTGCTATTAAAGCAATAAATAGTCGTGAGCTAGATATTTCACTTATGCGAACTGTTCGCGGTGATCTTATTGATCTATCTCCAGCATTACAAGTTCGAGATGTACTTTACGGGTATTCTCCTAGCAGAAACACACTATATTATGCAGCTTCTAAGCTTCTTTCTCATGCAGACGATGAGTCTATAGAAACTCTGAAACAGCTTGGAATAGGTGGAATTTATATTGTTAACGATTCCATAACTAAAACTAACTTATCTGCTAACAATTCCATCTTGTCTTCTGATAGTACTTCTAATAAGGAGGCTACAGAAAACCTGATTGCTAACGTTAATGCTTCCGATGGTACTCAACTTGTTGTTTCATCTGATCACGGAACATACTGCCGTTTTGATGTTGATAACAGTAAAAAATCTGTTTCAAAAACATCGATTTATAGCCATTCTCGTCCACTTTCATGGAGAATGCCTTGGTTTATTGTTTTTGCTTTAGTCCTATTATTGTATTGCTTAGTAGCGTTGCCGCGTTTTAATAATAGCAATTTAATAGAGCGTTTAGATGATTAGTTAGATGATTATGATTTATTAAACGAATAATATGTCAGGGAAGATTTAAATGAAGTCGAATAAGAATTCTAAAAATAGTCATCGCCATGCAGAAGAGTATGCTTCTGTTAATCTTTCTACTCGTTTTAGAAGATTCAAATTATTGTTATTGTCGCTTTTAAGCGCTGCAATACTAGTTTCTACTGCTGTTGTAATATCCTACACATCTCCGTTTAAACATATTATGGATGATCCTATTTATCCGAATGGAAGTGTGGAAAAACAAGTAAGTTCTACTAATTTTCAAACGGTTTGTCCGACTAGAGTATCTTTGCCAGATTTAGCAAATTATGGCGATAGTGAGTTTCAAGAATCCGAAGGTGATTTAAAGTCGGTTGCGCGATATGCGTCCTTTGGCAATGTTTATAAGTCCTCTGTACATGGTTTAAAAGATTCTGGGAATTCTAAAGATTTAGTCAATAAATCTTTTACTAATGTTTCTAATTCAGATGATGATAGTAAAGCTTATTTTGCTGAAAATAATGTAGACAAAGATGCTCAAATTTTAGAAAGCAATTTTCTTAATGCACAGTCTGGTACTGGATCAGTTGCTTCTAGTGTATCTTGGGCAACAAATGGGGATTTAAAAGGTTTGTCTGCTACTTCTTGCGTATCTCCATCAATGCGACAAAACTTTATTATTCCGCAAATATCGGAAGGTGTGTCAATAAGATTAAATTCTATTAATCTTTCATCAAAACCAACTGTTGTGAGTGTTAAAGCGTGGTCAACAAGTAGATCAGGTGCTCAAATGAATCTATCTACTGGAAGTACTTTTACTGTTCCAGCGCATAGTGACTCTTCTTTTAACATTTCTGCCGCAGCCGAGAAAACTAATGGGCTGTATATTCAAGTTTCAAGTGACCAAGCACCAGTTTCATCTTTTGTTAAAGTCGTTCGCTCTCAAGGACTTGTTTCTAAGGGAGTGGATATTATTCAGCCAACAAGCTCAGCGTCTAAGGAACCTGTTTTACCCGGCATTACAGATGGAGATCAGGTCAAAGCTTATATTTGGTCTGATAAAAGTGGGAAACTCGATTTATATTGGCTGGATGATTTAGGAAAGAAAAGCATTAAGGAAGTAGATCTTAATGCAAGGCAAGTTCAGGTTGTTGATTTAGGAAATGCTCCTAAGGGAGTTGGCGCTATTTTTGCTCAAAGCACTGTCTCGACTTTTATTATGGCTTCTGTTGAAAGAAACGGTAAAGATGGTCAGAGTGATATTGCTTTTGTTAATGCTGTTAATCCTATGACTAATAGTGCTTTTGTATCTCCGCTTTCTGCAGATGAAACTTCGTTATATATTGCAAATGGTTTAGTGGATAATTCTCACGTAACCATAAATGCTTATGATTCTTATGGAATAAAGGTATCTTCTAAAGCGGTTGATATTAAACCTTATACTGTTTCAACAATATATGCAAAAGATATTAATCCTAAAGCAATTATGTTTACGCTTAAATCAAAGTCTGGCGTATCTTTTGCTTCTAGGATTCAAAATAATACGGTAAATAGCGCGGGACTTGCAGGAGTTGCTTGGATTCCTTCTAAATCACTTGATCCTAACAGAATAAGTGTTAAGGTTAGAGCAAATCCTGCTATTGTGAAGTAGTTTATTTAGTAAACTATTTTAATTATCTTTACAATCCCCAGTCTGGGTCTATTTCTTCTGGTCTTCTGCCATACAATTCTGCTAGTCGTTGGACCATCTCATCTCGAATGGCGTATTGTAATTCTGCGCGACTAGTAACATGTGTGCATAGCGGCAGCCTGTACAATACGATTCTAGGTGGTATTCCTTTGGAAGCTGGAAATACTTGAGACATTATTCTTTTGTTGCTTTCCCAAAGTACTGGTTGAGATGGTGGAACGTCTTCTACAGCAAACTGCACGCCTTTTGTAAGATTAGACCATGCGCCATTAAGTCTTCGTATTTGACCAGCTACCATTGAGTCAAACATTCCGCTTGCTGTTCTGTACCGTGGTAGTCTTGTGCCAAACATTGGCATTCTCATTCCTCTGCCGTGTCGATTTTTATATCTTCGCTGTTCCCATATTAAAGACGTCATGCTTTAACTTTATTTGTATGCTAGGGCAATTTGACAAACTCATAGTGGAATAGATGGTGAAATAGATGGTGAAATAGATGGTGAAATGAGTGGTCTGCAAAACATGCAAGACACGTTGTAGTAAATATGTTAATAATATGGAATACTTGAATTGCAAGGTTTGTACAGGAGGCAAGTGTTGGAGTCTAATATTCATGAGTGGAATGAGCAAGGACTTTGTGAGTATCTTGTATCGTATTCGCTTATTGGTTTTGATTTAGACAATACTCTTGCTTGTTCAAAAAAGCCTATGACAAGTGGAATGCGTACAGTTTTTGGTGATTTGATAAATAGGTTGCCTATTGCTGTTATTACTGGCGGTGACTTGCGACTAGTTAAAAGTCAGATTTTAAATGTTTTACCTGCATATACAAGACTTGATAATCTACACATTATGCCGACTAATGGAGCAAGCTATTATCGCATTTCGGATGGGAGATTGTACTGCATTTACTCGCATAATATTTCTGACGATGATGCAAATCATGTTATTGAAGTAATTATATCTTGTGCTAAAAAAATGGGTTTGTGGAAGTGTGATTCAGATGAGAAACTTTGGGGGAGTCAGATAGAGAATCGTGGTACGCAAATCACTTTTTCAGCTTTAGGTCAACTCGCTCCTGTTGAATTTAAAAAACAGTGGGATCCTAGTGGAATTTTAAAAACTACTTTAGCTCAAGAAATTTCTAAAAATTTGCCTGATTTTTCTGTGCGTGCTGGTGGTTTTACTAGTGTCGATATTGTCAGCAAAGGCGATAATAAGGCTCAAGCTCTTAAGGCTCTTTCTTCCTATTGCCATATTCCTTTAAATAAGATGGCTTTTGTTGGAGATCGAATGTATGAAGGCGGTAATGATTACCCAACATCTTTAACTAGAGCTTTGGCTATTAGAGTAAAAGATCCTAGTGACACATTTAACTTGTGCACTGGAATGTTAAAACATCTTAATTCCTAGTGCGCTGATTTTTAGACAATTTTCTAATTCCATAAATATTTTCAAATTTTAAAATAGCCTTTAACCACATTGACTTAATTTTATTGCAATTACATTTTGTAATATTTATCGTCGATTTATGCTTTTAAAAAATCTAACTCATAAAATAAATGGGCTTATTCTTAACATTTCTTGGACGATTGTTTTTAAAACCATGGTTAATCTTATTCTTCCAGTTGGCTGCGCAGGATGTGATCTTCCTGATTGCGTTTTGTGCGATGATTGCACGAGTATGTTTAAAGAATGGCATAAGGATCCTTTGATAAGCGTAATGTGCGGAAATATTTATTCGTGCTCAACTTATGTAGGTTTTGTAAGGAAATCTTTGTTGTGTTGGAAGGATCATAGTAATCAACTTCTCGATAAGCCTTTTTCATATTTGGTTTCTCAATTGATAATCAAAGTTATTAGTGATTATAAAAATAGTTATGAAAGTAATTGCAAAAATACCGATGAAAATATTATTGAAAATCTTATTATCGTACCAATTCCATCGTCTTCTAAATCACAAAGAAAACGCGGAAGAAAACACATGGATCCTATTGCTAAATACGTTTCTAAAAATCTTAAAGAATATGGTATTAATGCACGGGTTGTAAAAGCAATCAAAATGGGCAAAATAAAAGTAAAATCAGTTCAAGTTAAAGGAAGTAGGGGACGATCTTTGCGAACCACAAAAGGGTTTTTAGTAGACACAAGAATAGTGCCAAAAGGATGCAAAGTAATACTTTTAGACGACATTATCACTACAGGATCTACGATGAAAAATTGTGTTGAAGCATTAAAAGATTGTGGTATAACAGTTTTCGCGTGTTTTGCTATAGCAGGAGTATGGTCAAAGGAAAGTGTTTTATACGGATTATAATAACTCGTTATTTGTTATACGTAAGCGGTAGTGTAATCTCAAAATTAGCTCCACGCTTATCATCAACAACTTTTACAGTACCGTTATGCAATTGTGCAGCCCATCTTGCAATAGACAAACCCAATCCTGTGCCACCAGACTCAGTTCCAATACCTTGGCTTCCCTTAACAAATTTTCGGAAAATATCAGCCCTATCCTCCTTAGGAATCTGGTTTCCAAAATTAATAACGTTACAAACTAGAGTATTCTTCTCATGATTCGATTTTGCTGTTATAAGAATCTTAGTATTGTCTGCAGAATGTTTAATAGAATTAGAAACCACATTAGTAAACAATTGCGATAGGCGATTTTTGTCCCCAACAAGCGTAATATCATTTTCGACATTAAGACTTATATGATGATTATGCCCAGCATCCGCTATTTCTATAGGTTCGACAATACTGTTAAGAAAATCTTTAAAATCGAACTCTGTAATAACAAGACTTTCTGCACCAGCTTCTACTCTAGACAAATCGAGTAGAAAAGTGATTAAATCAGCCAACTTGTGAATCTGATTTAGAATAGCCTCCATATTCGACGGTGTCGGCTCTACAACTCCATCAGCAAGATTTTCTACCATAGCTTGTAATGCACTAACAGGTGTTCTAAGCTCGTGGCTTACATTAGCTATAAGATCACGCCTCATATTATCAGCATGCTCTAGTTCTTCAGCCATTTCGTTAAAAGCTAGAGTTAATTTTCCAACCTCGTCTTTTCTATTCTCAATCTGAACTCGCACGGAATAATCACCATCTGCCATTGCTTCAGAAGCATCTCGCATTTGTCTAAGCGGAGCAGTTAATCCTCTGGAAAATGCGTAAGTTATACCTAGCGCTACAGCTAGCGTTATAGGCATTGCAATCCATCCGCTTAACCCAACTTTTAAAAGAAACCAAGCCATTACAAATGCTATAGCTGTTGCAACAACAATAATCGCAGATAATTCACCTTTTAAAGACGCAAAAAACCCTATAAAACGATTAGGATGCAAAGCAGATCGCAAAGTGACCTCAGAAAAAGAATCGACTTTACCTACTTTATCAACAGAATTGTTATTGTTATTTTTATTATTTCTAGTTAAATATTTGGTCATAATCTTCATCAGGTGGCTCAAAAGCATAACCTATTCCATGTATTGTGCGAATCCAAGAAGAACCAATTTTATGTCTTAAAGATTTAACATGTGAATCAACAGTTCTAGTTCCAGAAGCATCTGGCCAATCCCAGACTTCTTCTAAAAGTGTTTCTCGTTTTAAAACATCATGAGGATGCTTTGCAAAAGTAGTCAATAAAGAAAATTCAGTAGGAGTAAAATGAATTTCTTTACCGTTAAGAGTAACAAGCCTCTGTCTAGGGTCAATAATCAAATCTCCAAACTTAAATAGAGCGTTATATTGCGCTCTATTTGCGATTAAAGTAGCTCTTTCAACTCTCCTCAAAATAGCAGCACATCTTGCGATAAGTTCTCTAGGAGAAAACGGTTTAGTAACATAATCGTCTGCTCCAGCGCTTAATCCAGCCAGTTTATCCGACTCAGCATCTCTAGCTGTAAGCATCAGCACAGGAATAGGGTATCTAGATACTATTCTGCGAGTCGCCTCAATGCCGTCCATAACAGGAAGCATGACGTCCATAATTATAAGATCAGGCTTTAATGTTAAAGCAGCTTTAACAGCAGACACTCCATCAGAAACAACTCTAGCCTTCCAACCTCTGGCAACAATACGTTGCGCAATAGCTGTGGCTAAATCTGGCTCATCCTCTACAACAAGAATTGTTCGAGGAACACCTTTTTCTGATGGAGTGTCCAACATTTTAACCTAATTCAGATTCCTAACTTAAGTTATTAATTATCAACTAACTACTTGCTGACTGGCTTAAGGAATACAGCTCCAAGCGCTGGAACAGTAATCCTTGCAGAATATGGTCTTGAATGATACTCTTCAGCAGCGGCTGTGAATGTGCCATTGTGAATATCAGAACCACAATACTTAGCGTCGTCTGTTGTAAGAACTTCTTCCCATTGACCACCCTTAGGCAATGCCACTTGATAATCTTGCCAAGCCTGACCAGAGAAGTTAACAACCACAACAATTTCTTCACCGTTATCACCAATACGAATGTAGCTTAAAGTATTGTGATCAGAATCGTCGCTAGTAAGCCACTGGAATCCGTCTGGCGTAAAGTCTTGGCTCCAAAATGCTCTAGAACTCTTATACAAAGCGTTAAGATCTGCTACCAACTTTTGTACACCTTGATGGAACGGCCATTGAAGCTCATGCCAATTAAGCGAATTGTTGAAGTTCCATTCGCAAGACTGACCAATTTCTCCACCCATAAACAGAAGATTCTTTCCTGGGTGAGACCACTGATATGCCAAAAGCGCACGAAGGCCAGCAAATTGCTGCCACTCGTCTCCAGGCATCTTTCCAAGAAGAGATCCCTTGCCATAGACAACTTCATCGTGGCTCAAAGGCAACACATAATGTTCGGAATATGCGTAAACCATAGAGAATGTGATTTCGTTGTGATGCCAACGGCGATTAATCGGCTCTTCCTTAAGGTATTGCAAAGTGTCGTGCATCCAGCCCATATTCCACTTTAAGCCAAAGCCTAAGCCGCCCATGTCTGTAGGAGCAGTAACTCCTTGATATGCAGTGGACTCTTCTGCAATCATCATAATTCCAGGATTATTCTTGTATGCAGTAGCGTTTGCTTCCTTAATAAAGTCAATAGCCTCAAGGTTTTCGCGTCCGCCATACATGTTTGGACGCCATTGACCAGCTTCACGGCTGTAATCCAAGTAGAGCATAGAAGACACAGCGTCTACACGCAAAGCATCAACGTGATACTCGCTAAGCCAGAAGCAGGCGTTAGCAACCAAGAAGTTACGAACCTCGTGTCTGCCAAAGTTAAATATGTACGTTCCCCAATCTGGGTGCTCGCCGCGAAGAGGATCAGGGTCTTCATAAAGCGCAGTGCCGTCGAATCTACCCAAAGCAAAGTCATCCTTAGGGAAGTGTGCTGGAACCCAATCCATAATCACACCAATGCCAGCCTTGTGGAGCTTGTTTACCAAGTACTTAAAGTCGTCTGGGCTTCCAAGCCTAGAGTCAACAGCGTAATAACCAGTCACCTGATAACCCCAAGAACCTGAGAACGGGTATTGGGTAAGAGGCATAAACTCAACGTGAGTAAAGCCTTCTTGCTGAACGTAATCAACCAGGTGATCTGCAAGTTCGCGATAATTATCGTAATCGCGATTCCAGCTATTTGCCTGAACTTCGTAGATGCTTACAGGACCATCGTGAGCATTAGTCTTTGCGCGATGTTCAAGCCATTCGCTATCGTGCCATTTAAATTCGGAATCAACAACAACAGATCCAGTATTAGGTGGAAGCTCATGAGAGCGCTCCATAGGATCTGCCTTCATAATCCAGTTTCCAGCTTGAGTCATAATCTCAAACTTATAAACTTCGCCTGCACCTACTCCTGGAATGAAAAGCTCCCAAATACCGCTAGATCCAAGAGAACGCATTGCGTGGCGGCGACCATTCCAATAGTTAAAGTTGCCAACAACTCTTACAGCGCGTGCGTTTGGCGCCCACACCGTAAAAGCAGTTCCAGTAACTTTTTTAACCATCTTGCCTGTTTCTGGGCTAACAAGACCCCAAGAATCGGTAATGCTTTTAACATGAGCACCCAGTGCTTCCCAAAGTCTTTCGTGTCTGCCTTCGCCAAACAGATACATGTCCATATCGCCAATCTGAGGCAAGTAACGGTACGGATCATCATCTACAGACTCAGTTCCATCCACTTCCACAGTGCGGATACGATAGCTAGGAACAGACCATTCTTTGCTCTTAGAATGCTTTGTGGCAGGAACAACAGCAGTAAAAATACCGTTGTATTCGTGTTTGGCTTCGTATTCTCCGCCCTTAGTAAGAATTGTTACCTTCTTGGCCATTGGTCGCAATACGCGAACCGTGGCAGTACCAGCGCCTTTGCCAGTTCCGAGATGTCCACCAAGGACCTCGTGTGGATTGTAGTATTCTGCGTTGCTGACCGCAGCAAGCACGTCCTGACGGACAGCCATTGCGATTGCATCTTCATTGATGTTAGATACTGTACTCATGTTGTCTATCATACAACATTATTTGCGTATGTCTTGTGTGTTTTGAGCAAAGTTTGACTAATCAGTCAAAAAAATATCTTTTCGAGCCTCAAGTCTTTGCCTTATGGAAAACTGAAATGAGTTTTTCTGTGCATACGGAGGGTTCTGTGGGTTATCAAGTCGGCGATATGGTCGTCTATCCTCGTCATGGTGCGGCTCGAGTCGAGGAAATTAGTGAACGCACTGTCAAAGGTATTACTAGGCAATACTTACGCTTAGTTGTATTGTCTTCAGATGGTTTAGAGATTAATGTCCCAGTAGACAATGTCAAAAAAGTTGGCGTTCGAGATATTGTAGGCGCAAAAGAAGTTGCTAAAGTTTTTGAAATTTTACGCACTCCTATTCTCGAAAAAGAAATGAATTGGTCTCGTAGATACAAGCTTAATGTTGAGAAAATCGCTACTGGCGATGTTAACAAGATTGCAGAAGTTGTTCGAGATTTATCACAGCGAGATGTAGACGAACATGGTTTGTCTGCAGGAGAAAAGCGTATGCTTGCTCGCGCTCGCAGTATTCTTATTTCGGAAATTGCATTATCTGAAAAGATTGACGAAGAGCAGGCAGAACGCTTGTTAAATGTGAATCTTGGATATGCTGATCCTCTGCCTGGAGATGAGCAACACCATACTCAAGCTCCAGAAGAAGCTGCTGCAGATACTCTTAGATTGCTTGCCGAGAGGTCTAAAAAATCTAAAAAGAAGTAGGACATAAAACTAAAAAGAAATAGGACATAAAAATTCACCTCCTAAGTTATAAAAATTTAGGAGGTGAATTTTATTCTTTATTTATATTTTTTTATATCTTCCTATATCTTCTACTTATTTTTATTTTTCAGATTTACTTTCCAGGATCCTGCTGACCTTTGTTAGACCTACTTGGATCTGGCTTAGAAACTGTAGGCTTTTCTGTAATAGGCTTATTTTGCTGAGAGGCTTCGTGCTTTCCCAACTCTTTTCTCATGTTAATCGTAGCTTTACCGGCATTGTCAATGTCTTCGCAAATTTTCATAACCCATTTTCTTAAATCGGTTGCATACGTTGGCATGAGCTCGTTAACCCACATCACAGACGTGTAGCTTCTTCCAGCTGTTCCAGTCAAAATGCTTATGTCAGTATTATTGCGTTGACTGTTGTTGATTATTACGTCAAATTTTCTTTCTTCTATTAATTTCTGGAATTTGTCCACATTAGTCTTATCAATAGCATCGTCTTGAGCAGCCTGAGTAGCATATTCTTTAGGAGTAGAATCCTCTATATTCATATCTGACATAAGCCAGAAAAGAATAGGATTAGTCGACGCATACTTTAAGTTTTTGTGATCTTTACCAAACTTTTCAATATACTCGTCAAGATTCTTTTCTTGAGATTTAACAGTATTAAGTCTTTTAGTAAAAATCTTCTTCTTTGACGGAAGAATCTTAGAGAAAACGTCGCAAATATTAGACGCCATAGCACTTCTCGCATCTTTGGACAACCATAAGTAAGGATTATCACCATTTAAAGCGCCAACTGTAGAAGCAGCATTTACTGTTTCGCTCTTTTTAGATAAGTATTTTGCAATCCAACTGTCATATCCAGCCCCGTTAGAAATCACAACTTGTGCATCATAAAGTTTTTGCAAATCCTTACTGGATGGTTTAAATGAGGAGGAATCAACATCTGGCTTGTTTATTATTGACTTAACAACAACATCGTTGCCTCCGATCTCTCTGGCTAAGCTTGCCCAAGATTCAAGTGTGGAAACAACTTTAATTTGTTTAATTTCTTTTTTTGTATGTGTTGTTTTTTCAGAAGATTGTGAATTTGCACCGCACCCAGCCATGCCAATCAACATTGATGGCACAATTGCGCAAGCTAAAATCGCTTTGCATATTTTCTTTGCGCGACTTAAATGAAAAGTATTTTCACACATCTTTGCGCCCCTTCCGTAAACAGCGTGCACGTACAAAAGTGTGGTACTGCTGTGGTACAGCTAATAAGTTGTATTACTAATAATAAATACCATTCTATTATTAATATCCTGTTATTAGTAGTTGTGTCGCGCACCTCTATACCTCACGATAGCCTATCCATACGAATATACTACGTGTACGAATTGTATTAGATGATTTGTAAGTTGAACATAAGAATTAACATGCGAGCTGGGAAGTGAATCATGGTTGTTGTATTAGATGGGAAAGCGCTAGCTGCAAGTATTAAAAGCGACTTAAAAAATAGAGTAGAAAAGCTTAAAGAAAAGGGCATTAATCCAGGGCTTGGAACGCTTTTAGTTGGAAGCGACCCTGGTTCGTTGAAGTATGTTGCTGGAAAACACAAGGATTGCGAAGAAGTGGGGATTCGCTCAATCCGATGCGATTTGCCAGAAGACGCTAGCGAATACGAAATTCTTACTGCTGTCGAAAAATTAAATAATGACCCTTCCTGCACAGGTTTTATAGTGCAATTACCTTTGCCAAAAGGCGTGGATTCTAAGAAGATTATTGAGGCAATAGACCCTGCAAAAGATTGCGACGGAATGCATCCGTACAATTTAGGCGAGCTGGTTATGCATATTTCGGGAGATATTGTTACACCTCTTCCATGCACGCCGCGAGGAATTTTGGCACTGCTAGATGCTTATAACATTGATCTTGAAGGCAAAAATGTGTGCGTACTTGGACGAGGAATTACTGTTGGACGAACAATCGGGCTGCTTCTTACGCGCAGGGGAGTAGATGCAACTGTAACATTATGCCACACGCGCACGCGCGATTTGCATGATATTATGATGCGCTCCGACGTTATTATTGCAGCAATGGGCAGCACTGGATTTGTAAAGCCTTGCGATGTTAAGCCTGGATGTGTGTTGGTTGATGTTGGTGTATCGCGCGTTTTTGATGAAGAAGTGGGCAGATATCGTGTAAAAGGCGATGTTGATGTTGCTTGTAGAGAAGTCGCGGGAGCGTATTCGCCAAATCCTGGTGGAGTGGGTCCAATGACTCGCGCAATGCTATTGGCTAATGTTGTTGACATGGCTGAGCGAGCAGCAAGCGGCGAGTAGTGTTAAGTAGCAAATATCAAGTAGCGCGACACGCCCGAAGTAAAACGGCGATTTTGGCTATGCCTATATATAACATTGACAGAGCGCGTGCATAGTGCGCGTACAAAAGTCATAATTTAATATCGAGTAATATCCACCCCAAGAAGAAACCACTAATAAGTAATGGCAGAGAATAATAACGAAGTCGCCAAGGTTGCGATTAATGATATTGGCACCGAAGAAGACTTCATCAAGGCAGTCGATTCAACCATCAAGAATTTTGACGATGGTGATTTAGTTGAAGGTACAGTCGTAAAGATTGATCACGACGAAGTATTGTTGGACATCGGCTACAAAACTGAAGGTGTAATCCCTTCCCGTGAACTTTCCATCAAGAAAGACGTTGATCCAGATGATGTTGTTGAAGTTGGCGACACCATCGAAGCCCTTGTTGTAACTAAGGAAGACAAGGAAGGACGTCTTATTCTCTCCAAGAAGCGTGCACAGTATGAGCGTGCTTGGGGTGATATTGAGAAGATCAAGGATGCAGACGGTATTGTTGAAGGTACCGTTATTGAGGCTGTTAAGGGCGGCTTGATTGTAGACATCGGTTTGCGCGGCTTCTTGCCAGCTTCCCTCGTTGAAATGCGTCGCGTTCGCGATCTTTCCCCATACATTGGCCAGAAGATTAAGGCTAAGATTCTTGAGCTCGATAAGAATCGCAACAATGTTGTACTTTCTCGTCGTCAATTCCTCGAGGAAACCCAGTCCGAAGTTCGCGAGACCTTCCTTTCGCAGCTTAAGAAGGGTCAGATTCGTGAAGGCGTTGTGTCTTCTATCGTGAACTTCGGCGCATTCGTTGATCTCGGCGGTGTTGACGGTCTCATTCACGTTTCCGAGCTTTCTTGGAAGCATATCGATCACCCATCCGAGGTTGTTAAGGTTGGCGATAAGGTCACTGTTGAGGTTCTCGACGTTGATCTCGATCGCGAACGCATCTCCCTCTCCCTTAAGGCAACTCAGGAAGATCCATGGCAGCGCTTCGCTCGTACCCATGTTCCTGGACAGGTTGTTAAGGGTAAGGTCACCAAGATTGTTCAGTTCGGTGTGTTCATCTCCGTTGAAGACGGCATCGAAGGCTTGGTTCACATTTCCGAGCTTGCTAACCGTCATGTAGAGAACCCAGAAACTGTTGTTAAGGGTGGCGAAGAAGTATTCGTTAAGGTTATTGACGTAGACCTCGATCGTCGTCGTATCTCGCTCTCCTTGAAGCAGGCTAACGAGGCTGTTGATCCAAATTCTGAAGATTTCGATCCAGCTCTCTACGGCATGCCAGCTGAGTATGACGAAGAAGGAAACTACAAGTACCCAGAAGGCTTCGATCCAAACACTAACGAGTGGATTGCTGGTTACGAGCAGCAGCGCGAAGAGTGGGAAGCACAGTATGCAGCAGCTCACGAATTGTGGGAGCAGCACAAGGTGTTTGCCGCTAAGGAACTCGCAGCTGCAGCAGAATCCGCAGCCGCTGATGGTCAGAACGAAGAAGCTGAAAAGAAGCCAGCTAAGGAAGAAAAGAAGGAAGAAGTTGCTTCCAACTATTCTTCTGAAGCAGCTAGCGAAGGTGCTTTAGCTGATTCCGATCAGCTCGCAGCTTTGCGCGAACAGCTTTTGAGCGAAAAGAAGTAGTTTCTACTTTCTACTAGAAGTTTATTAACAATTGCCCTGATGAGTTACCATCGGGGCAATTTTGTTTATGTTTGGTTACTGTTTGGTTACTGTTTTGAGTATGTTTTACGAGTATTTTTGTGACTCAAGTTTTGTAATTAAATATAGGTACAATTAATTTTCTTTTAAGAATAATGATTATATGATGCTTTTAAACATTAATCATAATTCTTAAAAGGATTGGTGAAGATTATGAGCACGTTTGATAACAATCAGAAAAATCCTCAGTTCCCTTCGTATGATGGTAATAATGAGGAAAACGCTAAAGCAACTTTAGTAAGCTCGCGCAATAAAATTGTTGCAGGTTTGCTAGCGATTTTCTTAGGATTTTTAGGTGTGCACAATTTTTATCTTGGTTTTAAAGGAAAGGCGATTGCACAGCTGCTTATTTCTGTTCTTTCTTTTGGTTTCCTGTTGATTATTACGGGAATATGGGCATTGGTTGAGGGTATTTTGATTCTTTGCTCAAAGCCTGGAAGTAAGTGGCACAAAGATGCTGATGGTGCTGAGTTAAAAGACTAAAAATAAATATTTAGTATTAAGATTTATAAGTAATTTTACAAATAAAAGATGCGTTTTAGAATTCAATTTCCAAAACGCATCTTTTATTTTTTATGCCTAAAACATTAGAACAAATGAATAATATAGCAAATATACTTATTCTTTAATATTGCATATTTTTTAATTTCATTAATGCTGCAGAGATAGCTATTAATAGAATCATTAAAGCATAAGGAATAGTTGTGTTGATTCCAGTTTTTTGCATCATTCCTCTATTCTTTGCTAAAGCATTGCCAGATTTGCTATAATGCTTATCATTATTTTCATTATCAATGCTGTTGTTATCCACATTGTAATTATCCTGTTTTGCTTTTGAAGAGTAATGATAATTCGTTCTGGAATCGTCTGTATTAGAATAATCCTTTCTGTAATTTTGAGAATATTCTTTATCTATGTTAAATGTGCTGCTATTCTGTTTATTGTTATTCTTATTTATCTCCTCTTCGGATTGTGTTGTTTCAGGATCTTTTCCTGTTTGTGTATCAGTATGTGATTGATTGTTAGGTAGAGGATCTGTTTGAGTACTAGAATCTTTAGTTTCACTTGCAACATTTAAAGTTATACTCGTTTCAAATGATAATTCTGTGCTTGAACGATCTTGATTTTTGTTTGCAGACGCAATACGAATTTTTGCAGTAAGTTTATCTCCAACTTTTGCTGTTTTAGGCACTTCAATTTTCAAAGGAATATATGTAGTTTTATTCGCTTCGATTGTTATAGAATCGCTTGATGCAGTAAAATCACTTGTATTTATAGACGTAGCTTTAATATTTTCATATTTAGTACTCGTAGGATTTACCACAGGAAGACTTATCTCTTTGGTGGATAGATTAATTTTAGTTGTGGAAGCTAAGGTTATGTTAGGACGTATACTTAACCAGTCAGCAGAAATTCTCGTATACATTATGTCATTATTATCGCCCTCATATAGAAGACCATAGCCGCCTCCTGCTTTTTGGCTTAAAGCTTGAATAGTGGAGTACGCCATTGCACCATTCTTGAATCCCTTTTCTTCTGTCCAATTTTCTCCATCATTATATGAGACACGTATCAAGCCATTTGCTCTTCCAGAACCAGAAGAAGATGAATATAAGAGGATTTTAGCTGCATCAGATCCAATTGGAGCATCTGGGAATGCTCTTGTTATTTGAGCGTTATTACCTGGATCTGGCAGTGTCTCATCTTTGTATGCTTTACCATACGTTTCTCCGCCATCATTAGAAAAAGCAATGATTCTATGATTATTTGCACCGCCTTCATGTGGTCTAGAGTTTAACATAATTCTTCCATCAGAAAGCTCTACAACCTTATTTTCATCCATATGGCTTTGTTCTTTACCTAGTCCAACTGGATTTCCAGCTTTCCAAGTTACTCCATGGTCATCAGAGTATACAGATACTGCTTGCCACTTCTCATTGTTTCTTTGCACACTTCCATTGGAACTGTTTACTATTGCGTATTGTTGTATTAAACGACCTTTATATTTTCCGTATTTTAGTTGAATACCATGCCCAGAAGTAGCAAATCTAGCTCGTTCATTTTTTGGATATTTAGTTATGTCTTTAGTTATAACTTTTGGCTCACTCCAAGTTAAACCGTTATCTTTTGAGCAAGTAACAGCAGCGTCTAAAATATGTCTATCACTTTTATCTGTACTAGCTGTAGAATCCCATACGCCACCATCGTATGATTTTACGAAGAATAAGAAAATATTGCCTGTTTCTTGGTCTACAACATATGAAGGGTCAGAGAATCCATATTTATTTGAGAGTCCATCTTTATTTGAGTTTTCTTTTCCTTTTGCTACGATTTGTATTTTTTCAAAAGTTTTTCCACCGTCTTTAGATATTCTTTGAACAATAGAATTTGGATTAGGGGCATCAGCTGCACCATTTGGTCGATAATCCCAAGCTGTAAGAATCCAACCATTGTTAGCTTCAGCTATTGCAGGTATTCTATAATAAGGTTTTCCAGTTAGTCCTTCCACAGTTTGACCTATTGTTGCTAATCTAATAGGATCCCCGTCTTTTCTAGGCCTTGGAACTGGATTAATATTTGTAACTTTTTCGCCAATTAATTTTGGAGTAGATATAACTTCATTACCATTTGCATCTTTGCTAATTTTCCAATCGGTTGACGGAGTGAAACCTTTTTCTTTAATGTCAGAATTCTCTGTTATATGGAATCCTTGCGTGCATGATACAGTTTTTCCTGGTTGTAGATCTCTCCATCTACAGTTACCATTATTTCCTTCAACGGCCACAGCAGTGAGATTACTTTTAGTTGGCCAAACAGTCACATTGTGATTAGTATTATTTGTGTAAGTCAGCTTATATCTTAGCGTATCCCCAACTCGAACATCATTTTTTAAATCATCCGTACGTGTAATCGTAAATGTTACTGGTTCAGTTTGTTCGGGGGGGGGGGTAGTTGCTGATGCTACACCTATGCTAAGTGACACAATTGTTGCAGATGTAAGAATTGCTGAGAAAATATTTTTGCAAACTTTATGCGCTGTTCCAATCATTATATTCCTTTCTTCATTGAAGGCGTATAAGTAATTACCTATAAATTACATCTTTGTCTTTATAGTTTGCGAGAACAATTACCTCGTATCTGTAGATTCTAAATCATTCATATGACATGTGACGTATGTTGAATTTTATGATAAAAAGAAGAAATTATATTGATTAAGTGAATATAAGCGAAAATATTTCGAAAATAATAATTAGTACTTATATAACGATGGTTATGTAAAATCAAATATGCATATGTCGATTAAATATGTTGTGTTGTAATACGGATAGTAGCTTGTATAAAGGATTTTTATGAAGAACATTGAAATTAAAAAATTAGATTATTTAGAAGCCAAAGATAATATGAATATAATTTTAGATTTATATCTAAAAGCATTCCCTAAAGAACTGGATCGTATAGATAATGTTCGTGAGCGCATATTAGATAGTTTGAAAGATAACAATAGTGCGCTTTTACTTGTTGCTACAATGAATAATCGTATTATCGGTGTTTTATATGGCATAGAATTATTACAAGATAATTGGTATGCGAATAAAATTAAGCCATTTTTATCAGAAAATTATGATTGGTACAATCAAAGCTTAGAGCTAAATGAGTTGTTTGTAGATCCTGAGTTTCAGCATATAGGCGTTGGCAGTGCGCTTATGAAGAAAGTCGAAAATCTTAAATTATATAAAACAATAATTTTATCTACAGAAAAAGATAATAATGCTGTTGCTTTAGATTTTTATAATAAGCTTGGATACAGTTTATTAACCGATAATTGGAAATCTTATTACGGGTCTATTTACTGCGTGCTATATAAGAAGTTTTAGTTGGGTCAATTAAAACTTACGTTATTGTGAGAAATGTATCGTTTATAATCAAAATATGACAATGATGCGGATTGCGGTAAAGGGCGGAATTGCAGCTGGAAAATCTACAGTAGCAAATCATTTGCGTTCGCTTGGCGCGTTTGCTATAGATTACGATGTTTTAGCGCGTGAATGAGGCTTCTACCGAAGGTGCTTTAGCTGATTCCGATCAGCTCGCAGCTTTGCGTGAACAGCTTTTGAGCGAAAAGAAGTAGTTTTCTACTAAAATCTTATAAATAAGATGCCCTCGGTGAGTAATCATCGGGGCATCTTTTAATATCTTTAGTAATAACGCTTTGATTTATTAATTTTTTATTATACAGTTTTTAAGAAAATAAATTTCTTACGAGAGAAAGTGTGATTATTGTGAGTGATTTAGATAAGCAAACTGGAGATTACTCAGGCTCTGACGGACAGACTCAGTACGGACAACCACAGTACAATGATCAGTCCCAGCAGTATAACCAGGCTCAGCCACAATATAACAACCAATCCCAGTATGGTGCTCAGCCTCAGTACAATGCTCAGCCACAGTATGGTCAGACTCAGTATAATCAGAATTCATATGCTCAGCCTCAGTACAATGCTCAGCCGCAATATGGTCAGTACTCTCAGTCTACTCCTCAGTACAATCAAGCATCTTCATACTCTAACTATGGGTCTAATTATTCATCAAACACATACAGAAGCTCTCGTAACAAGATTGCTGCAGGCCTGTTAGCGATTTTCTTGGGCGCTTTGGGTGTGCACAATTTCTATCTTGGTTTTAAAGGCAAGGCTATTGCCCAGCTTCTTATTTCTATTCTTTCTTTCGGCTTGCTGGCTTTTGTTTCTGGAATTTGGGCATTTATTGAAGGAATTTGCATTCTTTGCTCTCAGCCTGGTTCTAAGTGGCATAAGGATGCCGATGGTGCTGAACTTCAAGACTAATTTTACAATTACTATTTAGCATATAATGCCCCGGTAATTAGTTACTGGGGCATTAATTATAATCAAAATATGACAATGATGCGGATTGCTGTAACGGGCGGAATCGCTGCTGGAAAATCTACAGTAGTAAATTATTTGCGTTCGTTTGGCGCGTTTGTTATAGATTACGATGTTTTAGCGCGTAAAGTAGTGGAACCGGGAAGCGCAGTCTTGCAGAAAATCGTAAGCATTTTTGGGGAAAATGCTGTTAAGAATGATGGCTCTTTAAATCGCGAGTTTATTGCGGAGCATATTTTTGGCGATGATGTAAATCATAAGCAAGCGTTAAGCAGGATTGAGTCGCTTATTCATCCTGCTATTTATGATTTAGCGAAGACTTTAGAAGGTGAGTATATAAGCGAGTATTCTAGGAAAATTTCTAAAGAAGATTGCAGTGAACGAGCATCTTTAAGATCTGTTATTGTGCACGATATTCCGCTTCTCGCGCAAGTAATTGACAGCATTCCATTTAGTTTTGATCATATTATTACAGTTGAAGCACCTAAAGATGTTCGCATTGCGAGAATGATAAGCGAGCGCAAAATGAGCCAGAATCAGGCGGAGCAGCGCATAAGTAATCAAGTTGAAGAGATTGAGCGCAAAAAAATCGCGGATTTTGTGGTTGATTCTACAAAGCCTATGGAAGTTATGCTTAAAAGCGTTGATTCAAAAATTAAAACGTGGATGGGTAAGGAGCATTAGATACCGCGCGGAAAAATCGCAAGCAACCGCGCGATTGTTGGGTTTTAGTAAAATAAATAAAATGCTCTTGATGCTCTTGGAGAAAAATAATGTCGAATAAAATTCAGCGCACAAACAAGCCGTTTGTAGTAAAAGCTCCGTATGCGCCTTCGGGCGACCAGCCGCAAGCAATCGAAGAGCTGGCTAATCGCATTGAAAACGGCGAAAACGACGTTGTTTTAATGGGCGCAACTGGTACTGGTAAAACTGCTACAACCGCTTGGCTAATTGAGCGTTTGCAAAGGCCTACACTTATTATTGAGCCGAATAAAACTTTGGCAGCTCAGCTTTGCGCGGAGTTTCGCGAGCTTATGCCAGATAATGCTGTGAGCTATTTTGTGTCTTACTACGACTACTATCAGCCGGAAGCGTATATTCCGCAAACAGACACGTATATTGAAAAAGACTCGAATATTAACGACGATGTTGAGCGTCTTCGTCACGCAGCTACAGCGAATTTGCTTACGCGCAGGGATTGCGTTGTTGTAGCTACTGTTTCTTGCATTTATGGACTTGGTACCCCAGAGGAGTATGCCGAGCGAATGCTTATGTTAAGCGTTGGGGAGCAGCTTGAGCGAGACGATTTATTACGTCAATTTGTTAGCATGCAATACAAGCGCAATGACATTGCGTTTACGCGCGGAACTTTTAGAGTGCGTGGAGATACGGTTGAGATTATTCCAGTTTACGAAGAATTAGCTGTGCGAATTGAGTTCTTTGGTGACGAAATCGACAGAATTACAATGTTGCATCCGCTTACTGGGGAAGTGATTCGCCAAGAGAGTAGTGTTCATATTTTCCCAGCATCTCACTATATTGCGGGGCCGGAGCGCATGGAGCGCGCGCTTGAGGCGATTGAAAAAGAGCGTGACGAAAGAGTTGCGCAGCTTAAAAAGCAGAATAAATTGCTGGAAGCTCAGCGTTTGGAAATGCGAACTACGTACGATTTGGAAATGCTTCGACAGGTTGGAGTGTGTCCAGGAGTGGAAAATTATTCGAGGCATTTTGACGGGCGCGATGCAGGCACGCCTCCGCATACGCTTCTTGACTTTTTCCCAGACGACTTTTTGCTTGTTTTAGATGAGTCGCACGTAACCGTGCCGCAAATCGGAGCTATGTATGAAGGCGATGCTTCGCGCAAAAGAACGCTTGTGGAGCATGGTTTTAGACTGCCTTCTGCAATGGATAATCGCCCGTTAAAGTGGAAAGAATTTTTGGAGCATGTTGGTCAAACTGTGTATCTTTCGGCAACACCTGGAGATTACGAGTTGGGACTTTCGGATGGCGTAGTTGAACAGATTATTCGCCCAACTGGCTTGCTTGACCCTAAGATTGAGGTTCGACCTGTGGAAGGGCAGGTTGACGATTTGCTTGCGGAGATTAAGGCGCGTGTTGCAAAAGATGAGCGCGTGCTTGTTACTACGCTTACAAAGAAAATGGCGGAAGACTTAACTGATTACTTTTTGGAGCTTGGTATTAAAGTTGAGTACTTGCATTCGGATGTTGATACTTTGCGCAGAGTGGAGCTTTTGCGCGAGCTTCGCGAAGGAAAAATTGATGTGATTGTTGGCATTAATTTGCTTCGTGAGGGTTTGGATTTGCCGGAAGTTTCGCTGGTTGCGATTTTAGATGCAGATAAAGAAGGCTTCTTAAGATCTTACCGCTCGCTTATTCAGACGATTGGCCGCGCTGCTCGTAACGTTTCTGGAACTGTTCTTATGTATGCGGATGCTGTTACGGATGCTATGAGCAAGGCGATTAGCGAGACAGAGCGCCGCCGCGAAAAGCAAATCGCGTACAACAAGGCTCACGGAATTGACCCTAAGCCTTTGCGAAAGAAGATTAGTGACGTGAACGACATGCTTGCTAAAGAGGATGTTGATACTCAAACTTTGCTAGCAGGCGGTTACAGGAATGCTAATAAGGCTGGGAACTCGCATTATGGAGTGCCAAAAGAGCCGAATCTTGGGCAGCAAAGTAAAGAAAAGCGTATGGCGAATATTTCTGAGTTGCCGCAAGACGATATTATGTCTTTGATTAAGAATCTGAGTGAGCAAATGCATACAGCGGCAGAACAGTTGCAATTCGAGCTTGCAGCGCGATTGCGTGACGAAATACGCGATCTAAAGAAAGAATTGCGTCAAATGGATGAGGCTAATAAGTGAGTATGATTAATCGTGAGTTAATCGCGTATAAATAAGCTAGTAGTGATTAATCGTGACTAGTCGCAAGGTAATCGTGCTTTAATAAATGAGTGTTGCTAAGTGATAAGTGTGCCTAATAAATAGACGCGATAAATAAATAAGCGCGAGTTTTGTCTATAGGTCACAATTTGCTGGTACACTATTACTCGGAAAGTGGGTATTTTCCCATTTAAAAATAAACAAAGGAAACAGGCAGGCATTATGAGAAAAGCCAAAATTGTTGATACTATTGGACCAGCTACCGAATCGTTAGAGGGTATTACCAAGCTTGTTGAAGCTGGCATGGATGTTGCTCGCTTAAACCGTTCGCATGGCACTCCTGAAGATCATTTGCGCGTTTACAACAATGTGCGCGAAGCTTCAAAGACCACTGGTCGTAATGTTGCTGCTCTTGTTGATTTGCAAGGTCCAAAGATTCGTTGCGGCTGGTTCAAGAAGAACGCTGACGGCGAAGACAAGGTTTATTTGGAAGAGGGCCAAGAGTTCGTTATTACCACAGACGATATTGAGGGTGATGAGCATCGCACTTCCACAACCTTCAAGGGTTTGCCAGGAGATTGCCACGCAGGCGATCCAATTTTGATTGATGACGGCAAGGTTCGTCTTGAGGTTACCAAGGTAGAAGGCAACGACGTACACACTAAGGTTGTTGTTGCTGGCCCAGTTTCTAGCCACAAGGGCATTAACCTTCCAGGCGTTGCCGTTTCTCTTCCAGCATTGACCGAAAAGGATGAGTCTGATCTTCGTTGGGCTATTCGCACGGGTGCAGACATTATTGCAATGTCGTTCGTGCGTTTTGCTACCGATATTGATCGCGCTCACGAAATCATGGACGAAGAAGGCCGCCGCATTCCAATCGTTGCAAAGATTGAGAAGCCACAGGCTGTTGCAAACTTGGAAGAGATTGTTAAGACCTTTGA
Organism: Gardnerella sp. DNF00038; assembly: GCF_049262855.1. Classification (NCBI taxonomy): domain Bacteria; kingdom Bacillati; phylum Actinomycetota; class Actinomycetes; order Bifidobacteriales; family Bifidobacteriaceae; genus Gardnerella; species Gardnerella sp. DNF00038. The sequence goes on along the minus strand of NZ_CP058407.1, from coordinate 1,062,196 downwards.
TGGCATTATGGTTGCTCGTGGAGATATGGCAGTGGAGATGCCACTTGAGCAGGTTCCACTCGTTACCAAGCGCTGCATTGAGCTTTCTCGCCAATACGCAAAGCCAGTAATCGTTGCTACCGAAGTTCTTGGATCAATGGTTAACTCTCCAGTTCCAACTCGTGCAGAGGCTTCTGATTGCGCTAACGCTGTTCTTGACGGCGCCGATGCAACTATGACATCTAACGAGACCGCAGTCGGCAAGTATCCAGCAGTTACCGTTCAGACCATGTCTCGTATTTCTCAATACGCGACTGAAAATGGCTATGATCGCATTCCATCTGTGGAGCTTGACATGTCTAGCACGGGTGCAGTTTCTTCTGCAGCTGTTGACTTGGCGGACAAGCTTAACGCTAAGGCGATTGTTGCTTACACTCAGACTGGTCGCACTGTGCATCGCATTTCTCGCGAACGCCCAGCTGCTCCAATCTACGGCTTGACCAACAATGAGCACACTTATCACTGGTTGGCTTTGAGCTGGGGCACTGAAGGCTTCTTGATTAGCGAGGACTACCACGATATGAACCGTCACGATCTTATGATCTTCACCGACAAGGTTCTTCGTGAAGCTGGTAAGGTTGAAGACGGCGACAAGATTGTTGTTTTGAGCACTGCTCAGGGTGAGCGCCAGGCTGGTCGTACCGACTCTATTTACGTTCACACCGTTGGTGCTTGCGATTAATCCCTAGTTGATTGCTAGTTAATCGTTAGTTTTTTAAACGCGCATCCTTTTGGGTGCGCGTTTTCGTTTAGCATGAATCTGGTGATTTCTCACGCTACGATTTAAACTCGAAGTCGTCTATTCCCGCGTTTGTTTACCATTTGAGCCAAAAAGGGAACAAACGCAGTAATGAAAACGCTACGAGGATTAAGTGTGTCGTTTGGTGTGTCGTTTGTGTATCGTGCAAAATCGCGTGAGAGAGAAGATAACAAAAACGCCGCTTAGAATGTTAAGCGGCGTTGTGCACGTGCCCCCGGTGAGACTCGAACTCACACTGCACAGATTTTGAGGCTGTTTCCTCTACCAATTGGGATACAGGGGCATCTTAAATTATCCGCGTTTTAACGCGACTTGATGACTATACCACATTTTGTAGAGTAATCAAATATACCGCGTGTTGCGCGTGCGGAAAAGTCGCTAGCAGCCGAGCACCAAAAACCCAAAGTAAAATCAAAATAAATAAATATAAATCAAAACAGAGTCAAAACAGAGTCAAAACAGAAATATTAATTTGCAAATTATTTAAGACTGGGTGTGTTGATGTAAGAATTTTGGTATAATTGCGACTTGCGCCTCTGTAGCTCAATGGATAGAGCAACGGCCTTCTAATCCGTTGGTTGCGCGTTCGAATCGCGTCGGGGGCACTTGTTTGATTTTCTGCTCTTGTATTATTTCGAAAGCATTTCGACAATATCTCATAAAAACAAGGAGCGCGCGTGGAAAAGCATAATGATAATGTAGCCGCAGCGATAATTCTGGCAGCAGGTGATGGGACGCGCATGCGTTCAACAACGCCGAAAGTATTGCATCCGTTCGCTGGAAAAACGTTCTTAAATCGCGTAATGAACGCAATGGCAGGCGTAAACCCTAAGGAGCTTGCTGTTGTAGTGCACGCTCAAGCGCAACGAGTGTCGGCAGCTGCGCAAAGCTACAATAACGCCGTGCGTATTGTGAACCAGGATGATAAGCCTGGAACGGGCAGGGCAGTGCAGTGCGCAATGCGAGATCTTAATGAAGCTTCAAAACAAGAATGTGGTAGTGCGCTTAAAGGTTCTGTGGTAATTGCGGCAAGTGATATGCCACTTTTAGACACGCAAACATTGCAATCATTAATTGATTTTCACAATAATCAAGGCAATGTAGCAACTGTTTTAACCGCTGTTTTAGACGATGCCACTGGCTACGGGCGAATTGTGCGAGAAGCAAATGGTGATGTGCTAAGAATTGTTGAACACAAAGATGCTAATGCAGGAGAGCTTGCGATTAAGGAAGTGAACACATCTGTGTACGTGTTCGATGCGGAAGTGCTTACAGACGCAATATCTAACCTTAATTCCAAGAACGCTCAAGGCGAGTTTTACTTAACGGATGCGCTAGAGCACGCTCGCACAATGGGGCGTGTTGGAGCAATGGCGGCAGCTGATTCGTTGAGAGTAGAAGGCGTAAATACACGCGTTCAATTAGCTGCGCTTGCAAAAGCATACAACAAGCGCGTTTGCGAAAAGTGGATGCTTGAAGGCGTAACGATTCTAGACCCAGAAAACACGTGGATCGAAGACGATGTTGTTTTGCAAGAAGACGTTACGGTACTTCCAGGGTGCTTCTTGCAAGGGCAAACGATTGTTAAAAGCGGTGCGGTTGTAGGACCATACACTACGCTTATCGATGCGCAAGTAGATGAAGACGCGGTTGTGGAGCGCTCGCGTGTGCAAGAATCACATATTTGCCGCGCTGCAAACATTGGTCCGTGGACGTATTTGCGACCAGGAAATGTGCTTGGCGAGGAGAGCAAAGCGGGCGCGTTTGTGGAGATGAAGAAAGCGCATATTGGAAACGGCACTAAGGTTCCACACTTAAGCTACATGGGCGACGCTGATTTGGGTGAGCACACGAATATCGGCGGTGGCACAATTACAGCAAACTACGACGGTGTGCATAAGAATCACACGACTATTGGCTCTAACGCGCATGTTGGTGCAGGAAACCTGTTTGTAGCTCCCGTTACTGTTGGAGATGGAGTTACAACGGGTGCAGGATCTGTTGTGCGTCACGATGTTCCAGCGGATTCCATGGTGTATTCGGAAAATACGCAGCATGTTGTAGAAGGCTGGAAGCCAGTTTGGGAGCGCTAGTTCGATAGTTCAATAGTTAAGGAGAAACAATGGCAGCTTTAGAAAGCTCTGTTAACGCGATTAGGATTGCTGCGGCTGCAGCTGATAGGTTAAAAGCCACTAATATCCAGGCTTTTGACGTTAGCAATCTGCTTGGAATTACAGACGCCATGCTGGTTGTTTCTGCATCTAACGAGCGTCAAGTCTTAGCTGTTAGCGAAGAAATCGAAAAAGACTTGTACTTAAAAGACAATAAGCGTAAAGCTTTATCTCGAGAAGGTTTAGAACTAGCACAGTGGATTTTGCTTGATTTTGGCGACTTTGTGATTCATATTATGCACGAGGAAGCGCGCGAGTTTTATCGCCTTGAGCGTTTGTGGAATGATTGCCCTGCAATTGATTTGCAACTTCCAGAGCATGATGAGAGCGATGCGGATGGCGATTATGTCTATGATGCGCAAAATGGCGATCAAGAGTCTGAAAGGTAGCGCAAGATAATGGTTGATTTTGTTGAAAGCGCAACGCAAATTGCGCATAATGCCAATAAAAACAGCGCTCACGAAGGTATTGCGCGTTCTGTAATGCTTGTTCGCCATGGCCAGACGCCTTATAATGCACAATTTAGACTTCAAGGCATGATTGATATTGCTTTAGATGAGTCTGGAATAGACCAGGTGACTCGCTCTGGTAAGGCTTTGCGTGTTCTTTTTGGAGCTTCCGACTTAGAAGACCCAAAGAATCCAAATAGCGAGGAGCACGTGCGCATTACTCCAGAAGAAGCAGACGCGAGTTTTGTTGCAATTGCTTCTCCGCTTATTCGCGCACAACAGACAGCTCATGCTTTTGCAGATAAGATTGAGCTTAATGTTCACGTTGAAAATGGTGTGCGCGAGCGCTTTTTTGGAGAGTGGGAAGGCCTTAATCGCCAGCAAATTAACGAAAAATGGCCTGAAGATTTTAAGTCATGGGTTGATGGCAAAGGTGGTGAACTCAACCACGGTGCAGAAACTAAGCAAGAAGTTGGCGAGCGCGCGGCGAAAGCTGTTGAGGATTGGGCGCGCAAAACTGGCTCGGATCGCGATTTGCTAGTGTTTTCGCACGGCTCTTGCCTATCTCAAACTGTTCATAAGCTTCTTGGATTAGACAAGGTAGATCCTTCTTATAAGACGATTGGTGGAATGGGAAACGGTCGTTGGGCGCGTTTAATTCCAAGTCTTAACGCGGATGGTTCAATCCATTGGCGTTTGGATGCTTACGATCAAGGCCCTGCAGCCGACCCTACAAGTCAGCGTCTTATTCGCATTTGGGGAGCGGCTTAAGTAGCTGTGTAATCTTTTCATTTTTCGCCGCTTATGTTCCAAAAACTACCGTTTAGCGGTTTTGTAAAGACAGACTATTTACAGTGCCGTATAGTCAAAATTACAAAACAAAAAGCTAGCAAAAGCTAAGAAAAGTTAGCAAAAGCTAACGGTAGTATACGGAAGGGAGGCTTGATGAAAGTAACGATTGCTATTGTGCCGCCAGAAGAGGAGCAGCACGCTCAATTGTCAGTTCACAATATTGACGACAATCTTAAACGCATTATAGCCAATTTGCAAGGCATTGATTCTAAAAATGCAAAAGCAAGTAACACTGAAAATAATACTGTAAATGCGGAAAATAGCAACAATAATTCATTTATATATGGTTATATTAACGATTCGATTATTGTTATGCACGAGCCAGATGTGATTATGATTTGCGTAGAAAATTCGCGCGTAATCATCCACAGTGATAAAGGCGAGTGCGTTTCTTACAAGCGCCTAATGGATTTTGACAATCCGCAATTCGCGTCGTTTGTGCGCATATCTAAATCCGCAATCGTGAACTTGAATCGCATTGTTCGAGTAGATCCAGGATTCGGCGGAAGTATGAGCGTAAAAATGGACGACGGAAGCGTTGAGTGGATTAGTCGCAGATGCTTAGCAGGATTCAAAAAGCGCTTAGGAATGTAGTTTTAAGCGTAGTCAAATATAAAACTATCAAAAATTTTAATACTAATTTTTTAATACTTAAAAAGGAAATGATTATTATGGAAAAGCAAGTTACAACTTTAGGCAAAACAATGGCAAAAAACATTGTCAAAGGCATTGGCATAGGGTGCACTATTTTTACTGCAATCAGTTTTGTATCTAGCCTGTTAGCGCATAGCGCAGTTGGAAACAGAATTGCATCTTATGCTGTAGCATCGTTTGTTATAGGCATAGGCTATGGAGTGTTCGCTATTTTTTGGTCGAATGAGCGTATGTCAAATCTCGCAAAATTCGTTTTTGCGCTAGTTCCACCAATTGCTATTCAATTTATTGTATCGGTGATTGTTGGGTGGATTTCATTCAAAGATGAGCCAGCTGTGATTTGCGGATGGATTGTATTCACTGTTATTTTCCCGATTGCGATTGCTGCAATAATTTATTACTTCGAGAAGAAGAAAGCGGAAGAAATGAACGCTAGGTTGCAAGCATTGCGTAAAGAAAACAAGTAAATTAGTGACAATTAAATAATCAAATAAAAATTAATCAAATAAAAATTGAGTGGTGTTCATCTTCGCCATTGAGGACGAACGCCACTCGATATTGTATTCCGCGTATTAGAGACCTAAAAATTCGGCGTTTTGTTAGATTTTTACTAAAAATTAGTATTTTGACTAATCTTTAGTAATTGTCTTTCCAGCATTAGCTCCAGAAGTCAAATCCTGAATCTCATTAATCTCCATAACAGGAACGGCAGCAGGCTTCTTTGTGCCCTTTTCTTCGGCAACGCGAACTTGCTCATTGTAAATCGCGTCATCCGTGTGAAGCGTAACAGTTCCGCGGAAGCGATAGCCCTTCTTTTCTGCCAAATTTGCAACTGCTACAACCAACTGGCTGCCATCTTGCAAGTTCTTAAAATGCTGACCTGCAGTGCGCTCATGGTAAGCAAGGTGATTATCGTCTAGAACAAACATTGACATCTTTGGTCCAAGATCAAGCTCGCCATCTTTGCTAATCGTTGCAATCCAAGCCAAATTGTTCTCAATAAAAGTCTTCATATCTTCACTAAGAGTTGCCATGTTGAGTCCTTTCTTCAACTGATTATTTTTTCAATCGCGCAATCATATGATTATGATTCAATCACATCTAAGATTACGCGCAATCCTGCATATAAAGGCTTAAAATTCGACAAGTTTTTGCAAAAACGCCTAAACTTGTGACATAAATCACCAATTGCACAAAGTGCAAACGTAATTTTCCGCACTTTGTACCATATTTGACCTAAATCACGTACAAAAAGCGGAAAATCGCTAACGCGCTACGCTTTAAGCGAAAAGGCAGGTCGTCGCGCATCAATCATGAATCGTAAATATTAAGGTAAAGTCGCAGTGTGTACAACCAATTCAGTTGTCAATTAGGAAATTTTCCGAAGGAACGCCGATGGGTTGTACTTTTCTTGTAATTATGTCTATTCTATAAAGTTTATAAGGCAATTTAGCTAACTTAAAGAAAAATTTAATGTTATAGACTTGTGATTTGCAAGAAATTGAGGGGAGTGACATGAGTGAAATAAATAGCGCGGTTCAACCAAGACAGAACAATCGAATTAACGTAAACTTCGCGCGAATCATGTTGCTCTTATGCGCCGCAATTTGGGGCGGAAGCTACGTCTCATCTAAATACGCTCTAGAAGTATTCCCACCTCAATGGCTTATGGGAGTTCGCATGCTTGGAGCGTGCATAATAATGGGCGCAGTCTTCTTTAAAACAATCCGCAAAAATTTTACTAAAAAGCTAATAATTCCTTCGCTTTTAACAGGTGTTACATATTACGCATCTTTAGTTACTCAAACAGAAGGATTAAGGTGGATAGACCCAGGTAGAAGTGCTTTTCTCACAGCTGCATATTGCGTTATAGCGCCATTTTCCGCGTGGATGATTATTAAAAAGAAGCCAACGCTTTTAGGAATTATTGCTGCTTTAACATGCGTTGTGGGCGTTGGATTCGTTGCGCTAAAGCCAGGCTTGCTTGTTCTTACGCTTTCTCACGGAGATGTTTTAACTCTTATCTGTGCGGCTGTTTTTGCGTTTAACTTAACATACTTAGCGTATTATTCTAGACAATACAATCCCGTTGCTTTAACATTCGGTCAGTTTAGTGTTTCTGGAGTTCTATTTTTGTGCGGAGCTGCAGTAAGTGAGCCTTTGCCTAATTTTAATGCCGAAGATAATTGGATAACTATTACGAACATGTTCTATCTTATAGTGATAGTAACTGTTCTTGCGCAAATCATTCAAAACTATACTCTGATTTATCTTTCAACAGCTAACGCTTCCGTGATTATGTGCACAGAATGCTTATTTACATTGCTATTTTCTAGCATTCTATACAACGAGCGCGTAACAAGCGTTGCTTTTATTGGCTTTGCATTGATTTTTGCTGCGATTCTGCTTGCAAGTTTGGCAGAACATATTGAGCTTATAAAAATCAAAAATAAGCAGAAAATTTCTGAAACAGAGTCTAAAGTTGCATCTGCAGCAGCATCTACAATTTAAATAGTTGTCAATTTAAATAGTTGTCAATAATTGTCAATTTGAATAGTAGTAAATAATAATTTTGTAAGGTGGTACTTGTGAAGAACTTCTTCAAAGGAATATCGTTTACGCAAGTGCTGGCTGGTTCTTTAGCAGCTGTTACAGCATTCCTTCTATCGTCAAAAATCGGTATAGCAGGATCAGTAATTGGTGTTGCAATAGGTTCGATTGTGTCTGCTGTAGCATCGCAACTTTATCAAAATGTTATTCACGCGTCTTCAAAAAAGATCCAGTCTTCTTCTGCATTAAAATCAGTTTCAAGCCATTATGCAGATGATGACACTAAAGTTGTAAATAATGCACGATTTATTGCATTAGAGGATGATATGCCAGAAGAATATGAGGTTCATGAAGCGAACGAACCTCGCAGAATAAAAACAGTTAGAAAAGTTATGGCTACTGCCTCTGGGCAAAATACTGATAATAGCGTTGATAACACAAGCATTATGGAATTGTCTTCATTAAGAAAGATGAAAGAAGAAGATAATTCGCTTTCGGAAGGAGATTCGGATTCTCTGCTTACGCTAACCGACGCAAAGCGTAGATTAGGCAACAATAGTGATTATGACTATGCAAAGCAGAAAAAATACGTGGATGATGAGTCAAGGTACAAACGACTTACTATTTTAGTTGCTGTTCTTAGCGCTCTTGCTGCGGTGATTATTACTGCTGGCATGGTTCTGTTGTTTACGCAAGGAAAAGGCACTGATAATTTAAACAATTTACCGCAGAATCCTGCGCAAAATAACAATCAGACTAATAGGGGAAATCAGACTCCTGAAAATGGTGAGAATAATCGTATTCAAAATCAGAATCAAGATTCAGGCAACTATTCTAAATCTAATGAAGACAATAAGAATGATGAGAATGGTTCGGATAAAAAACCGTCTGATAAAAAAGATGCGAATAATCATGAAGGAAACTCTTTAGATGATAAAAACTCTTCGAATAGTGGTGATTCAAAGGGTGCGGATGGATTAAACAATTCTGGATCTGACTCAAAATCTAGCGGATCTAAGGGTGATTCTTCACAAAACACAGATTCTGGATCGGCTTCGTCTCCTTCATCTCCTTCTTATTCTTCACCTAATGGTGCAGATGGTGGTACTTCTGTACAGCAGGGAGAATCTGGATCGCGACAATCATCGGGTAGTGGCGAATAATAGTTTTATGCGGCAAGAAATCCATATTTTTACAACAAAAATTGAGGAGTTTACGACACGCCGAGTTTGGTTGGTAGCAAAATCTGTTGTATTCTATCAAAGGTTCGTTTGAGCTGCACAATTAAAAACGGGGCTATGGCGCAGCTGGTAGCGCATCTCCATGGCATGGAGGGGGTCGGGGGTTCGAATCCCCCTAGCTCCACAATTTGAAACGTCACTTCTAAGCGAGGTGGCGTTTTTTGTTATATTTCGATACGTATCCTATATACTTATAAGTCCTAGGTGCATAAACTTTATCGCATAAAATTTATATGCCGTAAATTGTTAAACAAAAGTCGAAAGTAAAAAGTCGAAACTAAAAACTAAAAGTCAAAAATAGAAAATAGAAAATAAAAGATAGAAAATCGGAGGGAAGATTTACATCATGCTAAGACGCTCTTGGAAAACAGTATGCAAAATAGCCAATAATGAGCGTACATCTGGGTTAATTATGCTCGGATTTGCTTTAGCTGGATTAATGCTTGCAAATTTGCCATTTACGTCTCCGATTTTTGAAGCTGTTTCTCACACTCAAATAGGAATTCCGTACACAAATATTCACATGTCGATTAGCCACTGGGTTCAAGACGGCTTGTTAACTATTTTCTTTCTTACAGTTGGTTTAGACTTAAAACACGAGCTTATTGCAGGATCGCTTAGAGACCCTCGCGCGGCAGCAATGCCAATGATTTGCGCGATTGGAGGTATGGTTGTTCCTCCTATTCTTTTTGCGGGAACTGTTACAATATTCTCGGAGTTGCACGCTGGTCAAGAGATTATGCGACTTACTTCTGGAGCGCTTCCGTCTTTAGACATGGTTCGCGCTGGCTGGGCTATTCCTACGGCAACAGATATAGCATTCTCGCTGGCTGTTCTTGCGCTTTTTGCTAAAACGCTTCCTAAAGCCTTGCGCGCATTTTTAATGACTCTGGCTACAGTAGACGATCTTCTTGGAATCGCATTAATCGCATTGTTCTTCTCTTCGCTTAACGCATGGTATTGGTTTGTGGGCGTTGTTTTATGCGGATTAGTATGGACTATGCTTGTGCGATTAAAGCGCGTTCCATGGCCTGTTGTGGCTCTTGTTGGCTTGCTTGCGTGGGTTATGATGTATCAAGCTGGCGTTCACCCAACTCTTGCAGGCGTAATGGTTGGTTTGCTAACTCCTGCGCATCTTGTTCACGGCGAAAAGTCGCTTAGAGCCGAAAGGTATCGACAGAAAATTCAGCCTTTGTCTTCTTTGTTTGCGCTGCCAGTTTTTGCGCTTTTTGCAACTGGAGTTCATTTTGAAACATTGACTTGGCAGCTGTTCTTGTCTCCAATACTAATTGCGATTACGATTGCGCTAGTTGTTGGAAAGCCACTTGGAATTATGATTACTGCTTGGTTTGCTAAGAAAGTTATTGGCTTGCGCGTTCCAGACGATTTGCGCGTTCGCGACCTTTTGCCTACAGCATGCGCGTGCGGAATTGGTTTTACTGTGTCTTTGCTAATCGCTTCGCTTGCATACAGCGATGCGGATCTTTCGGGAGAAGCGCGATTCGGAGTACTAGTGGCGTCTATTATTGCGGCTGCTGTTTCGGGATTTATGCTTGCAAAGCAATCGAATCATATGGAAGAAGAATTAGACGATATTGAAGAGTGACTTTAATGCGTTTATTTAACGCGATTACAAGACGACTAGAAAGTGACTAGAAAGTTCTAAAGGTGACTTATGGTTTCTAATAATAATTTAGATAATTTAGGTAATTTAGATAGTTTAGATAATTCTGGTAAATCTGATAATCCAGATAATGCTTGCGACTTGCGCGCGCAAAGCGAACAGAATTCACCTTGGAAAGACACTTATTACAGCGGCGCCGTAATGATGCGCGGACCAATGATTCCTAAGGAAAGCACAACTGAAACGCTATTGCAACACGATTTGCCTAACGGCGATTTGCAAGATAATCATGCGTGGCAAGGACTTGACCCTTGGCGAGTTCTTAGAATACAAGCCGAATTTATTGATGGCTTCGACGCTTTAGCAAAACTTGGATTAGCTGTTAGCGTGTTTGGCTCTGCACGAATAAAGCCAGATGCGCCAGAATACAGTAGCGCTCGCATAATGGGCAAAGAGCTTGTAAAACGCGGTTTTGCTGTGATTACGGGCGGCGGACCTGGAATTATGGAAGCGGCAAATCGCGGAGCGGCAGAAGCTGGCGGAACAAGCGTGGGGTTAGGAATCGAATTGCCTCACGAGCAGGGCCTAAATCAGTGGGTGAATCTTGGAATGCAATTTCGTTACTTTTTTGTTCGCAAAACAATGTTCCTAAAATATTCTTCGGGAATTATTGTGTGCCCAGGCGGTTTTGGCACAATGGACGAGCTTTTTGAGTCGCTTACGCTTGTTCAAACGCATAAGGTTTCTAAAATTCCTGTTGTTCTTTTCGGCAGCGAATATTGGAAAGGCCTTATGAATTGGATTGAAACTACAGTTAAAGAAAGAGGACTTATATCGTCTTTTGACCCTAATTTGCTTGCGATTACAGACGACCCTCTAGAAGCTGTGCGAATCGCTAGCGGAGACAAGTTTATTAATTAGTTTTGGCTAGTTTTGGCTAGTTTTCCTTCATTTTTCGCTCATTTATAAGCGTTGTAAGTTGCCAAATTTCTTCTCCAACGTCGATTCCGCGTGGGCATTGCCTGGAGCATGCTCGCACAGATTGGCACGCGCTTATGCCGTCGCTAGAATCCGCCAAGTCTAATCTTCGATTAGTGGCGTTATCTCTAGAATCGTTAATAAATCGCGCAGCATTTACAAGTGCTGCAGGTCCAATAAACGCTTCTCCGCCTGCATAGACTGGGCAAATTCCTTCACACACTCCGCACATTATGCAATTGCTTAAAAGCTCAAACTTTGCAAGCTGCTCTGGGTGTTGCAAAAACTCAATAATCGCAAGCTTTCCGCTGCTGTTTCTTGTTTGAACATCTTGCGCTTGCAAATATGGCTCGAGTCTTTTAAGCTGTGCAATCATTGGGGAAAGATCGCAAATAAGATCTCTTTGAATAGGAAAGCCTGAAAGTGGCGCAATCTCAATAATGCCAAAGCTTCCATTTTGGATTAAAGAAAGAGTTTCTTTAGATTGCACTTGCAGATTGTGATTTTCTGCGGATGTGGTTGATGTTGCGGTTGTCGCTGTTGTCGCTGTTGCGGTTGCTTGCGATTTTACGCTACCAGTTTTTCTAAAACCGCTTGATCTAACACCTTGAGTTTGCGTATTTTGCCTAGCGTTTTGGGCGATTGTAGCTGTGCAAAGCAAAGTAGGCATGCCGTTTACATTTGCAGCATCCGATCCGCAAACGCCGTGACCGCAAGAGTATCTAAATGCCAAAGTGGGGTCTAGTGTGCGTTTAATTTTAAGCAAGCAGTCTAAAATCGTGTCGTTTTTGCGCGCGCGAATCGTATAATCTTGAATCCAATGTTTTCCGCTTAATGGTTTAGCTTGTAAATCGCCAGAATTTTGCGTTGAAAATGGGCTACTTTTGCGCTTTTTTGCAAAAGGGCTTTCTCTGTGCCTTCTAACTAAACCAGGGGAGTTAGTGGAGGCGATTGGTGCTGAATCGGTGGCTGAATCGGTGGCTGAATCGCCAGCAACCGCGGGGTCGCAAGTAACCGACGAATCGCAAGAATCGTCATTTGGCGTAAAACGAGATACGCGAAAAGTCACAAAAGCTTCATCGCTTGTAGTGCAATCTTGGTTAATGGAATGCGCAAAGTTGCGTCTAAAATCGTCAACCATTTGCGCATACCTCCAATTCGTATAATTCTAGTTTGCCATAATACTTGCACAGAAATACTTGAGTAGAAATACTTGAGCGAAAATGCAGAAGTAGAAATACTTGAGCGAATCACAGAAGTAGCGAAAATGTTGGCTGCGCCTAACGTTAGGCTTAAATTATGACAGATGCTTTGTTTTTGCTGGATACAAATAAAGACGATGCGCCCGTTCTTGCAAACGGGATTGAAGAAGGGTGGACTCTTAGTTTGCCTCAACACGTTAAAAGGCATGCAATAAGCGCAATGCGACTTTCGGATGGAGATTCGCTAGACCTTTCGGACGGCAAAGGAGTGCGAATTCACGCAACGATTACAGACAGCGAAAACGGCTTAGTTACAGTAGATTCGTTCATAAAAGAGCCAGCGCCAACAATCCGATTAGCGCTTATTCAGGCTCTCGCAAAAACGGGTCACGACGAGCAAGCAATAGACATGGCTACGCAAATTGGTGTAGACGAAGTAATTCCTTGGTGCGCAAATAGGTCGATTTCAAAATGGAAGCCAGGGCGCACAGATAAGCGTTGGAATCAGGTGCTTGAGGCTGCAACGGAGCAATCGCGCAGAGCGTGGATGCCAGAACTTTTAGAACCAGTAACAAGCAAGCAGATTCTAGCGATTTGTAGGCGTGCATGCGTTTACGGAAGTCTTGTAGTCGTTTTGCATCAAGACGCAACGGATTCTTTTAGTCAAATCGAAAACTACGTAAACGACTTAACGGAAAAATGCTTAAAAGACGGCAAAACGCGCACTGTTTACGTAATTGTGGGGCCAGAAGGAGGAATTAGCGAAGAAGAAGTTCAAAGTTTTATAGACGCTGGAGCTAAAAGTTGCGTTTTAGGAAGCAATATTTTACGCGCATCTACAGCAGGGCCAGTATGCTTATCGTTGCTTTCTAGAGCACTTGGCAGGTATGAATAGTAAGCAATCTTTGAGAGCAATTTTTGAGAGCTTTGTGCGTGTTTTGTGTAAAATAATAAATGGTGTTCGGCAATAAGAATTGCAACAAGAATTGCAATAAGAATTATTGAAAAGTGGGCAAAATAATGGATAAAGCATGCAAAACATACAAAACTGACGACGATTGCATTTTTTGCAAGATAATTGATGGGCAAATCCCAAGCAGCAAAGTGTATGAAGACGATGAAGTAGTGGCTTTTAAAGATATTAATCCGCAAGCCAAGGTGCATGTTTTGATTGTTCCGCGCAATCATTACAAGAATGTTGCAGATCTTGCTCAAAATGATTCTGATGTTTTGGCTCATATTGCATGCGTTGCGCAAAAAATTGCAAACGACTTTTATAATGGCGATTATCGCCTTGTTTTCAACACTGGTTTGGGAGCTGGTCAAACCGTGTTCCATGTTCACGCTCATGTTTTAACAGGCGAAAAACTTGAAGAAGGTAGTTTATAAATCGTGGCAAATAGTACAACGCGTATTGTTCAAATTCCAAGCGAATTAAGCCCAGTTGCTGTTTTGGGAGCAGCAGATTCAAACTTAAGAGAGTTGGAGAAAGCTTTTCCAAGCATAGATATTTCCGTTCACGCGGATTGTGTGAAAATCGTATCTAGAAGCGCAAGAAGTGAAGAAGACGCTTGCAAAGCCGAACACGCGTTGCGCAAAATAGTTGATTGCGCTTACGAAGCTCCTGTTGATTCTTATGCTGTAAAACGCATGTTAGAAAGAGATGTGCTTAAAGGTAGCGAGCATAATGTGCGAATCGATAGGATTGGGCACAATGGCGGAGTTTTAGACGGAGTGTTTAGCGGATTAAAGTCTTTTGGTAATGGAACTAAATCTGGCTTTGGCGCTGGTTCAATCGAAAGCGATTTTGCGCGCGGTTCTGCCGATTTAATGCCATCTAGTGAAGATGCTAAAAGGCGCGCAATGAGCAGAAAAGCGCGAATGGCTAAAGGTGTTATAACGTTTGCAGGAGGAAATCCTGTTCGCGCAAAAACAGCTGGTCAAACGGCTTATGTGCAAGCAATGGAATCAAATACTGTAACGTTTGGAATTGGGCCTGCTGGTACTGGAAAAACGTATTTAGCGGTTGCTAAGGCTGTTAGAGCTTTAGAAGATGGGCGAGTGCGAAGAATAGTGTTGACGCGCCCTGCTGTAGAAGCTGGGGAAAATCTTGGATTCTTGCCTGGAACGCTAAACGACAAAGTAGACCCATATTTAAGGCCGCTTTACGACGCGCTTTCCGACATGTTGGGAGCGCCGCAACTTAAGCGATACATGGACGAGAACGTTGTGGAAGTGGCTCCGCTTGCATACATGAGAGGTCGCACGCTTAATGACGCTTTTGTTATTTTAGACGAAGCGCAAAATGCTACTGTTCAGCAGCTTAAGATGTTTTTGACGCGTCTTGGATTTAACACCACAATGGTGATTACAGGAGATAGAACGCAAGTTGATTTAGCGGTTCCCAAATCTGGATTAGCTTCGATTGAGAACGTGCTGAAAGACGTTAAAAGCATTGCGTTTGTTCACTTAAATGCGCAAGACGTTGTTAGGGCCGAGCTTGTTGGGCGAATCGTAGAAGCGTATGAAGCGTGGGAAAATCGCGAGGCTGATTTTAGGCGCGAGAAGGCTAAAAATAGGAAAAGTCTTGAGTCGCAAGCAGCCAACGAATCGCAAAATCTTGAGAGGAATAGCAAGTAATCATGAGTGTTGAAGTGATGAACGAAACCGTTTGGCAAATCGACCCAAAAATATTCTCCGACCTTGGAATGTGGGTTTTGCAACAAATGCGAGTAAGCGTTCAATCCGATTTGTCGATTACTTTTGTGGACCCAGAGCCAATCGCTAGTCTTCATGAAAAGTGGATGGACTTAGAAGGTCCTACAGACGTTATGAGTTTTCCAATGGACGAGCTGACTCCTGGAAGCGACGACAAAGTTAGTGAAGGAATGCTTGGAGACCTTGTGATTTGCCCATGGGTAGCATCTCAACAAGCGGCAGCGGCAGGGCATAGCACAATGGAAGAGATGCTATTGCTCACGATTCACGGAATGTTGCATTTGCTTGGCTACGATCACACTACGCCTCAAGAAGAAAAGCAGATGTTCGGCTTGCAAAGACAGCTTTTGCTAACGTTCTTTGCAGCTAGATCTGGCGAACTTTACGACGCCACTTTGCCAGATGGTGCCGTAAATGAGCTGGAAGAATACGAGAAAAATCATGCTAAATAACATTACAATTCCGCCGATTCCCGATTTACCTGCGCATATGTGGGCTTGCTTGGGTGCGATTGCAATAGTCGCAGTTTTGCTTGTGTGGCTTTCGCTTGCAATGGCGGCGGCGGAAGGAGCTGTGCCAAGAGTTACAAGGTCTAGTCTTAATAATCTTATGATTGAAGAGCAAACAAACGATAGCGAAAGTCAAATCGTTCGCTTGAGGAAGCTTGCTAGAATACGCAGAGCAAAAAAGCTTATAGCAGATAGATATGCTACTAGCGGAGCGTGTGCGTTTGTGCGAATCGTGTGTAACGTGCTAGATGGTGTGGCTTTTTCTGCAATCGCGGCGACTCTTGGCGCGCCTCTTTGGTTAACGTTATTAATCGGACTAATAGTGGCAATGATTGTTGCAATTGTTTCCATTCTTGTGCGACCAAGGTCAGTGGGTGCAGCTCAGCCAGTGTTTAAGCTAATGCGCTTGTCTAGAATAGTTTCGATTGCTGTTTTTATGAATCCTTTTGCAAAAATCGCAAGCCGTGGAGATTCGCAAAATCAAAGCCAAAATCATAAGAAAAATGTTGCGCTTTCCGACGACGAAGAGTTGGAAAATATTCAATTAGACCAAGCTAAAGCGAGTATTGATAGGCTCGTGGAAGCAAACGATTTTGACCCAGAAGTTTCGGAAATGATGCGCAATGTGCTTACGCTTTCCGACACGTTGACGCGAGAAATCATGGTTCCGCGAACCGATATGATTTGCGTTAAAAACGATGAGACGCTGGAAAATTTCCTAAAATTATGCTCAAGATCCGGATTTTCTCGCGTGCCTATAATTGGCGAGTCGGTTGACGATTTGGAAGGAATCGCGTATTTAAAGGATGCTGTGCGCGCAACCGTGTTTAATCCAGCGGCATCTTCGCGCGCGGTTTCTACGATTAGTAGAAGTCCAATGCTTGTTCCAGAGTCCAAGCCAGTGGATGATTTATTCCACGAAATGCAGCGAATCCGCCAACACGTTGCCGTTGTTGTAGACGAATATGGTGGAATTGCAGGGCTTGTGACGATTGAAGACGCGATTGAACAAATTGTTGGAGAGCTAGAAGACGAGCACGACCGCACTCAGCACGCGGATCCGCAAGAGGTGAGTAAGGGTGTGTGGAAAATGCCTGCGCGCACGCCAATCGCCGATTTGGAAGATATTTTTGAAGTTCATATAGACGAAGACGATGTAGACACTGTGTTTGGGTTGCTTACCAAGTTGCTTGGAAACGTGCCGATTGTTGGGTCTAGTGCTGTGACGCGAGGTCTTAAACTAACCGCTGTTGATTCTGCTGGGCGGCGCAAGAAAGTCTCCACGATTCTTGTTGAGCGAGATATTCAAGGGCTTAAAGATATTCAAGGTCTCAAAGAAGAAGACGATAGTGGAAAGAGCGGCGGAAAGAGTGATAGCAAGACTGATGGGAAAAACGATGGAAAGACTGATGGAAAAAATGGCGATAAAGATAGTGGCAAAGACAGTGGATCGTCGCAAGTTGCTGGCGATAAATAGTGTTGAATTATGAATGATATGAAAGATGTTAATGATATGAGTGACGATATGGACGATATGGACGATATGGACGATATGAATGACGAAATGTTTGCTAATTTAGATCCTTCCCTAAAAGCTAGCGTAGAAGCGCCCGATTTTAACGGCTATAAATCGGGATTTGTTGCGGTAGTAGGCAGACCAAACGTTGGAAAATCAACGCTTATGAACGCGTTAATTGGAACGCAAATCGCAATCGCGTCTTCTCGCCCAGAGACAACGCGAAAGGCGATTCGCGGAATCTTAACAACTCCAAACGCGCAAATGGTGTTAGTTGATACGCCAGGAATCCACAGACCGCGCACTTTGTTAGGTCAGCGTTTGAACGATATTGTAGACGAGTCTCTTGCAGATGTGGATGCGATTGCTTTCTTGCTTCCAGCAGATCAGGAGATTGGGCCGGGAGATAGAAGAATCTTAAGCCGACTTCGCTCCGACTTTGCTAAAAAAGACGCGTCTGGAAACTGGGTGTGGAAGGTTCCGCTTATTGGAATCGTCACAAAAATTTATTCTATAAGCCGCGATGAGTTGGTGTCTCATTTGATTGAGATTCAACAGTTTGCTGATTTTACAGATATTGTGCCAGTTAGCGCGCTAGAACGCGACAATGTTGACGAAGTGAAGAAGGTTTTGATTGATAATCTTCCAGAAGGTCCAAAGATGTATCCAGACGATCAGCTTAGTGAGGAAAGCCCTTCAAGCATGATTGCGGAGCTGATTCGTGGGGCTTTTCTTGAGGAGCTTGACGACGAGTTGCCACATTCGCTTGCGGTTGTTGTAGATGACATTGTGCGCCCAGGCGATGGGGGTGATGCGCAATATGACGATAATAAAACGCATGTGATTGTGTCGGTGTATGTTGAGCGCGATTCGCAAAAGCCGATTATTATTGGGCGCGGTGCGGAGCATCTTGTGCGTGTTAAGAAGCGTTTGCGCACTGCTGTGAATCGTATTACGGGCGCTAAGGCTGTGCTCGATTTGCATGTAAAGGTTGCAAAGGGGTGGCAGAGCGACCCTAAGAAGCTTGAGCGCTTGGGTTTCTAGCGCGACGACCTGCCTTTTCGCTTAGAGCGTAGCGCGAAAAGGCAATTCGGAGCGCTGAGCTTGCTTAAGGTTGAAAGCACGGTGTGCTTTCAACGCAAGCGAAGACGTTCGCACGGCTAATCCGTGCGAACGAGGACCTGCCTTGTAGTGTGTTTGTACCTAAAATACGGCGTGTCGTCATACAAACGCACTACATGAAGCGTCGTTTTTTCCGCATTTTGTTGCTGATTTTCGTGTGTAGAGCTACAAAAAGCGGGATCGTGTGTAGATACAAAAAACCGCGGAAGACTAGTCAGTTATAAGACCAGTCAACCGCGGTTTTGGGCGATTTGCGAGTTACGCTTTAGGCGCTACTTCTTGCGAATCGTGTACATTTGCGCGTTGAGCAATGCAGAATACTTCTTAATAACGCGCGGGCGAATAATCTTCATAGAAGCCGTCATTAAGCCGTTTTCTTGAGTAAACTCTTCTGGCAGAATAATGAACTTTCGCACAGATTCCGCGCGCGATACGCCCTCGTTTGCAATATCCACAAACTTTTGGACTTCCGCACGCACAACCGCGTTATTTACGGCGTCTTCCATGCTCATAGTCTCGTCCAAACCCTTGGTTTTAAGCCAATTGCGTAAAATCTCCTCGTCTAAAGTCACAAGAGCAGATATGAATGGCCTCTTATCTCCAAGAACAAGAGCTTGAGACACAAGCTCGCAACGCTTAATCACTTCTTCAATAGGACCAGGAGCCACATTCTTGCCGCCAGCAGTAATGATCAAGTCCTTCTTGCGACCAGTAATGTAAAGCATGCCATCGTCGTCAATTCTGCCCAAATCGCCAGTAGCATACCATCCGTCTTCTGTAAACGAAGTTTCGGTCGCCTCTTCATTCTTGTGATACTTCTTAAACACGCAAGTGCCCTTAATTTGCACTTCGCCATCTTTAGCAATTCGCAAAGTGAAAGCTGGGAAAGCAATGCCAACAGAGCCTTCACGGAATGGAACGCCAATAGGAGTAAACGCGCACGGGGCAGTGGTTTCTGTAAGACCATAGCCCTCGTAAACTGGCACGCCTGCGCCGCGGAAGAACGCTAGCAGCTCTGGATCCAGTGGTGCACCGCCAGCAACAATCCAGCGCGCACGCCCACCAAGCGCTTGGCGAATCGGGCGGTAAACCAGTGGATCGTAAGCAGCGCGGCGAGCCTTTGTTAGCGCCTTAGCATCTCCAGAATCCTGAACTTCCTTCATGTATTGCTGAGCCGTAACAACAGCCCCCTGGAAAGCAAGTCCCTTAGCACCATGACCTGCCTTTTGCGAAGCTGCGTTATACACTTTTTCGAGCACGCGCGGAACAACAATCATAACAGTTGGTTTTGCGACTTGAAGGTCGGATATAAGCGTTGTAATGCCTTGCGCAATGTAGATTCTAAGCGTGCTCGCCACAACAATATAGTTGATTGCGCGCGCAAACGAATGGGCTTGAGGTAAGAATAGAAGCACAGAACCGTTAGGCTCGCTAAGCAAGTCCGGCAAGTAAGTTGGCAAGTTTAACGCGGTTGTGCAGTAATGCTCATGCGTCATTTCCACGCCTTTTGGCGCAGCTGTAGATCCAGAAGTGTACACAATAGAGCACAAGTCGGTTTTTTTAACCGAGTCAATTCGCTCGTCTAGTTCTTCATCGCTAACGGAGTATTCAAAGGCTTGTAGTTCCGCCAATCCGCCTGTTTCTATGCAAATAATGCGCTCAAGGCTCGGGCATTCTTCAATAGCTCCTTCTGCATTGTCTTTCATTTCAGTTGTGCCAACAATCAAAAAGCGCGAATCGGAGTTATTTACAATGTTGCGAATTTGCTCAGCGGAGTCCGTGTCGTAAATTGTAGCCAGAACGCCTCCGCAAGCCATAACCGCAGCGTCAACAACATCCCACTCATACGAGGTTTTGCACATTAACGCAACAGCGTCGCCTTTGCGCAATCCATAGTGAATCAAGCCTTTTGCGGCTTTTCTAACTTCTGTAAGGAACTGGTTGGCTGTTTTTGTAACCCATTCATCGTTTTCTTTGTATGTGTAAAGTGGATCATCTCCCATTCTTGCTGCCCTGTCTGCATACAAGTCGTAGATGCTTGTGCCTTCGTCTAATGGCGGATTTCCGTCCGTTTTTGTGGTTAGCAAGCCAGTTTGTGGGTCTAGGAAAGTGGTGGTTTGTAGTTGAGAACCCCATTCGTCTACTCGTGGAAGATACTGATTTTGCTGAAGCAGATTATTCTGTTTATTCTGTGATCCGTCTTGCTGATCTTGTGGAATAGAATAGTCTGGTTCTCCTGCGATGTCGTCGCTTACTGGGTGCGCGAAGTTGCTGCCAATTTGCAAAGCCTTACGAGCAAGATTGAAAGCTTGCTGCTGGAGTGTATTTAGGACGGACACATCTGCTCCTTAATTTTGCTAAATGCTTAAATTTGCTAATTTATTTTGGTTAAATCAGCTTGTTTCGAGCACATATTTGTTATGCGCCTTTGACTATATATACATGATAATCGTTGGTGTGATTCAAGTCACCTTTTGGTGTTGGATTTGACTTTAGACTTTATCTGTCTAAGTGTTTTTATAGACTAGATAAGTTGCTTTGGCGAGGGAATAACACTGCGATACTTGCGATAGGCGCTTTGCGATTCGTTGGTTGCTTGCGATTGTTGTGTAAGTTCCGTTATCGACTGGGCTGATAGCCAACTTATGGTGGTTTTCGGCGCGTCGGTGCGCCTGAAGCTGGATTTAAATAAGATTATCCGCATAATCCAGACCATAAGGAGACCGATATGGCTACAAAGATTACACTTGAAGGCGAAGTTCGCAATGAATTCGGTAAGGGCGTTGCTCGCCGTTTGCGTGTTGCCAATTTGATTCCAGCCAGCATTTACGCTGGTGGTGCTGAGCCTGTACACGTGACTCTTCCAATGAGGGAGACTACTCTTTCTCTTCGTCACGCAAACGCTTTGTTCACTATTAAGTTCGGCAATGAGTCACGAATCGCAGTTGTTAAGGACGTTCAGCGCAACCCTGTTAAGCGCATCGTTGAGCACATTGACTTCTACGAAGTTAAGGCTGGCGAAAAGATTGACGTTGAGGTGCCAGTGTTTGTTGAAGGCACTCCAAAGGGTGCTGCTGTTGCATTCGTAGACGTTCAGGAGCTTAAGGTTCGCGCAGACGTTGCCAACTTGCCAGAGCGCTTGGTGGTTAATGTTGACGGCTTGACCGATGGCACCAAGGTGTTTGCTAAAGATGTTAAGCTTCCTGAGGGCGTTGTGCTCGACATGGATGGCGAAGAGTCTGTTGTTAGCGTTACTGTTCCAGAAGATGCTGCTACAGAAGAGACAGCTGCCGCTCCTGCTGCCGATGCTGCCGCTCCTGCTGCAGAAGCTCCTGCAGCCGAGTAAGGTTTTGCTTAGGATTTTCTAAGATTTTATAAGCCGCGCATAGTCAAGATTTTCTTGGTTTGCGCGGTTTTTTTTTTGAAAAATCGAGAATCTCTACCAAGCATGGTATTTCACTTAGTACAAGAAACACCAAAAACACAGAAATTGCAATGCTTATGGGGGGGGGTATCCATAGCTTGTGCTTAAATAATAAAGGTTAAGTATTTTTTTGGAGTGCACTGGTTGCTAAACATTGCCGTATGTTGTGTATTTTGATTGTTAAATACTAAACGTGCATGTTGATTCTATGTACTAGATGTAACGGAGTTTGGGAGTCGAATTGGCTAGAACTAAAAATAGTGGTAGTGACGTTTTAAGCATTAAATCTGCTAAGCATAAGAGTGTTTCTGGCGACGCTAAGAACGCTAATAACGTTAAGAGCGCTAAGAAAAATGCTAAGGCTGCTAAGCGTTCTTCCTCGTCTACTGCTACTAGTGCTTCTAGTCATCGCCTTGGCGTTGCAGCTGTAGCTTTAGCGTCTACATTGTCTATGGTGTTGCCTGGCGCAGCGGCTTTAGCTAGGACTTCTTTTAACCCTGATTCTTTTGATCCGTCTTATGTAAATAGTGTTGCTAAGACTTCTGGCAAAGGTGCTGGGAATGGTAATGGCAAGGGCGATGGCAAGGGCGATGGAAACGGCTTATATAAGCATGGATTGCTTAACACGGGTGCTACTTTTGATCGTACTACGCGTCAGATGGTTGGTTCTGCTAAAGAGTATTCAGTTAAAAATACTGATTCTAATTCTATAGCTGAAGGCGCTGAGAATCAGGAAACGGTTGCTGGCGATTCTTCCGTAGGTGTTAAGGATTATGGCGAATATTTTGTTACAAATGGCGATTCGTCTTCGACTTCAAATCGTTCTTTTGATACTAATAATTTTGAGGATAGATCTGCTACTAATAGTGCCGATAATAGTGCTACTAAGACTGCGACTAAGAGTGAGCAAGGTACAGCAAGTTCTGAGATTACAAAACCTGTAAAATCTGCGAAGAAGTCTGATGCAAAGCATACTAATGCTGAGCAAACCAATCCAGCTGAAACTGGTAAAGTCGCGGAGAAGCCAAAGTCGAACGCGTCTGTACATGCACATAAAACGACTGAAAAGCCAACTGCTGCAAAACCTAAAGTTGAAAATTCTGTAAAGCCAGCAGATACAAAGGCTTCATACACAAAGCCGGCTGCGACAAATCCTGATGCTGTAAAGCCGGATGCTGCTCCTGCAGCGAAGCAATCTGCACAACCAGAAACTTCACAGCCTGCAAGTGCAAAGACTGTTGCGAAGACGGAACCAGAGGCAAAGGCTGAACCAAATCAGAATACAGCGCAGACTGAACACGCTGAAAATCAGCAGCCTGCTATAGAGCAGAATACAAACGCACAACCTTCAAGCACTCACGAAGAAAATGCGAATACAGTAAATGATGCAAATAAGCCAAAAGTGCGTTCTCGTAGGAGTGTTGATGAAAGTGCAAACGGTTCTAACAAGGGGAGTAGTGTAACTCCTGCAAGTAATGCGCCTGAAACTCCGTCTGCTTCTGCACCTTCAGCAGGTACAGAATCTAGCGCTGGTGCTGGAAATACAGCGAGCCCAAGTGCAGAAGGCAATGGCAATGCTCAAGGGGGGCAAGGTGCGCAAGGGCAAAGTGCAGAAAATCCAACTGCACAAGGCACTGCACAAGGTTCGCATGATAATGCGCAAGGTGCAGTTACAGGTACAGACGTCACTGGCAAAGATAAAAGCGCTACGCCTTCAGCTTCTGACACAACGCCTTCACCTGCTTCACCTGCTTCTACACCGACCGCTGGCACACAGAACACTGGCACAACAACTAATAACGCAGCAACTGATCCAAACAGCCAGGTAATTAAGCCGAATACAGATAATCCAGAGGCGAAGAGCACAGAGCAAGCCAACGAACAGGTACAAACCGACAAAAAGCCAAAAGCTACATACAATTTGCAAATTCGCTATACGATTGGTGGCGCTGCGAATAAGCAGCTTGTGCAGCCGTACGAGCTTACGATTGACAAAGCCGGCTTCGATAATCTTGGCAAAGATGGCAAGTACGAATATATTGAGCTTCCAAAGTCTGCTGGATACCGCCCATCTGTATATCATTCAGGCACATACCAGTACTACATTAAAAACGATAAAAACGAGTTCGTTATTGACGACGGTACGAATGCGGACGCTGTTCGCTACTTGCGTCTAGACAAAAATCTTATTAAAGAATACGCTGTAAAGAAAAGGCAGGCTGTTGGGGGAAATAACGTCGCTCAAGCTCCGCAAACCTCATCATCTCAAACAACTACAAATCCGCAATCTTCATCCTCTACGCAGATGCCAGCAGAAGACGGCATTCAGTACTACGGCGAGTTGAACATCAACTACGCTCCTAAAACAGCTAAGTACTATGTGCGTCACTTGGTGCAAGATCTCGATAATAAGGATAAGTTTATCGATGCTCCTAATTTGGGTATAGGTAAAGTAATTACTGTAACGCATAAGGATGGCACTACTGAGAAAATACACGTTACAGAGATTACTGGCATAGTTGGCTCGGATGTAACAGCTGTTTCAACGTACATCCCAGGCTACGAACCGGAGCATAATCTTATTAGCTCGCCGCTTTCGGATTCTGAAGATGAAAAAGACAAGCTAGTTTTGAACCTTCGCTACTACCGTAAAGCGTATGAAGTTACGTACGATTCTGATGGCGGCACGGATGTTACTGCTCAAAAAGTGTATTACCAGCAAGATGTGCCACAAGTTACGAACCCAACTAGGCGCGGTTACACTTTTAAAGGATGGTCTTTAGTAGATCCTAGCAAAGAGAGTGATCCGCTTTATGCTGAGAATACTATTGTTTCTCTTGATGACTACAAGATGCCGGATCACAATGTGCAATTCCGCGCTAATTGGGAAGCGAACAATACTACTAGCTACCGCGTGAACGTGTGGGTGCAAAAAGCGGATTTAGTTGACAAAGATAATCCAAATTCGCTTAAAAACTACGACTTTGTTGGTCTTGTTGAGCGCAAGAATGTGAAGACAGATAGCGACGTTGCGCTTGATAAAATGGATGATGCCGGCGTTATTAAGGACGCTAATGCTCTTAATGGAACAAGCGCGGATGATTATGTAAGTGCCCCAGAGCTTGGCTTAACTAAAGAAGAGCTGCAGGGAAAAGATTCTGACCATAAGACTGGCTTAATTTCAAAGTTCAACTGGATGAACGATACGCCTGTAACAAGCTTAGATGGGTACAATACCGCGAATCCTGGTGCCGCTGAAAATAAAGGCAAGGATTTATTTACGCGCTACTTCCATGTGAATAAGGAGCTTACTAAAAAGCTTAATACTGAGCAACATGATTTTGTGCCGGGTCGCCCAGATTTAGGCAAACGTAGTAAATCGCAGCTTTGCGCTGACGACTTAAACAACACTCTTAACTTAGTTTACGACCGCAATACTTACGAGCTTATTTTTGCTAAGCCTGCTGGTATAAAAAATGATAGCTTAAACAATGCTGCTATAAAAAGAAAAGACGAAAACGGCAAAACAACTATTTATTGCTATGCTGGCGGCGGCGATTGTTCAACGGAGTATGATAATAATAACGAAGATGATAATGGCAATGTAATTAACCATAAAGGTTACCGCGTAAATGTTCGTTACGGTCAAAAGCTTACTGATATTTGGCCTGATATAAATGAATTAGATTTTAATAAAGAAGATATAGGCTCTTTAGGATGGCAGCTTGGATATTCAGGGAAAGTAGAGTATCGTGACACTCCTCCGTATCGTTTTACTATAAAAGAATTTGCTGACCCTAGTTTGCGTGTTGCTCTTAAGAATGGTGCTGGAACAGTGCCTAAAATTAGCGATGACCCTTCGAATCCTAGTGCACACCAATACGAGTTGAAAGATAATCAGCGTCTGCTTACAGCTGATAGCAGTAGTAACAGTGCGCCTATACAGGTGATTATTAGGAAGCAAAGTATAGCGTCTGCTAAAAACGGTGGCGATGATATAGGCGACAATGATTATGAGCTTTCAACTGATTCATATAGCAAAGATGATACTGACAATTCGGGTTATTTATATACAGCTCCATCTATTGCAGGTTTTAATCCTGCTAATGGTTATGATAAGACAAAAGTTGGTGATTCGTTAGATTCATTCGACTTTGAAGATAATCGGGAAGAGTGGTATAACGAATCTCATGGTCATGGGAATTGGGATGATTTAAGTGATGGTGAGAAGAATGCTTTTGCTAAAAAGTATCATTTAGCATTTCGAAAGTATAGGGGCGTTCCAGTAGATGAACAAGAAGATTATTCTGGTGATGCAACTGAATTTGAAACTAACAAACTACTTGAATTTAGGTACAACCGCAAGTCGTACGATGTGCAGTTTTATAATGCGGACGGCAAGGCTATAAAGGACGGCAATGGCTCTGCTAAAGAGAGCCTGCCGTTCGAGTATAGCTTGACTAAGCGCGGCAAAAAAGATTTGACGGGCGAAGACAAAGATTTATACGGAAACGATACGTCTTACGATGCTTCTGTAACTAAAGACGATGCCGGTAATACGTCTAAGCAGTTCGACGGCAAGTATACTTTCACGCTTAATAACAAGACTTACTCCATCGTTCGCCCTGCTGATTTGCCAGAAGACTATGTGTTTAAAGGCTGGGCTGTTGATCAGGCTGGTACTCAGTTTATAAATGGCGAAAACAAAGATATTACAATGCCAGTCAACGGCATTAAGCTTTACGCTGCCTGGGGTAAGCCAACTAATATTAAGCACACTGTGACGCTTGACTACCATATGCCTGGAACTGACGAAAACGGCAATACTATCCAAGATGTAGTTAAGAAAAAAGAGTTCGCTCGCTACAATGTTATTGACGAAAAGAATGATATAAAGGTTCCAACGCGTAAGGGCTACGACTTCTACGGTTGGGAAATTACTAAGAACGGCAAAACTTTGCCGTACGCTTTTGGCAATAAAGTAGTAGAAGATATAAAGCTTGATGCAGTGTGGGTTAGGGATACTCGCTACAACGGTACTTTTAAGCACATATTCTTAAAGCCAGGGTACACGTTTGCTGACTATAAGAAAGAGGGTCTTTCAGACGCAGAAAAAGCCGCGATGGTGGATCACATTTCTACTCAAACGGTTTCAGGTTTGCGCGAGCATTTGCGCTACAATGCTGAAGCAGTCTACAGTGACGAAACGCACTTCCCGGATAAGCATTTCACTAGCTTTGAAGCCTCGAGTGATGAGAAGCAGAATACTGGCGAGTTTATTTACCAAACGTACAATACGCGCAAGTATAAGGTAAAGTATATTGATCAAAACGGCAAGGAGCTTCTTCCAGAAAGCGAAGTCAGCTCTGTAAATAGAAACTATGACGTAGCATTCTATAAGCCGATTGAAGGATTTATGCCGGAAACTACGCAGAAGAATATTATTTATACTACTGATAGCGAAGGTAAGCAGACTAACGGTATCCCTACAATCACCTTCAAGTATAAAGACGTTCGCGTGCTTAAGCGTCAGGACGATAATCAGTATCGCCCAACCAACTACACGCGCTACGTGTTTAAAGTGGATGATAAGCAAGGCTCTATGGGCAGCGTTGTTGACTGGCAGAACAAGGATGTAGCTGACGGCTCTGCTCTTGTGTACGATGCGATTAAGGGCACGAAGGCATACCAGATGCCACTTCCAACAGTGAAAGCAAAGCAAGGCTATGAGTTTGATGGCTGGACTTCGCAAATTGGTTCGTATGATGCTGGCTCTACGAAGCTTCAGTATGCTGATGGCGTAAGTCGCTTGCCGATTCGCTCCGAAGAGCAGAACAGTCCTGAGGTAATTTACACTGCTAAATTCAAGCTAAAAGCTCCTGTTGCTGC
This sequence comes from Gardnerella sp. DNF00038, assembly GCF_049262855.1. NCBI lineage: Bacteria > Bacillati > Actinomycetota > Actinomycetes > Bifidobacteriales > Bifidobacteriaceae > Gardnerella > Gardnerella sp. DNF00038. The sequence continues at coordinate 1,034,498 of NZ_CP058407.1, read as the reverse complement.
AGCTCCGCAAGTGCTTAAGCCAACTGAGAATATTAGTATTGCAAATAGTGATGATGCTAAGAAGCTTATAACGAATGCTGGTGATTATCCAGATGGTGCTAAGTTCAGCTTTGCTGATGGTGAAAAGTTTGACAACACTCCAGGCTTGCACAAGATTAAAGTGCAAGTGAAGCTTGGTGATAACAGTGCTGAAGCTGAAGTGCTGTACCGCGTGCTGCCAGATTTGGTGTACGCAAGCGATTGGGATAAGTTCAAAGCTACCGACTACGGCAAAGCTCATATTGACGAGTATGCACCGATTACTTTTACCGGAAAGAATGATGAAGGCACTATTGTTGGTCACGATGGAGATAATGCTAATCATCCTGCTGGCGGAGAAACTACTCTTACTGCGTACGTTTATAAGGGTAAGGAAGTTAGAATCCGCGTGCCGCAAGCCTTCGGTAAGGATCACGGTCAAGATAATTACTACTATGTGTTCAAGGGCTGGGCAACTAAGGTTGTAGAACCGACTGCTGAGAATCCAAATCCAGAGCAGAAGTACGATATCGATCCTGAAGGTCGTTATAAAGATGTTACTGTTGACGATAATTCTGGCAAAACTTACACCGCTGTTTACAAGAAGATTGAATACTTCTCTAGCACTTCTGACGGTGGTGAAGTTCCTAAGGATGCTGTAGTTGCAATCTTCAAGCCTGCTCCAGGGCGATTGTGGAAAGATGGCACAAGCGGCCCTAAAGTGTTCTACGTAAAGAAGGGCACTGATCTTGAGAAGATTACAAAAGAAGGAAGTGGCGCATTAGCTTGGCTTAATAATCAGCTAACTGGCGCTAAGGGAACTTGGTCTCGAAGCAGCATGCTTAACGACGGTAAGAAGGTTGATTCAATTCCAAATGTCGCTGACTCTACTGACAAGTGGAAAGTCAATGAACCATTCCAAGAGTTCGTGGCAGATCAAACCCCTTGGACAGAACCAACAGTGCAGACTGATTACTTGGTCGCTGTGCAAGATAAGCCTGACACGCTTCCAAAGTTAACCGATTTTATAACTAATATGCCTCAACTCAAAGCAGATGCTGCTACGAATAATGGCGTAGAAGACATAAAAGTCGAATATGATTTACCAACTGAAGCTGAACAAAATACATTAAAGCAGAAGATGCTTAAGAAACCTGCTTTGTACACTGTTCCTTTGAAAGTTACAGTTAAGTATAAGGATGCAGCAGATTACAAGACTTATAGACTTGTAGGACGCTTAAAGGTGATTTACCAGTTGATGTACGATAAGAGCCTACCGAAACCAGATAGTACTCAGCCTTCACATCAGCCTGGCGATACTAATCCTCTTACGGGTGTTGCTGCAGAGCGTGATCTTGTTCTCAATAAGGATAAGTATGTTAAGGTCAACTTTATAAATGCCAATCAAGTTGATCATAAAGATCAGGGCAGCCTTGATAAAGATACTACTAAGCTGTACTACGTTCTTAAAGACGATGTTACGGGCGTAAAAGCTCCGCAAGCTGTTGGCAAGGATTATGACGCTGATGGATACCATTACGTGTTCAAAGGCTGGAGGAAGCTTGAGAATTTTGTTGATAATGATAATTCTGATGCTCGTTCGCGTGCAAGAAGAAGCTTAGCAAATCAACCTGAAATTCCTGTCACTACTTTGATGGTAAGTGAACCAGCATCTGCAACTAGCGTTGATGTGCAAAACGCGAATGGTGAAAAGTTGTTAACGAATGATGAGATTCGCAAATTAAAGTACTCTGAAAATACTACATACCAAGCAGTGTATGAAAAGGTGATGAACATCATCGACGCGAAGAGTAATGAGAAAATTCCAGATAACTACGTGCCGTATGTGTTCTTACCAGCTTTCGGAAGGAAGTGGGATGATGGCTCATACAAACCGAAAGTTATCTACTTTAAGTCCGATAGTACTACATATGAAAATGACGTTAATAATAAAACTAATGAGTTAAAGCAACAGCTTAAGGGCTTTAGCAAGTGGGAAGTTTATGATGCAGGCAACAAACCTGTTCCGTTAACTGACACAAATAAGAATAGACAAATTCGCGTATATGTTGCAAATCAGATTGCTGATATGCCTGTGAATGTATCTCAGTTTGTTAAGAGTGTTGGAGACGAAGTTCCTGCTCCTGATGAGCTTGTGTCTGGTGTTGATCCTAATAACCTAGAGATTGCGGGCATGCATGGTGCGGGTGTAGCTTATTCTTCCGGTGCCAATTCCGTTCGTATTGCAAAGCCGGGCATTACTACTGTTAGAGTGAGGGTTGAAACATCTGATCCAAATAAGAAGGGTGCAAAGATAGTACGTTATGAAAATGTACCTATTCAAGTGCTTCCGAATGTGATTGCAGAGAGAGATTTACCTTCAAGTAACAGTCAAGCAGGAAAGTTTATTTTAGAAAACTACACAAAGGTAACGTATGTAGCTGGCAATGGCGGAACTATGCAGTCACGAGTACATACATACTGGGTGCGTAAAGATAGAATATCTGAAATAAATAATTATATTCCAGACGTTCTTGCTAACAAAGGTTACATATTCAAGAATTGGGATGAAGTATCTTACTCTAAACATATTGATACCATCTATAACAGTGCTGATAACCACAAATCAACTGATATTGAGCGTGAAACATTAGCTAAGATTGCTGAACGCTATGGCATGTCGTTTACAGCTAATGTAATCCGCAAATCTAAGAATTCTACATTTGCGGCTATAAAGAATATTCTTGCTGAAGCTATAAATAACGAGAATATGAGTTATGAAGCAAGTCGTAATAGATTGGCTATTGTTGCTGAAACATTAGGAAAGTCATATACGGCAAAAATAATTCGTAATTCACAACACTCAACTATTGAAGCTTTGAAGAATTTACTTGTACAAGCTGGTATTACTGACGCTGATATTGCAATGGTATTCCCAGAAAGCGAAACCATTATTACTGCAAACTTCGAGAAGATGGCTCCTATGAAGTTTAAGTTTAGTGGTTCTGCTCGCGAGGGTATTCTAACGAACTTCAGATTGCAAAACATGACTGAAGGAGATGTTAATAACACAACGGTTACAGTAGATGGCAAGACATTAACTATTAACGAGTTAGTTGCTCAAGGCTTGACTTCTGTAAACGGCATTAACGCAAATTGCGCTGGTACTGAATGCAAGATTTCTGGCACGCCTAAGATTGTTGACGGCAAGCCGAAAGTTGAGCTAACGTTTACTACTACCGATAAGTATGGTCGCGAAGCGGAAATTACTGTTGAAATTGATGTGATTTCTGAGAGCAAACCTGTTCCAACGCCTGTGCCGCCAGCTCCTGCACCAGCTCCGTCGAAGCCAGAAGAAGAGCCAAGACAAGAAGAATATCCGATGCCAGAATCATATCCGTATATTCTAATGCCTGAAGCTCCTTCGTCTGAAGTCGTACCTGAACAGGCTACGGAACCGAAGCAAAAAACAGAGCCAGAAGCTGTGAAGGATACTGCAAAACAGCCGTCAGAAGCTCTGCCTCAAACGGGTAGTGACGTTACACAGTCCGCGTTAATCGCCAGCTTGTTAGCGTCTGTTGGTTTAGCTGGATTTGCTGCTAAGCATCGCAGACGTAAGAACGAAGATAACGAAAGTTGATTTGTTGAGTCGAGGGTAGTGACTAGAATAACGAAGGTTCCGGTTCACGCTTAGCTATTGGGGCTTTGCGACCCGGGTCGCCCGAATTCCATAGGAGACATTATGAAGCAGGGTATTCATCCCGACTATCACGCAGTGCAGGTTACCTGCTCCTGCGGAGACACTTTCGTAACTCGTTCCACCGCAAATGGCGATCATATGACGGTTGACGTGTGCTCAAAGTGCCACCCATTCTATACCGGCAAGCAGAAGATTCTCGACACCGGCGGCCGCGTGGCTCGCTTCGAGAAGCGCTACGGTAAGAAGACTAAGTAGCTTTTTAAACGCCAGCCCTGCTTTCGTGTAACTCGCGGAATCGGGGCTGGCGTTTTATGTGCAACATACATGCGTCTTACAATATTTAAATTTAATATTTTCGATTCAAAATCCGCGTTATGCGCGACTACAAAGGAATATGATGGCTGAGTCAGTAGAGGAACAGTTCCCAGCAGCGGTTACAGCTCTAAACGAATACCGCGATATTGAAAATCGCATGGGAGAGCCAGAAGTAGCGTCTAATCCAGACGCAATTCGCAAGCTCGGTCGTAGACACGCAGAACTCGGGTCAATCGTAAGCGCGTACCTAAATTACAAGCAGCTTTGCGAAGACTACGAAGTAGCTAGCGAAATGGCAAGCGAAGACGAAGACTTAGCAAAAGAAGCAAAACAATTAGAAGAACAAATTCCAGCAGCAAAAGAAAAGTTGCGCACAGCGCTGATTCCTAGAGATCCAGACGATGCGCGAGACATGATTATGGAAATCAAAGCTGGTACGGGCGGCGAAGAAGCGGCTCTGTTTGCTGGAGATTTGTTGCGCATGTACATGCGTTACGCGGAAAAGCGCGGCTGGACTACTGTAATACAAAGCGAAAATTCGACGGAACTTGGCGGCGTAAAAGACGTGCAGCTTGCGATTCGCGCAAAAGGTACACCTGCTCCAGAAGACGGCGTGTGGGCAAGCATGAAATACGAGGGCGGCGTGCATCGCGTGCAGCGAATCCCAGTAACTGAATCGCAAGGGCGTATTCAAACTTCCGCGGCTGGTGTAATCGTGTTCCCAGAAGCAGACGAAGACGACGACGAAATCGAAATCGATCCAAAAGACCTGAAAATCGACATCTTCATGAGCTCCGGTCCTGGCGGACAGTCCGTGAACACTACTTATTCCGCTGTCCGTATGACACATATTCCAACGGGAATTGTTGTTAGCATGCAAGATGAAAAGTCGCAAATTCAAAACCGTGCGGCAGCTCTTCGCGTGCTAAAGTCGCGCTTGCTAGCCATGAAGCACGAGCAGGAGGCTGCGGAGGCTGCAGATATGCGTCACTCGCAGGTGCGCTCGTTGGATCGCTCCGAGCGAATCCGCACGTACAACTTCCCAGAAAATCGTATCGTGGATCATCGCACAAACTACAAGGCATACAATCTTGACCAGGTGCTTAACGGAGACTTGCAGCCTGTTATCGACAGTGATATTCAGGCGGATGAAGCCGATCGCTTAGCTAAAGCCAAGTAAGCCAAGTAAGTTAAGTTATCCAAGTAAATTAAGTAAGATAAGTAAAATCACCACGTGGCTTGTAAAATGCAAGAAATTTTGCACATTTTGCGCGCATCTGCCGAAAAACTTGAAGATGCAGGAGTAGAGTCGGCAGAATACGACGCACGTTTGCTACTGGCTCACGCTTGTGGCGTAAGTTTGGCAGACTTAAACAAAGCGCTAATACTTGGCGATTTTAAGAATTTTTCGCACGATTACGCTAGCAAATATAGCGATTTTATATCTAGACGTGCTTCGCGCGAGCCATTGCAACATATTATTGGATGCGCTACTTTTCGCTACATAGACCTAATAGTTGGCAAAGGTGTTTTTGTGCCGCGGCCTGAGACAGAAGTGGTAGTTCAAGAGGGATTAGATTGGATTCGCGCAAATAATCTAAAAAATCCTATTGTTTTAGACTTGTGTGCAGGTTCGGGAGCGATTGGATTATCGATAGCAAGCGAAGTTGCAGATGCGCAAGTGTGGGCAGTGGAAAAGTCTCCCAAAGCTTTTGAATATTTGCAAAAAAACTACAACAAAATCGCGGAAAAATATGATATTTCAAACAGATATCACGCAATATTAGGCGATGCTACAAACGTTAATCTGCCTGAAAAAGCTGCGATTAAAGAGAAAGTAGATGTAGTAATCACAAATCCGCCGTATGTGCCAGAAAGCCAGCCAGTAGAGCAGATTGAAGCTCGCGACTACGACCCTAAAATGGCGCTATATGGTGGATCTCAAGACGGGCTACTAATACCGCAAAAAATTGTAAAAGCGAGTTTTGCATATTTGTGTAGGGGTGGAATAATGATTATGGAACACGATATTACGCAAGGAGAAGCGCTTGCAGATTATGCAAAAAACGTAGGATTTAGCAGCGCAAAAGTCAAAAACGACTTAACAAACAGAGCAAGATTTGTAGTATGCAAAAAAGAGGCTAAAAATGAGTAAAATTTGCACGATTAACGAAGAATCATTGCAACTCGCAGCGCAAATAATAAACGCAGGCGGCGTAATCGTAGTGCCAACAGACACAGTTTACGGAGTAGCATGCGACCCATTTAACGAGGATGCAGTAACGAAAATCTACCAACTAAAACGCAGGCCGCGCACAAAAGCCTTGCAAATACTTATGAGTAGCGTAAGTGACCTAGAAAAACTTGGGCTTTACTTGCCAAATCCACTAGACGTACTTGCGGAAAAATTCCTGCCAGGCGGATATTCGCCAATCGCTCGCGCAAGAAAAGATTCGGTAGCTACAAGGCTTGCTACGCTTTGTAAAGCAGATAGTAGTGACGTTCAAAACAATAATAAAAACAAAATCCAAGCTGAAGCAACGCAAGGCGTGCGCGTGCCAGATTGCCCAGAATTAATGCAAATTTTAAGAGTTACGGGCCCTTTGGCTGCGTCTAGCGCAAATCGCAGCGGAAACGAGAGCGCAGACAGCGTAGAAGAGGCAGTAGCAGCTTTTGGAGACGAAATTCCGCTGTATTTAAATGCTGGTCCAACTCGCTCACACGTAGCAAGCACAGTAGTTGGCGCGGATGCAAGCGATAAAGACGGAATTGTGATTTTGCGCGAAGGCGTAATAAGTGAAGAACAGATAAGAGCAGAAAGTCGCAAGAAATGAGGGTATACCTGTTTATAGCAGCAATCGCAGGAGGCGCAACTTGGCTAATAATGCCGCTTGTACGTCATCTTGCGATTCGCATAGGAGCCGTGGGAAAAGTGCGCGCTCGCGACGTGCACACAATACCTACGCCACGTATGGGTGGAGTGGGAATGCTATTCGGCTTTGCTGTATCAATGGCGTTTGCAAGCTCCATGCCTTTTATTTCAGGGCTTTTTACAGGAACACACCAGCCGTGGGTAGTTTTAGCTGGAGCTGTACTCGTATGCCTTTTGGGTGTTTGTGACGACATTTGGGACTTAGATTGGATGCTAAAACTTGCAGGTCAATTGCTAATAGCTGTTTTTGTAGCATGGGGAGGGCTTCAAATCGTAACATTGCCGCTCGGCTCTCTAGTTACAGCGTCTCCAAGTCTTTCAATCGCAATAACCGCAATACTAATCGTGGCTTCAATTAATGCAGTCAACTTTGTAGACGGACTAGATGGACTGGCTTCTGGAATTGTGGCAATAGGCGGAATCGCCTTCGCAACATACTCTTATATTCTTGCGCGCACATCTCCAAGCTACGCTTCAATGGCAACTCTTATAGACGTTGCAATGGTTGGAATGTGCTTAGGGTTTATTTTGCACAATTGGCATCCTGCAAAGCTTTTTATGGGTGATTCTGGCTCCATGCTAATCGGGTATTTAATAACTTGCGCGTCTATTATAATGACGGGTCACTTAGATCCATCTGCAGTGCACACAAGCATATATTTGCCAGTATTTATGCCGATTTTGCTTCCGATTTTAGTGCTGTTTTTGCCAGTGTTAGACATGTGTTTAGCAATATGCAGAAGGCTTGCAAAAGGGCAGTCGCCAATGCATCCAGACCGCATGCATTTGCATCACAGAATGTTGCGCATTGGGCATTCTGTGCAAGGAGCAGTACTTATTTTGTGGGGATGGGCGGCGCTTATATCTTTCGGGTCAATAATGATTCTGTTCTTTAAAGCAATTTACGTGCTTGTTGGCATGATTATTGCGGCAGCGCTGCTTACAGTTCTTACAATGATGCCATATTTGCGCAGGCGGCTGCCAGAGCTACGAAATTCGTAAAATAATACTCGAATACTCGCGAATCATAGTTTATGAAACGCGATTTTTACAAACGTCATAGCAAAAACGTATAGTAACCCTATGGCTACAACTGATATGAACACGGAATCCGTGTATGCTCCTGTTCCACCAATTTTCGAGAAGCTCGGACTTGCTTATGATGATGTGCTGTTGCTTCCAAACGAAACCGATGTAATCCCATCCGAAGTGGATACAACCACTCATCTGACTCGCGAAATCACTATGAAAGTTCCTGCAATTTCTGCGGCAATGGACACAGTAACCGAGTCCGATATGGCTATTGCAATGGCTCGAAATGGCGGAATTGGTGTTCTTCATCGCAATCTTTCTATAGATGATCAGGCTGCGCAAGTCGATATTGTTAAGCGCAGCGAGTCTGGTATGATTACCGACCCACTCACTGTTCACCCAGATGCAACGCTCGCAGATTTAGATAAATTGTGCGGGCGTTTTCATATTTCTGGTTTGCCAGTGGTAGATAGCGAAAATCGTCTAGTTGGTATTATTACCAATCGCGATATGCGTTTCATTGCTTCCGAAGACTATGATCGTTTGAAAGTCAAAGACGTGATGACTCGCGAAAATCTCGTCACTGGTCCTTCTAATATTTCTAAAGAAGACGCGCATCGTTTGCTTGCAGACAACAAAGTTGAAAAATTGCCTTTGGTTGATGCAGAAGGCAAGCTTACTGGTTTGATTACTGTTAAGGATTTTGTGAAGACTGAGCAGTATCCAGATGCTACTAAGGATGATCAGGGTCGCTTGCGCGTGGCTGCTGGAATTGGCTTCCTTGGAGATGCTTGGCAGCGTGCGTGCGCGCTTATGGAAGCTGGAGTTGACGTGCTTGTGGTTGATACCGCAAACGGAGAGGCTCGATTGGCTCTCGATATGATTCGCAGAATTAAGGCAGATAAGGCGTTTGACGGAGTACAAATTATTGGCGGAAATATTGCTACTCGCCAAGGCGCTCAGGCTATGATTGATGCCGGCGTCGACGCTGTAAAGGTTGGCGTTGGACCAGGCTCTATTTGCACTACGCGCGTTGTTGCAGGCGTTGGTGTGCCTCAGCTTACTGCTGTTTATGATGCGGCTCAGGCTTGCAAGGCTGCTGGCGTTCCATGCATTGCTGATGGTGGTATTCACTATTCTGGCGATATTGCTAAGGCTTTGGTTGCTGGCGCTGACACCGTTATGCTCGGCGGCACTTTGGCTGGTTGCGAGGAAGCTCCAGGTGAAAAGGTTTTGCTTCACGGCAAGCAGTATAAGCTTTATCGTGGCATGGGCTCGCTTGGCGCAATGGCTCCTCGCGGTAAGAAGTCTTATTCTAAGGATCGTTACTTCCAGGCAGACGTTACAAGCTCCGATAAGGTGGTTCCAGAAGGCGTGGAAGGCGAAGTTCCATATCGCGGTCCGCTTAACGCTGTGCTTTACCAGTTGCTTGGCGGCTTGCATCAGTCCATGTTCTACGTTGGTGCTCACAATATTAAGGAAATGCAAGAGCGCGGTCGCTTTATTCGCATTACGGATGCAGGTCTTCGCGAATCGCATCCTCACGATATTGTGATGACTGCAGAAGCGCCAAACTACAGCGGTTTCCACAACTAAATCGCAAGTTGCGCAAGTTGCGTGAGTTGCGCGTATAAGTCGCGTATAAATCGCAAGTAATTTTGCATTAAACGGCGAAGAGTTAGCTAAGTCTTTTTTGCTACTTTCTAACTTTTCGTCGTTTTTGTTTTGACAATTCGTATAAAATTATTGTATAGTTAGTGGGATATCCCACTAAAAATGAGGTGTTTTGTGGAAGTAGTGAAAGATTATGACGTTCGTCTTGATAGTAAAAAGCGTGTAACTCTGCGCGGAGCTAAATACCCTTATTACAATGTTAAAGAATGTGATAATGGTTGTATTTTATTAGAGCCACGTGAGCTTACTATTCCTAAGAGTATCTCTTCTAAAACTCTTAAAAGTATGGATGAAGCAATCCGCAATTTTAAGATTGGCAAAGTCTCTGAACCTGTTGATCTCTCTGACTTCTAGGAGTAAGTGAATGAACTTCAATATTAGAATGGGTATTCCAGAGATGTCTAATATTTGGGAGAGATTGAAGAAAGAGTTTCTAGAAGGCAGTATAAGTAAAAAAGATCTTTCTCTTTATAAGAAATGGGGAAAATCTATGAAACTTTTATCTGAAAATCCAAGGCATCCAGGATTGCATACTCATGATATTGAAGAATTGACAAATAGATATGGTGTTAGAGTTTGGCAATCCTACTTGGAGAATAAAACAAGTAGTGCAATGAGAATGTATTGGGTTTATGGTCCAGATCATATGTCAATAACTATTATCGGTTTAGAGCCTCACCCTGAAGATAAGAAAAATGGATCATATTCTAGAATTTCACTTTCTGATATGCCAGAGATGTGATTTTAGCTGTTAGTCGTCGCTGGGAAGATGTAGGCTGATGGGTTCGAAAAAATATTAGGAAAGGAACGAAAATGGCTGAAGCTAAGGAAGATCTTACGTTTACGCCGGAAGAATCGCGCTTAATTTGGATTGATTGCGAGATGACGGGACTCGATATTTTCCACGACGAATTATGCGAAGTATCTGTAGTTCCAACTGATTTTAATTTGAAAGTTCTAGACGACGGTATTGATTTAGTGATTAAGCCGAGCGATGCTGCTGTGGCTCATATGAACGATTTCGTACGCAATATGCACACATCTTCTGGTCTTGTTGACGAGTGGAATAAAAACGGTTTGCCTCTAGAAGAAGCACAAAAGCAGGTTGTTGAGTATGTAAAGCGCTTTTTGCCAGAGCACGGAAAAGCACATCTTGCTGGCAACTCTGTTGGCTCCGATAAAAAGTTCCTCGACCGCTACATGCCAGATTTAATGGCAAATTTGCATTACCGCGTAATCGACGTAAGCACATTGAAGGAGATTTCGCGCAGACTTTACCCAGATGTTTACCGCAATAAGCCAGCAAAGCACGGAGGCCATCGTGCGCTCGCGGATATTATTGAGTCGATTGACGAGTTGCGCTACTACAGCGATATGATGTTCATTCCAGCTCCAGGCCCAAGCGAAGCACAGGCAAAAGCTGGCGCACAGCACATTGAGAGCACGAGCTTGCTTCGTGACTATGAGCGCCGCGGTGAAGCATTAGAAGACGTAAATTCCGCAGAAAAGCGCGACTATTAAACAAAGCGCGACTACTAAACGCAATAAAAGGTACTGCCAATGAAGCAATCCGAAGCCCTAACCATAATCAACGCTGGTGTAAGCGTTTTCATTACCGGCGCTCCGGGTGCAGGTAAAACCTACGTATTAAACGAAGCTATTCGCGCAATGAGAAAAAATGGTTTAAACGTGGCTGTAACGGCTTCTACCGGAATCGCAGCAACGCATTTAAACGGTCAAACCATTCACTCGTGGAGTGGAGTTGGAGTTTCAAACGCGCTTAGCGATTCGCTTCTTAAAACCATTAGAGCTAGGCGAGGGAAACGCATAAAAGCCACGGAAGTGCTCGTGTTGGACGAAGTTTCAATGATTCACGCGTGGCTTTTTGACATGGTTGATGAAGTATGCCGTAAAGTGCGCAAAAACTCTGCTCCCTTCGGCGGACTTCAAGTAGTTATTTCGGGAGATTTCTTCCAGCTGCCTCCTGTGAGTACTTCTATGCGAAATCGCGATGTATTCGAGCCAAGTCCAGAGTTTATTGAGTCGCGCGAAAAGTATGCTGCTGCTGGCAAGAATCCAGAAGGATATATTACGGAATCTTTCGCCTGGGATGCTTTAAAGCCTGTTGTGTGCTATTTAACTGAACAACATCGTCAGGATGACGGCAAATTGCTTGAAGTTTTGACGGATATTCGTGGCGGTCTTGTAAGCGACGAAGATAAGCAAGTGTTGGCTAGTCGCCTTGGTGAGTATCCGCAAGACGATGAAGTTTCAGTGCATCTTTTCCCTACGAACTCACAAGCAGATGGCTTAAATAATGTGCAGCTTGCGGCAATTGATGCTGAGCCTCACGAATTCGTGGCAACAGAAGCCGGCCCTAAAAATCTCGTCGAGCGTTTAAAAAAGAATATGCTCGCTCCAGAACGGCTTGTATTAAAGGTTGGAGCTGCAGTGATGGCGTTGCGAAATGATCAAGATAAGCAATATGTGAACGGCTCGGTTGGGCGAGTTTTGAGATTCGCACCTGAATCTAAAGGCGGATGGCCGATTATTGAGTTTGAAAACGGCAATATTGTCACTCTTAAGCCGGCTGCTTGGGAAATGACGGATGGTGAGACTGTTCTTGCTAGCATAAATCAAGTGCCACTTAGATGCGCGTGGGGAATTACGATTCATAAATCGCAAGGTATGACGCTTGACAGTGCGGTAATGGATTTGCGTAGAACTTTTGCTCCCGGAATGGGATACGTTGCGCTTTCTCGCGTGGAAAATCTGGGCGGGCTTTATTTGGAAGGTATTAACGATCGCGCGTTTAGTGTTTCGGCGGATGCTGTACTGTTAGACGGATTCTTGCGTGAGGCTTCTAAACGCGCGAGTGAGTTGCTTGCTAGCGACGGTGCTGCTTCTTTCGTAACAAATAATGCGGAAGATGATTCTGCAAATCAGCAAGAGTTTGACATTTTTGGCGCTGTCAATTACGCGTATAATGACGAATTTTCCTTCGACGATGAGTTCTAGCTTTTTGTAGCTTTAATCGTTGTTTTTAGCTACAAAGTCGGGAAAATCTTCCGCTTTTTGTAGCTCTAATCGTCGTTTTAAGCTACAAAGTCGGGAAAGTGTTATTGCTATTGTTTAATAGTGTAAACAAGTGTTTATGTCCTCATGCGCAAATAGATTGGAACGCATGAATTCCAATGTACTTCGTATGTCTCAGCTGTTCCTTCGTACGCTGCGCGAGGATCCAGCAGACGCGGACGTAACTTCCGCAAAACTTATGCAGCGCGCAGGCTATATTCGTAAATCCGCTCCAGGTGTGTGGACTTGGTTGCCGCTCGGACTCAAGGTTTTAAACAAGGTCCAAGCGATTATTCGTGAAGAAATCAACGGTATTGGTGCGCAGGAAGTACACTTCCCAGCGCTTCTTCCACGTGAGCCTTATGAGGCTACAAATCGTTGGGAAGAATACGGCGATAATATTTTCCGCCTTAAGGATCGTCATGAGGCTGACTATCTTCTTGCTCCAACGCACGAAGAAGTTTTCACATTGCTTGTTAAGGATATGTATTCTTCTTACAAGGATTTGCCAGTTACTTTGTATCAGATTCAAACGAAGTATCGCGATGAATTCCGTCCTCGTGCAGGTCTTATTCGCGGCCGCGAGTTTATTATGCAGGATGGTTATTCGTTCTCGATTGACGAAGATGGTTTGAAGTCTGCTTATGTTGAAGAGCGCGCTGCTTACGCTCGAATTTTCGACCGTTTGGGCATTAAATACGTGATTGTTCACGCTGTTTCCGGCCCTATGGGTGGCTCTGATTCTGAGGAATTCTTGGCTCCAATGTCAATTGGCGAAGATACTTTTGCGCTCGCTCCTTCTGGAAAAGCTTGGAATGTTGAGGCTCTTACCACTCCAGAAATGCAAGAGGTTGATTATTCGGCAACTCCTGCAGCAGAAGCTCTCGAAACTCCAGAGGCTAAGACGATTGAGGCTTTGGTTAAGGTTTCCAACGATTTGCATCCGCGTAAAGATGGTCGCGAATGGCAAGCGTCCGACACTTTGAAGAACTTGATTATTGCTGTTAAGCACCCAGCTGATGCTGAGGGCGGCGAGCACGAGGAGCCATGGCGCGAAATCGTGGCTATTGGTATTCCAGGTGACCGCCAGGTAGATATGAAGCGTCTTGAAGCTCAGTTTGCTCCTGCAGAAATTGAAGAAGCAACTGAGGATGATTTGAAGGCTCATCCTGAGTTTGTTAAGGGCTACATTGGCTTTAGCGTATTAGGTCCTCAAGCTCGCAAAGATGGTAGTGGAATTGAAAATCCTGTCCGCTACTTGATGGATGCTCACGTTGTAAAGGGCAGCGCCTGGGTTACAGGAGCCGACGAAGACGGAAAGCATGTTTACAACGCTGTTTACGGCCGCGATTTTGAGGCTGATGGTGTTGTTGAAGCAGCCCAGGTTCGCGATGGCGATATGAGCCCAGATGGTTCCGGTCCATTGAGCTTCGAACGCGGTGTTGAGATTGGTCAGGTGTTCCAGCTTGGTTTAAAGTATTCTAAGGCTTTGGGCTTAAGCGTTCTTAACGAAAATGGTAAAGCTGTACCAGTTTGGATGGGCTGTTACGGTATTGGCGTTAGCCGCGTGATTGCATGCTTGGCAGAAACGCATCACGATGATGATGGTCTTGCATGGCCTATGGCGATTGCTCCAGCTCAAGTTCACGTCGTTGCTACAGGCAAGGATCAAGTTGCTTTCGATGCTGCTGAGAAGGTTGTTGAAGAGCTTAGTAAGCAGGGAATCGAAGTAATCTTCGACGATCGTCCAAAGGTTTCTCCAGGCGTGAAGTTTAAGGATGCTGAGCTTGTTGGTGTGCCGCTGATTGCTGTAGCCGGCCGCGATACTGTGAACAATGGAACGATTGAAATCCGCGATCGCAACGGTTCAAACGTTGAGGCAATTCCAGTGGATGAGGCTGCTGCTCGAATTGTAGAGCGCGTTCGTGAACAGTTGTAATCGCAATAACTGTTAACAACGAATCAGCGATTAAGCAATTAAACTATTAAACAATTAAACGACTAAGCAATATTGCCGTTGGTGTAATGCTTTGTATATTATACGCATTATTTTCAGCGGCAATATTGCTATGAATAGTAAAAAATTATCTAAATTATTAGAATAGAATGTTCATAAGTTTTAATGTTTAATTCTATTAAAACTTTCTAAAAATCATTTACACCTCCTTCAATATCGTCATATTGGTTTTCTTCGACTTGTGAGACGAAATCTATTGTTTCTTTTGCTGAAGATTCAGCATCATAATGGTATTCTTGGCTGTCGTTTTCTTGCGAAGAATCCATAGAATATGTATTAGCCATAGGGTTTTTCATCGCCAAGCTCAAATCTTGGTTGGAATAAGTCTCTTGATTTGACCGATTTTCTTGGTTTATTTGATTAGTGTGATATTTGCTATTGTTACTCTGATCGGTTCTTCCACGATTATAAGAGTATTTAGTAAAAGCACTGATTCCTCGATTTAGGTCGTGTCCAATTGCGGTTGCTTCTAGTACAACTCGAGATCGGTCTTCTCCGTCTTTGTGCCAGGATTCCGTGTTTAAATTTCCACATACGACTATCGCGTCTCCCTTATGCACGCTTTTTAGTACATTTGCAGCTAAAGACTTGTATGCTTTTACTGTCATCCAAGTTGTCGGTCTATCTTTCCACTGTCTTTCCTCGCTATGATAGTAAGACGTTGTGCTTCCTATTCTAAGTGAGCATGCTGGTGAGTTTTCGTTGCGACTAAAGTTCACAGGGTCATTCCCTACATAGCCGCTGATTGTTAGTGTTGCTTGTTGTTGTGCCATATTCTTAACCTTTCAAAAGTTTGGACTGCGACTAATTTAAATCTCAAAATTCATCG
The DNA here is from genome assembly GCF_049262855.1 of Gardnerella sp. DNF00038. Lineage (NCBI taxonomy): Bacteria > Bacillati > Actinomycetota > Actinomycetes > Bifidobacteriales > Bifidobacteriaceae > Gardnerella > Gardnerella sp. DNF00038. The sequence goes on along the minus strand of NZ_CP058407.1, from coordinate 1,018,906 downwards.
CGCAACACGTGTTGATTATTGTGATTTTCAATAAATTTGCCGCAGTAGAATCAACTATGAAGTATCAAAAATAGTTTTGCAAGATATTTTTATCAATGTGGTTAAAGCCTATGCTTTATGCACATCGTTTAAAAACTCTTGACAAAATATATAAAACTGAGTAAGCGAGTCTAAAATGCGGAAAATATATGTAGATTGATATACTTAGCGGAAGTAGTTTTTGTTTTTCATTAGCATTGGAAGGTGAAGCTTGAATTTTTTGCCTACATGTTTGTGTTATTTGAATCAGGGATTACTGAAAAGTAGTTATTAATCACGTGGAGAGAGGACTACATTTATGTGGCATAAGTCGCACGTATTTTCTGCAAAGAAATGTTTAGCTGCTGCAGCATCAGCCGTTGCCTGCGTAGCAATGATTGGATCTACTGCAGTATCTGCTAGTGCTTTGGTTATAGTGCAGAATCACAGTGTTGCTAATGTTAATACTAATTGGCAAGTTCAGAATCAGTCAGTTGCAAGCTACATTTTAGGTGCAATTCGTGATGTGCGTTCAAAGTATTATGACGATGGCGTTACCCTTATGAACGGTATGCCTCTTGCGGATTATGTTGCTTCTAAGGGTCTTACAAAAGAGCAGTATATTAACGATATTCGCTATGATCGTGCTAATGAAGAGGATGCTTATCGTCGTGCAAATGAGACTGTTCAGCATGGAAAACTTGGTCATTTTGCTGCGGATGGTGTGAGCCTTCCAAACTACGATGGTCGTAAGGCTTGGGGCGAAAACGTTGCTTGGGGTGAAAGCCCAGAAGAAGCTATGTCGGATTGGACTGCTGGAGAGGAATCTGCATTACACCAGTCTAATGGTGCTGCAACTACTGACAATGCTCATCTTTACCAGATTTTGAATCCAGAAAACATTTCCTTCGGATATGGCGAAATAGCAGGTACCAAATACGGAAGAGTATCTGTTTTGACTCTTTCAACTCAGGTTGGAGACACTGACTACCCACAAGGCAAGTTAGGTGTTGCTCCTCACCTTGATTTTGCTTGGATTATCCGTAATAACGATATTGCTGTTGGTGCAAATGCTTACACCGACAAGCAGCTTGAGTATCGTTGGCTTTCCTACAATTTGAATACTCAGCAGTGGGCTACTATTGCTGATTGGAGTACTGGAAACTGGGCTTCTTGGGTTACAAAGCCAGGTGATTATTGGCTGCATTGCGAAGCTCGTGATCCTTCTACCAAGAAAGTTGTTCTAGAAAAGACAATTGCTTTCCACTACACAGTTCCAAGCCAAACAGTTATTACTGGAACTTATGCTGGTTGGCAAGGCAGTAGTGTTCTTCTTGGTGCATCAACTAATAATCCTAATGGTTCTACCAAGATTAAGATTTATGATTACAATGCTAAGCAGTGGGTTGAAGGATTTGATGGTCCTTGGGCTTTGTGGAGCCCACGCCCAGGCGTTTACTGGACTCATTTCGAAGCTTACGATGAGAACGGTAATTTGTCTGACGTTAAGACCTACGCTTTCGGCGTGTGAATCTGATTAGTAAATCTGATTAGTATCATTTAAAAAGCCTGCAAACGTTTTAAACGCTTGCAGGCTTTTGTTTACTTATTTACTTTAGTTTTATTTGCGATTTACCAAATGTGTACGCGCTCGCTTGGGTCGAGCCACATCTCGTCGCCTTCTTTAACGTCGAAAGCATCGTAGAACAAGTCAACGTTGCGCGCAATGCCATTAGTGCGGCACTCTGCAGGGGAGTGTGGGTCGATTTGAAGGTATTGCTCCGCAATCTCGTTACGAGCCTTTGAACGCCACACAAGTGCGTAGCTTAAGAAGAATCGTTGCAAAGCAGTGAAACCATCAATCTTAGGAGCGTTCAGCAAAGTTTCGCGAATCGCATCATCACTTCCGTCGACTTCTTGTCCCTTGCTCTTTTGCAAAGCAAAAGCGTAGGCTTTAAGAGCAATAGTTACGCCGCTTAAATCACCAATGTTTTCGCCGATTGTTAAAGCGCCATTTACGTGAGGCATTGCATCGCGCTCTTCTTTGCTCTTTAAGTGAGAGTATTTAACAATAAGCTGCGTTGGTGTAAAAGCATTGTATTGCTCAATAAGCGTTTTAGTGCGCTCAGTGAAGTTGGTTTTGTCTTCTTCAGTCCACCAATTGTTAAGCACGCCGTCGCCATCATATTCGCAACCTTGATCGTCAAAACCGTGGCCGATTTCGTGACCGATTACGGCACCAATAGCGCCGTAGTTTGCTGCGTCTGGAGCACTCGGGCTAAAGAATGGCGGCTGCAAAATCGCAGCTGGGAACACGATTACGTTAAGCAGCGGATCGTAGTAAGCGTTTACAGTTTGCGGAGTCATCTGCCACTCTTCGCGATCCACAGGTTCTCCAGCTTTTGCAGTATACCTACCAAACACAAATCGAGAAACTTCGCGCATATTCTCAATTAAGCCAGCGTCTTCCTTAATATTTAGCGCAGAGTAGTCAATCCAATGATTAGTATAACCAATATTTGGCTCAAACTTGCTAAGCTTTTCCAAAGCCTTTGCTTTAGTTTCCTCGCCAAGCCAGCTGCTGTGAGAAATCGACTCGCGGTAAGCGTTAATAAGATTGTCAACTAAGCCTTGCATATACTTTTTAGAAGACTCAGGGAAGTGCAAGCGCACGTATTCTTTACCGACTTCCTCGCCGCAAGCATCGTCAACAACTCCGATTGCGCGCTTCCAGCGATCGCGCGGCTTGGTGGCGCCAGAAAGCACTTTGCCGTAGAAGTCGAATCGCGCTTGTGCAAAATCCTCGCTTAACATGCTTGCCCAGCACAAAATCACGTGCACGCGTGCCCAAAGCTTTAGATCTTCTAAGTCGGCTTCTTGCCAAATCTTATTCAATCCTTCTATAAAGCTTGGCTCGTGAACTACTACTTTGCTAAAAGCTTTACGAAAATCTATTGGCTGATTCTTTGCTTCTTCGGAATCGTCGTAAGATTTTTGAGCAGCATCCAAGAATGCGTCAAGATTCAGCGCTTCAAGCGTTTTTGCCAAATCCGCATAATCGTAAGGATTATAAGTTTTTTGAGAATCGCGTGTTGCTACGTTATCCCAGTGGTTGCTTGCGATTTGTGTTTCAACCTTCAAGAAACGTTCCGATTGCTCTCTTGTAGTAGTGGCATCACCGTATCCAGCTAAGCGCAACAATGAAGCCACCATTTTTACGTATTCAGCGCGAATCGGAGCGTAATTATCTTCGCGATAGTATGCTTCGTCTGGCAAGCCCAATCCAGCCTGCTCAATGTGCATAATATTCGTCTTAGGGTCTTTAGGGTCTCCGCAGACGCCAAAAGCAAACATTGCATTAGGTCCGCCATATGGAGTAAGAGAAGCAATAGTGCGAACTAAGTCTTCTTTGCTGCTAGCTGCATCAACAGCGTCTAAATCGCTCTTAATTGGTGTAATTCCAGCTTTTTCAATAGATGCAGTATCTAAATAGTTGCGGTATAGGATTCGCGACTTTTTGGCTGGGCAATCTTCGCTTTCTAAAATATCTCGAATTTGCGTCTCTGCATCTTCTGCAAGCTTGTAGAAAGCACCATACATTGGCTTGTCTTCTGGAAGAGTGTAAGTGTCAATCCAAGGACCGTTTACGTAACGGAATAAATCGTCTTGTGGTCGAGTAACCGATGAGAAGGAAGCTGGGTCAAAATTTACAGCAGAAATTTCCTTCTGCGATTCTTTATTATTATTATCATTGTTATTAGGCATGTGCCTAGATTACAAGTATTAAGCGACATCATTAGCTAGTATTTTCGCTATATTTTGCGCTATTTTCGTGCCTGCGCGTTAGTCTTAAATCATGATTGAACTTAAAACTCCATCCGAGATTGAAGCTATGAAGCCTGCGGGTCGCTTCGTTGGTAGTATTCTTAAAGATTTACAAGCAATGACAAAAGTTGGAACAAATCTTCTTGAGATTGATGACTTTGTTCGTCAACGCATTATGAGCCGTAAAGGTGCGTCTTCTTGCTATGTTGACTACGCTCCTGATTTTGGAACTGGTCCTTTTGCGCACTACATTTGCACTTCTGTAAACGATGCTGTTCTTCACGGAGTTCCTTTTGATTACAACCTTAAAGACGGCGATTTGTTGACTCTTGACTTAGCGGTTAACGTTGACGGATGGGTTGGAGATTCTGCTATTAGTTTCGTGGTTGGAAAGCATGCGGATCCTGAAGATTTGCGCTTAATTAAGTGCACTGAGGAAGCACTTGAGGCTGGAATTAACATGGCTCAGCCTGGAAACCGCCTTGGAGACATTTCTGCAGCTGTTGGATGCGTTGCTCACGAGTATGGTTACAGCGTAAATCTTGAGTTTGGCGGTCACGGAGTTGGCCATATTATGCATGGCGATCCGCACGTTCCTAACGATGGCACTGCGCATCACGGCTACAAGCTTCGTCCAGGCTTGGTTATTGCTATTGAGCCGTGGTTCTTAAAGACTACTGACGAGATTTATCAAGATCCAAAAGACGGTTGGACTCTTCGATCTGCTGACGGTTCGCGTGGCGCTCATAGCGAGCATACGATTGCAATTACAGAGAATGGTCCAGAGATTTTGACCGTACGCTAAACTTCGAATAGTAAGTGCGTAAAACGAATAATATAAAATATAAAGAGGTACTTTAAGTAAATGGCGGAATTTGATTTTGCCCAAGCGTTAAATGATGTTGAAGCAAAGTATTCTTTGATTTCTAAGGCTTTAGACGTTAATTCGTTGAAGACTGCTATTGCAGATTTAGAAAAGCAGGCTTCGGAGCCTGGACTTTGGGATGATTCTGATCACGCTCAGCAAGTTACGAGTAAGCTTTCGGCAGCTCAGTCTCAATTAAAGCGTTTACAAGCCGTTGAGCAACGCATTGAAGATACTAAGACTTTGATTGAACTTGGTCAGGAAGAAGAGGATGCTGATTCTATGAGCGAGGCTCAAGAGGAGCTTGGCTCTATTGCTCACGAGTTGGACGATATGGAAGTTCAAACTCTTCTTGACGGCGAATATGATGCTCGTGCAGCGGTGGTGACAATACGCTCTGGTGCGGGTGGTGTGGATGCTGCCGATTTTGCGCAAATGCTTCTTAGAATGTACTTGCGTTGGGCGGAACGAAACGGCTACAAAACTAAGATGATGGATACGTCTTACGCAGAAGAAGCTGGTATTAAATCCGCCACTTTCCAAGTTGATGCCCCATATGCGTATGGTCGTCTTTCCGTAGAAGGCGGCACTCACAGAATGGTTCGTATTTCTCCATTCGACAATCAAGGCAGGCGTCAAACTGGCTTTAGTGCCGTAGAAGTAATCCCACTTGTTGAAGCTACAGATCATATTGACATTCCAGATTCTGACATTCGTGTGGATACTTTCCAGGCGTCTGGCCCTGGCGGACAAGGCGTAAACACTACGTATTCCGCTGTGCGCATCACGCATTTGCCAACTGGTTTGGTTGTTTCAATGCAAGATGAGCGCAGCCAGATTCAGAACCGAGCTGCTGCAATGGCGGTTTTGCAATCGCGTTTACTTGTGCTTAAGCATGCTGAGGAAGCAGCGAAAAAGAAGGAGCTTGCTGGAGATATTAAGGCAAGTTGGGGAGACCAAATGCGCTCATACGTGCTTCACCCATACCAGATGGTGAAGGATTTGCGCACTGGCTACGAAACTTCGCAAACTCAGGCTGTTTTTGACGGCGATATTGACGGTTTTATTGAAGCTGGAATTCGTTGGCGTCACGAACAGAGAGTTGCAGCTAAAAAAGAGGCTGAGGAAAAGTCGCAAGCTTAGTCTGCATTAGATAAAATTCAAGATAAAATTCAAGATAAAATTCAAGATAAAAGTCAGAATAAAAATCAAAAATAAAATATAAAATAGTTAAAAACAAAATTAAAGTATATCGTTCAATAGTTCGTAAAGGAAACTGCAGAATATGTCTCTGATTTCACTAGAACATGTGTCGAAGATCTATCCTAAGGGTACGCGCCCTGCTTTGGACGATATTTCTTTAGACGTTAATCGTGGCGACTTCGTGTTTCTTGTTGGAGCGTCTGGATCTGGTAAAACAACTCTTCTAAGCTTGCTGCTGCGCGAAGAGGAGGCCACTAAGGGCGAGATTCACGTTGCTGGTAATGACTTGCGACGCTTAGTGAATCGTCAGGTTCCGCAGTATAGACGTACTCTCGGCTTTATTTTCCAGGATTATAAACTGTTGAATAATAAAACCGTGTATCAGAACGTGGCTTTTGCACTAGAAGTTATTGGCACGAGTCGTTCTACTATTAAGTCGCTTGTTCCGCGTGTGCTTGAAACGGTTGGCTTAACTGGTAAGGAAAATAATTATCCGCATGAGCTTTCGGGTGGTGAAGCTCAGCGTGTTGCAATTGCGCGCGCGTACGTGAATCATCCGCAAATTCTTCTCGCTGACGAGCCTACTGGTAATTTGGATCCAACTACTTCGCTTGGCATTATGGAAGTTTTGGACGCCATTAATCGTACGGGCACTACAATTGTTATGGCTACGCATAATGAAGAAATTGTTAACTCAATGCGCAAGCGAGTTGTGGAGCTTCATGCTGGAAAAATTGTGCGAGACGAACGCGAAGGCTCTTATGATTCTGCGCTTTACTTCCCAGACGCAGATGTTGAGCAAAAGTCGAAAGCTCAGCAGGCAGTTGAAGGCGATTCAGGTGTTCGTACTGTGGCAGATTCAGGCTCTGATCACACTAGTTTTAACTCGTCTTCTGAAGATCCTAAAAATTACAGATTCATGTCTAAACGCGCAAAGCGTGCAGCTCAAGCAAAGCAGGCTATGGATGCTGTTGCGCAAACTTTGCAAAATGGTTCTGAAGATAATGAGGGTATTGCTCGACTTGCGCAATCTGTTCATTCAGGCAGAACGGGTAGATATGGTGAAGTTTTTCAGCCTTTAGAAACAACTATGACTTGGGGGCGTGGTCTTTCAATTCCACCAGCTCCTCCCGTGCAAAAGTCGAATGATGCTGAAGATATGAAGAATTCAGATTTTGCAGATTCTAGCAACTCTTCGGATTCTGGCGATTCTCTTGATTTAAGTGAGAATCAAAAAGATAAGAATAATACAGAAAATATTGTCGAAAACGATATTGAAAATTCTAGCGAAAATTCTGGCGAAAACGTCGGCAATACAAGCGAGAATCCAAGCGAAACTGGCGATTATATTGAATCTAAAGAATCCAATGAAAAAAGTAAATCTGAAGCCAGTAAAAGCGAAAATCTTAAGAACGAAGGAGACGAGTAATGCGATTGCAGTTCATATTCTCAGAAACGTGGATTAGCTTGCGCAGAAACGTTTCTATGATTGTTTCGGTAATGCTCGTTACCTTCATATCGTTCTTGTTTATAGGCGCATCTGTTCTTATGCAAGCGCAAATCACAAAAGCCAAAGGCGATTGGTATGACAAGGTAGAAGTTGTAGCATGGCTTTGCCCAGACGGTACAAGTCAGTCAGCATCCTGTGCTTCTGGAAAAGCTCCTACTAAAGAAGAAATTGTAAAATTGGAAAACATTATTAACCAAGAGTTAGGTGATGATGTTTCGAATATCACTTATGTTAGTAGAAGCGAATTTTACAAGAATACTTTTCTTAAGCAATATCCTAATGGCTTATATCAGGGGCGTACTTTAACAGCTGCTGATATGCAAGATTCTTTGCGACTAAAGCTCACAAATCCAACCAAATACCAGGTTGTTTCAGAAGTTCTTTCTGGCAGAAATGGTGTTGAGGAAGTAGTAGACCAAAGACAAATTTTTGACCCAGTGTTTAGCGTTTTGAATCATGCCACGGCTGTTACAATCGTGCTTGCTGCAGTTATGGTTGTTGTTGCGATTATGCTAACCGGTACAACTATTCGTATGTCTGCAGCATCTAGAAAACAAGAGACGGAGATTATGCGACTTGTGGGCGCGTCTAATTGGACAATTCGCATGCCATTTATTTTAGAAGGTGCTTTTGCGTCCCTTATGGGCTCTCTGCTATCTGGGTGCGCGCTAAGCGTTGTTGTTAAAGTGTTTATTACAGATTGGCTTGCACAAAACGTTCGTTGGATGCCATTTGTAAATCAAACAACTGTTTGGATGACAGTTCCAGTGCTGGTTCTTGGAGCCGTGCTACTTTCAATAGTCGCCTCAGCGGTTGCACTCAGAAGATATCTGCAAGCGTAAACATAAAAGAAAAATTTAAATTATCAATAAATTATGAACATTAATAGATCATAAATAAAAAATCATAAATAAAAAAATTTTATCGATAATAGAATTTTCAATGTATAATTCGCATTAGTTGTGTTTGAATTATTCTACTTGAAAGGGAAGTAAATATGGAAAGCAAGAAATGCCATGCAAAATATTGTAAGCGCACTGTTGCAAGCGTGATTGCAAGCAGCTTTCTTATGCTTTCTGCCGGTATTACCTTATATGCTTGCCAGCCACTACGCGCTGATGCAGTTACCATGCAAGATTACAACAGGAAAGTTCAAAGTAATGCCGCTCTTAAAAAGCGTCTTGCTGGAGTCAATAAACAGCTTGCTGATAAGATCCTAGAGCTCAATGATTTAAACGAACATCAAATCCCTAATCAAGTCCGTGCTGCTCAGCAAGCTCAGGAGCAAGCGCAACAAGCTATGGGCCTTGTTGAATCAACAAATCAGCGTTTGCAGTCTGCGCAAAAAGACAAACTCGATTTAGAAGAAAAAATCAAGCAGACTGGCGAAGATTTTGATGATGCAAAGGCTGCTGTAGCTCAACTTGCTCGCAAAAGTTTCCATGGCTCCAATGCCTCTAACGTAATGGCAATGGTGACTAACTCCACTACTACCGAGCAGTTTGTTGGAAAACTTCAGTCAGAAGCTGCTGTTGCACGTAGCGAAGCAAATGCTGCAAATGATGCTGCTGTTACTTTGAGTAATTCTATGAATAGACGTCAGCGCTTAGCTGCTATTGAAACAGAGATTCAAAAATTAAAAGCAAAAGCTGATTCTGAGGCGCAGAGTGCTCAGGCTGCGGCTAAGGCTGCCAGTGAAAAGCAGCGTTCTCTTCAGTCTTTAAGAGATCAGGGAACTATTCTAAGAAAGCAGTTAGAGAGTCAAAAGAATAGTCTTACTTCTCAAGATGCTCGCGAAGCTGCTGAAATAATTGCTTTGAAGTCACAGATTGACGCTCAAGCTAGGGCTTTAGCTGCTACGGCTGCAGCTCGCATGAATCCTAATAATGGTAATCGTCAACAACTTAGAGGCGGCGGCAGTTGGAATACTCCTTCCTTGCCTGCATTACCGCTTTCTAATGGTGCTGCAAATGGTATGAATTACGCGGTTCCTGGGAATTGTCCTGCTGGTTCTGGCAATTGCTATGGTCATAATACTGGTAACACAGCTGGAGGTTCTGCCTATCCAGCTCGCCAATGCACACTTTGGGCGTATTTGCGCAGATCACAGCTTGGTCTTCCAGTAGGATCCTTTATGGGCAACGGTGCTGATTGGGCGAATTCTGGGCGTAGACTTGGGTATCTTGTAAATCACACACCGCATGTTGGTGCTGTTATGGTATTTGCTAGAGGAGCTGCTGGATCAGATCCTACATATGGACATGTTGCTGTTGTTGAACGCGTTAATTCGGACGGTTCGGTACTGATTTCTGAAGGTGGCGTTGGATTTGCTACGTTCCCGTCTTATAGGACTATTCGTAATGCTGGCAATTATGAGTATGTTCACTATTAATTTTTATGATTCGATTTAGGCTGGTGTAATTTGGATAAAAAACCTGGTTCAGATGGTACTTTAACTGTTGCAAGAAATAAAAAAGCAAATCACGACTATGCGATTGAAGATTGCTATGAAGCAGGTATTGCTCTTACTGGCACAGAGGTTAAGTCTTTGCGCGAAGGCAGAGCTTCTTTAGCTGAAGCGTTTGTGAATATTGATAGACGTGGTGAGATTTGGCTAGAAGGCGCAAATATTCCAGAGTACTTAAATGGCACTTGGAATAATCATGCTCCTAAGCGCAAGCGCAAGTTGCTTCTTCATGCGATTCAAATTGCTAAGCTTTCTAGGCAGATTGAAGCTAAAGGTTACACTATTGTGCCTTTGAGGATTTATTTTAAAGGCAGCTACGCTAAAGTTGAGATTGCTTTGGCGCGAGGCAAAAAAGAGTACGATAAGCGGCAAGCATTGCGCGAAGAACAAGATAAGCGCGAAGCATTGCGCGCTATGCGATACAAGAATATGCAATCTAGGTGATTTGCTGTTTTTTATTTCTTGCTTACTGTTGCGCGAGGGCTGGGTGTTTCTTGTCTCACAACGCTCCGCCTCTTACGTGTTTTCTGGTGTTGCGGTTGTTCCGATTTGGCTTTGATTTTGTTTTTTTGAGTTGAAGTTTGTTTGTAGTGGTGGCTCATTGGATTATTTGGTATCGGCTGCCGCTCTTATACTGTTCGACCAAGAATCACCCAGCCCTCTTACGTGCTTGAACAATTACGTGGTTTTTATCACTGAGATTCTCGATTTTTCTTCTTCATTCGATGAATCACCATCAAAGATGCTGAGGTTCATCTCATTCAGTGCGAAAAATCTCGAATCTCTACCCAGCTTGGTGTAAACGTACAACTTTGTAGTAGGTCTATAAACGACACGCCGTATATTATTCATTTTTGTGAATAATATACGGCTTTTGATTTTGCAATTCGTTATTTTTTGCTGATTTTTAGCATATTCATGTATGTCAATTTATGAATATTCAGTTTTTGCATTTTAATAATCGCAATTTAGTAGCGTTATCGTGTATAGTTATGCATATCACTGTAAATTATAAGTTATTTATTCTTTAAATATTGGACAGGAGAAGAAAATGCTTAAGTCAAATAAGATTTTTAAGTCAATTAAGCCTATTGCAGCAATTGCAACTCTTGCATTGATTGGATGCACATGCGCATGCGGTCCAGCCGATTCTAAGGCAGCAGACCCAGATGTGGCACGCAGCTACGATGTAAGCAAAGTTCAAAAAGACGATGAGATTGCAAAACTTGTTCCAGAAAGCGTTGCAAAAACTGGCGAATTAACAGTTGGTGTAAACGTTAGCTATGCTCCAGCAGAGTTCTTCGCTGCAGATGGCAAAACACCAGTCGGCTACGAAATCGACTTTTCTAAAGCTTTAGCAAAATTGATGGGCTTAAAAGCGAAGATTATGCATGCTCAGTTTGATTCCATTATTCCAGCAATCGGAAGCAAATATAACGTTGGAATCTCGGGCTTTACTGTAAACGCTGAACGTATGAAGTCCGTTGATTTTGTAACGTACGCAAACGCTGGCTTATCTTTTGAAGTTCGTAAAGGAAACCCAACTAAAGTAGATCCAAAGAATCTTTGCGGCAAAAAAGTTACATTAGAAACAGGCACTGTTGGCGAGCCAATCATGGAAGAAGCTAAAAAGCAGTGCAAGGCAAATAACGATAAGCCACTAGAAATCATGAGCTTTAAGGAGCAGACCGACGCCACTACAGCATTGCTTTCTGGTCGTGCAGACGTTATGTATGCTGACACTCCTGTAGCTGGTTATGCTGCAATAAAGAACAATGGAAAGCTAGAGATTCTAGAAAGCAGCAACGACGCGGAGCCAATGGGTGCAGCTGTTAAGAAGGACGATGCTAAGATGTTAAAGCTCATTAAGGCCGCAATCGATAAGCTTATGAAGAATGGCGTTTATAATGACATTCTAAAGAAGTGGGGTGTTGAAAACGTTGCCATTAAGGAAGCGCAAGTAAATCCAGAAGTCTGATCTTAAATTTGGCGTGCGTTTGTAGCTATTAGTATAGTGAAAACCGCACGCCTTATTTGTATTTAATATATTTGTACATCGCAAGTGCGTTAATTACTAGTTAATAATCCGCTAGTTATTATTCACATATGTGACAATTTAAAATGTTAATGGAGAAAATATGTTTAACAATGCGAGTAAGAAGCTTTCGCAAAATTCTGATGGTGATCGAATTCTACCAGTCAAAAAACCTGGACCAATCATAGCTGGCATAATCGTAGCTATAATTGCGTGCTCGCTGCTTTATTCTATAGTTACAAATCCGCGTTTTGAGTGGAATGTTGTAGGCATATATCTAATAAGCGACAATGTTCTTACAGGCATTGCTTGGACGCTAATACTCACGTTCTTGTCTATGATTATTGCAATCGTTCTTGCTATAGGATTAGCAATGATGCGTAAGTCTGTAAACCCTGTTCTTCGAGCCGTAAGCTGGTTCTTTATTTGGTTCTTTAGGGGTACTCCAGTTTATACGCAGCTAGTATTTTGGGGAATGTTTGCTGTGCTTGTTCCTAAGTTGAGTATGGGCATTCCGTTTACATCCGTTGAGTTTTTCTCCATTGATTCCAACGTTGTTATGACTTCTTTAAACGCTGCAGTTATTGGATTGTCTCTTAATGAGGCTGCGTATTTGTCGGAGATTGTTCGTGCTGGTTTAGAAGCTGTGGATGCTGGTCAGGTTGAGGCAGCTCAAGCTCTTGGCATGGGCAGGTCTTTGACTATGCGCAGGGTTGTTTTGCCTCAGGCTATGCGTATTATCGTTCCACCTTTGGGCAATGAGACTATCGGTATGCTTAAAACTACGTCTCTGGTTTTAGCTGTGCCTTTTACCTTAGAACTTCAGTTTGCCACAAATGCTGTAGCAAATCGTATTTATAAGCCGATTCCGTTGCTTATAGTTGCTAGCATTTGGTATTTAATTATTACGTCTATTTTGATGGTTTTTCAAGTTATGTTAGAAAAGCATTTTGGTAAAGGATTCGAAGCAAAAGACATTGTAAACAATGCTCAAATTAACTCTAATGCTGCAAAACGTGGAGATAATGCGATTAAAGCGAATAGTGACGCTGTAAAGGGTCGCAATAATGCAACAATGTTAGGTTTTAACGCATAAACATATAACGCATAAACCGCGTCAAAATTACAAATTTTATATAATCGTAATTAGATTTGAGGAAAAATGACTGATATTTTAACGGTTGATACACAAAGCCAAAATGTTACTAAAAGTGATACTCCAGCAGTAGTCATAAAGGATTTACACAAGTCCTTCGGTAATCTTCAAGTCCTTAAGGGAGTTGACATGACTGTTAATCCAGGAAGTGTAACAGTCATACTCGGTCCTTCTGGAAGTGGAAAATCAACCCTATTGCGATTGATAAATCAACTAGAAAAAATTACGTCTGGTAAAATCACAATTTATGGCGAGCGCATTGGCGTAAAAACCGTTATACATAAAGGTAAAGAAGCATTGCAAGCGTTAAACGACAAAGAAATTGCAGAGCAACGCGCAAAGCTTGGAATGGTGTTCCAACGTTTTAATTTGTTCCCGCATATGACGGCTATTGAAAACGTTATGGAAGCGCCAGTTCATGTTTTACACATGGACAAAACCGCTGCACGCGATTTAGCAATTAAAGAACTTGAACGTGTTGGAATGGCAGACCGCGTAGACCATTATCCTTCTCAGCTTTCGGGTGGTCAGCAGCAGCGAGTTGCCATTGCGCGTGCGCTTGCGATGAAACCAGAAATAATGCTTTTTGACGAGCCTACGTCTGCATTAGACCCAGAACTAGTTGGGGAAGTGCTTAACGTTATGCGCGATTTAGCTAATGATGGAATGACAATGATTGTTGTAACTCACGAGATTGGCTTTGCACGAGAAGTTGCAGATCAAGTTGTGTTCATGGATGGCGGAAAAGTTGTTGAATGTGGTACTTCAGGAATCATAGATTGCCCACAAACAGAAAGATTTAAAGATTTTCTACATCACGTTTTATAAGTGTTTTGCAAGTGTTTTGCAAGTGTTTTTCGCGTATTTTAATAAGATTTTTGCATATTTTCGACATGTGTAGAAACACGCACGCTTTATAACGTACAATAGAAAATTATGTGTGGCATTGTAGGATATGCAGGTTTTGGCACAGTTTGCGCAAAGCCTTTAGAAGTTTGCTTAAATGGATTAGAACGCTTAGAATATCGCGGATATGATTCATCTGGAGTAGCTCTTGCTGCTCCAGGAATGGATTCTATATGCGTTCGCAAAAAAGCTGGTCGCTTAGCTGTTTTAAGAAAAGATATAGAAGCTGATCCAATGCCGGAAGCGAGTGTGGCAATAGGTCACACTCGATGGGCTACGAATGGCGCTCCTTGTGATTTAAACGCGCATCCGCATACTAGTGCCGATGGAAAAATCGCCCTTATTCACAACGGTATTATTGAGAACGCTATTAGTCTTAAAGAACAAATGCAAAAAGAAGGCATAGAGTTTTCGTCTCAAACAGATACGGAAGTTGCAGCAAAAGCGCTTGGAAAAATCGCGAATCAAATAATTGAAGAAACTGGTAAGCCAGATCTTTTTGAAGCAATAAGACGAGTTGCAAAAATTCTTAAAGGAGCTTTTACTCTACTTGCAGTAGACGTTAGACAGCCTAATATTGTTGCTGCTGTTCGTCACGATTCGCCGCTTGTAGTAGGTGTTTCAAATAACGAGTATTTTCTAGGCTCCGATGTTGCTGCTTTTGTTCAATACACAGATAAAGTGCTTGAAGTTGGTCAAGATCAAGCTGTTTTAATCGGAGATATAGAAGGAAACAAAAAAGCACAGCTTCGTCTTACTGATTTTGACGGCAACGAGATTAAAAACCCTAGTTGTTTTACAGTAGACTGGGATGCTTCTGCAGTAGAAAAAGGCGGATGGGATTCCTTTATGGATAAGGAAATCCACGAAGATCCACATGCCGTAGCTGATACTTTACGAGGACGATTCGACGCAAAAGGGAACATTATTCTTGACGAAGTTAGAATTAGTCAAGATATTTTGCGATCAATCGACAAGATAATAGTTGTAGCTTGTGGAACAGCAAGCTACGCTGGATTAGTTGCAAAATATGCGATTGAACATTGGGTGCGCGTGCCAGTAGAAGTGGAGTTGGCTCACGAATTTAGGTACAGAGACCCAATTTTAACGCATAGAACGCTTGTTGTCGCAATATCTCAATCTGGCGAAACAATGGACACGTTAATGGCGTTAAGGCACGCGCGCGAGCAGGGCAGCCGCGTGCTTGCAATATGCAACACTCAAGGCTCGAGTATTCCGCGAGAATCGGATGCTGTACTTTACACTCATGCTGGCCCAGAAATCGCAGTTGCTTCTACAAAAGCATTTGTTGCGCAAATCGTAGCAGCATACATGCTTGGGCTTTATTTGGCTCAAGTCAAGGGAACAATGTACAGAGATGAAATACAGCAAATCGTGTCCCAGCTTAAAGAAATGCCAGATAAAATACAAAACGTTTTAGATACGCAAGCTGATTCGATTATGCAAGCCGCAAAGAAAACAATAGATGCAAAATCGTTCTTGTTCCTTGGCAGGCATGTTGGCTACCCAGTTGCTTTAGAAGGCGCATTAAAGCTAAAAGAGATTGCGTACACGTTTACAGAAGGTTTTGCAGCAGGAGAGCTTAAACATGGCCCGATAGCTCTAGTAGACAAAGGCGAGCCAGTTGTTGTTATAGTGCCATCTTCTAGAGGCAGAGACGTTTTACACGCTAAAGTAATCTCGGGAATTGAAGAAGTTAAGGCTCGCGGAGCGTTTACTATTGCGGTTGCAGAAGATGGTGATCCAGACGCTGAGCGTTACGCAGATATTGTGTTCTGGCGCCCTAAATGCCCAACGTTGTTAAGTCCTTTAGTAGATGTTGTAGCATTACAACTTTTTGCTATGAATATGGCAAAGCTTAAAGGCTATGACGTTGATAAGCCTAGGAATCTTGCAAAATCTGTAACTGTAGAATAGCAGTGAATATTATGTGTGCAAGAAGCCCGCAGAAAAGTCGCAAGCAGAATTTTGGTTGTTTTGTTATGCGTAATATAAACCGTAATATAAACCGCGTTTTTGTTCGTAATATAAAGCGCGTAATTTCTGCGATTACATGCGTTTTTATTGTTGCTTTTTGTGCGTCATGCGGATCTGTTGATTCTAGAACAAAAATAACAGTATGGTCTTGGGAACCAAGCATGAAGCGGATTGCGGCAGATTTTGAGAAACAAAATCCAGATATTCGCGTTAGTGTTAAAGATACAAGCGGATACAACAATCTTAATAGCGCTATTCAAGACGGTTACGGTATGCCAGATGTTGCCCAGCTTGAATACCACGCTTTGCCACAATACGCGGTTAGCGGACAACTTTTGGATATTACAAATCGCGTTCAAGGAACTCAAACATTCTATACGCCAGGCACATGGTCTTCTGTTCAATTAGGAGGACGAGTTTATGGATTGCCAATGGATTCAGGTCCTTTAGCATGGTTTTATAATCAAGACGTATTCAACCAAGCAGGTGTGGATGTTACGCAAATTCACACCTGGAAGGATTATCTACATGCTGCAAGAAAATTAAAAAATATTGGCGTTTATATTGCTGCAGATTCTGGAGATGCAAGTTTTTACAACGCTATGATTTGGCTTGCAGGAGGAAGACCTTTTATAACTTCTCACGATGGTAAAACCGTTACAGTTCGCTTAAGTAAAGACAAAGGAACAAAAGACTTTACTAAATTTTGGCAGTCCATGATTGACGAAGATTTGGTTGATACAAGACTTGCAACTTGGACTCCAGCTTGGAAAAGTGCAGTCGGTTCTGGCAGCGTTGCATCTGTTTTTGCTGGAGCATGGATGACATCGCTTTTAATGCATGATATTCCAGGCGGAGCAGGGTTGTGGCGTGTAGCGAGAGTTCCGACTATGAATGGAAACAATGACAATGCGCAAATGGGAGGATCTGCTCTAAGCGTCCTTCAGTCTAGTCGCAAGCCTGAAGCCGCGATGCGTTTTGTGAATTTTGTATGCCATGATCAGACTGGTATTAAAGAAAGAGTTTTATCTGGAGCATTCCCAGCAGACGTTGTGACTCTTAGAGACAAAGCGTTCCTAAACAAAACAATGGTTCGTGATTCTCGCGGAATCGATGTGCCATATTTCGGAGGACAACAATTCAACCGTATTTTTGCAGATGCAGCAAATCATGTAGATACAGGCTACAAATATTTGCCGTTTGAAGTATATTCTCGTAGCGATTTTCGTTTCACAGTCGGTTTGGCCTATGATTGGAACAGAAAATCAAGAGCACGTTTAACAGTGCAGTCGATGATTGATGCAGGCATTAAACAAGACGATGGTAAGGATTTTCAACTTCCAGACGACCCTGGTCCTAAAATTAGTCTTAAAGATGGTATTAATCTTTGGAAAAAAGACTTGAAAGAATACGGGTATAATCAGGGTTTTGTTGTGCGCTAGACTTATGCACTTTAGGTCTGTAATCCAAAGGAAAAGTCGCTAGCAGCCGATCGTTCGTCTATAAATCTCGTACATTCCTTTAAAAATCAAATTTGGATCGTAATAATCAATAGTTTCAACGTCTTTTTCAAAAAGTCGTCCCAAGCCGCCTGTAGCAACAACCTTAAAAGGCTCATTTATTTCTATTTTGAATTGCTCAATCGTGCGCTCAATTCCACCCAAGAAGCTGTAATACAATCCAGCTTGCATAGCAGGACGAGTTGATTTTGCAAGAACGGATTTAGGGCGCGAAATCTCAACTTCTGGAAGCTGAGCAGTATTATCCCATAGAGCTGCAGCCGCCGCACTAATTCCCGTGCAAATAAGTCCGCAAGTAATTGCTCCGCTTTTATCAACGTAGTTATAGGTTGTAGCTGTGCCAAAATCTATAACTAATACGGGGCCGCCGTATTCGTAAAACGCGCCAACACAATCCGCTAAGCAGTCTGCTCCCAAAGAGCGTGGCTCGTCAATGCGAATATTTACGCCAGTTTTTACTCCAGGGCCTACAATCATAGGGTCGATTTGCAAAAACTTAACAATGCTTGCGCGGAACGAGTGCATAACTTTTGGGACAACCGAAGCAACAATAACATCTTCAACATCGTTTACGCTAAAACCGCTAAGATTTAAGAATTGCGTAATCATAATGCCGTATTCGTCGGAAGTGTGATTTGCTTTTGTAGTCATTCTATACGTGCCAACAATCTTGCCGTTCTCCAAGAATCCAAGCACAATATTCGTGTTTCCAATGTCTACTGCTAAAAGCATATTCGCCTCCGTTGTGTTTGTTGTGTGTTGCCAAACTTAAGTATGCGCATCTTTAGAGCAATATTACATTAATGCTAAGTCCGTTGCGTTCAATTTGATTGTTTGTGCTTGCTGCTTTAGAAAATCGCATAAAAGTGTGGCGGTGTAGCACAGTAGGTGATAAAGTCGAAAACAATGGCAGCGAGGCTAGAAAGGAAATGTAAATGATAAATCGTCATGCAATATTGCACCGACCACTTTCACAATACGCGTATTCTACGGCAGAATATTGTTTAACAATTCGCTTGCGTGCGGCAAAGAATAATCTTTGTTCATGCGTTTTGCATTACGGAAATCGCGTCGATTTGACTCCGTTAGATCAGTTCTGCACGCTGAAAATGGAAAAGATTGCAAGCGACGATTACTTTGACTACTATGAAGCAAACATAAGCAGCGATTTAGATAGAGTTTGTTATTACTTTGAGATGCAAGATGCGGATGAGCGCTTGTATTTGTACGCCGATACTATTGCGACTGATTTTCCAGACGATCGTACAGAAGTCTACCAGTTCCCATTTATTCGCCGCGAGGAGATTAGCGACGTTCCTAATTGGCTTAAAGAGGCTGTTGTTTATAACATTTTCCCAGATAGTTTTGCAGATTCTAAACGTGGCATAAGTTGCGAGGCAAAAGATTATTTTGATGAGAAAACTGGCCAAACTTTACACACTCGTTTAGGTGGAACCATTAGAGGAATAATCGAAAATCTTGATTATATTGAGGATTTGGGCTTTAATTGCTTGTATTTAAATCCTATTTTTAAAGCTGCAGAATACCATCGTTACGATCTTCTTGACTACTACCATGTTTGCCCTAATTTAGGAACGGACGACGATTTTAGGGAGCTTGTTAGCGAGGTTCATAATCGCGGCATGCACATAATTATTGACGGCGTTTTTAATCATTCTAGTTGGTATTTCTTCGCGTTTGACGATGTTGTTAAAAATGGCGAAAATTCGCGATACAAGGATTGGTTCTATGGATTAAAGTTCCCTGTTAAGCGCCCCGAAGATGGTAAGCGCCCAAGCTACACGTGTTTTGCGTATGAGCGTAAAATGCCAAAGCTCAATACTTCTAATCCCGAAGTTCGCGACTATTTTATGGACGTTTGCCGCTATTGGCTTGAAGATTTTGATGTTGACGGTTGGCGTTTGGATGTTGCGAATGAAGTTGATAAAGACTTTTGGCGTGCCTTCCGCTCTGTTGCTAAAAAGACTAAAAAAGATAGTGTGCTAATTGCTGAGATTTGGGAGAATTCTGAGCGTTGGCTACAAGGAGACATGTTTGACTCCACTATGAACTACGAATTCCGCAAAGTTTGCCGCGATTTCTTTGCTTTTGGCAAGATTAATGCGCGCGAGTTTAATAGTCGATTTGTAGATATGCTTTTAAGATACCCATTCCCGATTGTTCAAGGTCAATTGAATTTGCTTGATAGCCATGACGTTAGTCGCTTTAGAAGCTTGTGTGCTCAAAGCTCTTCGGAAGCTTGCGACTTTTCTACGGCAGATAAGCGATTCCGCTTGGCTGAGCTTTGTTTGCTTACATCTGTTGGAGCCCCAAGCGTGTTCTATGGTGATGAGCTTGGTGTAATTGGTTTTGAAGAGTGTGATTATCGAGCGCCTATGCCTTGGTCAAATCCTGTCAGCGATAATCGTGATTTATTTCGCGAACTTATAAAATTGCGTAAAAATAACGATTGCTTTATTCATGGTAATTTTAGAGTTCTTGACTATGATGAGCGCGGAAAGTTTGTGTTTGCGCGAGAAACTGACTCTAAGCGTGTTGTTGTAGCTTTAAATGCGTTTAATGAATCTAACGATTCGTTTAGTGCTTTGCCTGATTGTAAGCCGATTATTAGCTACAATTATGATGCTCAAAATCAATCTCTTGGAGCTTTTGGATACGCGATTTTTGAAGTAAAATAGCGATTTATTAGCGATTTTACTGGCGATTTAATCAATAAAAGTGGCACTTAATCAAGTTATTTAAGTGCCACTTTAATTTACAAACGCAAGATATCTATAAGCTTAAGAAAAGCTGGTGTATTCTAGTGTCTTCATCAAGCTCTGGGTGAAAAGCTGTTCCGATTTGATTTCCTTGGCGAGCTGCAACAACGTTGCCATCTACTGTTGCAAGAGTTTCGGCATTAGGACCGACTTGCACAATATAAGGCGCGCGAATAAACGTCATCGGCACTTTGCCAAGATTTCCAAACTCAGATTCGTAGTGGAAGCTTCCAAGCTGGCGGCCGTAAGCGTTGCGCTTAACTGTAACGTCTAGTGTGCCAAATCCGCTAACTTCGTTACCTTCCACGTTTTTTGCAAGCAAAATCAAGCCTGCACAAGTGCCAAGAACTGGCATTCCGTTTGCAATCTTCTCGCGCAAAGGTTCGAGCATATTTTGCTCTTTGAGAAGCTTCGATTGCACAGTGCTTTCGCCGCCCGGTAAAACAAGGCGGTCAAAAGACTGCTCCAAGTCGCGCGCTTGACGAAGCTCAATAACGTGTGCGCCTAATTTTTCAAGCATTAAGCGATGTTCAAGAAAAGCACCTTGAACAGCTAAAACTGCTACAGTATGCGAGCAATTATTTGTATTGATAGGTGAGTTTGCCAAAATAATTCGCCTCAATTACTCGCCGCGATTTGCCATTAAAAGCTTGATTTCCTGCTCGTTAATACCAACCATCGCTTCGCCCAAATTCTCGGAAAGCTTAGCAATCATTTTAGCGTCTTTGTAATTAGTCACAGCCTTAACTATTGCAGCAGCGCGCTTTGCTGGATCTCCAGACTTAAAGATGCCAGAGCCAACAAAAACGCCTTCTGCACCAAGCTGCATCATTAAAGCAGCGTCTGCAGGGGTTGCAACACCGCCAGCTGCAAAGTTTACAACAGGAAGTTTGCCGTTTTGTGCAACGTACTTTACAAGATCGAAAGGCACGCGCAAAGTCTTAGCTTCCTCAAAAAGCTCATCTTCGCGCATGCTTGTAAGCTTGCGTATTGCGGAATTCATCATGCGCATGTGGCGCACAGCTTGAATAACATCTCCAGTTCCAGGCTCGCCCTTTGTGCGAATCATGGAAGCACCCTCGTTAATCCTGCGCAAAGCTTCTCCCAAATCTTTTGCACCGCAAACAAATGGAACTGCAAAATCGCGCTTGTTAATGTGGTAAACGTCGTCTGCTGGGCTAAGCACTTCGCTTTCGTCAATGTAATCGATCTCAATAGCCTCAAGCACCTGCGCTTCAACAAAGTGACCAATACGGCATTTTGCCATAACAGGAATAGACACAGCCTCTTGGATTCCGTGAATCATAGCTGGGTCGCTCATTCTAGAAACTCCGCCAGCCGCGCGAATATCGGCAGGAATACGCTCCAACGCCATTACAGCGCAAGCTCCAGAATCTTCAGCAATTCGTGCCTGCTCTGGAGTAGTAACGTCCATAATCACGCCGCCCTTAAGCATTTGTGCAAGCTGGCGATTTAGAGCAGTGCGGTCTTGGCTGCCGTTATTTTGCGGATCCGAGGATTCGTTTACTGTTACCGTAGTATTCAAGTTCTCTGCCATTATTCCTCGCTTTTTACTAAACATATTAAACGCATTTTTATGTTGTACATTGTTATACTACACATTTTCATGCATCTATTAAACGTATGTATTTTGTTAATATGCAAGCTAGCGTGATTCTAATCTTTTTAGGATTTTGCGCACGTTTGCAAGTTTACGTCTGTTGGCATTTAATCACATTCGTAGGATATATGGTAATAAAATAGGCTTAAAATATCTGAAAAATCATGCAAATATGCAATGTGTTGTTTAGACTCACCGCATCTTCGTTTGACTTGTGAATCGGATACGATTGTGTTTGCCGTTGACTTTATGGTTGCGAAAGTTGCAGCTAGATAAAGCGACGAGCTGTAAAACAGAATAAATATAAATTAAATATAAATAATGTATCTAATTACAATCCAGAAAGGTTTGTTGAATGGATAACAAAGAACCCAAAGATGGCGCGTACAATAACGACGCGACCGATAAATTCTATGGGCAAGAAAACGCAGAGCAATCGCAATTTAGTTCTAGTACAGATGCTTCGCTTAATGCTGCGTCTAAAAGGGGATATAAAGCTAATAAGCGTGGTTTAGGAAAATTCTGGCTTGTTTCTGTAGCAATCGTAGTAATTGCAGTGGTTAGCGCTATTATTGCAACATTTACAGGTCCACAAAAAAATCCTGCAAGTCAAACATCTTCTACACAAGTATCAAATAAAACTGTGTCAATCGGATTAAAACTTGCTCCTACAAATCTCGATATTCGCAATCAATCTGGCTCTTCCTTGGAACAGCTATTGATTGGAAACGTGTATGAAGGTCTTGTAGCTAGAAATACTAAAAATCAGGTTGTTCCATCCCTTGCAAAGAGTTGGGAAATAAGCAAAGATGGCTTAAAGTACACGTTCCACATGCGTAAGGGAGTCGTGTTTTCTAACAAGCACAGGCTTACTGCTAAAGATGCTGAGTGGTCTTTTAACGAGCTTGTTGCAAAGAAATATCGCGGATCAAACATGGTTGGAAAAGTTGAATCCGCTAAAGCTAAAGATGATTACACGTTTGAAATCAAGCTTAAAGAGCCAAACGCAAAGCTTTTGTGGGCGTTGTGCTCTAGAGCTGGCTTAGTCTTCGATAAGCTTGCGAATTATGATGCTAAAACTCAAGCTGTTGGATCTGGCCCGTATTTGGTAGAAAAGTTTGTGCCGAATGACCGTGTTGTGTTAAAGGCAAATCCGTGCTACAAGGGTATTAATAAGCCTAGAACATCAAAAGTTGTTGTTCGCTATTTTGTGGATGATGTTGCTGCTGTAGATGCGCTTTCTTCTGGAGCTGTTCAAGCTTTGGCGCCTATTTCAGGTCAGCTTGCTAAGACTTTTAAAGCGGATACAAAGCGCTATGTTGTTAAAGCTGGAAACAGTACCGATAAATTTGTGCTTGCTATGAACATGAATGGTGAGCGGACTAAAGATAAGCGCGTGCGCCAAGCGATTCGATATGCTATTGACCATAAGCAGATTATTGCTTCACGCGGCGGTACGGATGCTTTGCTTGGCGGACCGATTCCTTCTCTTGACCCAGGTTATGAGGATTTGACTAATATTTACACTCATGATGTTAAGCGCGCTAAGTCATTGATGAAGGAGGCTGGTTTCAGCGAATCAAATCCTTTGCATCTTTCGCTTACATACCCGAATATTTATGGAACGCAACTTGGTGACCAGTTGAGGTCTCAGCTAAAGAAGATTGGCATTGATCTGAAGGTAAACATTGTAGAATTTACTACTTGGCTTCACGACGTTTATAACAATAAAAACTACGATTTGTCTATGGTAGATCACAATGAAAGCCATGATTTTGGCCAGTGGGCAGATCCTAAATATTACTATGGCTACAACAATAAGCAGGTTCAGGATTTGTATGCTAAGGCAATGCTTTGCGCGAATACTAAGGAGTCTAATAAGCTTCTTGCTAAGGCTGCGAGAATTGTTAGCAAGGATGCTCCTGCAGATTGGTTGCTTAATTATAAGGTTGTTACAGCTAAGGTAAAGAATCTTGAAGGCATGCCTTTTGATATTAATCAAGTTCTTTTGCCGCTATACAACTTGCGACTTAAGTGATTTGTTCTAATTTTCCCGATTTTGTACGTAAAATAGGCAAAATCACGTACAAAAAGCGGAAATTCTCGGGAACATTAAACTAAGTAAGGGGTTTGTATGAAGCGCATGATTCTTCGACGCATCACGTTGTTTTTTGTAGCGCTGCTATTTATTTCTGCAATCGTATTTCTTGCTCTTAGGGTTTTACCTGGAGACGTTGCTCAAGTTATGGCTGGCTTAAACGCGCCAGATGGAAAAGTTGAGCAATTAAGACGCGATTTAGGATTAAACAAGCCCCTTTTCGTTCAATATTTAGAGTGGATTTTTGGCGTTTTTAGAGGCGACTTTGGTGTTTCAATGCTCACTGGTCGCTCCGTTGCATCCACTATTGCTATGCGTGCTAGTATAACTTTTCCACTTATTTTCCTTGGACTTTTAATTGCGCTCGCAATTGGTATTCCTCTTGGATGTTTGCAAGTTTTGCATTCTGGCAAGGCTTCGCAAGTAGTCGCAAGGTTTTGTGCTATTACAGCAGGATCTGTTCCAGCTCTTTGGGGTGGAATGATTTTAATCATGATTTTTGGCAAGGGCATTGGTTTGGTGGAGCTTTTCCCTACTCAAGGTTTTCCAACAGATGGTTGGCGTGATTTTGGTAGTGCGTTTTTGTCTTTGATTCTTCCAGCGCTAACAGTTGGCATTATTGTTGGATCTGGTTTTATGCGTTACACTGCAGCATCGTTAGAACAGATTTCTAATAGCGATATTGCTTTGCAAGCTATGGCTTGTGGAATGACTAAAAAGCAAATGATTTGGCGCGTTGGCTTGCGATTAGCGTTGCCGCAGCTTGTGTCTGTAATCGGCTTGACTTTTGCGCACATGATTATGGGCGTAATGGTTATTGAAAATCTGTTTTCGCTTCCTGGAATGGGTATGGGTCTTGTGCGCGATGTTGGTTTGCGAGATCTTATATCTGTTCAAGGCAATCTTTTTATGCTTTCTGCATTGTTCTTGCTTGTTGGGTTTGCGATTGACGTGTTGCATCGTTTGTTGGATTCAAGACTTAGCCAAGATTCAAGTGGGGAGTGATTCAAGCAATGATTAAGTTTTTAAGCCGCATTTGGCGCGGAATTATTGGAAAATTTGTTTGCATTATTTTGTGCTTGTGGATTTTTGTAGCTGCGCTTTCTTTTGTGTGGACGCCTTATTCTCTTCTGGAAACAAACGGATACCAGGTATGGCAAAAGCCTTCGCTAAAGCATTGGCTTGGCACAGATGGCACGGGTGCAGATATGCTTAGTTGGCTTATGGCTGGTTCTAGAGTAGAGATTTTGCTTGTTATTTCAACAATTGTGATTGCAAGCGTTGTTGGGTTTGTGATTTTAAGCTTTACGATTTGCCGCGTTCAAAAAATTCGTTCCGTAATCATTATGGCAGTAGACGCTTTAATTTCCATTCCAACGGTTTTGATTGCGCTTATGCTTGCTGTGCCTCTTGGAGCGTCCGTTCTTGTAATCATGCTTGCATGCGGATTCGGCTACGGCTTAAATCTTGCGCGTATTTTACGTCCAAGTGCTGTTCTTGTTCTTAAGTCTGACTATGTTGATTGCGCGATTTCTAATGGCGCTAGCAGAAGTTACGTTTTGCTAAAGCATGTTCTTCCTAATATTTTGCCAATTGCTTCCGTTCAGCTTTCGCTTTCTGCAGGAACTGTTATTTTAGCGGAAAGCGGACTGACTTATCTAGGTGTTGGTGTTCCTTCGGGAGTGCCGAGTTGGGGTCGTGTTCTTTCTACTTCGGTTACTTTGATTCACGTTTATCCGCTTGCGGCTCTATGGCCTGGTCTTGTTGTTACTTTAACAGTTTTGGCTCTTAATCTTTTTGGCGATGTTTTAAGAAGTGTTACAAATCCAGCAAATAGGGAGTCTAAGAATGAGTCTTGATGTAAAAGGATTATCTCTTAGCATTGGATCTTCGCGCATTTTAAGTGATGTTTCACTTAACGTTAAAGATGGTGAGCGCGTTGGGCTAGTTGGATCTTCTGGCTCTGGTAAGTCAATGCTTTTAAGAGCTGCGATTGGCTTAGTTCCGTCTAATTGCAAAATCACTGGTTCTTGCCATGTTGGCAATGCCCAAACTGTTGGCGCTAACGATTCTGCGCTTGCGCGCATTCGTGGCAAGTATGTTGGCGTCGTTTTTCAGCAAGCGGATCGTGCTCTTAACCCTATTATGAGTGTTAGCGAGCAAATCGCGTTACCTCTTAGGCTTCATTACAATTTAGACGAAGACGATATTCAAAATCGCGTTAAAGTTATGCTTGAAAAAGTTGGTTTAGGCGCGAATATTTTGAATAAGCGTACTTTTGAGCTTTCGGGCGGGCAAATGCAGCGAGTTGGTATTGCTACAGCTCTTATAACTTGCCCTAAGTTGATTCTTGCGGATGAGCCAACTACTGCTCTTGATTCTGTTACGCAAAAAGATGTTGTAAATATGCTCACTTCTTTAGTTGATGATATGGGCGCTTCAATGCTTTTTGTTACTCACGATTTTTCGGTTCTTTCTCGCGCTGCTACTCGTTGCTATGTTTTGGATTCTGGGCGATTAGTCGATAGCGCGCGCGTTGGTGAATTGCTAGAAAATCCTAAGGTTCGCTCTACTAAACAGCTTGTTCTTGCTGCGCGAGCTTTAAGTCTTAGTAAAAATGATTTAAGTTTAGATAATAATGATCTAAGCCTTGACTGTAAAAGTGATTTAAATAAGAATAATTCTTCTAAAGATGATTGCATTTTTAAAGCTAAAAACATTCACGTTGTTTTAGGAAGTTCAAAGACTCGGGTTGAAGCATTAAAAGGCGTTGACTTTAATCTTAGAGTTGGCGAATCGTTAGCGCTAATTGGCGGATCTGGAAGTGGTAAAACAACTTTGATTCGCTCTTTACTTGGATTGCAAGAAATAAGCGAAGGAAGAATAGAGTATTGCGGCAAAGTTGTTGAAACTGTTAAAAACGCTAAAAAATTAAGTTTAAAAGATTCTGCTTACGTAAATATGAGAAGACAATGTTCGCTTGTATTTCAGCATCCTTTTGCAGCTTTAGACCCGCGTTGGACAGTTAGAAAAAGTGTTTCTGAGCCGCTTGAAATATGGCGTAAAAACATGAGTTCTGATTCAAATACTGTTGATTCAAATACTGTTGATTCACATGTTATTGATTCTAAAGTAGATGATGTTTTGAATTTAGTTGGATTAAATCCTAATGTTTTTAGCAAAAGATACCCTTGCGAGCTTTCGGGTGGGCAAGCTCAATGCGTTGCGATTGCGCGCGCGCTAATCAATAATCCTAGAGTTTTGGTTGCAGATGAGCCAATGAGCGCAATCGATGTTGCTGAGCGCACAAGAATTTTAGATGCTTTTAATGTGATTCGTGCAAATCGCCCTAATATGGCGTGCGTATTCGTTAGCCACGATCTTGGTATGATTCAGCATTTGGCGTCTAGTGTTGTTGTTCTAAAAGATGGCGTTGTTGTTGAATCTGGGAATGTAAGTCAAATTTTAACTAATCCAAAACATAGCTACACGCGTGAACTTATTGATGCTGCTACTTTGTAAGTCTGTATCTGTAAGTCTTGCAAGTTTGTAAGTAATAAGCTTTGTAAGTCAATAAAAAATATTTTTTAAATTCGCGTTTATGTGTGTTTGGCAAGAATAGCGTCTAATATTGTTAGTAATCGTTATTTACGCATATTTACGCATACATTTTGCGCGTGTATTACAAGTTAGGAAAGATAAAATGAGCGAAAATCAAAACAATAAGCCAACTCCTCGTCCAGAAAGCTTTGAGCTTGATCACACTAAAGTTAAAGCTCCATATGTTCGCTATATTGACACTCAAAAAGGCCCGAATGGAGATGTTATTTCTAACTACGATATTCGCTTAACTCAGCCTAACCAAGAGGCTATTCCTACGGGCGCTTTGCATACGATTGAGCATACGATTGCTGTTCTTTTGCGTCAGCGCATTGAAGGTTACATTGATTGCTCTCCATTTGGTTGCCGCACAGGATTCCACCTTTTAACTTGGGGCACTCATAGCACGGAAGATGTTGCGCGCGCGTTGAAGGAATCGCTTGAATTTATTGCGTACAAAGCTACTTGGGAAGATGTTCCAGCTACAACTATTGAGTCTTGCGGAAACTACCGCGATCATAGTTTGTTTGGAGCGCGTCAATGGTGCAAAGATATTTTAGACAAGGGCATTAGCTCCGATCCTTTTGAGCGTAAGATTGTGTGACTTGTTGCGTTCGCTTGTGTAATACTGTAAAATCGCCATATTCTAAGCATAGGGGGGTGTATGTGTGAAATAAGATTGAGGAAAGCAACTCTTAGCGATCTAAAAGATATTGAAAATATTTATGAGAGAGCAAGAGTATTTATGGCAAATAATGGCAATCCTCATCAATGGGGAGATCGTTTTCCTCTAACATCTAGTGTTATAGAAGATATTCGTTTGAACCGTTTTAATCTTCTTGTAGACACGGACCCAGACTTTGGCAATGAGCGCATTTTGGCGCAATTTGCACTGTGCGAAGGGATTGATGAAGTCTACGCAAAGATTGACGGAGCGTGGCTAGATGACGTTTTGCCATACGTTACAATCCATCGACTTGCATCTTCGGGAGTCAAGCCAAAAATGGCAAGAGAGTGTTTAAAATGGGCTAAGCTCAACTACTCTAATGTTAGAATCGACACTCATCCCGACAACTTGATTATGCAAAAAGTTATTTTGCGAGAAGGCTTTAGCAAGTGTGGTCTTGTTGTGATTCCAGATCGCGCGCATAGTGCAACTAGAATCGCGTATCAATGGTTGCGCTCGCATAATCATGTAATACGGTATTAGCGGTATTTGCTGTATTTGCAGTATTAAAATGTAAGTCAAAATTAGTTGCAGATATAGTAGACGAAAAATAAATATAAAAGTAAAAATTAAACATAAAGCTAAAAACTAAAAGTAAAGGCGTGAGATATGTGTAAAAATTCGAGTATACAAGCGATTTTGCAAGAAAACTATGCTCGCGCCTTAAGTACATACCCGGGGCAGGTAATCGTTGATTTAAAAGCGCTCAGGGATAATATGCGAACGCTGGTTGAGCGTGTTTCTAAAGATTTGCAGCCTGGGCAAAAGTCGCCAGCAGTTATGGGAGTTGTTAAAGCAGACGCTTATGGTCACGGGCTTATTCCTAGTGCGCTTGCAGCTCTAGCAGGAGGAGCAACTTGGCTTGGCACAGCTCAGCCTTATGAGGCTTTGCGACTTCGCGCGTGTGGAATTGATTCAAGCAGATGCCGTATTCTTACGTGGCTCACCAGCGCTCCAACGTCTCTTTTTGCTGATTTAATAAACGCGGATATTGATATTTCTGTTGGCTCGCTTGATTCAATTGATGCTGTTGCGCTCGCTGCTAAATCGGTTTGCACTACCGCGCGCGTACACGTTAAAGTAGATACAGGATTTGGCAGAAACGGTTTTACGCCTGCAGGCTTTAGTGATGCTTTAGAAAAACTTAGTGAATATTCTAGCCAGGGATTAATCGAAGTTATTGGGCAATGGAGTCACTTGGCTGTTGCTGATTGCCCAGACGTTCCAGAGTTTGTGGCGTCTACAGATAGGCAAATTGAGCAATTCCACGATTTTACTCGCAGAATGCGCGAAGCTGGGTTGGAGCCTAAAATCCGACATTTAGCTAATACGGCTGCAACTCTTAATAGACCAGAGATACGATTTGAGCTTGTTCGCCCAGGAATTGGATTGTACGGATACGAGCCAGACCCTGTTATGGGAGTGCCTCAAACTTACGACTTGCGTCCAGCTATGACTTTACAAGCGCAATTAGGAACAGTTAAATCTGTAGAAGCAGGTCACGGCATTTCGTACGGCCGCACGTATTTAACGCCAGACAATACAAGCACAGCAATCGTTCCACTTGGCTATGCGGATGGCATTTTGCGCGCCGCTAGCGGATACGATATGCAAGGATCTCGGCATGTTGATAAGCCTGGAGGACCAGTGCGCGTAGAAACTAATAACGGTGCTAGGATTTTGCATGTTTCGGGGCGCGTTTGCATGGATCAATTTATCGTTGACTTAAAAGGCAGTGCTAAAGAGCTTGGGGTTAAAGAAGGAGATACAGTCAGGCTTTTTGGGCCAGGCAGAGGTATTGAATATGCGGAGCCGACGGCAGACGATTGGGCGGAAGCTGCAGGAACAATAAGCTACGAGATTATGACTGGGATTGGTCCTAGAGTTCCTCGATTGTATAAGAATGCTTACGAAGTTTTGCCTAAAAAAGACATAAAAATGTTGGACGAAAAAAGCTTAATCTAAATATTTTGCGATTTGCGGCTTGCGATTAGTTGAAGAGGTTTTTAATGTGTAACGATGTGATTGCTTCCGATAACGAAGTTGTTGGCGAATACAGCTTGCACGATACTGAGAGATGGGCTAGCGAGCCTCACCACACGCGCGCTCGCACTCCGTTTGAACGAGACAGAGCCAGAATAATCCACTCTTCAGCGCTTAGAAGACTCGGCGCTAAAAGCCAAGTGCTTGTAGCAGGCTCCGACGATTTTGCTCGAACGCGCTTAACGCACACGTTGGAAGTTGCGCAAATTGGTCGCCAGATTGCTTCGATGCTTGGCGCGGATCCAGATGTTGTAGATTGCGCTTGCTTAGCTCATGACTTAGGTCATCCGCCTTTTGGTCATAATGGCGAGCGCGCGCTTGCTCAAATCGCCAGCAATATTGGTGGTTTTGAAGGAAATGCTCAAACTCTTAGACTTTTAACGCGTTTAGAGCCTAAAGTTTTTAGAGAAAATGGCGCTAGTGCAGGAGTAAATCTTACGCGTGCAAGCTTGGATGCTGCTGTTAAATATCCTTGGGGTTTTGATGAAGCAAAAGCGCACGATAAAGGCGAGCGTGACCTAAAATTCTGCGTTTACCCAGATGATAGGGAAGTTTTTGATTGGCTAAAAAGTGGCTCTCCTCGCGAATTAAAACCTATGGAATGCCAGATTATGGATCTTTCCGATGATATTGCGTACAGTGTTCACGATATTGAAGACGCGATTGTGACTGGCGCTTTTAATACGGAGCTTGTTTGGGATTCAAGCGTTGCGGATCAAGTTGTTCAAGAAGCTCATAATTGGTATGGCAGCCAGTGGGATGAAGATAGTCTTTTGGCAGCTTTTAAGCGTTTGCGTGCTCTTAACATGTTCCCTGATTCTTTTGACGGCTCTAGAAGGTCTCTCGCTCACTTAAAGAATATTACTAGTGCTTTAATTGGCAGGTTTGCAAGCTCAGTTGAGAGAGCAACTCGAGAAAAATATGGTAGCGGTGCTTTGATTCGCTACCGCGCAAATGTTGTTATTCCACCAGAAACATCTTACGAGATAATCGTTCTTAAAAGCTTGGCTGTGCATTTTATAATCCAACCTAGAGAGCGCGAGTTTTATAAGCGTGAGCAAAAGATTCTAACAGATTTGGTTGAAGTTTTTATGAGCAAGTCTCCAAGAGCGCACGATGCTATGGAAGCTGTGTTTATAAGTGATTGGAATACTTGCTCTAGCGAAGACGAGCGTTTAAGAGTTGCGATTGATCAAGTTGCAAGTCTTACAGATGGATCGGCTACAGCTCTTCATGCCGCTTTGTGTTAAATTTGCGCTTTTTTCGTAGAGTGTCTATAGCCTTCGGCTTGCGATAAGCTAGAGATTATGGCTGGAATGATTGTAAAAGAAGACGTTGAGCGTGTGCGCGCTGCTGCAGATTTGTACGATATTGTATCTGCAACTGTTACGCTTAAGCCTTCTGGAACGGGTACTTTTGTGGGGCTTTGCCCGTTTCACGATGAAAAAACGCCTAGTTTTAGCGTTCGTCCAAGCTTAGGTGTCTGGCATTGCTTTGGTTGCGGTGCTGGCGGAGATGTTTTTAAGTACGTTGAGCAAAAAGAAAACATTGATTTTCGCGAGGCAGTAGAACTGTTGGCAGATCGATACCACGTTGAAGTTCATTATGACCAATCGCAAGCTGGTAAAGATAGTGCTCACGCAGGTTCTAAGCGTGCTCGTCTTATAGAAGCAAATGAGGAAGCTCAGCGTTTTTTCGTGTCCCAAATCAACTCTAAAGAAGCAGCTCCAGCTCGTAGTTTGCTTGCTGGACGTAATTTTACTCAAGCGCAATGTGAACGTTTTGGTTGCGGATATGCGCCGAATAGTTGGGATACTCTAGTTAGATATTTGTCTAATAAGGGTTTTACTCGTCAAGAATTATTGGATGCAGGTTTAGCGCGCCAAGGTCAGCGTGGAATTTACGATTATTTTCGCGGCAGATTAACGTGGCCTATTCGAGATTCTACAGGCAGAACTTTGGGTTTTGGTGCTAGAAAGCTTTATGACGACGATTCTATTAGTGCAAAGTACATTAACACTCCAGATACTGTGTTGTATAGGAAAACGCAGGTTCTTTATGGAATTGATATTGCTAAGTCGAATATTGTTAAAAAGCGTCAAGTTGTGATTGTGGAAGGCTATACGGATGTTATGGCTTGCCATTTAGCTGGTGTAGATACTGCTGTTGCAACTTGTGGAACGGCTTTTGGTGCGGAGCATGCGAAGATTATTCGCCGTCTTATTGCAGACGATTCTTTGGGAGCGATTCAGCTTGTGGGGCCTGTAAAAGTAGAAGGTCAAAAAGTCAGTTCGCGTATTGTTTTTACTTTTGATGGAGATGCGGCAGGTCAGAAAGCTGCGTTACATGCTTTTGGCTTAGATTCAGCGTTTTTGACACAGACTTTTGTTGCTGTTGCAGATAACAACTTAGACCCTTGCGATTTGCGTATTCAAAGGGGAGATGAGGCTGTTCGCTCTTTGATTGCACGCGCTAATCCTCTTTACGATTTTGTAATCGACACTGTTATTCGTAAGTTTGACACGTCTTTTGCAACAGGGCAGATGGGTGCTGTTAAGGCGGTTGCTCCTCTTGTTGCGCAAATTCGAGACATGTCTTTGCTTGACTTGTACACTAGAAAAGCTGTTAGAAATATTGGTGTTGATTTAGACGTTATGCGTAGGGAAGTGGAGTCTAATAGAAGGCGATTGCATGTTATAGACGATGACGCTTATTCTAAAAGCTATTCTTCTATCGTTTCCGCGGATTCTCGCGTATTTGATCAGCGTTCTCAAAGCATGAATGAAGCTGCTATAAAAACAGCTATGCTTAGAAGCGCGTACAAAAATCAAAGTTACTATAAGGTTGACGATTCCGTGTTTATGTGTGAGCAGCAATTTATGGCTGTTCTTATGCAATCTCCTTTAGCGTTTAACAGTCAGCTTTTTGCGCAGCTTACTTTGAATAATTTTATTACGCCAGTTTTTAGAACGCTTTTTCAGGCTTTTGTGGCAGCTGGGGGATTGCCTACTTCAAATGTAAGTCAAGGATTATGGCTTCATATTATAACTAAAGCTGCTGGCCTTATGTTAGAAGGTGTTATTAACGAGCTTTCTGTAATGCCTCTTCCATTGTCTTTAAGCAAGGGCTTAAGTAGCGCTTCTTCGCTTAACTCGTCGGCTGCTTACGACTATAGTGGCGAAAGTGTTAAAGGCGGACCATCTGATCTTTTGCGCGTTCCTAGTGAAGAAGAGCAAAAGTACGCAAACGAGCTGCTTATTAAGCTTTTAGACGTTGGTTTTATGCGAAAGATTGGAGCTTTTAAAGTTCGTATGAGTAAGCTTCCTGATGGTCAAGAAAAGCTTACTCTTTTAGGTCAAATCACTAAAATGGAAAGCGCTCGAAAAGACCTTCAGTCGCAAATTCTATAATGTGCATCAATATTGTATTTACGTCCTAATGCTGTTTACTTTACTTTTTAACGTTTCTCATTTTTATATTTTTATACGTATTTGTGAAATATTTGGAGTGTATGTGATGAAATAATCCACACTGCAGATTTAATTGCAATGTGGATTATTAAATTAATAAATTAACAATATTTTATTATTAATCAAGTTGCTCTCTGTATATAGCGCTTGCTATAGAACACGTTGGATCTATAAATGGAATCAGAGTGGATTGGAAAGCATGATAAGCGTCTGATTTTCCTGGCCATACAGTATTTAAAACATTGTTTTTATCATCGAGTTGATGGAACCACGAACCGTTAGCGTGATCAATGACTGAGTGGTCTAGATATTTGCAGAATTCTTTATACCAAGTAGCATATTGCTTATTTTTAGTGATTCTGTAAAGCGTTGATGATGTATTAATGGCTTCTGCTAGTGTCCAATGCATACGGTCGTGGACTATAGGCTTTCCATTCCAGTCTGTTGTGTATACGATACCTGGTTGTCCGTCAACATTCCATCCATCTTTTAATGCTTGGTTAAACAAATTTTCTGCAGCGTTTAATGCTTCTCTTCGCTGTTTGCAATCTTCCTTATAGTAACTGTATGCCCATTGGAGTATTAATCTTGACCATTCGATTCCATGACCTGGTGTTGCACCGTATGGTTTAAATTGGTCATCTTTTTTGTCTTTATTATATTCTAAGTCTGCTTGCCATTGATCGTTGAAATGTTCTGGTATTCGCCAATTGTTGTTAGATGCCCAATTGATTACGTGGCTGATTATGCGCTTTGCGCGTTCTCTATATTTTTCATCTCCTGTGCTATCAGCTACTGCAAGAAATGCTTCTGTTGTATGCATGTTTGCATTAAGCCCGCGATAAGAATCAAGCTTATTGAAGCTTGTATCCCATGTGTCTACTGTTAAACCTATTTCATTATTCCAGAAGTATTTATCGAATACTTTTAATGCATCTTCTAATAGTTGTTTTGCTCGTTCATGTCCTGCTAGTAGTGCGCTTGATGCGGCTAGTATGACGAATGCGTGAGTGTAACAAATTTTGTCTTTTTCAGGTTCTTTGTTCCAACTTACTTGTTGATACCATCCTCCGTGTTCGTTGTCGTGTAAAGGACCTAATAGTCCGTCGAGTCCTCGTTCAACAAGTTGATTCGCTTTTTTGTATCCTAACATTTCTCCTATTGAGTAAACATGAGTCATTCGTGCTGTAATCCATGTTTGTACTCCGCGTGTTTTATCTAGTGTTCCGTCTGTGTTGAGCCATCCTGACCCTCCTATTGGTGCTGGGAAGTTTTTTGCGAAATCAAGTAATTGTTTTGTTTGTTCTGCCATGAATATTCTGTTGGCTTGTGTGTCAAACGTATATTTAGTTGTTTCAAAATCTTGCATTATTGTCCTTTCGTAGATTGTAATTTTAAAATTGAATCAACAGAGTCATGTGTTATGTTAGGGATGAATAATTGCCTATCTTCATTTATGCTGTTTATATACTGTCTACAGATAATTATTCCAATTAGAAAATATCATCTTTAATATTTTCTGAAGTTTCTAACAGCTCATCACTATATATGGACAATTACTCTTTGCTGATTAAATATTATAACTTTGGTTAGCAAAATTCAGGTTTATTTCCCAAAATTCATAACAGTTATGAATTTTTATTAATTACTGTCTTTTGTCATAAACTTTTACTGATTTAATATCGTATACTTGTCTTGTCTTTATATGTTAGATATGCGATTTATGCGTATGTGATTTGCGTGTACGTGATTTACGTATAAATGTTTAATTGTGTAAGAAAGAAGTGTAGAAACTATGTTTTTATTACCTGAGCAGCAATTAAATCGCTGTACAAGAGTTATGCAACAACGCTTATACCCGCATATAAATACTGTTTTATTGCATTGTAAAATTCGAGCGTATGAGATTGCTGGAGAACCTATTTCTTCTAACGAATTCTTTTCTAAGTTAAAAAGAAACGATATTGTGTTTCATTCATTCAATGTTCCAAGCGTTTGGGGAACAACTTGGGGAACAACGTGGTTTGAGATATCAGGGTCGATTGATCTTTCAAAGGTAAAGGGGTGCAAAGTTGAGCTAAATGTTGATTTAGGTTGGATTAGTAATCTTTTCCCTGGTTTTCAAGCTGAAGGATTAGTGTATAACGTTGACGGAAGAGTTATAAAAGCTGTAAACCCTTGTAATCATTGGGTTCCGTTGATTGATGAGCATAATAATCGTTCGATTAGTATTGATGAAAATGGTAATTTTACTTTATATTTGGAAGCTGCAGACAATCCATTTGTTGAAGGACCTACTGCGTTTTCTCCTACTGATTTAGGTGAGCGTGCTACTGGAAAAACCGAATGCCAATATATGTTGAAGTATGTTGACGTTACTGTTTTTAATCGTAATATTTTTGATTATTATATGGATCTTGAGACTGTAAGTTCTTTGATGCGAGAATTGAATGACGATAATCCGCGATACTGGAAACTAGCTAAAGCTTTACAGCGCTCCTTAAATGCCTATGATGAACATGATTCTTCTACTGTTCAAAATGCTCGTAATATGTTGTCTAATGTATTAAGTCAGCCCGCGGCGGCAAGTTCTCTAAGGCATATTGCTGTTGGACATGCTCATATTGACTCTGCTTGGCAATGGCCTGTGCGCGAGACGCACAGGAAAGTCGCACGCACAATATCTAACGTTTTAGCTCTTATGGATGAGGATCCTGATTGTACTTATGCTATGAGTTCTGCTCAACAATACGAGTGGCTAGAAAACGAGCATCCCGATTTATTTGAGCGTATGAAAAATAGGATTAAAGAAGGACGTTTTATAC
The DNA here is from genome assembly GCF_049262855.1 of Gardnerella sp. DNF00038. Lineage (NCBI taxonomy): Bacteria > Bacillati > Actinomycetota > Actinomycetes > Bifidobacteriales > Bifidobacteriaceae > Gardnerella > Gardnerella sp. DNF00038. The sequence continues at coordinate 982,239 of NZ_CP058407.1, read as the reverse complement.
CTGTTGGTGGTATGTGGGTTGAGTCCGATGTAATTATGCCATGTGGTGAATCTTTAATTCGACAAATGACTTTTGGTAAGCGCTATTTTAAGGAGCATTTTGGTGTTGATCCGCATGGCATTTGGCTCCCAGACAGTTTTGGCTATACTGGCGCATTGCCTCAACTTGCTCGCCGCGCTGGATTTGATTGGTTTTTAACTCAAAAGATTTCTTGGAATGATACCACTAAATTCCCACATCATTCATTCCTTTGGGAAGGAATAGACGGTTCTAGGATTTTAGCTCATTTTCCTCCATCTAATACTTATGCTTCATCTGTGAGCATGCATGAGTTAGTTTATTCTCAACGCAATTTTTTGGATAAAGATTTATCTGATCACGCAATATTGTTATACGGTTTTGGCGATGGCGGTGGAGGGCCTACTCGCGAAATGACTGCTCGTATTAGGCGTGATCGTAATTTAGAGGGTGCTCCTAGAGTTGATTTCGGCACTCCTGATGAGTTATTTGAAAAAATACGAAAAGATATTGTTGACGATTCAAATTGCAATACGCCAGTGTTTAAGGGTGAGCTTTATCTAGAGTTGCATAGAAAAACTCTTACTTCTCAGCAAGATATGAAGCGTTATTGCCGCATGGAGGAATCATTGTTGCGTGTGGCTGAATATCTTGTTGTTTTAGCTCGAGTGTATGCGCCAGAATATCGTTTCAATAACGATGAGCTTACTAGAATTTGGAAGACTTTATTATTGAACCAGTTCCACGATATTCTTCCTGGTTCTGCTATTGCATGGGTTCATAGGCAAGCTAGAGAAGAATATGCTAGAGATATTTCTTGTTTACGTAAAATTATTTCAGATATTGCCAATGCGATTGTAAAAGCTAACAGCACGGTTAACGCGGTTAATGCGCGTGAAAATGTAAAGTTGTTGACTTATACAGGTAAAAATGAGGTCGCTTGGAATTTATATCAATGTAGTGAAAGCTGTAAAAATAATACAACAACTGTAAAACACAAAAATGATGGTGGAGTAATTCTTAATAATGGTGTTTTAAGTGTGACTATTGAACGCGATGGCACAGTATCTTCTGTTGAAGATATTAAATTTAATCGTGAGCTAATCCCATCTGGTTATCGCATGGCGCAATATGAGATATTAAAAGATGAGCCGTATCAGTGGGATGCATGGGATATTGAGCGAGATGCATTTATGAGGAATCGTAAGATTGATGATTCTTCAATTGTTGACGTTAAAGAGCTTTTATCGGGCGGTGTATCTGTTGAAATCTTGGCATGTAAAAAGGATGTTAAGATTAAAACAAGTATAATTTTAGAGCCATGTGTTAAACGACTTGATTTCCATGCGCAAGTTGATTGGAATGCTAAAGAGCAATTTCTAAAAGTAGATATGCCAACATCCGTATGTTCAGATAAGGCCCAGTATGAGTGCCAATATGGTTTAGTTGAAAGGCCAATAGTAAAAAATACTCGTAGTGATGATGCAAAGTTTGAATCATGCACACATAGGTTTGTTCGTATAGAAGATTCCTCGTATGCTGTTGCTGTTGCAAATTCGTCTACTTATGGCGCTGATACTGCTCCTATTGGCGATTATTCTTCATCTTATGGAACTATGCTCAGATTATCTTTGCTTTCTGCGCCTCTTTACCCCGATCCTAACACCGATCAAGGTAAGCATGAATTTACTTGGTCATTTATTGCTGATGCAAATATGGATTCAGTTCTAAGTACAGCTGATTTTTTGAATTCGCCAATTATTGATATGCTACCAGAAGTCGATCCATTGTTTACGATTCGCAGAAACTCAGGTCTAATTGCATTAGATTGGGTTAAGCTGGCTGACGATTGTTCTGGAGATATAATCTTACGTATTCACGAGCCGTCTGGTGGATATGCAAATGGGCAAATAAAACTCAATAAAATCTTGCGTTATTCCTCAATTGAAGAGGTAGATCTTATGGAAATGCCAGTGCTGCATGGTATGCCTATAGCTTTGCACAATAATAATGACGCGTTAAATGTAGAATTACGTCCTTTCCAACTATGTTCATTGCGTATTCGCATTGCATCTTAATGTTGATATTTTGTTTATATTTTGATGCTTTTGATTGCATATACCTTAATGATTATTGCGATTCGCAATATATTTAGCTAAAGCACGTATAGGATTATCTTTATGCATATAGTTAATTCCGAGCGCATTCATTATATGTACTATGATTGGTTGGTCAATATGCGCGCGTTTTATTATTTCTACATTCTGGAATGCAGATTCGATGCTCCCTTTGTATAACACATTTCCGTTATCAAGTATGAGAGCATTTTGACAATTTTCGTATGCGAATTCCATGTCATGGGTGATAAATAATACTGTTACATTTATCGTATGTAAATAATTAAGTATTTTTACAAGTCGCATTTTTTGTGGTTTATCCAACCCACCAGTCACTTCATCCATAATAATAATATGTGGTTCTCTTAGTAGTGCAGATGCAATGTTAATAAATTTTCTTTCAGCGAATGACAAATTAAATGGGTTTGTATTTTCTTTATCGTTTAAACCAGTAAGATTCAGAACGCGACTGTAAAGATCATTGTTTATATTCTTTATCCCATATGTAATTTCTTTATGTACAGTGCTGTTAAAAATTTGATCATTTGGGTTTTGAAAAATATAACCAACGAGTGATGTAATATCGTGTTGCTTTAATGTCTTATATTGTTTTCCTTCAATAGTTATGTCTCCAGAAGTTGGCTGTAATAAATTGTCTATTATTTTGGCGAGAGTGCTTTTACCTGCTCCATTGCTACCTATTATTGCGCATAATTCACCACTTTCGAATTCTATGTTTACGTGGTTTAGTATTCTGCAGGATTTTTCTTGTTTATCATTATTTTTATTTTTTATTTTTTCATTTGAAGGATATTGAAAACTTACATCGTTCAATTTAATTGCGATGCTCATCGCATTTCTCCTTTAATAAAACTATTAATTCGCCTATATCTGTTATGCCAGGGGTTATTTGGATATCAAACTTACGTAACTTTTTCACAATTTTGACAACTTCTGGAATATCAATACAGTCAGAAGGGAAAGTTTCATCATAAAAAACATCATATTTATTTCCATAATGAGTGATAAAACCATTTTGAAGAACAATGATATTATCTGCATATTCCGCTAACAAATTTGTATCTTGTTCACTAATTATTACGGTATGTCCCTCGTCTTTGTATTTTTGTAGAAAATTATAAATATTTTTAGTTTCTTCTGGATCAAGTTGTGAAGTAGGTTCGTCAAGAATTAGTATTTCTGGATTATTAACTATAACGCACGCGATTGCAACGCGTTGAACCTGCCCTCCGGATAGGGTTAGTGGGTTTTGAAGCGCAAGTTGTTCTATGTTAAGTAATTGCATAACTTGTGTAACCAGACTCTCTATTTGTTGAATAGGGATACTGCGATTTTCTAAGCTGAATGCAATTTCTTCAAATACAGTTTTTTTGATATGACTCAACTGCGAAAAAGGATCGCTAAATACAAAGCCTACGCTGTCACATTCATTAGATTTTAATAAATCAATCGTGTTGTTTAATAGTATTTTTCCAGAATATTTTCCTTTATAGAAATGAGGAATATATCCCTTAAGAGATAAGCATAGACTTGATTTACCTGAAGTATTAGCGCCAATTACTCCATATATTTTCCCTGATTCTATCTGTATTGTTATGTTGCTTAAAGCTGGTTTTGAAGTAAGTGGATAAGTGTATGAAAAATTGCAAATATTATATGATATAACCATAAATTACTCTTCCTAGAATAAGAAAAACTAGTGTAATTGTTCCTATTGTTAATACCAATTTTTCGTGACCATTATGATTAACCTGTTTAATATATGTCTTTTTTTCTGAACTAAAAAAATTTCGCGAATCAAGCATCATTATGCGTTGCTCGATGTTTATTAATGAAGTAATAAATGCTGGAAGCAAAATCGAAGTAAATGTGCCAATTCTACGTATTAAATTTCCATTAAAGTTTATTCCACGACTTTTTTGCGAGGTTATGATTGCTTTAATTTGCACTTGTAAATAATCAATAGTTTGGAAAGTAGAAAGTATTATGAAACATGTTTTATTGCTCATCCCAAGTTTGTTTAAAGATATTGTAATATCTTCTATATCAGTTATTTGGAAAAAACATATGACTATAGTTGATATATTTAAGGTATTCATTCCGAGCGTTATAGAATTAGACAATGCTGTATCTGTAATCTGCAAAAAATTAAGACTTAATATTGTATTTCCTTGTCTACAGAAAGCGACTTGAAATATCGCAACAAATAATGAGAACATGGCTATACTTGATACGAGCTTATATCCATTCTTTTTTATTCCACATAGAATCATCAGAACAAGTAGAGCAACAAAATAGGGGAACAATAAAAGTCGCAAATTGTATAATGTGAATGAAAAAGTATTTAATATAATATCTACTAATATTAAATATATGGTCAATATAAATTTTGTTGTCGGGTATAGCGTCGCAAGTATCTTGGTATTTTTTACTTGATTAATAGTATCGATATAATGCATGTACATAATTACTTTTATCTCTGTATTTATATAGTAAACTCGATTTAATTTTTACTATTCAGAATCTGAATTTTTTAAATAAAGTAAACCTAATGGGAAAAGAAGCAGTAATTTATTGGGCAAGCATTTTATAACGCTTAAGCATATAATGATTGTTAATACTCTATCAACCCATGTAAAGAATCCTTCAGTAGAGAATACAGAAATCCAGATATTCATTCCAGATGCAGTTATTAAAGCCGCTATAATAGATGATCCTCCGCCAGTGAACCCGCTAAATACTAGGACTACAATCGGTGCTGAAATAATAATGGATATTGTTGCCATGATTATTGAAGAAATAAAAATTTTCATATAATTTGAAAACATTTTATGTTTTGCTAGAATACCAGCGCATAAGGCTAGAGCAATATTGACCACTATGAATGGAAGCATGGTTGGCATAGTGATTGATGAAATTATTGAAGATAGCATTCCAGTTGTTATTCCTACAAGTGGCCCAAAAATCATGCATGCAAATAAAGTACCTATAGTATCAAGGAAAATAGGTAGTTTTAGCATACCTGCTATAGTTCCAGAAATATAATTAACAGCAACACATAATGGTATTGTGACAACTGCAACAGTAGTAAATTCTTCCTTGAATGATTTAATTATCTGTTTCATGCAATCACTTCCTATTTGATTACTACAAATATTATCTTTTTGACTATTTAATTATCAAATGACATTTGTCATTTGATAATTAAATAGTCATAGAAGAGTATCTTTTATGTAGCAAAGCAAAATGTTGGTCCGTTATAACCAATTTTCCTCTTATGCTTGTTATAAGATTCTCTTTTTTCATGGATTCTAGATACCTGTATAAAGTTCGTAAATTAATATTTAGTATTTTTGCTAAATCTTCGCGAGTATATGGGCATATATACGGTCTATCTTTGTTTGCTTGAGTATATAAATAATATCCAATAATGTCAATTGATTCAAGTAGTCTTTTCGTTGCTGCTTCTTGCATTGTTCTTCCCGCTGTTTTTGCGAATATTGATAATACGCAATAGCAAATTTTGCCATTTTCTTGAACAATTTCGCGAAATAGCGAAGATGGAATTCTAAATACCAAACTTTTTTCTTCTGCCATAACGAAAGCAGTATAATGCGGTTCATTGGTAACGAGTTCAAAAAGTCCCAGTATTTCTATTGGTTCAATATTTGAAATAACTCCATCGTTACGATTTAAACTTCCTCGAACTGTAGCTTTACCATCTAAAAAGATATATACATATTTTGCTGCACTATTCATATTTATGAGAACATCATTAGTGTGATATGTTCGTATGAATTGGTGAGGAATGAGTTGTTTTGCTTTCTCTATTTTTACAATCGTACTCATGCTATCCGTTGCATCTAGTATAAATGCAAGCGCCGTTGCTATACATTTGTTGTTCATGATTTACTTTTACTCCTTAAGAACAAAATTAGTCATGACAAGTGTCATTTTAAGCATTATAAAATCATGATATTTTTTAGGCAAGCCTCTAATGGTTTATAAATGTTAATTAAAAGAACTAGGAAAGTGTGAAATCATGAAGCGTAATGATGCGCTAAAAGCTTTTCTTTCATTTGCTATGTATTTCTTGGCAGGTTCGACATGTGTAATGATTGGCAGTACGTTGCCACAGTTAGTACAAACCTATGGACAGAAGATTGAACTTGTCGGTTTACTTGGATCAGCATATGCTCTTGGTAGAATTCTCACCGTTAACATAACAGGTGTTCTTGTAGAGAAAATTGGATCAGTAAAAGTTTTAGGAATTGGTACTTTTATTACTGGCATATTTATGTTTGGTATTCCTACAATTCCTAGTTTTGTTTCTGGTTTAATACTTGCGTTTGCGGGAGGCATTGCATTTGGCACGCAGGATGCTGCATGCCCAACATTGTTAAGTAGCATATTCAAAAAGAATTATGAAAGTTCATTGACTTTTGGACAAGGACTATTTGGTGTAGGAACTACAGTTTCACCATTTGTATTAGGTCTGTTCTTGAGTGGTAAATTATCTTATGCATGGTCATATTATGTGTTAGGTATTCTTTCATTTATTATCTGTGCGGTGTCTTTTATAGTCAAAGATACGTCTGAGATTAAAGATACAGAGAAAGAGGAAGAACATATCAGGCCACTATATGCTAAGAGTAAGATTCTTGCCTATGCTGGAATTGTTATTTCAGTTGCCGCATTCAGCGGAGTATCGACTGCTATAGGTATGTATACAACAAGTTTTGCAATAACAAAAGGAATAAGCGAATCAAATGCTGCATTTATGTTTACACTATTTAACTTAGGTTGTGTCCTTGGAGGTTTCCTTTTCACTTGGATTCTGAGATATGTAAAAGGTACCTTAGTGCTACTCATGAATTGTATCGGTTCCTTTATTGCTATTCTTGCCGCAATGCTTGTTAACACTGCCTTGAGTTACTATATTGGGCTTTTCGTTGCTGGTCTTTTCTTAGGCGTTTTATTTAGTGTTATTGTTGCAATTGCCTCTAGAATTATGTATAAGCGCGTGAGTATAGCATGCTCTATCGTTGCTACAGCAAGTGGCGTAGCTGATATGCTAACTCCTATCGTTGTTGGTGCTGTTATTTCGCAATTTGGAGTAGGGTTCTCATATACATTTGGGCTTATAATGCTGGCAATATGTATTGCTTCGGCTGCACTGCTAAAGATAGTTACATTTGAAGATACAGTTTCTATTAATTGATAGGGTGTTGAGAGTTTATGGAAAATAAAGAAATTTATTCTAAAAAGAAAATAATAATAGATACAGATTGTGGTTCGGATGATGCTATGGCAATTGCCATGGCTTTAAATGATCCTAGATATAAGATATTAATGTTTTCCACTGTATCAGGAAACGTATGCATGGAACAAGCGACTATTAATACGCTTACTACTATCGAGCATGCTGGTTCATATGAACCACCTGTATATAAAGGAAGTAGCAGCATGCTGTTGCGCGATTTGGTTTATGCTCATGAAACCCATGGCAGAGATGGAATGGGTGATATTGGTCTAGTGCCTCATCGCTTAAAAGAAAGTAATGGTAATGCTGTTTTGAAAATGATTGAAACTTTGAGAAACAGTGAGGATGGTGAAATAGACATTATTGCATTAGGGCCATTAACTAACATTGCTCTAGCTATTAAGGTTGATTATGAAGCGATGAAAAAAGTTGGTCGCATAGTAGTTATGGGATCTGCTGGTCTAGGTCGTGGAAATGTTTCTCCTGTAGCAGAATTCAATATTTGGCAAGATGCAGAAGCTGCAAAGATATTAGTTGATTCTGGTCTTAAAAATATTATGTTTGTTGGATGGGATGCATGCTTGGGAGAATGTATGCTGAATCCACAAGAAATTGCTAATATTCGCGAAAGTGGAGAACTTGGTAAGTTTGCCATTGATTGCAATAGGGAATTAATGGAAATGAATATTAGCCGTTTTGGGGATGCTTATCTCGATATGGCTGATCCATCTGCTGTTGCCGCTGCGCTATATCCTGAATGTATAAGCGAATGCACAAAATATTATTGCCAAGTTGATGCAACTCCTGGACCAAGTTATGGTTCAGTTCTTGTTGACGCTAATTTCTTCTCTGGGAAGACTCCGAATGCTGAAATATGTAGTAAGCTTAATCCAGAAAAATATAAAAATTACATTTATCGTACTTTACATGTTGTAGATTAGCAAAATTTGTCTTTACCGACATGCTTTTCTATCTTGCAATAACATTTAAATACGACCGGGTTTGTTTATTGTTATTCATAAACTTTCTCGGTCGTATTTATATTTAATGCGTATATGTCCAGTAAATATACTTTTCTCACATCCCTAGTATTTTTATATACCAATCCAATACTTCTCGTATCCTGTACAGGTCTGCCGTTTTACCTATTGATTCCCAACGATTTTGATATTGTGTGAACCATTCGTTCAAATTTGTTTTAAAAGATTTTGCTTCAGCTAGAGTAAATCTCTGGTTTAGTATGTACAACCCTAATTGGTTGAGCAGTTGTTGACCTTGAATGTTTAAAATGCTAGTGCTTATAAAATCTTTGTTTATATTTTCACAGTTTATATTTTCGCTGCAAGCATTTATATTGTAGATGCTCTTTGAGCATTCTGATAGAGTGCGATTATATTCTTTAGCATTTAATATTTGTGATTCTCTTTCATTTAAGAATCGTCTTCTTGCTTGTTCTAGGGAAGTGTTCTTTGGATATCCTAATGAAAATAGTACATCTTCGTTTGCTATATTTTCGTTATTGTATTCAAGTTCTTTGAATTGCACAGCGTCAGACCAGCTGAATGCTTGTGCATGAGACGCTTGTTTAATAATGTTAAGTAAGTTTGAGTTTGTTCTGTTAGCAAATACATTACTTACCTTGTTTATTAAATCTTTTTTTGCAATATTATTAGATTTCCAAGCATATTCCGATGATATTATTACATACGGAAGTGAGAGTATGGGATCGTTTATATGTCCATAATCTCCCCAATCAGTTAACAAAAATCCTAATACATGATTTTTGTGCCCATATTCACATGTTTTGGATATGTTATTTATAGCAGAGTCAAAATCTGGTATAAGCCTATTCCAAGATTGTGTGCCAGGGCATACGTATTGATCGCGATTCTGACTTTTTATTAGTTTTATATTGTTTTCATTCATGTTTGCCGAGTAATCCCAATTTGCAAAAATAACATTTTTTGGAATATCAGCTAATAACTCTGGGTGTTTTATTGCAATATCAGCATACATTATTGGCTGCAAATCTAATTCGTGTAATTTTTCACATAGCTTTTTAATATAGGACAAATAAAGATTTGCCACTCCTATTTTTTCAGCAACATTTTTACTTTCACCGCATCCAAGGTCAAAGGTCTCATCGGCGCCAATATTAAACTTATTAGATTTAAATAGTGATGCATAATCTTTAATCCTTTTAGATATAAACGGTATAGTGTTAGGATTAGTGGGATTTAGAGTATGATGCATCATTCTTTCAACAAAACTGAAGGGTCTTTCTGATTGTTCTGGGAATTCGCCAAGCTGTTTATATGAGTTACTTCTTAGTATTTCATACATGTGTCCAAAAGTTGCAAGTGTTGGAACGAGTTCTATTCCTCTTGCATAGCAGTATTCATCTAGATCGATAATCTCACTACAAGTTAATGGTGAATGTCCAATCCAGGATTCAATTGTGTCATCTAAATCGATAACATGTTCTACGTATAGTTGAAGTTGATTATATTTGTATAGACTTAACTGGTCTACTAAAGTTTTTAACCATGAAAGTTTTGGCACTCTTCCTCTTGAAACATCATAAGAATATGCTCTTACAGGTATTTCTGGAAAGTCTTGAATTTGTAATGATGGCAGTATTAGACCATATTGCATAATTAGTTGTCTTATAGTTTGTATTGCAAAGCATATACTCGCTATGCTCCCAGCTTCTATGCTTATAAGTGTTTGATTGGTCGAGATTTTAGATGAAATTTTATATTCTTGAATACGTAGATTTTTGTTAATAGCTGCCGATATAGCGCTTTTATATCCTTCTGAGTAGCTAATGCTCCAGTTGCAATTGTGATTGTTTTTCAAATCTTCACATAGCTGTTTTGCTGCTGTAGTTATTCTTAAGTCTGGTTTAATATTTATGAAACTAATATGACTTGATTGTGGAAGCGTAATAGTATCTTTTGCGTATATTGATATGTTTTGTGGTGAAGGTATTATTTCGGTATTTGAATTGTCGATTTTCATTTTGTGCTTCTTTGCTACTAGTTTTTACATTAATTTTTTGTTGATTGCTTCTTTGCTTTTTATATCTTAGAGATTCATGATTCTATTTTGAATTACTGATATACATTCTCCTATAAGAGTTATGTCATTGTTGCAAGTGCATCTTCTTACTGTACAAGGATGTTTTGGACTGTATGGACCATATTCTTGTATTGCTTTTTCTGTAGAGCTTATAAATACCTTATTTACAATGTCGGATGGTCCATAAATTACCACGTCTGTTAGGTCTAAAAGATTAATTGTTGTTGTGAGAGCTTTTCCTAAATAATTACCTGCCTCTGCTAATATATCTTCTGGTTTTCTATTTGATGTAAACATTTTTCTATGCAGTGTTTCCGCGGAAATATATGTTTCTAAACATCCTTTTTTGCCGCATGAACAATCTGGTCCTTGCGGATCTACTGTAATATGACCAATTTCTCCTGCAGAATTATTTATTCCAGTGATAATAGCATCATTTATTAATATTGATGCGCCAACACCTAACGATAACTGTATAAATATTGTATTTGGTACGCCGTTGCCGAAGAATCTTTCGGCTAGTAATGCGCTATTCGTGTCATGATCAACGATAATTGGACAATTAAAATGCTTAATCAACTCTTCTTTAATGTTTATATTTTCCCACTGAAGATTCGATGAGCGAATTACTCTTCCTTCATCGTCTACGATTCCAGGTACAGCAATTCCTATTCCTAGTATGTGATTATTTGAATTATTTATTAGAGTTTTGCAAACTTCTATGATTTTTTTACAGTTCGCATCTGTGCTTTTATATAACGATATTTCCGATCTTTTTAATATATCTCCGCACAGATTAACAACAGCGCCTTGTATGAGACAAGGTTGTGAAAGATCTATAGTTATAATGTTCCAATAGTTTGCGTCTACTTCGAGTAGTGTACCTTTTTTACCTCTTTCTATTTTTGACTCTTGACCACTTTCTACTAATATGTGGTCTTCAAGCATTTCGTACACGACGGTTGAAATAGATGCTTTTGATAATTTTGTTTTTCTTACGAGCATAGCTCTAGAAAGTATTTGTTTTGGGAATAAATAGTTGAATATTAGCATTCTGTTATTTATTCTTGCGTCGGCAGGTATGGTTTTTTGAGACACTGTCATTAATTGATTAATCATTGGCTTCGCTATTGTTTTTATGCTCATGTCGTCGTTCCACTTTTAATGCCCATTGTTTTATACATGATATTCTATCAGATAAATATATAGTTTGGAATATATACTAAAACATGTTTTTGTAAAATATTTTCTAATTTTATTTTTTATATATGAAATATTGGAACTATAGATTCCTTTATTTTTCAATGTTTTTATTAAATATATTAGATAGTCTTGCATTTTTATCTTTTAGTGCAATAATTGTACTTAATTGGTTTAATAGGGTTCAACTTCAAAGCAGAAGTATTTTTCTAAGGAGTTTATTATGACGCACAGCACACCGTCGCGTATAAGCATAGGGGTAGATGTAGGTGGAACAAAAGTATTATGTGCAGCTTTCAATACTAATAATGAACTGATTGCGCATTCTCAAGTTTCTACCAAGCAAGGTGAAGTAGAGATTGTCGATGAAGTGTGCAAGCTTATTTCTGAAGTGATTAATCAAATTATCCTAAAATATGGCAATGATACTAAATTCACTATAGGAATTGGTGTGCCTGGTTTAGTTAATCAACATACTGGGCAAGTATCTGAATCAGTAAATTTGGGATCTCATAGTATAGATTTTAAGACTGAAATACGTAAACGTTTTGGATTGAATTCTGTAATAGATAATGATGTTAATGCTGCAGCATTCGGTGCATATAATTATTATGGTTCTGATTCTAGTAGTTTAGTGTTTTTGAATTTAGGTACTGGAGTTTCTGCGGGAATTATCATTAATGGCTCTATTTTCCACGGCTCCACTGGTGTGGCTGGAGAAATAGGTCATATAGTTGCTGATACGCAGGGCAGGGATTGCCCATGTGGACAGCGTGGATGTGTAGAAACAATAATCTCTGGAACTGGTTTATCTAAACTTTGGCCAGCAAAGAATGAGTATCCTATCGCGTCTTTGCTGCGCAATGTTTCTGCTAAAAATAAAGAAGCTGAAAAAGTATGGAATAAGTTCATTTCCACCTTAGTTAGTGCACTACAGATTATTACAGTTACTTTTGATCCAGAGATTATTGTTATTGGTGGAGGAGTGAGTAAAACAGGAGCAATTTTATTAAAAGGCGTAAAAGAATACATTTGTAGACTTGAACAAAAATCGTCATTTTTGTCCTCACTAAAAATACCCGATCGTGTAGTGATTGCAAATCAAGAAGTGTTCTTTGGTGCGTTAGGAGCAGCTCTTATTGGCAGACGCTACGATGATAAAGCAAAGGAGGAAAATTAAATATTTAAACCGTGTTGTAAAAGTATTATAAAAATCTCCGCATTGCATTTATTCTTCAGAAAACTACCTTTAACTATCTTTAAATTGGCAGATGATAACTGAATTAATGCAAGTGCGGAGATTCTTCTTATGCAATTAGCACTATAGTTGTCACAATCAACCTAGTTGCCAAAATCAATGTCTCCAAGCTTTTCAATAAGCTTCATGTTTTCGCTATAATCCACTGGGCAAGCTATAACGTCAACGCCGCTTTCTTGTTCCAAAGCTTCTTTAAGCATGTTGTATAAGTCTTCTGGCTTTTGTACGACATGGCCTCTAGCTCCAAAGCTTTCTGCCAATTTTGGAACATTTGGATTAGTAAAATCAACGTATTCGTGTTCTCCAGCGTGTAAGTCCATCTTCCACTTAATCAATCCGTAAGCGTTGTCTTCCCAAACTAGAACAACCATTCTAGAACCCACGCGAACAGCGGTTTCAATCTCTTGAACATTCATCATAAAGCTGCCGTCGCCCATAACAGCAAGAACAGGCTTTGTGTTGATTTTTCCACTATTATCTTTAATAAACGATGCTCCAACAGCTCCAGGCAAAGTCCAAGCCATTGTAGAAAGGCTGTTGTCTATAATGCACGTATTTGGATGCATTGTTGGGTAAAGCCTTGCCATCCACATTTTTAAAGCGCCCGTATCTACAAGAACCTTGGTTCCTTCTGGAACAGCGCGCCTAGTGTCGTATACAACACGCTGTGGTTTCATAGGAATACTGTTATCGTTTTCAAACGAACGTAGCTCGTCTGTAATCATTTGACGAATCTTTGGGTGAGTTACATCAAAAGTAATGTTTCTATCCTTAAGAACATTTGTAAGAGTTTTAAGAGTCTGACCAATATCTGCCATAATGTTTAGGGCAGTAGGGTAGTGTGCGTCTGTGTCTTCAACAAATGTGTTTATGTGAATAATAGTCTTGTCAATATTTGGATTAATCTTCTTAGGGTCAAACTGTTGTATAGAGAATCCAACAGCAATAATCAAATCTGCTGTATCGAAAGCAAAATTCTCATAATCCCTATGCATGAATCCGACTACGCCAAGAGCATTAGGGTGATTATCTGGGAACACGCCTTTGCCTTCAAATGTTGTTGCAACTGGAACATTAAGCTGTTCTGCAAAAGCGCGTAGCTGATCTTGAGCATGGCTTCGTGCAACTCCGTTTCCTGCAAGAATAATCGGCGTTTTTGCTTGGCTAATGATTTTAGCAGCTTCGTCAATAGTATCTGGAGCGGGAAGGATGTGCAGAGGTCTTGGAAGTGGAAGTGGCTTTGCGTTTTCTGGAACGCTCATTTCGCTAATGTCTTCTGGGATTACAAGGCAGGTTGCTCCTGGACGCTTTCTTTGAGCGATTGAGAAAGCTTTACGAACCATTTCTGGAGCAGTGCTTGGAGCTAACATCATCGAAGACCACTGAGTGATCGGTTGGAACAATGACACCAAATCAATGATTTGGTGAGATTCTTTATAAAGACGAGATACGTTTCCTTGAGCGCATATTGCAACAAGCGGGGTCGTGCTTGCGTTTGCCTGAGCCACTGGAAGAGTAAGATTTAATGCTCCAGGTCCAAGCGTTGCTAAGCACACGCCTGGCTTTCCAGTAATATGAGCATAAGTTGCGGCCATAAAACCTGCGCCTTGCTCGTGGCGAGTAAGCACAAAGCGTATGTTTCCATTTCGTTCAATTGCTTCTAAAAGCGGAATATTTTCTTCGCCTGGGATTCCAAAAACAACTTCAACGCCTTCATTTACAAGGCATTCTACAACCAAATCCGCTGTGTTTCTTTTATGATTGTTTTGTTTTGTTTTCTGCAATTCTTCGTTTGCCATAATTGCGCTTCTCGCTTTTGCTTTAAGTTGTTTCAGCCTTTAAGCTTAAACTTCAAGACTTCTTTTCCATTTATAATATAGTCTTCTACGACATGCGCCCATTTTGCGCGTGTCATAAAAATGGGCGGATTTTTGCCTATTCGCTTTGTGGCAAAACTAAAGCTCTTTTAAGACAATATGCCTTGTTATTTCAACGATTTTGTCGGGAATTTTTGCCCCTTTGGATTGGGTTTCTTATACAATTGAACGAGTTGTGTATTTTTGTCACGGAGGAACGATGAGGCGCTGGCTTCTGAATTTGGTCAAGTGTGAAACCATCCTTATTGTGGCTGCCGTCTTAGCTGTTATTTCTTGTTTTTTCGTTCCACCAGACGCACAATATTTTGGCTACATTCATGTAAACACTATTTCTCAGCTTGTTTGCTTAATGATGGTTGTTTGCGGATTCCAGCGAATAGGCGTTTTTAGAAGCATTGGTGCAAATCTTCTTAGAAGAGTAAGAACTGAGCGCGGATTAGTTCTGGTTCTTATGTCTCTAACGTTTTTCTCAGCTATGCTTATAACTAATGATGTTGCACTTGTAACTTTTGTTCCTTTTGCGATTTCTGTTTTGATGATGGCGAATGCAGAAAAGCACGCAATTCTTGTTGTGACTTTAATGACGATTGGTGCAAACGTTGGAAGTATGTTAACACCTATTGGCAACGCGCACAATTTGTATCTTAAAGCGCTTACTAAAATGTCTACGGGCGATTTTCTTTCCATTATGGCCCCTTACACTCTTAGCGCTGCGATTCTTATGATTGCGTTTGCGTTTGTGTTCTTTAGCTCTAGAAAAGTCGATCAATTTGAAGGCTTGCATGGTGATGACATTGAACAAAGTGTTTTGGCTCCGCACTCTAAATCACCTAAGCCAGATGAGATTCGCGTTATGGGTTATGGTGTTGGCTTTACTCAATGGCGAGTTATTGTTTATAGTCTTTTATTCGTTTTGTGCTTGTGTGGAGTAGCTGGCTGGATTCCAGACTGGATTATGGTTTTGGCAGTTGTTATTGCCTTTATTATTTGTGATTCTCACGTATTTCGCGCTCTGGACTGGGCTTTGCCTCTTACGTTTATAATGTTCTTTATTTTTATCGGGAACATGCGTAGGGTTCCAGGATTTACTGAGATCGCGCAAATGTGGGTTGGTTCTCATCCTATGGAAGTTTCTGTTGTATCTAGTCAGGTGATTAGCAACGTTCCAACTACTATCTTACTTTCTGGCTTCTGTGATCAGTGGAAGATGCTTATTATTGGTACTAATCTTGGCGGTATGGGAACACTTATTGCGTCTATGGCATCTTTGATTTCATACAAGAGTATTACACATAAGTACCCTCATCATAAGGGTCGCTATTTGCTTATGTACACAATTGTGAATCTTCTTTTCTTGGCTGTTTTGATTGGTTTAGCTTGGATTATTGAGTAGCGTCTTTCTGGTTTTTGCGTGATTTTTGCGTGATTTTCGCATTGTGGGCGTGTCTTTTATTGCAATTGTTGTGATTATTTTCACATATTTTTATGTTATTCTGCAATGGAATGCTAGTAAATTTCGGATTGTTTGCGATTTTGTTGTATTATTTTCTATTAAATTGCAATTATGCTTAATAATTTTCATTTTATTTAAAATATATACGAAAATCATCAAAAATTGAATATAACATTATAACAAATTTATGTCTTGGCTTATCCATTATTATTTCTTCTTGCACTAAGTTAAGTTTGGGCAAAAGACTTTTGGCATTAATTACATTTTCTCTCTTGTAATTTTGTAAATTATGCATGCCAAAATCAGCTCACATATTAATAAATAACATATAAGGAGAGAACTATGAACGGTGTTCTGTCTATACTGCTAGATGTTTTTAGACAACCATCTGTAATAGTTGCAATGATTTCTCTAATTGGTCTTGCAGTACAAGGCAAAAAGATTTCCGACATAGTACAAGGCTCTATTCGTACAATGATTGGTTTCTTAGTATTGGCAGCAGGATCTGGAGTAGTCACTGAAGCACTAAATCCTTTTGGGAGCATGTTCCAATATGCGTTCCATGTTCAAGGCGTAGTACCAAATAATGAAGCTATAATCGGTACAGTTCTTATGAAGTATGGATCAGAAGCAGCATTAATCTTCTTCTTTGGAATGATTGTTAACATTGTTTTATCAATAACATCTAGATTTAAGTTCATTTACTTAACTGGTCACGTTGCATTCTATATGGCAAGTATGCTCGCAGTAATCTTCAATGTCGCAGGTTTTAATACTCTAACCGTTATTATTCTCGGATCATTCGCTCAAGGTCTACTTATTACGATTTCTCCAGCATTGGTTCAGTCATTTATGCGCACTGCCTCCGGCAAAGATGATGTTGCACTTGGACATCCTACGAGTAGTGGAGTTCTTATTGGAACTTTGATTGCAAAACTTACAGCTTCTAAAAAGCATCCGTCTAAGTCTACTGAAGATATTAAGTTCCCAGCTGCTCTTGGATTCTTAAAAGATACAACTGTTCTCATTGCACTTTCAATGGCAATTATCTACGCTGTTGTAGCACTTTTTGCGGGGCCGCAATATATTGAATCGCATTTATCTAATGGGCAAAACTTTATTGTGTTTGTTATTCTTAAGGCTGCAATGTTCTCTGCAGGCGTTTTCATTATTCTTGCAGGCGTACAGGTTGTTTTAGATGAGATTGTTCCAGCATTTAAGGGAATATCCGAAAAACTCGTTAAAAACGCTAAACCAGCATTGGATGCTCCTATGACTTTTGGTTTTGCTCCAAACGCTGTTCTTATTGGATTCTTGGCAAGCTTTGCTGGCGGAATTGTTGGAATGGTTATTATGGCTTTGGCTGGCACAACAGTTGTTATTCCAGGAATTGTTGCTCACTTTATGGCTGGTGGTGTTACTGGCGTATTTAGCAACGGCCAAGCTGGTAGAAGAGGCTGCGTTGTAGGCGGTTTTGTTAATGGTATTGTTATTACATTCTTGCCGTTACTTCTTTTGCCTGTTTTGGGTAATCTTGGTTCTGCAAACTCCACTTATTCAGACGCTGATTTTGGTGTAACTGGAGTTTTTCTTGGTTACACGAATGTTGCAGGAGGCAAAATCGTAAGTATTATTGCAGTTGTAATATCTTATGTTCTTTTCTACGCGTCTTCAATATTGTTGACGCGCAGAGAAAATAGTAAAGTCAAATATGCAATTGAAAACTAATACAATTGTGAAGAGTTATTGTAGAAATTAAACTTAAATCACAATTAAAAATAGAAACGATAAGTCTAAAAGGTTATGATCTTGAATTTGCGATTAAATAGCAACTTTAATCAATAATTTAAGATTGTAGCCTTTTGTAGTATAGGCACGCCTTAATCGTATATTGGCATAATATACTGATACTATGTAACTGTTGTGTGTTTTGAAAGCAAATTTGTAAAAATTTTCTTAAAAGCTTCATTTTTTAAGATTTTTTTTTAATAGCTTTTAAAAGAAAATTACTATTTGGAGAGTGGATTGTGACCGAAGGTGTACCTAAATATATTGCCGTGCGAGACAATCTTAGGAAACGCATTGACTTAATGGAGCCAGACGAACAACTTCCTCCAGAGGTAGAATTGTGTAAGCAATACAACGTTAGCAGAATTACTCTTAGACATGCAGTTGATAATCTGATATTGGAAGGTCTGCTTGTAAGAATACAAGGCAAAGGAACTTTTAGAGCAAGAGATGTTATTCACAGTGTTAACCGTGAAGTTATATCAGACCAGGTTCAAGGCTTTTACCAGAATTATTCTGAAAGCAAAGAACATATACGAATCAAAGTTATTCAAAATGATGTAGTTAAAGATGAATCTGCTGCTTATAAGCTTGGTTTAGATGAGTCAATTGATCTTATTTGTGTTAAACGATTAAAGTACGTTGATGACGTTTTGTCTAATTACAGTGTAGTTTATCTTGAAGCTTCAAGATTTCCAAAAGTTTTGACTCATGATTTTACGAAAAAATCTTTAGCAGAGTTTCTAGAAAGCGATTACGCTGTAAAGCTTTGTGAAAATGATTTGTCTGTTCATGTTGAGCAACTATGTGGAACCATGGCAAAAGTTTTACAGGTTGAAGATAAAACTCCATCTCTTGCAGTTGAATCCATTGTTAAGGACTCTTTTGGTTCAATAATAGCCTTTGGTGCTGCTGTTTATACACCAAAGTATTGTGATATTCAATTCAAAATGCATATTACTGTTTGATATTACTTTATTTATTCTTGAACGATTCTTGTTTTTCTATATAAAAATGTTCTAGTATACAGAAAATCTCCGTTACCAAATGTAAACAAATGATAACGGAGATTTTTCAAACTCTAATTAAGATCGCAATCTAATGCGACTATTTTAAAGAGCGTTGATTGCCAAAGCAAGACCAGACTTACGGTTTGCAGCCTGATTCTTATGAATCACACCACGACCTGCAGCCTTGTCAAGCTTCTTAGCAGCCACTGCGAATGCAGCTTCAGCTGCAGCCTTGTCACCAGCAGCGATGGCTTCACGAGTAGCGCGGATAGCAGTCTTCAAAGCAGACTTCACTGCCACGTTACGCTTGTGTGCCTTCTCATTGGTGAGCACGCGCTTTTTCTGCGACTTAATGTTTGCCACTATTACTCCAAACGACGTTTGCTATATCAAGGACATACAAAGGGTAAGCATAGCATGATTCTTGGATAAAACCACTAATTTTCACGAATATTAATCACCATAATGCTTACTGCATGCATTAAATGTAATTAAGTGCATAACTTGCTGTTCTTATCTTCTTGGACTAGGGTAGTCAAGTTGCTACCATTAATGAGTTACAGTGCTTGATGCACATTATACTATATATTCATTGTGTCTTAAAAGGAGATATTTGCTTTGATTACACCGCATAACCAGCCAGGATTTACGGATCAATCGTTGATACGCAACTTCTGCATTATTGCGCATATAGATCACGGCAAGTCTACTGTAGCGGATCGCATTTTGCAGCTTTCTGGAATTGTGCCAGAACGTGAGATGCGAGACCGTTTCTTGGATCGCATGGATATTGAGCAAGAGCGCGGAATCACTATTAAATCGCAAGCTGTTCGAGTTCCTTGGGTTTTTGACGGTAAAGAGTATTCGCTTGGCATGATTGATACTCCTGGTCACGTTGATTTTACTTACGAAGTTTCGCGTGCGCTTGCAGCATGCGAGGGTGCGGTTTTGCTTGTGGATGCCACTCAAGGTATTGAAGCGCAGACGCTTTCTAACCTTTATATGGCAATCGAACATGATTTAACGATTATTCCTGTATTAAACAAAATCGATTTGCCTAGTGCGGAGCCAGACAAGCATGCGGAAGAAATAGCTGGATTAATTGGTTGCAAGCCTAATGAAGTTTTGCGTGTTTCTGGGAAAACTGGCGAAGGTGTAAAAGATCTTCTCGACCAAATCGTGCTGGAAGTGCCAGCTCCTAGTGGAAATCCTAATGGCGCTGCTCGTGCGCTTATTTTTGACTCAGTCTACGATTCGTATCGCGGAATCGTCACATATATTCGTATGGTTGATGGCGAGCTTAAATCGCGTGAAAAATTGCATATGATGGGCATTGGCATGACGCATGATCCTATTGAAATCGGCGTTATTAGCCCAGATATGGCTCCAACCAAGGCGCTTGGAGCTGGAGAAGTCGGCTACGTAATTACAGGCGCAAAAGACGTGAGTCAATCTAAAGTTGGCGACACTATTACTAGCGCTGTAAATCCCGCATCTGAGCCTTTGGAAGGCTACAGAGACCCTAAGCCTATGGTTTACGCTGGCTTATTCCCAATAGATAACGCGCAATTCCCAGAGCTAAGAGATGCTCTCGATAAGCTAAAACTTAACGATGCTGCTCTTATTTACGAGCCAGAAACGTCGGTTGCGTTGGGATTTGGTTTCCGTTGTGGATTCTTAGGTCTTTTGCACATGGAGATTGTTTCCGAGCGCTTAAGTCGAGAATTTGGATTAGATCTTATTTCAACTGCTCCAAACGTAACTTACGATGTTACTAGCGAAGACGGCACCGAGCATCATGTGACTAATCCTAGCGAGTTCCCAGAAGGCAAAATCAAGCGCATTATTGAGCCAATGGTTGCTGCCGATATTATTGCGCCTAAAGATTTTATTGGCGCGATTATGGACTTGTGCCAAGATCATCGTGGGGAAATGGGCACAATGGAATACATTAGTGCCGATCGCGTGGAAATGCACTACAGGATTCCTCTTGCAGAAATCGTTTTTGACTTCTTCGATCAGCTTAAAAGCCGCACAAAAGGCTACGCTTCTCTTGACTACCACGAAGATGGCGAGCAAGCTGCAGATCTTGTTAAGGTAGATATTCTTATTCAGGGAGATAAGGTTGACGCTTTTAGCGCGATTGTTCACCGAGATAAGGCTTATTCTTACGGCGTTATGATGACGAAGAAGCTTCGCGGACTTATTCCTCGCCAACAGTTTGAGATTCCAATTCAGGCTGCGATTGGCTCGCGTATTATTGCGCGCGAAACGATTAGTGCGCTTAGAAAAGACGTACTCGCTAAATGCTACGGCGGCGATATTACTCGTAAGCGCAAGCTTCTTGAAAAGCAAAAGGCTGGTAAGAAGCGCATGAAGATGCTTGGACACGTTGAAGTTCCGCAAGAAGCGTTTGTTGCAGCTTTGGCTACAGACGATGGCGCAAACGATAGAGACACTAAAGATAAGATTCGTGCAGCGCAAAAGTCTGAAGGCTGAGGCTTATATTGAATTTTGAATCGAACATGACAAGTGAAGATTCACGTTCAATCATGCCTTTTGAAGTTTA
Source organism: Gardnerella sp. DNF00038 (assembly GCF_049262855.1). Taxonomy (NCBI): domain Bacteria; kingdom Bacillati; phylum Actinomycetota; class Actinomycetes; order Bifidobacteriales; family Bifidobacteriaceae; genus Gardnerella; species Gardnerella sp. DNF00038. The sequence continues at coordinate 960,584 of NZ_CP058407.1, read as the reverse complement.
CGTGCACGTGCCGTTTTGCTTGCGTCGCTGCGGTTATTGCGATTTTAATACGTATACTGCTCGTGATTTGGGCGAAGGTGCGAGTCGTGAAGGGTACGCGGATGTTGCGATTCTAGAGATGCGTCTTGTAAAAAAGTGGCAGGAATTTCACGGGATTTTCGAGCCTAAAGCGCAATCTGTTTTCTTCGGCGGCGGGACTCCGACCGTTCTTAAAGCGCAAGATTTAGTGCGAATTTTGCAAGAAATACGTAACTTGTGGGGCATTATGCCTGGCGCGGAAATAACTACAGAAGCAAATCCAGACACTGCAGATGAGTCTTATATTGAGACGCTTGCAGAAGGTGGATTTACGCGAATATCTTTTGGAATGCAATCGGCTGTGCCGCATGTGTTAAAAACGCTTGACCGCACGCATACGCCAGAAAATGTAGAGCGCGGAGTTAAAGCAGCGGATGCTTGTGGTTTGCGTTCGAGTGTTGATTTGATTTATGGAGCTCCAGGGGAGAGTCTAGACGATTGGCGAAAGTCGGTAGAAATGGCTTTGAGCCTGGGCGTTAACCACGTTTCCGCGTATGCGCTAACAGTAGAGCCGCGCACAAAAATGGGTCGCCAAATTGCTGCTGGCACAATTCACGCGCCAGATGACGATGATGAAGCCGCGAAATACGAAGTTGCAGACGAGTTTTTTAATTCTGCTGGCTTAAAGTGGTATGAGATTTCTAACTGGGCGCGCACTGGTTTTGAGTCTCAACATAATCTTGGATATTGGAAGAACATTGATTGGGCAGGAATTGGCCCAGGGGCTCATTCTCACTACAATTCTGTTAGCGGCATTAGCAAGCAAAGCATGGATGATTGTGCTCTTTTGGCGGATTCAAGCAAGTTTTACAATCTTAGATCTTGGGATATTTTGCATCCAAAACGTTGGGCGCATGCGATTAATGCAGGAAACGTGCCTTGGCAAAACTACGAGTGTATAAATAGCGAGGATGCGTTGATAGAAGAGGTAATGCTTGGGTTGCGCATTAGGGAAGGTCTTAGTATTGATGAATTGTGTACAAAGATGCGTAAAGCAAATTGCGAATTTGACGATTCTTATTTGCAAAAAGTGCTAATCGAAGTGTGTAAAGAAGATTTGGCAGTGTTGAACAAAAATCGTATTGCTGCCACTCGAAAAGGGCGTTTATTAAACGATTTATTAATCGAAAAAATTGTTGACGCGTGCCAAAATGGCTTAGTTATGCGTTAAAATGATTCGTATTGTGTGAAAATTCAATGCAGAAAGGAATCAATCATGGCAAACCGCAAAGAGCGTAGAGCAAAAGCCAGGCAGAGTCGTAGGGGAATCCCGTCTCAATACGATCAAACGAATGGCCGCGGTCGCGGTGGAATGATTGACGAATACAATCTGCAAGAACATTCAAGAAGGCTCCAAGAAAACGGCGTTGACGGTTGGAAGCCATCTTCTAGCGTTACAGAACAAGAGGAACAGTTAACTCGTAATATTAAGCGAGCTAAGGCTGGAGATGATACTTGGAATACTGTTCGCAAAGTTATTGGCGTGTGTTCTTGGGCTGTTCTCTTGCTTTCTGCATTCGCGTTCTTGGTAATTATGTGGCTGCCAAGTCAGCCAATGGTGCTTGTTATAACTGTTGCAGTGTTGTTTGCTTTGGGCGTGTTTGGGCTGTTCTTTAGCTTTAGCAACTCTAAGCAAAATCCGCGACTCGATCAGCACGGTACCGCGCTTTAGTTAGATTTGGGTCGATTTAGGTTTGTTTATAAATAAATAAAACTGTTTTTAATAATTAGGGCGAGTACTTTGTTAATACAATGTGCGCGCCTTGTTTGTTTTACACGCTTTTATCTATGCAAATCCTGCAAAATGATCATGCAAATTCTAGTTAAATCAGGCAGAATAAATTTTTTTGACTAGTAAGTATTAATTAGTAAAACTTATAGTTTGTTTGCGTAATTTTCTTCTATAATCATTCGACAACTAAAAATATTTAAAATGATTATAACAATATTGCGCATATTTTTTAGATTAAATCAGTAATTTTCATAAAATTTTCTAAGATATTTAAAGAAAATCAACAGTTCTTTCTTAGCTTTTTATAAGGGTAAATCATATAAGCTACGAGATTGTACTTATTGTACCTATTTTGTAACAGACAATTTCATAATGACAAGTGTTCAATGAGGAAGGTAGTCGATGACATTTATTTCTCGCGCAATACGCTACGTTTTGAGAAAAAGAGTGAAATCAGCAATAGTGTTTGTAATATTAGCATTAATTTCAACGCTTCTGCTGGCATCTTCTGCAGTTGCGATTGCTGCAGAAAAAGAAGGCAAAAAGGTAGAAGAACAGGCAGAATCTAGTTTTGTTTTAGCAAATAATCCGCAAGTAAATCCTGGAACTCCTAGGGGAGCAGGAACTGTTAAGCCAAGTGATGTTAAAAAAATCGCGTCACTAAAAAACGTTGATTCTTATGTTTTGCGTCAAAATGTTACTGCTGATTTAGTTGACGCAAAAGCAGCCAGAATAAAAGGTGTTCAAGACTACGATGCTCGTAGAGAAAAGCAATTCGGCAACGCTGTAAACCTAGAGGGAACAAACTCTTCTAAGGGCTTAAATGCGTTTAAAACAAAATCAATCCACATGGTTAAAGGAAGAGCTTTGCAAGAATCAGATGAGCATGCTTCCTTAATTCACGAAGATTTAGCAAAACTAAATGGCTTAAAATTAGGCGATTCATTAACACTTAAAGCAAACCCGTTTGACGCTGATAATCTTAACCATTCTACGGAGCAAGTAAAAACACGCATAGTTGGAATTTATGGCGGAGCTAACAATCACCCAGTTGCAACGCGCGCGGAATTAACTGCAAACACTGTGTATACAGATTTAAAAACAACTAGAGAACTTTACAAATATAAGCCTGGAAAAGAAATATACCAGGACGCAAGTTTTAAGGTTAAAAAAGGAGCGGACGCAGATTCTGTGATTGAAGAAGCGTCTAAGCTGCCGATTGATTTGCAAAACTATCAGATTACTCGAGATGATCAATTCGTACAAGGCATGATTGGAGCAGCAAAAGGCGTAAAATCCATGATGAACATAACAGTTATTGCAGTAAGCGCGTTTGCTGTAATTGCTTTAGGATTAGTGCTTATTCTTTGGATTAATGAGCGTAGAAGAGAAATTGGTGTTCTAACCTCAATTGGTGTAGGAAAGGCGTCCCTTGTGTTGCAGCAGCTTTTTGAGCTTGTGCTACTTGCGATTCCAGCCATTGCAATAGGTTACGGTTTTGCGAGCGCAATATCTCCTTGGATTAGTGATTGCGCATTAGGCTCAGTAAAAAATTCTGCCGCGCAGCAGCTTAGTTCGATGGGGCAAGCTGGAGGAAATCTAGAATCGAGCATGGCAACGAGAACATTAGATAAGATTGCTGTTCAAGTTAACACAGAATGTTTAATTCAATCGTCATTAATTGTTCTGATGGTTATTGTTGTGGCAGTTGCGTTGTCTTATCTTCCTATTTTGCGAAAGTCTCCTAGAGATTTGCTTGGCATGCAAAAGTAGTTGGCTGCAAAAGTAGGTGGTAAAATGATTCAAATTATAAAAAGAGCTTGGTTAGCTATAGTTAGAAAACCAAGGCGCAGTGCTATTTTAGCTTTGATTATTACGGTTGTTCTTAGTGCGCTTATTTGCCAGAGTGGAGTTATTGCTTCTGTAAAAAATCTTGAGAATCAAATAGCTTCTAATATTGGCTTAGGTTTTAGCGTTTATGCAAAAACGCAGGGAGAGACTTTGCCAGAGTCTGATTCTTCTAGTGATTCCGCTAATCAATCGCAGCAAGATATTCCTCAAGATTTGCAAAAAAACGAAGGAATTCCAGAAAATCTTATTGCAAAATTTAAAAAGATTAGTGGAATAAAAACTATTGCAGAAGAAAAAGATGTTTTAGCAAATCCTGTTAACGTTAAAATTGTAGCGCCAATACATGGTCCGCGTTTAGACAATGATGAGATGTTTTCGCTTGTTTCAATAACGGGAACAACTAGATCACAGTTATCACAAGGATTTCAAGAAGGATTATATAAGCTTGAGGAAGGTAATCATATTCATTCTTCGGCACCTGGCGACTTTAAGCGCGCAAAATCTGCAATAATTCACAAGTCTTTTGCTAAGCAAAATAATCTTAAACTCGGCTCTGTTTTAAAGCTAAAACAAGGCAGCAAAAGCATTAATCTTAAGGTTGTTGGTATTTTTTCTGGCAAGATGCAAACAAAAGGTGCGTTGCCGTCAGACTCTTCCGAAAATCGCGTAATAACTGATTTAGAATCCGCTCTTTACCTGTCTGGAAGTAAAAATCGCAGTTCTATAAAGTGCGTTATGCAAAATTCAAATAATCTAACTAAAGCTTTAGAAGAAGCTAATAAAATCGCTAAAAACGATGGCGATGGCATGCTTTCTGTAGAAAACAATGCGCAAAGATTTGCCTCTGTTCTTCAATCTGTAAAAACAGTTAAGCAACTAGTAACAATGATTTTAATGTGTCTTGCATTAGTCGGAATTATAGTGCTTGGTTTAGTTCTTGTTTTTTGGGTTCGAGGAAGGATTCACGAAGTTGGAGTTCTAATGGCAATTGGTATGAACAAGTCTGTAATAGCTTTGCAAATGATTATAGAAGTTTTTATAATAACAGCCTTCTGTTCAGTTGCATCAATTCTAATTGGGTCTGCAATATCTTCAAGTGTAGGATCAATGCTATTGGCTAATGTCTCAAATAGTACAATTTCTGACTTAAGCATTTCTTGGATTCCAAATAAACAAACATTTTTTGCTATTCTTATAGGATTTGCTATAGCGTTTGTATCTCTATGCATTGCTCTTGCGCCAATAATGTTTAAAAAGCCTCGCTTTGTATTGAATTCAATGAGCTGAGGTGATTTTCTTAGATAATTAATATGAATCAATTAGAAGATTGGATTTAACTGGATTTTATTAAGAATAAGATTCGGATTCTGATAGAAAATTAAAAATTTACAAGTATTAAATATTAAGTATGAAATATTAAATTTAGAAAATATTGGAGTTTTATTATGACTACTTTATTAAAACTTAACAACGTTGATTATTCTTATGGTGCAACTAATATTCCTGTTCTTAGAAACGTTAATGCGGATTTTGAATCAGGGAAAATATACAGTATTACAGGTCAATCTGGAGCTGGAAAATCCACTATGCTATCTCTTCTAGCAGGATTAGATACTCCAACAAAAGGAACAGTATTGTTTGATGGACAAGATATTTCCAAGAATGGTGGATATTCTAATCATCGCAAGAATCATGTGTCTTTAGTTTTTCAGAATTTCAATCTAATCGACTACTTGACTCCTGTAGAAAACTTGCGTCTTGTTAATTCAAATGCTGATTCCAAGATTCTTAAAGAACTGGGACTTAGTGAAGACGAATCAACTAGAAATATAACAAAGCTTTCTGGCGGGCAGCAGCAGCGAGTGGCTATTGCGCGAGCGCTTGTATCTTCTGCTCCTGTTATTCTTGCAGACGAGCCAACAGGTAGCTTGGATCCAAATACAACACAAGAAGTTATATCAATCTTAAAAGACGCAGCTCATAAACACGGAAAATGCGTGATTGTTGTAACACATTCGAGCGATGTGGCGGCTGCTGCAGACATAAAATATGTTCTCAAAAACAAACAGTTAACAAAAAAATAATATAAAAGACTAATTATCAACAATTTTTCCGTGCTTCTGCGTAAAGTAAAACCTGTGCGTAACCTTTGCGCAGAAGTTGCGTATCAGTGCATACACGGGGAGGTTGTTGTGGCTGAAGTGTCAGATTCTAAGCCTATTGTGGCAGTTGTTATGGGGTCTTCAAGTGATTGGGAAACCATGCGTCATGCCTGCGAAATCCTAGAAAGATTCAGAGTGCCGTATATGAAAAAAGTTATTTCTGCACATCGCACTCCAGAACTTATGGCAGATTTTGCTCACAGTGCTAGAAAAAATGGTTTTCGCGTAATTATTGCTGGCGCTGGTGGAGCGGCCCACTTACCAGGTATGATTGCTGCTCAAACAACTCTTCCAGTTGTTGGTGTTCCTGTAAAATCCCATGCTCTTTCGGGCTGGGATTCTTTGCTTTCTATAGTGCAAATGCCTGGTGGTATTCCTGTTGCTACAACAGCTGTGGGCAACTCGGGAGCTACAAATGCTGGTTTGCTTGCAGTAAGCATGTTGAGCACAACAGATAATCGTCTTGCAGACGAACTTGAAGATTACCGTCAAGAATTAAAAGAGAATGTTGAGGAATCTAATGCCGAGCTTATCTGAAGTCACTAATGGTGCTGTAGAGCGTTTGATGCCAGGAGCCACTATTGGAATTATTGGCGGCGGTCAATTGGGACGCATGATGGCTATTGCAGCTAGACATATGGGATTCCGCATAGGAGTTTTAGATCCAACGCTTGATTGCCCAGTATTTCAGGTTGCAGATTTGCAGGTTGAGGCAAATTATGATGATCCTGAAGGCTTGCGCGAGCTTGCTGAACGTTGTGATGTTCTTACATACGAGTTTGAAAATGTTAACGCAGATGCGTTAGATAAGGTTCGTCATTTAACAGCTATTCCTCAGGGCACAGATTTATTGCGTGTTACACAAGATCGTGTTTGTGAAAAAGAGTTTATTAATAAACATGGCATTGAAACAGCTAAATGGCGTGAAGTCAATAATCTTGACGATTTAGACGCAGCAATCGAAGAAATTGGTTTGCCTGCTATTCTTAAGACTCGTCGTGGTGGCTATGATGGTCATGGTCAGGATGTTCTTCGCACTGAAGAAGATGTTGCTAATATTCATCACCGTTCCGATAGGGGAGGAAAATTCCCTCCGTCTATTCTTGAAGGCTTTGTAGATTTTGCTTTTGAAGCTTCAATTCTTGTTTCCGGCAATGGTAATGATTTTGTGACTTATCCTCTTGTAAAAAACGTTCATCACAATAGCATTCTTCATATGACTCTCGCACCTGCAGTTGTGGATCCTGTTGTAGAAGAGACCGCACACGATTTAGCGCTTCAACTGGCTAAAGGTTTTGAGCTTGCTGGAACGCTTGGCATTGAGTTATTTATTACTAAAGATAATCGTGTAGTAGTAAACGAGCTTGCTCCTCGCCCTCACAATTCTGGGCATTACACGATTGAAGCTTGCGATATGGATCAGTTTGAAGCACATATTCGCGGTATTGTTGGATGGCCTTTAAAAAAGCCTAAGCTGCTTTCTCCTGCAGTGATGGTTAATGTTCTTGGTCAACATGTTGCTCCTACTCGTTCTCTTATATTAGAGCATCCAGAATGGCATGTTCATGACTATGGAAAGGCTGAGGTTCGTAAAAATCGCAAAATGGGTCATATTACTGTTTTGTGTGATGACCCAGTTAAAGAAGCTGCAGAATTAGATGCTACTGGCTGTTGGGATGACGAGCTTGATTAAAAGATTTAGTATTAGTCTTAAAATTTAAATAGTTATAGTTTGTTGGACTAGTATTAGATCTTTTAATAGTTTGAAAGGTAAAAGGTTAAATAATGGTTGGTGAGCCAGTACGCAGAAACACTAAGCAAAAAGAAACTGTTCTTGAACATTTAAGAGCTTCGCGTAATTTTGTTTCTGCACAGAATCTGCATCGCCTGCTTGTGGAAGATGGTGAAATCATTGGTTTAGCCACAGTGTATCGTCAGCTTAATATGCTTGCACAAAGTGGCGATGTTGATACTGTTCGTTTTAATGGACAGCAACTATTTCGCATTTGCGATGAGAATACTCATCATCACCATCTTGTGTGTGAAAAGTGTGGTAAAACCGTGGATATAGAGCCTCCTGATGATGAGGGTTGGATTCACAAGATCGCCGAATCTCATGGGTATACGGTTATAGATCACACTTTGGAAGTGTTTGGATTATGCCCAGACTGTAATCAGAGTGTAGATTGATTGCAAACTCATTAATCAATCTAATTAATTACAGTTAAAAATCAGCCTAGATTTAGAATTTAGGCTGATTTTTCATTACATGAACTATTTTTTAAGAGTTTTTAGCATTTCTAAAATCTGCTTAGGATTAGTCTCTGGCAAATAAGAGCTTGTAACAGCTAACGATATTTGTGCTAGTTTTGCAGAATCCAAATAGCATATGTATACAGGTCTATTAGTAGGCTGGAACTTCTTTTTAAAGAAATAAAGCGACTTAAATCCGTATGCTGGCTCCAAAATATCGGACATCATTTCAAGCGTATGAACAATAATATCATTTGATTCATGATGATTTGAAGATTGAGAATCTCCATGAATTGTAGGCTTTTGGCTTGCCTGGATATCTTTACTAGAATCCTCATTGCTTAATGTAGAATTTTCACAAATATCTGTTATTCCAGCAAGAGGAGCTGCAGAAAGACTCATAAACTCCACAGCAGATTCTGGATTTTCAAGACCTTCGTCTCTTAACCGTTCCGCCATTCTAGCGATAAGCAACTCCATAATTCCATTAGGGCTATTCGTGCGATGTCTCATAAAATCAAGAGTCCACCCGATTATGCGATTATTGTCATAAGTCGGCATCCAACTTGTAACCCCAAGAACGCGATTATTCTCGTCAATCGCATACAAAATCTTTACTCTAGGATCATGCAATTCTTCCAAACCGCCAAGAGTAAACTTCATTTCTGGAAGGGCTTTAAGTTCCGCCCATTCTTCCGAAATCTCAATAATTTGTTGCTGAACTTCCCAAGGAGCATCGTTGTAAGTGCTAAGAACATCTGTTATTCCATCACGTTTTGCCTTGTTTATGGCAGTGCGAATATCCTGCCACTTTTTACCCCTAGTTTGCCACTCTTTAGGGTAGACTAGCATATCGCTTCCAACTTTTATAGAAGAAAAACCAATAGATTCCAAGGCTTTTCGTTCTTCATCGTGAACAGCGTAGAATGCTGGAGACCATGAATTTTGTTCGCAAAGTTGAATAAACGCTTTCAAATCTTGTTTATATTCTGTTTTATCTCCAAAAGGACCAGTTAGAGTTAAAGCAACTCCATATTTTAGTCTGTATGCTATTGCAGAATGTTCAGTGGCGGAGAACCAATAGTGGTTATCATGCCATGTTGTCATAAAACTCATGGTGTCTCCACCAAGTTGAACTAACTCGCTTGCTTTTTTGCGGTCTTCTTCATTAATTGTTATTTTGTTTCTAAACCACACCATGCAAACAGCAAAAAGAACAAGCCAGAATAGAACTCCAACACCTTGAGTTATTGCTGAAGACAAAGGAGTTATAGGTGTAAGCATGGCATTGGACCTTAATCCAAAGCCCATAGGCATCCAACGCCCTGGAAGATCACGTAGTAAATGATGCAAGTCTGCTACAGGCTTAAATTCATTTGGTGCAATCAACCCGAAGCAAACATATCCTATTCCAGTAGAAAATAGTGCAAAAACAATTGCAACTAATCCAACTCTGCGCTCAAGCTTATCACTATGATTTGGAAAATGCTTTATGCTTATAAACAGTAGAATTGCTATTAATAAAGGAGGCAAAGCTGTAAGCATAAAGGCTATAGAAGTAGCATTATTCTTGTGGAAAATCATAGTTTGTTTAGTTGCAATCAAAGGCAAAATAGCAAAATACATTGTTGCATATACTGCTGTAATTCCGTTGATTGTTATAGCAGCATAAGCTGCAAGTCTTCTTCCGCGTAAAAGTCCCCAAGATATAATCATTAAAGTGACAATAGGCAAAAGAATACGAATCCAAAGACCTCCTATTGTTGCGTGTTGTAATCCTGAATGAAGCAGGCAACTGCTTGAACTATAGTTTGATATACATCTTGCTAGCCACGGTTTCGTACCCATTTGCGGAGACATGAATAAACCTAATGTAGTTAGTATTCCAGCATGAGATCTAGAAGATAGTGCAAGAACTGGTCCTAAAGCCATAACAAGTTGAGTTATGGCAAATAGACGTCTAATCTCGTAGTCTGTTCCTTCCCACCAGTTCGCGCTTTTCACAGTATTTGTATTAGCATTGCTATTTTTGTTCATCAGATTGCCAATAATATGGCCACAAATTGCTGCAAAAATTGTGCAATAATCCCCAGGATTTCCACTATAAAGAAGCATTGCAGACGTGATTGCATATCCCAAAACAAACATTCGTCTACGCCACAATATTGATTCGCATGTTGCTGCAGCCATAAAAGCTCCAACAAAAAGTGTAAAAGGAGAAAGTCTAATTGGTATTCTAGTAATCCAACGCATGTTTCTAATAATCATTGAAAGATTACCGATTAAAGTAAGCCCGAGTATTGTTCCAATAAGAGTGCTTGTTACGGAAACAAAAAGCAAACGCATTTTACCGATACGTGTTTCGGCTAATCCTATTAAAACAAGTGAAAGTATTGCATTTACTATTAGAGATGAGAAACTATTTACAAAAAATAGCGAGTGGAATAGTTTAATCAGAAGCTGTGTAATATTTCTATGCCCAAACAAAAAAGTAGAGCTTATTTTCGGTTTATGATACGAGAAGAATTGTGAAAGAGTTGCATTGGTGCCATAAGTATAGATGTGCATTACGGTACTGAAAACCCAGTGAATAAGGTTAATAACCAAGAAAACTAGAGTTATTTTCGCTGCTAGCACGCGCTGCGATAGCCACATGCGCACATCGTTGGTAAGAACGCTTAAATGATGTTTTGCTGTAGACTCGTGATTTTTTGATAAAAAGTTTGGCATGATTTATCGCCTCACCTTCTGATTGATAACCACTTGAATATTATTATAAGAGTTTAAATTTGGATAATTGCTTGTTATTCCAGAATCTTTACAAAGATGGTCGATTACAACTTTTAACCCATTTTGAACGGTATGCCAATCGTGTCCAGATCCTTTAGAAATCATGGTTATAACGCTTATTCCAGACTTATGAGCCGCTATAGCAATATTAGACTGATTTACTTGCGATTTAGGATCCCAAGCTCCAGCTATAGAGTAATAATTTTGTTTTAAAGGAGCATTTTTTCTCATTATGTTTGCTGGAATATGCTTTTCGTATTTTTTGCGATCTCCATCAAAATAACGTTTTATTGTTTCATCGCGATTCTTGTATGTTGGCTCTAGTTCTCCGCCTGCAGAATACATGTTTCCAAATAGTTTAGGATAAGCTGGCACAATCTGAGTTGCGCAAGTTCCTCCTTGAGAAAATCCTCCCATTAGCCAAAGTGCTGGATTGTTGCTGGCTGGTAGATTTTTATGAATCCAATTAACAACATCTTTTGTCAAATAAGTTTGTGCTTTTCCATAAACCTTTGTATCCGCGCAAAGAGAATTGTGTGTTGCAGTACCGTTTTGATCTGGTGACACAACAATCGGAGCTAAACCATTATGATCCTTAGCATAAGCGTCTAAGGTGTTTACAATTTCGCTCGCAGCAAATAGCCTATTAGGGCTTCCTGGTTGACCAGAAAGAAGAACCATTACAGGCAGTTTTGGAGCGTATTTTGTTAAAGCTGCTGGTGGTAAGTAGACGTTTGCGGTGCGGGCACGGAAGTTAGATGTTGTTGCGGGAATTTTAACGGATCTACTTATTCCTTTGGATGGTATTTTTGGGAGCTTGTTTTGTGCTGCGAGTGAATTCCAATCAGCGATTTCCATAACCCCATTATGTTTATTATGCTCTTCAAGCTTTGGATAATTACCTAATCCAAATACTGATCCAATAGTTGTGTATTCGCCATAAATCATATTTACGCGAATCATTGTGGCTAAAATAAACAGAATAATTGAAAATATTGCGAAAGCTCTTCTATATCCTTTAGATATTATCGCAGCGCTTAAAGCAAATCCTACGGCTGCAAATCCTCCTGCAATAGAAAAAATCACGAGCCATCCTAGGCTTACTCCGAATACAAGAAAAACGTCTGAAATAAGCCAAGTTATAAATCCAAATATAATTGCGAATAATGATGCAGAACCTAATTGTGTTAAAAGAGATGGAAAATACTTTATTTTTTTAGATTTTGTTATTAAAAGGACAGCTAAGCATAATCCAGATATTGCGAATATACTTATAGGTAGTATGCCGTGCATTAGGTTAATTGTGGCAATAAACTTCATTTTTACTGTTCCTTAAAACCTCACTAGATTAGAGCTGTCAAAAAATATAGCCGTTGATAATATAATTCGTAATCCTTAAAATTTTCTATATTATGTCATCAATTATAATGATAAAAGATACAGAGTTTATTGCAATACGTCAAAAGTATGAATATACACAATTGTTTACTACAAGTTATGTTTATTTATGACGATGGCGATAATTAAAATGTATTTGTAACATAGATGCGTAAATGAGTTATGTATTAGTCATGTAATTAGAAGGGTGTGAAATTGCCATTAAGCAATTTTCTTACTATTTTTAAGCGTTTTAAGCTTGCGATTCCGCGATGGTTGTATGCGGTTCTGTTCGTTGTATTTGATGCAATAATGGTTATGATTGTGCAGCTTTCTGTTCAAAGGTCTGGACGAGTGGAAATGACCTCCTCGCTTTCGGCAAGCGCATGGAACATAATTTCAAAAATGTGGATTAGCTTAAATTTTGTATTCGTTTTGAATCTGCTTATAGTTGCTCTAATTTACGGAATTCTGTTGATGGTAATAAATCGTTTTTGGATTACTACACTTATTCTGATTACATTATCTGTAATAATTTCTGTAATCGAGTATATGAAGGTTAATGTTAGATACGAGACAATTCTTCCAGCGGACTTGAACTTTTTAAAGAGTAATACGGGGAATATCGCATCTTTTCTGCCGGATAATGCTATAGCCGTGATTGTCTGCTCCATAATTGCTGTACTTGTAGCTGTTATTGCTGCTATTTTTATGCATTTTGTAGATGTAAATCGCGGAAAAATCGTGTTTACTAAGGATTTTCGCATTTCTATTGTAATTAGAGTTGTTACATGCTTAGTGTGTTTTTTGGGTCTTGGATGGTATGTTTCTGGGGTTGGAACAGTTGGTTCTAGTGCTAACGGTTTTGCTAAGTTTATGGGCGATGCTCCTGCGATGTGGGATTCTGTTTATGATTCGCAAAGAAACGGTGCTTTAGTTGCTTTCTTAAGACAAGTGAATCCAAAAGTTATGGATAAACCAGCGGATTACAATGAATCCACTATGAAAGCTCTTCTAAAAAAATATGATACTGAAGCTAAGAAAATCAATGTTTCTCGCAAAAGCAAAATTTCAGACAATACTGTGGTTTATGTACTTTCGGAATCTTTCTCAAACCCAATGAGGGTTCCAGGATTGCAACTGAATAAGAATCCAATGCCATTTATAAGCTCTTTGAAAGAGAAAACAGATAGTGGTTTAATGCTTTCTTCTGGTTATGGTGGGGGAACAGCGAATCTCGAATATATGTCTCTTACGGGATTGAGCATGGTGAACTTCAATTCATCTCTTACAAGCCCGTATCAGCAGCTTGTTCCAAATTCTTCTTGGACTCCTACAATCAACAGATATTGGGGTAGTGAAGGAAATTCTGTAGCTTTTCATCCATATGAGCCAAGCATGTATTCTAGATCAATAAACTACAAGAAGTTCGGTTTTAGTAAGTTTTATGCTCTTGAAGGTCCTAATATTATTTCTCATAAAAAAATGTTGGATAAATCTCCTTATGTTTCAGATTCTTCAGCTTACGATAGCGCATTTGAGTCAATTTCTGCTAGTAAAAAGCCGCAGTTTGTGCAAGTAGTCACAATGCAAAATCATATGCCTTATAGAAATTGGTATAAGAATAATGATTTTGTTGCAAAAGCAAAAGATGGTTCACCTAATTTAGGACAATCGGAAACATCATCAATTGAAACATATGCTAAGGGTGTTAATTACACGGATCATGCTACGCAAAAGTTCTTAGAGAATCTTGATTCAATTGACAAGCCTGTTACTGTTGTGTTTTACGGCGATCATCTTCCTGGCGTATACAGTACGGCTAGTGCAGATCAAAATAATTCTCTAGATCTGCATTTAACTGACTACTTTATTTGGTCAAATAGAAAAGCTATTGAGACAAATAAGATTAAAAATATTCATAAAAATACTTATTCGTCTCCAAACTTCTTCATATCTCAAGTAGCATCTCATACTAATTCAAAGGTTTCGCCCTATATAGCTTTCCTTACTAGATTACACGATAAGGTTAGTGCTATGGAGCCTCCTGTAGTCAATAAGATTCAAGGTTGGGATAGGATTCCAGAAGGACAATCCATCTATCTGAATAATCATGGTAAGCCAATGATTGCTAATAGTATGAATAAAGAAACTAAGCAATTATTGCATGATTATCGCTTGATTCAGTACGACATTACAGCTGGGAAGCATTATCTTAAAAACACAAACTTTCTTGGTTTTTAAGATAATCAGATAGTCGGATCATCCTCTACAGGTCTAGTGCTTTTGACGCAATGTCATGCCTAAAGAACATGTGAGGAAGATTAAGCTTATCTAATATGCTGTAGACGTTGTTTTGAGCGTCTTTTACATCGTTTCCATGCACTTGCACAAGAGCTATTCTGCCTGAAGAAGTAAGAAGTTTTCCGCTTTCTTCATCGCTTTTTACTCCTGCATAATACACGTGCTGACCTTGATCTTCGTCAATAGGAATTTGAGGAAGAGGAGTTCCAGTAACTAAAGTGCCAGGGTAGCCTTCGCTTGCTAATACAACTCCAAGAGTTACGCCATTTTTAATCCAAGTAAATGTTGGTTCTTTGCCATGCAAAATGTTAAAAATAGCTTCACCAAAGTCGCTAGTAAGTCTTGGAAGAACAACTTCGGTTTCTGGGTCTCCAAAACGAGCATTAAACTCAATAACTTTAGGCCCTGAAGCTGTATCAATTAATCCAGCATAAAGTACACCGGTAAAAGGCGTGCCCTCTTTAGCTAGTCCTTCAACAGTTGGGCGCACAATCTCGTCAATAGCACGCTGAACTGTTTCGTCGCTAATTTGTGGAACAGGACTATAAGCTCCCATGCCGCCAGTATTTGGACCAGTGTCGCCGTCGTGAGCGCGTTTGTGGTCTTGAGAAATTGGCATAACCCAAAAATCAGTTCCGCTTACGAAACTCATAAGTGAAAACTCTTGACCTTGCAAAAATTCTTCAATAACAACTTTTGCTCCAGCTTGACCAAAACGATGATCGACGAAAATATCTTCCAAAGCATCAACTGCTGTTTGCTCATCCATAGCAACAGTAACGCCTTTTCCAGCAGCCAAACCGTCCGCTTTAATAACAATTGGAGCACCATGCTCAAGAACGTATGCGCGTGCAGGCTCCAAAGCGTCAAATGTTTTGTAGGAGGCAGTTGGAACGTTGTGACGAGCCATAAGCTTTTTTGCGAAATCTTTAGAGCCTTCAATTTGAGCTGCGGCTTTGTTTGGACCAAAAGCGGCAATTCCATGCGCTTCAAAATCGTCAACAATGCCATTCATAAGCGGAACTTCAGGACCAATGAACGCAAAATCGTAGTTATTGTCTTTAACGAACTTAATAAGAGCGTCATGATCTGATTGACTTATGTTTACAGTTTGAATTCCATCTGCTGCAATACCAGGATTTCCAGGAGCAACAGTTACTTCTTCAACGCTTTCTCCTTTAAGTAACGCGTGTGCAATAGCGTGTTCGCGAGCGCCAGAACCAACTACTAAAACTTTCATTTTTAATCCTTTATTGCTTTAAGATTTTGCTGTCTACTGTTTTGCGTTTTTTGCGGTTTACAACAACTCAACTGCAGCGTTTTCGCGCTTAGCCATTTTGCCAATAATATAAGCGGTTTCGTCATGCTCGTTTAGTATACGCATTGCCTCGTTTGCTTTGCTTTCATCAACTGACAAAACCATGCCAATTCCCATATTAAAAACGTTGAACATTTCAGCGTGAGTAACTTCTCCAGCTTTTTCAATAACGCCAAAAATAGGTGGAACGCTCCAGCTAGTGGTATCAATTTTTGCAGCCAAATCATCCGCATACATGCGAGGAACATTTTCAATAAATCCGCCGCCTGTAATATGAGCAACTCCCTTAATAAGATGCTCAGCAAAAAGTGGCTTCAAAGCTTTTACGTAGATTCGAGTAGGTTCAAGAAGAACTTCGCCAAGCGTTTTGCCGCCAAGCTCATCTAACTTGGTGTCAACGCTAAAACCTGCTTCTTCAAACAAAGCTTTGCGAACAAGAGAGAATCCATTTGAATGAACTCCTGAAGAAGGAAGTCCTATAAGCACGTCGCCTTCGCAAATAGCAGAGCCGTCAACAATATTCGAACGTTCTGCAACGCCTACTGCAAAACCTGCAAGATCGTACTCGTCTTCGTCATACATTCCAGGCATTTCAGCAGTTTCGCCGCCAATTAAACCTGCTTCTGATTGCACGCAACCATCTGCAACGCCTGAAACTACCTGCTCAAGTATTTCAGGATTGTTTTTCCCACACGCAATGTAATCGAGGAAGAAAAGAGGCTCGGCACCTTGAGCTGCAATATCGTTTACGCACATTGCAACGCAATCAATGCCAATAGTGTTATGCTTATTCATCATTTTTGCAATCACAAGCTTGGTTCCAACGCCATCCGTACCAGAAATCAGCACTGGCTCTTTGTAACCAAGAGATGCCAAATCAAATAAGCCGCCAAATCCGCCGATGCCACCTACAACGCCTGGGCGTTTCGTGCGATTCACATGCGATTTAATACGACGTACTACTTCGTATCCTGCTTCTACGCTTACGCCAGCCTCTTCATATGCGTGTGGCATATTGATTCCTTTCATAACTATGTTATAAGTATTTTCTTAAATTTTATTTATAAATTGCGGTAAACAATTAAAATATTAAGTTATATAAGATTTTCGTGTGAATATTTGCTGTGCTTTCTCACTTCTTGCAAATGTTCGCGTTCTTCAGGAGTAAGTGAAGCCAAGAATTCTTCGCCGTAATCGTCTAGTGCAGTAGGGTAGTCGCCATTAAAGTAAGCAACACACAAACCGCCATAAGGCGCTGGCTTTTTTAATCCAATCGACTCTACTAATCCATCTAAAGACAAAAATGCTAAGGAATCAGCATCAATATACTCGCGTATTTCTTCGACTGAATGTTTTGCTGCAATAAGTTCCTTTGTGGTTTGAATATCAATACCGTAGAAGCAAGGATATTTAAGAGGAGGAGAAGAAATACGCATATGTACCTCTTTAGCTCCAGCTTCTCGTAGCAATTGCACAATGCGCTTAGAGGTAGTTCCGCGAACAATTGAATCGTCAATAACGATAACGCGTTTTCCTGCAACTACGCCACGAACAGCAGAAAGTTTCATACGAACGCCTTGCTCGCGTAATTCTTGTGTTGGTTGAATAAAAGTGCGTGCAACATACTGGTTTTTAATCAATCCCATTTCATTTGGAATTCCGCTTGTTTCAGCGTATCCTGCAGCAGCAGAAAGTGAAGAATTAGGTACTCCAATAACCATGTCTGCGTCAACAGGAGATTCTTTAGCCAAACGCGCACCCATACGCTTTCGCACAGAATGAACATTAATACCGTAAATATTAGAATCTGGGCGAGCGAAATAAATAAATTCCATTGAGCATACTGCATGTTGTACGTGCTTTGTATATTGCTCAATAGTGTAGCCATCGTCATCAATAACAATTATTTCGCCAGGCTCAATATCGCGAATAAACTCTGCTCTAACAATATCTAATGCGCAAGTTTCGGATGCGAGTACATAAGCTCCATTGCTCATTCTTCCTAAAGAAAGAGGTCTAAAACCATTCGGGTCTGTTACGCCAATAAGCTCCTTTTCAGTTAGAAGCAAATAGGCAAAACCACCATGAACTATTTGCAAAGCATCTTTAAGCTTATCCATAAAAGAAGTTTTATTTGATCTTCTAATAAGATGCATTAACACTTCAGTATCCGAATTCGAGTGGAAGATTGCTCCCTCATCTTCAAGTTTATTCCTAAGAGTTGTGCAATTAGTAAGATTGCCATTATGTCCTAAAGCAACATCTCCATCATGGAAACAAAAAAGAAAAGGCTGAATGTTTTCAACACTTCCCGAACCAGCAGTAGCATAACGAACGTGCCCAATTGCGCTGTTTCCAGTAAGTTTCTTCATAATGTCTTCGTTTGCAAAAACCTGAGTTAAAAGACCTAGGTTTCTGTAACCTTTAAGATGACCATTATCGTTTGATACGATTCCAGCGCCTTCTTGACCTCGGTGTTGCAGTGCATGTAATCCAAAATATGTTAATCTAGCAGCATCTGAATGACCCCAAACGCCAAAAACGCCACATTCTTCATGAATGTCTTCGAGCTCTGCAGACATCAAACACCCCCTGTTGTTGTAGATTCTTAATCAAGATTTTCCTATAAACTTGCTACAAAAATCACATTATGCAGTGAAATATTCGACTCCAGCGCTAAAAATGTTTTGTGTTCTAAAATCTGGAATATTCACGTACAAACCGTTTCCGCTGCGTTCGCAATGTCCCATTTTTCCAAACACTCTGCCATCTGGGCTAGTGATTCCTTCTACAGCCATAAGTGAACCGTTCGGATTCACTTTAAGATTCATGCTTGGAACTCCATTGCTGTCAACGTATTGTGTTGCGATTTGGCCGTTTTGTATAAGAGTATCCATAACTTCTGGCAATGCTACGAATCGACCTTCTCCATGAGATATTGCAACACTATGAACATCGCCAACTTTGCAATTTGAAAGCCATGGAGAAAGATTAGAAGCAACGCGAGTTCTAACAATCTTGCTTTGATGCCTTCCAATAGTGTTAAACGTTAAAGTCGGGCATTCTGAATCCATTGGAACAATATCTCCAAACGGGACAAGCCCTAGTTTAATAAGAGCTTGGAAACCATTGCAAATACCAAGCATTAAGCCATCGCGATTATTGAGCAAATCGCGAACAGCGTCACTAACAGCAGGATTCCTAAAGAAAGATGCTATAAACTTGGCTGAACCGTCTGGTTCATCACCTCCAGAGAATCCGCCTGGAATCATAACAATTTGGCTTTTATTAATCTCATCAACAAGATCTTTTGCAGATTGAGCAATATCATCAGCGCTTAAATTATTGATTATAAGCGTTTTGCATTCTGCTCCAGCTTTTTCAAACGCTGCTTGAGTGTCGTATTCGCAATTGTTTCCAGGGAAAACTGGAATGATTACGCGTGGGTGACTAATCGGAGTTTTTCTATGAGAACGCATGTGGTTATGAGAATACTTCAGTTCACTAGAGTTTATAGCAGGAACTGAGTCTCCCTTCTCTCGATACGGGAATATATCTTCTAAAGTATTTTCCCAATCTTCTTGCAAACTAGCTAAATTAAGTTTCTCGTTTTCTACGCAAAACTCGAACTCATTACAAGTTTCGCCTACTACATCTACGCTTACAAGATCTGAATCTGCATACGTAAGTTCAGAATCATCTTTAAGTTCCACATAGAACGACCCATATGCTGGCTTAAACAAATCATTCTTGCTAATCGCATTATTAAGCTTTAACCCAATATGATTTCCCAAAGTCATCTTAAATAAGATTTCCGCACTAGCACCAAATCCAGGAGTGCTAACGGAAAGCGCATGTTTATTTGAGGTAAGATTTTCCACAATCCTAATCACCTCTAAGAAGCTTTGAGATTTAGGCGTGATTCCATCTTCCTTATATTTAGGCAATATTCTTAAAATTCTACTATTGGCTTTTTTGAATTCTGGCGAAACAACGTTTCTCGCGTCTCCTGTAGAAACAGCAAAAGAAATAAGTGTTGGTGGAACATCAAGATTTTCAAAGCTTCCGCTCATAGAATCTTTGCCGCCAATAGCGCCTACACCAAAGTCAATTTGTGCGCTTAAAGCTCCAAGAATAGCTGCCATTGGTTTTCCCCAACGTTCTGGAACATTATGAGGCTTTCCAAAATATTCTTGCAAACTTAAATAAGCATTTTCTATAGTAAAACCGCTGGCTGTGAGCTTTGCCAAAGATTCAACAACAGCTAAATAAGCTCCAGTAAATTGATTCTTTTCCATAATATATGGGTTAAAGCCCCATGACATTGCAGAAGCGGTGTTCGTTTCTCCAAAAACTGGCAATTTTGCAACCATTGCTTGTGCAGGAGTAAGCTGACGTCTGCCTCCAAAAGGCATAAGAACTGTTGCAGCTCCAATAGTGGAGTCGAACATTTCACTAAGACCTTTGTTTGAGCAAATATTTATGTTGGAAACAAGATTTTTCATGCGCTCGTCAAAAGATTTATTAGCGTATTCGCCACTTATATCTTGCCATTTCGAAGTATAGTTTTCGCCACTTTCAACGTGAATATTTTGCTCTTTTGGAGCTCCATTAGAAGCTAGGAATTCACGGCTTAGATCCACAATTGTTTTTCCTCGCCAAGTCATTTTCATTCGTGCTTCTTCTGTGACTATGGCTACAATTTGTGCTTCCAAATTTTCCTGACGTGCGTATGACAAAAATTCGTCGGCATCGCTTGCTGCAACATCAACAGCCATTCGTTCTTGAGATTCAGAAATCGCAAGCTCTGTGCCATCAAGACCTTCATATTTTTTAGAGACTTTATCTAAATCAATAATCAAGCCATCTGCAATTTCACCCGTTGCAACGCTTACGCCGCCAGCGCCAAAGTCGTTGCAACGCTTAATAAGTCTGCATGCATCTTTGCGGCGGAAAAGTCGTTGTAACTTGCGTTCAATAGGAGCATTTCCTTTTTGAACTTCTGCTCCGCATTCCTCAATGCTATCAGTGTCTTGCGCTTTAGAAGCACCAGTTGCTCCACCAATTCCGTCTCTTCCAGTTCGTCCACCTAGAAGAATAATAACGTCTCCTGGCTCAGGTGTTTCTCTTCGAACATGGTCTGCTGGGGTAGCGGCTACAACCGCACCCACTTCCATTCGTTTTGCAACGTATCCTGGGTGGTAAATCTCGTGTACTTCGCCTGTTGCAAGTCCAATTTGATTTCCGTAAGAAGAGTAGCCTGCAGCTGCCGACGTTACGATTTTTCTTTGAGGCAATTTTCCTTCAAGAGTTTGGGCTATTGGCGTTCTAGGATCTGCAGCACCAGTTACTCGCATTGCCTGATATACGTAAGATCTTCCCGAAAGAGGGTCGCGAATGCATCCGCCAATGCATGTTGCAGCACCACCAAAAGGCTCGATTTCTGTAGGATGATTATGTGTTTCGTTTTTAAACAAAAACAGCCAATCTTCATCGTGCCCGTTTACGTCAACTTTGATTTTTACTGTACAAGCGTTGATTTCTTCGGATTCGTCTAGATTTTTAAGAATCCCATTATGCTTCAAATACTTTGCACCAATAGTTGCCATATCCATAAGGCAAATCGGCTTATTTGTGCGATTAAGTTCTTCTCGCATTTCAAGATAACGATTGAATGCGGTTTGTACTTGCTTATCGTCTATTTTTATGTTTGTAAGATGCGTGCCAAAAGTTGTATGACGGCAATGATCAGACCAATATGTGTCTATTACTTTGATTTCTGTAATAGTTGGATTGCGATTTTCGTTTTTAAAATAGTTCTGGCAGAATTTTGCGTCTTCCAAGTCCATTGCAAGCGCGCGATCTTCTATGAACTTTTTTAAACCTTGTTCGTCTAAATCGTTGAATCCGTTGATAACTTCCACATTTGCTGGAATAACTGTTTCTGTTTGCAAAGTATTGACTTTATCTAAAGATGCTTCGCGCGCTTCAACTGGATTAATTATGTAGCGTTTAATTGCGTCCAAATCTTTTTTAGACAAATCACCTTTAAAAGCCAAGATTTGCGCGGTTCTTACCCTTGGTCGCTCTCCTTGGCTTATAAGCTGTATGCATTCACTTGCAGATTCTGCTCGCTGATCAAATTGTCCTGGAAGAAATTCCATAGCAAAAACATGTTCGCTTGTGCTTATGGGCAGATAATCATAGGTGTTATCGACTGGTGGTTCGCTAAAAACTGTTTTGATAGCAGTGTTGAATAGATCTTCTGATATTCCTTCAACATCATACCTGTTTATTATGCGCGTTGATTTTAAAGAATCTATTCCTAGAATTTCTTTAAGCTCGTGATTAAGATGCTGTGCCTTAACATCGAAACCAGATTGCTTTTCAACATAAACGCGAAATACCACGGTAAACCTGCCTTGTAATTGTACGTTTTGGCTATTTTGGTTGTTTTGTTTTTTCAGTTTTCTTTTTCAATTTTGTTTAGTTTTGCTTTAAGAACGCGCGTGGCTCGCACCTCGAAAGATGCGAGCCACATTAAAAATCATTCTTCAACATAATTATTTGGATTTATTTCGTCGAAGTTTACGCCTTCGCTTTGAGCAAGAGATTTAAGCCTTGAGAATATCTCCTCGTAGGCTGGAATTATATCTCCTAAATCTCGTCTGAATAAATCTTTATCTAAGTGGCTTACTTCAGAATTATTTGTATTGCGCTTATCCCAAAGTCTGCAAGTATCTGGCGTTATTTCGTCAGCAAGCAGAATGTTTCCCTTAGAGTCAACGCCTTCTTCAATCTTGAAGTCAACAAGCTGTACGTCAATCTTAGAGAAAACATCAAGCAATGCATTATTAACAGCATGAGCTTGGCGAGTAATTTCTGCCATCTCTTCATCGGTTGCTAATCCAAGAGCTACAACGCCTTCAGGATTAATAAATGGATCGCCAAGTTCGTCGGATTTAACGCAGAATTCCAATAATGGTTTCTTTAAAGGAGTGCCTTCTTTTACAGCATAACGTTTTGCAAAAGAACCAGCAGCAGTATTTCGCATTATTATTTCTAATGGGAACATTTTCATGCGTTTTACAAGTTGCTCAGTGCTAGAAATGCGCCCTAGGAAGTGGCTTTTCACGCCACGCGCCTCAAGAAGATGGAATAGTAAAGAAGTTATTTGATTGTTTAAGCTGCCTTTGCCAGCAATTTGAGCTTTTTTAAGACCGTTGCCAGCTGTTGCCTGATTCATGTATTCCACCCACAACACATTATTGTTATCAGTGGCATACAATTTCTTTGCTTTGCCCTCATACAACTTGTCAAGTTTTTCCATTGACGTGCCTCTCTTGTTGCATCTATGGCTGTAGGCGAAAACCAACATTGTTCGAAGGTTTATCCAACCTTGTCAGCACGTTCAGACTAACAATTGTTACCTACAATTTTTTTAGATTATTTTTTATTCTTTTAATGTCTTAAACCAGTAAAAACCTTGATTTTTCGATGTTTTAAGACGGTAGTTCTACAGTGTGTAATTCGCTAGCAATGCGTGTCGCGCAAGATTTTGCATCACGCACGCTGTTTGATACTGTCAAAATAACACCTAAGCGTCTTGAGCCGTGAACTTCTGGCTTTCCAAAGATGCGTATATCACATCTTGCGCAATCTTCAGTGTTTAATGATTTTGCTACATTCGCAAATCCAATTTTTCCATTACCTTCTACAACAAGTGCATGGCTTAAAGCGACTTCATTATTTTTTAAACAAAGAGCAGTGTGCTTTTGAGTAATAGGAACACCCAAAATCGCTAAAACATGCAGAGCAAACTCGCTGTAATACTGTGAAATCATTGTAACCATACCAGTATCGTGCGGACGAGGGGATAGTTCGTTGAAAAGTAAATCACCGTTTTTAAGAACAAAGAGTTCAACTCCATAAACGCCCCACCCAGTTTCTCCGTTTTCTCTTGCTATTTTAGATAGACCTTCAACGGCTCGTTTAGCAATATTTTGAGCGTTGATTCGAACGTTTTCTGGTATATTTGCTGGTTGCCATGATTGCCTGTAATCGCCATTTTTTTGAAATTGTGCAATGGGTTCGCATGTTGTTATTCCAGCGCTAGAGCTTACAGTTAGTACTGTTAGCTCGTAGTCTAATGGTGCTAAAGCTTCAACAATTACGCGAGATATGTCAGCGTTTTGTGCGTTCTGATTCTTATGCTTAGATCTTCTTCCATTTTGTGCTTCTACCCAAGCATTTTGTAGGTTTTCAGGATTTTTTACTATTGATTGACCGTGACCAGATGAGCTCATAATTGGTTTTACGACGCATGGATATCCTACGATTTTTGCTCCTTTTTCTAATTCTTCATAGTTAGAAGCAAATCGATATGGTGTTGTTGGCAATCCTAGTTTTTCGTGTGAAATTTTTCGCAAAGCTTCGCGGTCCATAGCAATTGCAGTAATATCAGAGCTTGGAACAACTTGAATTTTCTTACTCTTTACAACATTTTTTAGTATTTGAGTTGATATTGCTTCAATTTCAGGAATTATTATGTCTGGGTTTATATCGTTTATTAAGTCTTGCAACTCTTGAGAGTCGCTCATATCTATAACGCGATTTTCTTGAGCTACTTGCATTGCTGGAGCGTTCGCATAGCTATCTGCCGCGCATACTCTTATGCCAAGCCTGATAAGTTCTATAGCAATCTCTTTGCCAAGTTCTCCAGAGCCAAGAAGAAGAACTTTTGTTGTATGTAACTTTGAATCAAAAATACCAAAAATTCGCTCGTTTGTAACGCTTTCATTTAATTCATTATTTGAATCTGATTTTTGCGAAAAACTCATAACTATATTCTTACATTACGCAATGTCGAATTGTCGTGCGACGCGCCGAATGAAGATTGACTAGCATAAATTTAAAAAATCGTGTATAGTATTCCTCTGTTGTGCGATTCCCGAAGGGTTTCGCGCCATAATGGTGGCTATAGCTCAGTTGGTAGAGCATCTGATTGTGGTTCAGAAGGTCGCGCGTTCAAGCCGCGTTAGCCACCCCATTTTTTCGGCTGGTTTCAGCCGAATTTTTTTTTATGCTAGATTATTTTTTTACTTTGAGTATCATTCTTTTTGCAATTAGATTTTTTAATTTATCAGTACACGTTTATGCCCGTATATTAGTACACGTTGGGGTAGAATAATGTGGATTGCATAATTTGTTATGTTTCATAAATTTATGTTTAAGGAGCTTATATATGGCAGGTAGGGGCGGTAAGTCATCAAAGTCGTCATCAAATGTATCTTATGATGAACCTTTTTGGGAATCCGCGCTGCTTTTTGTTCCGCGACTTGTTGGTAAAGTAGTACGTTCGCTTTTTGGTGTGGGAGAATACGACGAAGCATACCGCAGAGATGGATTGTGCTTTGTAATGATTATTCTTGCAATTCTTTTCTGTGCATCGGAATGGTTTAGAGTTAGTGGTTTTATAGGCGTTGCTTTTCACTTCACAGCATCTGCAGTTTTTGGAGTTATGAGCATTGTTTTACCAGTTTGGTTATTTGCTGTAGCAATTAGACTAATGAGAAATAGTGGATCAAAATCAGGTAACCCACGTGTTATAGGTGGTTTTGTTCTTATTTTGTGGTCTATATGTTCTATTTTAGATATTTTATTTGCTAGTAAAAATCAACATTTTCACATAGAAGATTTGCAAAAATCTGGTGGATTATTAGGTTTTTCTCTTGGCTCTCCTTTAGCTTGGGGATTATCTAGGACTTTTGCTCTAGTAATTTTTGTTATTATCGCAATTTTTTCGCTTTTGATGATTCTAAAATTGCATGTTACAGATATAGCGCAGTTTATATTTTCTGCTTTTTCTAAAGATAGTAAAGATAGTAAAGACGATAATTCTGAGGAAGATTCATACGATAATGATTCTAAGGATGATGATAAAACACTTGAATTTGCTGATGGAGTGCCAACTCATGATGATTCTAACAAATCTGAAAAGTCTCGCAGGTCTTTGCATAATTCGTTAATTTCTAAATTATGGAATTCACTATTTGGAACTAAGAAAAAAGATAGTAATAATGAGCTTTTAGATGAGTATGCTGGAGATGATGCTTTTCTCTGTGCATCTTCAAAAGATGGCGGTAGCAATGACGAATCAAATAATGCTGATCGCACGAATAGTCATGATGGTGACTTTAGTAATCAATCGCAAGATTATGAAAATACGGTTGATAAATCACAGAATCGTGAGTCTCCTAGGTTTGTATCTTCAAGTGGCTCTCCTGCGAATTCTAATGCTTGGAAAACGTCTCCAGAATTATATATTGATGAATTCCCTAAGGCTCCTATAAGCTCCAGTGAGCAATATTCTTCTGATCCTTGGGGGAAGATGCCTGCTCAGCAATTAGATAAATATAGGTCATCGCAAGAAAATAATAGTGATAGCGGTGCTGGCAAAGATATATATGATTCAAATCATAGTGATTCTAATGTTCTTGAAGATGAGCCTTATATGCTGCCGGATTTGAACATACTTGTTCATGGAAAGCCTCATGCAACAAGAACACCAGCGAATGATCGTGTGATTCGAGCTTTAACTTCTACCTTTGAACAATTTGAGGTAGATGCGAAGGTTATTGGCTTCTTAAGAGGTCCTTCTGTAACTCAATATGAAGTTGAGTTAGGATCTGGAGTAAAAGTAGAGAAGGTAACGAATCTTCAAAAGAATATTGCGTATGCTGTAGCAAGTACTGATGTGCGTATTCTCTCTCCAATTCCAGGCAAGTCTGCAATTGGTATTGAGATTCCGAATGTAGATAGAGAGATTGTAAATCTGGGAGATGTTCTTAGGTCTGATAAAGCGCGCCAAGATCCAAACCCTATGCTTACAGGTGTTGGTAAGGATGTTGAGGGTCATTTCGTAACGGCAGCTCTCGATAAAATGCCGCATTTGCTTGTTGCAGGTGCTACAGGATCTGGTAAGTCGAGTTTTATTAACTCGATGCTCACTTCTATTATCATGCGAGCAACACCTGAACAGGTTCGTATGATTTTGGTAGATCCTAAGAGAGTAGAGCTTTCTGCATACGCTGGCATTCCGCATTTGCTCACACCGATTATTACGGATCCTAAGAAGGCTGCGCAGGCTCTCGAGTGGGTTGTTAAAGAGATGGATGCGCGCTACGACGACTTGCAATTCTTCGGCTTCCGCCATGTTAAAGATTTCAACAAGGCTGTGCGTGAAGGAAAAGTTCATGCTCCGGCTGGTTCTAATCGAAAAGTTGCTCCATACCCGTATTTGCTTGTGGTTGTAGACGAGATGGCTGATTTGATGATGGTTGCTAAGAACGATGTGGAAAGTTCTATTCAGCGTATTACTCAGCTTGCTCGAGCTGCAGGAGTGCATTTGGTTCTTGCTACTCAGCGCCCATCTGTTGACGTTGTAACAGGTTTGATTAAAGCAAATATTCCTTCTCGCTTGGCTTTTGCTACTTCATCTGCAACTGATTCCAGGGTTATTCTCGATACTGTTGGTGCAGAAACTTTGATTGGTCAAGGTGACGCTTTGTTCCTTCCAATGGGTGCTGCTAAGCCTCAGCGTGTGCAGGGCTCGTGGGTGAGTGAATCTGAAATCCGCAGAGCTGTGGAGTATGTTCGCACTCAGCGCAAGCCAAAGTATCGTGAAGATATTGAACAAATGGCTCAAAAAGCGGATGCTCAAGCTCAAAGCAAGCTTAAAACTAGCGATATTGGCGACGATATGGATGAGCTGCTTCAGGCTGCAGAGCTTGTAGTAGGCGCTCAGTTTGGATCCACTTCGATGCTTCAAAGAAAATTGCGTGTTGGCTTTTCTAAAGCTGGTAGGTTAATGGATTTGCTTGAGTCGCGTGGCGTTGTTGGTCCATCCGAAGGATCTAAGGCACGTGAGGTTCTTGTGCAACCTCAAGATTTGCCTAAAGTTTTAGCATTTATTCGCGGTGAAAGTGATTCTTTGTAAAAGTTGAATTAAGTTTTGCGTTTGCTATACCATATTTGTGTAGCTTTATGGAGGTATTTATAGATGTTGAAAAACAGTAAGTCTAAATTACTTGAAGGTTGGGATTATGCTCCTAATGTAGTGACATACATAAGGATTATTCTTTCCATTCTATTTATAATCTTATATTTGGTTGCAGGTCCTTGGGGTTATACTTCTACTGCGATACGTTGGTCAGTGTTTGTTTTGTTTGTAATTGCAGCTTCTACAGATAAATTAGATGGTTGGATGGCTAGAAAATACAATCAGGTAACTGAGCTTGGTAAATTACTAGATCCTATAGCAGATAAGCTTCTTATGCTTTCCGCGCTTATTATTGCGTCAGCTTTTGGAGAACTATATTGGTGGATTACTGCTTTGTTTGTTATTCGTGAAATTGGCATAACTATTTTACGATTCTATGTTATAAATAAGGGCGGTAAAGTGATTGCAGCATCTTCTGCTGGAAAGTTTAAGACACTTTCTCAGTCAATTGGTATTGCAATGCTTCTCGTTCCTATTGTTCCTATTTTCTGCGCAAATGATATTCCACTTTGGGTGATTTGCTATTACTCCATTGCTTACGGTTTGATTGGAATTGCAATAGGTTTTGCTACTTACTCTGGTATTCTTTATGTGAACGACGCTTTGAAGCATTGATATAGATATGTGTAGTGACTCTGTTAGTGTTTTAGCTAGTGAGATTCTTGATTTTTGCGATGCACATTCTTTGCATATCGCATGTGCTGAGTCTCTGACTGGGGGTCTTCTTTCAGATTCGTTTGTAAAGATTCCTGGCGCTTCTAGAGTTTTTCTTGGATCTGCTGTTACTTACGATATTCGTGAAAAATCTAAGATACTTGGTGTGGATTGCGATTTATTAAAATCGTGTGGTGCTGTAGATGCGCGAGTAGCAAAGCAAATGGCGTTTGGTGCAGCAAGATTATACAGTGGATCTGGTTGGTGTTATAAGCGTTTTGAGCAACAAAAAGATGTTGACAATCCTGATTTTCCTATTATTGGATTGTCAACTACTGGTGTTGCTGGACCTGGCTCTGATGCTGGTAAGCCAGCTGGGTTGGCGTATATTGGTGTTTTTGTTCCAACTGTTACAGATAAATCTTGCTATTCGCTTGACTCTGATGCGATTTTTTGCAAGTTTAATAGAATAAAAAATTGCGTTTTTGATTGTAAGTGTGGGAAAATTAGTAATTTCTCCTTGGAGAAATGTGATTTTTATTCTTGTGATTTAGGATTGTTGATTTCTGTTCAATTAGATATTTCTGGTAATCGTGAAGAAGTTCGAAACGGTGTCGTTTATGCGTTAATAAAAATTCTGCATTCCATAATTTTTGAAGATTGGATTTTTGATGCGCGAGCGTGAATTCTGGGAGCTTCTTGAAGAGGTATTTGGCAGGGAGTTTGGCAGGAGTATCGCAAAAGATCAGGAGCTGCAAAAACTTAATGGTATGAGTGCTCGTGAGGCGATTGATGCTGGAGTAGAGCCAAGAATTGTCTGGAATGTTTTATGTGATCACATGAATATTCCTGATAGTAAGAGGTGGGGTAAAGATCATAATGCTCCACCAATGCCTGCAAAATAGATATTTTCGTTGGAATTTCAAGTCAACACACTTGTCGAACAAATGTTCGTTTATGGTGTATAATGTCAATTGTTGGGCTTCTTGCAGCGTGATAAGTGCCTATTGTGTTATTGAGTAAAACCTTTAACCACATTGCTCTAAAACGCTTGCATAGTCATTATGTATTGTATTAACGTCAATCAATACATCGGCATGCGAAAGGAGTAGCAGATATGGCACAACAAGCAAAAAAAGGTGCAGTGGATCGTCTTATTGATGCCGACAAGGCAGATCCTCGTAGAAAAGCAGCGTTGGAAACAGCTCTTGCCAATGTTGAAAAACAATATGGTAAAGGTTCCGCAATGCGATTGGGTGATAAGCCACTACAAGACGTGGAGGTTATCCCTACTGGCTCAATAGCTCTAGATATGGCTCTAGGGATTGGTGGCGTTCCTCGTGGGCGTATTGTGGAAGTTTATGGTCCTGAATCTTCTGGTAAAACAACATTAGCTTTGCATATTGTTGCTAATGCTCAAAAGAATGGTGGTATTGCTGCATTTATTGATGCTGAGCATGCTTTAGATCCAGTTTATGCGCGTAAATTGGGTGTTGACACAGATTCTCTTATTGTTTCTCAGCCAGATAATGGTGAACAAGCATTAGAGATTGCCGACATGCTAATTCGTTCTGGTGCTTTAGATGTTATAGTAGTTGATTCTGTAGCAGCTCTTGTTCCAAAAGCGGAAATTGATGGAGATATGGGAGATAGCCATGTTGGTTTACAAGCGCGCTTAATGAGCCAAGCTTTAAGAAAAATGACTGGTGCATTGTCTCAAGCTGGAACGACAGCAATATTTATTAATCAGCTTCGTGAAAAAATTGGTGTATTCTTCGGTAATCCAGAAACAACTACTGGTGGTAAAGCTCTTAAATTCTATTCATCTGTTCGAATGGATATTAGACGAGTTTCTACTATCAAAAATGGTGAAGAGGCTGTTGGAAATCGTACTAAGGTAAAGATTGTAAAGAATAAAATGGCTCCGCCTTTTAAAACAGCAGAGTTTGATGTTCTTTACGGAGAAGGAATATCAACTGAAGGTTCTGTAATCGATATGGCTGTACAGTGCGATGTTATTAAAAAATCTGGTTCTTGGTTCACTTACGAAGGTGAACAACTTGGGCAAGGTAGGGAGAACGTTCGCCAATTCCTTAAAGATAATCCTGCTATTACAGAAGAGATTAGCGATAAAGTAAAAGTAGCGTTTGGGCTAATGAAGCCAGAAGATCAATTCGTTGAGGTAGAAGATGAAGATGACAATTCTCAGTCAGTATCATCTTCAAGTGCTGATAGTAAAACAAACACTTCAAAAGGCAGTGATGTCAAATAAAACTATATTAAATAAAATTATTAAAACAAAGTTGAGTTTAGCTGATTCACATCATATTGGCTGAGATTCAGTGAAAAGAATAGAAGATGATTAGTGTAGAGAGTTTTCTTCGCAATCATAAACCTGTTGATTCTTATTATTCTGCAGAAAATGAGTGTGAAAAAGCAGAAGAATCTGAAGTTAATGGTTGTGATTTAACAACAGTTGGCGTTAGTGATGCTTATGATACGTCATTTGATAGCTTAGATAATAATCATGAAGATTATTGTGAAGAAAACTCTTCTTACGCTTTTAAGAAGTATAATTCATTTAATAGTAGAAAAGCTGCTAAAAAAGTAGATGCCAAAAAAGCCTCTGATTTCGACGATTGTAGAGAATCTGCTTTACGAATGCTAGATTATTCAGCTAGATCTTCCGATGATTTAAAGAATAGGCTCATAAATAAGGGTTACAAAGAGAATATTGTTGAATCCGTAATAATTCGTTTGGAAGAATTACATTTGGTTGACGATGAACAATATGCTAGATCCGTTATACGCTCATGTGTATCTAGATTGTTGGGAGAACGTGCGACTCGCCTTGAGCTACAAAAAAAGGGCGTTTCTTCCACTGTGGTCTGTTCAACATTGCAAGAAGCTAGAGAAGACGGTGTTTTTGAAGAAGCTGCATGGGAATTAGGCAGAAAGTTATCGTTAAAACTTAAAAGCCTAGACGATAATGTAAAAAGACGTAGATTCTTTTCTGCAGGAGCTAGAAAAGGTCATGATTTAAACACACTAAACGAAGTATATTATGCTTTGTTTAAGTCTTAAACCAAAATCTTTAGTAAATTTCGTTAGCGCACTTAAGAACATAATCTGGCATATCTTCGATGTTAATAACATCGTTGAATCTAGCTGTTTTATTTTTAAGTTCGCTAAGCATTTTAGGAGCGTTTGTAGAAGTTTTGCTTTCTAACAAATCCATGCAAGCAAAATCATCTAATCCTTCAATATTTAGGCCTAAAGATTCGCAAACAACCCTAGGGAACTTATACGGGCTTGCTGTGCTCAAAAGAACACGCGGAACATTAGAATCATGAGGAATATGATTCATAACAAAGTATCCGCAAGCAGTATGTGGATCAATAACATAATTATGCTTATTCCAGCATTCTTGTATGGAATCGCGAATTTGATCCTCGTTTGCCCATCCGCAACCAAAAAGTTTCCTAATTTTAGAAAGAACATTATCTGGTATTTCAAAGGCGCCCCATTGTTGTAAATCATTCATAAGCATTTGCAACAGTCGTGTATCTTTATCGCACATGTAGTAAAGCATGCGTTCTAAATTAGAAGAAACAAGAATATCCATAGACGGTGCAATTGTTTGGTTAAATGGTCGAATCTTGTTATATGTTCCACTGACCAAAAAGTCAAACAAAACATTGTTGCTGTTGCTCGCTACGATTAAGTGTTTTACAGGAAGACCAAGAATTTTCGCGTAATATCCAGCAAGAATATTTCCAAAATTGCCAGTAGGGACACAAAATTCCACTTCATTACCAAGTTCAATAACGCCTTGTTCAACAAGCTTAGAATAAGCGTAGAAGTAGTAAACAACTTGAGGAATAAGTCTTCCAATATTAATCGAATTAGCAGAAGAAAGCAGTGCGTGATTATTGTTTTCAACCGTTTCATTAATTGAATTGTTAGTAAATATTTGTTTAACGCCGCTTTGCGCATCGTCAAAATTTCCTCTAACAGCGCATACTTTTACGTTATTTCCACTTTGAGTTGTCATTTGCAATTCTTGAATTTTACTTACTTTACCTTCTGGGTAAAAAGTGACCATAGAAGTGCCTTCAATATCCGCAAACCCAGCTAGCGCAGCTTTTCCTGTATCTCCCGAAGTGGCGGTAAGAATCATAACATTTTTATTAGAATCAGATACATTTTTTGTGTGACTAATGAATTGCGGCAAAATCTGCAAAGCAACATCTTTAAAAGCACATGTAGGACCGTGGAAAAGCTCTAGAACAAAATCATTATTATTTCCAAGAGTCTTTAGAGGAGTAATTTCACTATCTTCCCACTGACTTCCATAAGCATTTTCAACGCACTCATCAAGCTCGCTAGACGTAAAATCTGGAAGGAGAATTTGAAGAACGTCTTTAGCAATCTGTTTATAAGTTTTCCCAGAAAGATTAGAAATATCGTAACGAGTTTCACCAAGGCAATCCGTAACAAACAAGCCACCATCATCTGCTATTCCTCTACGAATAGCTTGCTTCGATGTATAGGTTTTAGAGTTTGACCTAGTGCTGTGAAACATAACTGTATTCGTAGTGTTTTCTGCCATGATTCCTCCATTCGTGCTAATTGGTATACATGTTACCTGAAGAGGTGGAGCCTAAGTACTGCTATTGCTAATATGTTCAATATGATTAATCTTGATACAAAGTTAGATGAAACGCATAGTAATGCACAAAACAATATGTCTAAAGATTATGGGGACTCTATAGATTCTATTGTTTTTTCTAGATCGGATGCTTCGCGAATAGCACAGCGTGAATTTGCTAAAGCTAATACCAATTTTAAAAATAATCTTCTAAATGCTATTGCTGATTCTATTGAAAATAATGCAGAATTTATTGAAGAAGCAAATAAGCAAGACTTAGAAAAAGCTCAAAAAAATGGTATGGATGCTGGAAAACTAGACAGACTTAAATTTGATGAAGAAAGAATATTCCAATCTGCAAAAAGTATTAGAAAAATAGCGCAATTACAAGATCCTGTTGGAGAAGTTGTTCGTGGATACACGCTAGAAAATGGTCTTAGGCTTTCTCAAGTAAGAGTGCCAATAGGCGTAATGGGAATTATTTACGAAGCTAGACCAAATGTGACTGTTGACGTTGCATCTTTGTGCATAAAATCTTCAAATGCTGTAATTTTAAGAGGCGGTAGTGCAGCTGAGCGCACGAACCATGCGACAATTTCTGTAATCAAGCAAGTATTAAAAGATTTTGGTGTAAGTGGAAATCTTATAGAATCTGTTGATGATCTTGGAAGAAGTGGAGCAACGTCAATGATGCATGCTCATGGTCATATTGATGTTCTTGTTCCTAGAGGAAGTGCAAATCTAATCGCTGCAGTTGTTAAAGAGTCAACAGTTCCAGTTATAGAAACTGGAGCTGGAAATGTTCATATTTACGTAGATAAAACAGCAGATTTTGAAAAAGCGATACAAATTATTGTAAATGCAAAAACTCAAAGAGTTGGAGTTTGTAATGCTGCAGAAAAATTGCTTGTAAATCAAGATATTGCTAAAGATTTTCTGCCAAGAATTGCAAGCGAGTTAGCTAAACATAATGTTTTGATTCATGCTGATGAAAAATCCTACAATATTCTATTCGATTCAAATATCAATGGTTTGCAGTTAGAACATGCAAATGATGATGATTGGAATCGTGAATATTTGTCTTTGCAAATAGGAGTAAAGATTGTAAAAGATGTTGAGGATGCTGCGAATCATATTACAAAGTATTCAACGGGGCATACTGAGACGATTATTGCTGAAGATTATTTAACAATCAATAATTTTGTGTCATCTGTAGACTCAGCTGTTGTTATGGTAAATGCTTCAACAAGATTTACGGATGGCGGCGAATTTGGTTTTGGAGCTGAGCTTGGCATTTCCACTCAAAAATTACATGCCAGGGGTCCGATGGGTTTGAGAGAAATGACAACCACAAAGTGGATTGGTTATGGAGATGGTCAAATAAGAGCTTGATGTTATAAATTGTGACAGATAATAAGGTATTAAGAGTAAGGTTATGAGTATGCCAAATACACAGGAATCAACTAAATCAGATATTGTATACGCGAAAAGCGAATCATATGGTGTGTCTGATTTCAATGTTTTAGATGCTTTAGATATTTCCGCTGAGCGTTTATCCATAGTTCGCTATGTGTTTTTAGTGCAAATTGAAGATGGTATTGCGTCTGCATCTCAAAGATCTTCTCTTGAATATGCTGATGCAATATTAATGGGTTGGCCAGATAGGGATAATCGTACTGTTTTCAAGCCTCAGGATAATGCTGCTTTAGATGAGATTAATAAGAATTTGAGAAAAATGGAAGATAATATATCTCAATTCAGTAATCTTGAGCGTTGCGGTGAAGTAGATAATATGGCAGATATTCTTATTAAGATTACAGAATCTGTTGCAAAGATTAGAAGTATTTTCCAGCCTGATTTTCCTCTTCCAACATTTGAGGAGATTAAACGGGTTGTTCAAGATGAGTGGAATGAGGAAATGGGCAATATTAATCCTGATAAGGCGAACGTTGCCTCTAGCGTTATCGGTGAAGCTAAGGCAGATGATGCTGCTGATTTGCTTGATGGTGCAAAATAATCATGATGCTTGATTTTGTGTATTTTGAACAAAATATGGAAATGAATTAATGCAAAATAATCTAAACAACTCTAAAGTTGATTCCCAAAATAGTATTAAGTCAGAAGTAAAAGATTTTTCTGAAGAGCGCAGAATGTCTGACTTGTTCCAAGGGTCTTTTAATGGCACTGAGGCTGCGCCGCCTGTTGTGGTAGGTGTTGTTAAACACCGTCAATCTGCTAGAGGTAATGTTCATCAGCGCCAACGAATAGGGATCATGGGCGGCACTTTTGACCCTATTCACAACGGCCACTTGGTAGCAGCTTCTGAAGTTGCATGGGTTTATGATCTAGACGAAGTTATTTTTGTTCCTACAGGAAAGCCTGTTTTTAAACTTGATAAGAAGGTTACTAACGCAGAAGATCGATATTTGATGACTGTGATTGCAACTGCTTCTAATCCCAAGTTCACAGTTTCCAGAGTGGATATTGATAGACCAGGTGTTACTTATACAATTGATACGCTTCGCGATATTCGATCTCAGCATCCAGATGCTGAACTTTTCTTTATTACAGGCGCGGATGCTATTGCGGAGATTATGCAATGGAAAGATGCTAGAGAACTGTGGAATTTGGCTAGATTTGTGGCTGTTACTCGTCCTGGGTATTCTAGTCCAGAAAAGTTTACTCAAATTGAGGCTCATGTGTATTCAGCGGATTCTTGTGACGATATGATTAATTGTCACAGTCATCGTTTCCCAGTTGACATTTTGGAAATCCCAGCACTAGCAATTTCTTCTACTGATGTTCGTAAGCGAGCTGAGCACGGGGAGCCTGTATGGTATTTGGTTCCAGATGGAGTTGTTCAATACATTGTTAAGCATGGTTTATACAGACGCGATTTGTGATTATTTGGAATCTTTTGCAATGATTTGTTGTGTATGAAACGGCTTAATGATTATAGTCTGCGCAAATAGATAGTATTAATCACAGTCCGTTTTTTGTGGGCTGTTAGTGAACTAGCGTTTGGAGATATGGTGAGCATCGTCCTTGAAGGAAAGCCAGATAAAAACCTTGTTCTCGTAACTGGTCGCGCGCATCCGAAGCTTGCTCGAGATGTTGCAAATCAGCTTGGTATAGAAGTATTGGAAACAACAGCATATGATTTTGCCAATGGCGAGATGTATGTTCGTTACACTCAGTCTGTGCGAGGAACAGACGTGTTTGTGTTGCAAAGTCATAGTGACCCTGTTAACAAGTCCATTATGGAACAGTTAATTATGATCGACGCATTAAAGCGCGCGTCTGCTCGTTCTATTACCGCTGTGTGCCCGTTGCTTGGATATTCTAGACAAGATAAAAAGCATCGCGGTCGTGAGCCTATTTCTTGCCGCTTGATGTTTGATTTGCTTAAAACAGCAGGCGCAGATCGAATCATGAGCGTTGACTTGCATGCGGCACAATCGCAAGGATTCTTCGATGGTCCTGTAGACCATTTGATTGCTATGCCAGTGCTGGTTGATTACGTTCGAGATCGTTTCAGCGAAGATTTAGGAAACGTTACCGTTGTTTCGCCAGACGCAGGTCGAATCCGAGTTGCAGAACAGTGGGCGCAACGTTTAGGCGGAGGTCCATTGGCTTTTGTTCATAAGACTAGAGATATTACTCGTCCAAATCAGGCTGTAGCAAATCGTGTTGTTGGTGATGTTGCTGGGCGTGATTGTGTTATGGTTGATGATTTAATTGACACTGCTGGAACAATTGCAGGCGCTTGTAATGTTCTTAAGGACGCTGGTGCAAAGTCTGTTACGGTTGTTGCAACTCACGGAGTGCTTTCTGGTCCTGCAGTTGAACGTTTAAAGAATTGCGGAGCTAGGGAAGTGGTGTTAACGGATACTGTTCCAATTCCAGAAGAAAAGCGTTGGGATGGGTTAACTGTTCTTTCAATTGCCCCACTTTTGGCAAGTGCTATTAAAGCTGTGTTTGAAGATGGGTCTGTTGCAAAGCTGTTTGACACTTATCCAGAGCATCATGGCAAGGGGTTCTTCTTTGCATAAATCCTATTTCGCCACGCCAAACTTGACGATGTCAATTGTTATGGCATAATAGTGACTTGGCGGTTTTTTCCGCCGTTCCCTCATGGTGTAATGGCAGCACACGGGTCTTTGGAACCCTTTGTCTTGGTTCGAATCCAGGTGAGGGAGCTAGAAATTGCGCCGCTTAATTTTAAGCGGCGTTTTTTATTAACATAGTTTGTTGATAGTGTGTGTATGAGTAGCTTGTTTAATCTAGGAAGGCGTTTTATTAGATATGTTGGAATCTTTAAGAGGTGGATTCAAGCGTGTTATTGCGCCTATTGCTAAGCTGCTTGTAAAATTTGGCTGTACAGCAAATGACATTACTGTTTTCGGTACTTTGGCTGTTGTAGTAACCTCAATTTTTGTTTCTATGACTGGCTGTCTTTTATTCGGTACAATTTTGCTTACGATTTTTGTCCTTGCAGATGCTTTGGATGGTTCAGTCGCTGCTTTAACTAATCAAAATGGTGGAACGAAATTTGGTGCGTTTTTGGATTCTACTTTAGATAGAATCGCTGATTGGTCTCTATTTTTGTGTGTTTGTATTTGCTTATATCGTGCTAAAAATATCAACATATGTTTATATTTGCCAGAATATGTTAATGGTTTTATAAAATATTGCGGATTGCTTTGTTCGCTAATAGCAATTATGGCTGCTTTTGTAACGTCATATGCTAGAGCAAGAGGTGAGTCTGTTGGGGTGGAAGCTAAAAAAGGTTTGATTACTAGAGCAGACAGAGTGGCTATTATATTGATTTCAATGGGATTAAGTGGATTAACTGGCTGGCTTTTATGGCTTAGTTTAGCCATGTTTATCCTTTGTATTGGTGGTATCATAACCGTTATACAGAGGATTTTTGAAGTTAAAAATTTGCTTAAAAATACTAGCGTATGACGATTTGTCGCTAAAGAGCATTAAAATCATCACGTTTACGTAACCGTACACTTTTTAGGAGTATCATGTCAGGTCATTCCAAGTGGGCGACCACAAAGCATAAGAAAGCCGCTATTGACGCTAAGCGCGGCAAGCTTTTCGCCAAGCTTATTAAGAATATTGAAATCGCTGCTCGTCTTGGTGGTGGAGACCCTGATGGTAACCCAACTTTGTACGATGCAATCGTTAAGGCTAAAAAAGCTTCTATGCCAGCAGATAATATTAAGCGCGCTGTTAAGCGTGGTTCTGGTGAAGAAGCAGGCGGCGCAAACTACGAAGAGATTGTTTACGAAGGCTATGCTCCAGCAGGTGTTGGATTGATTATTGAGTGCCTTACTGATAATCGCAACCGCGCTGCAGCAGACGTTCGCTCCACTCTTACAAAGGGCAATGGTTCTTTGGCTACAAGCGGTTCTGTTAGCTTCAACTTTGAGCGTAAGGGCTTGATTGAGGTTCCTAGCGAAGGCGTTGACTATAGCAAGCTTTTTGATATTGCTGCAGAAGCTGGCGCTGAAGATGTTGCTGACGACGGTGATGTGTATTCCGTATACACTGATTCTAGCGATTTGGTAACTGTTCGTAAGGCTTTGCAAGATGCTGGTTTCGACTATGATTCCGCAGAAATCGTTATGCATCCAAACAATGAGGTTGAATTGAGCTTTGAAGATGCTCAGAAAGTGTCTCGTTTGATTGACAATCTCGACGATTTGGACGATGTTCAGAATATTTACAGCAACTGGACTGCTTCAGATGAGGTTATGGCTCAGCTTGAGGAAGCAGAATAGTTTCCTATGATGATTTTGGGCGTTGATCCCGGGCTTACTCGCTGCGGGGTCGGCGTGATTGAAGCCGGCGTTTCTCGTCGGCTTTCTTTTATTCACGTCGATGTATTAAGAAGTGATCCTAAGACTTCTCAAGATTTAAGATTGCTCGAAATTTACAATGGACTGGTGGAGAAAATCGAAAGGTTTTCGCCAGATACTATTTCGATTGAGCGTGTTTTTGCTCAAGAAAATCGAAACACTGTTCTTGGTACTGCTCAAGTTGCAGGTGTTGCAATGTTGGCTGCTGCTCAGAGAGGTATTCCTGTAGCTTTGCATACTCCTACAGAGGTTAAACTCGCTGTTGCTGGAAATGGAAAGGCGGATAAAACTCAGGTAGAGCGCATGGTTGCGCGTCTTTTAAATCTTAATGTTTTACCGACTCCTGCAGATGCAGCTGATGCCTTGGCTCAAGCGATTTGTCACGCGCTTCGCCCAGCAGGGGCTTTGCAAGGAGGAGAGCGAGAGCAACATTTAACTGAGGCTCAACGAAAGTGGGCTGCTTCTTTGCGTTCTGCTAGCAGACATTCTTCTGTCGGACGTGACATGTAGTATGTTTTATAGAACAGATGTTCTATTTATCTAGAAAGGTGAGCGCTGATGATTGGTATGCTTAGCGGCGTTATTGAATCAGTTGATTCTCGATGTGCGCTTATCTGTGTTAGTGGTGTTGGCTATGAAGTTTATATGCCATCGTCTGATTTGGCTGCGCTGCATGAAGGTCAAGATGTTAAGGTTTATACGTCTTTACAAGTAAGTCAAGATGCTGTTACTTTGTATGGTTTTACAAGTATGCCTGCCAAGCGTATTTTTCTTCAAATTCAGCAGAAAGTTAGTGGTGTTGGTCCTAAAGTTGCTCTTTCTTTACTTTCCACTTTAAATGTGAATCGTTTATTGCAGGCTATTGCAGATGGCGATATCACCGCATTGTCTTCTGCTCCAGGATTAGGTAAAAAGGGTGCTCAAAAAATTGTTCTTGAACTTAAAGGTTCTATTGACGTATCTCAATTAAATGAAGATGATACTTCTAAAGATTCAAAATCTTATAAAAAGGAATTTGATGAATCTGGCATCAGCAAGGTTGTCGATGGACTTATGTCTTTAGGGTGGAAGCAGTCAGATGCTCAAAGAGCGGTTGAAAACGTGTGTAATAGTGAAAAAATTGCTCTGCCAATCAGTGATTCAGATATGCCTAATGTTTTGCGTATGGCATTGGCAGCGTTAGATAGAGGCAGGTGATGATTCATGAGTTTGGATGAAGGAATCGACGTACAAGCTTTAAATACTGGCGTATCCGAAGATTCATTAAGAATTGTTTCATCATCTCCTATAGGAAATGAACAGATTAGCGATGAAGAATTAAGACCTCATGCTCTAGATGGATTTATTGGACAGCCTCTTTTAAAGGCGCAGTTACAACTTTTTTTGGATGCTGCAAGATTGCGTGATGTTCCTCCAGATCACATGTTGCTTGCAGGTCCTCCTGGGCTTGGAAAAACAACATTAGCAATGATTGTTGCTAATGAGTTAGGCGTATCTATTAGAGTTACGTCTGGTCCTGCTATTCAACATGCTGGTGATTTAGCATCAATTTTGAGTTCTCTTGATACTGGTGAAGTACTGTTTATTGATGAGATTCATCGTTTGCCTCGAGCTGCAGAAGAGTTGCTTTATATAGCTATGGAAGATTTCCGAGTTGATGTTATGGTTGGCAAAGGACCAGGGGCGTCTTCTATACCTCTTACATTGCCGCATTTTACTGTGGTTGGTGCTACTACGCGCGAAGGTATGCTTCCTTCTCCGCTTAGAGCACGTTTTGGTTTTACGGCTCACTTGGATTTTTATCCTCACGATGAGTTGGAAAAACTGATTGAACGTTCATCTGTTCTTCTTGGTGTTCATCTTGTTGATCAAGCAGCTAAAGAACTTGCTATTCGTTCCAGAGGAACTCCTAGAATCGCAAATCGACTGTTAAGACGCGTACGTGATTGGGCAGTTGTGCATAATCTTAAAGATGTAAATCGCGAGTCTGTAATAGAAGCCTTATCGTTGTATCAGATTGATACTCAAGGTCTTGACCGTCTAGATATTGCGGTTTTGAAAGCTATTGTGAATCAATTTAATGGTGGTCCAGTTGGGCTTAATAATTTGGCTGCAATGGTTGGAGAAGAGGCAGAAACTGTAGAAACCGTTTGTGAGCCGTATTTAGTGCGTGAAGGGTTTCTTATTAGGACTCCTAAAGGTCGTGTTGCCACTGAAAAAGCTTGGCAACACTTAGGTCTTAAAGCGCCTGATAATGTCAGATAGATAACATAAAATAAGTGTTTTGGGCGGTGTTTTGTCCGTCTCAGGGTTGGATACATAAGGAGTTTATTGTGCCCCAATTTGTTAGCCAGTATGGCATGCTTATTGTACTCGTGATTGCCATGGTTGGTATCATGTGGTTCCAATCTCGTAATATGAAAAAGCGTCAAAATGAGTTGAAGTCCTTCCATGATTCTTTGAAACCAGGCGTTGAAGTTATAACAATTGGTGGAATTATCGGTAAGGTCGTCGTAGTTGATTCTGATCACGAAGAGATTGTTCTAGATTCAGAAGGTAGTTTACTTCGAGTGTCTTTCAGAGCTGTGAATAGAGTTTATGTTCGTGTAGATTTCAACAGCTATGACAAAGACGATGAAGCTGATAACTCGGAAGATGTTGATGCATCTGATAAAGATGAATCTCAAGAATCGAGCGAAACTGAGCAGATTCAAGAATCCAGCGAAACTGGTGAAGTCAAAGAAAACTGAGATAAGAACAATAAGATTATGACAACAACTGATATTACAGTAAAATCTTTGAAGAATGTTAGTGATGAGGATGTTAAATATTTAGCATCTCTTATTAGAACAATTCCAGGGTTTCCAAATCCAAAGATTGTTTTCCGCGATTTTCTTCCTGTTTTTGCTGATAATCGTGGTATGCGAATTCTTATTGATTCATTAGTAGATTCGTTGCCAGTTTCTCAAGATTCATTTGATTTAGTTGCTGGACTTGAGGCTCGTGGATTTTTGTTTGGTCCAGCTTTGGCTGCTCGACTCAATAAAGGTTTTGTTGCCGTAAGAAAAGCAGGTAAATTGCCTCCCGAAGTCATAAGCGAGTCATATTCTCTCGAATATGGGGAAGCTAAGATAGAGATTGAGAAAGATCTTATAAAGCCTGGTCAGCGTGTTCTTATTGTTGACGATTTAATTGCTACAGGAGGAACTGCAAAAGCTGCTGCGCGACTTGTTGAAAGGTCGCAGGGCACTGTTGCTGGATTCTGCTTTGTAATGGAGTTAACAGGAATTAGCGGAATGAATGAGTTGCAATCTTATAAATGCTCTAGTTTAATGACGATGCCTGCATAAAAGTGGTGTATGAGTAGTAGCTTGTGTTGTACTTGGGCAGCTACATTTATTCATATATTGTTTTTAGTTGTAATCATAAAAAATCGAACAACTTAGATTTAACTTCAAGCGGCTAATAAGGGAGGATGATGTTATGAAAAAACTGAAGTCTTCTCTTATTAGCATTTTGAAGGGGATATCTATACCCGCTATTGCGACTTTGATTTTTGCAATAGTTGTTGGATTATTCATGTCACTAACCCTTCTTGTTATTTCTATAGAAGAAGGAACTGGTAATCTTTCCGATTCATCAATGTCGATGACGTGGGCTGCTCTTCTTTTTGCGCAAGGAGTTGGTC
Source organism: Gardnerella sp. DNF00038 (assembly GCF_049262855.1). NCBI lineage: Bacteria > Bacillati > Actinomycetota > Actinomycetes > Bifidobacteriales > Bifidobacteriaceae > Gardnerella > Gardnerella sp. DNF00038. The sequence goes on along the minus strand of NZ_CP058407.1, from coordinate 917,795 downwards.
TAGGCTTTGATGATTTTATTCTTACAGTTATTCCACTTGGTTTGACTTCGCTTATAATTACAATGCTTGCGATTCTGATGAGAAAACTAAAAGGTGGATCGCTAGTAAATTGTATTGGTTTATTTGTTTGGGTTTTCATCACTGGAGTTATATCTCAAAATACTAATATTGAGTTATTGGATTCGTTACCAGTCATATTGTTAAAAAGCTCTTGTGTATATGCTTTTGCACAGTTAATAGCTGTTTTCCCATACAGCTCATTGTTTGTATTAATCAAAAATAATATAACAAAAAATGTTCCTGAACATATATTAAAACGCATAAAAATTTGCCTTTATTCAACCGTAATCGTGTTGTCAATTTATGCAATTATTGCATTATCAACGATTATCTTTTGGTCCATTGTTGGAGCAAGTAATGTTGAGATAGTTTTTTCAAAGTTAGGAATGCAATTAGGTTCAAGAATTTTAACCACAATTGCATGTCTGATATGGCTTCCAAACGTTGCATTATGGGCATTATCATGGATTTCAGGTTCAGGATTTGCTATAGGATCAGTTGCTAATTTCACAATTTATGCAGTTAATCGTAAGTCTTTGCCTCCTGTTCCATTCTTTGCCATATTCCCAGACTCTATAGGTGATTCACTTTATAGGCTTCTTGTCAATGGTATTGTTTTTGCCTTATGTGGCGTATTTGCGTTATTTGTGATCTTATATTCTAAGTCTTGTAATATTCGTTTGCATTTCGATAAAGATAAACTTGATTGGAAGTCTACCGTTATTGCTTTTGTGGAATCAGCTGTAGTTTTGGTATCAACTTGCATATTAGTAATACTCGTTATGAGTATACTATTCTTGTTCGCAAACGGTGATTTAGGTAAATATCGTTTATCCAATGTTGGTGTAAATGTAAGTAGAAGTGTTCGTGCTTTAGGTCATTTAACAGTATTTGGTTTTGGGTTGGCCTGGATTCTCGTTATATTTGTGTGCGCAATAATAATTTCTATTCGTGCGTTAAGTTCTAAAATTTTTGAGAAATATGATTCCATTAAGCCGTCGAATTTTAATATATTTTCCAAAAAGTTATCTGAAAATATTAGTGAAAAGTCAAAAGAAAATCAGAACATAAAATCGCAATCAAAACCAGTTGAACAGTCATGTGAAACGTCAGTAATAACTCCTAAAGAAAACAATATGTCTGAAAAGTCTGCTGATTATATGTCTTCAAAAAAAGAAAAAACGCGTTCATCTTGTTCAATTAGTCAAAATGAAACAGATAATATAAGTCAGCCGCGAAGCGTTAAATCCACTAAAAAACAACCTTTGCTTGAGAACAAAACTGATACTAGAAAACCTAGAACAGTTAGTTCGAAAGTCAATAAAAAATAATCCTCGTCCAACATCAAGGAGGAAGACCACCGTGCAACAGATACACGCGCAAGAATCAAGTGCAGATGTGCTGATAACCACAGGTAAAAGGTCAATCAAGCGAGTACTTGTATCAGTATTTTGCAAAGAAGGGCTAGAAACTCTGGCAGACGCTTTTAAAAAGTGCGGAACTCAGGTTGTTTCAACAGGTTCAACAGCTGCAAAACTCCAAGAATTAGGTGTAAAGGTTACGGAAGTATCTGATATAACAGGTTTCCCAGAAAGCTTAGATGGTAGGGTTAAGACGCTCGATCCACATATTCACGCTGGGATTTTAGCAGATATGAGCAATCCTGATCATGTAAAGCAGCTTAAAGAGTTAAATATTGAGCCATTTGATGCTGTTGTAGTGAATTTGTATCCGTTTGTAAACACTGTTATGAGCGGTGGAAGCGAAGCTCAGATTATTGAGAAAATCGATATTGGTGGACCATCTATGGTTCGCGCTGCCGCGAAAAATCATAAATCTGTGGCTGTTATTACAGACCCTGCAGATTATAATATTCTTGCCCAAAGAGTGTTATCTGGAGAAGGTTTTAGCCTAGAAGAACGCGAATACTTGGCGCATAAAGCATTTGAACATACGGCTTCTTACGATGCTGCAATATGCCAGTGGACAAGTGAAGTTTGGTCAATTCCAGAAAGTATGAAGACCAAGTCTGAGGAAGACGCAAATTCAGTTGATAAAACAAGTGAGGATTTGATTCTTCCAACTGATTATACGCGTACGTGGAAGTTAAATCGCAAGCTTAGATATGGTGAAAATCCACATCAGCAGGCGGGGCTTTATCTTGACCCATTGCATAAGGGAGGTTTAGCTCAAGCTGAACTTCTTGGTGGAAAGCCGATGAGCTACAACAATTATGTTGATGCGGATGCGGCTTGGCGTGCAGTATGGGATTTTGCCCCACAAATCGCTGTTGCAGTATGCAAGCATAATAATCCTTGCGGCTTAGCAATAGGTGCAACTGCAGCTATTGCTCATAAGAAAGCTCACGCTTGCGATCCTGTAAGTGCTTACGGCGGTGTGATTGCTTGCAATTCAACTGTTACACTAGAAATGGCTGAAAGTGTTCGACCAATTTTCACAGAGGTAATTGTTGCTCCAGATTATGAGCCTGAGGCTTTGGAGTTATTGCGCACTAAGAAGAAGAATTTGCGAATCTTAAAGGTTGCAAATCCTCCAGTTTTGGGCTTGCAGGTGCATCCTATTGATGGTGGCGCATTGGTACAAAGCGCAGATAAGATTGATGATTTTGGCGATAATCCTCAAAATTGGACTCTTGTATCTGGAGAAGCTGCAGATACTGATACTTTGAGAGACTTAGAGTTTGCATGGCGCTCGCTTCGTTGCGTAAAGTCTAACGCAATTCTACTTGCACACGATAATGCTACTGTTGGCATTGGCATGGGGCAGGTTAATCGCGTGGATTCTTGCCACTTGGCTGTTGAGCGTGCTAATACTCTTGCTGATGGTGTTGAGCGTGCTCGTGGAGCTGTTGCGGCTTCGGATGCATTCTTCCCATTTGCTGATGGTCCGCAAATCCTTATTGACGCAGGTGTGCGAGCAATTGTGCAGCCAGGAGGGTCAATTAGAGATGAGGAAGTGTTTGAAGCTGCGCGTGCGGCTGGAGTAACAATGTACACTACTGGTACAAGGCACTTCTTCCACTAAATAGTATTTGACTGAATAATAAAATATTTATTAATTTTTTAATTAATACAAGTATTCTATAAAAAGGACCTTGGATTGTATTTTCGTATACTTTCCAAGGTCTTTTATGTATTATACAAGTATGACAATTAATGATCGGTATGAAAAACAAGACGATGTATCAAAAATTCAAAAGAACATTTTAAATGTAAATGAATCTGAATTAGCAAAAAAATCAAACCATATATACGTTTCTGAAGTCAAAGAAGGAAAACCGTATGCGCAATGGATTGTGGCAGCAATAGTATGCGTAAGCGCAGTATTGGCGTTTATGGGTAAAACAATGGCTGCCACGGTAATAATTGCCGCAACAGCCATTGTTCTTGGAATCATACGCTTAATATTTACTCAAAAAAGTCCATGGAAGGTTAGATCTGTAGCCTTCGATTCTTTCATAAGCATTTCGCTAGGAATTGGACTATTGATAACGTATTTTTCAATTTTTTTCTTAATGTAGAATCCGATAGATTTAATTCACGAAATTCTATTTATCATCTCTGTTAAAAGGATTAAATGGAACATTATCGTTTCCAGTAGAATCCAAAGTCGTAGAAGGGGTTACTGAAGACTCTGTGTTAACAGGAGGTTCTGGAACTACAGGAACAGTATTCTGTAGAACAGGAGAAGTTTGATTTGAGCAATCAGCAGCAACAGGATTCTGATTATTTGAAGAAGAAGTTGCAAGCTTGCAAATAAGCATGACAAATCCTACGAGCGCAGCGGCAAAAACAGGTGCAATCCAAAATACCCAAAGTTGACTCAATGGTGAGACAGATAACTTTTGCGATTGAGCAAGAATAGCAATGCCAGTAGAACGGGCAGGGTTTAAACCAGCTCCAGTAATTTGATAAGTAATGAAAGCTCCAGCGGCATAAGCAATGCCCATGTGAGTAGAATATCCGCATTTTGTGCTGCCGTTGTCATTCATGTACGTCATGGCTGTTGCAACAATAACAAGAACTGCAATAATTTCAACAACAAGAGCAGTAATAACGCCAAAAGATGCATTAACACTCTTAAGTTGGTTTGCAGAAATGGAAGCATTTTCAAAACCATTAACAACAGGAGCAAACCAAGTGTGAGCTGGAACCATCTTTGTTTGTGGCAGAACAAAAACAGTTACTCCAGCTGCAGCGATAGCTCCAAGAACCTGAGCAATAATGTATAAAATTCCAGAAATATAAGGAGTTCTGCCAGTAAGCATAGATGCGATAGTTATAGCAGGATTTACATGTCCGCCAGAAAACTTAGATGCAATACCAATAGCAGCAGCATAAGCAATGCCAGTTCCTACTGCAATCATAAGAACATTTACGCCATACATTGCAGTAACAATAGATGAGAACATGTAGATAGTGAACATTGCAAAAGCGCTTGCAATGAATTCTGCTCCTACTCTAAAAATGAGCGGAGTTCTAAGTGCAGAAGATTGTTTAGAAACAGAGCAATCTGCATTTGAAGTGTAGTTCATAACAATTCCTTACGTTAATTGTGTACACCGCTATGCTGGTTTTTATTATTTACAGCACAACCAAACGTTTGCTATAGTATCACGGCTATGCCATACGCTAACATAGAAAAACGTGGTAATTTCCTGTATTTATTGCAGAATATGAAAATTTGCTACTAATTTATTAAAAGAATACGAATAAGGTCACGTTGGGAGAACGATGCCAAACGCATATTCCCGCGCCAATCAGGCGCAACAAGAATCCAAAAACGCTGTTCGACTGCAAAAGCTACTTGCTGAAGCGGGATTTGGTTCACGCCGAAAGTGTGAAGAAATAATCTTAGATGGGCGTGTTGAAGTAGATGATGAGCTTGTAACAACACTCGGAACTCGAGTAGATCCAAGTAAACAAAAAATACGCGTAGACGGATCGAGAGTGAAATTTAATCACAAGCTTGTAACGCTCGCGCTTAATAAGCCTAAAAGAGTTTTGAGCGCAATGGATGATCCGAAAGGTCGCTTCACTTTAAGAGACATTGTTGGAGATAAGTACGAGCGAATTTTCCACATGGGACGCTTGGACTACGATTCTGAAGGTCTTATTTTAATGACCAACGATGGTGAGTTAAGCCAGCATGTTATGCATCCAAAGTATGAAGTTGAGAAAACGTATATTGCAACTGTTGAAGGCAAGATCAACGGAATGGTTTGCCGCAGGCTAGTTTCGCAAGGCGTAAATCTGGAAGACGGCTGGATTAAGCTCGATCGCTGTGCAATAATCGACCAAAATCACGATGCAACAATCGTAAAAGTTGTTTTACACTCTGGCAAAAATCGCATTGTGCGCAGGATTTTTGGAGCCGTAGGATATCCTGTAAAGCGTCTTGTGCGTACTCAAATTGGGCCTATTAAGTTAGGGGACTTAAAAGCTGGATCGTATCGAGTGCTTTCTCAAACAGAAGTGCGCTCGCTTTCTAAGGAGGTTGGCCTGTGATTTGCGTAGCAATTGATGGACCAGCAGGAGTAGGTAAATCTTCTACTTCTCGTGCTTTAGCGCAATACTATGGTTTTGCGTATTTAGATACGGGGGCAATGTATCGAGCTGCTGCTTGGTGGTGCTTGAAGCAAGGTATTGATTTAAGCAAGCAGCTTGAGTTGGATGAAGAAGGAAATTCAACGAATTCTGCAGATGCAAAACGCTTGAATCAAATTGTTGAAGCTGTTGGAGCATTGTTTACGGAAGATCATGCTGAATTTAGTGTTGATCCAAAAAATCCTGTAGTCGTAATTGATAGTGAAGATATTAGCGAAGAATTGCGTTCCAGCGAAGTTTCTTCGCACGTGTCTACGGTTTCTTCGATTCCTGCAGTTCGACGCATGCTTATTGCTGCTCAGCGCGCGTATATTGCTTCAGAGTCTAGTGAAGATTCTTTCTCAGGCGGAGAGGGAATAGTTGCAGAAGGCCGCGATATTACTACTGTTGTGGCTCCAAATGCTCAAGTTCGAGTGCTTCTTACTGCTCGTGAGGAAGTGCGTCAAGCTCGCAGAAATAAGCAGGATATTGCGCAAGAAAATTTGCAAAATAATGAATCTAAGAATAATGAATCTGAAGAAGACGATATTCGCGCTCGTGATGCTAAAGATGCTAAAGTTACGAATTTTCTTAAAGCTGCAGACGGTGTTACAACTCTAGATAATTCTGATTTAACTTTTGAGCAGACTCTTGACGCGCTTGTAGAGATTGTTGACGATGCAATTGAGCAAGATGAGTACGACCGTTATGCTGCAAATCTTGAAGGCTACGATCTTGATGATGAAGATCGTGCGCTTCTTAGTGGTGATTTTGCAAGCGATGATGAATCGAAAGATACAAAAGCTGTTGGAGTAATCGCCGTTATAGGTCGACCAAACGTTGGAAAATCAACGCTTGTAAATCGTATTTTGGGCCATCGTGTCGCTGTTGTAGAAGATACTCCAGGTGTTACTAGAGATCGCGTAAGTTACGACGCTGAGTGGGCTGGAACCAACTTCAAGCTGGTTGACACTGGCGGCTGGGAAGCAGATGTTGAAGGCATTGATTCTTCTATTGCTCAGCAAGCGCAAGTGGCAGTGCGTTTAAGCGATGCTGTGATTTTCCTAGTAGATGGTCAAGTTGGTTTAACAGCTACAGACGAGCGCATTGTTTCAATGCTTCGCGCTGCAGGTAAGCCTATTACTCTGGCAGTTAACAAGGTTGACGACGCTAGAAGCGAGTATTTAACTGCAGAGTTTTGGAAGCTCGGAATGGGTGAGCCTTACGGAATTTCTGCAATGCATGGCAGAGGCGTTGGAGATTTGCTTGACGCGGCTCTTAACTCTTTGAAGAAAGCGAATAAAACTTCAGGATTCTTGACTCCAGAAGGACTTCGCAGAGTTGCTTTAGTTGGGCGTCCAAACGTTGGTAAGTCTTCGCTTTTGAACCATTTAGCTCATGAAGAACGTTCTGTTGTAAACGATTTGGCTGGAACTACTCGAGATCCTGTTGATGAGGTTGTGCGAGTTTATGGAGAAGACTGGCTGTTTATTGACACTGCTGGTATTAAGCGCAGGCAGCATAAGCTTACTGGTGCTGAATACTATTCTTCACTTCGTACGCAAGCTGCGATTGAGCGTTCTGAACTTGCTTTGATTCTTTTCGATTCTTCCCAGCCGATTGCAGAGCAGGATTTGAAAGTTATGAGCCAGGCTGTAGACGCGGGTCGAGCAATCGTACTTGTGTTTAACAAGTGGGACTTGATGGACGAATTTTCTAGACAGCGCATGGAACGCTTGTGGAAAACTGAGTTTGAGCGCGTAACTTGGGCTGAGCGCGTTAATCTCTCCGCAAAAACAGGATGGCATACGAATCGTCTTGCGCGCGCTATGCGAACAGCTTTAGACAGCTGGGATAAGCGCATTCCTACAGGCAAGCTCAACGCTTTCTTAGGTCGTATTCAGTCTGCTCATCCGCATCCTTTGCGAGGCGGAAAGCAAGCGAGAATCTTGTTTGCTACTCAGGCTTCTACGCGCCCACCGCGTTTCGTGATATTCGCAACAGGCTTCTTAGAGCACGGTTACCGTCGCTTTATTGAGCGTTCTCTTCGAGAAGAGTTTGGATTTGAGGGAACTCCTATTCAAATCTCTGTAAAAGTACGAGATAAGAAGAAGCGCAAGTAAAATCGCAAGTAAATAAATTTGCGATTAAAGTCACGAGTAAAGCTTAAGTAAAGTAGGAGCGGAATATGGCTGGTCTGGGCGAGTTAGCTTTTGATTTGCATCATGCTAGCGAAGACGAGATTTTTCAAGCATTTGTTGATTGGGCTAAAGATAACAAGCATGTAGATTTGTGGCCGCATCAAGAAGAATCTGTTATGGATTTGCTTGCAGGAGACCATGTTATCTTAAATACTCCAACCGGTTCTGGAAAATCTCTAGTAGCGCTCGGCATGCATTTTGCAGCGCTCGCTACCGGCAGACGCTCCTACTATACTGCGCCAATTAAAGCTCTTGTTTCCGAAAAATTCTTCGATTTAGTTGCGATTTTTGGGCGCGACAACGTTGGCATGATTACAGGAGATTCGCATATTAACGCGGACGCTCCAATAATCTGCTGCACTGCAGAAATCTTAGCAAATCAAGCCTTACGCGAAGGCGCAAACGCTGAAGTCGATTGCGTTGCAATGGACGAATTCCACTACTATGGTGATCCAGAGCGCGGATGGGCTTGGCAAGTTCCGTTACTTACACTTCCAAATACGCAATTCTTACTTATGAGCGCAACTCTTGGAGACGTAACGGATATTGCGGAACGTTTAGAAAAATCAACAAAACGTAGTGTTGATATTATTGCTAATGCGCCAAGACCAATCCCACTCGAATACGAGTACACAGATAAGCCGCTTGCAACAACTGTAGAACTCTTATTTAACAAGGGTTTAACGCCAATCTATGTAGTTCATTTTTCGCAAGATGCAGCTCTAGAAACAGCTCAAGCGCTTGCAAGCACGGGGGTTTCTAGCAAAGATCAGCGAGACAAAATTGCTCAAGCTATTAAAGGCACTAAATTTACTACAGGTTTCGGCAAAATTTTGCAAAGGCTACTGCGCACGGGTGTAGGCGTACACCATGCTGGTATGCTTCCGCGCTACCGTAGGCTTGTCGAACAGTTAGCTCAGCAAGGATTGCTGCCCGTTATTTGTGGCACAGACACTCTCGGAGTTGGTATTAACGTGCCAATTCACTCGGTTGTTCTTACAGCTCTTACAAAATTTGATGGGAATCGTAGTAGAAAGCTTCGTGCTCGCGAGTTTCATCAAATTGCAGGACGTGCAGGCAGAATGGGATTCGATACTGAGGGCTTAGTAGTTGCAGAGGCTCCAGAGTTCGAGATTGAGAATGCGCGCGCTGTTGCAAAAGCTGGAAATGATCCTAAGAAGCTTAAAAAAGTTAAGCGTAAGAAAGCTCCAGAAGGCTTTGTAGTTTGGGGCGAGCTAACGTTTACTAAGCTTATTGAAAGCGCTCCAGAAACTTTGAATCCTCACATGGTTGTAACGCACTCAATGATTTTGAACGAAGTTACGCAAGGTGGGGATGCTAGAGCACGCGTTGAAAAACTTATTGAAGATAGTGCGCAAAAGCCGCAAGATAAAGAGAAATTGCTCGAGCGTTGCAACGATATTTTCCAAACTTTGCTCGATACTCAAGTTATTGAATGCAGAGAGCTTTCGGATGGTTCTTGTGATTATGATCTTGATGTTGCTATGCCAGAGGGCTTTGCGCTGGATCAGCCGCTTTCTCCATTCTTACTCGCAGCTTTGGAACTTCTAGACCCAGAATCTCCAAGCTATGCGCTTGATGTAATTTCTATGGTTGAAGCAACTTTAGATGATCCTAAGCCTGTGCTTCGCGCACAAGAGCGTAAGGCTCGCGATGCTGCAATGGCTGGTATGAAGGATGATGGCATTGATTACGAGGAGCGCATGGAACGCTTAGCGGAAGTTAGCTACCCTAAGCCTCTTGAAGATTTGCTTGAGCCTGCTTTTGCGCAATATCGCAAAGATGTTCCGTGGGCAAACGACTACTGGATTAAGCCTAAATCTGTACTTCGAGACATGGTTGAAACCGCATCCGATTTTACTGGATACATTTCTCGTTATGGCATTGCTAGAAGTGAGGGAACGCTTCTTCGTTACCTTTCGGACGCTTATCGTTCGCTTGCTCGTACTGTGCCAGAAGACATGCTTAACGAAGAATTACGTGATATTATTTCGTGGCTTCGTCTTGTTGTGCGATCTATTGATTCAAGTCTTGTTGACGAGTGGGAAAGTGCTGGAGGGTCGGACGCTGAAGCTAGCGCTGTAACTATGGCTGCGCCTGGAACTTCTGAGTCTGTAGTTGAGGATCGTCGTGGACTTATTGTGTTGATTCGAAACGCAATGTTCCGTCGCGTGCAGCTTATGGATTTGGAAGATGCGGATACTTTAGGAGAGCTTGACAAAGCTTGGGGTTACGGTGTTCACGAGTGGAATGATGTGCTTGACGACTATTACGATGAGCACGAGTATGTTGGTATCGATGCCAAGGCTAGAAGTGGCGACTTGTTTATTTTGGATGATTCTCTTGAGAAGAGTGAACATTCGTGGAAAGTTCGGCAAATTATTGACGATTCGGACGGAGACCATAATTGGGCTATTACTGGAATTGTTGATTTGGATTCCACACAAGATACAGGCGAAGTTGTGTTCTTTGACTACAGCGTGTCGCACGTGTGATTCTTAAAAATGTGCTAACAGAGCACAGAATGCAAAACACAGAATGCAGAATGCAATCGAACGTTTGTTCTATATGTAGTGTAAGCTGGTAATTATGGAGAAAGATTTATTTTCCGCAAGTAGTGCACCTAGCGATGTGACGCGTCCGTTGGCAGTGCGTATGCGCCCAAGCGCTATCGAAGACGTGCTTGGGCAGACTCATGCGCTAAAAGATGGTTCGCCTTTGCGCAGGCTTGCGAATCCGCAATCTAAAGGTTCTCTTACATCTCCAAGTTCTGTTGTGTTGTTTGGACCTCCAGGAGTTGGTAAAACTACGCTTGCTTATATTGTGGCTAGACAGTCTGGTCGCGTGTTTGAAGAGCTTTCTGCTGTAACTTCTGGAGTTAAAGATGTTCGAGCTGTGTTAGATCGAGCACATGAGCGTTTAGTTAGTAAAGGTCAAGAAACAGTTCTGTTTATTGACGAAGTTCACCGTTTTTCTAAATCACAGCAAGATGCTTTGCTTCCAAGCGTTGAAAATCGCGATGTAACTTTTATTGGAGCTACTACCGAAAACCCAAGTTTTTCAATCATTAAGCCACTACTTAGTAGATCAGTAGTTGTTAAACTTGAGTCTCTCAGTGTAGAAGATTTGCACACGCTTATAGAACGCGCAATTTCAAGCGAAAATGGTCTTAATGATCAGCTTAAAATCGACGATGATGCTATTGATTCAATTATTCGTTTAAGTGGGGGAGATGCTCGCAAAACTCTCACTATTTTAGAGGCGGCTGCAGGAGCAGTAACAGGAGATGTTGCGTTGCAGCATGGTAAAAATAAGCCTGTAATTACTGCTGATATTGTTTCTAATGTAATGGATACTACTACAGTTCGCTACGACAAAGATGGCGACGACCATTACGATGTGATTTCTGCTTTTATTAAGTCAATGCGTGGAAGTGATGTTGACGCTTCTTTGCATTATTTAGCGCGAATGCTTAGAGCTGGTGAAGACCCGCGTTTTATTGCAAGGCGAATTATGATTGCTGCTGCCGAAGAAGTTGGTATGGCGGCTCCACAAATTTTGCAAGTAACTGTTGCTGCAGCTCAAGCGGTTGCTCTAATTGGCATGCCAGAAGCGCGGATTATTCTTTCGGAAGCTGTGATTGCTGTAGCAACTGCTCCAAAATCAAACGCAAGCTATAATGCGATTAATAAGGCTTTGCAAGATGTTGATGCTGGAAATATTGGTCAAGTGCCTCTTCATCTGCGTAACGCGCCAACTGCTTTGATGAAAAGTTGGGGCAATCATGATGGGTACAAGTACGCTCACGATTATCCGGGTGCTGTTGTATCTCAGCAATATATGCCAGATGAGCTAGTTGGTCGCGAATATTATTACCCAAATAATCGCGGCTACGAGCACGAGATTTCGCAACGTTTATCTCAAATTCGCAATATTCTCCACAAATCTGCTGACAATAACTAAAGTCAATAATTAAAAGGCTTCTTAGAATTGTAAGAAGCCTTTTAATACAGTATTACTATTTTTTTAAGAGAGTTTTACTCGCGAACAAGCATAATGTGGTCAATATCTTCGCGATTTGAAACGCGGAACAGCACAAAGCGGTTGCCAATTACTTGCACAACTTCGGCACCAAGATGTTCTGCAAGTTCCTGCGCAGCTTCTTTAGCGCTTAATCCAGAGCCATCTTGTACAGCACACTTCATAAGTTCATGAGATTGCATTGTTTCGTCTGCTTGCTTAACAGCAGCATCGCTAATATCGTTTTTTCCAACGTAAAGCAATGGGCTTAAAGTGTTAGCGAGCGCGCGCAATTGCTTAATCTGCTTTTTAGTTAATGCCATTATTTTCCTTCCAAATCGCGTTCAACATGCGTAAAACGCTAAAACGTCAATTTTCAAAACATTAAAACGTCAAAACGCTATATTGTCAAACGCAATTATCGACAACCAACTATCGACTATTGATTATCTACTTGTAACGCTTAAATTTTCAATGCTTATCGGATTATACATTAACCGTAAGAATCCGCGTTCAATACGTTCAATGAGTTCAATATACAAATATTCCAGCAAAAATTATTCCGCACACAATAGCTAATGTAATTATTAAAAGTGCAAAGTCTTTTAAGCGCATTTTCTCCGTATGTAAGTGCGTGCGCTTTGATCCAGGAACGTAGCATCTAGAATCTAGTGCAAGCCCTAGTGTGTTTGCATGCCGAATCACGCTTGCAAATCCTGGAACTATAAGAGATGTTATTGCTCGCAATCGCTTTTTTATAGACCCGTCTTTTATGTTTCCGCCTCTTGCGATTTGAGCTAAGGCTACAGATTCTGCTTCTTTTGAAAGAGTCGGCAAAAAGCGCAAAGCAAGGCTCATAATAAGAGCAATTTCTTGACTTGGCAATCCTACGCTTTTAAGAGGCGAAATAATAGACGCGCATGCTTCAGTCAACCGCGTTTGGCTTATTGTTAGTACAATTATTGATCCGATTAGTATAACAAGCGAAAATCTTGAAGCGAAAAGTATTGCAAACTTTATTCCATCATCTGTTATTAATAGCGGTCCAATTTTAAAAATTTCTCTTCCAGAATGCACAACTAGAAGATTAAACATTCCAGAAAATACGAATATTGCAATAAACATATGCAATGACAACAATAATTTTATAGGTGATATTCTAGCGAGAAATATTAGAGCAAGCGTTGATAGTGCAAGAATTCCTAGTTGATAGAAGTTTGTAATACTAAACGCGCTAAACATAAGAATTAAGCATGATATTAGTATGATTCGCGTATTGAATAAGCTTAGCAATGACTTGTTTTTGATTTCGTTTTTCTTTTCGTTAACATTCTCGCTAGCATTTTCAAGCTTTTCGTCTTGCGCGTGTTCTTGAATCTCCTTCTTTTTGCGCGATTCTAACGTAACTATGCGCGCTCCAAGCGATTTTGCTTCGTTTAGATTGTGAGTAATAACAATAATTGTTATGCCTTTATTGTGTAAATCGCTTAAAATTTTTAGTACGATTTTTGCATACTCAAAATCTAATCCTGCTGTAGGCTCGTCTAAAACCAAAATTTTTGGATTGCAAGCTAAAACACCTGCGATTGCTGCTAGTCGTTGCTGTCCGCCAGAAAGTTCGAATGGGGATTTTTGTGCTAAGTGTTCAATATGCAATGATTTTAGTGCGTTCAATACTCTGGAATGTAATTCACGTCCTTCTAATCCAAAGTTTTTTGGCCCGTATGCTACGTCTTCAAAAACAGTTTGTGCAAAAAGTTGCTGTTCTGGCAATTGCATAACGTAACCAATGTTTTTGCGAATTTCTCGCATTTGCGATTTGCTTGTTTTTTCGCTAATTTTTATTCCGTTTACGCAAATGGAGCCAGAATCGTATTTAATAAGTGCGCATATTGCTTTTGCGAGCGTTGATTTTCCGCACCCGTTTTTTCCCATTATTGCAACGATTTCGCCTGATTTTACGCTTAGAGAATAGTCTCTTATTATTGGAGTTTGACTATTTGTATAGCTCACATTTAAATTCGATATTTCAATTGCTGTATTTGATTTTTTTGCATTTTCCGTCATGCTTTTTGATTCAATAACAGCTGGCGATTTTTCCGTGAAAAATTCATCTAATTCCAATAAACTTACATCACGCAATTTTCCATTTTCTAGCATCAATATTCGATCCGCATTTTTGCATTCGCTAATCTTATGCGTAACTTGTACGATTGTTGTGCCGCTCGTTTGCAATTTGTTAAAAAGCTTATTTACATCTTCTTTTGCGCAAGAATCAAGCATGCTTGTAGGCTCATCTAATACAAGAAGTTTTGATTTTGTAGCAATCGACGATGCAATAGCAACGCGCTGCTGCTGACCTCCACTCATATTGCTCGGGTCGCTAAAACGGTGATTTTCCATGTTTACAGCGCGTAAAGCATTGCTTATATTTTGCTTCATAAATTCTTTAGAAGCGCACAAGTTTTCAAGCCCAAAAGCAACATCGTCTTCTACAACTGTTGTAACGATTTGGTCTTCTGGGCTTTGAAACAATGCTCCAATAGATTCTCGTGCTTTTTGGTAAGCTTTTGAATCAACATTGTTTGCTTCAAAAACTTTTATTCCGCATAGCGTAACAATTCCAGAATCTGGGGAAGAAAGTCCTGCAATAATTTTAGCTAGCGTGGACTTTCCACTACCATTTTTGCCAATGATTGCGATTCTTTGACCATATGCAATTTCAAGATCTATTCCGTCTAGAATCCAAGTTTTTCCGCCATCGTAGCTAAAGCGAACTTTTTGCAAAGAAACAGCATTATCTTTTTTAGCAAAATAATCCGTATTGCTTTTTTCGACTTTGCAACATGTTTTATCTTGAATAACTTTATTGCTTTGCATAATCAGCTTGCTTTTTACTTAATTGACTAATGCTATTTTGGCTAATGCTATTTGTTTGCTATTTGTTGTAGTTAAGAAGCTTTGAAACAGGCTTATAAACAAGCATAGTTATTACGCAATGAATCGCAAGCTTAATAGCATTAAACGGTAGCAGAGCTGGAACTATAAGAGCGGCAACTTGTTCAACGCTCATATGGGCATAAAATGGCGTAATAATAAGATTTCCAACTATTGCAAGAGCAATCGCAACTACAGAGCCAACTATAAGCGAAATAATAGCGCCTTCTTTGGTTCTAATTTTTTTGTAGACGATTGCAGCGCTAACAGACGCGCCCATTGAAACCAATATTGCCATTATTGCGCCAAACGGGTTAGTAAAGAAGTGTGGAGCAAATCCTAGCACGCTTACGATTGCAGCGGCGAATGGTCCGTATGCAAATCCTGCAATTAAACACACAATTCCCGAAGGATCGTATTTAAGGTAGCTTAGGTCCGGAATAAGTGGAAATTCTATAAAGCTTACAGCAATAGAGAGCGCAACAAATAGCGCGTATTTAGCAATTTTTTCGCTTGACCAATAGTTTGTGCCAGAGTAAGTTGCGTGATTATTTGCTGTGTGATTGCTTGTTTTATGATTATTTTCGCGTGAAATGCTCATTAGAGCCTCCGTTTCTTTCATCCGGACTTTAACCGTTGGCTTCGGATTTTAACCGAATCAGCAGCGCGTTGCCGCTCGCGGGCTTCGAGAAAATTCACTAATACAAGAATTACCTCGTTACCGCCAGTAAGGATTTTCACCTTCCCTGAAACTACACTTTATTTTTATCTTATGCTATGAACATTTATCTGAAAATGAAGTTTGTACTAAAAAATTTGAATTTTATTAATAATATTGATGGCAATGCTAGTGTAATATTAAAAATATGAGCGAAGTTATAAATGATAATACTATTGATAAGCTTGCTGTTGTTGTAGTTACTTATAAGCGTCAGGAGTTGCTTGAAAATCTGTTTAAATCTTTTGAACGATTAAATCAATGCCCATGGAGGATTGTTGTTGTAGACAATGAGAAGAGTGAAAAAACTCGTGATATGGTGCAAGATTTAGATGATGTTCTTACACGTCGCTGGGGTTCTGCTAGCGTGGATAATTTTGGCGATTCAAACCGCGTTGTTTACGCGCCTCAAAGCAGCAATCTTGGGGGAGCTGGCGGTTTTAGTGCTGGTGTTAAAAAAGCGTATGAACTTGGCGCGCAGTGGTTCTGGGTTATGGACGATGATGTTGAAACTGTTCCAGAATCTATTGAACGTCTTTCAAAGTGGACTAAAAGCCACGATGTGATTCAAGGCAGCCGTTTAGACTACGACGGTGGCGATTTTTATTGGCAATATAAATTTATTGTTTCTCTTGGAATCCCTAACCCAATTGCTCCAGCAGCATTTGGACCATCTGGGTATCGCGTTATGAACACTATGTGCTTTGAAGGCGGATTATTTAAGCGCAATATTGTAGAGAAAATCGGTTTGCCAGATCCGCATTATTTTATTTATTGGGATGACACAACTTACGGATACCTTGCTAGCAAAGTTACGAATCCGATTGTTGTAAAAGATGTTATTCTTCGTAGAACTCGTAATATTCCTAATTGGGATATTGCTGGCGTTCGTCAACTAAATTCTACTTCTGACATGAATCGTTACCATATTATGCGAAATCGTGGTTTTATGGCGCGATACTTTATGATTCATGGCGATTATCGACCATTTATGTTTGCTCTTGGAACAGCATTAACTGCTGCAAAAGAGTTTATTAGGCTTGTTGCTGTAGATCGTGAGCATATTTTAAGTGGTGTTAAAAAGCTTTTTACTGGTTGGATTGCAAGCAGAAAAATTTTGCATGATCCTAATTGGAAGCCAATGCCTCCGTTGAAATAGTGTACAAAAATTAAGTCTTAAAACATCTTAAAACATAAACTAAAAGCCACCTAGCATTTGCTAAGTGGCTTTTAGTTTTTTTTTATTTTATCTCTTTTTCAGTGGGAGAGGTCGATTACCATTCGACCGCGAATCTTACCGCTGAGCATCTCGTCGAAGATGTCGTTAATGTCTTCCATCTTGCGCAT
This sequence comes from Gardnerella sp. DNF00038, assembly GCF_049262855.1. Lineage (NCBI taxonomy): Bacteria > Bacillati > Actinomycetota > Actinomycetes > Bifidobacteriales > Bifidobacteriaceae > Gardnerella > Gardnerella sp. DNF00038. Next base: position 900,885 of record NZ_CP058407.1, on the reverse strand, counting down.
ATGGCACTGTGGAAGAACCTTGCCTTCAGCACCAAACTGGAACGCTTCTTCCAAATCCTTACGAGTTCCAACAAGAGAACCAACCAAGCGGATTCCGTCAAGAACAAGGCGAGGAATGCTAAGTTCCATTTCTTCTGGTGGAAGACCAACAGCTGCAACAGTGCCGCCTGCTCGCACAGAGTCAACTGCGCTGTTAAAAGCAGCCTTGCTTACAGCGGTTACGACAGCGCCATGAGCGCCGCCTACCTTCTTCATAGCAAATTCAGGAACATTTTCCTTAAGTGGGTTCACGCACAAATCTGCGCCATATTCCTTAGCAAATTCAAGCTGAGCATCGTTAACATCTACTGCGATTACGTGCGCACCAAATACGTTCTTTGCATATTGCAACGCAAGATTACCAAGACCGCCAAGACCGAATAAAATAAGCCATTCGCCTGGATGTACGCCAGATTCCTTAATAGCCTTGTAGGTTGTAACGCCAGCGCAAGTGATGGAGCTTGCAGGAGCTGGATCCAAGCCTTCTGGGACCTTTACTGCGTAGTCTGCTGCGACGATGCACTCTTGAGACATGCCACCATCGGCAGTGTATCCTGCGTTCAAAACGCTACGGCAAAGTGTTTCTCTGCCTGTGGTGCAATATTCGCAATGTCCGCAACCCTTGAAGAACCATGCTACAGATGCACGGTCGCCTGGCTTTAATGTTGTAACACCAGGGCCAACTTCCTTAACAATACCAATACCTTCGTGTCCAAGAACAACGCCTGTTTTATCGCCAAAATCTTGGTTCTTAACGTGAAGATCGGTGTGGCATACGCCGCAGCACTCCATATCGAGTAAGGCCTCACCAAATTCCAATGGGCGGAGTTCCTTCTCTACAACCTGAGCCTTCTTATCTTTGGTTGCAACAATAGCCTTCATAGAAACCTCCTTGTTCTATGCTTCATCTTTGAAAAACATTACCTTTTCGGTTTCTTTTACCTGTTTGGTAAAAGCTATCTTTTATTCTACATTATTTTTACGATTTTTCATGATAAAAATCACATTTTAAGAAAAATTTTATAAAAATTTATGGCTTAATGATAATAATTATCGTAATCAATATTTTTCTTTTATTCAACACTCCGTAAAATTGCATGTATATTGCAGAAAAATCACTATAAATTTTTATTTTTACTCATAACTTGCATTTAAAAAGAAATCAGGCTATTATGACATTTTGTTTGCGGACATAGCTTAGTTGGTAAAGCGCAACCTTGCCAAGGTTGAGACCGCGGGTTCGAGTCCCGTTGTCCGCTCCATTTTTTTTTCTTCTGCTTTTGTCATATTTTTTAGTTTGTTTTAGTCATCTTTGTTTTATGAAAATATAAATTTATTAAATAGTTATTGACATACAATATCTAGCGCTATAGATGTTGTCTATACATATAGTCTTTTTGATATAAATAATCTATCATGATTTTAATGCTGAATTCTGATTCTAAATAATTAGATTTAGCAAATAGGTCAAAATATTGCTAATTGCAAAAAATGAAAATTTTTTAAATAAACAATTAAAGATTGGAGTTGTTATGAGCCTTATTGGTACGCATATTCTTCCGTTTAAAGTAAACGGATATAAAAATGGTGAATTTGTAGAAGTAAGCGATAATGATGTTCTTGGAAAGTGGGCTATATTCTTCTTCTATCCAGCAGACTTTTCGTTTGTGTGCCCAACAGAGCTTGAAGATCTTGCAAATCACTACGAAGATCTTCAAAAATTAGGCGTAGAAGTTTATTCTGTTTCAACAGACACTCATTTTGTTCACAAAGCTTGGCACGATGACTCTAAAGCTATTGCAAAAGTAAAATACACAATGCTTGGAGATCCAAACGGCGCGCTCTCTAAAAACTTTAATGCTTTGAATGAGGAATCTGGTTTAGCTCATCGCGCAACATTCTTGGTTGATCCTCAAGGAAATATTCAATTCTACGAGATGACAGCAGATGGAATCGGCAGAAATGCAGATGAGATGCTTCGCAAAGTTAAAGCTGCTCAATTTATTGCATCCCATCCAGGAGAAGTATGTCCAGCAAAGTGGGAGCAGGGAGAAGAAACACTTGCTCCATCTATTGACTTGGTTGGGAAGATCTGATTTTTTAAAAGTCTGATTTTCTAATAATTAATTTACTGCTAAAGATCTGCTACTTAAGAATAGAAAGTGAAAATAATGTCTTTATTGGATTCAAACTTAACTACTCAACTTGCTGGATTATTAACAAAAATGGTTAATCCTATTAATCTTGTTGCATATGTTGATAGTAGTAAAAATTCTCAAAAAGTTATTGAGCTTTTAAATAAAGTAGCAGATCAAAGCAGCAAAATCACTGTTATAGAAGGTGATAAAAGTCGCGTAAATCGCAAACCAAGTTTCGCAGTACTTAATCCACAAACTAATGTGTCTGTAAGCTTTGCTGGTTTACCTCTTGGACACGAGTTTAGCTCTTTAGTTTTAGCGATTTTGCAAGTAAGCGGTTACGCTCCCAAAATAAGCGATGGTCAGCGCAAAGCAATTTTGAGCATTGGAAGTCATGAAGTTACAACATACATGTCTGTTACTTGCATTAATTGCCCAGAGGTTGTTCAATCGCTTAATACAATTTCGATTATTAATCCTAAAGTAAAACATATTGCTGTAGAAGGGAGCGCTTTTAAAGACGAGGTAGATTCTCTTGGCGTAATGAGTGTTCCTGCAGTTTTTGAAAACGGAAAAATGATTTCTTCTGGAAGATCATCTATAGACGAATTAGTTGCGATTCTTTTAAGTCAAGAGGAAAATAGCGATTCAAGCAATTCTAAGGTTTCTGTCGATTCTTCACTAGCACAAAAAATGAACGCCAAAAATCCGTACGACGTTATTCTTGTAGGTGGAGGCCCTGCTGCAAGCGCCGCAGCGATTTACACAGCTAGAAAAGGCCTTAAAACAGCAATGATTATGGACCACAGAGGCGGTCAAGTTGTTGAAACAGAAAGCATTGAAAATCATATTTCGCAAACGCACACAACAGGCGCAAAGCTTGCTAACGATTTAACAAACCACATTGCTCAATATGACATTGACGTATTTACTCCCGATTGGGCTACATCTTTAGATATTGCTGAAGAATCTTACGGATTGCACACAATTAGTACTAAATCTGGCGGAAGCTTAAAAGCTAAAGCAGTGATTATTGCAACAGGCGCTACATGGAGAACACTTGGCATTCCTGGGGAAGACGAATATAGAAACAAGGGAGTGTCGTTCTGCCCGCATTGCGATGGTCCATTATTTAAAAATAAGAATGTTGTAGTTGTTGGCGGAGGAAATTCTGGAGTCGAAGCTGCAATAGACTTAGCAGGTGTTGCAAATCACGTTACTCTAATCGAGTATATGAACACGCTTAAAGCAGATCAAATATTAGTTAATGCTCTAAATAATCTTTCTAATACTACTGTAATAACAGGTGCTGCTCTTAGTTCTATAGAAGGAGACGGAACAAAGGTTATTGCAGTACGTTATAAAGATCGCAATGCTAATAATGGTGAAAATAGTGAGAAAATTTTGCACACAGACGGCGTGTTTGTTCAAATTGGTTTAATGCCAAATACTAAATGGATTTCAAACAAACTAAGCTTAAATAATCGTTCGGAAATAGTAACAGATAGAAAAGGGTGCACGAGTGTTCATGGCATTTTTGCTGCTGGCGATTGCACAGATGAGCCTTATAAGCAAATTGTTACAGCATATGGATCTGGAGCAAACGCGGCTCTTAGTGCATTCGACTATCTAATTAGAAATGTGTAAAACTAGATTAACTTTTAACGCATAAGCTTTTGATACTTAAAATTTATATATATTATATTCTTACTACTTTTAATAAGAAAGATGATTACGTGAACATTAAATCACTTGAATACTTAATTGCTTTTGCAAAAGAGGAAAGTTTTACAAAAGCAGCTGAACGTATGCACGTTTCTCAACCAACGTTGTCTACGCAAATTAAAAAGTTAGAAGATTTGCTTGGAGTTTGTCTTATTGAAAGAACTCCTGGAAAGCAAATTCTAACTCCAGCAGGCAGAGAAGTCGTGTATTATGCAAAGCGTATTCATGCCGACGTTTCAAGTATTTATCAAGCAGCAAGGCGATTAGAAGACCCATGGTCATCTACTATAGTTTTAGGCGTTTTTCCAACATTATGCCCTTATCTTTTGCCAAGAATAATGCCAGTTTTGCGTAAAGTTAAGCCGAATTTTAATATTCGATTTGTTGAAGAAAAGTCTGCTAGCCTTGTAGAAATGTTGCATAGTGGTCAGATTGATGGCGCAATATTAAGCGAGCAATTAAATGAATCTTCTTTGAAAGTAAAACATATTTTTGACGAGGACTTTTTATTGGCTGCTTCTACAAATTCGCAGTTTGGTCATGAAAAAACTCCGATTGATGTTTCGCAATTGTCTAGCCAAAAAGTGCTACTTTTAGAAGATGGTCATTGCATGCGTAGAAGCATGATAGATGTATGTCAAAAAGTTGGTGCAAAACAGTCTGAATTTTATGCTACGTCTTTGGAAACCTTACGATACATGGTTGTTGGAAGTAAAGATGTGACTTTGCTTCCGCGTCTTTCTATTCTTCCTCCAATTGTTCAGCCATCAGGATTAACAATTCGCGAGTTTAAAGATCCAAAACCATATCGTTCGCTGTATTTAAACTGGAGAGCAGCTTCTCCAGTGGATCAAATTATGGACGGTTTAGCTAAGATTATTTCTGGTGCATGCGTGAATTTGCATAAGTGAAGTTAATAAAATTTATATTTTTAAACTTTAAAAGCAATTAAAGCATTCACATGTTAGATTAAAACAAGATTGAAATGAAATATAATTTGATTTTGTTCTAAAAGAGTTAAAACATATTCTACTTCTAATTGTGTTTTTCGAACCGATAATCAGCTATACTTAAAATGTTTGAGTAAGAATAAATGCAACACGTATGGAAATCACTTAAATATTTAGTTTTACGGGTTTTACGAAAATAGTAGTTGGCTTTAAAACGAAAGAACGAGGAATATGCAAGACGAAGTGCAATCTAGCAAGAAAATAGATTCTGCCGAAAGTAGTGAAAAAAATCGCTCAGATATTGCAGATGATAGTATGCAGATTGTGCAGGAAACCATTAAAACATTGTGGGAAAATAGAGAATCTATTCCAGTTAGGATATTTTCTAAAAAGCATATTTTTAAAGATTTTCCAATGATGCCAAAAAACGTAAAGTTAGGTTGGATTAAACTTTCTGGGAAAAAACATGGTATAGCTATTGGATTATTCAATGATGATTGCAAACGTTTTCGTCAGCTTGCTGTTGCAGATTTTGAAGGTCGTGTTTATACAGGACATGACATTTCTATTGAAGATACGATGGAAAGAATACCAGAGTTATCTTTTGTAGAACAAAATTCTATGACTCTTAAAGATTCGTTACGTTTCTATGGTGTTGATGATAGGAAAATTACTCATGCGAGTCATGCGCGTAAAAAAGTAAATTCAATCAATAAAAATAATCGTGAATCTGATTTAGTTGTTATAAGAGGAGATGTAGTTGTTCAGCTATCACAAGATGAAGGCATGCAATGGGTATCATCTTGGATTCGTAAAGTTAATGACAAAAAAGAAGCATATACTCTTGAAGAAACTAGAGTTTTGCTTCCTGACAGACTCCGTTGCAATCTTTCATACTGCGATGCTATTTCAACATCTTTCTTTGCATCGTTCTTTATTCCAGATATAACTAGAGCGTTTAGCGGTTTCGGATCTGGCAATATTTTTAGGCGTCTTACAAAGGAAGCCCCTCTTGGAGCTATTAGAAGAAGCATTATGGATTCAAAAGTGGCGGAAAAAGCAGGTTTGCGTGTTTCGTCAATGGAAAAATATTTTGCTTATCTTATGTTAGATTCTGGCGCTTTAGAACATAGTGGTCCGCTTGAAGCTGTTCATGGAGCAGAACGCTTACATTTGCAAAAGTCGCAAGTTTCAGACGCTAATTTCCTAGTATGGGATGATTCTTTAGAAGCAAAAGCTGCGTTGAAAGTATTGCGAATAGAAGGTGCTATTAACCGTTTCCAGTCCATTAGTAGTTGTTTAGAAGAAAATTGCGCTAATGGCGGTAATTTAACGGAAAATTCTGTAAACTTTGGTCAAATATCTGAAATAGATTTATCGTTTATAGAAGATCCAGCGTTTTGTGCTAACGGCGAATTGGATATGAATAGTTTTGGTAATCCTTTACAAGACGACAATATTCGCCCATTAATGCACTTGTGGAATACTGCAAAAAAATCTAACGACCTTTATATTTACAAGTCAGATGGATCTTCTAATTGCGAATGGTCTTATAGACAAAGATTATCTGGATTAATTAGAAGTCTTTATTTACCATTTAGGTTTGATACTGATTTTCGCTCTAATCTAGAAGACGGTAATGTTGCATTAGCATTTATGGCAACTGGCAGTTCGATGATGCCGACTAGAAGATTTGATTCTGCTAACCAAAAATGGATTACTTTAACTAATGCAGATAAGTCTCGTATGACAACTGATTACAATCTTCGACTTGGAATAATCATGGCAACCCTTGCATTTGGAGCAAGTGAAGAAGTACAGAATGTATCTATAAGATTAGATTCAATAGGCTTAGAAGAAATGGTTGCTGCTCAAGATGATGCTATGAGTAAAATCCTAAATCAAACAATTAATGCTTTGAATAATATGAATCGTGAGGCAGCTCGTTCTAAAGGCGATCCTAAAGATGGAGATATTCATGGAGATGTTAATAACGGACTAGCGAATGTGCAAGATTTACAAAACTTCACTAATCATACTATTCTTCACGAAGATGAAGTGACTGTGCCTGATAGTAGTAATAAAGCCACCAGTAGCAAATCGATAAATTCTAGTGATAGCTACAGTGATACTGAGATTAGTGATAGCAATACGAACGATATTGGATCAGATCCTATTGAACCTAATCCTATGGATGCTTTTAGCAAATACCCAACTGTAAAGTCTTTATTGACAGTCACATTCAATCGTGAATCTTTTATAAAACATATTCGTGCAAATGGGTTGAATAATCCTCTTGGCGCATACAAAAAATTTAACGCAAATATGAAAATAGATGAAGAAGGCGCATTAAACCCGATTGAACCAAGCTTTGATCTGAGAGATAGTTGTTTTTCTCCTCATGGAGCACAGGAGGAACCTGAGTTTTCAGATGTAATTTTTGACATCAAATCTCAAAAAACATTAGGTACTACCAACTCTAAAGGTCTTTCAATTCAAAGAGAAGATTTATTACAACAGGCTGTTGCGGATTTTCATCACATATCGTCAGAAGTAATGATATCTAATGCAGAAAAAGCTCGTATGGCAATGGATATTGTGGAAAGTATTGACGATCCAGAATTAAATGAGAAAGCAAATCTTATAACAAGCGCTTTAATAGACGAAAAAGAAATACCCGAAATATCTTTTAAAGTTTCAAAAGACATTTATAATATGAGACTTCATGCTCATGAGCAATTTATGAGTGGAGACTTGGAAAATGCCATCGAAGAATACGAAAATGCAGTAAAACATTTCGATTCCATGTTTTCCTTCAACGATGTTGTACCAAGATACTTTAATTCCTACGCAGAGCGAGTTGTATACAATCGAATATTTGCAACCCAAAATGAACGTATGATACTTATACCAGATGGTCTTTTTTACGCGCATATGGAGTTAGCAGACTTACTAACTCAACTCAGCAGGCATGAGGATGCACTAAAACACTTAAACACAATGGTTTCATACGCTCCAACATATGTTATTTCTCATCTCAAGTTAGCTTCACAGCTTACAGAGAAAGAAGATTGGACTTCTGTAGAAGCAGTGTGTCTAAACGCATTACCAGTATGCTTTGATAGAGAAGACGCCGCTTTTATATATTACAGACTTGCTTACGCAGAGTGGATGCAAGATAATTTCCCTCTTGCTGTAGCATCATATAAAATGGCAGACAATTTATCTTCTGGAAAAATTGAGTCTATTGAAATAGAGCTTGATGAATTACTGAGCCGTATGCAGTCACAGTGCATTCCAGCTCCTAATGATATGTCTCAAGTAGAAGAAGTTTTAAAAATAAACAATGTTCCAAAATGGCCAGATGTTGAAGCTTATGAGATTATTGATGAAGCTGCAAAAATAACAGTAAACGAGGGAATGTTTGTTATTGCACGAACGCTTTCCGTTGCAAGAGCAAGAATGCTGTTCAGCAACAATTCATCAGATAACGTTGTTCAAATGCAGTTTTTGCGCTCGCTTAACTCATAAACAACTCTTATTAAATAGTAATTATAATCAGTTATTGACTCCTGTCTGGTAGATAGGATAATGAAAAGGTTTTGAAGGGAAAGCTTATGATTGCGTCTAATAGCGATAAGTCGTCACACGCAGTTGGAGAACAATTATCTCTTTTCGACGATTTTGATGATTCGCTAAATACTGATAAATCAAGTGTTAACAACGATTCATTATCTTCAAGCATCAGCAAAGTCGATAATCAAAACCAAAATGTTCATGAGCCAGGCGAGAACAATACATCTAACACATCACACGAGTTTAGTTCAACTACAGATTTTAATGATTGGATTTCTAAATTAGAGCCAACAGATGTAGACGCTATTGCATTATCTAAGCTAGAACCTTCACTTTTAACAAGCGAGCAAGCTGCTAGATTATGGGCAAAATTAGCTGCTTGGGCTCAATCAGATCAGATAGCTTATTATGTTGATGATTCACCAAGTAGTTCTGACGCTGCTTATGACACAAGAATGCGAGTTTTAAGCTCACTAGAATCTACATTCCCAATATTAGATACGCCTCAATCACCAACACATAGAGTTGGTGGAACTTTTTCGAACGATTTTGCGTCAGTTAAACATCCATCAAGAATGATGAGTTTAGATGATGTATTCTCATTAGAAGAGCTAAAATCTTGGTACGATAGCATTATTCGCGATTTAAAATGGCCCCAAAATAAGCCATTGCCAATGACATGCGAAGTAAAAATCGATGGACTTGCGTTAAATCTCATATACAGAAATGGAACTTTGGAACAAGGACTAACTCGAGGAGATGGCGTTACTGGAGAAGACATATCTCTGAATGTAAGAACAATCGAAGAAATACCGACTCAGCTTAAATGCGAAAATTCAGACGATATTCCAGAATTTGTGGAAATTCGTGGTGAAGTTTTTATGAAATGGGCGGATTTTAGAAAGCTGAATATTGAGCAAGAAGATTTAGGAAAGCCTGCTTTTGCTAATCCAAGAAACGCTGCTGCAGGGTCTTTAAGACAAAAGGATCCTAGAATCACTGCAACAAGACGATTAAGCTTTATAGCGCATGGATTAGGTGATTTAAAGTGGAAAGATTCAGTAAGAAATGATTCTGAGCATAAATCACATAAGCAAACATCGTTTAATCAGTCGGACGCATACGAGCTGTATAAAAAATGGGGGATACCCGTATCTCCTTATACTCGCAAAGTTACGTCTTTTGAACAAATAGAAGATATGATTGAATACTATGGAGAACACAGAAACTCTATTATTCATGCCTTAGATGGAATTGTAGTTAAAGTAGACGATCGTGCTTTGCAAAGAGAACTAGGGTCTACATCTAGAGCACCAAGATGGGCAATTGCGTACAAGTATCCTCCAGAAGAAGTAAATACTGTTCTTAAAGACATTGTTGTTCAAGTAGGAAGAACAGGTAGAGTCACTCCTGTTGCTGTTTTGGACCCAGTAACTGTTGCAGGATCTACAATATCGCGCACAACATTGCATAATCCTTACGAAGTTGAGCATAAAGGTGTGCTTATAGGCGATACTGTTGTTGTTCGTAAAGCTGGCGATGTTATACCAGAATTAGTTGGTCCAGTACTAAAGTATAGGGATGGAAATGAAAGCAAATTACGCAAATTTGTTATGCCAGAGTATTGCCCATCATGCGGATCTAAGCTTGCACCTGCTAAAGAGGGAGACAAGGATATTCGTTGTCCAAATGTAGAAAACTGCCCAGCACAATTAACAGAGAGAATAATTAATCTTGCATCGAGGCACGCATTCGACATTGAAAATCTTGGAGAATCTTCTGCACTAGCTTTAACAAATCCAGAAGATTCTAGACCTACAACTGCAGAGGTCTATCATCCTGATATTGACAAAATAGTAATTCAGCGCGGCTCTTCTTTGCAACCAACTATTCCGGAATCTGTGTTTGATCTTCCAAAATCTCAAGAACCTGTTATAAGAAGCGAAGCGGATATTTTTAACATTACTGCAGCCGATTTGCGAAATATTAAAGTTTGGAAAGAAATACCTCTTGTTGAAGAATGGAAAGAATTAGGAAAAGACGGAAAATTAAAGAAAAGAACTAAAAAAATAGGCGGATCTGGATTGTGGAGACAGGTTTCTGCATTCTGGACTAGACCTTTAGAAGCTACAAGAAGAAAATCCAATGATGATTCCAACAGTGATGAGCTTAAGGAATCTTTAAATCCAGATTACCCAATATTTGAAGTTCCTTCTGACGCTTATGTAATAAGGTTAGTTGAAAAGAAAATTCGTAAAAATAATGTTCTTCAAACAGTGAGTGTTCCTGAATACACTCGTCCAAGTGAAACAACAAGAGCAATGTTAGAAGAAATAGCTCAAAAGGGTAAGTCTGCAACACTTTGGCGTGTGCTAGTGGCTTTGTCTATTCGTAGACTTGGTCCGCCTACAGCAAGACTAATAGCGGCAAGATTTGGTTCAATTGAGAATATTTCTAAAGCATCTGTTGAAGATTTAACACAAATTGATGGAGTTGGTCCAGAAATTGCTCAAGCCGTATACGATTGGTTTGAAAAATCGAAGAATCCTCAAGATTGGCGTAGTGAAGTTTTACGTAAATGGAATGAAGCCGGAGTAGTTGGATCTTCTGACTCTTCTAATGCGGACAGTATCGAACAGACTCTTAGTGGCAAAACGGTTGTTGTTACAGGATCATTAGAAGGCTTTACCAGAGATTCAGCTAAAGAAGCTATTTCTTCTAGGGGAGGAAAAGCAGCCTCTTCTGTTAGCAAAAAGACGTATTGCGTTATTGTAGGAGAAAATGCTGGTTCTAAAGCCACTAAAGCAGAAGAACTTGGTATACCTATGCTAGATGAGAATCAATTTAAGATTTTGCTTAATACTGGCAGTATTGAATCTGCTCTAGATAGCAAATACGAACTTGATTTTAAGAACGAATCGTAAAAGTTAAAAATGAGCAGCACTATTGAACTCGAAACTCGCATTTACGATCTATTAGGAAGTGTTATTGATCCAGAATTAGGTCGTTCAGTTACTGAACTAAATATGGTAACTGGCATACACGTAAGTGGAAAACAAAATGTCACTAGTGTATGCGATTTTGATAATTCTTATCCAACTTATGATGTGACTATAAGCATAGAACTTACTGTTCCAGATTGTCCTCTAGCACAAGTAATTACACAGAGAATTCAATCAGCTGTAAAAAAATATCCTAATGCAAATCTTGTTCCTCACGTAAATATAAGCGCTATGAGTAAGGATAAGCTTGCAAAACTTGTTTCGGATTTGAAAGAGGAACGTAAAGAAAATCCTTTTAATAAAAATGGCGTTAAAACAAGAATTTTTGCTATAGCATCTGGAAAAGGGGGAGTTGGAAAGTCTTCCATAACTGCCAATTTAGCAGCCACTTTCGCGGCTCTTGGATACAAAACAGCAGCAATAGATGCAGACGTTTATGGATTTTCTCTACCGCGTATGTTTGGTGTTACAAGTCAGCCTACTAATTTGAATGGCATGCTTATGCCAGTGGAAGCTTGGGGAGTTAAACTGATTTCTATTGGAATGTTTGCTGGAACAGATCGTGCGATTTTGTGGCGTGGTCCTCGCTTGCAACGTTCTCTTGAACAGTTTCTTTGCGACGTTTGGTGGGCAGACCCAGATGTGCTTCTTTTAGATTTGGCGCCTGGAACTGGAGATATGGCTCTGGCTGTTGCTCAATCATTGCCTAATGTGGAGCTTGTGGTTGTTACAACTCCTCAGCCTAGTGCTTCAGATGTTGCCGTTAGAGCAGGTCTTATGGCGTTGCAAATTCCAGTTAATGTGCGTGGAGTTGTAGAAAATATGAGTTGGTTTGAAAATAATGGAGCGCGCTTGGAAATCTTTGGTTCAGGTGGCGGAAAACGCGTTAGTGACCAGCTTTGTAAAGCTCTTGGTAAGAATGTGCCTCTTTTAGCACAAATTCCATTAGATACGAGTATTAGAGAAATTGGAGAGTCTGGCAGACCTGCGGTTCTTAAAAAGGATGGAAGCCTAGCTAATTCACAATTAGCTAACACCTTTATTCAACTTGCTAAAGCTTTAATGGAAACTGTTAAATAAAACTATTAAATATGGGGTTACTTAATTTTTAAGTAACCCCATATTTAAATGATTAATGATTAATTACTTAATAGCATTCAACCATTGTTCTTTTGTAGCTTTTTCAGCCTGAAGCTTAGCCTTACGCTTTGCATCTTTTTCACTTGCAATTTTAGAATCAAGCTCCTCGAGCTGAGCCTTCAATTGCGTAGCAAAACTAGACTTACGAGCGTCTGCCTCTGGGTCAGCATCTTTCCAAGCAGCATCTTCAACAGCCTTAATCTTCTTATCCACATCATTTAAGCGGGATTCAATTCTGCGCATATCTTCGCGTGGAACAAAACCAATCTTGTCCCATTCTTCTTGAATCTCAGATAATGCTTTGCGAGCTGCTTTTGCTGCTTCTTCATCTTTAACAGGAAGAAGAGCTTCTGCCTTAACAAGCAAAGCTTCCTTCTTGGAAAGATTTTCTTTTTCACCAGCATTCATCTTTTCTCTATCTTCTTGACGAGCATGATAGAATGTGTCTGCAGCTTCACGGAACTTAGCCCATAACTCATCGTCGTGCTGACGACCAGCATTTCCAGCCTTCTTCCAGCGATCCATCAAAGCATTAAACTTCATAGAAGTCTCACGCCATTTAGTTGATTCCTTCAAGCTTTCAGCTTCAGCAATAATGGCTTCCTTAATTTCTTTAGCAGTATTTCTTTCAGTATCACGCTCCTTAACCCAAGCGTTGCGTGCTTGAGTGAAAGCAGAACGAGCTTTAGAAAATCGCTGCCACAAAGCGTCAGCATCCGCCTTATTGAGATGAATCGTAGTGCGCTGATGTTGCTGCCACTTGTCAAACAGGGAACGAAGCTTATCTGAAAGCGAGCGCCAATTTGTAGAATCACCTATTTGAGCAACTAACGTTTCTGCCTGTTCAACAATAGCAGTACGTTCTTTAAGAGCTTTATCTAATTCATCTTTGCGAGCTTTTGCAAGTTCTTCTTTTTTAGACGCAGCCTTAGCTTGCAATTCGGCGTGTCGAGCATTCAAAGCAGCGATGTCTCCAACTACCGATGGTTCCTTAAGATCCGCCTCTAAAGTAGCTAAAGTCTCATCAATTTCCTTAGGTCTCACATTAGACGATTCAAGTCTTTTTTCGAAGAGATCAAGCTTAATCTTTAAGTCAAGATAACGATGTACGTAGAAAGTCAAAGCATCCTCTGGAGTACCAGTAGAATACTGACCTACTTCGCGTTCGTCAGCTCCTTCACGAACATAAACGTTTCCATTTTCATCAACTCGCCCAAAGGTTTTAGCGGTTTTAACATCTTCGTCGCTATACGAGATAGTTGGAACCGCAGCAACAACGCGAGCCTTGTTAGCAAAGTTTGCAGGCGACGGCGCATGCGGCTTTGGGGTAGTTTGTTTAGTAGTTTCTTCAGGTTTAGTCTGTTCGGTCACGGGTCGACTCCTTACAGCAAATGCACGGTAACAGTGTTACGAATAAGTATGACGGTAAGCCATGATTTTTCCGCAACATAACCTATTATAGTGGACATGGTACAAGGCTCATCAATATCTGGTTTTCCAGAGTGGCTTCCTAGTGAGCGCGCTGTTGAACAGCGTGTTATGGACACATTGCGGGAAGTATTTGAATTAAATGGTTTTATAGGCATTGAAACTCGTGCTGTTGAGCAGGGTTCAAGTCTGTTAAAAAAAGGCGAAACTAGCAAAGAAATATATCTTTTGTCTAGATTGCAAGAGGTGGGGCATGAAAGCGACACTCCTGTTGAAAATCGAATAGGTTTGCATTTTGATTTAACAGTTCCTCTTAGTCGTTATGTTGTTGAACACACTGGCGATTTAGCTTTTCCTTTTAAACGCTGGCAGATGCAAAAAGTTTGGCGCGGCGAACGTCCGCAAGAAGGACGCTTCCGTGAATTTGTTCAAGCAGATATTGATGTTGTGGGGAATGGTGATTTGCCGTCTCACTACGAAGTAGAGCTTCCTCTTGTTATGGTAGAAGCACTTGAACGTTTGCGCGAATTTGGATTACCTAAAGCCACTGTTCACGCCAATAATCGTAAGCTTTCTGAAGGTTTTTATCGAGGTATTGGTTTAAGCGATATTGAGGGAGTTCTTCGAGAAATCGACAAACTCGACAAAATTGGCGCTGAAGAAGTTGCTAAGCTTTTGGTAAAAGAGTGCGGAGCTACGGACTCCCAAGCTGCTGCATGCTTAGAATTGGCTGAACTTACTGCTGAAACAGGAGATGAGTTGAAGTCTCGTTTCGATGAATTATGCGATAAGCATGATATTTCTCGCAGTGAAGATAACGAATCGTACACTTTAGCTTCACAAGGTGTTGAAACTCTTGCAATGATTGTGGACGATGCAGCAAAAATTCGTCCAGGTGCTGTTGTGGCAGATTTGAAGATTGCGCGAGGATTGGATTATTACACTGGCTCTGTGTATGAAACATTCTTGGATGGTGCTGAATCCCTTGGATCAATCTGCTCTGGCGGACGCTACGATAATCTTGTTTCTCAAGGTAATAAAAAGTATCCAGGCGTAGGTCTTTCTATAGGACTTTCGCGTTTACTTTCTTATATGCTTCACACAGCTGGTGCCACTGTTTCCCGTGTTTCTCCTGCTGCAGTATTGGTGGCAGTTTGGGATGAGGAAGATAGGTCTGCTTGTAACGAGATTGCTCGAAAGCTTCGTGCTAGAGGAATTGCTGCCGATGTCTCTCCAAGTGCAGCAAAACTTGGTAAGCAGATAAAATATGCAGATAAGTTAGGTATTCCTTATGTGTGGTTCCCAGCTGATAGTGCAGATTCTGAATCTAACCATGATGAAGTGAAGAATATTATTACTGGGGAACAAGTTTCTGCAGACGCCACGTCTTGGCAACCAGATACTGTTTATGCCCGGCAGACTGTTTCTTGCGCTCAATAATTTGCTTTATATTTTAAGAATATATTTTGCAATATTTGAACGCGCGATTCATGCGGTAAACTATTAAAGTCAAAACAAAAATTAACAAAATTATTTAAACAAGGAAGTGGACTTATGAGCCAGACGGCGTATCGCACACACCATGCCGTTGAAGTGACTGAGACCTTGGTCGGACAGAACGTAACCATTGCTGGTTGGGTTGATCGTCGCCGTGATCACGGTGGCGTCGCTTTCGTAGATGTTCGTGACAACACAGGTTTAGTGCAGGTTGTTATTTACGATGAGGAAACTGCGCGACCATTGCGTAGTGAATTTGTTGTTCAGGTTACTGGCGAAGTTCGCCTGCGTCCAGATGGCAATGAAAATGACCATTTAGCAACAGGAAAAATCGAAATCGTTGCGAATAAAATGACAATTCTCGCTAAGTCCGATGCGTTACCATTCCAGGTTTCTACAGCATTGGAAAACGAGTCTGAAAACAAGCTTCCTAGCGAAGATGTTCGTTTGAAGTATCGTTATCTTGATTTGCGCCGCCCATCAATGCAGCGTAATCTAAAGCTTCGCTCTGATATGGCTAAGGCAGCTCGTCACGCTTTGGAAGATATGGACTTTACAGAAGTAGAAACGCCAACGTTTATTAAGTCCACTCCAGAAGGCGCTCGCGACTTTGTTGTTCCAGCACGTTTGGTTCCAGGCTCTTGGTACGCTCTTCCACAGTCTCCGCAGCTTTTAAAGCAGTTGCTTATGGTTTCTGGTGTTGAGCGCTACTATCAGCTTGCTCGCTGCTATCGTGATGAAGATTTCCGTGCTGATCGTCAGCCTGAGTTCACTCAGCTTGATATGGAAATGAGCTTTGCAAGCCAAGAAGATGTTATGGCTATGGCAGAGCGCGTTATTGCTGCTATTTGGAAGGAAGCTGGTCACGAGATTACTCTTCCTTTGCCTCGAATCACTTGGCAGGAAGCTATGGATAAGTACGGTTCCGACAAGCCTGATTTGCGTTTTGGAAACCCACTTATTGAGTTGACTGACTTCTTTAAGAACACTCCATTCCGCGTGTTCCAAGCTCCTTATGTTGGCGCTGTGCTCTTTAAGGGCGGTGCAGATACACCTCGTCGTCAGTTTGACGCATGGCAGGATTGGGCTAAGCAGCGTGGAGCTAAGGGCTTGGCTTATGTAGTCTTTGGTGAAGATGGTGAGCTAAAAGGCCCTGTTGCTAAGAATCTTAGCGAAGAAGAGCGTGCAGGACTTAAGGAAGCTGTTGGTGCGCAAGATGGCGATGCTGTATTCTTTGCAGCAGGAAGCCGTGAATCTTCTCAGCTTTTGCTTGGTGCAGTTCGTGTAGAGCTTGCAAGCCGCGCAGGATTGCTTCACCCAGACGAGTTTGCGTTTACTTGGGTTGTTGACTTCCCATTGTTTAAGCGCACAGATGATCCAGACGATGATGATGTTGCAGTTGGCCATTCTAAGTGGACTTCTATGCACCATCCATTTACAATGCCATCTGCTGATTGGATTGATAAGTTCGATAAAGATCCAGAGCATGCAATGAGCGATTCTTACGATATCGTGTGCAACGGTAACGAGATGGGCGGTGGCTCCGTTCGTATTCACCGCGACGATATTCAAGATCGCGTGCTTGATGTTCTTGGAATCGACAAAGCGGAAGCAGAAGAAAAGTTCGGCTTCTTGCTTGAAGCCTTTAAGTACGGTGCTCCACCTCACGCTGGTATTGCTTTGGGCTGGGATCGTACTGCTGCAATTCTTGCAGGCGCAAGCTCGATTCGCGACGTAATCGCCTTCCCTAAGGCTGGCGGCGGACGCGACCCTCTAACTGGCGCTCCTGCTCCAATTTCTGACGAACAGCGTGCTGAAACTGGCGTCGATTACGATCCAGAAGAAGACGAGTAATCGTAAATATAATAGAATGCAATAATTTACAATTTAAATATTGCTAATAAATGCCGTTAAGTTGTGTGATTGTATTAGGAAATCCGAACTTAACGGCATTTTTAAACTAAAATTAACATTTTGGTATCATTTTTATTGTTTTCCGTAACTTTATAAGCGTTTAAAAGTAACTATTACGATAAACGCATGTAACAAAAGAACATTAGAATCCTTTTTATGGATACTAAATTAAACAACACAAAAAAAGTAGCACAGCCGTTGGTGGAACTTAGCCATGTTGAAAAACACTACGGTAAGCTTCACGTTTTAAAAGATATTAACTTGACTGTTAATAAAGGCGAAGTGCTTGTTATTATTGGACCTTCTGGTTCTGGCAAGTCAACAATGTGCAGGACGATTAATCGTCTTGAAACTATTGACTCTGGAGACATTCGCATTGATGGTAAGCCTCTTCCTCAAGAGGGAAAAGAACTTGCCGCATTGCGTGCAGAAGTAGGAATGGTGTTCCAGTCTTTTAATCTTTTTGCAAACAAGACGATTCTAGAAAACGTTACGCTTGCTCCTATTAAGGTTCGTCATATGGAGCAGCAAGAAGCAGAAAGTTTGGCAATGGATCTTCTTGCTAGAGTTGGTGTTGATAATCAAGCTAACAAAATGCCTTCTCAGCTTTCTGGAGGTCAGCAGCAGCGAGTGGCAATTGCTCGCGCGCTTGCAATGCATCCAAAGGTTATGCTTTTTGATGAGCCTACATCTGCGCTTGATCCAGAAATGGTTAACGAAGTTCTTGATGTTATGGTTGAGCTTGCAAAAGAAGGAATGACCATGATTTGCGTTACTCACGAGATGGGTTTTGCACGTAAAGCTGCAGACAAAATCGTGTTTATGGCAGATGGCAGAATTCTTGAGCAAAATACACCAGAAGAGTTCTTTGAAAATCCAAAGACAGACAGAGCAAAAGACTTCCTTTCAAAGATTTTGACTCATTAATTTGACTCGTTTTTAAATCATTAATAGCGATTTTTTAAATCTTTAAGAGGTAGTTATGAAATATTTACACAATATTGCGCTTAAGTGTAAGCGTTACAAACTGGGATTAAGACATACATATCGCGCAATTTTATCTATGATTTGCGCATTGTGCTGCGTTCTACCACTTAGCGCTTGCAGTAAAAATAGTCGCAACGATGTAATACGCATTGGCATTAAGTTTGATCAGCCTGGTCTTGGCTTTAAAAAGTCTGGAACTTACGTTGGTTTTGATGTAGACGTTGCAAAGTACGTTGCCAAAAAGTTGGGTTACTCCGAAGATAGGATTGTTTGGAAGGAATCGCCTTCAAAACAGCGTGAAGCAATGCTTCAAAATGGCGATGTAGATATGATTGTTGCAACATATTCTATAACAGATGCTAGAAAAAACACTGTTTCTTTTGCTGGACCATACTTTATTGCAGGTCAAGATTTATTAGTTCGCAAAGACGAGCATAAAGTAAGCGGTCCAGACGATTTAGACGGAAAGCGTTTATGCTCAGTAACTGGTTCTACGTCTGCAATAGTTATTAAAGAGAAGTACTCTTCAAAAGTTCAACTTATGCAACAGCCTGGCTATGCAGAATGTGCAACAGCATTATTCTCTGGAATCGTAGACGCTGTTACAACAGACGATATTATTCTCGCTGGTCTTGCTACAGCATCTAGAGGCAGACTAAAGCTTGTTAGTAAGCCATTTACTGAAGAGCACTACGGCATTGGCATTAAAAAAGGAAACACTAAGCTAGCTAAGCGCATTAATAATGCTCTTAAAGACATGATTAAAAATGGTTCATGGAAAAGAGCTTTAGACGATAACATGCGCGGAACTGGTTTTAAGCCAAACGCAAAGTATAATCCGCCAGTACCAAATGAGGGGGAGGAGTAAAATGCAAGACTTTGTGCAATTATTTACTTCATACAATATTCCAGGAGCATTCTTGGTGAATATTGAAATCACATTGTGGAGCGTGCTTTTTTCAACGATTCTTGGTGTGATTCTAGTTATGATGAGGATTTGCCCAATTCATTCGCTTCGAATTATTGCAAGCGCATACGTTGAGTTCTTTAAGAATATGCCTCTAACAATAATCATGGTATTTATGGTTCTTGGCGTGTATGCTCAGCTAAAGCTCGGTTTTTCAACTGTTTTTAGCGTAAACTTCTTCTGGCTTGCAATTGCTGGCTTGAGTTTCTACACTGCAGCTTTTGTTTGCGAATCCTTAAGATCTGGTTTAAATACCGTACCTTTGGGTCAGGCAGAAGCATGTAGAGCGCTTGGACTTAACTTCTTCCAATCGGCTTTTAATGTGATTTTGCCTCAAACATTTTGCGGATCTGTAGCACCTCTTGGAAACACTTTTATTGCGTTGCTTAAAAATTCCACTGTTGCTGCAGCTGCATCTGTTGCAACTGAAACATCTACTCTTATGAGTGAGATGATTGAAAGGCATGCAGATTTGATTGTTCCAATCTTTTTGATTTTTGCGTGCGGATACATTGTGTTGATTATTCCAATCGGTATTTTCACAACTTATTTGTCTAATAAGCTTGCGGTTAGAAGGTGATGAAAATGGCAAAAAAACAAGAAAAATCTCTGTTATTTGATGCGCCTGGGCCTAAGGCTTTAAAAAAGATTCGCATTGCAAATATTGTTGCGTGCGTTGTGTTTGCACTTATTGTTATTGCTTTGCTTTTAAGACTTAGCAATCCTCCCGAAGGCGAAAATCAGCTTTCGTGGGATTTGTGGAATCCAGCTGTGGAATCGGAAGCGTGGACTGATTTTTATCTTCCAGGATTGTGGATGACTCTTAAAGCTTCACTTCTTGCCGTTGTGGGATCGATAGTTTTTGGACTTTTATTTGGTCTTTTAAGACTATTGCCTAACCTGTTTCTTCGCAGCATTTCTGCCGTTGTAGTTGAGTTTTGCCGCGCTGTGCCAGTGCTTTTGCTTATGATCTTCCTTTGGCGAGGATTTGCGTTTGCTGGAATAAGTGGCGCGTCTTACTGGGCCGTTGTGTTGTCTTTGATCTTGTACAACGGTTCCGTTGTTGCAGAGCTAGTTCGATCTGGCGTTGGAAATCTTCCTAACGGTCAGCGTGAAGCGTCTTTGGCACTTGGACTATCTCAATATCAGTCTTTAACACAAATCGAAATGCCACAAGCTATCATCGCAATGCTCCCAGCAGCAGTAACTCAGCTTGTTGTTGTGTTAAAAGACACTGCATTAGGTTCCATCATTATGTACACTGATTTGCTCCAAGAATCTAGACGACTTGGATCAATGTACTTTAACATTTTGCAAACTTTGACTGTTGCTGCAGTTGTGTACTTCTTGATTTGCTGGGCGCTTTCTTGGTTTGCTGAATGGCTCCCATCAAAGCTCAGTAGCAGAACTGCAGCTCCGACTGAACCAGAACCTGTTGCGCCAATCGCAATTATGGATCCTTCTAACGTGAATCAGATTGCTGTTGCTAAGGAAGTTAAAGAGCTTCCGTACGGTGGAACTCCTAGAAAGTACCACGTGCATCACCGCGGTACAAACGCTTCTATTCACCATTGGCGTCGTACTCGTTACTTGCAAGGCTACGATGAGCATCATCTAGAAACTGGTGACGAGAATTTAGATGATAGTCAAAATACTAACCAAGATAAAAATAATAAAAAGCATGATTAATTCTAATTTTTAGATTAATTATGAATAATAGCGCAATGGGTTTGATTCCGCCTGTTGTGCTATTTTTTGATTTTTAGTAATAAAATCCATTCACCTTGTTTGCAACATATAGATTGAATAGATAAACTATTAAACATAATGCATACAAGGAGGCTGTCTTAAATGGGCGACACTTTTGAATTGTCCGCTGCAAAGATGCGCGAACAAGGTATGAGTGAGATTGCGATTAATCAATTTGCGCATCTTTATGACTCGTGGATTAATGATAAGTCTGGTGAATTTATTCGCGAAAACACTGTAGAGCCTATTAAGAGTGTTCCAAATTTTCACGAAATTTATGAGACTATTGATCATGATAAAGCTGTAAACGCTTTTGCAAAAACAGCGTTTATTAAGCTTAATGGTGGTTTGGGAACGTCTATGGGATTGTCGTGCGCAAAATCTTTGTTGCCTGTCCGTAGGCACAAAGCTCGACAAATGCGATTTATAGATATAATAATCGGTCAGGTTCTTACAGCACGCCAACGCTTAGGTGTTGATTTACCTCTTATTTTTATGAACTCTTTCCGCACATCTAAAGATACATTACAAGTGCTGAAGCGTAATCGTAAATTTTCTCAAGAAAACATTCCTGTTGAAATTATTCAGCATCAAGAACCGAAATTGCTAGAGGAAACCTGTGAGCCAGTTTCTTATCCAGAAGATCCTGAGTTAGAGTGGTGTCCTCCAGGTCATGGAGATATTTTCTCTACAATTTGGGAATCAGGATTGTTAAACGTTTTGAAGAAAAATGGTATTGAATATTTATTTATTTCAAATTCAGATAATTTAGGCGCTAGACCTTCTCGTACTCTTGCTCAGCACTTTGAAAACACGGGTGCTTCAATAATGATTGAGGTTGCTAAGCGTACTCAAGCCGATCGTAAAGGTGGTCATATTGTTAGAGATCTCGAAACTGGAAGAATGATGCTTCGAGAAATGACTCAAGTTCATCCAGAAGATCGAAGAAGTGCTCAAAGTATTAAGAAACATCCCTATTTTAATACAAATAATATTTGGGTTCGCGTTGACGCATTACAAAAAAAGTTGGAAGAATACAATGGAGTTCTTCCTCTTCCTGTGATTTGCAATAGAAAAACTATTGATCCTACAAATGAAAAAAGCGAGAAAGTTATTCAGCTGGAAACTGCGATGGGTGCTGCAATTTCGCTTTTTAATGATGCTATTTGTGTAGAAGTAGATAGAATGAGATTCTTGCCTGTCAAGACAACTAATGATTTGTTTATAATGCGTTCAGACAGATTCCATCTTACTGATTCTTATGAGATGGAGGATGGCAACTACATATTCCCAGATATTGATCTCGATCCTCGTTATTATCGAAATATCAATGATTTCAACGAAAGATTCCCTTATTCGGTTCCTGCTTTAGCTGCTGCAAAGTCAGTTACTATTCGTGGTGATTGGACATTTGGTAATCAGGTTTCTATGTTCTCCGATGCTGTTTTAGAAGATACTGGAGAGCCAAGCTACGTTCCAAATGGGGAATTTGTTGGGCCTCAGGGTATTGAACCAGATGAATGGGTGTAAATAGCGTGTGAAATTTGAGAATTAAAAAATATTTATGGCGTGTCGCGCGTGAAATGGCTTGTTTTCAAGGGTTCTCTTACCCTTGAAAATAATAAAATAAGAAAAATCATGAGTTTTTTTAAAAATGTCCACACGTATAGCAAAACACCATTAAAATAGATAAAGTGTGTGTGGAGGATTTAGCGTCTTACATTAATCGCAGATTCTCTATGCATGGAAGGAAACTACAAAAGAAACGATACGTGAGGACCAATGGCAGAAGGAAGTAACGGAAGACGTCGTTTTTCCGATAAGTGGGGCAAACATGAGCTAGATGTGCTAGCGGTGTTGTCTTCCGCATTTCCACAATGGCTGACTTCGCGTCAGATTGCACAACGAGTTAAAGCTTATGCTGATTCATATGGAGAGCTTGCTGATCAGGCTGCTAAGGCAGCTTTTGCCAAGCAGTTCCAAAGGGATCGTGCAAAACTTGCGGCTATGGGAATTGCAATTGAGTCACGACAGCCAGAATATTCTTCCAAATCCGAAGGGCAAGATTTTGCATCTTATAGATTGCAGCTTGGCGATGAGCCAAGAGTTCGTATACGTTTCGAGCAAGAAGAACTTCCTGTTTTGGCTGCTGCCAATTATTTGGCTAGGTCTATGTCCATTTCTTCTTCTGAATCTCGTAAAGTTGAGCAACAGCATTCTTCTGCGTCTCGCACAGCTCCAAGAGTTCCTCAAACTCCTATACCTGGACTAGGTCTTGATTCTATCGCTCCAGGTTTAGGCACTCAGACAATTCCAGATGCATTAGTTAAGGTTATTGATTCACGTAGATTCGCCGCAACAGTTGATGTTGATGGCGAGCATTTGAATGTTGCTTATACTGATTCAGATGATTTAGCGATGTTTGTGCTTGAACATCCAGGTTCTTGTGTTGTAAGTCCACAAGAAGCAGTAGATGCATTCCATCGTAGACTTAATGCTGCAACGGAATTTGTGTCTTGCGATGAAGATTATGTTGAGCAAGACGATTTATCGCAAAATAGCTCTGACGATAATCAGGATTTGTCTGACTCTGAGCCAGACAAATCACGCCAAAAGAAAGCATCTTTCCAAACTGGCAGTGAGGTTGATCGCAGACTTCGATTAATGCTCTTCCTTTCTGCACATCTTGGTGAAGAGTTCCCATTGGATGAGCTTGCTGTTAGATTTATAGGAAAGCCAAAGAGTGAAGACGAACTTCGTAGATTTGTTGCTATTTTGCACAAAGATATCAATACTCTTACGACTGTATCTGATGATGGAGAGATGGCTGGTAGTCAGTTCTTCGATATTGATTGGTCTTTGCTAGAAGCTGAAGGAATTGTTTCTGCAACAAATTCATTAGGGCTTGAGCGTTTGGCTGGTGTTTCTCAACAGTATATGAGCATGTTGACCGCATCAGTTAATTATCTTGCTCATTCTCCGCTTCTTCCTGTTGAACAGAGAGACCAGGCTAAGGCTTTGTATATGCGTTTGCGTAGGCATGTGCGTCCAGGTGAAACTCCTTGGCTGAGCCTTACTGGTTATGAAGTAGAGCCTAGAAACTGTTCTATAGTTCGTAGCGCTATTAATGCTGGTGCTCTAATTGACATGGAGTATACAGACGGAGCAGGCAGAACTCGTAGGAAAGTTGTTGCACCTTCTAAGATTTTTGTTGATGAAGGCGTTTATTACGTTGCAGTTTGGACTGATGTTGAAAATCAGGCTCCAGAAGATAAACGTAGTCTAGTTGCGAAGGATACTTCTATCAATAAGGCAAATGGTTTGCCTAGAATTTGGCAAGTTCTTCGCGTTGCTCGCATTGAGCATGCAGAGGTAATTACGCCTGTTTGCCCTGTAGAAATTCCAGATGTTCCTATTAGCGAACTTCGTAAGTGGAGTTTTGACAATGGTACGCAAACATGCTTTATCACTGATGAACCTGATTTAAACTTCTTAAAGAGTCTTTCAGGTGCTACGGTTGAGCCTTGTGGGAGTGGGGTTAAAGTTCATTTGACTGTTTGCTCAGATTCTTGGTTTGTTGCTTTCTGTATTGCGCATGCCCGTCATATTAAAGCTGTTTCTCCAGAAACTTTGCGTACTATGATTATTGCTCGTGCTCAACGTGAATTGAGTGTTGATCATAGCGATTCTCCTATTGTGGAGAATTAAAATGCCGTGGTGGATTTGGGTTATTATTACGCTTTTCATGCTTTGTATGATTGCATGCGGGACTGTTTTCGCTATTAGAAATGCTTTTAGGATTTTTGAAAATTCTTCAAGTTTTCTTGAAAAAGTTTCTTCTTGCTTTGAAAGACTTCAAGACAATGATGATTCTTTAGATAATGATACAAGCCCGCTATTCACTCGTCCTATAAAGGATGCGGCACGTAGATACGAGCATACTCGAATTAAGGTTAATGATCGTCATAATCGTATAAGAGAAACCCATAAGTCCATTTGGCAAAATTGGAATACAAAGTCGTTGCGTCAAGAAGATATTGATAATCCTAATTTTAAAGAGTCAAAAGAATCTTAGTGAATTGCGAACTTAAAATTATTTTGATTTAAGAAGAAAGAACTAAACTTTTTTATGTCTAAGACGTCATATCGCAAGAAAAAGAAAAATGATATTCTTGTTGATTCAAACGATTACAAGAATGATTCTGAAATTCCTTTATCTCCAGCTGAACGGTTTAATTTGTTTAAGCAAACTATTGAGCACTCTCGAACTATGGCTGCAAAATTTGAACAATCTTTAAGTTTTGATTTAGATGATTTTCAAGCAGAAGCAATTGATGCACTGGAAAATGGAGATAATGTTCTTGTGGCAGCTCCTACTGGAGCAGGTAAAACTGTTGTTGCTGATTTTGCTGTTTTTCTAGGCGTAAATCGTGGAGTTAAAACATTTTACACAACTCCTATTAAGGCTTTAAGTAATCAAAAATATCATGATTTTTGTGAAGTTTATGGAATAGATAGAGTTGGACTTTTAACTGGAGATACTTCGGTTAATCCAGAGGCTGATATTGTTGTTATGACTACAGAAGTTTTACGCAATATGCTTTATGAACGTTCAATTACTCTTAAATCTCTTGGATTTGTTGTTTTAGATGAGGTTCATTATCTTGCAGATAAGTTCAGGGGTGCTGTGTGGGAAGAAGTTATTATTCATCTTCCTCAGAGCGTTAAGATTATTGGTCTTTCTGCAACTGTTTCTAATGTGGAAGATTTTAGTGCATGGATTTCTTCTGTGCGCGGAGAAACACATTTGGTTGTAGATGAGCATCGTCCTGTTCCACTTGAAAGACATGTTATTATCCAAAAGGATGGACGCACAGAGCCTGAATTACTTAACTTATATGATGTTGATAAAAATGGTAATAGCACCAATCATGTAAATCTTGCTTTAACAAGAAAAATCACTCAATGGGAGAATGCCTCTTTACGACGTAAAGCATCTTATCGTAATGTAAATAAACGTTTTAGCAAAGGCAAGTTTTCTAAGAATAAGTTTTCTAATTCATCTAAAAGTAATAGGGGAGAAGTTGCTGTTAGACACACCCCTAAAAGGTGGGCTGTTATAGATGAGCTTGATTACCTTGATATGCTACCAGGAATATATTTTATTTTTTCTCGTTCAGGATGCGATCAGGCTGTTCAACAATGTTTAAACGCTGGATTATCTCTTACTAGCGATGAAGAAATGTATGAAATTCGCAGAATAGTTGATTCTATGATTGCGGAAAATAAGCTAAGCAAAAGCGATTTAAAGGCACTTAGATTTGAGCGTTTTAGGTATGCTCTTGAACAAGGTTTTGCAGCTCATCACGCTGGTATGATTGCTATTTTTCGCCATATTGTAGAAACGCTTTTTGAACGCGGTCTTATTAAGGTTATTTTTGCTACAGAAACTCTTGCTTTAGGTTTAAATATGCCTGCGAGAAGTGTTGTTGTTGAAAAACTTGTTAAATTTGATGGTACAGGTCACGTTCCGCTAACTCCTGGTGAGTTCACACAACTTACTGGTCGCGCTGGCAGACGTGGCATAGATGATATTGGTCATGCAGTGTTAATTGACAATCCTGATTTTGATCCTTCTAAGGCTGCATCCTTGTCTAGTAAACGAGTGTATCCTCTTCATTCTAGCTTTGTTCCTACATTCAACATGGCTGTTAATCTCCTAAATAATAGTGATGTTAAAACTGCTCGCATAACTCTAAGCAGTTCTTTTGCTCAATGGGAAGCCAATGCTTCTGCTCAAAGGCTTTTAAGTCGTATTGAGGATCTTAAAGAAGCTATTAGCGGTTATGAACAAGCTTTTCATTGCATTCAAGGTGATTTTTCTGAGTTTATGACTCTTAGAATGCGTCTTAAAGATGCTCAACATGATCAGCGTAGAAAACTTAAGCATACAATATTTGCTAGTGAAGTTGAGCGTGCTAAAGCTTTTAAAGAATTAGATAAAACTATCGATACCTTACGCAACGAGGAGCGTAACCATCCTTGTGCAGGATGCCCAGATATTCAAGAACATTTACACTGGGGTTATTATTGGGCTCGAGAAATGCGTGAACTAAATCAGGTTAAGGATCGCTATAATTCTCGCACCGGCTCAGTTGCAAGATGTTTTGATAGTATTTGTGAAGTACTTTGTAGATTAGATTATTTAAAAAATACGAACGATGCTTTAGTGTTAACAGACAAGGGTCAGTTGCTTCGTAGACTTTACAACGAGCTTGATGTTGTTTTTGCTCAATCAATTTGTGAAGGAATTTTTAATAATCTAACTCCTATTCAATTATTGTCTTGTTTATCTGCATTAGTGTATGAATCTAGGGGTCCTGCTGGGGGAGAGCCGCGTAGGTATCCTGGAGGATTAAATGCGCCTGTATTCAATACAGTTTTAAAGATGAAAGAATTATTTATTCGTATAAGTGATATGTGCTTGAATAATCATCTTGATGCTTTAAGACCTCTTGATTTTGGTGCAATTGATATGATTTATGATTGGGCTCAAGGTGCTGATTTACTCAACATATTGCAAAATACTGACATAACTGGTGGTGATTTTGTCAGATTTGCAAAAAGACTTATTGACTTACTTAATCAACTTGCTGTTGCTAGCGAATATTTGAAAATATTGCCTAACGTAGATGATTCTTTAGCTCACAATGCTTATGAAGCAGCTAAACTTATTAATCGCGGGGTAGTTGCTTATTGTGATGTTTGATATGTTATTGATATATCATGGTATACCTTTGTGTATCGTCCGTGCAATTCGCTAGCTTTATAATGAAAACAAAAAGGAGAATAATATATTATGGCAGAGCGCAGTTTACGTGGAATGAGCATTGGAGCTAAATCATTGGAATCCGACGATAATGTTGATTTCGCTGCTCGTAACGATGTTGCATATGTGTGCCCTAAGGGTCACAGAACGATTCTTCCATTTGCTCAAGGTGCCGAGATCCCTGAAGAGTGGGAATGCCGTTGTGGTGCATTAGCACATAAGGAAGGCGATGCAGACAGGCCAGATGATGATTTTAATAAGCCAGCTCGCACGCATTGGGATATGCTTTTAGAGCGTAGAAGTGAAGAAGAGCTTAAAGCTTTACTTGATAAGCGTTTAAAGATGCATCATGAGGGTTGGATTCCTGATTACGAGTGAGAATTATTTTTACAAACAAAACACTTCTAAGGGAAATAAGCTGTCATGAAAGTTGTTCTTCTTGATTTAGATGGTACTTTAACACAATCGCATACTGGTATTATTGCGTGCGCTAAAAAAGCGATGTCTGATCTTGGTATGCAGATACCTGATGATACTGAAATGTTGCGTTTTGTTGGACCGTCTATACTTGAATCTTTTCAGAGGAATCATATGCCTAAAGAATTGCAATCTGAAGGCGTTAAATTGTATAGGAAATATTATTCCGAAGTTGCAACTTTTATAGATCCTGATAATCCAAATGGTGATATGATTACTGGGAATTTTTTGAACAAAGTTTATGATGGCATCCCTGAACAGCTTAAGTTGCTACGAAAGTCTGGTTATTATCTTGCTACTGCATCTTGCAAGCCTGAATATCAAGTTAAACCAATTTGTGATCATTTTGGATTGACAAACTTGATTGATGGTATTTATGGTGCTAGCAAAGATATGTCTAGGATTAATAAAGATCAAGTTATTCGCTATGTTTTTGAAAATATTGGATTCAATCCTTTACGGGATCGTGCTTTAATGGTTGGCGACCGTTGGACGGATGTTGATGGCGCTTTAGCATGCGATATTGATTGTTTGGGTTGCTCTTGGGGTTATGCCGAGCCTGGTGAGCTTAAAACTCACGGAGCATATCGTATTATCGACAGTGTTTCTGATTTGAATAATGCCATTAATGAGTATTTTGAATAATTTTGAAATATTATTTGTTTTTCGTGCTAAAAAATATATGAGTATTTATCCGATAATGTACGTTATGTCAGATTAGATATATTTTAGGGATAAAATATACAAATACATTAGAAATTTACTTAGATAATGCAGAGTCTAAATCAGCTTTAACCTGTTTAACAATACGACCAACAGCTATAGCAAAAACAGCTGTGCCACATTCAAGCATATCTCGCATATTTTCCTGATTACTATCGCATTCCACAACAGATTGACCATCGCAAATTATGGTCATATTTTCGAGATGCTTTACACTAAAACAATTTAAAAACACTATAGCAGTAGTCACATTAGTAAGATTTACTCCAGCGTCTAAAAGTCGCTTAGAAACCGCCATAATTGCAATGTCTTTAAAAGAATATAAACGACGAGACCCAGAACCATGAGACGGATTAATAGAAGGCTCAATTATGTGTTTACGAGCCCAATAATCAAGTTGTCTATATGTAATACCAGCGATATTCATAGCAACGCTTCCACGGTATCCTGTGGAATACTCTTCATCATCCGAAAACGAAAACAGTTCCCCCTGCGTTGGCTGATGATCATGTTTTAAAGAATCAACCAACGCACTATCTTCAGGAGAGTTTTCAAAATTCATTATCGTTTAGTAACAGCGTCACACGTAAAGAACATTAATCGGAACTTGCCAATCATAATTTCGTCACCATTATGAAGAATAGCTTCATCAACACGGTTACGATTAACATACGTTCCATTTAGACTTCCAGCGTCAGCAATGCTAAAAACAGTACCATTTCTACGAAAAACAGCATGAGCTCTAGAGACAGTAGAATCGTCTAGCATAATATCAGCTCTAGAATCTCGTCCAACAGAAACGACGTCCTCATCTAGTAAATAACGCGATCCAGAAACTGCTCCACGTGTAGAAATAAGTAAAGCGGTACCAGGAAGCAGCTTTGCTATAGTATCTAAATCATCCTGCCTAAGAGGACGATCTGCATTAGAGTTTATTGGAATGGTAATAGCTGGCATACCAATAATGGTTGTTTCGCCAGCAGTAGGAATCGGTTCAGTCATAATTGCTATTTTACCTTCTTATTCGACCGGTTTTGCATATTGATACTGTTTTGGTTCGCGTGTCGAGCGAATTTCAACCTCTTCAGGCGTTGAAACATATACGGAAGCACCGAATTTGACTTTTAATCTAGACCCAACTCCCCCAGCAATATTTACGGCGTTTTGCAAATTCTGAGGCTCGCCAATAGCCTTAACAACATATGGAGGATTAATCTCAATTGCATCACACAATAACCCATGCTTAGTGTCAGAAATATAGCTAGAAGTTACTATACGTATGTCGTTAACAGACATAACCTCCACTCCAGCATTACGAAGCTCTTCAAGCAGTTGAAACATTGTAGCAGCATCCACACGCTCTTTTTCTCCAGCAGTAATGTGAATAATTACTCCCTTACCAACAGCTGGAAGACGACCAGATATTAAACCACTCGTCTGAGAATTCTGCTTAGCAATCCTAGCAGCTTCCTCCTGTTTGTTAACAGATGCTTTTAAAGAATTAAGCTGGCTAGTTAACTCAAACTTTCGCTGCTCTAGATTTTGTATTTGCGAATTAGTTTCTGTAATTAAACGAGTAAGCTCATCCTCACTCATCGTCTGATATACAAGTGTACTTCTATTAACTTGAATCATATAAGCAAATCCAAGCAATGCACAAAGAAGCATAACAAGTAAGCCAGTTAAAATACGAGTACGCGTAATATGACCTTGCAATGAAGGCTTATTTTTTCGTTTAACAATCGGGAAAGAACCTGTTTGTGTACGATCACTTTCGCGATCTTTAGCATGCTGACGATGCAATTTTCTGACGATATTGTCAATATTTTTATCAATATTTTTGTCAACATTTTTATCAAAAGTATCGTCTAAATTGTCGTTCTTTATGCTATTTTTTGATGTATTAGAAAATGGGTGACGCATATCAGCCTCTAAATATAAAACGACGTATTGCAGAAACGTTAGAGAAGATTCGTATTCCTAATACAACAATAACAGCAGTTTGCAATTGTGCTCCAACTCCAAGTTGGTTTCCGAGTAAAACTAAAAGAGTAGCAGCAATAACATTCGAAAAGAATGAAATAACAAACACCTTATCAGAGAAACTACGCTCAAAATAAGCTCTAGCAGCTCCAAGCAGAGCATCCAAGGCTGCAAGAACCATAATCGGCAGATAAGGTTGAATAACTACTGGAATATCAGGATGTACAACAATCCCAATAAGCGCACCTAAAATCAATCCAAGAACAGCTGTCATAACCTATTTTCCTATCTCCTACTCAATAATTCTTTTGCAAAATTAATTTCACCAGTTCCCGCAGCAGAAAGTTTAAGCGTATTTGACTTAGAAATTTGCGGGTTAATACCTGCGTCGCTAAGAGAAACAAACCACGGAGAGCGCTTTTGAGAATTTAACTTTTCAATAAGACTAGAACTGTCTCCAATAGCCTCAATCATATAAGGGCTTTGAGTCTGATTAACACCTATAAGAATAGTTGACCCAGCAGTACGGATGGACGTTTGAGCGCCAATTCTATGACCATTTATTGATATTGCTTCTGCGCCTGCATCCCAAAGAATGGAAACAAAAATCTGAATATCTCTATCTGTAACAACCCTAATTCTTTCTCCTTTAGCCATTTCTCTAGGAATGTTGCCGCTAGAGACGTCATTGTTTGTAGAAATAGGATTAGCAATAGTTAAAACAATTCCAGGCCCTACAACACCATGTGTACCATTCGTCATATTGTCAGATTTATCAACTTGATTTTCATAAGGAGTATTAATTCTTTTTGACTCACGATCTACACTAGCCCGCAATCTAGTTACATCTTTAACAAGATTGTCAAAACGGCTTGCGTGAGAAGTAAGCTCGTTAGCTAACGATAAACGTATGGCTTTACGAGAATCCGTATGCAATTTTCGCACAAATTGGCTTCCCACAGTACCAAGAGCAACACAAATAATAAAAACAATTATTCTAGTAATCCAGAGATTAATCTTACTAACATTCTGCTTATTAAGACGGGAATCCATAAAAAGAGGATCCACTGGTCTATTGCTTAAATCGTCAATTAAGCGTAATGAATAGTCTTCAATACGACGTCTTTTTTCATTATGGTTAGAAAAGTTATAACTTGAAGTAGTCACATGATGAGGACCAAGAGCAAACACTGATTTGGAAAAAACTGCTCTGCGTTTTGAAAATAAGATAACGGTTGGAGCAGGAAAAGACTCTGGAATAACACTATGATCAGTGTTATTCACATCATGATTTAGATTAGAAGTCTTTTGCACCATAAATATGTCCGTTATTCAAACCAGTTTATAATACGTATAATCCTTATTTAAACTTTTTTATTAATAACTTATAAGCTTGAATGCAATACAACACTCCAGCAAACCAGTAAAGCGTTATTCCCCAAATTGCACAAGCTATTGCTGCAGCATACAGAATAAGCATTGGTTCAGTCGCAACAGCATAAACAATCATAAATAATACGATAGTAACCATCAATAATGCTGTTCCAGTTTTACCCATGAAGTTCACTGGTAAAGGTCCATAATCATATTGCGCAAGAATAACAATCAAAATAGCCATTATTATGTCTCGCAAAACAACAAGAGCCAACGCCCACCAAGGTATAATCTTGGCAAACGCTAAAGCTAAAATGCTGCATGCTATTAAAAGCCTATCCGCAACAGGATCTAAAATCTGCCCTAATTTACTAACCTGATTAAAAGTTCTAGCAATATAACCATCAACGCAATCTGAAAAAGCAGATATAGCAAGAATAATTAGAGCAAACCACATTTTATTTTGCGCAATTAAAATGGCAAGATATGGTATTGAACATATACGCAGAAAACTAATCACATTAGGTACAGTAAAAACTCGATCAAGTGCTTCAGGACTGTACTCCTGATTAGAAACGAACTTAACCATACCAATTTCCTTAAAACAATTTAAAAGATTTACTAATTGTATTCTATTTTGCATAAATAAAATATTGGGGCATTATTCTAAAAATGCCCCAATAAAAGTTTCATGCTCGCCAAGCCTCTTGCGCAATATTACGAATAGAATCAATAGCTGCTGATGGATTTTCAGCACCATAAACAGCAGATCCTGCAACCAGCACATCAGCACCAGCTTCTGCGACTATAGCAGCTGTAGAAGGGCTTACTCCACCATCAACCTGAATATGAGTATCCAATCCACGACGAGTAATTTCATCACGTAAACGACGAACCTTACCCATTTGATTGCTCAAGAACTTCTGTCCACCAAAACCAGGCTCAACAGTCATAATAAGAACCATATCGAATTCATCAAGAATATCGAAAATAGGTTCAACTGGCTCAGCTGGGCGAACTGCAAAACAAGCTTTGCAACCCATGTCTCGAAGCTGACGAGCAAGACGAACAGGCGCATGAGTGGCACCCATATGGAAGCTCACAGAATCAGCACCAAGTTTTGCATACTCTGGAGCCCAACGATCAGGATCCTCAATCATCAAATGAACATCTACAGGAAGATCGGTTACTTCGCAAATACGTTTAACAATAGGCTCCCCTAAAGTTAAATTCGGTACAAAATGATGATCCATAACATCAACGTGAACAAGATCAGCATTTGAAATTGCTATAAGATCTCTTTCAAGATTGCAAAAATCTGCAGAAAGAATGCTAGGTGCTATTTGTATATTCATGTGTTCCATTCTAAGAAAAGCAAGCGACTAGAAAAACAAAATAACTATATTATTTAAGAATATTTTAGGATAATCTTTTTGTTTTAATATTTGAATTAGATTGAGATTCGCGCTCACGTTCATCTGCAGTTATATCAATAAGACGATTCACAAGATCTGTTCTTGACCTGTGGCTATTCTGCAAAATCATAAAAACAATAATTGAAATAATAAATATAACTATAGAAACCCATACGTTAATTCTTACTCCAAGGAAAGTATGTGAAAAATCAATCCTTAAAGACTCAATCCACATTCTTCCTGCCGTATACCACATTACGTAAAGAACAAACTCAGATCCAGATTTAAGTTTTCTCTTAAGAACTTTGCCGAAAGAAATAAGCAAGGCTGCGCCTGCAAAATTCCAAATCATTTCATATAAGAAAGTAGGGTGAAACAGAGTACCCTCTGGGCATGTGAGACCATCGTAGCAACTTTCACTGTGTCCTATAGCATTTGCAGCAGAATAATTAAGTTTTAGGCCCCATGGCAAAGTAGTTGGAGCACCATAAAGTTCTTGGTTAAACCAATTACCTAACCGCCCTATACCTTGTGCAATAAGCAAGCTAGGTGCAGCTGCATCTGCGAGCAAGCTTATTGGATATTTTTTATAGGCACACAGTGCGCTTGCAGCAATAGATCCTAGGATTACTCCTCCCCAGATTCCTAAGCCACCATTCCAAATTCTAAACATCTCCAACAAATCTCCCTTAGGTCCAAAGAACTTTTCGGGAGTGGTAATAACATGATAAAGACGTGCTCCAACTATTCCTGACGGAAGACTAACCAGTGCAACATCTAATATCTGATTAAAATCTCCGCCTTCTCGTTTCCATCTACGAGTGGTAATCCACATTGCAACAAGTGCACCAGCAAGAATTGATAAAGCATAAAATCTTAACGTGACAGGTCCTAATGTAATCTGAGAAATACTAGGACTAGGAATAGAACAAATCGTCATAAATCCTCATGTTAGTAGAAAACCATGACGGTTACTTGTAATGTTTTTATGACAAAACAAACGATTAATATCTAAAATATTACCTATAAATTAGAATCCTACAACCTTAATCAACGCCATAAGAACAGGCGCACAAAGCAAAATAGAATCCACTCTATCTAAAACGCCACCGTGACCTTTAAGCAAATGCCCCATATCCTTAATACCAATATCCCTTTTAAGCATTGAAGCACATAAATCACCAAAGGTACCAACCATGCCTGATGCAACACCCATTATTGCTGGCATCCACCAGAATTTTATCCAAGAAGATCCATAGAAGCCAGATATGATAGCGTAAGCACCTATCAAAGCAAAAAGCATTGACCCTAAAAGACCCTCTATTGATTTCTTAGGAGAAATACGAGGAGAGAGCTTATGCTTACCAAGCCACGCACCAGCAAACAAACCACCAGTGTCACTTAAAGCTGGTAGAAACACAAGCAGCATCGCATGCGCTATAGCATACTTAGTATTTGTTAAAGACAAAACAATGCATGAGGCAAGCAAAGGAATATACAATACAACAAACAATGAGACTGCCGTATTAGTGAAAGTATTTGCCTTTGCACTTTTAGATGATGTAGGATGCTGGAGCTTTTTTTCTACAGCGCGTAAAGTCCTTTGCGAAACAGTGCTATTCAATGTAGCAAAAACAACAGTTAAAAGCAATGATGCTGTTATGCCACTAGCCATAGCAACAGTATGCCATCTTGCATAAAAAGCAGAAAGAATAGTGATTACAGAACAAACAGACAATAACAGAAATGGAATCCTGAAACCTGCCGTAGCAAAATCTACATGCAACTCCCACAACGCGAGAACCATAAAAATGGTTAAAAGAATAACAAAAGTATCGATGCTAATTACAAGACAAGCAACAATCACAGCAACCAATAAAATCGCAGTCGCTATAGCCTGAGGCATATTTCTGCCAGTACGACGATTTATATCGTCTAAAGTATCATGGGTGCCGTTAATGGTCTTTTCATGTGAAGAATCAGATTTTGCCGACTTATTATTACCGACTAAATTGTTATTAGTTAACAAATCAGCTTTGTTAGACAATTCTCCAAGATTTTCTTGATTCATACGACACCCATTCAACCTAAAAGTTTCTGAAGAATCAGACCTCCATTATTTCCTTCTGCTTGCCATCAAGCAAAGCATCTAAGGAATCAGTTACTTGCTTCGTAACTTTATCAAGCTCTTTTTGTAAGCGCTCTCCTTCATCTTCGCCGATTTCACCATCTTTTACAGACTTATCAATATTCTCCTTGGTTTTACGGCGAATATTTCGAACAGCAACCTTACCTTCTTCAGCTTTTGTTTTAGCAAGCTTTACGTATTCTTTACGACGGTCTTCTGTAAGTTCTGGCATTGTAACACGAATTACATTTCCATCTCTATTAGGGCTTACTCCTAAATCTGAATCGCGAATAGCCTTTTCTACAGCATTAGCTTGCGAAGCATCAAAAGGAGTTACAGAAAGAGTGCGAGGCTCTGGAACACCAATAGAAGCAACAGCCTTAATAGGTGTTGGAGCACCATAATAGTCAACCATAATGCCATTAAGAAGAGCAGGATTAGCACGTCCAGTTCTAATACCCATGAAGTTCTCTTTAGTAGCTTCCACAGACTTGTTCATCTGTTCAAGAGCCTGATCGATAATCGCTGGCATGTATTCTCCTTTATCGGTATGTGCCAATTTTAAAATTTATTATTTAACTATCTATTCATGTTTATTAAATTTTAAATATTCAAATTATGAATATTCGCATATTTAAGCAAATGTAGGTTCAGCATCCGAAACTAAAGTTCCGATTTCCTCACCAACCAGTGCTCTAGTGACGTTTCCTTCACCCTCTAATCCGAATACGCGAATCTTCTGCTTGTTATCTCTAGCCATAGATAGTGCAGAAGCATCCATAACAGCAAGACCATCGACAAGAGCACGTTGATAATTTAACGTTACAAATTTCTTCGCGTTCTTATCTTTCCGTGGATCAGCGCTATAAACGCCATCTACACCATTCTTGCCCATCAAAACCTCATCGCAATGTATTTCCAAAGATCGCTGAATAGATACAGTGTCGGTTGAAAAATATGGCATTCCAGCACCAGCACCAAAAATAACTACACGACCCTTTTCAAGGTGTCGAATTGCCTTAAGTGGAATATAAGGTTCTGCAACTTGACCCATTGTTATAGCAGTTTGCACACGCGTTGCCTGCCCTGCTTGTTCAAGAAAATCTTGCAAAGCCAAGCAATTCATAACAGTACCGAGCATACCCATATAGTCACCACGGCTACGATCAATTCCAGCCTGCTGAAGTTCTGCTCCGCGGAAGAAGTTTCCGCCGCCAACAACAATTGCAACTTGCACGCCTTCATGCACTGCTTTTACAATTTCTCCAGCAATTCTACGAATAACATGAGTATCAATACCAACGGCTCCACCGCCAAATGCTTCTCCCGAGAGCTTCAATAAAACTCTACGAGACTTGCTTTCCCCCGCTTGTGCGATAGTCATAAAACTTTCCTCCAGTCATAACGGCGAACGCAAGCATATCTTTGCCATGATATCTTTCAATGACGACACAGCAAAACACGATTTTATAATGTATAAATTAAAAGAATGGGCTTGCATGACTTATCACGCAAACCCATTCTTGTTTTATGAATTTTTAATAAGCTTTCGCTTAAAAATTATTCAGCAGAGCCTTTGCCAACCTCAACGCGAGCGAAAGCCAAAGCAGTGCCACCAACTTCCTTGAACAAATCTCCAATAGTCTTGGAAGGATCCTTGACATAAGACTGCTCAAGAAGAACGGTTTCCTTGAAGAAGGCGTTCAAACGGCCTTCAACAATCTTTGGAACAATCTTCTCTGGCTTGCCTTCAGCTAAAGACTTTTCTGTAGCAACGCGACGCTCAGACTCCAACACATCTGCTGGAACATCTTCGCGGCGAAGCCACTGAGCGCCCATAGCGGAAATCTGCAAAGCAGCTTCGTGAGCAACCTTAGCGCCCGCTTCGTCGGTAGCAATCATAGAAACAATGCTTGGAGGTAATTCAACGGACTTCTTGTGAGCATAAACCTCAACGTGAGGACCGCTAATCTTGGCAATCTGCCCAACCTTAACGTGCTCGCCAAACAATGCTGCTGCTTCTTCTACTTCTTCCTTAACCGTAGCATCTCCAGCCTTAGCTGCAAGAAGCTCTTCTGCACTAGAAGCATTGGCTTCAATAGCATTGTTCAACACAGTTTCGGAGAATTCAACGAACTTTGGAGTCTTAGCAACAAAGTCGGTTTCGGAATTCAATTCAACTGCATAGCCAGTTTCACCTTCTGCAGTTTTAACAACCTTAGAAGCAACGGTTCCTTCCTGAGCCTTGCGACCTTCACGCTTGCCAGCGGCCTGAATGCCCTTAGCACGGATAATTTCCTTAGCGCGAGCTACATCGCCTTCGGCTTCGGTAAGAGCCTTCTTAACGTCCATCATGCCAGCGCCAGTTTCTTCGCGCACCTGCTTAATCAACGCTGCAGTAATTGCTGCCATTTTGTTCTCCTCATTAACCGCCAACAGACTTATTCAGCCTTGGCTTCGTCTTCAGACTGTTCAGTTTCCTTAGTGAGTAGTTCCTTTTCCCATGCTGCCATTGGCTGAGCGTCAGAACCTTCGGACTTTGCGCCCTTTCCAGCACGTTCAAGCAAACCTTCTGCAACAGCGTCAGCCATCAAGCTAGTAAGAAGCTCGACACCACGAATTGCATCATCATTTGCTGGAATAGGATACTCAACAGAGTCTGGATCAGTGTTGGTGTCAACGATTGCCACAACTGGAATACCAAGCTTGTGAGCTTCTTCAACGGCCAAAGCTTCCTTGTTAATATCAACAACAAACATTGCCGAAGGAGTACGGTTCATGTTGCGAATACCGCCGAGCTGCTTGGAAAGCTTGTCCTTTTCGCGTTCAAGAAGCAAAAGCTCCTTCTTAGTCAAACCAGATCCACGAACATCAGTGAAGTCCATTTCCTCAAGTTCCTTGAGACGCTTTACGCGAGTGGAAACAGTCTGGAAGTTCGTCAGCATACCGCCGAGCCAACGCTCGCTCACGTAAGGCATGTTCACACGAGTAGCCTGATTTTGCACAGCTTCTTGAGCCTGCTTCTTGGTACCCACGAACAAAACAGTACCGTTGTGAGCAACAGTCTGCTTAATGAAGTCATAAGCCTTGTCGATCATGTCGAGCGACTTGAACAAATTGATTATATGAATACCATTGCGCTGGGTTAGAATAAATTGCTTCATCTTTGGATTCCAGCGACGAGTCTGATGTCCGAAGTGCAAACCTGCCTTCAGCATTTCACTCATGGTAATCTGTGCCATATCTATATACCTTTCTTGTCGGTTCTTGCCTGGCCATGCCTGTTCGCATGCAACTTGGATAACATATGTCTAAATCCAAGCCGACCGACACGAACGGACGCGTACATGGCGCGTATTCGCGTATCCGAGTAGACAATAAAAAACGAGCAATCATATAACGCGACAACATTCATGCTCAATGGACACGCAAAAGATAATCATATCAGACGCTTAATACTAAATAAATAATACAAACTAATACTATAGTTGTTGCTAGTTCTCATTTAGATATTATTTAGATAATCCATTACGAAGTTGGCGCAAAGCTTGTTTTCTAACATCTTTCTCTAAACGATCCAAATAAACGTGTCCATCTAAATGATCACACTCATGCTGAATCATACGAGCCATTAAACCCTTGCCCTCTAGAACAATAGTTTTACCGTCTAAATCAATGCCTTTAGCCCTAGCATAATCTGCCCTGCGAGTCTTATACCATAATCTTGGAACGGACAAGCAACCTTCATCCCCATATTGTTCACCACTCAATTCTTCAATAACAGGATTGAGAATATAGCCAATATGACCTTCAATATTGTATGAAAACGCTCTAAGGCTAATACCTATTTGATTTGCACTAAGACCTGCTCTTCCTGGATCGTTTACAGTCTCTAATAAATCTTCTACGAGATTTCTAACTGCTGGAGTAATCTCACGAATTGGATCACATGGTGTTCGAAGAACAGGATCTGGAACAATGCGAATCTGTCTAATAGTCACAGTACTTCCTTAAAAATTCTAAAAGGCTAATTAAAAATGCAATGCAATTATACAAGACTTAGTGTAATTAAAATTGCAATTTTAATCAGCCTATTTAACGTTTTATAGCTAATTTAGTTTCGAATAACTATTCTTTGTCGTTAGAATTATTATTCTTCTCAGCATATTCAGTATGCTGATCTTTTACATTAACCTGTGTAGGCAAATCCTCACCAAAACGTTTCAGATGAGTAGCAGCCTGATCGATTGCTTGCTTAACTCTAGGAGTAACCGCTTCTTGAGCCTGTTTAACAGTTTCTTGCGCTTGCTTAACAGTCTCAGTTGTCTTATCTAAAATCTTAACTGTAGCAGGTAATGGTCTACTGTTTGGTTTTGGAGCATAAAGCTGATTCTCTATAAGATCACAATACCTCTTCAAAACCTTAGGACGCACAACTTTCATGCTTGGAGTCAAAGTGCCAGTTTCTTGTGAAAATTCTTCATCCAAAATAATAAATTTACGAATAGACTCAGCCCTAGAAACAGTGCTATTTGCCTGATCAATAAACTGTTGTACAACAGAACGAATAGCATCGTTTTCCGCAACAGCACTCATAGAAAGATTTTCATCCATTCCTTGACTCTTAAGCCAAGAACGAACCATATCTGGCTCAACCTCAATCAAAGCGGAAACAAATGGCTTACCGTCTCCTACAACTACTGCGTGAGATACGAGAGGACACTTAGAGATAATACTTTCCAAAGGCGCTGGACTTATATTTTTTCCACCAGCAGTGATAATAATATCTTTCTTTCTACCAGTAATAGACAAGAATCCTTCATCGTCGATCTCGCCTAAATCTCCAGAATGGAGCCATCCATCTTCGTCAATAACATCCGAAGTAAGATCTGGCTTATCATAATATCCGATAAAAACGTTAGGACCTTTTACAAGGACTTCTCCATCATCTGCAATACGGATAGTAATTCCAGGACCAGGGCGACCCACAGAACCAACTTGATTAGCATGCTCAAAATTAACAACACAAGGAGCTGCTGTTTCGGTCATTCCATAACCTTGAATAAAGGTTATTCCATCCAACCCGTTAAAGAAATGAGCAAGCTCAGCGTTTATTGGAGCTCCGCCGCAAGCTAGCCATGATAAATTAGGTCCCAAAGCAGATCGTATGGAAGATCCAACAGTTTTCATATAAAAGTCATGCTGAAGTTTTGCATAAATTGAGTGTGTTCTACCTTCAACTTCATCTTTAGACCACTCAATAAAATGTTGTACAGCCTTTGCAAAAATCCTACCTCGTATACCTGCTCCAGCTTTTTGAGACGCAGCATTATAAACCTTTTCAAACACTCTTGGGACTCCAAGCAAATATGTAGGTTTAAAACTACGCAAATCTGCTAATAAATGCTTTGCATTTGGCACATATCCAATAACACCGTGAGAACCTATTGCCACATACTGTATGTATCTGGCAAAGCAATGAGCTAACGGAAGGAATAGCAATAGTCTACTTGGCTTATAAAGCATATCATTTAAAACGTCATAAGCTGCATACACAATATGCGTAAAATTCCTATTGGAAAGCATTGCACCCTTTGGTTTTCCAGTTGAACCAGAGGTGTATACGATAGTCGCTAAATCATCAGCTTTTACTTGACATATGCTTTTATTAAGCTCGTCGTCGCTGATTGATTTTCCGAAATCAATCACTGCATCTATTCCAGCAGCTTTAAAGTTAAAAATAGTCTTTAAAGACATACGCTTATTGTCTTGGCGAACTCGCTCTAAGCACTGTGCATGTTCATCATCACCTGCAAAAGCTATCACAGGTTTTACTTCAGAAATAATTTCAGCAGCTTGAATTGCTGAATCTGTTTCGTAAATCGGAATGGTTACAGCACCAATGCAAGCGCAAGCAAAATCCGCAACGCCCCACTCATAACAGGTTGGGGAATAAATAACAACTTTGCTTCCTCGTTCAACGCCAAGAGCAATCAACCCCTTAGCTGTTGCACGAACTTTTAATAGCATTTCAGATGCAGTAACATCATGCCATTGACGAGTATCATCGTCTTGCCATTGGGCTATTACGCCTTGTGGATCTCGCATTGCCCTATTGGCAAGCAGTGAATAAATTGTGTCACCGTCATTTGTTGGGTGAATGACCTCTACAGCAAATTCTCGCAGCATAGTCTTAATTGTACGGTATATCTAACACGACACAAACGAAAGTCATACAAAAATGTCAACCTAAAATTGGTGGTCTTTACAAATAAACTCTTCTGGTTAGATAATTAGAAGCAAACTAATAATGATTACCTAAACCAGAAGAGTCATATTTTTGTATTTAACTATTATTTAATTGACAATGGAATTTAAAGGCTAGTATATTTCCTACCAATCATCCCAAGTCAACTAATGTACATATCCAACTTCCGTTTTGAGATTTAAATGCCAAAGACGCACAATAATTTAAGCTTCCAATAGAAAATAAAACAACTGCCTCAAAACGAGTTGGACTAATTAGCATTCCATTTATCATTCTTGGCATAGTCGGTTTGCAACGTAGTTGCCAACTTGTATATTCATCGTGTTTGTCTGAGAAACATTGAGATATTAAATACCACATGTTTTCAAGCTTAAAAATACATTCTTCGCTAAGAGCCTTACGCATTTGTGACGATATAGGTCTTCCTCTAGAAATGTCACTAGCAATACATGCTACTTTGCACGCTCTTAAAGCGAGGTCTAAGTACAATTCCTCATCTGCCGAATTATTAAAGCATGATGATACATGATATGTTGCCATAAAATGCGAAGAACCCACTAGGAATGAACCTTCGTATACTGGCAATGGCTTGCGATCATTCCACTTGAACGTAGGATGATCATCATTTGCAGCAAAGTCGTTTTTTACAACTTCCCAGAATGCATCATTTTCGTCATAGTTATCGCTGACTATGGTACCAAGAGTATTATTCATTTTCCTGCTCTTTCCCGTTAAAATTTGT
This sequence comes from Gardnerella sp. DNF00038, assembly GCF_049262855.1. Taxonomy (NCBI): domain Bacteria; kingdom Bacillati; phylum Actinomycetota; class Actinomycetes; order Bifidobacteriales; family Bifidobacteriaceae; genus Gardnerella; species Gardnerella sp. DNF00038. The sequence goes on along the minus strand of NZ_CP058407.1, from coordinate 857,834 downwards.
TACTTATCCCATTTTCTATTTTTAAATTCCTTATTTTATTTTTTTGTATTTTTAATTTAAAACCAATGTCTAGCAAAGGTTTAAATAAAGCATACAACTTATTTCAAAAATTCAAAGTATTATTTCTAAGTGTGCATAAATAAAATTAAATCCTCGATTTTTGTTGAAAAATCAAGGATTATTTAGTGTTAAGTTATGCACATTATAGTTTTTACTTCCTTGTGCACTTAAATTTTTAGTTTTAAGCTCACAAGGAAGTAAACAAATAGTATTAAAAATTACCGAACATCCTGATGGAATGGGTTAAATACAACACTACAACGCTGGAAACTCTTAACATCGACATAGCCAGTGGATGCCATTGTGCGCCTTAACGCACCAACATAATTTGTTTTTCCGTCTGCCATATGACTTGGACCAAACAAGATATTCTCCAGCGGAGCAACAGTTCCAACATTCGTACGCATTCCGCGTGGCAAAGATGGATGGCGAGCTTCTGCTCCCCAATGCATTCCGCGTCCTGGAGCCTCGGTTGCTCGTGCTAAAGGAGTTCCAAGCATAACTGCATCTGCTCCCATAGCCAAAGCCTTAATAAAGTTGCCAGATGTTCCCATTCCGCCATCTGCAATAATTTGAACATACCTTCCGCCAGATTCATCCATATAGTCGCGACGAGCTTCGGCAACATCCGAGATTGCAGTTGCCATAGGAGCTTGAACACCAAGAGTATTCATAGTTGCAGAAACTGCACCTCCACCGAAACCTACGAGAATTCCAGCTGCACCAGTTCTCATTAAATGCAAAGCTGAAGTGTAATCAGCACAGCCTCCCACAATAACTGGAACATCAAGATCATAAATAAATTTCTTTAGATTAAGTGGTTCATGATCTTTAGAAACATGTTCTGCACTAACAGCTGTTCCACGGATAACAAAAAGATCTACTCCAGCTTCTAACACAGTAGAATAGAATTCCTGAGTGCGCTGAGGAGAAAGAGCACCTGCAACAGTAACTCCAGAATCACGAATAGTGCGCAAACGTTTAACAATAAGTTCAGGCTTAATTGGTTCAGAATAAATTTCTTGTATACGCTTCGTAGCAATTTCGTTTGGAAGCTCCGAAATTTCCTTTAGAAGTGGTTCTGGATCCTCGTAACGAGTCCATAAACCTTCCAAATCAAGTACACCCAAGGCGCCCATCTGACCCATTGCAATAGCCGTATCTGGGCTAGTAACAGAATCCATTGGCGCAGCAATCACTGGTACGTCAAAACTATAAGCATCGACTTGCCAGGACGTAGAAACAGCCTGCGGGTCGCGAGAACGACGAGAAGGTAGTATAGCAATATCGTCAAGTGAGTAAGCAACTCGGGCTTTTTTGCCCAATCCTATTTCAATTTCCTGAGACATACTTACAAGGCTAGTGTCTTATCATGACGAATCAACATGCCGAAAATTATTTAACTAATTTATAAGATAATTCTATTGAATATCAGTGTTACTTATGCAATGATTCGTAAATAGATTTAGCTTTAGCTTGACCGATGCCAGAAACCTTTTGTAAATCGTCAACACTCGCATATTTTAATTTCTTAACACTACCAAATACGGAAAGAAGACGTTTTTTGTAAAACTCTCCAATACCAGGAATCGAGTCTAGTGACGAATTTAACATGGCTCTTCTTCGTTTCTGCCTATGATAAGTTATAGCAAAACGATGCGATTCATCTCTAGCTCTCTGTAGCAAATATAATCCTTGGGAGCTTCGTTTAAGAATAATTGGGTATTCATTATTAGGAAGCCAAACTTCTTCAAGCTTTTTAGCCAAACCGCATACGACTATGTTTTTTATTCCACAATCTATCATAGCTTTTTGTGCTGCTCTGGCTTGTTCTCTACCCCCGTCAACAACTATAAGATTAGGCGTATAAGCGAATTTTTTATATTTTGATTTTTCAAGATTTTCTCCGTAATCATCATCTACATCGCCACTACTTGTGTGCTTAAAACGCCTAGAAATAGTTTCATACAATGCGCTCAAATCATCAAGTTTTCCGTTGCCATCAGACCCTTTTATGGAGAATCTTCTGTACTCGCTAGGTTTAGCAATACCATCTTCAAATACAACCATTGATGCAACCTGATATTCTCCATTTATCGTATTGGAAATATCATAACATTCAATACGCAAAGGAGATTCGCTCATTCCAAGAGCATCGGCAACCTCGTTCATGGCGCTACTTCTTGCATCTAAACTGCTGATTCTGCTGGACTTCAGTCTCATTAATGATTGTTTAGCATTATCATTTGCTTGATTCATAAGATTTCGTTTATCGCCACGTTCAGGAACCTTAATGCTAACTTTAGATCCACGCAATTTGCTTAACCAATTTTCCAAATTTTCACATTGATTCTGTGATATTTCAAAAGGAATGATTATTTCTCTAGGGATTGGGGTAATTGGGTCTAGTAAATCTCCCCTTCCTGTTGATTCTTGCCTTTTTTTACGCTCTTTTGTTGTTTTTGCACGATACGCTGAGTCAATATATTTACTCTTGGTATTCTCCAAGTCAATCTGCAATGCATTTCTTGATTGCTCTATTTTCAAAGAGTCTTCATATTGCAAATTATTATTTGATTCATATTCTGAATAAACTCGCATAAGCAAATTCGCTATTATATCTGCATCGCTAATATCCTCGCTTCTTTCAACCTGCCAATTTTTCTCTCCTCGCAATAAGCCTTCGCGAACAAAGAATGCGTGAACGCATGCCTCTAGAGAATCTCCACTAAAACCAAAAACATCAGCTTCAACATTCTCGTCAAAAACAACAGAATTTTGTTGCATAACAGTTTTAAAAATGTTTATTTTATCTCTTATTTTTGCAGCATTCTCAAAATCAAGATTATCGCTAGATTCTTTCATTTCTCTTGTTAAATCGTTAATGTAAGAATCACCTATAGAACCAGTTAGTACACCAACTAATTGTTCAACATTATTTCTGTGAGTTTTACGATCCACTTTTGCAATGCAAGGTGCAGAGCATTTTCCAATGTCTGCAAGAAGACAAGGTCTACCAGTTTTATGAGCTTTGACAAAAACGGATTGTCTACACGTTCTTACAGGAAAAGTCTTAAGCAAAGAATCTAGACTGTGCCTTAGCTGCCACACTTTTGCATATGGACCAAAGTATCTAGTTGATTTAGAATTCCTATTTCTTGTGATCCAGACTCTTGGAAAATCATCATTCACAGATACAGCAAGATAAGGATATGTTTTATCATCTTTAAAAACAACATTAAAACGTGGATTAAACTCCTTAATCCACGTGTATTCTAGTGTTAAAGCTTCAAGCTCAGTGTTTACAACGGTCCATTCTAGACTTCGAGCTGTTAAAACCATCGACTGAGTTCTAGGATGAAGCTGATTTAACGGTTGAAAATAATTAGACAACCTATTTCTTAAACTTTTTGCTTTTCCAACGTATATTACTTTCCCCTTATCATCTCTCCACTTGTATACTCCAGGTTGATTTGGAATATCGGAAGTTTTTGGTCTAAATAAGTCTCTCGTGTCACCTAAAAGTGATGCTCCAAAATTATTTTTAACTGAATTGTTCAAAATGTCAGTAGTGCTTATATCACTATTAGACAGATGAGTTTTCTTCCATTTGCCTTGACTGCTTATAGCATCTTCTTTGATATCTATGTTATTATTCACAATTTCCATTATGTTTTCACCTCCTTTCATAAAAATACTTTTTAATAATATTTCCTTTAAGATTTGAGCATAGGCTTTAAGAATTTGCCCGTCCAACTTTTTGTCGATTTTGCAACTTCTTCTGGAGTGCCAGTGATTACTATTTCGCCGCCTTTGTCTCCTCCCTCTGGTCCTAAATCAATAATCCAATCCGCGCATTTTACAACATCAAGATTGTGTTCAATAACTATTACAGTATTGCCTTTATCTACCAAAGATTGAAGAACGCTTAAAAGTTTACGAACATCTTCAAAGTGCAATCCAGTTGTAGGCTCATCAAGAATATAAACAGTTTTGCCAGTTGAACGTTTTTGCAACTCTGTAGCAAGCTTTACTCTTTGTGATTCTCCACCAGATAATGTTGGAGCACTTTGTCCAAGTTTAATATATCCAAGACCAACTTGTACAAGAGTATCCAAATATCTTGAAATAGATGGATATGCTTTAAAGAATACAGCAGCTTCAGAAATTGGCATATTCAGCACGTCTGAAACAGTTTTACCGTTATACGTTACGTCTAGAGTATCTCTGTTGTACCTTTTCCCATGACATTCTTCACATCGTACGTATACATCTGGCAAAAAATTCATCTCGATTTTAAGCGTTCCGTCTCCGCTGCAAGCTTCGCATCTTCCGCCTTTTACGTTAAACGAGAATCTTCCAGGACCATAACCTCTAACTTTTGCTTCTGGTGTTTGAGCAAAAAGTGTACGTATTTTGTCCCAGACACCAGTGTAAGTCGCAGGGTTTGATCTTGGCGTTCTGCCAATAGGGTTTTGGTCTACGTGAACAACCTTGTCACAATTTTCAATACCAACAACTCGTTTATGAAGTCCTGGAACAATGCGAGCGCCGTTTAGCTTATCTGCTAAAACTGGGTAGAGTATCGAGTTTATAAGACTAGATTTTCCAGATCCAGATACTCCTGTTATGCAAGTAAATATGCCTAAAGGTATTTCTACATCTATATTTTTAAGGTTGTGTTCTTTTGCTCCAACAATAGTTAGTAAACGATTTTTGTTTATTTTTCGACGATTTTTAGGAACTTCTATGCATTTTCTTTTTGCAATATAGTCTCCTGTAATTGAACGTTTTGCATCTTTTATGTGATTTGCTGGTCCGCAATATACTACTTCTCCACCGTTTTCTCCTGCTTCGGGTCCAATATCTACTAACCAGTCGGATTGCCGAATTGTATCTTCATCATGTTCAACAACTATAAGAGTGTTACCTAAGTCGCGAAGATTGTGCAATGTTGATATGAGTTTCTCATTGTCTCTTTGATGTAATCCTATTGAAGGCTCGTCAAGAACGTACATGACTCCAACTAGTCCAGATCCAATTTGAGTCGCCAATCTTATTCTTTGTGCCTCTCCACCTGAAAGTGTTTTTGCGGCTCTAGAAAGAGTTAAATAATTTAAGCCAACATCATTTAAGAATCCTAATCTTGCCTTGATTTCTTTTACAATTTCTTTAGCAATTATCTTGCTTGATCCTTCTAGTTTTAAAGAATTAATCCATTCAAGACTTTTTTCTATTGGCATATCACATATGTCTGCAATTGAGTATGAGTTTATTGTTACTGCTAAGACTTCTGGACGCAATCGTTTACCGTTACATGTTAAGCATGGAACTTCTCGCATGTACGACTCGTAGTATTGGCGCATTTGATCTGAGTCTGTTTCATCATGCTTGCGCATAAGAGTGCGCACTACACCTTCGAATCCTGTTGAATATTCTCTCTGCCTACCCCATCTATTTTTATAAGATACTTTTACTTCGAAATCATGCCCATAAAGTATTGAATTTTGCGTATCTTTCGACAATTCACACCATGGTGTATCCATACTAAAACCAAGTTCAACACTTAGCCCTTGTAGCACATGCCTATAGTATTCCCCTGCAGCTTTATTTAGTGCCCAAGGTTCTATCGCGCCTTCGTTAAGTGATTTTTCTGTATTTGGAACAACAAGAGCAGGGTCAATCTCTAGATTGTAACCGATTCCAGAGCAATCGGGGCACGCCCCATAAGGAGCGTTGAATGAGAATGTTCTAGGCTCTATTTCTGATAAATTAAGCTGGTGATTGTTAGGACAAGCTCTGTGCTCAGAAAAATTTCGGCGTCTGCATTTAGAATCAGCAACTTCATCTACAAAATCAGCTATAACAATTCCTTTAGAAAGTTTTAAAGCCGTTTCTATAGAATCAGTCAAACGAGTACGTATGCCATCTTTTATAATTAACCTATCTATTACAACTTCGATTGTGTGTTTCTTTTGTTTTTCTAAAGTAATATCTTCAGAAAGCTCGCGCATTTGCCCATCTACAAGCGCTCTCGAATAGCCGTCTGATCTAAGAAGAGTAATTGTATCTTTGAATTCGCCTTTTCTGCCGTTAACAACAGGTGCTAATATTTGCAATCTTGTTCTTTCTGGTAAAGAAAGTATAGAATTAGCCATTTGTTGTGGTGTTTGAGCACTGACAAGTTCGCCACATTTAGGGCAATGAGGAATTCCAACTCTAGCAAAAAGAAGCCTTAAATAATCATAAACTTCTGTGATTGTTCCAACAGTAGAACGAGGGTTACGATTAGTAGTTTTTTGGTCAATAGATACAGCTGGGCTTAATCCCTCAATAAAATCTACATCTGGTTTATCCATTCTTCCAAGGAATTGCCTAGCATACGCGCTTAAGGATTCCACATAACGCCTTTGACCTTCTGCAAAAAGAGTGTCGAAAGCAAGAGAAGATTTACCAGATCCTGACAATCCAGTAAAAACAATCATACGATTTCTAGGCAATTGTAAACTAACATTTTTTAAATTGTGCTCTCTAGCTCCTTGTATGGTTATCTTTAAATCTGAAGGAACAGAAGACAAATCATATACTAAATTATCATTATCTTTTACAGGCTGAGCAGAGTCGAGCATAGATTGCAAGATGTCAGCTTTTTTAGTGCATTCATGGTTTTTGTTATCTAAAATTGCATCTTGGGATAAAGGTAATTGCATGTTTTGCGAAGAATCTGATTTGCTTTGCATTCTGCCTCCCTAAGAGCTATTTTAAGAATCAAGACTTTGCACCAAACTCACTATTGATTGAGCACTAATTATACAATACAATTAATTATAGAACACTTGTTCGAAGTAGATAATTTTCTGCGTGTTGTCGAAATACGTAGAAATATGAAGAATAAAATCCTTTAGTAAAAACTATGCAAGCCTAACTGTATAATTGTGAGTTTGGCTAACACATTTTGAAGATATTCAGATTAAAGCATTATTTTAAGGAGTGGGTGCAAATGGCTATTGACGCACAAGGATTAACTATACAAATTGGTGCGCGTACGCTATTAAACCCTACCGACTTTCATGTAACAAAAGGCGACAAAATCGGCTTAGTTGGAAGGAATGGAGCTGGAAAAACAACTCTTACACGAGTAATAACAGGAGAAATGCTCCCAGCTGGCGGAACTGTACGAGTAAGCGGTGGATTGGGGTATCTACCACAAGATACTCATGCAGCAGACCCAGAACAAAGCGCGTTAGATAGGATTATGAGCGCTCGCGACATTTCATCAATCGTATCTCGTATACGAAAAGCAGAAAAAGAGATGACGAATCCAGATCCAGATATTATGACGAAAGCCATGAATCGCTACGATAAGGCCATTGAAGACTTTGAAAAAGCTGGTGGATACGCTGTTCAATCGGAAGCAATATCGATGGCAAACAGCCTTGGGCTTCCACAAGAAATTATGAAGCAAGCTCTTGGAACTCTATCTGGCGGTCAACGTAGACGAATTGAACTTGCACGAATACTTTTCTCCGATGCAGACACGCTGATCTTAGATGAGCCTACCAACCATTTAGATGCAGATTCTATAATTTGGCTGAGAAACTATTTGAAAAAATTCTCTGGTGGATTCTTAGTAATATCCCATTCAACAGAATTGCTAGATGAGGTTGTAAATAAAGTCTGGCATTTAGATGCACAATTGGCTCAAATAGACATGTATTCAATGGGTTGGAAAGCATACTTACATCAACGCGTTGTAGACGAAGAACGCAGGCGCAGAGAACGAGAAGTGGCTGAAAAAAAAGCTGAACGCCTTATGAAACAAGGTATTCGTTTACATGCAAAAGCAACAAAAGCAGTAGCAGCTCAAAACATGATGCGTAGGGCTGAACGTCTGTTAAGTGAAACAAGCGAAGCACAAAGTCGCGAGAAAGTAGCAGATATTCGTTTTCCAGAACCTGCTCCTTGCGGACGAACACCTATTATGGCTGAAGATATTTCAAAAGCTTATGGATCCAATATTGTATTTGCTGGCATAAATTTGGCTATAGATAAAGGTTCAAGAGTTGTTATTCTTGGATATAATGGTGCTGGTAAAACAACCACTTTACGTATTCTAGCTGGAGAAGAAAGTGCAGATACTGGCAGCGTAAACTATGGGCATGGCTGCAAGATTGGCTATTTTGCTCAGGAACACGACACTTTGGATTTAGATGCGACAGTATTAGAAAATCTTCAGCATGTTGCTCCAGATTTAAATGACACTCAAGCAAGATCTATGCTAGGAAGCTTCCTATTTTCTGGAGATGACGCAATGAAGCCAGCTAAAGTGCTTTCGGGAGGCGAAAAAACTCGTCTAGCCTTGGCAACTCTTGTAACTTCAAAAGCAAACGTGCTTTTGCTCGATGAGCCTACTAACAATTTAGATCCAGCTTCTAGAGATGAAATTCTTAAAGCCATTGCAAAATACGAAGGCGCTATTGTATTGGTTACTCACGATGAAGGAGCAGTTCTTGCGTTAAACCCTGAACGAGTTCTTCTTATGCCAGACGGTGACGAAGATTTGTGGAGTGATGACTATCTTGATTTGGTTGCGGAAGAATAGGATTTTAGGATTGCTATGAAAACAACAGCTAGATTTGCTAATTTTACGCTACAACACATTTTCCATGTTCTTCGCGCGCCTTTAGCAATCTTGCTGTTAATAGCATTGTTTGAATGCACTGTTGGAAATATTCCATTTTGGAATAGTGTTACTGGCAGCACAGATAGCATGTTCGCACACAATGCAACTGGTCCAGGTATTGAAAGACTTTCTTCTGGAGGACTTTTAATTACCGATCCTTCGGAATCTTATTTAGAAGTTAATTCCGACGGATCTTCACCATATATTCAGCTTAAGCCTTCACTAATTACGCCGAAAAAAATTGGCAAAAGCCCTGTTAAAACGGATGTGCATGTACGAATTGATGTTAATAAAATCGCTGGAAAGCCTTTAAGTACCAACCCTAGAGCCATTAGTTTTGCTATGCTTCCAGTTCCAGATCAAGCAATTGGAGTTAAAAGCACTCTTAGATTATGGATACAACATCCTAAAGGAGATGTTGTAGACGTTGAGGATGCTAAAGCAAATGTTAGAGCACCTTTTAGCTGGAATTGGGGTCGCGTTTTTCTTCTTATAATAATTTCAATTTTTATTGCATTATGGAATCCGTGGTCTAAGCTTTGGAAAATCAGACTTAATACAAAGAGTATTAATCAAAGACTTTTACTTACTTTATTTTGGACACCTTTCCTTTTGATTGCTATTTTTGCAATATTTTGGAATGTTTTTAACGGTATTCCAATGCATTTTGATGTTGCTGGAAACTACACTTACGATTTTGATCAATACGCACGTACAGCAGACGCTCTACTTAAAGGTAAGACTCATCTTGATTTACCTGTTCCGCCGCAAATGCAAAAATTATCTAATCCGTATGACCCAATTGCAAGAAATAATCTTCTTTCTGATTGTGTACACAATATTTATTGGGATCATGCGTATTATAAGGGTCATTGGTATTCGTATTTTGGTGTAATACCAGTTGTTTTATTCTTTATCCCGTATAAGATTATATCCAATTTGTGGATTCCTGGTGGAGCCATGCTCCCTACAACAATAGCCACTTTCATATGCTTAATTGGATTTTTAATTTTTGGCTCACTATTGGTTATTCGTCTAATTAAACGTGTTAATCATCAGGCAACTCTTGCTTGTGTATCAATTTGTTTAACCTTATTCTTTATTACTTCAAACACCGTTTACTTGTGGTTTAGAACATCCTTTTATTCAGTTCCAATGGCTGCATCATTATTCTTCACTTCACTAGGATTATGGTTTTATCTCGGATCTATTAAAGATGAGGAAACTATAAAATCACACAAAATAGTGGAACAATTAAAACCATCATCAATAATATCGTTTAAGCATATTGCAGCAGGATCGTTGTTTATTGCTTTTAATCTTGGTTGTAGACCAACTTTTATAATCGCTTTTCTATTCGCAATTCCGCTATTTTATACTCATTTTTACTCATATATTAAAAATATTATTATCAGTGACAAAAAATCTATAGAAAATCTTAAAAACTTATTAAAGCTAATTCTTTGCATAATTATTCCATTTATAATAGTTGCAATACCAATCGGATTATATAATGCTTTAAGATTTGGGTCCCCTTTTAATTTTGGCAATGAATATCAGATTACGATTACAGATATGACTACAATGCGTCTCCCTTCGCAGAACATCATTCCATCCATTTTAAGTTATATAGCTTTGCCAATACGTTTTATATCAACTTTCCCTTGGATAGCAATTCAACCTATTGCTTTTGAAAAATGGCAATATGCAGAGCCAATGATTGGTGGAATGTTTACATTATCTCCACTCGCATTACTAGGAATTATATGCGTTTTCACAATGACTAGAAACATGAGTAAAATCGCTACAAGATTAGCTATAATATCTGTAATTTCTGGCATAATCGTTATTGTTTTTGACAGCTTAAAAGCTGGGATAGGATGGCGATATATTGCGGATTTTGCATGGCTTTTCGCTTTAAGCGCAATAATAGGTATTAATTCTTTGCTACAAAAATATGCTGATATTACAGTATGTGACACTTGGAAAACTAAAACATTATGCTATTTACTGCGATTCGTTATTTTTGGTCTTCTATTTTTCTCCATAGCAATAGCTTTTCTAAGCTGGTTCGTACCAGGCAGAGAAGACTCAATACTACGTTTTAATCCTCAAATGTGGCATACTGTGAGATGCTGGTTCACATTAATCTAATTTGTTTTCATTAATTTAATTCTTCCAGCATTGTATGAACAGTATCTAGCAACGCTTTAACACCATACACAAATTGTTTTTCTTCTGGCAACAAAGATAATGCCAAATATCCATTATTTGGCATATCGAAGTAATAGCCAGGCTGAGATACAAGATGATAATCTTGCATAAGTCTTAGAGCTAAATCATCATCATCTAAACACGATGGAACACGGATAAGAATATTCCATCCGCCTTCAGCACGCAATGCACTAACGCAACAATTTGGGTAGTTTGCAAGCATTTTTCTAAGTGTTTTAAGATTAGACCTAACTCTGTTTTGAACAAGATCGGTTTGTTCTTTAGCACATTGCAATAATTCCGGAATTCTTTCTGATACAGTTACACCAATTGGAAGAAAATCATCAGCAATAACATCAAGGCGTTTCATAGCATCCTGCACGTCTTGACTAGGTCCCGAAACCTCAATCCATCCAACTTTTGCATGCGGAGCTGCAAGCATCTTTGAGAATCCATCTAAAGCAAAAACTAGCGTAGATTCTTCACCTGCTAACCTACAGTTTCCATCAAAAGGTTCTAGACAATAATCATAAAAAACTTCATCAGCTATAATTGCCACATTATTTTTATTGCATAGTTGCAATAATGCGTTTCTTTCTTGAGGTTTTATATAAGATCCTGTTGGATTATTTGGATTTATTAAAACAAGTGCACGAATACGATTATCCGTATTCTCTAAAAGTTCTTTAACCCTAGGAATATCAATAGTCCAAGAGCCATCATAAACAAGCGGATAAGGTATAGATTTTACGCCTTGTAGCCTTGCAATCGATTCTATAAGAGGATATCCAGGAGTCGGAGCTAAAACAGAATCACCGCAATCACACATTAGCATCATTAACCATGCGTATGCTTGAGAAGTTGATGATAATACGTATAGATTATCTGGATTAAGAACCTTAGCTGAACTACCCTTCTTATTTACAATATTTTGATCTACGCGATTATCTCTATGATTTATAAAGTTAGCAAGAATGCGCCTAACTTCGACAGGACCTCTAGGATCCGCAGTATATTTTGCATTTAAGCACTCTGGAGAAAGACCATGTGCCGTTGGGTTTGAATCGTTAAGTTTTGTAAGTTTAATACCTTTAGATATAGCAACACGTTGAGCCAGAATAATTGGATTTGGCTCACTCACATCAACTCTAGAAGAAAATCGCACTCGACTACACTAGCGCATTGTATAAACCAAATATATAAAAATACAAAAATATGCAATACAAAAATGCGCTGAACGCAAAAGCATCCAGCGCAAATAAAATATCAAAAATCCTTAATTGTTTCTTTGCTGCATTGCATAATATGCCGCACCGATAATGCCAGCTTCATTATGCAAAGACGCAACTACAATAGGTGTCTTAATGTCGATATGAGGCAAGAACTTCTCGCTAACACGGCTAACACCGCCGCCAACAACAAACAGGTCTGGGTTAAAGTACTTTTCCATCAAACCATAATACTTAGTAAGACGCTTAGCCCACTTTTTATAACCCATGTCTAACTTTTCGCGAACAGAAGAAGCAGCATACTTTTCCGCATCTCCCTTACCCTTTTCAAGCTGAATATGACCGAGCTCTGTATTAGGAATAAGAGTACCGTTATAAATCAATGCTGTGCCAATTCCAGTGCCTAGCGTAGTAGCAATAACCAAGCCATCTTTATCTTTTGCAGCACCAAAGTGTTGCTCAGCAAGACCAGCAGCATCAGCATCATTCACTACAGTAACAGGACGACCGCAAGCTTCGCTGAACACTTCTGTAACATCCACACCAATCCAAGATTGATCGAGATTCGCCATAAACTCAAGCTTCTTTCCAGGCTTAATAGGAGCTGGAAAAGCGATTCCAACAGGAACATCTGCAGGAACATCAAAATGCTCAAGTTGCTGACGAACAATATCTGCAACAGCTTGAGGTGTGGAAACCGCTGGAGTGAGAATCTTATATCGCGGTTCTGCAAACTCGCCTTTTTCCAAATTAACTGGTGCAGCCTTAATACCAGAGCCACCAATATCTACGCCAAATGCTTGTGCAGTGTCAATCATCGTTAACACTCCCCTCTGAATGTCGGACAATGGGATATCATGTTCATTCTACAATATTGCTAAAGCGACACGCTTATATAATTGTCTATTTAATGATAACGATTGCATAAATGTTTTTCTCAAAATTAAAGCTTTAATATTAAAAATCATGCAAACAATTGCTAAGATTTTAACTCTAATTTATCGCAAATAGTTTTGAAGCTCTTTGTTTATTAAACCATTTGAAGCAATAACGTCATTTTCACGTCTCCAATGAATTGAGTCACCATTCCATTGTCGAACATGCCCCTGTGCTTCTTTAACAACAACGGCGCCAGCTGAAACACCTGGAATATCCCACCTATGAAGATGTGGCTCAAAATATGCGTCGTAAGTACCATCTGCTACTTTGCACAAGTCAAGCGAAGCAGGACCAATACGCTTAATATCTGCTGGGCATTCTTCCTCAAGCGAAGAAACAACGTCTAAAGCTCTTTTAGATTCACCTGGAATATAAGACATTCCATAGCAAACAACAGAGCCATGCAATGTTGATGTTGTAGAAGGCGTGATTTTCTCTCGCTTCTCCCCATTAGGAGTTTTACGAATACGAATAGCACCCTGACCCTTAGCAGCCAAATATGTAAGCCCTAAAGCTGGGGCATGAACAACACCAAGAACAGGTCTAGCAGAGCCTTGATCATTAAACTCGAAAAGCGAAACAGTTAAAGTCCATTCAGCCATATCGCGGTTAAAGTTAATAGCACCGTCAATATTGCCTACACACCAAAAACGATCACCTGTTTTGCAATCATCTGGTCTATTTCTCCAGAATCCTTGGAAAGTATTTATATAAGTAAGACGATTTTCAATAAAACGTACTAGCTTATCTCCAAAAGCTGAATCGGATTGATTAGGATCACCTAGAACCATCATACTTGCCATATCTCTAGGATTAAGCTGATCCTGATATGCATGTTTACCAACATCTTCTAATATTCTAGCAACTTCAAGAGCTACATCCCTTAAATTCATACCTGCCATATTCTTCTCACCCCTCTGTCTAATACAATTGTTTTCAAATTCTTTAATCTTGTTCTCATAAAATCTGCAACTATTCTACTCAACTAATTAAATTAAACCAAACTTCCACACGCAATATTCCAATAAAATCAATAAACTTTCACATTTGATATAAGTTTTATAGAAAAGTTTTACAATGCAAAACGCATAGAAAAACAAATCCTTAAATTTCTTAAACCAGCCTTAAAATTAATTCATAACCTAACATCTCTTTCAAAAGATTATAACATGACTAAAATACTAGAGTTAAAAAACCAAAAATTAATTAATGTTCCTTCATTGAAAAAACCAGGACTTCTTGTTTTAGATGTTGACGCCACTCTTATTGAAGAAGAAGTGATTGACTTACTAGGAGATATTGCTGGGGTCGGGTCAAATTTAGCATATATAACTTCTAAAGCAATGAAAGGAGAAATTGACTTTGACACATCTTTAAAGCTAAGGGTTTCAATGTTAAAAGGACTCGAATGCACTTGTTTTAAAAAAGCTATTGAAAGTATCCACGTAACCAGTGGAGCCAAAAAACTTATAGACACATTACATTCCTTTGGATGGAAAATAGGAGCAGTTTCTGGAGGATTCAATAATGTTTTAGATGATTTTCTGCCAAATCTAAACATAGATTTTTGGGTAGCAAACAATCTAGAAGTAGTAGATTCTAAGCTAAGTGGGAAAGTTATTGAGCCTATAGTAAATCGCCAATATAAAGCAAAAGCATTGATTAATTGGGTGCGCAAGAACAATATTGATATTGCTCAAAGCGTTGCTATTGGAGACGGTGCTAACGATATCGATATGATTAAAACAGCAGGATTAGGCGTCGCATTTTGCGCAAAGCAGTTATTAAAAAGTCAAGCTAAAGCAAGCATAGATACGCGTGACCTAAGCCTAGTTTTAGATTTACTAAACTAAACTTAACTAACTAGAATTTATACAAATTTTACTTTGCGTTTTTCAAGATTACACTTATCGCTTCAATCCAAATAGGACTCTTGACTTAAATGCGCTCCTCTTGCCCAATCTGCAGCCTTCATAGCCTTTTTACCTTGCGCTTTAACTTCTAAAAGCTCAAGAACACCACTTGAAGAACCAACCCAGACATTTCGCTTACCTGCAAAAATCTGCCCAGGCTTAAGTTCGCTTAGATTATGTATTGAAATATCCTCATCTTTTGCCAATGCACAAGAAAGAACATGCAAACTAATGATTTGTGAATCTTCGCAATAAGCGTGAAGATTACACCAAGCTCCAGGATTTGGCGTGCAAGCACGAATCTGCCTATCGATTGCAAATGCTGGAATATCAAAACGAATATGAGCATCCTCAACAGTGATTTTTTGCGCGATTTGGCAAGGTGTAGAATCTTGCTCAACAGGAATAATTTGACCAGATTCCATCCCAACAAGAGCAGAGCAAAGAAGATCTGCACCATCATTGCTTAGTCTCATAAGCAAGTCGCCAGCTGTTTCATGAGCACCAATCTCGGTAGTCATTTGTGCAAGAATAGGTCCTTCATCCATTCCACGCGTAATCTTAAAAACAGTGGCACCGGTAATATCATCTCCAGCCCAAATTGCACGCTGAACAGGAGCTGCCCCTCGCCACTGTGGAAGAAGCGAGAAATGCAAGTTGTACCATCCTAGAGGAAGAGCGTCCAAAACAGATTGTCTAAGAATCTTTCCATAAGCAACCACGGCAGCAAGTTTAGCGCCAGTTGCCTTTAAAGCTCTTATGCACTCCTGTTCATCACTAGGATTAACCTCTAAAACAGGAATTCCAAGTTCAATCGCAGCTTTTTTAACAGCGCTAGGAACAATTTTCCTACCTCTGCCTGTCGGAGCATCAGGTCTCGTAAGAACAGCACGAACATCAAAATGCTCTTTATCTTGAGCTAAAGCACGCAATGGCGCAACAGAAACCTCTGGTGTTCCAGCAAATAAAATAGGTAGCACCATACGTAAACCCCCTTAAAAAATATCTTCATTATTCCTAGCATCTTCAAAAATCATATACTCTCAACAATCGAACAGTAACGAGAATAGTCATGAAAATACTAAGAATTAGCGAATTAGCAGAAAGCATCCTTTAACTTGCTAAAGAATCCTTTGTGATTTGTAGTTGAATCTGGGATAGCACGTTGAACAATAACACTATCTTTTCCATCATGCAATTTTTCAAACTCTTCAATAAGTTTACGCTCTTCATCGCTCAGCTTTGTTGGAATATTAACAAGAATATGAACAACAAGATTTCCGCGTTCTTTAGAGCCTAGAACCGTTACACCTAAATTAGGTACAGAAATAGTATTTTCACTTTGAGAACCAGAAGGGATTTCCACGCTCTTTTTGCCGTCAAAAGTATCTATATCAACTTTATGTCCCAAAACAGCCCAAGTCATTGGAACGTCAATCCAACAATGTAAATCGTTTAGATTCCTAGTAAACTGTTTATCTTCTCGAATATGTACATCAACATACAAGTCACCAGCAGGACCACCACATTCTCCTACTGCTCCTTGCGAAGCAAGTCGCAATCGAGAATTGTCTTTTATACCAGCAGGAATAGTAATCCCAATTTCTCTTGATGTACGAATTCGACCATGTCCATGACAATTTGGACAAACATTCTTAATGATTGTTCCGTGACCTTCGCATTCTCTACATGGCTCAGATGACATCATTTGACCAAACATTGTTCGAGTAACCCTTTGTACAAAACCAGCGCCCTTGCATTGCGGGCAAGTTATAGGGTCTGATTTATCTGCAGAGCCTTTTCCAGCACAATCTTGACACAAGCCAAAAGTCACTACATGAACCTTAGCATTTCCACCAAATACTACTGTTTTAAGATCAACTTTAACTTCTGTGAGTGAATCTTCACCACGATTCACGCGCGGAATAGGAGAACCCGTACTTGTTCCAAATGATCCAGAGAAGAATTGATTTAAAATATCTCCCATATCCATATTCATATTGGCATATCCGCCAGCGCCAGCACCAGCACCCGATGCCGATAGATTGTTTGGGTCAACACCCATATCTACCATTTTGCGTTTTTCTGGATTAGACAAAACGTCGTATGCAGCATTAACTTCCTTGAATTTGTCTTCAAACTCAGGACCTGCGATATCTGGATGGTACTTTCGACTTAATTTTCTATATGCTTTACGAATCTCATCATCGCTAGCGTTAGAATCAACACCTAAAATTTTGTAGTAGTCAGTCACTTAACTCCCCTTTTACCTTAATAAAATAATTCTTGCATAAGGCACAGCCAGTTATATTTTTATGAATTTTCGGATATAAACGCATTAAGATACTTAGCCACTGCTTTAACCGCAGTCATTGTTGCAGCATAATCCATATGAGTAGGTCCGATTGAACCAATGAATGCGGAATCAGGATCGGAATTATATCCGTAAGCACTCGTCACAACAGAAGCGTTCAAAAGACCAGGCGTGTGAGTTTCTGAACCTATTGCAACACTGACTCCACTTGCACAATCACTTGCCTCCTCACTTAGCGAAGTCATCAAACGCATAATAACAGCTTGCTCTTCTAAAGCATCAAAAAGAGCAGCAAAATCACCAATATTCTGTCTATGCGCAAGCTGGGAGGTTCCAGCCATGTATAATTCGTGTGCTCGATCGCCATCGTACATATCTTCAATAGCATTAGACAATTGTTTAATTATTTGTAACGAGGAAACTAAATCTTTACGTTCCGACAATGCACACACTTTTTTAGATGCATTCAAAAGCGACAATCCAATGCAATCTTCATTAATCATATTTGTTAAATGCAACAAATCATCTGAATCCACATTGGAAGCCTGAATCATATGTTGCGCTACTCCTCCAGCGTCTGTAATTACTACAACAAGAAGAGTTGATGACGATACTTGAACAATCTCAATTCTTTTTACTTTTGATCTAGATAATGCAGGTGACGCAACAAGAGCAACCTGCCCAGTGATACTTGCAAGAAGACGAGCTGAACGTTGAAGTGTGTCTTGCAAACTTACAGATCCACTTAAGAAACTGCGTATTCCTCTTCTTTGTGCATTAGAAAGTGGTATTAGCGCTGCCATTCCATCAACGAAATATCTGTATCCTTTTTCCGTAGGAATTCGACCAGCAGATGTATGTGGCTGAATTAAATAACCTTCTTCTTCTAGTATTGACATATCGTTGCGAATTGTTGCAGAGCTAACACCTAATTTATGATTTTTAGCCAAAGACGCTGACCCAACTGGCTCGTGTGAACGAATATAATCTTCAACAACCGCACGGAGTATCATCATGCGACGTGACTGCATTGATCCTCCTTTTATTTAGGTAATGTAACTTTTACTGTCAACTATTATATATTCCAGAATAATATGTGATTAACTATTTTTTGTTATCTTAACAACTAACTATAAATATAAACTTTTGTTAAGTTTTGACACACTTTGTTAGAAATTCGTCTGATATAAAAGATAGGATTAAATGGCAATGTGAGGGTGATGGCCAGCGTAAGCTGTGCGCAAAAAACCCGAATTATTGGAAGGAAAGTAGATCACATGACCGAATTCAACTGGTCTGCATTAGACGAGCGCGCCGTAAAGATGGCGAAGGTTCTCTCGGCTGATGCTGTTGAGCGAGCAGGACACGGACATCCTGGCTCCCCTGTTTCATTGGCACCGATTGCGTACACCTTGTACCAGCACTTCATTAAGCACGATCCAGCTGACCCAAAGTGGGCCGGTCGCGATCGTTTTATTCTTTCTGGCGGCCACGCTTCGCTTACGCAATATGTGCAGCTGTTCTTCTCTGGATACGGCTTGACTCTTGATGATCTCAAGTATTTCCGTGGCGGCGCAGACACGCGTACTCCAGGTCACCCAGAATATGGCTTAACTCCAGGCATTGAAATGACCACTGGTCCTCTTGGACAGGGTCTTGCTTCTGCTGTTGGTTTCGCTTATGGTCAGCGTTTTGAGCGTGGTCTTCTTGATCCAGAAGCTCCAGCTGGCACTTCCCCATTCGATCACAAGGTTTGGGTTATCTGCGGCGAAGGCGACGTTGAGGAAGGTGTTTCTTCCGAGGCTGCTTCCTTGGCTGGAAACCAAAAGCTTGGTAATTTGACTGTAATCTTCGATGCAAACCACATTCAGATCGAAGGCGACACTAAGCTCACCTTCTCCGAGGATATTCTTGCTCGTTACCGTGCATACGGTTGGTACACCGACGAAGTTAGCTTCATTCAGCCAGACGGCTCCTACAAGGAAGACGTTCAGGCTTTGGCTGCAGCTATTGAAAAGGCTCAGGAAGTTACCGATAAGCCTCACTTCATTAAGGTTAATACTTTGATTGCTTGGCCAACCCCAGGCAAGACCAACAATGAAGCTTCTCACGGCTCTAAGCTTGGTGAAGAAGCTGTTAAGGGTTTGAAGGAACTTTGCGGTTTCGACCCAGAAGTTTCGTTCCCAATCGACGAAGAAGCTTTGGCTCATGCTCGTAAGGTTGCTGAACGCGGTTTGGCTGCTCACAAGGCTTGGGATGAAGCTCTTGCAAAGTGGGCTGCTCAAAACCCAGATAAGGCTGCTCTATACGAGCGCCTTAAGGCTGGCAAGCTTCCTGAAGGCTTCGACAAGACTATCGACGACTTGGTTGCTGGTTTCGAAGTCGGTTCCAAGGTGGCTACCCGTAAGGCTTCTGGCGCAGTTCTTAACGCAATTGCTGCTGTTATGCCAGAACTTTGGGGCGGCTCCGCTGATTTGGGCGGCTCCAATAACACCAACATTAAGGGCGCTGACTCCTTCGGTCCATCCGAAGACGCAACCCGCACTTGGCCAAACGTTTCCGAATACGGTCGCCAGCTTCACTTTGGTGTGCGCGAGTTCGCAATGGGTGCTATTACCAACGGCATTTTGCTTGGTTCTGACACTCGCCCATTCAACGGCACATTCTTCCAGTTCTCTGACTACGAGCGCCCAGCAGTTCGCTTGGCTGCTTTGATGGAGATTCCAAACCTTTACGTTTGGACTCACGACTCCGTAGCTTTGGGCGAAGATGGTCCAACTCACCAGCCAATCGAGCACTTGGCTGCTTTCCGCGCTATTCCTCAGCTTGAGGTTGTACGCCCTGCAGATGAGTATGAGACTGCTGAAGCTTACCGCTACTTCTTCGAGAAGAAGAACAACTACCCAACCGCTATGATTTTGACCCGTCAGGGCGTTCCAACTCTTGCAGAAACTGCTGAGAAGGCTCGCGAAGGCGTAAAGCACGGCGGTTATGTGTTGGTTGACTGCGAAGGCACTCCAGACGTAATCATCATGGCTACTGGCTCTGAAGTTCAGTGGGCTGTTGCTGGCGCCAAGACTTTGGCAGCTGAAGGCATTAAGGCTCGCGTTCTTTCTATGCCATCTCTCGAGTGGTTCGAAGAGCAAGACGAAGAGTACAAGGAAGCAATCCTTCCAAAGTCCGTCAAGGCTCGCGTTTCCATCGAAGCTGGCTTGGCATTGCCTTGGTACAAGTATCTTGGCGATTGCGGCAAGGCTGTTTCTATCGAACAGTACGGCTTGCAGGGTGACGGCGGTCAGAACATGATCGATTTGGGCATTACTGCTGAGCACGTAGTAGAAGCCGCTAAGGCTTCTATCGAAGAAGCACGCGCTTAAGATAGAAATTAAGCAAAATAAAAAAACTTGATGTGTCAAAATAAAATTGATTCATCACAAAACTCGAAGTGCTAATTTAGCAACTTCACTGGAAACAGCAAAGGCGTGTTGATGTTAAGCTACAGTTGGTTTAGCATCAACCGCTGTTTCCTGTAAAACGCCAACACTACCAACGTGTTCCAACTGGTGGAACACAGTGTTAAGGAGATAACATGACTGAAGCAACGCAGCGCACTAGCGATTCCGGCGTTTCTATTTGGTTGGACGATTTGTCCCGTACCCGCATTGAGTCTGGTTCTTTGCAGGATTTGATCGCTAACAAGAATGTTGTTGGTGTTACTACCAACCCATCTATCTTCCAGAAGGCTTTGAGCCAGGTTGGTCCATACGACGCACAGCTTAAGGAACTCGGCAAGGTTGACGTTGAGACCGCTATCCGCGAGTTGACCACCACCGATGTTCGTAACGCAACTGATATCTTCCGCGAGATCGCTGAAAAGACCGACTTCGTTGACGGCCGCGTCTCCATCGAAGTTGACCCACGTTTGGCTCACGATACTGCCAACACTGAAAAGCAGGCTGAAGAGCTTTGGGCAAAGGTTGATCGTCCAAACGTTATGATCAAGATTCCTGCAACTTTGGAAGGTCTTCCAGCTATCACCGCTACCCTTGCTAAGGGTATCTCCGTGAACGTGACCTTGATCTTCTCCCTCGAGCGCTACGAGCAGGTCATCGACGCCTTCATCGAAGGTATCGCTCAGGCAGCTGCTAACGGCCACGACTTGAAGCACATTGGTTCCGTAGCTTCCTTCTTCGTTTCCCGCGTTGATACCGCTGTTGATAAGCTCCTCGAAGCTAACGGCTCCGAAGAAGCTAAGGCTCTTGAAGGCAAGGCTGCTGTTGCTAACGCTCGCTTGGCTTACGAACTCTTCGAGAAGAAGTTCGCTGCCGACCCACGTTGGGCTGAACTTGAGGCCAAGGGTGCTAAGAAGCAGCGTCCACTTTGGGCTTCTACCGGTACCAAGAATGCGGCTTACTCCGATTGCAAGTACGTTGATGAGTTGGTTGCTGAGCATGTTGTTAACACCATGCCAGAGAAGACTTTGAACGCTCTTGCTGATCACGGCAACGGTGCTGCTTCCATTAAGGGCACTTACGAAGAAAGCCACGCTATTATGAACAAGCTTGCTGAGCTTGGAATTAACATTAAGGACGTTACCGACAAGCTTGAGGCCGA
Source organism: Gardnerella sp. DNF00038 (assembly GCF_049262855.1). Lineage (NCBI taxonomy): Bacteria > Bacillati > Actinomycetota > Actinomycetes > Bifidobacteriales > Bifidobacteriaceae > Gardnerella > Gardnerella sp. DNF00038. Next base: position 835,868 of record NZ_CP058407.1, on the reverse strand, counting down.
CGGTGTTGCCGCCTTCATCAAGTCTTGGGATTCCGTGATTGCAGACGTACAGTCTGGCATCGATCGCGTAAACGCCTGATTTGATTAATCAGTAATAGCTAAACATAAACCGCACATGCAAGTGGATTAGTTCACACATGTGCGGTTTTTGTTTACATAAAGAAATATTACCATGTGCATTTGCTGCATTAGGAGTATGTATATCTTGGATATACTTGTATCTAAAAAAATTGATTCAATTGTTCATCTATGATCTTATTTTAGAAAGCACAATCTAAAAGATCTCCACTGGCGTTAATCTGAGAACCTGGAATAAATATCTCTGCAAAACGGCTCATAATTCGCCACATCTTTATTAAATACAATATTAAATCCAATGGAAAGCAAACTTGACATTTACTCTCGAAACAATTATCTTATATGTAAAGCTAGCTTTCCATTAGGAAGGAGAATGTAATGTGAAAAATAGACTTGAACAAATTAGAAAAGAAAAAGGCATAACACAAGAAGAACTTGCAGACGCACTCGAAGTATCAAGACAAACAGTCGGTTCTTTGGAAAATGGAAGATACAACCCGTCAATCATATTGGCATACAAAATTGCTAAGTACTTTAATTTAACAATCGAAGAAATATTTATCTACGAGGAGGATAAAAAATGAAAAAACAAAAAACACAGAATTTTTGGTACATAGGATATGTAATAGGAATTTGCGGACTAATTCTTGCACTCACTCTTAAACTGAACGAATCCGTAGAAATTGCACTGTCAGTTGTTTTTGTTGCAATTATCTCACTTTCACACGTAAAAATCATGCACTATAAGATGATGGAAAAAGACCACAACTACAAAATAAATATGAACGATGAAAGAAACGAGAAAATCAAAGATAAAGTAAATGCAACAATAGCATTCATACTAATGCACCTAATGGGAATAATTGCCATAATTGCATTTATCACAAAAGCATATTTACCAGCTACTCTTTTAGCTATTTCAGTCGCCTTCTCTCCATTAATCATGTTTTTTATCAACAAATATTATGAGAAAAAATATTAAAATCAGACCTAACCCGCTCATTTACTAATTATTACGAAGCTGACCAACTTTCATAAATTCTTTATCTACAATACGGAACTTTTTTATTCTCAAAGTTGCATCAGGCGAGGCAAATGAAAATGACCTTTACACTTGGATTAAAAACCACAAAGCCTAATACTCCAACATTCCGAAGCATTTTTAGAATATGCCAAACTCTATTTCGTGCGATTGGTCAAAGTAGCGGACATAAAACACCACAACAGTATTACTTCACTACAGCTTTTCCATTCAAACAATGCACAACGTAGTGAGCACATCCATCTGGGTTGCGCACGAGATTTGCTTTATGCTTATCACAAACTTCAGCCACGCCATTCTCACAAACTACTTCAAGACATGCATCCTTAGGTATTTCTCCTTCTAAAACACTCGTACCATTTAAAGTATCCACCATGCAAGAAGCAACAACCTTAACATTATTCGCCACAGCAGAACCATTAAGGCACTTTAGAAAAACATCATTCGCCTGAACATTCCTTGCTTCCACCCTGCCGTTATGAACTTCCGCATAAATCTTGTCAGCTTTAATATCTGCTACTAATACTTGATTCGACTCAGCTTCAATTTCACAAAAATCAATACTCTCCGGCAATGAAACAATGACAGCAGGACTGCCTTTAGCAAGCCAATGCAGCCAGTAAAAAGCCGATACTTTTTCTGTTTGAACAAGTTTTATACCGTCTTGATTTTCTTCAATATGAAATATATCTTTTTCACAATTAACATAACTAATGCTAAAAGAATCAGCCCTTCTCACCGTTAAGCTAACATCTTTCGTTTTTGCTACAAACTTCCTACTATTCACCACTTGAACAACTCCCTTGTTAAATATCGGGTTATAGACCAAAAATCAAAAGACCCGACTTGGTCCGCATTGTTAATAGGCGCGTCGGGTACTGTTATTTACGTATGCTACACCAATGAGAGTATTTTATTAAATCTTTCAAACTAGCACAAATTTTTTTCTTTCTAACAAGATTATTTAGTCTTACACTCACCTTTATGAACACAAACAAATGTCAGAACGAAAACGCAACAACTAGAATGCACGCATAGTAGGTATCAGAAAAAACGCTATTCCAATTCAGCGCGATTTGTAAAGGAGCGCCACTGATTTTCTGTATGGCTCGACTGCTTCATCTTAATGTCGAGTGTGTAGCCAGATTCGTGCTCGTTCGCTGGAATTGGTCAAAGCATGTTTTTGCTCGGAAATACACCGATTTTTGCCCTTATACGTTCTCGGAAAAGTTCAAAGGACCATGTTACTACCTATGATATGCAAATCCGTAGATTTGACGTTCGTTTCAAGACTTCGCTCTGAGGAAATAAGTCCGAAATCCCATCGTCTCGACATACCTATTTGTGAAACCAAAACTATACATTGAATGTCCGTTTTCCTCTATTCGATATATGGTTTCTGTCTCCAATGGTCGCTTTTTAATCTTCAATGTTCACTTTTTTATATTTCTGGTTCCTGCTGTTTGGCTTATCTGGTATCGTCATTTCTATTTTTCCTGCACTAAGCAAAGGCTTGATATATTTTTCAGAAAAGTTTCTTCTACCGGTCAGACCCATAAATTCTTGCATTTCTTTCCGACTACGAGGAACGATACAAAATTGAAGGAGAGCTTGTATCGTAACTTGCTCCCTAACTTGCTCCCTAACTTGCTCCCTTGGATCAAGTTCTTCGGTCGGCCCGACCGTGGCAGTTGCCGCCTCAGAAAGAGGAATCACTGTCGTAAAAACATCTGCCTCTGTAAAGACAGGCTCTCCACCAGAATACATCTTCGTGTATTTATAGCTGTTGCGCATACCGCTTCCAAGCTCATCAGCAAGTCCGATCTCACGGAACACTTTTGCTATCGGCGGATTCTTTGCAAATGGCTTGAATGTTTTCAGATTCAGGTTGCCGTGCCCATGCGCAAGGTTCGCATTCTCTGTTGTAATCTTATCCCGTTCAATGACAAGCTTCGGTACATATCCACTGGAAAAATCACGGTGCATGAGCAGGTTGGAAATAATCTCACGCAGGATTTTATCTCTGGCGCTTATCCGCTGGACACCATCCAATGTAAAAACATCATTCAGATGCTTCTTTCCAAATTCCATCAGACGATCATAACTTTCAATCAGGTTTGTAATCACCACATCCCTGTCATCATAACGATCAACATTGAACACTCTGAAAATAGCGTCTGTCTTATGCTGAGGTAACACGGATATGATACGGTTATCCGTACCAAAGAGCAAGATTGCCGCAAGTGTTATACCTTCTTTGTTCGTTTCCGGATCCTCAAGTATAAGCCCGCAGCTTCTGAGCATCTCCTCATCCGTCATGTCAATCCACGGATGGTGCTCAGTATTCACTCTCGTCATTCTCCTTGCTCGATCCATAAGATCATGACGAAGGCTTGAAACCGGGATGGCAGGGTAGACCTTATTCACAAAATAGGTGCTTTGCTTACGGGCATAAAGGTTGAAAACCATGTCCGCATTATCTGTAATATCGATGTCCGACTCATTATTGCGATCAAATATTCTGCCCGCATTGCGGTAAACGGTTTTTCCAACCGGGACATAGACATAAAGAACAATACGCCCATCGATCTCATATTCCTCTGTAGTCAAATAGAGTGGCGGATACATTTTTCTCTCATTGTTAATCGTAGTAACAAAATTTTTCTTCATCTGCTCAACGCAGTCTTTATCAACACCGAGAATCGTCCCGTTATCCTTCACACCAAAGAAAATATGACCGCCATCCCGATTAGAAAAAGAACAAACAGTATCGTAGACATCCTTCGTAATATCTGTTGTTGATTTTTTGAATTCGACCGTCAGCCCCTCGCCCTGATGAATCAAGTTCATCAAATTTTCAGGGAGTATCATATAACTCACCCCTTTCGATTATTCACTTATCAATTCCATTAGGCAAAATGGAATCAACCTCGTTCTCCTTAAAAGTCTGTTCTTCTTCCTTTTGCAAAGCCTTCTGCGCAGCCCTGTAGCTTCTCTCATCAGTTGCAGGATAATTATTATTGACTTCTGAAACTTTATTACAAAGAACATCTCTCTTTTTTTGTATCTCACTATCGTCAAGCACTTCAAAATCAACTAATAAGGAAACATACTCTTCTCGAATACCCCACAACACATTTGCTGCATTTCGATGCTGGCTTACTTCATTTTGAATCTTATATTCCTTGGCATATAGATTTAGGCACAAAGACAATACAGCAGCAATTCCACCTACCCATGTCGATATGACCTTGTTTGTTATAATGCTGTAAAAAAATCCGCAAGAAGAAAGTGCGGTCAATATAATCTGTGCATTCTTCACATACTTATTTTCTTTCTCAAGTCGATCAGCTAATTTGTGATGCGCAGTATATGTGTATATAACTTTTCCACAAGCATCCTTTATTTGATTTTTTAATCGTGCCCTATAGCTTTTATCACTTTCCATTTTACTCCGATACCATTTTATTTAGGATCTTGCCGAGGACATCCCATCCTTTTGTAGTATCAATCGACATTCCACTTCCGGGAGCAGATAGACTTGGCGCAAGTATTTCGTTGCATGGAATATGATTATAATAATCAAGTAATGCCTGTTCATACGATCTTGGTTGGCTTGAGGAATTGCTATCTCCATCCGTAAAATGCCATCCTTCCATCGCAACATATACAAAGGAATCAATTAAAATTCCTGACAGATGATAGCTCGAATAAGAATCATCTCTGATCGTTCTTATGTGCTTACAAGTAGCACACAATAACCCATTAGATGAGCTGTTCTTTTCCTTCATTGCTTTTTGCTCAGACTTAGGATCTGTTGTTCTCCAGTTTCCTCCCATATTCGTATCTGGATATTTGTATGAAACACTACCACCCAAACTTGTCTGCGGAAACGCTGGTAACACTTCAAATTTCATCCCATCAGAAAAGGCAATTTTAACAACCTGACCATCTGCCCTAATATCGCTTCTTGAATAGTGAGTTTCAATCGCATTCTTCACAGCCTGTAAAAGTCTAGATTGCCCATTCCATTTAGAATATGAGTACCGATTATATTCATCTTCTGGAATTTCAACAAGTATATCTATGTCGCTTGTATTTATTGCTGTGTTTCTTCCATAAGAACCAACATAGAGACTATGTGTAGTTTCACTCGTTGAATTCCAAAACTCTTGATTTATAGCTTTCGTAACCGTATGATATCTGCTTGCTATGCTTTGACGCGTTACTAAAGGGATAATGTTATCATGTCTTATTACGTTTGAACTCATAATTATTTCTCCATTTCATTTTTGCCTTTTGATTATCAGGAAACTCTATTCGAAAGCCGCCAAGAAACCACAACATCTTCTTTTCGTTATATCAGCTGTACCAGCACTCATTATTATCATAAACTCCTCTGTCTTCGGCAACCATAATCAATTCCTGATTATTACTCTCTTTCAGTACCTCACTATAGTTAACTACCCGATGCTCCATATCATTGTTGTCCGCCCAGAGGTCACACTGAAGCATTACAGTAGCAACAGCGTCATCCATGCCCTCCGGCGGGTATTTATGTTTCTTAAGGAGCACCACTATCCTCCTGAAGGTATGGAAGATGCTGTTCAAACAGTAATGACTCAGTGTGAGCTGTGGACTGATAGAACAGATCTATATAGTTTTGCATAATTATCGTAATTGAACCACTTCGATAATTAGCCTAAACCTTATTTTCCCACTTCACAGCCTTGGTGCAAAGTGGCGAATCGACTTGCATGAGCGATTAAATATAATTCGCGAATGCACTTCGATTCGCTGAGCTTGCTCAAAGTTGAAAGCACAGCGTGCTTTCAACGCAAGCGAAGTACGTTAACATACTGTGCACTCAACCCCAGAGCGTCGATATCTTCCCCTATACAGCAAAATCACTCTCAAAGACCGCGAAAACCCAGCTTAAATCCGCCACACATTAAACCTTTTAACGATATCCCTCGCTAAGCCCTGCTACACAAGGGCAAATTTGCACCCACCTAATCAGCCCGTAATGCTATTAATCTATGATAATTTCACCCCTGTAACTAACCAATTAAAATTTCACCCACCCGTGTAACAAACAATTGCCGGGAAGGATTAGAAACAAATTAGTTAGTTAGATTAAAATACAAGGATGGAAAGATTATCTATGTCTCAAAAAGAATTAACTCGTTTGCATGTCCTTAAATCCTGCCTGCCGACCTTGTTTATAATATCCTTGCCATAAGAGCTCTTGACCTTTACTTTGAACACACAAGTAATTATCTATTTATGATTTTCTTTTAAGAAAGCATCAATAGTTTTTCTTGATTCACTTCTTGCTTTATCATTGCTTTCAATTGTTCCACCTGTTGCAATTCTAATTCTTCCTAGATTTAAAACACCATTGCCTGCAAATATATGTCCTGCTCCTTTATAAGAATAAATCTTTGCATTAGGGTTTTGCTCTTTTATTTTTTTTGCCATGGCAAAGCTATCCCACATCAAATCATCTTCGCCAGCCATCATTAATATATTTGCCTTAACATTTTTGACTGGTATTAGTTTTTCTTGGCTTGAGGAGTCTTGTTCTATTGCGCTTTTATAAGATTCTTTATAACTAATAGGACTTTTAATTATAGTTGGAACAATAATATTTTTTAGAAATGAGTTAAATGATGATTTTTTTATATCTATATATGGAAGTTGCTTTCCTTTATATGTCCATGATGAACCATAATCTTTAAAATCTAGACCAGCAAAATTATAAGACGAAGGCGATATTAAAATCAGATTATCTATTTCAGGATATTTGCAAGCCAAATTAAGTGCATATTCTGCCCCTTTTGACGCTCCCAAAACACTTATCGGTTTATTGTCTTTTATATTTTTATTTATATAATTGATAACATCATCAAATTGTTCTAAGGGAATTTTTGTCAAAGTCGATTCTTGATTTTTCATACCAAACATAAATAGAGCAAAGGTTTCATAGCCTTCTTTTGCTAATATCTTAGCATTTTCAAAATTTGGACTTCCTTCAGAACCTCCAAAACAAATTACAAGACCCTTATGTGATTTTTCTTTAGGTACAAATCTAAATCCTTGCATTCTACCCTCATCTACATAAGTTACATCAACTCCATTAATATCTGTAGGGTATAGACTTATATTAGTAACATCCTTATAATATTCAGGAAAATTTAAAGCATTGATATCTTTATACTTATGGTCGTTATATATCCTAAGACTAAAAACTAAAACTACTAAAATAATAATAACTGAAAAGATTCCAAAAAATATTTTCTTCATTTTCTTCATTTTATTAGTTTCCTTTAAAATAGTATACAGAGTCTAATACTATATAAAAAAATCTGTTTGTTGTTATTATATAATCTTTAGAGTATTCATTACACTAATCTACATTAAAACATCCACCGCAATAGAATTGCCGGCCTGTTTTGACGTATCCTTCTTCATCTTTTTCAAATACAAAATGCTTATAAAACTGCTTAAAATGCAGGATTTCTAAATTTACATCTTTTGTATCAACGCTATAGCTTCAACGTGAGATTGTTAGGCTATTTTCAGAAATTGGTCTAACCCTTTAGTTTTTCCTGTATTACTACGGTTATCACTGCTTTGCTTTTTCAGTTATTTCAATTCTCGATTAGGCAATTTTCCAGTTCTCAAAGCGACAGTAACAAACTCAACCTCTTGCAAGCACTTCTCGCAAAATTCATAACCTTCATTAAAGTTCACTCTTGACTTAAATGTGCTAGCAATGAATTCGCATGGTGAGGTGATCCTTTCAACTACACCGCACCGTTCGCACTCAGCATACACATTTCCATCCTTAATTGGAATAAACATGCCACGGTCTTTCTCATTTCCCATGACACTAACATCTTCGAAATCATCAAATTTTACATAGAGCATATACGGCTTCCTCCTTTATTGGTATGTCTATATACGCTCTAATTCCAACTTATATCAAGTTTTATTGCTTCTTTTTTGATCTATATGTCTGCTACTTCGCAATAGCTTTCCCATTTAAGCAATGCACAACGTAGTGAGCACATCCGTCTGTTTTGCGCCCAAGATTATTACAACTAAGATTGACCTTATTCTTATCAGAAACCTCGCTAATACCATTCTCACAAACTACTTCAAGACATGCATCCTTAGGTATTTCTCCTTCTAAAACACTCGTACCATTTAACGTATCCACCATGCAAGAAGCAACAACCTTAACATTATTCGCCACAAAATCGACGCTGAAAGTCACTTATTTCTTTCCGAGCATCCACGCTTTGAGCACTACTTCTATTACTCCGTAAGTCAATGCGGCCAACGGACAAACAATCCAACTTCTTCCCCAATCGGACGTGATGAAACTGTAGGCTAAATAAATGCAGACAATTATAAGCCAGTAAGCTTGGAGGAATAACCTAATCTTTGCAGGATAGACAATCTTTTTCTTCGGTTGCAGCAAACGGTAATAGGACGAGCGGACAATATTCGCCTGTACGAATAAATAAACGGCTGCTGCCACCAGGGCAATAGCGATAACTACAAAAAAGCCGGATGAAAGTTGATAAAATTTCGGCGCTATATCCGAAATTATAAGAAAAATAAAGGCAACCATACATAAAACGACACCGCTGACCGTCCGCAGCACATACGACGGCATGAACCGTTCCAAGCGTTCTTTGAGCACACTGTCAACTCCGTAAGCCGTTTCAAAGTCCTCTTTTTCCAAATATTGATAACGCTTTCCGTGGAAACTCTGAATAATAAAAATAGCTACAGCTACAGTAATAATCGCAACACTAAATGCTAAGCCCAAAGTTTTACCGACTTGCGCATTTACTGTGTGAGAAAGCAAAAGATCACTGCCGACCAACGGGATTGCCGCCAGAATACAAAGAAGAACGCCTAGAGCAACATAGGCGGCAAATGATATTCTGTGAGCAATATAAGCGGAGGCTTCTTCCAGCTCAATTACCCGCATGCGAACGCCGGCTTCTTCCTGGCAGGCATTTTCATCTGCGTTGACGTTCTTCCCCATAACATCAATTTCATCTTTTACCAGAAGATCTGTACTAACACCAAACAAACGGCTCAATGCAATTATCCGTTCCATATCCGGGATACTTTGTGCACCTTCCCATTTGGAAACAGCTTGGCGACTGACGCCCAATTTGTCCGCCAATTCTTCCTGCGACCAACCGTTTTGTTTACGCAGTTCCAATATTTTATCTGCTAAAATCATAAAAACATCTCCATTTCAAACTAGAATTCATCATGATCATGGTGAAATTATAGCTGAAACAGCAGTTGCGTAGTAGCAAGTGCGGTTGGCAATTGCCGTTGAAAGCGCAATTTCTGCCGACAAATGAGCGCAACCGACCGCCAATTCGTTTTCTTTCATTTTCACACCGCGCTTTCCAATCATCTTCACTGATGCCGCCAAACATCGGAACAGAATTTCGCCAATCGTCGGAATGAAAACTCGCCAATCGTAGTACTAATATCCCGCCAATTCGCAAGGAAAACTATGAAACATCGCGCTTACGCTTGCAGACTAAACCTTTTAATAATAGCCATCGCGAAACATAATCTACATGAGAGCAAAATCAAGCAGATTACGCATTATCTTCCAAAAGAAAATCTGGTAAATATTTGTGTATAATCCCTTCTTGCGAAAAATTCATTGTATCCATAGATAAAACGAATTTAGGATAATTATCCTTAACCAATCGATAAACACCAAATTCCCGGCTACGAGTCTCTTCGCTAGCCATCAAATAAGAGACTTGATAATACTCAGTCTCACCTTGTCTAGTAGCAATGAAATCGATTTCTTGATTATTAATACGACCAACTTGAACCTGAAAACCACGAGACAAAAGCTCAATATAGACAATATTTTCTAGAATACGTTCAATTGACGCAACGTTTGAGAAGCCTACTGCTTGTCTAAAACCATGATCTGTTATATAGTATTTTTCCTCAACCGTCAATAACTTTTTTCCAACACTGTCATAGCGTGGAACTTTTTTCAGAAGATACGCCGCTTGGCAAAAATTCAAGTAATTCAAAATGGTATCAACTGAAACTTTACGATTTTCGCTAACAAAATATTTACGTAAACTATTAGCCGAAAAACTTTGTCCAATATTATCTAAACAAAAAAGTAAAATGCGATTAAATACGTCAACATCTCGGATCGAATTGTATTCAAGTATATCCTTAACAACAACGGTATTATAAATGTCGTTTAAATATCTAAAACTCGGCTCCTCTTCCCCATTAAAATAATGAAGAGGAGGCATACCACCAATTTTGATATATAGCTGAAATAATTCCTGTATGCTTAAATTCAAACTTTGATACAAATTCACGAATTCGCTAAAAGTAAAAGGAAGCACCTCAAAACTTACATAACGCCCCGCAAGCAAGGTGGCAAGCTCGCCGGACAATAATTTTGAGTTAGAACCAGTCAAATAAATATCGCAATCATAATCAACTCTAAGCGCATTTATAACACGTTCCCAGTGAGAAACTAATTGAATTTCATCAAAGAAAAAATATATTTTACCTTCGATTTGTTGACTACGTTCCGTAATTAATCTCTGCAGATCAAAATCATTTTTCACAGATAAGTATTGAGCTGATTCTAAATTGATATAAATAATACGACTTTGAGGAACGTCTACAAGCAATTCAGATTGAATCATTTTTAACAAAGTGGACTTTCCCACTCGTCTCATACCTGTAATCACCTTCACAATAGGCTTGTCAATAAAAGGTTTGATCTTATTAAGGTATTTTTTACGTAATATATATGACATATCCTCACACCTTTCGATTACAGCCTTGCTTACAATTTCGATTATAGTCGATGAATTTATCGTTTTTTACATTTGTTTCTATTATAAACGAAACAAATTAAAAATTCACCTTTGAGATTGAAGCCGCAGTGTTCTAATAATGGGCGTAAATTTCAAGTTCAACTTTAAAATTACGCTCAAATTGGTTAACTTATCGTCTTATGCAGAAAATGCACGCAGCAAACAAAATAGCCAATCAGTGCTCGTTTAATGCTTCCAACAATATCCATCATAAACGAAGCAATCACCTGCAAATCTTCACCCTCATAATATTCAACAAGCAACTTCTTAAACTCAGGAACTTTATTTTCTGGAATAACCAACAAGCCTTTACCGTGAGAAATCAAATAATGTAGGGAACTTTTTTACAATTATTACACCGATTTGTTCCCCAAAACATAAACAACTAAATCACATATAGACTATATGTCATTTATAAAATAACTCTCAAAATACTTAGGATTTATTTATCCTAAAATATATGCTATAATTCTCCTAAAAATGGAGGTTCTTGATATGAATGTAAATACAGACACGCTTGTTTCTATTTCTGAAGCAAATCAAAACTTTTCCAAAGTTGCGCGACTTGTTGACACATACGGATCAGCTGTTATTTTGAAAAACAACGCTCCTCGCTACGTAATTTTAGAATTCCCAAAAGCCAAAACTGAAAAAGTTACTGTTCCAACAAACGATGAAGTTATGGCTTTATCCAACATGTTCATAAAAAAGAACAAAAAAGTCTATGAGGAACTTGCCAAATGAAGTATTTAACACGAGAACAAGTTATTAAACTTCACCAAGCTCTGATTGAAACAAGCGGTGGTTCTTCAGGTATACGAGATGAAGGAATGCTTGATTCTGCATTAAAGACCCCACTGCAAACATTTGACGAGAATGAACTTTTCCCATCTGTCTTAGATAAGGCAGCACGTCTAGCTTTTGGTCTTATAAAAAACCACCCTTTTATAGACGGAAACAAGCGTATCGGCACACATGTAATGCTAATCTTTCTAGCACTCAACAACATTATGTTGTCTTATAAAGATGAAGAACTGATCGATATTATTCTCAAAGTTGCATCAGGCAAAGCAAATGAAAATGACCTTTACACCTGGATTAAAAACCACCAAGCCTAATACTCCAACATTTAAAAGCATTTTTTAGAATATGCCAAACACTATTTCGTGCGATTGATCAAAGTAGCGGACATAAAACACCACAACAGTATTACTTAACTACAGCTTTTCCATTAAGGCAGTGCACCATGTAATGCGCAAACCCATCGTTTTTACAATTTACCTTCTTCTTATCAGAAACCTCGCTAATACCATTCTCACAATCTACTTCAAGGCTTGCATCCTTGGTGATTGTTCCTTCTAAAATACTCATGCCATTTAACGTATCAAGTGTACAAACATGAGTTACTTCTACGTTTGTTGCTGAAGCCGACCCATTACAACATTTAAGAAAGACATCATCCGCTTTCAAATTAACAACTTCTACCTTGCCATTGTTCACTTCTACATAAAGCTTACCAATCTCAATATCTGTGATGAGCACTTGATTAGAATCAGATTCAACCTCACAAAATTCAATCAGTCTTTCGAAGGACAGTCTTAAGCGAGATCACTGTGACACCAATAGCAAAAGAGGTAAAACCAACTCTAATAGCAAGTGTGCCACCCCATATTAAGGCAAGCAGCATCGCGATTAAGGCAACCGTCAAGCCGAATGTCGCTACTTCACGGCAAAAACGAACGAGCTTATCCATTATCCTTAAACACCTCCTCGTACACATACTAATATTCAGGTTTCATTTTACCTTTTGAGCTATATTTCTTCAATGCGTTCTATTACACCATCCCAATCACCAGGATAATTGCAATTGACATCTATGTATTTCTGGGCACTAAACTTCTCATTTGTTCAATGCCAGCGAATAACAGCAAATATTCTCATTATGATAATTAGTTTAAACCTCATTTTCCTCATTATATTGCTGCAAATTACCTTCAAAACCAGTAATCTTTTCATTCTCGATAAGTAACAAAGAATCCGCTACATTATTGATAAAGGACACATCATGCGTCACGAAAAGCAAGGGTCTGTCGTAGCCTTGAAGCAGCTCTTCTAAGGCTTCTATGGCACGAATATCTAAAAAGTTAGTTGGCTCATCCATCAGCAAATAATTAAAGTTACCTGTTAGAAGCTTCGCCAATTTCACCTTGGCTTTTTCACCATCACTAAGCACATTCACTTGCTTGAACACATCATTTGTTTTGAAACCTAGACGAGCCAAGATGATTCTCGTCATTGACTGGTCATAGATTGAATAAGGTAATACGTTGCCTAGAATCGTTTTTGTATAGTCGAGTGTTTCTCCTAGCTGACTATAGTAACCAATTCGTAAATTCGGATGTGTCCACGTTTCACCGTTAAGAATCATGTTGAGCAAAGTGGTTTTCCCTGAACCGTTGTCACCTAATAAGGCAACTTTATTTGTATTGTCTATCGCAAAATTGACATTCTTAAAAATCACCTTGCTATCAAAGCTCTTATTGAGATTTTCTGCCCTGATGAGTACCTTGGAATGAATTTTTTCTCGCTCGTCCATATTGAGCTTGATGGCTGCATTTTGATATGGCTTACTCTTCACCTCTAGTTGATTTACTCTTTCTAAAGTGGCTTTTACCTGTTTGTCGAGCTTCTTCTTATTTTGTTGCCCACCCATTTTATGCAGCCTAGCTTCTGAGTTACCCATCCTTTTGGGTGTGGTTTTTACTTTTGCTGACTGCTGTTTTATTGCATTTGCAACCTGTAAAAGACGCTTCTTTTCTTTTACATAACTCTCATATTCCCTCTCAGCACACTTATACCTCTTTTCTCTTTCGCATAGGTAAAACGAATAATCACCGCTATAAACCTCAATTTTCCCATTGACCAATTCGAAAATTTTCGTACAGGTTTGATTAATAAAATCTCGATCATGGGAGACAAGAATAAAACCCTTATTGCGAGAATAGAGCCGTTTAGCTAATAGCTTTCTTTGCTTAATGTCTAAATGTGATGTAGGCTCGTCAATAAGCAAAAATGCTTTATTATCAACTAAAAGGTGCTCCAGTTTCAATCTTTGCTGCTCGCCTGGACTACTACTACAATTCTGCTGAAAACGACGCTGATACATAAAACCGAGTTCATCTTCTAAATTGTTGAGCAAATAACTAATCTCGTCGTCCATTTGAACTCGCCCCGCATAGTCAGTATCAAGACTTGAAAGTATGCGTAAAAAGGTGGTTTTGCCTGTGCCGTTATCACCAATTAAACCAACCTTGTCACAAGCACCAATAGATAGATGATCAATCGCAAATAAAGTTCTTGCACCTATAACTTTTGTTAAATTATCAATACGTATCATAAATCCTCCTTGAAAATACCGAGAGGATTTAACCTCTCTACATTAGTTAGAACAGGATTTATTAATTACCATCTTTTGATACCTCCGAAAATAATTGCCACTATTATACCATGTACTCATATATAACTTAGTACTTCAAGCAACTTAACTATCGTCTTACTTATTTCACAAAGCTGGGTGCAAAGTGGCGAATCGACTTGCATGAGCGATTAAATATAATTCGCGAATGCACTTCGATTCGCTGAGCTTGCTCAAAGTTGAAAGCACAGTGTGCTTTCAACGCAAGCGAAGTACGTTAACATCCTGTGCACTCGACCCTACACCGTCGATATGTTTCCTCAAACAGCCAAACTGCGCTCAAAAACCGCGAGAACCCAGCTTAAAGCCGCTTCGCATTAAACCTTTTAACGATAGACCCCGCAAACCCCTGCTACACAAGGGCAAAAATGCACCCACCTAATCAGCCCTTGACATCAATACGACACTCCCCATGTAGCCCAAAAATACACGAACGATTGAACTTTTTTGTACTGTGGTACATATATGCAAACTATAAATACGGTATGCGTTTATGGATTTGCTGAACTATCGCCTAGTTTCTTATGAATTTTATTAGCACAAGCAGGCACTCTTCTAACCAGCATCGACAAATAGTGTTTACTTTCAAGCAAGAGCTTGACAGTAAACACTATCTAACTTATACTGTATGTATCGACGCATCCGTCGATAGGATGACGACCCCTTAGATGTAGCCAAGGCGCGAAGACTTTTTACGCGTTGACTCATGACAACTATTTGGCGCGTTAACCCTTTACCAGCTTGTGGTGTGAGGTGAATTGCATGGCTCGTAATAAGCGGCTTAGTTTTAATGAACGCAAGCAAGCAATAAAGCATGCTGCTATACGTATTTTTGTCAAACAAGGCTTTGAGAACACAACCATGGAAGACCTGGTAAAAGAAACAGGCTTATCAAAGGGTGGGTTTTATCACTACTACAAGAATACAACCGACATACTCCACGACATCATGCTCGACGGCATCGCATACCGCAACACCATCATGATGAAATCTATAGAGGATGGCAAGCAATGGAGCATTGATCTTCTTGCTGATGAAATGGCCAGAAAAGCAGTTGATAGCAATGCGCTTATGCCCGTCTACGTGGAACTTTTGTTGGCTAAGAAGAGAAACCCCCAGCTTGAACAGGTATATAGACAGCTTGAACACACTGCTTTTGATACGTTTAGGGCACATAACATCGATGCAGAAACGCTTTCTGTTAAGCCTTCGAATTTTGAACTTATGGCGTTTTTTGTAAACGCGATCATTCTTTCTGCGCATGTGCTCAACGAACACAAACTTGTACAAGATAATCAGGCGCTTATTAAGCAGCTGCTCTTGAATATTTTGAAACAGGACACCGCTCAATCCAGTCACGAGGGCAACAGCCGCGGCGCTACTCGCTCCAGCGACGAGGGAAACAATCAGTTAGGCAGCATACAAGAGTCTGTTCAAGCATCTTCAACTTCTTTACCAGCAAAGGAGCTCTCATGAACACATACCGCAAACTGTTTGCCTATATTCCACAGTTTAAGGGTTTAGCTATTGGAGCAGTACTCGTTTCAGCTTTGTCAGCTCTACTAACTACTTGCGGATATTATGCGATACATTGTTTTTTGCATGCGCTTATTATTGACGAAAACTTGCCTGTCGCTCAAAATTTTGCATTCGTCATTGCACTGCTTTTACTTACCGGCAGTTTATGTCTTGGCGCGTCGGGTCTTATGGCTCATTACGTGGGATTCAATTTAGAAAATGTTTTGCGCAAACGCGGTGTTGAAGGCTTAAATCGTGCAAGTTTTACATTCTTTGACACACATTCATCTGGAACTATTCGCAAAACTATTGACGACAATGCAGCGCTCACTCACACGATTGTCGCACACATGATTCCTGACGCTACGCGCGCAATCCTTATGCCATTTTTCATAATTGCATTCAGCTTTTGCATAAGCTGGCGCGTAGGTTTATGCATTCTAATACTTACTATTGTCGGTAGCGCTATTATGGCTAGCATGATGGGCGGCAAGCAATTCATGAAAATGTACCAAGACGCACTCGATAATCTATCTGCCGAAACAGTCGAATATATTCGTGGCATTTCTGTTATCAAAATCTTTGGCGTTTCAGTAAGTTCCATGAAAAAGCTATCCAAACTTATTCACAATTATTCAACATATGCTTACCAATATTCAAAGCATTGCAAAGCAGGATACGTTGTGTATGAATGCCTTTTCTTTGGTATTATTGCAATACTTACACTGCCGCTGGTATTTTTTATTGACGATTTGGGCAGTCCCAAACGTTTGGCTCTCGATTTAATTATGACGTTTTTCGTATCGGGATTAATGTTTGCAGCATTTATGCGCGTTATGTACATTGGCATGTACTCGTTCCAGGGTAATCATGCGGTTGATTCGCTTGAGAAGCTTTATGCGCAAATGTCGAAAGAAGAAATACATTTTGGCAATGAAGATCATTTTGCAAATCACAACATTGAGTTTCGTAACGTTTCGTTCTCGTATGACAAAAAAGAAGTTTTGAAAAATCTGTCCTTCAATTTAGCAGAAAATAAGATATATGCTCTAGTAGGAAAATCTGGATCAGGTAAATCTACAATTGCTAAACTGATGTGCGCATATTACAACATAAGTTCTGGAGAAATTTTAATTGGCAATAAACCTCTTAACACATATTCTCAAGAAGCGCTCATGCAAGAAATTTCCTTTGTTTTTCAAGATTCTAAGTTGTTTAGTGACACACTATATAACAATGTTAGCTGCGTAAAACATGACGCAAGCCACGAGGAAGTAATGTCTGCGATTTCTGCAGCAGGACTTGATTCGGTATTAGATAAATTAGATAAGCGAGAAAATACCATAATTGGAACAAAAGGCGTGTATCTTTCAGGTGGAGAAACTCAACGCGTTGCGATTGCTCGTGCCATTTTAAAAAATTCTCCCATCGTAATTATGGACGAAGCGTCTGCTTCTATTGACGCAGACAACGAGCATGAGTTACAAAAAGCATTTAAACGTTTAATGCGTGGTAAAACGGTCATTATGATTGCACATCGTCTGACGTCCATTACGGGTGTGGATGAGATTTTGCTTGTTGACCACGGACACATTGTTGAGCGCGGTTCACATGCTCAGCTTATGGCGCAAAATGGCCAATATACACATTTGTACACAATTTACACCCAAGCTAATGAGTGGAGGGTTGTTAATGATTAAGTTTTTAAAAAATACGTTTGCTCTTACCGATCAAGGTGTACGAGGCGCTTTTAAATCGGGTGTACTTAGTTTTTTGGTATTTGTTATCAATATGGTTCCTTCAATGCTGCTGCTATTGTTGGTAGATCATCTGTTACTACGCCATGTACATAGTACAGCCATCTATCTTGTGTGTTCTATTGTGACCTTGGTGGTAATGGCAGTGCTATTGAGTTTTGAATACGAAGCACAATATAACGAAACATATAAAGAAGCAGCTCATTTGCGTCTTAATATTGCAGAGAAACTTTCGCGACTAGAAATGTCTTACTTCGCAAAACACGATCTTACCGATCTCTCTCAAAGTATTATGGCAGACGTAGCGTCACTTGAGCATGCAGAAAGTCACGCAGTTCCGAAACTGCTCGCGTTTTGTTTATTCTTACCATTTCTTTCTGTATTAATGTTCATAGGGAACTGGAAAATGGCGATTTGTGCCGTTGGCCCTACGCTTCTTTCGTTTTTGCTGATTGTAGTATCAAAGCGCTATGTACGTGCGCAGCACAACAAACATTACCTGCGATTACGCGAAAATTCTCAAGCGTTTCAAGATCGTATTGAGCTGTCCAAGGAAATTGCGGCGTTTAATCTTGCAGAACGTATAAAAACAAAGCTTTATGCCAAGCTTGATGACACGCTCCGCGTCCAGTGGGAAAGCGAACGCAACGCTGGGTTCTTGCTGATATTTGCCGATATTTTCTCGCATTTTTCGTTGGCATTCACGATTATCGGTGGCATTTTTCTTATGCAAACTGGCGAAATTTCTGTGCTATATCTGCTAGGCTACGTTCTTGCTGCCATGAAGCTCAAAGAATTTGTGGACTCGAATATGGAATTCCTTATGGAAGTTTTCTATATCAATTCGGCTGTGAAGCGTATTCGTGAAATTCGCGACGCAAAGGTATTAGATGTGCAGCCGGAAGCTGCTACAGACGTACACACTACAGATAAACGCGCTACTCAATTTGCTAATTTTGATATAGAGATAAACAAGCTCAGCTTTTCTTACGATGACGCTACTCCTGTGCTAAACGACGTAAGTTTTACTGTGCCGCATGGAACAGTTTGCGCACTTGTTGGGCAGTCAGGCTGCGGAAAAACAACTCTGCTTCGACTTATAGCGCGTCTGTACGATTTTAATTCTGGTAGCATTCGTATTGACGGCGTAGATATACGGAAAGTTTCTACTGAAAACCTGTACCGAAATATATCTATCGTTTTTCAAGATGTTACTCTCTTCAACACAAGCATTTTGGAAAATATTCGTATAGGTCGAGAAGATGCTACAGACGAAGAAGTGAAACATGCAGCTCAGCTTGCGCATTGCGACTTTATTGACGCACTCCCAGATGGGATCAACACCATTATCGGCGAAAACGGTCAGCAGCTTTCTGGAGGCGAGCGTCAGCGTATATCAATAGCGCGCGCATTTTTGAAAAACTCACCAATTCTTATTCTTGATGAAATTGCTTCAAGTTTAGACGTTGACAACGAGATTAAAATTCAACAGTCACTTACCGAATTGGTAAAAAATAAGACTGTGATTATTATTTCTCACCGCATGAAGTCAATTGAAAATGTTGATCGAATAGTTGTGTTAAAAGATGGTCACGTTGAAGCATGCGGTACACATGCCGAGCTTATCCAGATAAGCCCTACTTATCAAAATCTTATTGATAAAACGTGTGCAGCAGAGGAGTTTTCGTATTAGTTTGAGCGCGTGTAGAACGCGCATGATAGAAAAAGGAGGAATTTGTTATGGAACGCGCAACTAAATTAAGTGGTCATGACCTGATAAACATTGGTATATTTGGAGCCATTTATTTTGTTATTGTATGTGTAATATCAATGCTTGGGATAGTACCCGTCTTTTTGCCGCTCCTTGCGGTATTAATGCCAATTATAGGCGGTATTCCTTTTATGCTCTTTTTGACCAAAGTTAAAAAGCCAGGAATGATTTTTATCATGGCAATCATGATGGGTCTATTGATGGTGCTCACAGGCATGGGAATGTGGTCGTTGTTAACAAGTGCGATTGCTGGTTTGATTGCAGAAATTGTGTTCAAAAGTGGCAACTATGCCAGTGCTAAAAAAGCTGTTTTGACATATGGATTTTTTAGCCTGTGGATGTATGGCAACTATATGTCACTGTTTCTTGATCGCGAACAATATTTTGCACAACGTGCAAGCTTTGGTAAAGCTTATGCCGAGGCTGTTGCTCAGCTCCTACCAAATTGGATGGCGTTCGTTCTGCTAATTGTATGCTTTATCTGCGGTATTTTAGGCGGACTGTTTGGTCAAAAAGTTTTGAAAAAACATTTTGAAAAAGCTGGTCTTGTTTAATGGCATATTCATCTCTAGCAGCGCAAAAGAACAAACGCAGTTTTCTAGATCCACGCGTAAAAATCGTCCTTGTTTTGCTATTAGCAATATTCGTAATGGGCGGCGTGTGTGGCGCACGCATGAAAGATATAAGTTTTGTATTATCTATCATTCCTTTTGTGCTGCTTTTGATAGAACAACAATGGAAAAAATTTTGGCATGCAAGTATCATGCTCATAATAGGTTATGGCTGTCTTTTGGTGATACCATATTTGCCTAGTATGATAAAACCTATCGCTTTAATGTGCGGATATATTCTTACGCGCTTTGTAGCAACAGTTGCAATGGGCAATTATGTTATAGCTACAACTTCGGTGAGTGAATTTATTGCAGCAATGGAAAAAATACATATGCCACGAGCCATTATTGTGCCAATGTCAGTTATGTTTAGAATGTTTCCAACGATTGCAACAGAATGGAAATCAATTTGTCGCGCTATGAATATGCGTGAAATTCATATAGGAGCAGTTGGTATTGGAAAAATATTAGAGTACCAATTAATTCCTATGATTAGTTCGGGTGTACGTATTGGCGAAGAACTATCGGCAGCAGCGTTAATTCGAGGATTAGGCTACCCTATCAAGCGAACTAATATTTGCCAAATTGGTTTTCGAATACAAGATTGGTTTTTATTACTCATTTCTTTGTCGGTCATATGTTTTTGGTTGTTGTGTAGCTTAGGAGTAAGCGTATGATCGAATTTAGGCATGTTTATTTCCATTATGGAACTGAAGATGACCATCATACAAGTGAATTAAATGATATTAACTTGCGCATAGAAGATGGCGAATTAATTTTGATAACCGGACCTTCGGGTTGTGGCAAAACAACGCTGTTACGTCTTATAAATGGTTTAATTCCACGCTTCTATCAAGGAAATGTAAAAGGCGATATACTATTAAACGGTCGATCTTTTAAAAATAATGAATTATATGATTTAGCACATGTTGTAGGCACGGTTTTTCAAAATCCTAAGTCACAATTTTATAATGTTGATACAACGAGTGAACTAGCGTTTGCGTGTGAAAATCAAGGACTACCAAAATCTGATATTTATCAGCGTATTGATACAACAGTTGCTGATTTGCACATGGAAAATTTGATGGATCGCAATATTTTTCATCTATCTGATGGCGAAAAGCAAAAAATAGCTTGTGCGTCAATTGAAGTAGCAGGATTAAACATAATTTTGTTAGATGAACCTTCAGCAAATTTAGATTACGACTCAACGTTGATGCTTAAAAAGTTGATTTTGCATTGGAAAAAACAAGGAAGAACAATTGTTGTAGCTGAGCATCGAATAGCTTATCTTTGGGATATTATGGATCGCCTAGTGGTTATGCAACAAGGTGAGATCGTTAAAGATATTAAATCCGAACAAAAAGATGCTCTTAACGACATAGATGCGCAAAAAATGGGACTGAGAACACGACTTATGGTATCACCCATACAAATTAATAAAATGCCATCTGTCACACAAGACGATCAGATAATCGCATTAAAAAATTTCAACTTTGCGTATCATGGCGTAAAGAAGAAAATAGTCAATATTAAATCGCTTGCTATTGCGCGTAATCAAATTACAGCAATTGTAGGAAAAAATGGAGCTGGCAAAACCAGTTTTCTCAATTGTTTTTGCGGTTTAGAAAAAAACTGCAAAGGTATTTTTAAATACGAGGATCGCGTTTTAAGTAATCGAGCACGTAAAAAATTATGTTTTATGGTGATGCAAAATACAGGAAACCAGCTGTTTACAGAAAGCGTTTTAGATGAAGTTTTAATTAGTTTGCCTAAGCGCAGCAAAAATAAGAACGATGTTGCGATGAATATATTACGACAATTTGATTTGGACTTTTTGGCGCACCGTCATCCGCAGAGTCTATCGGGTGGGCAAAAACAGCGATTAGCAATTGCATGCGCGCTGGCAACAGGTAGAGAAATTCTAGCGTTAGACGAGCCGACGAGCGGATTAGACTATGCGCATATGCAAGAACTAGCACAGCTACTATCAAAACTTAAGTCAATGAATACAACAATTGTTGTAGTAACTCACGATAGTGAACTCATACATGCATGTTGCACAAGATTGATTCATATGTAAAGTTAGCTCTCGAAATGCATAGAATTTATTTATCTTGAACCACATACTATGACCTCCCCAAAAGGGAGTATGAATAAATATAAACGCAAATGAACTCGTTTCTTTTCCGAAGCAAATCAAAATTGTTCTAAAGTTGCGCGCCTTGTTGACACATACGATTCAACTATTATTTCATCATACTGTGCATGAATCGTGCTTAATTAACATTTCCGACTTCACAGCCTGGGTGCAAAGTGGCGAATCGACTTGCATGAGCGATTAAAACATAATTCGCGAATGCACTTCGATTCGCTGAGCTTGCTCAAAGTTGAAAGCACACTGTGCTTTCAACACAAGCGAAGCACGTTAACATCATGTGCACTCAACCCCAGAGCGTTGATATCTTCCCTCAAACAGCCAAACTTGAATTTATATATCTACTGTTTTAATAAGTTTGATTGCCCTTGATGATACTAACTCGTCTTGGCTCATTTCCAAAAGGCTCTTTTCATCTACCCACTTATAATTAACCGTTTCTCCTTTTTGAAGAGCAATTGCATTTTTCTTACAATCGGTTACGCATAGATATTCAACATAAAGAGAGTGGTAAACATCCTGCACAAATCTTCCGATCTCCATAATTTTTGAAGCTTCAATACCTGTTTCTTCTTTTAATTCTCTTACTGCACATTCTAATGGTGTTTCATATTGCAATGCAGAACCACCTGCTGTCAACTCCCACATTCCACCGAATTTCTTTTCAAAATCTCTTTGCATAATAAGGTAAGTCCCATCTATATGTTTAACAATTACTTCGCCCACCAAATGATACATGCCGTCAGGAATTGGTTCTCCTCTCACTAATGTAATATTCTTTAATTTATTAAATTCTTTATCATACGCATCCCAAATCTCAGCCATAAAACCCTCCATAAGGCCTGATTGTCAATTTCATTAAATATGAATTTTATCTTTCTCCAGTGGATACAAAGCCATTGTTCACTTCTACATAAAGCTTACCAATCTCAATATCCGTGATGAGCACTTGATTAGAATCAGATTCAACCTCACAAACTTCCACATCATGTGGCAAACTCACAACAATTTCAGGCATACCCTGAGTAAACCACCTCAGCCAATTCGAAGCTGAAACTTTTTTAGTTTGAATAAGCCTTATAACATTTTGCGCTTCCTCAACCCTCAATATATCTTGTTCACAGTTAACAAAGCTCACACCAAAGGTATCAGCACGTTTCACCGTTAAACGAACATCTTTCGTCTCTGCGATAAACTTCTTATTATCCATTACTTACGTTAATTAGATAAATAAATACATAAATTACAATTGAACTAGTATAGAAACATTCTATTTTTCATATAACATAGTAAAAGTAGTGAATAAATTACGAGGAGGTAATTTGTGAAGAAAAGATATATGTTGAGAAATATTTTTAAAACCAAATATAATTTCCATAATATTGTTTTAATCGTTTTCATTGGACTATTAGCAGGTTTCTTATCAGGATTGTTCGGTGTAGGTGGAGGAATGGTGATAGTTCCTGCATTAACTGTTTTTATGAAATTTGATCAGCGTCATGCTACTGCTACTTCTCTTGTTGCCATAATTATAACGTCGCTTTGTGGAAGCATTGTTTACGGTTTAGACGGCAAAGTGTCATTTTTATCAGCATTTTTTCTAATAATAGGTTCAGTTTTCGGATCACAAATTGGGGTATATTTTTCACATATTTTGCCTAAAAAAATATTTCCTTGGTGTTTTACACTTTTTGTATTACTAGTTATATGTTCTAGTCAAGTTTGGATTCCGTTAAGAAATGTAGATTTTAATGTTAGTTTTTTAAAAGCTATATGTCTTATATTTATAGGCGTTTTTTCTGGTATTTTTTCAGGTATTTTAGGCGTTGGTGGCGGAGGAATTATAGTGCCATGCGTGCAACTTTTGCTCGGCATGGGAGACCTTATGGCAAGAGGAACTGCTTTGCTTGTCACGCTTCCTACAGCTATAAGTGGTAGTATTGCTAATGCTCGTTACCATTATACTCATTTTACTGAAGGAATTATTATCGGTATTTTTGCGACATTTACTGTAAACTTAGGCGCAATAACTGCGCGCAGTATTTCACCTTTTATATGCAATATATTGTTTTGTATTTTTTTGTTCAGTGCATGCTTACGAATGATATTAAAAACAGGTATTTTAGCTAAGAATAAGCGTTAAATATGTAAAGTCTTTGACTTTTATTTATTTAAAAAAATAGTTTTGAATATAAAAAGTGGGGCTTAGATTTAAGCCCCACGATATAGGAGAACGTTATAAAGTGACTTTTTACAATTATGCCATTTGAGTAACATCTCTTTTTGCTTGTATAAATTTTATTATCATGTTTTTTGCGTGATAAATAATTACGCAAACTATATAAACAATTGCAGAAAATACAGTTATCATTCCTCCGGAAGATAGACCTAAATAAATACTTGAATAGAGACCTAAAGTTCCAGCTATAATTCCAAGTATTGGAGCAAAAATTACCGTTTGCCATATTGATGAGCTAAGTTTTATAGCTGCGCTTGCAGGTCCTACTATCAGAGAGATAGATAATACTGAACCAACAGCAGGCATCACTATAACGACTGTAACTGTAATCATTATTAGTATGATAAAGTCAGTTTTACGCAAATTATATCCGCTTGCTTGCATACACGTTTCATCGAGGCATGCAAAAATAATTTGTTTACCATATGCAAGTAATGTGATTATGCATGCTATTAATGCTATTGAAGTTACTTGTATATCCAATGAGTTAGCTGTTAATATATTGCCAGAAATAAAACTATTTACTTTTAAAGGTATTGGTTGGAAAAGTTTCAATAGTAAAAAGCCTAGGGCGAATCCTACAGTTAAAAGCACTCCAGACGCTGTATTTGGACCTTGTCCTTTTACTTTGGAGATTACATCTAGCTTCATTACGTGTTGTATACAATGAAGCTTTGCTTTTGAACTCTGAAACTATTGCTCTGTACTCTGAAACTTTAGAGCTTGGAGCATCATATTATTTCTTATTGAGAATAAGAAAGCTTACATCTCAAATAACACTTAAAAAATAGCATACAAAAAGATGGCTCTAACATATCGCTAGAGCCATCTTCTAATAAACAATGCTAGTTACTTAAAACAAGCGTGCTTACTTATTGTTTTCTTCCGTCATTTTCTTCTTAAGAAGAATTGCAAGTCCGGCAATCGAGAAACCAAGTGCTGCAAGCAAGCCTGCAAACGACGCCGATTCACCCGTCTTAGGAATCATGCCAATACGCTTTTCAGGCTGCGGCTTAGGAGTTGGCTGCGGCTTAGGAGTTGGCGTCGGTGTTGGAGTTGGCGTCGGTGTCGGAGTTGGAGCCGGCTTAGGAGCTGGAGCCGGTGTCGGAGTTGGAGCCGGCTTAGGAGTTGGTGCAGAATCTTTCGTGTAAATGGCATACACAGTCATATCACCATTAACTACGCTTTCTCCCGTAAACGTCTCACCCTTACCATTTTCCTTCGTATTCCACTCCTTGAAGGTATAACCGTCCTTCGTTGGATTCTTCGGCATGAACTCATTAGTCAACGCATCAGTATTAATAGCCTTACCAGTTTCCACTTTCACTTTTGCATGAGTCTTATTGCCATCCTTGAAAGTAACTGTTCTTTGAATCCGCTTCCACTGAGCGACGTATGTTACGTTAGCAGTCACCTTATCTGCAACGGTAGGAGTCCAGCCTGTAAAAACATAATCTGTTCTGCTTGGAGCGGTTCCCACAAAAGCAGGAGTAGGCATGTTTACGAGTATATTTTGATGTACCTGGTCATGGAATATTTCAGCTCCATCAACACCGTCGGTATAAGTAACTGTGAAGTGACCTTCCTGATCGTCAGGAGTACCATTGTTGTTCTTGTCGTCCTTCCACTGAGCGACGTATGTTACGTCACGAGTTACCTTATCTGCAACGGTAGGAGTCCAGCCTGTAAAAACATAATCTTTTCTGCTTGGAGCGGTTCCCACAAAAGCAGGAGTATTGGAACCCGAAGCAGCTTTGTAAACCTGATCGGTAAAAATTGCTTCGTTGTCAACGCCATCAGTATAAGTTATCGTGTATTCTCTTACAAAGCTTACTTCTATAGTGTGAGGCGATTTTACAGCCTTGAATTCATATGAACCCGAAGCTGTATGTTCGACGGTCTGTTCTACTCCGTCTATCTTCAGCGAAGCTATTATGTATCCTTCGTTGGCTGTAAAATTGTATTTCTGATTTTCTCCGTATGTGACTTCTGTCTTTCCGGCAGGAGTTATCGATCCGCCTTCACCGGCAGTTGCCGTGATAGTAGGATTAAGGTTTGCATAGACCTTATAAATTCGCTTAATTAATGTTGATTCTCCTATAGTCCCCGTTCTGTTTACGGAAATCACATTTCCCGATGTATAAGGAATGCTCTTGTTGTTGTGATCTTTCGAAAATGAATAGAAAATACCTTTGTAGTTTCCGTAGTCCTTGTCTTTTAAAAACTGCTCGTACGTCCAATTCTTAAAAACCCAACTTTCTTTTGCAGCGGCAGTGTACTCCCTTACGCCTGTAAGCTGAGGGTCAACTCCACCCGAATTTTTGTGAGTGATAGTTATCGCGGCTGCAGGCGAGCCGTTATCGTCTTTTACAGAATAAACATGCAGCTCTGCGTCTTTTATATACGGTTCCTGCATGTCTATTTCCGTATATTTGTCGGCTTGCTTAGATGCTACCGCATCGCCACCAGCAAATGCCTGCGTAGTTCCAGCTACTACGCCAAATGCTACTAATGTTGCCAGCAGTAGCCCCATTGTCTTTTTTGCTAACAATTTCATCTTATTCACATTTCCTTATTAATCTAAAAATGTTCTTTTTATTACTTTGAAAAAACTGCATAAAAATAGGCAGAAACACATAACTATCCATCAGGTATATAATTCTGCAAATTAAAAAATTCTACGTGAAAATAGACAGAGTTATGCTGTCTGTCTGTCAAGGATTTTGTCAGTCTTTTCATGGCTTGCAAACCTTTTATGCTAAATTTATTTGACGTTATTCACAAGCCTTCATTTTTTTGTAAAGTACTCCAAGACCAGCTAAAGATAATCCCAATGCAGAAAGAAATGCGCCAAGAGAGCCGGATTCACCAGTCTTAGGTAACACCTGAATTGATAGTTTGTCTACCATCACTATCGTATTTCCTGTTACAGCTATACCTTTCACTATTGCTTTTCCATTTTTTACTTCAAATGTTATTGCTGTCGCTACTTGATATTTAGCTGGTGCAGATGTTTCTGTGAATGTGTACTTACCGTCTTTTAATTCAAACTCTGTTACCGTTCCATCTGTTACCCATTTTTTGACTAAGCTTCCATCTGCTTTTGTCAATTGGATAGTTGCGCCCTTAAGATCTTCTCCATTCTCTGTTAATGCTTTCTTAGAAAACTTAACTTTTGTTGGTGTTGGAACTTCTTTCAACTTCGCGCTAATTAAATTTTGCATCTTTGGGTTTTTTGATTTATAAATAAAAACTTCCATTGTGCTATTAATCTCATCATCATGAGAAGAATCCTCAGCAAAAGTTCTTAAGTCTTGTTTTTGCTTGTTCAATTCTGGGTTTTGACTATAATGTGTATCATAAATTTTAGTTTTATTGTCTTGCTGATAGTAATATTCATTTTGTAAGACTGTATAATTAAGTTCCGGATGTTTTAATTTATAAAATAGCATCCTTTTGATTTTCTGAAAATCTCCTTTTCCACCGTTACTGGCATACGTATCTTTCGTAGCATTTTCGTTTTTTGAATATTCCCCTGTGGCTTCACCGGGTTTTCCTGGAGATTGTTTATGATGATCCATACATAAGGACCATTCTGAATCTGTTGTTCCATTTTCACTTATAACTTTTCTATGCTGACTAGCATCATACGCCTGATAAGTCTTATCAGTTTCACTTGCACTTGCACTTGCACTCACATTTAATGGAGCCATGCTTATAAGCATGACCACCGCCAGTAATAGGATCATCCATTTTTTTATTATTCTTGCTGTCATATTTATTCACCCCGCATTTTCATGTTGATGGCAACTAAAGTAGGGTTTAATTTACACAGTGGCTTTTTGTCAGCAAGCGTAGTAAAATCAAGGAAAAGGTAGGGTTGATTTGCAATATTTATTTGTAAATTAATTCCTAGATTTATTTACAAATTTTTTCAATTTTTCTTGCATGTAGCCACTTAGAAAAGGTAGTATGCGAAACAGAAAGCATTTCTGCACCCTCACGCAAATTTACCTGTCCACGCTGCCACCTAGCCGCCACAGCATAAAAATCATCAGGAACCTCAATCTTTGACCTACCAAACACCACACCTCTTTGTCTGGCAACACGAATCCCTTCCATCTGTCTTTGATGAATATTTTCTCGCTCAACTTGAGCAACATACGATAAAATCTGCAATACAAGATCGGCAATAAACTTACCTGTTACACCATTTACATGTTTTCTCGTATCCAGCAAAGGACAATCCAACACTACAATATTTGCTTCTTTTTCTTTCGTGATTTTGTTCCACTGCTCAATAATCTCATCATAGTTTCTACCTAAACGGTCAATCGACTTCACAAACAACTCATCACCAGATCTCAAACGTCTAAACAATCTCAAATAATTTCTACGGTTGAAATCCTTCCCTGATGCCTTGTCAACATAAATACAGCCTTTTCTAATGCCATTGTCTTCCAAGGCCTTAAACTGTCTGTCTACACACTGATCCTTTGTAGACACCCTCGCATACCCATAGCGCATACTTATTATCTACTCCTTTTTTGAACACCATTATTTCAAAAAAGAAAAGAATAATTCAGCATGAAGAATTATAAAACCCCACTTCACAGCCTGGGTGCAAAGTGGGTGCACTTTTTAACGTTAACATCCTGTGCACTCGACCCTAGAGCGTTGATATGTTTCCTCATACAGCAAAATCGCACTCAAAAATCACGAGAACACAGCCTAAAGCCGCCACGCATTAAACCTTTTAACGATAGACCCTGCAAACCCCTGCTACACAAAGCCTTCAATGCACCCACCTAATCAGCCTTTGACATCAATACAACACTCTCGACGTGGATGGAGGGAACTCCTAGTACGTCAGTTCTTTTTCGAGTGCACACTATGGATAGTGGGTGCACTTTTTAACGATAGAAGCGAGCTATCGTTAAAAAGTTTGAGATGGATTATCTCACTAAAATAAATATATTGCTTTCGCTCGCTTTCAATTGCTTGCTATCATTTGTAAAATGCAGGCAGAAAGGAGTGTGAATATCATGGCAAATACCAATGTTGTATATGCGCGAATCGACACCACACTTAAAGAAAATGCTGAAAGCATCTTGAATCAGCTGGGAATAACTCCCTCTTCAGCAATCCAAATGCTGTATTTAAAAAAGGATGTAACAAATCCTTACATCCTTTCTAAAATTATTCTTTATTAACTTAATATTCTAATTGGGTAGATATCTATAGTAATATGTGTTTACGGTTTTACATACTTCAACTTCTATCCTACTTATTTATTTCCAACTACACTGTTTGCTTAATCCTCTAATCTTTTGCTCACATAAAATATTCTGTGCTGTATTTTGGTATAAGTTCTATATGGTATATACAATTCCTACCTTGTATCAAGTATTACATACATATTTTCTACAATATAAAAGAGTAAGGGATTCTTACTCTTTTATACTACTATTTAATTTTAAATAATTTATCAGTTTGTGATAATTCCACAATAATATTCGCTTTACTCAATAGGTCTGCAGGCAACTTATCTTTCAATATTGAAATTACTAATTGAATGTCTTTTTTTATAACAAAATCCGAAACTTTCACCAATTGATTATCATGCATCAATTCTTTTTTATCATTTAATAAAAAATGCAAAGAGGATATTCCTTCCTCATCAGCAAACATTATATATGCCAAATCAAAACATAGAATTTCTCCTTGTTTTTTGCCTGAACTCATATTTGAGTTAAATGTGCTAAACTTATATACTGGCTTGTTTGTCTTTTTATTATTAATAATCTCATATGTCAGAGCATATTTTTCTCCATATAACTCATATGATACCGAAGAAAAATATCTATTAAATTTCATTATTTGCTTCTTAAGTTTTTCTTGAAAATCAGAAGAATATAAATATTGATCAATGTTTTTAAGTTCATTCTCTGTTGTTTCGAGAATTGAATCTACCTCGTTTATTTGTGAAATTGTATTTTCATACTCACCTTTTAATCTATATTTTTCATTTATTTCAGAAATAATATTTTCCAAATCATTAAAAGAATCACTCTTGGAAATTTTTATAGATAATATTTTTTCATCTCTTAACAATCCTTTTAAAGTTCTCTTCTCATTTTTAATTCTATCATTTAATACAGGTAATTCTTTTGTTATAAATGAAACCTTCTCCACTATCATTTTATTGTGATATACGACTAAATCTTCAAATGTTTTATGCAAATTAGGGATATATTCTTTTGATTTAATATACAACAATCTTAATTGATCTAAATCAATTTTAGACACATCTTTTTCCATCTCATTTTTTGCTTCAATGATCATGTCTCTTCTTATTTCTAGTTTAGTAATAAGTGAACTTAACCTATTTATTTTATATTTTATTTCATTTAGTTTATTTAAATCCTCTTCAAAATTTTCATTTATATTTAATAAAGATTTTTTGTTATTTAACTCAACTATTTCATCTTCAATTATAGATAATGCAACCTCATATGAATTTTTCTTTTGTTTTTTTTCAAGCCTTTCTTTATATGCATTTTCCTGCTTTATCTTATTAGTAAGTGCTTGTTTTTTGGCTCCACTATCAAATCCACATCCTAAAAGATATAAATATAGAGTTTCATATTCAACATCAGTAGTATAAGAATTTAATGTTTTTAATGTCTTATTAATACTATTGTCCTTATATCTAATGTTATGAGATATAATTTGCTTAAAAGAAGGTTTTTCTTTTTTATGTTCTGGAAATATTTTTGCTAATAGTTCGTTTTCAAAATCTTTTTTCAATATTGATTTACCATTTATTTTCCTTATAGCATTTTCCCCTGATAAAAAATTACGCTCGATAACTAATCGTTCTTTTTCTTGCATGTTAAATCCATTTATAAGGGTTAATGTTACTAACACTTCCTGATTTATTAAAAAACTTTTAATCTCTTCATATACTTTATTTTTATTTTCTTCATCTGTGTAAATATCCTTACCTTCTCCTCCCAGGCAAAAATAAATTAATTTTAAAACTGTTGTTTTACCTACATTATTCCCTGTTGATTTTAAGTCATCTGTTAAAGGGGTGTCATCAATTATTAAATTCATACCTGTATGAAATTTCATCTCTCGAATCGTTTCATATTTAGTAGAAATTTTCAGTTTTTCTATAAACATTTTCTTACTACCCCCTTCTCACTTATT
Source organism: Gardnerella sp. DNF00038 (assembly GCF_049262855.1). Classification (NCBI taxonomy): domain Bacteria; kingdom Bacillati; phylum Actinomycetota; class Actinomycetes; order Bifidobacteriales; family Bifidobacteriaceae; genus Gardnerella; species Gardnerella sp. DNF00038. The sequence goes on along the minus strand of NZ_CP058407.1, from coordinate 804,093 downwards.
TGAGCTAATTGTATTAAATATAACCAGTCAAGACTCAATACGAACACGGAAAATGACATGTTATTTGACTTTTTTACATTATAGTATAATTCTAAAAGCATTTGTTCTGTTTTCTTTTCAAGCTCTGTTAAAATAACATAACCATTATAATAAATACTAAGTTCAGGATGAATATTATCTGGTAATAACATGGTTATATCCCTCCGGATTATTAAATATTTTACATCTAATAAAAGCATCTACAACCAGTATATCCGTACATAATTGTAGTTCTTCCATCGGTATTTCTATATAATTACTACTTCCAATTATAACTTTCATAACACAATTAATTATTTCATAAAAAATATCTGTAGGAGTATGATTTAATCTATTTAATTCTATATACTGCCTTCTAATTTCCTGTAATACAGAAAAACTTTTATTTTTACCTTCTCTATCAAACTCACTGTATATTTCATCAAGCCTGTGATAAAAAATTTTATACTCATCAATTATCTCTTTAGCATATTCTAAATCATTAAATAAAATTTTATCTTCTATAGCAAAAGAGTTGATTTCTGGAGAATCAGCATTAATATCAAGTGTCTCCTCTGCTAAAATGTTAATAACTTTGGCTAAATTTGACTCAATTTTAACGCAATCAACGTCCTGCCCTAACTCAGCTTTTATTAAATCATATAAACACCTTTGCTTAGAAACTGTTTGATTTAAAGTTTTTTTAAGAAGTAACCCAACATCCCATATATCTTGTTTTGGATTAAATTGCATACTATATGGATTCTTAAAAGTTTTATTTTTTAAAGAAGAAGGTGCATTCTTAGAAATAGACATAAACTTGTATTTATAATCTTTATATTTAGCATATACATTTTTGCTTAGAGAATTTTCAATTTTTATTTTTGTACAGGTTGAAGAAACTTGCACGACAATTTTATTTTTATGATCTATTAAATCTATACCATCTATATTTTGATATGAGAAATTTAAATTTTCTAATTCTAAATCAAAAATAATATTACACAAATTGGCGAAAAAATTTTCCGAATGAATATTAAGTTCCAAAAGGTTTAGTTTACTTCTTACTTCTATTCTATATGCTAACGTATTTAATTTTTCTTCTATGTAATTAAAATAATTTGTCCTTTTCACTTAATACCATCCTCTTTCTTACTATTTATTCCTTAAATAATAAATATGGTTCTATCTCCAAAGCATCTGCTATTTTCTGTACATTATCCAAAGCAATGCTTCTTTTTTTACACTCTAATGCACTTATATATGTTCTATGCAATCCGGATTTTTCAGCAAAAGCTTCTTGTGATAAACCCATTTCATTTCGATATTTTTTAACATTTTTAGAAAAAACTTCTATGATATCCATTATGCACCACCTCTATTCTTTTGATATTTTATCATTGTTGAATACAATTAGTCAACACACAATAAATAACATGTTCTTACATAAGCAATCAAATTTTAAAATACTATGGTTCCTAATTTTCTCTTCAATCTCTTATTTCTTAATTTCTATATAGTTACATAATCAAGAAAATTATATAATTTAAATCTATAATGCTTAAATAATTTCATTAGCCTTTTTTATTAAATTATTTTAATACAATTCTGATAGTTCTTATTTATCAAGTCTTTTTTCATCATTAAATATAAACATAAAGTCCTGATCCAACCTTGGGTATTCAAATTGCAAAAAGAGCGGCCTTTTAAGCTACTCTTGTAGAAAGTATAAAATGGGTTTTATCTTATTATATTTTTCTTTATGTCTCCTTATACCAGTTGCAAAACTATTCTTACGTCCATGTAGTGTTTTTGAGTCTTTTTGACGTATCCTTCTTCATCTTTTTCAAAGACAAAATGCTTATAAAACTGCTTAAAATGCAGGATTTCTAAATTTATATCTTTTGTATCAACGCTATAGTTTCCACGTGGATTGAGAGAACTCCTAGTATAGCTACACTTTTTTGAGTGCACACTATGGATAGTGGGTGCACTTTTTAACGATAGAAAAAGCTATCGTTAAAAGGTTTAAGATTGGCTTAATAGCTTGATTTTTGAGCATAAAAACAAAAAACAGCCTAGAGATGATTCCCCTAGGCTGACTTTTGTAACATTTCAAATGCTAAAAGTACTTTGGCTTTTATGATGCTCTTTCAATATCCACACTAATCTCTGATTTAAAAGTTACGCTGAACTTGTCCTCGTAAACTTTTATTTTCTTGATGTACTTTCTTACCAGCTTCTCGTCATACTCACTAATATCGTGACGCTCACTTTTCAGAAAATCTTCCATTTCTCTGGTTCGTCTTTTAGCATCTTCTTGACCTGCTTTTTCTATAAGAAGCTGCTGTTTCTTACCTTTCAGCTCATCAATCTCGTTGGCAGTTTTCGTATAGTCTTTTTTAGCTTTAAGCAAGGTTAATAGTATCGCTTGTTTATCTGCAATTCTTTTATCAACCGTTTCAATCTCGTTTAAGTTATTGCCCGCGATAATTTCTCTAATATTATTCTTCAACATGTCTAATACTTCATCCGATATACTAAACACCTTGTTTATGGCTTTCACTATGGCAGACTGCAGCTCTTCCTCTTTTACTGTCGGAGCATCGCAAGCACTAGGACCATTTTCCCATCTGGTACAACAACGCCAGACAACAGAATGCACTCCTCGGTTGTTCCAAGCAATTCTTCTGTAAACATCCCCGCATTTAGCACAAACACATAGGCTGGATAAAGCGTACTTGCTGGAATAAACTCTCCTTTTTTTGTTCTCCTCACCGCTAAACATGTTGGCTCGTCTTACCATTTCTTCTTGAACTTTAAAGAAAATATCTCTTGGAATAATAGACGCGTGGCTATCTTTTACATAATATTGAGGCTCTTTTCCATCATTTTTTATACGAACATGGTTAATAAAATCTGTCGTGATGGTTTTTTGTAAAAGAGCATCACCAATATATTTTTCGTTTTGCAAAATGGTTTTAATATTAGACAAGTGCCATTTTAAATGCCCGGCACCGTTTTTAATGCCGTCTTTTTCAAGGCCCTCCGCTATGTCTCTAAGGCTTGCTCCTTCTAAATATTCTCTATAAATTCTTCTTACTACTTTTGCTTCCTGTTCAAGAATTACAAGTTACTTGAAGATTATGATAAAAAGAATTGGTTTGATTGTGAAGATTTTTTGAAAAATAGGGATAAAGCTAAATTAACTTCAAAATCTAATGTATTAAAAATAAAAATATAAAAAAACTAATTATAGGATTGAATATAGCAATAAACGATAGATAATAAAAATCTATCGTCTTTTTAGTTTAAGAAATTACAAAAAGCAAAGTACGCTTTACAAAAAAAGCAAAGCGAGCTATACTTTATATGTAAAGTTAGCTTGCTGTTGAAGGAGGAAAATGAAAAATACAATTTTTCGATTAAGAAAACAGCATAAAATAACTCAAGAAGAATTGGCAAATAAAGTTGGAGTTACAAGGCAGACCATAACTTCCATTGAAACTGGAAAATATATAGCGTCACTGCCGTTGGCTTTTAAAATTGCTAAGTTTTTTGATATGAGTATTGAAGAAATATTTAGTATAGAAGAGGATGATTAATATGAACAAATTAGAAAAATATAAAAAAGAAATAGGATTTAGAATTAGTATTTTAGTCTTATTATGTATGGTTGCCTTACTCGCAGTTATTATTGGAAATTTTTACTTAAAATATAAATTCCCATTAAAAGAAGATGTGACATATTATGTAGCAGTATTTTTTATTGGACTTGAACTTGTATCTGTATTCTACATGTCAATGCTTGGTAGAGCATATAGAAATAGAGATATATTGGAGAAGATGCATACTAAAGAAACAGATGAAAGAATGATATTAATAAAGATGAAGTCAGGATCAAATATAATACCTATATTTTCAATGGCTATTGTAACTGTTTCTTTATTTGTAGCATATGTAAGTTATGAAGCCTTTTTAGCGTTAATAATAGTTGCATTTGTGCAAATAATATTTTCTAAATTATTAAAAGTATATTGGTCAAAAAAGATTTAAAAATATCATAGTAAAGGTATTAGACGATAGACAGTTAAAACTCTATCGTCTTTTTTATACTCAAAATTAGGATGTAAAAATGGTAAGGATAAGAAGCCACACTTAAAACAATTTAACATATAAGACTTTTAGCGATTGAAATATAAGTTCAGTCGCTTTTTTAATTGAAATTTATAGATTAAGGAGAAGAAATTAATGGATAGAGAAATGATAATTTAGCTGCCTAATCTTCGATTGTCGCTTGCCCGTTCATGAGCATAGGTAAAAGCCAATCACGGAGAGCTATCAAAGCTCTATTTTCACGTTGATTATACGATATAGTCGTATAAGCAGGCATATCCAATGCTATTAAACACCTTAAGTTCAATCTCATTTGGAATATAAATGGGTCGATTATTAACTAGTGGTTTATCACAAGAAAGTACAGCATCACCACTAATGAAAAATGGGTATTCTCCATTGAGATCTTTAGCTGCTCCGACTTTAATGGTAGATTTCTTCTCTTCACTGATAATGTCACCAAGCTTTCCGTTTGACTCTCTACGAAAGAATTCGTCACACAACTTCGCCGGTAACGAAAGGTGGGTTATTCACAATCTAGTAAAAAGATTTGAATTAAGCCAGGTAGCAACGCCATTATTGTTGTTGGAATCACAAACCTCGTCCGCAATCGCAAGCAACCGAGGATTACTATTCGATACCGCTACACCGTATCCCCCTGCGCGGAACATGTCTATATCTATAATATCGTCTCCAAAAACGACTGTGCGACTAGGCTTCACACCCAAACGATTGCAAATAACGTTCAAAGCATGCCCCTTGTTTGCAAGAGGATTCGTAAGCATCCACAAAACATCTTCGCTAATGTGTAGCGAAAAATCGGTTGGAAGAATGCTCTGAAGTTTTTCCTTCTCACTCTCTCGAGGAACAATAATAATCTTGTCTGCAATGCCACTTGGAACATTAGAAAAATCGGTAATAACAAAATCCTGCTCGTTCCAAAGCATACGAACATCAAAATTAGTGTAACGAACATCGTTCATAACAACGCCAATGCGAAGCGTAGGAATCTCATTAAGCAAGCGCAAACACACACTACAAGCATGTTGAGAATCAAATCCAAAACGCGTAAGAGTATCAAGGCTTCTTTGCGAAGTAAGCTCACCTATCGTGCTGTGAGCACAGTCAAAATCAATAAGAGCACCATTAAGGTACGCGCAAACTTGAGCATTCAAATCGTGAATAAAATCAAAAGCACTTCCAACAGGTCGAGCAGTAATAATCGCAAGCGGAATTCCACATTCACTCAAACGCTTAGAAGCGCTAACAGTTTCTTGGCTTAAATATCTGCTTTCAAAAGCATTAGCATCATGAAGCATAGTGCCATCAAGATCTGCTACCACAAGAGAAGGAGAAAAATGAAGCATAACAATAACCTAATGTATTTTAATTAGTCTAACATCTTCTAACATCTTAAAAAGCATAGCAAAATGTACACCTGCTCTGCTTATAAAATAAAAAGCGCATAACCTAATCGATTACGCGCTTAAAAGAATACTTAGATAAGTGAGAACTTAGTCATAAGATTCAAGGCAACAATAACAGCCACCCAAATCAACGCTATAATAACAGTCCAACGATTCAAGTTCTTTTCTGCAACACCAGAGCTACCAGCGTTCTTCGTTAAACCGCCGCCGAACATGTCGGAAAGACCGCCGCCCTTGCCCTTGTGCATCAAAATCAACAATGTCAACAAAATGCTGGTCAGCACAAGCAACACTTGCAAAACAATTTTCACAGCGGACACAAGTAACCTCCTGTTTTAGAGTACTTTGTAAAGCATAGTAAAAGCCATTGACCTATGTATTAAATTCGATTTTTGTAAGACGACAATTGAACAATAGTAGCCAATTCCTCAATGTCTAAAGAAGCTCCACCAATAAGAAATCCATCAACGTCTGGCTCACAAATAAGACTTGCTGCATTAGAAGACGTTACAGAGCCGCCATAAAGTATTCTAACTTTTTGTGATACAGTATCCCCGAAAGTTTCCTGCAAATCATCCCTAATAGCCTTAGCAGCATCTTGAGCAGACTGTGCTGTAGCTACCATTCCAGTTCCAATAGCCCAAACTGGTTCGTATGCAATAATCAAACGCTCTGCCTGCTTAGAATCCAAATCGCGAGTAACGTCATGAACCTGTCCAACTGCAAAATCAAGCTCTATACCCTGCTTGCGCTCTTCAAAACTTTCACCAACGCAAAGAATAGGTTGCATTCCAGCAGCAAGCACAGCTCGCACTTGGTCAACAATATTCGCATCATCTTCTGGATGATACTTACGTCGCTCAGAATGACCTACAATCACCATTGAGCAGCCCAAGCTTGCAAGCATATCTGCAGAAACATCTCCAGTAAACGCGCCTTGAGCTGTAACGGAAACTGCTTGCGCGCCATAAAGAATAGGAAGATTATCAGACTCGACTAATACTTGCACGCTTCTTAAGGACGTAAACGATGGCATAAGAGCAATATCGCATTTTTTACAATCGAAGTGAGAATCACATAGACGCCACCAGAATTTTTGAATAAAATGAGTGGCTTCGAGGTGATTAAAATTCATCTTCCAATTGCCTGCAACTAGCGGTTTCCTATTGACAACCATAATCACCCTTAAGAATTAGTTATAAAGATAAAATTAACATTATGCCGACCCCGATCTACAAAAAGAATTTATAAAATCGAAGTCGGCACAATATTTTAAAGTCACTTACTCAAGCACGCTCAAACCTGGAAGCGTCTTACCTTCCAAGAACTCGAGTGAAGCGCCACCACCAGTGGATATGTGAGAGAAGCCATCTTCTGGGAATCCAAGATTACGAACTGCAGAAGCGGAATCTCCACCACCGACAATAGTGAAAGTGCCGTTCTTCGTTGCATCAACCAAACCCTGAGCTACAGCGCGAGTACCAGCAGCAAACTCTGCAACTTCGAACACGCCCATTGGTCCATTCCAAACAACAGTCTTGGAATCAACAATCTTGTCGTGGAAAAGCTTTTGAGAATCAGGGCCAATATCCAAGCCCATCTTGTCTGCTGGAATAGCATCCGCTGGAACAACTTCTGGAGCAACAGGAGTATCGCCTGCTGGGAAGCCAGCGTTCACAACAATATCGGTTGGAAGAACAACCTCAACGCCATTCTTCTTAGCAGTTTCGATATATCCCTTAACTTTCTCTAGCTGATCCTCTTCAAGCAAAGAAGTACCAACTTCATGACCCAAAGCCTTAAGGAATGTGAACACCATTCCGCCACCAATAACAAGACGGTCAGCCTTAGAAAGCAAGTTTTCAATAACGCCAAGCTTGTCGGAAACCTTAGATCCACCAAGCACAACAGTCAAAGGACGCTCTGGATTTTCGGTTGCGCGAGAAAGTGCCTTAACTTCCTTCTCAACAAGCAAGCCAGCAGCAGCTGGAAGATCGGCAGCAACATCGTAATTTGAACCCTGGGCGCGGTGTACAACACCGAAACCGTCGGAAACAAAAACTTCTCCAAGAGCAGCAATCTTCTTAGCGTATTCAGCGCGTTCGGACGCATCCTTACTGGTTTCTTCAGCGTTGAAACGAACGTTTTCAAGCAACACAACGTCGCCATTATTCATGGCAGCTACCTTAGCCTGAGCATCTTCACCATAAGTATCTGCAGCCAAAACAACATTAACACCAAGAAGTTCACCTAAGCGAGCCGCTACTGGAGCCAAAGAGAGCTCTGGAACAACCTGACCCTTTGGACGTCCAAGATGGGCCATTAAAATAACCTTGGCACCCTGCTCACGCAAAGCTTTAATCGTTGGTAAAGCAGCCTTGATTCGACCATCGTCTGTGATAGTCGTGCCCTTGAGAGGAACATTAAAATCAGCACGAACGAGTACGCGCTTGCCGCTCAAATCTCCCAAATCTTTAAGTGTCTTCATTGGTATCCTTTCCAAAACATGATTCAACCAATCATGATGGCGAATTTAACAAGAAAAAAGACGAAAGCAAAGCTAAAACGTCTATAAATTCCATGAGCAATTATATCGCATGTGCGCAACAAGCACGCCCAAAATTAGATAATAAAAAACTACAAAAAATGCCGCATACTCAAAGTATGCGGCCAATACGAATAAATACTCAGTCAAAAAAGCAATTACATTCGCGACTTTTCTACCTTAGCGCAAAGCTGCAAAAGCCTACGAATACGACCAGCAACAGCATCCTTTGTAATCGGAGGATCCGCTAAATGACCAAGTTCTTCTAGACTTGCATCACTATGCTGCAGTCGCAACTTTCCTGCCATCAAAAGATTTTCTGGAATATCGTCCCCAAGAACATCGAAAGCGTGACGAACCTTTTCGCAAGCTTCTGCAGCAGCTTTAGCACTTCTGCGCATATTAGCATCATCAAAGTTTGCCAGTCGATTAGCTTTGCCTCTTGCTTCACCATCAGAACGCTTACCAGTCCATTCTCGAGCAGAACGAGGAGCTCCAATCAAAATCAGCATACGCTCAATAGCGTCAGAATCTCTCAAAGTAACACGCTCAGAGCTTTTAACTTTGCGCGCCTTTGCACCAACTCCGAGTCGTGCTGCCATTGCTTGCAACGCTGTAGCAGCCTCATGAGTTGGGCAAACAATCTCTAAATAGCTTGCCTTTCCAGGATCGGATATAGCCCCATGAGCTAAGAAAGCACCTCTCCACGCAGCTTTAACCTGCGCAATACTTCCACCAACAATTTCAGGGGCAAGACCAGCAACGATATGCATACGACGGTCCAACAAACCTGATTGCAGAGCCAAAGCTGCAGCACCTCGCTCCACAAGAACATCGTAACGAGTAACAACACCTGTAGGAGTCTGACGAGTAGTTTGAGAAATCGTTGCTTCTCTTTGGAAACATGTCACAAGCGTATCTACAAGCCATTGCGCTGCGCTTAGAGAATCAAACTGTGCACGAATCACAGCCTGATTATTAACCGGCCTTAAGCCGCCACCAAAACGCATCATTGCTGCTGCCTGAGCCATAACAACCGCTGGTAGCTCACTATTATTTGCGACGAGTTCGTTCTTTACGTCGTCAAGAAGAGCCAAGGGAAACCTCCTATTTTGTTCTTCTTAGAGTATGCGTTGGGATTCATACAAGATGCCGTTGCACGATGTGCAAAACACCTACATGCTCGGCTTTCTGTGATACCCAATGACTTGGACATTTTACCTTTTTATAGTTCTACTTTTTATATTACATAATCCTATAGGAGAAATTAAATCATGTTCTAGATCTCATCTCTCTAGCAGATACTGTAACCTGCAATCCTCTTAATTTTAGTCTTCTTGCAAGCTCTATGCTAATAGCTACAGACCTATGCTGACCCCCAGTGCATCCAACAGCAATTGTTACATAATGCTTATCTTCTTTTGCAAAACCATCAATTGCCGTAAGAAGAGCTTTTTCGTAATAGTCTAAGAATTCTATTGCCGCTGGATTTTTAAGAACATAATCGCTAACTGCTTTATCTTTTCCAGTTAAATCCCTAAGCTCTGGAATCCAAAATGGATTGGGCAAAAATCGCATATCTGCCACAAAATCGGCGTCCATAGGCATTCCGTACTTGAACCCAAAACTAAAAATGTGAACAGATACTGTAGAAGATCCTTTTCCAAGCAACCCCTCATAAAGTTTAGTGGAAAGCTGATGAATACTAAGATTTGAAGTATCGATAATAATATCTGCGCAATCTTTAAGATGACATAAAAGCTCACGCTCTTCCAAAATACCATCTATAAGTCTTCCTCCGCGCTGCAAAGGATGTGGCCTGCGCACTGACTCATATCTTTTAATGAGCACAGAATCAGATGCATCTAAAAATAGTATTCGAGTTTTTACGCCTAAATCATCTATATGACCCAAAACAACAAATAAATCATCAAAATATCCGCGTGATCTTACGTCAATAACTGCTGCAAGCTTATGAACTTTAGATCCAGAAGATGTCATCATGTCTACAAGAGGGATGAGTAACTTTGGAGGAAGATTATCAATAACATACCAGCCCATGTCTTCCAAAGCATTTGCTGCATGAGATCTGCCAGCGCCGCTCATGCCAGTAATGAGCATTACTTCAAAATCGCTTGCCACCTGCGAGAATTCACTATTTTCAGTGATCATAACGCCTCCTTCAATGCTTTTTCCATGCAACTTCTTATGTAATCGTAATCTGTAGCCTTGTCAGATTGGTGTTTGATTATGCAAGAATCATCACACGAATCATCACTTGAATGCCTATAATCAAAAGTCATGAGTTTTACTTGATCTAGTGCTTGATATAAAAGCATTTCTTCTCCACCAATACCCATGCCATATTTTCTCCAAACTTTAAGCATCTGGCTTGGTCGAGGATCATATACAACGTCTAGCAAAGCTCCTAAATGTTTTATTGACTTTTCCTTGCAATATTCACACAAAGCGAGCGCTAATCCGTCTGCTATATGAGCAGGAACAGTGCTTATAACAATATCTGCGTTTACAATTGCTTCAATTGCATCCAACGAAGAAATAGATTCTAGAATGTGAGATTTATCACATTTTTCTATATCTTGCGATATTTTTATAAACTCAGGATCAATAGTAGGGAATTCTATACCGCAAACAGGCTTGTAGCCACGTTTGTTTTTAAGATTCAAGTTAGACGGCTCTATTCTTCTGCTATTTGGAAAATCCAATTTATATTTATCTACTAAATCGTTAAATCTACTAACGCCTTTAACAGTTTTACCATCGCTTTGCAATCTTGCAACAACACTAACTTTACTCAATTTTGAACCTTGAGCAATTTCTATTAAAGCTGCCATTGCAGAAGACGCAGTGTTTCCGCTGCCAATAATAACCGCACTTTTAGCGTTTAATATTTGAGACTTTAAAGAGTGTATTAACGCCATTACAATACCATTTACATCTGTGTTACAAAGCTCAATCGTCTCAGGATTTTCTAAGCATGGCTTTTTACTAAACACAGCAGTATTTGCAACACCAAGCGTTTTAGACCAATAATCGCAAGCTACACCTAGGCTCATAATTGTTTTTTTAAGTGGCATTGTAAGGCTTAAGCCTTTCCAAGAATCGTCAAGATTTGCAATAAAATCTTTTAAGTCTTCCTCGCTAACTTTTTCTTTACCATAATGCCAATTATTTAAGCCCAATGCCTTATATGCAGCATTGTGTAGAACTGGAGATAGAGAGTGCGATATAGGATTGCCCAAAACCGCGCAATTGTAGCATTTTTCAACCATTTTAACCTCTTTATTTATAAGTCTTTATTAATAAGTTTATGCGATTTTACAAATCCTTAGGATCCACACTAAATTTTAATTCACCATTTTTTCGCATTGCAAAATGCTTTGCACATTCTTTTTTCAAACGATTAACTAATTCATCTCTATACTCTAATGGCACTCTTACAACTGCTTTAACTCTGTCGTTTAACTCTTCAAAGCGTTGAGAATTTTGCTCGTGCAATGTTGAAGGAGGCTTCATTGGAACAATTCCAAGTAAAGGTGGAAGATATTCGGATTCACTCGAATCGCCTGAAACCACAGATTCACTATCTTTAGTTTCGACTTTTAACATTGGAAGATTACTAGAACTATCTAAATCACCATTTTTGCTTACAACTTTTGTAATATCTTCGCTTACATCTACACTCATTGCGCCAATCGCATTAAGCGTATCTACTACAGCCTGCCTAAAACCCCATATTCTTGCGACACATACAGTTGGCGGAAGAAGTGCTTCACTTCTTTCTTGCAACTCTTGTTTAGAAAGAATTGATGAATCCCATTCTTCCAAAGATTTAGCGAGAATATCGTAAGTTTCACCCAAAATAAGAACGCTTCCACCTCTGTTTTTTGACGCACACATTGAAGCTGCTTTCATCCAAGCATTCAAAGTGTCTATTCGAGAATCTAAACCAGTGTTGTAAAGACTCGTCCACGCGTCTAAAATCGCAACAAGACCATATTCTCCGCAAGAATTTTTAGATGAGCTTAAAACTCGAGGTTCTGCTCCTAAAGTACAAATGACAATCATCGGCTTCTGGTCAATCCACTCTATAACACCACTTTTCTGCTTCGCGGAAGATATAATAATTGGAACATCATTGAAAATCTTAAATATTTCTTTGGCAGTAAAATTGACGCCAACACGAATAGCCTCGATAAAGTTAGATCCACTAGAACAATTCGAGCACTTCCAGCCAATCGCAGCACTTCCACACCATGCGCATTTAGGAGCAGAACCATCTATAGGTAAGTCAAGAGGACCTGTACAGCGTTTACAACGAGCCATACTATGGCATTTTTTGCATGCAGCACGCTGAACAGTATCGTCTTGTGCTGTAACAAGTAAAACAGGCAGATTTGCGTCTAAAGTTTGTCTAATCGACGCTAGTGCAGTATACGGTATTCTAGATCCTGCACTCGGGTCATTTATCTTATTAAGGTTATCCAAATTAAGTAGACGAACCCATGGGCAAGCATTACTAACAATAGTATTAAATGGTTTAATTTCAATTAAAGGTCCACTTACTTTTGCAGCAAGATTTTTTCCTTTTAATTCGTTTTGACTTATTACGCTTCTAGCAAAAGACATTGTTATGAAAACGCCATTATGATTTTGTGTGCGCAATCGCATAACTCCTCTAGCTTGAGCGTAAGGCATCATACCATCTGCGTACTGATATGCGCCATCTTCTACAATCACAAAAAGCGCTTGCGACTCAACTGGTGCATACATTGCAGATCTTGTTCCTAAAACACATGGAACAATTCCTTTTTCTATAGCTCTCCACGCTCTATACCTGTCTGCTGGAGAATCATATGCGCAAAGACGAGCAACATCTCCACTTAAAGTTCCACTTGGATTCTGCGATTTTTTATAAGGTTTAAGACCATAAACCATAAGGGCACGCATAACATCGTTTACTTCGCGAATTGTAGGAAGAACAACAGCAACTTGACGACCAGCTCTTATTGCAGTTACAATAATCCACGCTAAATCCTGAGCCCATCTCATTGCTCCTGGTAAGGCATCTATAAGAAAAGCTTTGCAATTATTCTTATAATTATTCGAAAGCGAACTATTTTCATGATGCAAATAATACGGTTTATGAACATCTTCTAAGGATTGTTTAAGAAGATTCGCATTATTGTATGTTGCAATCATACGAGCATATGTTGTTTTTCTAAGATTCTCACTTCCATCGTATTGAGATATCGCGCAAGTATCATTAGACCTAAAATTTTTTTGTAATTCATTAATCCATTTTACTCTTTTAGATAAATGAATATCGTCCAGCAAATTTTCTTTATCTACACCAGCAATTCTTCTAGGTAAAGCAAGTCTAATAATATTAGCTCTTGTTCCACCATAAGCATCAGCTATTGAAGAAATATCTTCCATAAAAGATTTAGAAACTACTTCCCCTATTGGAATAATTTTTTCAATAAACTTTAATGAAGATATTGGTGTTGTGCTTGATTCACTCCTACTCCAAATAATTCCATTTACGCGTCTAGTACCAAATTTTACGCGGACCATACACCCTGGCTTAGCGTAATCATCCTGATCTTTGCTAACAATGTAATCAAAAGTTTTACCGAGATGAGATGCTTGAACATCCAGCACAATATGAGCAATAGGGCAATTATCAGCTTGACTCTGGGTTGAATCACTCTTCTTACGCCTACGTGGTTTGCGCGCTAAACCATCAAGTGAAGGCTGCTCAAGCATTAGCACATCCTTTTAAATCCTCAAATCAATTTTTTAAAGATTTTACCTCATTCTTAATCTGATCAACACGATTAAGTCTTTCCCAAGGAAAATCAACATCTGTTCTTCCAAAATGTCCATAAGCAGAAGTTTTCGAGTAGATTGGTCGAAGCAAATCAAGCTCGTCGATAATTGCTGCTGGGCGTAAATCAAAGACTTTTCGAACAATCTTAGAAATATCTGAACGAGTAATTCCATTAGCTTCGGTTCCAAAAGTTTCTACATTCACGCTAACAGGCTCTGCAATTCCAATCGCATATGCAACTTGTACCTCTATTTTATGGGCTAAACCTGCGGCAACAAGATTCTTAGCAACCCAACGCGCAGCATAGGCTGCAGAACGATCCACTTTACTAGGGTCTTTGCCAGAAAAAGCTCCACCACCATGATGTGCAGCCCCTCCATAAGTGTCTACAATAATTTTTCTGCCTGTTAAACCAGAATCTGCTGCAGGACCACCCAAAACAAAAGATCCAGTTGGATTTACAAGCATTCTGTAATCATTATGATTTACGTTTTTCCCTAACACTTTGTTAAGAACAGGCTCTACAACGTTTTGGACAAGTTGATTTCTAAGCCAATCATGACTCACATCTGGGTCATGCTGTGTTGAAATAAGAACAGTATCTAAACGAACAGGGTTCCCAAATTCATCATATTCGATTGTAACCTGTGTTTTACCGTCTGGTCTAAGTTTAGATACAATTCCAGATTTTCGCACGTAGGATAGGCGCTGGGCAAGCTGATGAGCTAGATATATTGGAAGTGGCATATAAGCGTCTGTCTCATCGCTAGCATATCCAAACATAACGCCTTGATCGCCTGCGCCTTGGCTTTTATAACGATCTTCTTTAGACGCAATACTTTCGGATTCTAAATCTAATCTAGAAACACCTTGATTTATCTCCGCGCTTTGCTCAGTTAAAGATACCATTACTCCACATGAATCAGCATCCAAGCCAACAGTTGAACTGTTGTATCCCACTTCGCGTACAACTTTTCTAACAATGCCTGGTATGTCGGTGTATACTTCTCCCCTAACTTCCCCGAAGACTACAAATTGTCCTACGCATGCACAAACTTCAACAGCAACATGCGCATGAGAATCTTGACGAAGCATATCATCTAGAATCGCATCTGCAATCTGATCACAAAGCTTATCAGGATGACCTTCTGTAACAGATTCTGCAGAAATAAGTTTAGCTTCCGACATAACTCCCCTTTAATTAAAAAATTAAAACTTATGCGCTAAAACCAATAACAGCCGCATATCCAATACCAACAAGCATAGGATAATACGGCTGCAATTAAAAATGTAAAGAAAACTTAATTTCCCTCATTCATATCATCTTCACCAAGATTCTCCACCAGCAAACCTTTATTAATTTCTCGGAATGCTATAGAAAGAGGCTTCTCCTGGTTTCTATAATCAACAAGAGGACCGACGTTCTGCAACAATCCTTCGTTAAGCTGAGTGAAATAAGAATTAATCTGCCGTGCTCGTTTTGCGGCAAACAAGGCAAGCGCATACTTGGAATCCGCATGCTGCATCAAATCATCAATAGGCGGATTTGCAAGTCCCGTAGGTGTTGGCTTAGTGCCCAATGCCATAATGTTCTCCATATTCTATGGTGCCACAATAGTTTCCAAGTAGACTATTGTAAGCTATTGCAAGGATATTTAGGAATTACTCATTTAGATTAATCTAAATTAATTTAAATTAATCTAAATCGTATTCTTTAGCTATTATCTTCCAAAGTTCATCTGCAGCGCGCTGAGCATCGTCATTAACAATCACAAAATCAAACTCGCTAGACGCAGCCATTTCTACTTTAGCGGTTTGCAAACGCTTAGCCTGCTGCTCAGGAGTTTCAGTGCCTCTACCAATAAGTCGACGCTTAAGCTCCTCAAAGCTAGGAGGGGCAATAAATACGTATACGACTTCTAAACCTAATCTAGAAGCTTCCTGCTTAACTCTCCTAGCTCCCTGAAGATCAATCTCTAGAAGCGTTGGAACGTTTTGAGCAAGATGATCTAAAACAGGCTGAATTAAAGTGCCATAATGTGCCATTCCATGAACAAGAGCAGTCTCCAGAAACTCTCCGTTCCTCTTCCTGCGCTCAAACTCTTCTTCATCAATGAACCAATAATGAATTCCATTAAACTCATCATAACGAGGTTTTCTGGTAGTCGCAGAAACAGAAAGCCAAATATTAGGATGTTTTTCGCGCAATACTCCCTCAACAGTGCCCTTACCAGCTGCAGTAGGACCAGTAAGAACAATCAAACGCCTTTTAGTAGCGACTGGCATACTCTGTGTATCGTTTAAACTAACCATATTTGACTCTCTTAAATAATTTTCATGAATCCATTAAAGCTTGACGAATATCCCAAGCTATTCGTTCAGTTGCAGTAGATAATGCACCAATATCTGGACCATGAGAAGCAATAGACCTAGAAACTGTTACTAAAACATTTCCATGCGTACCAGCAAAAACCGTTTTCAAATCGTTAGCTTCCGCTCCCTGCCAACCGTAACCTGGAGAAAGAATAGGACCAGTAAAACTCGTTAAATCGATTCCACCGCCATTCATCCAATCTCCAATAGTGGCTCCAACAATTAAGCCAACGGAACCCATGCCCTTTGTATTATTGTTAAAAATTTGCGCAGTTTGAGCAATACCATGAGCAACAGTTGTGCCGCGGTAGGAACCAGTCTGACGAATAGCAGTTTGCAAGCTAGCGCCTTCGCGATTAGACGTTAGAGAAGCAATGAACACGCCCCTGCCATTATTAAGAGCCTCATTAATCAACCCACCCATTGACCTAGCTCCGTAATACGGAAGAAGTGTAATAGCATCAGTAAGAAGAGGCGCATCTGGCTTAAAGTATGCGTCGGCAAGCGCAGAGATTGTTGTAGACAAACCACCATGACCACAATCAACAATAGTAATTACATCCATTTGTCTTGCAGCATACAGCACTCGTTCGAGCGCCGCGAACCCCTTAGACCCGTAACGCTCGAACATGCTCGACTGGAATTTTACGGCAGCAGCTCTGCCGTTCATGGCCTGAAGCATACGCATGGAGAACAATTCTGCTCCTTGAGCATCCATCTTGTATCCCCAATTAAGCAGCATCTTGCGGTGCGGATCTATGCCAACGCATAATGGCCCATATTTTGCCATAGCGTTTTTTAGACGCAATCCAAAATCGGATCTTTGCGCCTGCAATTCCTGCTCTCGTATGCTTTCGGTCATGTATTAAGCCCGACTTTCTTCGTTTTCTGCCTTTTCGATTGCAAACAGTTGCTTGGCATGCTCCTGAATGCTCATCACCTGGTAATCGTTGTTCTTAACAGCTTCTATAGCCATAAGAACTGGTGCAAACTCCGTAATTGTAGTGAATTGCGGAAGGTCTGCTGCAACAGCAGCTGCACGAATAGCATAACCATCCGTACGTGACCCTCTGGAATTCGGCGTGTTCAACACCATATCAATCTTACCATTCTCAATCAGCTCAACCACGTTTTTGCCGATTCTTTCATGCGAAGGCTCAGCATTTCGCACATCCTTCGCCGTGTCGCCAAGGCTAGAAAGCTTATCAACAATAACGGAATCAATGCCGTAGCGTCTAAGAACAGATGCTGTACCTTCGGTAGCCCAAATAGTAAATCCAAGCTCTACTAGGCGCACTGCAAGTAGCGGCAATTGCCTTTTATCTGCATCACTTACAGACACAAACACGTTGCCGCTTGTAGGCAAACCGCCCTTGTACGCTGCAAGCTGGCTCTTAGCAAAAGCATGTGGGAAGTCGCGGTCAAAGCCCATAACTTCTCCAGTAGAGCGCATCTCTGGTCCGAGCAAAATATCGACTGTGCGACCAACAGGCGTGCGGAAACGTTTGAAAGGCAAGACGGAAGCTTTAATAGCAACTTGCTGGCCTGGGTGAATATCTCCACCATCTCCCTTAGGAAGAAGAAGACCGCGCTTTCGCTGCTGTGCGATTGTTTCTCCAGACATAATTCGAGCAGCAGCTTTAGCAAGAGCAACGCCTGTAGCTTTAGAAGCAAACGGAACAGTACGAGATGCTCGAGGATTTGCCTCAATTACGTACAAAGTGTTTGCCATAAAAGCGTATTGCACATTAATAAGACCACGAACTGAGCATCCGCGAGCAATCGAAAGCGTGCCCTCGCGAAGTCTACGAATTTGATCGTCGGAAAGCGTGCTTGGAGGAAGAGTACAAGCAGCATCACCAGAGTGTACGCCAGCTTCCTCAACATGCTCCATAATTCCGCCAATATAAAGCTCGTTGCCGTCGTAAAGTGCGTCAACATCAATCTCAATAGCGTCCTGAAGGAATTTATCAATCAAAAGCGGCGAAGGCAAACGACCAGAAACAACAGTGTCTGCTTGAGCTTCCTGTAAAGCACGATCCACATATTTTGCAAGCTGAGAATCATCGTACACGATTTCCATTCCTCGACCGCCAAGCACATAACTTGGTCGCACAAGAACAGGGTAACCAATTGCGTGAGCAGCATCCTTAGCCTCTTCAAGGCTTAATGCAGTTCCGTAGCGCGGAGCATTCATGCCTTCTTGACGAAGAACCTCACCGAAAAGCTCACGATTTTCTGCCAAATCAATAGCCTCAGGCGTAGTGCCCAAAATTGGAACTCCTGCAGCTTTAAGACGTGCAGCAAGCGAAAGTGGCGTCTGACCACCGAGTTGCACAATCACACCTTTAACTGGACCAAGCTTCTTTTCTGCTTGATAAATTTCGAGCACGTCTTCAAAAGTAAGCGGCTCAAAGTAAAGGCGATCCGACATATCGTAGTCTGTAGAAACTGTTTCAGGATTGCAATTGACCATAATTGTGTCGTAATCCTTACCCAATTCCTGAACAGCATGAACGCAAGTGTAGTCAAACTCAATACCCTGACCTATTCTGTTTGGACCAGAGCCAAGAATGATTACAGCTTCACGATCGCGTGGCTTAAGCTCGCTTTCGTCAGCGTAGCAAGAATAGTAGTAAGGTGTTACAGCGTCGAACTCGGCAGCACACGTGTCAACCGTTTTGTAAACAGGATGCAATCCATACGCCCAGCGAAGCTCTCGAACCATGTTTTCGCCTTCGTCGCCAAGATTACGCAAATGCGCAATTTGAACATCCGAAAGACCAGCAAGCTTAGCATTCTTTAACACTTTTGGCGTCAAATTTTCTGCTTCACGAACATCTAAAGCTGTTTTGTTAATTAACGAAAGCTGCTCAACAAACCATGGGTCTATCTTTGTTGCGTCAAAAATCTGCTCAGGCGTAGCCCCACCCCATAGCGCGCGCTGAATTTGCAAGTAGCGGTGCTCGGTTGGAGTATGAATTTCTTCAAGAAGCTTAGCAACTTCTTCTTTACTTGGGCGCTCGCCGTCCCAGTTAAAGCATGCGTGGCGCTTGTCTATTGAGCGCATTGCTTTGCCAAGAGATTCCTGGAAATTCCCAGCCAAAGCCATTGCTTCGCCGACTGACTTCATAGAAGTTGTAAGCGTAGTGTCTGCTCCAGGGAACTTTTCAAAAGCAAAACGCGGAATCTTAGTTACAACATAGTCAATCGTTGGCTCAAAGCTTGCAGGAGTTGAACGCGTAATATCGTTTTGAATTTCGTCCAAAGTGTATCCGAGGGCAAGTTTTGTAGCGATTTTTGCAATCGGGAAACCAGTTGCTTTAGATGCTAGCGCAGAAGAACGCGAAACTCGCGGATTCATTTCGATTACGATAATGCGACCAGTTCGAGGATTGATTGCGAACTGAATATTGCATCCGCCAGTGTCAACGCCAACACCTCGAATAATCGCGATGCCAATATCGCGCATCTTTTGATACTCGCGATCTGTTAGCGTAAAGCATGGAGCAACTGTAATCGAGTCGCCTGTGTGAACGCCTACAGGATCAACATTTTCGATTGGGCACACAACAACAACATTGTCTTTGGAATCTCGCATAAGCTCAAGCTCAAATTCCTTCCAACCTTCAATGCCTTCTTCAATAAGCACTTCGTTTGTTGGAGAATAGTGAATGCCTGCTCCTGCAATGCGGTGTAATTCTTCCTGATTGTGAGCAATTCCAGAGCCTAAACCTCCCATTGTGAAGCTTGGACGCACAACAACTGGGTACCCTAGTGTTTCAACAATTTTGTCTACTTCTTCAATTGAGTGAGCAATAAAGGATTTTGCACTTTCTGCCCCAGCTTTTTCAACAACTTTTTTGAAAAGCTCACGGTCTTCTCCGCGGTCGATTGCCTCAAGAGATGCACCAATAAGCTCTACATTATACTTTTCTAAGATTCCTGCACGACCCAAGTCCATTGCGGCATTAAGAGCAGTTTGACCACCTAATGTTGGAAGAAGCGCATCTGGCTTCTCTTTAGCAATAATGCGCTCCAAAATTGCCGTGTCTATTGGCTCAATATATGTTGCGTCTGCAAGCTCTGGGTCCGTCATAATAGTAGCAGGATTAGAGTTTACAAGAATTACGCGGATTCCTTCTTCGTGAAGGACTCGGCAAGCTTGCGTTCCAGAGTAGTCGAATTCTGCAGCCTGACCAATTACGATTGGACCAGAACCAATAACCATTACGGATTTAATATCAGCACGTTTTGGCATTATAAATTCCTTTTATCCCTTTATACCTACTATTTTTCGCTTTTATTCTTGTGATTTTGCATAAGTTCTACAAAGCGGTTAAACAAGTACGATGCATCATGAGGTCCTGCGGCTGCTTCTGGATGATATTGCACAGAAAAAGCTGGAATATCAAGGCATTGTAAGCCTTCTACAACATTGTCGTTAAGATCTACATGAGATACTATTACGCGACCAAAATGGCCATTTTCGTAAGGCGATTGGATAGTCTCACCAATAGGAGCGTCTACAGCAAATCCGTGATTATGAGCCGTAACTTCCACTTTTCCAGTAGTCACGTCTTTTACAGGCTGATTTATGCCACGATGACCAAACTTAAGCTTGTACGTTCCAAACCCAAGCGCGCGACCTAAAAGCTGGTTTCCAAAGCATATTCCAAAGAATGGGTATCCTGCGTCTAACACGTTACGCAATAATTCCACTTCTCGATTTGCTTGAGCAGGATCACCTGGTCCATTCGAGAAGAACACGCCATCTGCATTAAGCGCTTGAAGTGACTCAAAGCTTATTGAGGAGCTTACAACGTGTACACGGCATCCACGCTGTGCCAAACGATGCGGAGTCATGGCTTTTATACCAAAGTCCACGGCTACAACAGTGTAAAGAGGCTCCTTGCCTTCGTAATCTCCACAAGGCTCAATCGTATAAGCTTCTTGCGTGCTAACTTCGTCAGTTAGTCGCAAGCCTTGCATTTGAGGAGTTTGTTTAATCTCATTCACAAAAGACGCAACTGTGCGAATTGCTCCAGTAGATTTGTCTATAAGAGCATCATTAGAAAAAATGCCGGCACGCATAACGCCAACTGAGCGTAAATGTCGTACCAGCATTCTTGTATCAATACCACTGATTCCTACTATCCCTTGTTTTTCTAAATCATCTTCCAAGGAACCAGTGGATCTCCAATTGCTAACAATAGGGCTTGGAGCTTTTACCACGTATCCTGCAACCCATATTTTTGAAGATTCTGGGTCTTCATTGTTAATTCCCGTATTTCCTATGTGTGGGAACGTTTGAACAACTATTTGTTGATCATAACTTGGATCAGTAAGCGTTTCTTGGTAACCAGTCATTCCTGTAGAGAACACGATTTCAGCGCGCGTAGAACCTTTTGCGCCAAATGGTTTACCAACGTAAACTTGTCCGTCTTCCAATACTAATACTGCATCATCAGTGCCGAATCCGGCGAAGGTGTCGTTATAGCCCACCTTAACCCCCTTATGGCTTTAGGTTATTCGTGGCAAGTCTACTCAGATTGGCGGACGGCGACGCGCCGATAATAGCTATCAACAATTTCTCAATGCAAATTATTATTACGAATTCATTATTACGAATTCATTATTACGAATTCATTATTACGAATTCATTATTACGAATTCATAATAAAAAAAAATCCGCTTAACGCTACTGCACTAAACGGATTATACGCAATTTTAAATTCACTCAGCAGAATCAGTATTAAATTCATTAGAAGATTGTTCAACATCTGAAGAATCAGCTGCTTCAGTTTCATTAACTTCTCCAGCAGTATCTTCCGCAGATGCCTCACCATTAAACTTTGCTAAGCAAGCTTCTTTGTCTGCCATAATCGCGCTTAACAAGCCATGAATAAACGCAATAGCATCATCATCACTATACATTTTTGCGAGAGAAATAGCCTCATCGATAGCTACCTTATCTGGAACTTCGTCGTTTAAGAGAATCTCCCATACGGCTATTCGCAAAATATTACGATCAATCACAGCCATTCTTCCGACTTTCCAGCCAGTAGAATAACGATTCAATGTCTTATCAATCCTATTTCTACGTTCACCAACTCCTCGAATAATATCAACAGCATAATCTGGAAGAGGAGTTTGCGCACCTGGCTCCTTCAAACGTTCTTCAAGCAAAGAAAGAATATTTTGATTCTTTTCATCTGCTTCATACAGCGTATTCAAAGCCCTTTTGCGAGCGGTGGAACGTGCCATAGTATCGTCTTTCTATCAAACTACATAGTCTTATAGATCATTAAAGTCTACAAGAATTAAACTTACATCAATATATATCAAATATTGCACAAAATAGCTATTGCAAAATAAAACGACTCAGCAACAAGAATCGCCGCCGAGTCGCTTTATACAAAAAATTTAATTAGTTTTCACGACCAAGGTAAGAGCCGTCACGAGTGTCGACCTTCACCTTTTCGCCTTCACCCACGAAGAGTGGAACCTGGATTTCAGCACCGGTTTCCACGGTTGCAGGCTTAGTACCAGCGTTAGAACGATTGCCTTGCAAGCCTGGCTCAGTGTGAGTAATAGTCAAAATCACGGAAGCTGGAAGCTCAACGCTCAAAGGAGTGCCGTCATGGAAGCTTACGATGCAGTCGGTGCCTTCAAGCAAATACTTGCTTTGTTCACCAACTAAGTCCTTAGGAATATAAACCTGATCATAAGTGTTCATATCCATAAAGACGAAGTTATCGCCATCTTCATAAGAGTACTGCAACGTGCGATTATCAACGGTCTCGAACTCCATTTTCATGCCGGCGTTAAAAGTCTTGTCGACAATCTTGCCCGAGAGCACGTTCTTAATGGTGGTACGCACAAAAGCAGGACCTTTACCTGGCTTAACATGCTGGAACTTGATGACGGTCCAAAGCTGACCTTCAAGGTTCAAAACCGATCCATTCTTAATATCATTGGTAGTCTGTGCCACGAGTTACCCGTTTCTTTCGTTAATTAAAGCTGCAATTTACACAGCTAAGAAATAAACCTTGCCTATTATGCCACAAAGCGTCAACTAATTAAAAATAACAACTAAAATAACAACACGCATTTAACGCGATTATTCGTCACTCTTGATCGTTTTGTTCCGACGACTCTGAGTTTTGACTACGACCCATTGGAATATAGCCACCTTGATCATCCTGAGGATGTGGAGCATCAAAAGGATACCCATTGCCATCTCTACTTAAAAATCTATCGCTCACTTTTTTAATTCTATCTTCATACTGGCTTATAACAGCTTTTATTTTTTGATAAGACTGTCTTAACTCTTGATAATTATTGCTGCTTTTAGCAAGAGCATTACCAGCATCATTAATAGCATTTTCTAGACTTTTAGAAGCAACAGCTAAAATAGGCAAATCTTTCGCTTTTTCTACAAGCTCTCTAGCTTTTTTAACAAGATTTAACAATTGATCGCCAAAAGAAGTTCTGCTTGTTTTTAAAAGATTATCAGAAGATTTTTTAAGCGAATCAGCATCTTTACTCAAAGTATCCAACTGGTTGGAAAGCTTATTTTCGACTGATGGTGAATCGTAAGAACTGGCTCCAACTGGACAATCTGAAATATCATTTTTCAAATCATCATTGGCATAATTTAAGGAAGATTGAAAATCGTCAACAGCATCCTTAACTGAATCAAAATCAGCATCAAAATCGGAAGATTTTATTTCAGAAGCATCATGCACGTTTTGGCTTGAAATGATTTTTTTAAGATTAGCTTTAGCTGAAAGAACTTGTGTACGCAACTGCACGCACTTTTTAGATGGCTCGCCCGCGTTTATATTACTCTTAGAACTATTCGCAAACAAAGACAACCATATTCCGATAACAATTGCCACTGCAGTAAGTGAAATAGATATAATCACTGCAATAGCTTTCTTATCGCTTAATAATGATCTGTTTGAATCATTACTAGACCGATCAAAAATGACATCTTGCTCATACTCAGGCGGATTATTAAATGAAGCTATATCATTCAAATTCTGATATTCGTTATTGTCCTCTTTCATAATCCGCCATTCCTGTTTAACAAACCTATGTATGAATAAAATAGCAAGAACACAACTCATACATGACTTATATAATTGCTTGATTATATAAGTCTATAATTGTATAAGTCTATATTGCACAAACAATTTACGCACCATATTCTCGCAAATAATTTTCAGCTCGAGCAGCTAAATTCTCATCCATAACAGCACTTCCGTCATTATTAGTAAGTTTTTGTGCTGCAGCAAAAATTTCACGCACGTTAGCAATTGGCAACACTGGGAATCCAAACTCCTGCTCTACTGCTTTTACTGCAGAAAGCTCACTATCTTTCGTGCGTTCCATTCTGTCTACTGCCAAAATCAAGCCTACAACTTGCACATTTGCTTCCGCTTTAAGCTTTGGCAAAGTTTCACGAACTGCAGTTCCAGCTGTCATCACGTCGTCAACTAACAGAACTTTCATGCCGTCTTTTAACGGTTTTCCAACCATAATTCCGCC
The DNA here is from genome assembly GCF_049262855.1 of Gardnerella sp. DNF00038. Classification (NCBI taxonomy): domain Bacteria; kingdom Bacillati; phylum Actinomycetota; class Actinomycetes; order Bifidobacteriales; family Bifidobacteriaceae; genus Gardnerella; species Gardnerella sp. DNF00038. Next base: position 779,204 of record NZ_CP058407.1, on the reverse strand, counting down.
GTCGCCATGGTCCTTTCGCTCTTTGCGATCGAAAGTAAAACCAACAGGCATATTGTGATTATTCGTCAAAGCCATTGCCGTAGAAACTGCAAGCGGAATACCCTTATAAGCAGGACCAAAAACAGTATCAATATCTTTCGGAAGTTTGCCATCTTCAATTGCTGCAACAACGCGCTGAGCGTAATATGCCCCTAAGCTCGCGATTTTCATTCCGTCGTCAAAAGCTCCAGCGTTAATAAAATAAGGTGATTGACGACCAGATTTTAGCGTAAAGTCACCAAATTTAAGTGCGCCTGAATCAAGCAAAAACTTTGTAAAACGTTCGTCTAATTCTGCCATAATTAGCTCTCTTTCTTAAAATACTTTCTAAATACTTTCTAAATACTTTCTAAATACTTTCTAAATACTTTCTAAATACTTAATTTCAGCGCCAAGTCTTTCCTTCGGCAAGTAAAGACGCAAGCTTTGGACGCGAATCAAGCAAATCGTCAAGCTCGCGTGCAATGCGAATAGGAGCAGTAGGATCTACCAAAGCGGCAGCACCAACTTCTACAGCATTCGCGCCAGCATACAAGTATTCCAAAGCTTTTTCGCCAGAATCAATGCCACCAATGCCAATAATTGGAATATCTGGCATAGCTTGACGCACTCGCCACACAAACCCAAGTCCAATCGGGAAAATAGCAGGACCTGAAACACCGCCAGTACGGTTTGCAATAATCGGCTCGCCTGTTCGAATATCAATTCGCAAACCAACAAGCGTATTAATCATGCTTAAAGCATCCGCTCCAGCATCAACTGCAGCTTTGCAAATCGAGACTATATCAGTAACGTTTGGAGTCATTTTTACAATCATTGGTTTATCTGTCATTGCGCGAAGTCGCTTAATTAAGCGGTGCAATGCCACTGGATCCGTGCCAACGCTCATTCCGCCGTGAGTCACGTTTGGGCAACTTACGTTAATTTCAAGCATGTCTGCAGAAGAATCTGCAAGCTTTTCAACAACTTGAGCATAATCGTCATCACTGTGGCCAGCAACATTTGTGATTACAAGCGCTCCAAGCTTTTTTAACTTTGGAAGCTCGTCTACTAAATAGTGGTCAACTCCAGGATTTTGCAAACCAACAGCATTCACCATTCCAGAAGGCGATTCAGCAGTGCGCGGAGCAGGATTTCCTTGCCAAGGAACAGGTGAAACACCTTTTGTGCAAATTGCACCAAGCTGACTCACGTCGTAAAAGTGAGCGCAAGCCGCAAGCTGAAACGTGCCAGACGCTGTTCCAACCATGTTTTTCCATTCAACTCCAGCAACTTTAGTTGAGTGCTTCCAAACGTGGCTTGTGTCAAATCCCAGAGTTGATGCATTATTTTGCGCGCTATTTTGCACATTCTCTAAAGTATTATTCATTTCGTTACTCATATCTTTTTACTCCCAGCCTAATCTTTCAGAGTCAAACACTGGTCCTTCGTTACAAACTTTAAGTCTGCCTTCTAAAGTATCTACAACGCAAGCAACACAAGTTCCATATCCGCATCCCATTCTTGCTTCTAGGCTTAATTGACATTTAACATTACGCTCATGCGTCCAATGAGCTACAGCCTTCATCATTGGCATAGGACCGCAAGAAAGAACAACAATAGGCAAATCGCCATTAAAATCAAAATGATTTTCTTGCTCTAGTTCATTAAGCAAAGTAATAACAGTTCCTTGCGCGTTGCTAATGCTATAAACATTATCAACGTATTCCTTCATAAATGAGTCAGCAAAATGATTATCGCGATATCCAAGAACCGCAGTCACTTTGCAATTCTTGTTTTTTGCAATCGCCTGTGCAGCACAAATCAAAGGAGGAACACCCAATCCCCCGCTTACAAGAACATAGTGCGCTGGCTTAGAAATATCAAAGCCCAATCCTAATGGTCCTAAAGCGTCTACAGTGTCTCCTGCTTTAAGCTGCGCAAACTCGGCAGTGCCCTTACCAATCACAGCAAAAATAAGAGTAAAAGTATCTCCATCAACGCTTGCAACACCAAATGGTCGAGGAAGCATAGTCGTAGAATCTGGAGAATATAAGTTAACAAATTGCGCAGGAGTGGCAGTTTTAGCAATAGCATCATCGCGCAAAACTAAGCGATACACACCTTCATCAAGCTTTTGATTATCAAGAACTTCTATAGCACGGCGACCTAAAAGACGAGTGTATTTTAAATCATCAGCGTGCAAACTTTTTGCACTAAAAGAATCTGCGCCCGAAGAATCATAAGCGTCTTCACGTAACGTAAATATGGCGTTTCTCAAAGATTTTCGAGTTTGAATAAACATGCCATCACTCATCTAGTTTTACCCTACCTTATGTAGTCGTATCGTTGCGTAATTTAGCTATCTTTAGCTATTTTTAGTTTTAGTTATATTTAGTTATACATGCATAATTGTTTTTACACGCGCATATTCACAATTTTGACACAATGACCTTGAAACATTTCCGAATTGTGATTCGCTTTGCATTAACACTAACACACGATTTATTTATATACTGCTTGTCTTAAATCATCCCTCATGTTTAAAGCAGATTTGCGAGCAGAATCAGATACAATCTCAAGAATATTATTAAGAGAAAGAGAAGACTTGTTTTTAACATAATCTTGCGATTTTCGCCAAGAACCAATAATTCCGCGAGAAGAATTCACTATTGCACCTCGACCATTTTCATCAAACATTCCAGCAACATCTTGTGCCGTTCCACCTTGTGCGCCATAACCTGGAACAAGGAAGAAAGTGTGCGGCATAATCTCGCGCAAACGCTTACCTTCTTCTGGATGAGTTGCTCCCACTACTGCTCCTACTCGCGAATACCCTCTAGTCCCAATATTTGATTCACCCCATTTTTCTATCAAACCTGCCATATGCTCATAAACTGGTTTGCCATCTTCAACAACAAGTTCTTGAAGCTCTTTGCTAGAAGGATTAGATGTGCGTAGAAGAACAAAAATATTTTTATTACGCGCTACTGCCTCATCTATAAATGGCTTAACACCATCTGAACCCATATACGGGTTTACAGTAAGCGAATCCTCGTGCCACACATCTTTTGTACTAGCGCTTTTAAGAAGATTAACTAAAGATTCGTTAAAATCGTAAGAATCATCTTTGAAATACGAATCAAGATTAGCGAATCCTCGCAAATGTGCTGCATACTGAGCTGCAGTGGAACCAATATCGCCTCGTTTTGCGTCACCAATAACAAATAACCCACGTGATTTTGCATAATCACAAGTCATAGCATAAGTGTCTATTCCAGCTGAACCAAGCGCCTCATACATTGCAATTTGCGGCTTAACAGCTGGAACAATGTCATAAATCGCATCAATAATCGCACGATTAAACTCAAAGTACGATGCAGCAAGCAAGGTTGGCAAAGCCTCTTCATCTTCGACTTCTTGCAAAACTTCATCAGATAATCCACTTAAAATTTGCGCAGGCAAAATCCCAGGCTTTGGATCTAATCCAACAACAGTAGGGTTTTGCTTCGCTGCTATTTCTTCTATTAGTTCGTCCATATTGTTCCTCTACTAGCCGCAAACTATTTTTTAGTTTTTAGTCTTTGTCTTTACTTATAAAACACGACTTATAAAATACACAAATTACATACGAGAAAAGGCGATCTCTGAGCCAACAATAGTAGCCACTGGTCTTCCCTGTAACTGCCATCCTTCAAATGGAGTATTACGAGCCTTTGAATGGAATGAATTCGCATCAACGCTCCATTTTTCACGCATATTAATAAGCACTAAATCAATATTTTCTGGATGTTCAGTTTCACTTAATTTTAATGTTCGTCTCACGGCACAACGCGAAGACACGTTAAGCAAAGCTGCAACATCTGTAGGCCTTCTACTCATAAATTGCATAGGATTAATCGACATAAGTTCAATTAAGTGCTTATCATCCGTATATCCTGCATCAACAAGAACTTTACGGCATACACCATAAGCACATTCCAAACCAATAATCCCATTTGGAGTATTAGCAAAATCGCCAGCTTTATCACCTGCTGTGTGAGGAGCATGATCTGTGGCAATCATATCTATAGTGCCATCTGCAATAGCAGCAAGAGTTGCCTGTCGATCCGCTTTAGATCTTAGTGGTGGATTCATCTTTGCCATTGACCCATACTTAAGCACATCCTCATCGCAAAGAGCAACGTAATGTGGGGCTGTTTCGCAAGTAATCGGCAAACCTTCCTTCTTGGCTTTGCGAATAGCTTCAAAAGCAGCAGCCGTACTAACATGCTGGAAGTGCACGTGAACACCTGTTTTGCGAACTGCTTCTATATCCCTATTAACAATCGCAAGCTCCGTAGACGCAGGAATTCCGCCAACACCTAGAATTTTAGCAACTGGTCCTTCGTTTACCGAGCCATAATCATGGTGCTCACAATGCTCAAGAAGCGGTAATCCTGTTTCTTTCGCCATTTTAAGAACGTCTAGCAAAATCGAATTTGTAACAGCAGAACCATCATCACTTATGGCAGTAATTGGATGCTTTTTCATAGGCGAAGTTTTTTGATTATCATCAACACCATGAACATATTTTTTCCAAAGTTCAATATTGCTTGGTTTTAAACCTTGCCTACTTATTGAAGCACAAACACTTAAATCGTAGTGGACTGGCAATTTTACGCCATAAATACACCCGTATCTTTGCAAAAAATCTATAACGTTTTCTACATCAAAAGGAGCATCATTCCAAGGCTCACCGTCAACAGCTGGAATTGTGTTTGGCATAATCAACACATTCGTATATCCTCCAGCAGCCGCAGCATTGCCCCCAGTCATCATTGTCTCTTTATCAGTTTGACCAGGATCCCTAAAATGCACGTGCGGATCTGCAAAACCAGGAGCAACAATCCAATCGCTTGCATCAATTTCCCCGTAAATTCGGGCATTTTGCTCAATTAAAGCGTCTTGTCTAACGCCATCTACAACCAAATCGATTCGCTCGCCAGTATCCCAAACGGCAATATTTCGCAAGGTTAACATGCGTGAGTCGTTCATATTGCTCCTAGTTTTGCTTATTTCTATTTTTTATTCAGTTTTATTTTTAATTTTGAATTATATTATTCACGTATATTCTACTTGGATTCACTGCAATTCTTCATCACAATACAAGCAATGATACTCATGTTTATCTGACTCAGCTTTATAGAATCTACGCTTAAGAGTCAACTCACTATTTGTTATGCAACGAGAGTTAGGACATATAAGATTTTCTGGAGCATTCTCGTCAAATATGTGAACGCGAGGATTAGCCAACGAAATTCCATGAGCATCGTAAGCTTCCAACTCATCTTTAGGAACATTGACAAAATCAGTCGGTTCATATCCTGGAAGATCATCTCCAAGAACAGAGCTTTCTAATGCCATTCGCATAAGCATGCCATTCTTAACCTGTTCAAAATATGCTGCACGAGGATCGTCATCAACATCAACAGCGATTTCGTTAATTCTAGGAAGTGGATGAAGCACTGGCATATAAGATTTTGCTTTTTGCAATTTTTCTTCTGTCAAAATGTAAGTGTCACGAAGTCGCAAGTATTGCTCGCGATCTGTAAAACGCTCTTCTTGCACGCGAGTCATGTAAAGAACGTCTAGACTGCCAATAACTTCCATCAAATTGCGCGTTTCTTCGTAAGAGCACGAAGGTGTATCATTAATGCGGTCGATTACGTACTGAGGAGTTTTAAGCTCATCTGGGCTAATTAGCACAAAGTGAACGTTTCCAAAGCGGCATAAAGTTTCGATAAGCGAGTGAACAGTGCGGCCGTATGTTAAATCTCCACATAAACCAACTGTTAAATTATTCAGCCTGCCAAATCGTGCAAGAATTGTAGCTAAATCTGCAAGAGTTTGAGTAGGGTGCATATGACCACCATCTCCTGCGTTAACAACAGGAACACTTCCTGCATGCGACGCCACAAATGCAGCACCTTCTTTAGGATGACGCATAGCTACAACATCTACATAATTTGACACCACTTTTAAAGTGTCGCTAACTGTTTCGCCTTTGCTTGCACTAGAAAGCTGAGCGCCTGCAAAACCAATCACCTTTCCACCTAAGCGAAGCATTGCTGTTTCAAAGCTTAGTCGCGTTCTCGTGCTCGGCTCATAAAAAAGAGTGGCCAACACTCTGCCATCGCAAGTGTGGGCCACTTCTTTTCTGTGCTCGTCAATATATCGGGCTTTGTCTAAAAGCATTCGTATTTGCGCCGTGGAAATATCGTCTAAAGTAACAACGCTTTTGTTTGCTAACGATTGAGCAATTGCGCAACGAGAAAAAACTTGATTAGAAGAATCAGAAAATGCGTTCGTCATAATAGAACCGCTTACCTTTCGCTAGTTGGCAAACGACCGCGACCACACGCGACCTTGTAGATTGTACACGATTTGTCAGACTTAGCGACACAATAAAAATGTTTCTAAATATTAGCGACAGTAGAAAATACGAGACATGACTTCGCGACATTGACGCATAACAGCCATTAAATCGTTTTCAAAAACGCGACCTTGGTTTGGATCGTACCCAAGATAAGTTGCGATTCCGCCTAAAGAATAAGAGTCTGTTGGAATAACATCCGCGCGCTCCAAGGAACCAGACCACAAGAAGTTCGCATTTCGCACTGCAGAACACATATGCCAGCATTTTTCTAACACATTTGCGTCTTCATCTTCGATCAAATTCAATTCTTTAAGCGCTTTCAACGCTTGCATTGTGCCAACTACGCGCAAGGACTCGTGTTTCCCAGCATATTGCAATTGCAGAAGCTGAACAGTCCACTCGACATCGCTTAAACCACCGCGGCCAAGCTTCAAATGTCTGTCTCTACTAACGCCTCTTGGTAAGCGTTCTGCTTCCATACGCGCTTTAAGCTTACGAATTTCCACCAATTGAGATTCGCTAAGAGGATCTGGTGAATAGCGCAAGTCGTTTACTACTCCGCTTAGCAGATCATCTGCCAAATCTTTCGACCCTGCAGCAAAACGCGCGCGCAAAAGTGCTTGATTTTCCCACGTACTAGCCCACTTCTGGTAATAATGCTCACACGATTCTAGAGAACGCACAAGCGGACCATCTTTACCTTCTGGTCGCAAATCTAAATCGACCATGATTTTTGGTTCTAAAGTAAGAGGACCTTGCAGAATATTGCGCAATATGTCTACAGTAGTCTGCGCGAAACGGTGAGCAAGATCAGATACGGAATCATATTCAATCTTGCAATCATCACCATTAGACGTCGGCTTATAAACAACCATCATATCCGCATCCGAGCAGAAGTTAACTTCCCTTCCGCCATAACGTCCTAGGGCAATAATGGCAATCGAAGCTTTACTCTCGTCTAAGCCCATTTTTAAAGACGCATCTTTCATAGACCATTGCAGAGCAGCATCAAGTACAGCATCAAACACATCACTCATCGCTTGCATAGAAGTATCATCGTCGATAATCCCGCACATCCAAGCAAGTGCTACTCGCTCAATTTCTTGCCTTCTTAAAGCGCGCAAAAATTGTGCAAAATCCGCAATACTGCTTGAATATCTTGCAACCATTGCTCGCGTTTGCATATCTAGACTTTCTCTGCCTCTAGGTGTAAGAGCCGAATCGTCTCCAAGCCAAGTTATTGACTGTATAGACTTCATCATTGCATCGCCTAAATAACGCGAATCAGACAAAACATGACAAAGCCTGCGAGCTGCGCTAGGAGAATCACGCAAAAATCCAAGATATGTGTTTTTTCCACCAAAACGCTCGGAAAGTCGCCTAAAAGCAAGCAAACCCATGTCGGGATTTTGCCCTTCTCCAAGCCATTTCAACACTGCTGGGAGCAAAATTCTGTGGATTTTAGCAGCGCGTGAAAGTCCATCAGTAAGCGCTTCAACATGCATTTGTGCAGCTTTTGCATCAGCAAAACCGATCGATGCAAAGCGAGCGCGAGCAGCTTCTGCAGACAACACAATAGGATCCGCATCCGTTTGCGCATTGATTGGCAGCATTGGACGGTAGTAAATATCTTTATGCAAGTGCCTAATTTCTCGGCGCGCTTTGTCGAATCGTGCAACAAGCTCTTCTGGCTTAAGTCTAACAGATCTAGCAAGACGCCTGATTTGTTCGTTATTGTTAAGCTCTTCCGCACTAATGCTTCTAGCGCGATCTAATCCACCATTTCCTTGGGCACCTAAATCTGGGAATAAATGAGTGCGTTGCATACTCCACATTTGCTGGCGATGTTCAAGAACACGCTCAAAACGGTAGTGTTCTGCCAAAATTGCAGCTTGCGACCTAGAAACGTATCCTCCAGCAGATAGTGCATTAAGCGCGCCTAAAGTATCTCTAACTCGCAAAGACTTATCTTCACTTCCGTGCACAAGTTGCAGCATTTGAACTGTAAACTCAACATCTCGCAATCCTCCGCGCCCAAGCTTCATGTCTAAATCTCGCTGAGACACAGGGATCAAAGACTCTACTCGCTGTCGCATATGTTGGCAATCTGCAACAAAGTGTTCTCTACCAGACGCTTTCCAAATAAGCGAATCTGCCATTTGTCTATAATCTTTACCTAGCTGCGCATCTCCTGCAGCTGGCCTCGACTTCAGCAATGCTTGAAACTCCCAGCTACTTGCCCACTTTTCGTAGTATTCGTGATGTGATTCCAAGCGCCTAACAAGAGGTCCATCTTTGCCTTCTGGTCTTAGCGCTGTATCAATTTGCCATAATGGTGGCTCCGCACAACCCATAACAACCGATTGACACACTTTTTGCAAAACAAGTGCAATAGAAGACCCAACTCGCAAAGCTTCATCTTGTTTAACGCCATTAGTTGGTTCTACTACATATATTAAGTCAATGTCTGAAACGTAGTTTATTTCTTGCGCTCCCAATTTTCCCATTGCTATTATTGCAAACCTGCAGCAACAAGATCCAGAAACTTGCCCGCGCGCAATCGCAAGCGCAGCTTCAAGAGCCGCATCCGCAGCATCCGAAAGTTTACGACTTATGTCTGGCTGTAATTCTACAGGGTCTGCGCTCGCCAAATCATATGCCATAATTGCGGCAATATGCTGGCGATATCTCGCTCTAAGAGCAGAAACAGCTTGTGCAAAAGGCATAGAGCTTATTGGAACAGTGCACGAATTGCAATTCTTTTCGTCATCTTTTTCTTCGTTTACTACTGTTGCACTATAAGATTGAATAGCTTGAAGTAAATCCGAAACACGTTCTTCTAAAGTCATGTGTAGTAAGTGATTTGGGTCATTTGCTGCAGCGTTTATTAAATCGGTGTGCGTTCTCATTAGCATCGCAAATGATTTAGATACTCCAAGAACTTGCATTAAAGACGCAAGTGGGCCTGTTATTAATGAATTATTCGAGTTCTCCGCAATATTTTCAACAGTTTTTTTCTGAGATTGATATATATCTTTAAACGCTAAAATTGCGTAATCTGGATCTTCTACTCTATTTATGCTTTCTAAGATTTTGAGCACATTAATTGAGTTATTCTCACAATTTTTGCAAATATCTTCTATGGTTTTACGAGCAGATTCTGGACGAGCAAATCCAGCTTTAACTAGAGTTCTGTATGATAAGTCAGTTTCTTTAGCAAAACTTAAATTAAAATCCGCATGCTGTTTTAAATCAGCGCCTAAATTATGATCTAAATCGCTATTACTGCTTTTTTGACTGCTCATACCGCCACTGTACATTGTGGTGCAGTACAACATAATCCTTGCACTGCACCACAAATCTACAAATTTACACTATCTTAGTAAAAAGTGGCTTAACGTTTGACCAAATGCTTCTGGTAACACCAGGACGATTCATTGTGTACAAGTGTATCCCATCTACGCCTTCCGCAACTAAATCGTTAATCTGTTGAGACGCAAATATGCTTCCAGCGTCTTGCAAGACTTCTGGGTTACTTCCCCATCGCTCAATCATTGCTAAAACTGGCTCACTTATTTTAGAAGAGCACATTTTTGTCATTCGCTTAACTTGATTAGCATTTACAACAGGCATAACTCCAGCTTCAATTGGAACGTTAATGCCAGCTTTTCTAGCTAAATCCCTAAAGTGCAAAAAGTCATCATTATTGTAAAAAAGTTGCGAAATCAAGTGAGTTACTCCAGCATCAACTTTTCGCTTTAGATTATCGATGTCTTCTTGCAAAGTAACAGCTTCTGGATGTTTTTCTGGGTAGCATGCACCCAAAATAGGCAAATCTGGGCGCTTTGAGTGAATATATGATACTAAATCGCTTGCGTGATTAAATACTCCAGCAGCATTCTGATTTTCAATAACGTCTCCGCGCAAAGCTAAAACGCCACTAACGCCTGCCTTATCAAACATATCTAAAGCTTCGTCAACATCGTCATAATCCAAGTATCTTGCTGTTAAGTGAGCAACAGTTTTAATGCCATACTCCGATCGAATAGTGTTGGCGATTCTAGCAGTAGCAGTTCGATCCGAAGATTTTCCAGTTCCATAAGTTACAGATATAAAATCTGGATCCAATCCCCTTAAGCCATCTAAAGTGTCGTAAATCGTACCTATTGGAGATGTTCTTTTAGGCGGAAACACCTCTAGCGAAAACTTTGGTTTGTACGTCATTTTAGACTACCGCCCAATTCGCTTCTAACTGTTTTAGCTGCCGAAACAAGATTTTGCAAGCTAACCCAAGTTTCTGCATTTCCGCGAGTTTTCAAGCCACAATCTGGATTAATCCACAGCTTGTCTGCTGGCATTTTGTGCAAAATCTCGTGAATCCTGTTAACAATCTCATCTTCGCTAGGAACGCGAGGAGAGTGAATATCATAAACACCAGGGCCAGCTTCTGTTTCAAAGTTCGCGTTATGAATAGCGTCCAAAACAACTAGATCTCCGCGCGAAGCTTCAAACGATATCACGTCCGCATCCATTGCATCAATGTCTCGAATAATGTCGTTGAATTCCGAATAGCACATATGAGTGTGGATTTGCGTAGTAGCAGCTACAGCAGAGTGCACAAGACGGAAAGCTGCAATCGCCCAGTCCAAATACTTCTTATGCCAATCCGAACGTCTAAGCGGAAGCTTTTCTCGTAGCGCTGCCTCATCGATTTGAATTACGCGAATTCCAGCACGCTCCAAGTCCAAGACTTCATCTCGAATAGCAAGAGCAAGCTGCTGAGTTTGCTCTTCGTGCGTAATATCTTCGCGAGGCCAAGACCAGTTAAGAATCGTAACAGGCCCCGTTAGCATGCCTTTCATGACATGGTTTGTGCGGCTTTGAGCATACGCACTCCACTCTACTGTGATTGGCTGCGCTCTAGAAACGTCGCTCCAAACGATTGGAGGCTTTACGCATCGAGTTCCATAAGACTGCACCCAAGCGTTTTTTGTAAACTTAAATCCGTGCAAATGCTGGCCGAAGTATTCAACCATGTCGTTTCGCTCAAATTCGCCATGTACAAGAACGTCTAAGCCAATGCGCTCCTGGTGTTCTATGCACTCGTCTATTTGCTTGGCAATAAACGCGTTGTATTCTTCTTTGCTAATTTCGCCTTTTCTATAAAGCGCTCGAATCGATCTTATTTCTTTTGTTTGAGGGAAGGATCCGATAGTTGTTGTAGGCAAATCAGGCAATCCTAATGCTTCTTTTTGTAATTTTTGACGCTCCGCGCGAGATGGCTTTCGCTCAAAATCTTCTGGCTTAAGACTTGCGATTCGCGCTTTAACATTTTCGTCTACTTTTACTCTAGACCCATCGAATAATGCCTGATTTTGCGCTAATTCCTCGCTATTTTTAAGCTCATCATCATTCAAAACGCAAAGCTTAGCGATTTCGCTTACTTCTTTCAACTTTTCTACAGCAAACGCAAAATGCTTTAATACGTCTTCGCCAAGCTCTTCTCCATCCGTACTAAATGGAACATGCAAAAGCGAGCATGCAGTGGAAACAGCTATGCGATTAGTAACGTTTTTTTGCAAAGCATCTAGCAAGCCAAGGCTTTGCGCGTAATCATTTTTCCAAATGTTTCTGCCGTTTACAACTCCTGCAAAAATAGTTGTTTTCTCGTTTACTCCATATTTTTGCAAAGCTTCAAGGTTTTCTTCTTTGCCTTCTACAAAATCTAAGCCAATTGCATCAAATGCCAAATCGTTTAGTGTTTTGTACGAGTCTAAAATATTGCCAAAATAAGTGTTAAGCAAAATTTTAACGTTTTCAGCATTATCCGCGCTTTCAAATCTGCTTTGAAGAATCGGATTATATAAGTCGCTAAAAATCCTTAAATCTCCATCTTCTTTATCTAAGCACAAGTATGGTTCGTCGAATTGCAACCATTTTGCTCCAAGACTTGCAAATCGTTTTACAATATCGCAATACGCGTTTGCTAATGCTTCAATCGTCTCTTTGTTTGCTTCTAATTCTTGTGCTTGCGGGGTGCGCGCTAGTTTTAAGAAGGTGTATGGTCCAATCAACACTGGTTTTGTTTCAATTCCGAGTGCTTTTGCTTCATTGAACTCGTCGAATGGTTTTGTGCCAGCTAAATGCAAATCTTGCGGATTTTCTACTTCGGGAACAATGTAGTGGTAGTTGGTTGTGAACCACTTTTTCATTGGAAGCGCTGTTACGTCTCCGCGTTCACCTTGATATCCGCGTGCGATTGCAAAAAGCGTATCTTCTGCATTTTCAAACTCTAGATTCTTGTACCGTTCTGGCACTGCACCAAGCAGGATTGCTGTGTCTAGCATTTGATCATAATAGCTAAAATCATTACTTGGTATAAGTTCTATTCCAGATTCTGTTTGGATTTTCCAATGCTTTTTGCGCAAATCTTTTGCAACTTGTCTTACTTCTTCTAGAGTTGCGTCTTTTTTCCAATAGCGTTCAATAACTTTTTTAAGCTCGCGATTTGCGCCGATTCGTGGGAATCCCTGTACGGACGTAAGAACAGTATGCATATATCCTCCAAATAATTAACAACCTGATTCAGCCTAGCAAACATTTGGCTTAATGAGGTCATTAGCTATTTGGGGGTGTCGTTATAACCTAAACTTATATGCAGATTTATGCAGATGATTCGTGTGGATTTTATGCAAATTTTATAAGGATTTTATGCAAATTTATGCGTATTTTACTATTCAAAATCCTTTGGGGTTATAATTCCCAACGCTTTAGCTCCTCGCAAACCGCAAGATGCAAAAGGTACGTCGGATACTAAAACAATAATCGAAGCATTAGCTAACCCGAGTCGCATTGTTCCTAATATATCAGGATCTGAATCTGGAGAAGAAAGCCATTGCGCAGCCATCGACATTGTTGGCTCATGACCAATAATCATTGTTATTCTAGAATCGCTCCTAATCGCACAAAGCTCATCCATTACAGACTGCATTCCGCCATCATATAAGCTTTTTCTTGACGCTACTATTGGAGAATCTCCGAACTTTTTAAGCATTTTGTGCATCGTTTGTTCGGTGCGATTTGCACTTGAACAAATAATGTAGTCTGGAACAAGCTTTAGAGATTGCAAACCTTTTGCCATGATTTTTGCTTGTTTTAAACCTTTATCGCTAAGGTCCCTTCCCCAATCGTCTCCCATTGTTGGCGGCTGTGCTTTTGCGTGGCGCATTAGTAGCAGCACATATTTTGCGTGCTTTACTTTTTTAACGATTTTTTTGATTGACGCCGCCATTTTAATCTCCTCAGTCTTCAGTTAGCCTTATCAGGCTTTGGATTTGAGTTAGGTAATTGTGCGATTTGCAAATCTAAATCTCTAAGGACTTTTCTAAGCTTTCTATCGGATATATCTCTAAGAGACAAGTCTTCTAACTGTTCTGCGCGCTCTTCGGGAGTTAAGTCATCAATATCGCTAACAGTATCTTTTGTAGCACGATCGCGCTTTTTTAACGCATTAAATCCTTGCGCCATTGCGCGCGAAATAACCAGAAAACCAGTATGACCTATCATTGCGTGATCTGGTCTAACTGCTAAATCTTGTGCTTTCCAAGTTCTTTCTAACGTTTCTTGAATCTCTGGTTCTGTCCAAACTCCAGAAGCACGCAAACTTTGTGCCATTCTAGACATTTGCGTTGTGGTTGTTACGTACGCAACCAATACTCCACCTGGAGCAATAACTCTATAAGCCTGTTCAAGCCTGTTCCAAGGATCAAGCATATCTAGCATAATGCGATCAAAATAGCCTTCTGGAAGAGACTTTGCTACTGAGTCAAAATCTCCAGTTAAAAGATTCCACCATTCTGGTTTTTCGCCATAGTAAATTGTTGCGTTTAGTTGCGCGATTCTAGCAAAATCAGGTCTAAGCTCTATTGTTGTAAGCTCACCACTTTGACCAACAGCGTCTAAAAGACTTAAGCTCATTGCACCAGAGCCTGCTCCCGACTCTAAAACACGCATTCCAGAGCGAATATCTCCTAAAGAAATCACTTGTGCAATATCTTTTGGATACATGATTTGAGCGCCTCTTGGCATAGATAAAACGTAATCCGCCAATCGCGGACGCATAACTACATAATCCCATCCGCCTATTGCGCGGGCTGCCATCCATGGCTTGTTTGATTCTTTAGATGCGTCAAGCTGCTTATTGCTACGCTCAAAATCACGTTTTGTGCTAACTGTTGTTACTACAACACCTTGAGTTTTGCCAATAACATCGTCGTGCAAAATAATGCCGTGTTCGGTTTGTGTAACTCCGCCTTTAGTAAGCTGTGCTGTGATTCGCTTGCCTTTTCTATCGGTGAATTGGATTTTTTCACCAACTTGCAAAACTCCTCTACGTGCATAGCTTTCGTACACAAAACACCTCGCTTATCTTCAGAACGACTTTTACTATTATAAGCTAACGGTTGTAAGTGGCATTGCTGAATCGATTGCAAAATCTGGAGCGGACGGACGAACGCCTGCTTCCACCAAATTCACACCAAGCATTGCCACCATTGCTCCGTTATCTGTGCAAAGCTTAAGCTCTGGCAAACGAACTTCGATTCCATGCTCTTTGCCTTGCTCTAAAAGATGTTCTCTAAGTTGCGAGTTTGCAGAGAATCCGCCACCAATCAACAAAGTTTTTGAACCGTATTGCTCGCAGCCCATCATAGCTTTGCGAGAAAGAACATCCGCAACAGAGTTTGCTAAAGACGCACAAACGTCGTCAACTGGTATTTCTAAGCCTTGTGCTTGGCGAGCTTCCACCCAACGCGCAACAGCAGTTTTGACACCCGAAAAACTAAAGTCGTAAGGATGCTCTTTGCCAGAACGACCTTGCGTAAGACCTTGTGGAACTTTCAAAGTATTTGGATTTCCAAGGCGCCCGTGCCTATCAATATGCGGACCCCCTGGGTAAGGGAATCCAAGCAATCTAGCTACTTTATCAAAGCATTCGCCAGCTGCGTCGTCTAATGTTGTTCCAACAACATCTATACTGCGCGCAATGTTATTAACATGCAAAAGAGAAGTGTGACCTCCCGAAACTATAAGCGCTAGAACGTCTTTAGGTACATCGCCAAATTGCAATTGTGTTACTGCAATGTGTCCAATAACGTGGTTTATTCCATAAATCGGCTTTTTTGCTGCACTTGCTAGTGCTTTAGCTCCCGAAACTCCAACAGCTAAGCATCCTGCTAATCCCGGACCTGCACTTACTGCTATAGCGTCAATATCGCTTAAATCCATATTTGCATCTGCTAATGCTTTTGATACCACTGGCACGAATGCTTCTGCATGCGCGCGTGATGCGATTTCTGGTATAACACCACCGTAGCGTGCGTGTTCTTGCATTGAGGATGCTACAACGTTAGAAACTAATGTTCTTCCTTTAACGATTGCGGCTGCCGTTTCATCGCAAGTTGATTCAATGCCTAAAACTATTGGCTCGCTTGTTTTATTCATTGTTTCACTCATTATTATCCTCACTTTTAGCGCTGTTATAAGCTTCGCTAGATTCTTCTAAGCTTTTTGAGCTTTTTAAATTTTCTAAGTCTTCTAAATCGTCTATTTGTGCGCACATTGTATATGCGTCTATTCCTTCTGGCATATAGTATCTTTTTCTTAATCCCATTTTTGTAAAACCGAATTTTTCATACAGTTTTAGCGCTGGATTGTTATTTACCCTAACTTCTAAAAGCATTCGTTTTGCGCCTATTGATTTTGCATTTTCAATCATAGTTTTTAGAAGATTGCTTGCAATTCCTCGCTTTTGATATTCTTTTGCAACACCTATTGTCATTATTTGAGCGTCGTCGCCATCAAACCAAAATCCCGCATACCCAGCTACCGTATTTGTGTTTAGATCAACATCTGCATAATACGCGCGCATTGGTGCTTGTAACTCTTGCAAAATCATGTTCTTGTTCCAGCATCCTGGTCCAAACAAGTCTGCTTCGATTTTTGCAATTTGAGAAACTATTGCTTCATATTTTGCATAATCAATTTTCTCTATTGCGCAGCTTTGACTATTTGATGCACAAGCTGGATATTTTGAGCGAGTTATGTCTACAATCATATGTGTACTTCGCTTGAATCCTATTTTTCCGCCACTTTTGTAGCAGCGCCAGATCCCAAAACGTGCTTCAACGGGTTTGGAACAGATACGTCTGGTCTTCTTAAATAAAGCGGTTCAATAACGTCTTTTTGACTTGCGCACAGCTTAAATATCTCTAATCCTTTTACGCCTAAATCAAGAGCACTCGCCTCTGTAATTAAGCATATATTCCCGATTTTCTTCCAATCTTCAGCGTATTTTTTAGCACCATGGCCTGCAACGCAAACGCAATAATCGCAAATATTATTTGATTCAAAATATTGATTTACTCTTTCAACAATATTTGCAGGATAATCAATGTCCATTTCTATTACTGCACAACCACTATCGTCATATAAACTCATATAAACTTGGCGTCTTCTAGCGTCATTTAACGAAAGAACATACGTGTGTTTAGCTACGCAAGATTCATTATTTTCGACTATTTCACTATTAGAGATAACGCCATCTTTAAGCGATTCTTCAAAAGCGCCAGAACGAATCATTAAACTTTGTGGAAGCAAACTGTTGCATCCTAGAATCTTTGCGTTATTCGCAAAAGCAATCGCCTTAGCTGCAACCAACCCAGCTCTTAAACCTGTAAAAGGAGCAGGGCCTACTCCAACTACAATCTCGTCTATTTGATTAAGCTCTAGACCAGCATTTTTTACTGCAAAATCAATGTTTACTTGCAACTTTTCAACATGTGTACGCGAATCCGTTTCCACTATTGGCTTATAACCTACAACTCCAACTGTTGAACCATATGACGTATCTATAATCAGCGTATTGCTCATTTTTGTTCCTTAAATTAACCAACCAATTTAGCTTACTCTTAATCAAGAATTTTTAAGCGATCGCACCAGTCTCCTCCGACTGGAACAAGCGTTACAACGCGCTTGCCTTCACTTGTAAACTCATTTGACTTTTCTTTATCAATCGGTCTATCAATATGAATTTCAAGACGAACATCAGCAAGAACACCAGCCATCTGTTCTCCCCACTCCATAAGCACAACAGTTCCCTCTCCTGGTTCTTCCAATGCTTCATCTAAACCTAAAGATTCAAGCTCATCTAAAAGCCTAGAAACAGTGTCTTGCCCTGGAGCATAATCTTTTCCACCAAGCCTATAAGCATCTACATGAATAAGATTCGCAACTTTTCCATCAGAAAATGTGCCTTTTAGCTCTCTAGCAATAGTAAAAGTCGGGGAAACTATCGGATCTTTTATTCCCAAGCCCTGTCCAAAACCTTGCGCGAACGTTGTTTTTCCAGCACCAAGTGGACCAGAAAGCAAAATAACATCTGTCTCATGCACTATTTTTGCAATAGTTTTTCCAAGATCTCGCATACACGAATCAGTTGGAATTACTAGCTTTTTGATATTATGATTTTCCAAAATCACACACTTTCATATTAGACTTTTAACACTCTATGTTTTAACACTTTATGCTTTTAAAATTTTCACATTAACGCCCACGACAAGCAATCATGCTAATGCATTTTTCTAAAGCGTAATCAGCATCACTTGTTCCGCCTTTGCATTGCTCATCTGCCCACGCTAAACATTTAAAACACTTACGAATCCCATCATCGTTCCATCCACCTAAATCTCTCATAGCCATTTTTAACGCCCAAGGGTTAACTTTTGCTTGAGCATTAGAAATTTCCCCGTTTTTAACAGCTATAGCCTTTGTAATTATTCGCATTTTTGCAGCCAAAGCCCCAATCAATGCTATAGCATCAACGCCTTGTAAAATCGCTCTTCTTGATGCAAGAATAGCTTGAGCATAGTTACCTTCTGCAGCTTTATCTGCTACAAAAAATCCAGTTACTTGCGGATCCGATATTAAATATTGGTCAACTATTTTTAGTGTGATTGGGTTATCTTCAAAATCAAAGCACAATTGAGAACAAAGAGCCGCTAATTGATCGGTTTTCCCACCTAAGACTTCTGTTATGCGTCCAGCTGCTGCAGGCTCTATACTACGATTTTGCCTTTCAAAAAGACTTAGCACAAAATTCAATCTTGCATCATCTTTTTTAAGATCTGGTACAGTTATTTTACTTACTCCAGCTTTTTCAAGTTTTGTAACAATTGACTTTCCTTTAACACCTCCTTCGTGGCGCGCAATAACCCAGCAATCATTGTTATTAGATTTAGATTCTCTAGTACAAAACCCTATTATTGCTTCGACTAAATCTTCATTAGCTTGTTCAAGATTATTAATAACAACAATTGTTCCGCTAGAAAAAAGTGATGGTCCTGTAGCAGTTATAAAAGCATATTTATCGGCATTTAATGCGTCTAAATTTATAACATCTGCATCTGGGTAGGAGCCTAATATGCGAGTTTTTAAGTCGCGCGCGTTTAAATCATTTAAATACGCATCACCGCCAACCACAACTGTAAATGGCGCAAATTTTTTTAACGCTTGCATACGTACTCCTTAAGAATATTTATATTCTCACGATTTAACTAACGCGACTATCCTTGTTTTTATTTAATCCGCTTAATTTTGCACGCCTATTAATTGTACAAACTATATAAAACTTAAAACACTTAATCATTCAAAAAGTTTTGTTGAATCATTTATAAGCTGCTTAAAACGATTTGACTTAACTTGTAAAAGTATCCTTAAACTATTATATGATTCACTTTTTCTAAAATATTTATTTATGATAAGTACTAATAAAAAGATAGCGAATTCAGCAAACGCAATTAGCCACGCACCTAAAGATCCATTAACCCAAGGTATTGTTCCAATTTGTAAATCTCCCAAATACCATGCGCAATTTGCCATAATGTTTGTTCCAAAAGATGAAATTGTGGCAAAAATCAGAGAAATAGAATAACTCCAATTAGCGCATATAAGCGAAAGCAGACCAAATATTGTTGCAAAATCAACAAAAGGTGCAACAATTAAATTCGCTATAACAGATATAAAAGATACTTGCGGTTGCATTAATATTTGTACAGGAAGCGTAAAACACTGTGCACACAACGTTATGCTTAATGCGCTTGCAAGACTAGACGGCATATATCTTAAAAAGATTCTTCTTAAAGACATTCCACAAACAATTATTCCAAAAGTTGCGCAAACAGAAAGAGCAAACGAATAATCCCATGCATATTTTGGACAAATAAAAAGAACACTTATAACAGTTATACTTAAAGCACTAGCAGACTGGTATTGTCTAGAAAACATTAATGCCCCGGCAGAAATTAAACCCATTATAAGCGCTCTAAGAACAGATGCCGACGGATACACAATACACGATAAAAGAATATGACCACAAGCTTCAAATATTGCGCTCACTACTCTTGGCAAAAGCAAAAAAGCACATGTCTTACGAATAACGCAAGATAAAAGCAAAAAATGTCCTCCAGAAACCGCCATAAGGTGCATTATTCCAGCTATTTTGAATCTTTGTTTCATAGTATTCGCATAAGTGCTATCGATACTAACTTTTCGTAAATCTTCTACATCACTTAAATGCTCTTGTCCCAAAAGTCCTACAGTAAGACCAGGAACAAGCATTTGACCCTGTTCATCTAAAGAACTAGTCACATTGTAAAATTCTTTCCACAATGTATTTAGTAATCTCTTAAAAAGATTAGCTTTTTCAATAACTTCTACTTTATATAATTTCGTTTTATCTGTTTTGTTTGCTTTAGGAACTTGAATGTCTATCGCATGAGAGTCAAATTTTGAAATCGAAATTTTTCCAAAACTACTTATCTTGTATCCGTAGTTCATTATTTTGCAATCTGGATTAAAAGCGTAAAGTTTAGCAGACACAAAGCTTTTACTCCTACTAATAACTTTTTCTTTATCCATAATTTCAATCTGTTTTACATTCACGTTTAATACGCAATCCCCCTTAAAGGATTGCGATACTCTTGGAGGAGACGTTATATCCATAAGCAATCTGATGGATTGAACATCGTTTTTTCTATTAAATTTATATTCTGTATCACTTTGTCTTAGATCTTTAATAGCATTAAAAACAGGGTCCATATGTTCTATGTTTAGAATAATTGAACACATTATAAAAGCTGCTAGAAACGTACAAAAACTTGTTAAAAAAGCATGCTTGTATCCTATTATTTTTAATTTTTTAATTAACTCATAAAACTTTGATTTTATGCGACTTTTGTAATCAGTTGTATTCTTTAAGCGGCACGTAAAAATGCAATTCCCCATTGAAAAAATAGTATAAAAGCACAAAAGAGCAAATGATAATATTGCGATTATCATACAGAAAAAATCTTGTTGTGAATCAACTATAAATCGAGCGAATAAGCAACCAAACCATACGCTAAATGCAATAGGAACAAGCCTAAAATCTTTGTTTCCATTTTCAAGATCCCAATATAATTCTTTCATTTTCCAACCTTAAAAATAACATAAATTTACTTAATGCAGATTGCTGATTTAAGTTTTAAAAAAGTCTTTTGCCCAATTCCTTTAACTTGCATAAGATCTTCAACCCGCTTAAAAACACGCAACTTTTTACGCATATCTAATATTCTTTGAGCCATTTTTGGCCCTATACTTTTTAGAGTTTGTAATTCTTCCAACCCTGCTGTGTTTATATTTATGCAACCGCTTTTATCTTTGTTGACACTATTATTTTTGCTTATATCATTTTCATTAATTTTGTGCGTGCTATCACTAAAATCTTCATTTTTATTTTTAACAGTTAAATCTTTAGTCTCATTTGTATGTAAGTCTTTTTTAGAATCCTCTTTAGAATCATTGCTATATTCATCATCATCTTTATTATTTGATTCAAATTTTTTACTTAAAGATTTAACTTTAGATTCTCTCTTTGCTTGATAAGAATAAATCTTGTTATAAGTTCTAGATTGACATATGAGCATGGTTAAACTTGATGCTAAGAATACTACGAGAATTAGCATAATAGACAAAGCATGTACTGGTTTTATTCGTAATCTAACGAGATTTCTTGTTTCAAAATTATTTCGTTTATTAAGATTATAAATATTTGAAGCAGAATCTTTTGAGCTTATGCAAAAATCAGCAAGCTGATAATCTATAGAATTGTTTTTCTCTTGTGCCAATATGCGATTTTTAGAATCATCATTCAAAGTATTTTGCAAATAATTTGAATTTTCATAATTATTATTTAAAGCATCAATAGCTGCCAATCTTTCTAGAACGTTACTATTGTTTTTGTTCATTTTAACCACCTCCTTCGTTTCAGACTATTTATTTTTGATTGTTAAATAAAAAAAAAAGATGCTTACCTCCACTATTAAATGAAGATAAGCATCTTTCAAGTAAAATTAACCAATGTGGTTAAAGGCTATTTTGCCTAGAAAACATTGAGTTTCAACTTTCATCTGGCACAATAGACACAATCTTTGGTGCTTTCACGATTACCTTGCGCGGCTTCTTTCCACCCAAGCGATCAGCTACGGCCTCTAAAGCAAGCTTTTCAAGCTCACTAGCATCAATATTCGGGTCAACTTCAAGCTTTGCGCGAACCTTGCCCTTGATTTGCACAACAGCTGTAACAGTATCCGCACCAACGTAGCGGGAATCTTCAACTGGCCAATCTGCGTGAGCAATCGACTTAGTATGTCCAAGCTTGCTCCACATTTCTTCACAAATATGCGGTGCAATTGGAGAAAGCATAAGAACAAGCGGCTCAACTGCTGCGCGAGGCACGTGAGGCAGAGACGTTAAGTGATTATTCAACACAATCAGCTTAGCAATCGCAGTGTTTGGACGCATTGCTTCCATTTCTACAGTTACTTCTGCAATCGTGTTGTTAAGAAGCTTTAGCGTCTTTTCGTCCAAAGCATCTTCTGTTACTACGCAAGCGCCAGTTTCTTCGTTTACAACGTTACGCCACAAGCGTTGCAAGAATCGCATGCCTCCAACAACGTTACGCGTATTCCATGGGCGAGACTCAGAAAGTGGACCCATGCTCATTTCATACAAACGGAACGTGTCTGCACCGTAGTTTTCGTACATGTAGTCTGGAGTCACAATATTCTTTAGGCTCTTACCCATCTTTCCAAACTCGCGATTCACGGTTTCGCCGTGCCACGTAAATGTTGGCTCACCAACGCCGTTATTAGCGCCTTCCTCAACCTCATCAGCTGGCACGTACTGCCCGCGCTCATCCGTGTAAGCGTAAGCCTGAATCATACCCTGGTTAAACAAGCGATGGAAAGGCTCAGCAGAATCAACGTAACCCAAGTCGTAAAGCGCCTTATGCCAGAAGCGCGAGTAAAGCAAGTGCAAAACTGCATGCTCTACGCCTCCAACATAAAGGTCAACGCCTCCAGAAATATGTTCCTTGCCTGGTCGATTCGTACCCATCCAATAGTCGTATTCGTCGCTGTCAACCATATGCTCAGCGTCGTTTGGATCCAAGTAACGCATGTAATACCAGCATGAACCAGCCCAGTTTGGCATAGTGTTGGTGTCGCGATAGTAGGTTTTTACACCGTCACCAAGATCAAGCTGAACTTTAACCCAATCCTCGTTTCGGCTCAAAGGTGCTTCAGGCTCAGAATTTGCGTCGTCTGGAGCGTAAGTTTTTGGCTGATAATCTGGAACGTCTGGCAATGCAATTGGAAGCTCACTATCCGGCACAAGGTGAGCAACACCATCCTCATCATAAACGATTGGGAATGGCTCACCCCAGTAGCGCTGCCTAGAGAACAGCCAATCGCGAAGTCTGTAAGAAACCTTACCAACGCCTACGCCTGCTGCTTCAAGCCAAGTCGTCACTTTTTTAATAGCTTCATCTACTCGCAAACCGTTAATAGACAAAGCGTCACCGAGCTTATAAGTATGCTCCACAGAAGAGTTAATAACAATTCCATCGTGAGAAACAAACGGAGCTTTGCCATCATAATCTTCTAGCTTTTCGACAGAATCAGGCAAAGGCTTAACAGTGTAAATTACAGACAAGCCGAAAGCTTTAGCAAAATCATAATCGCGCTGGTCGCCGCCAGGAACTGCCATAATTGCGCCCGTTCCATAACCCATAAGCACATAATCTGCAACAAACAGCGGAAGTTTTGCTCCAGTTACAGGATTAATTGCGTAAAGACCAGTAAACAAACCAGTTTTTGCACCAGCGTCTTCCGTACGATCTTTAGCGGTTTTAGCGCGAGCTTGAGCCTGATACTCTGCCAATCCTTCCTTAAGGCTTGCGTAGCCACCCTTCCAGCTTTCTGGAACGCTAGCTTCCCACGCTTCTGGAACGTGCTCAAGAATCGGGTGATCTACAGAAACAACAGCAAAAGTTGTACCAAAAAGCGTATCTGGACGAGTAGTGTATACTTCCAAATCGCGCATTTCACCATCTGCACATTCAACTTCAAAATGCACGGAAGCACCGTGAGATTCGCCAATCCAGTTTCGCTGCATAAGCTTAACTTTTTCTGGCCAATCAATAGTATCCAAATCTTCAACCAAGCGATGAGCATAAGCTGTAATTCGCATGGACCACTGACGAAGATTGCGCTGGAATACTGGGAAGTTTCCGCGCTCAGATTTACCTTCTGCAGTAACTTCCTCGTTTGCAAGCACAGTTCCCAATCCTGGACACCAATTTACAGGAGACTTAGAAATGTAAGCAATGCGGAAGTCATTCAACACATCCGCTTGCTCTACTTTATTGAGCTCTTCCCACTTTTTGTCAGCAAAACCAGGAATTTCGCGCTTTGCGCTCTTAAACTCATCAACTAACTCAGCAATTGGTCGAGCAGAACCTTTACCGCCATCTTTGCGTACAAAATCAGGGTCATACCAAGCGTCATAAAGCTTCGAGAAAATCCATTGAGTCCAACGAACGTAGTTTGTATCAATAGTTGCAAAAGATCTACGATCGTCAAAGCTCAATCCCATGCGATGCAACTGCCTGCGCATATTTGCAATATTTGCCTCAGTAGTAATGCGAGGATGCTGACCTGTTTGAACAGCATATTGTTCTGCAGGAAGTCCAAAAGCGTCGTAGCCCATCGCGTGAAGAACATTCTCACCCTTCATACGGTGATATCGGCTCACAACATCCGTTGCCAAATATCCAAGAGGATGTCCAACATGTAAGCCCTTTCCAGAAGGATAAGGGAACATGTCCATTGCAAAGAAAGAAGGACGGCCACAAGCCAATCTGCCTTCGCCATCCTTCAAATCGCCCTTAACATTAGCAGCCCAGAACGTGCCTTGCTCGTCCCAAGTCTTTTGCCAGCGCTGCTCAATATCTTGTGCGAGCTGCGCATTGTAACGAAAAGCTGGCTCAGCAATAGTAGCTTTATTGTCAGCTGTTGAATACTGTTGATCGTTGTCTTCCATAAACAAGCACTATAGCGACTCATATCGTCAATTTGCAACACTTTTTACAACTTTTATCCATATTTTATTGTGTTTTTTGAAAGTTTTAATGCACAATTCACAAAATACTCTTATTTAGCGTTTTTCATGAAAATCATTACTACAATTGTTTTAAACGTTCAACATAAGATTTTATTAAGAATAATGTGATTTAACGAGGTTAGTTATGAAGGTATCAAAGAACACACTTTTATTAATCGCATGCATTGTATGGTGTTTTGCCGGATTCAACATTCTTAGGATTGGTATTATTGCTTACTCAAACTTTTTATCTCCTATTAATTTCGCTTTATCTTTAGCTGTTTTTGCAATATTCCAAGTGTTTATTTTCGGAAAACTTGTTAAAAAACATACTGCTAGGATTAACGCATACAAAGAAAACAAGCAATTTTTCCTTAAATTCTTTGACGTTAAATCTTTTATAATCATGGCTTTTATGATGACTTTTGGAATTGTTCTTCGTGCAACAAATATAGCTCCAGAACAATTTATAGCCGTATTTTATACGGGATTAGGTTCTGCTCTTACTCTAGCAGGATTGCTTTTTGGGTATCATTTTGCTAAAACTGCATGTCCGCGTTACAAAAACACTCATACTATGCAATAGCGCTTACAAACACTTGTAACAACATCAACATTACTAAGAAATATTTGACTATCACTCTACGTAAGGAAGTTACTATGAACCATGTTATGAAACGTTATATTAATACGTCTTTGTTGTATGCTGTCTTCGCCATGATTGGCGGCGTCTTTTATCGCGAATTTACAAAATTTAATGCTTTCCATGAAAAGACTGTGCTTGCTATAGTTCACACACACTACTTTATGCTTGGAATGGTTGTTTTTCTGTTACTCATACTATTTGAGAAAAACTTCAGTTTTAGTAACGAAAAAACTACGAGAATCTTAATAACTTATCATATTGGACTCAACCTAACAGCAGTAATGATGATTACTCGTGGAATTGCACAAGTAATGCGTCTACATCTCAGTCCATCTATAGATTTTTCCATAACTGGTTTAGCAGGAATCGGACACATCCTACTTGGCGTAAGTATTGTACTAATCTTATTGCAAATTAAACGCAGCATCGCTCATTGTGCTAATACTTCATTAGAATAGTGATGATAGGAATAATTTAGTTTATTCATAAAATATTTATTAAGTGTGTAACTATAAGCCGCATATGCTACTACATTAAGAAGGTTGCTATGAGTAATAACGTGTATAAAAAGAGTAGATCATACGCACCAGAACGATTCTTTGAATGCGAAGGTCGTGGCCTTAATTGGCTTCGAGAAGCTTACGACTATGGCGGGCCTAAAGTAGCTAAAGTTTTTGATTGGGGAAAAGACTACTTAAACATTGAACGCATTGAAACTACAAGCCCTACTCCTTTAGCATCGTTTGAATTTGGAGCATCTTTGGCGCATATGCACGATTTCGGTGCGAAATATTTTGGGGAGCCACCTGCAGATTATGATGGCACATGCTATTTTGGACCATTAAGCGACCCTGTAAAAATGGATTGTGGCACTTGGAGTAATGTTATTGACTATTTGGCAGAAGGCAGACTTTTACCAATGGTAAATCTTGGTATTTCTAGAGGAAGCCTTACAAAAAACGATTTAGATCTTACAAATAAAGTTATTGATGCTATGCCAGATTTGCTGGGAAAAGCATCTGAAGATAAACCAGCGCGAGTCCATGGAGACTTGTGGAGTGGAAATGTGCTTTGGACTAAAAGCGAAGATGGCGAACACACAGAAGCTGTTTTAATTGATCCTGCAGCTCACGGCGGCCATCGTGAGGAAGACTTAGCAATGCTGCAACTGTTTGGGATTAGCTATTTTAAGCAGATTTTAGATGGCTATCAATCTGTTCATCCATTAAAATCTGGTTTTGAAAATCGCATGACAATTTGGCAGCTCTACCCTATTGCTGGACATTGTGTCTTCTTTGGTGGAGGCTACGTTAGCGAATACCGAGATATGTGCTTGGATTTGCTTAATCGCTAAATTTGCATTAGATAATTTAATAGACACTAATATAAAAGTAAGCACAAAACTAAAATTTACGAAAGGCCTTAACTACTATGATTCGCACGCATAAGCATATTTTGCGCAAAACTATTGCTCTTGTAGTATCTAGTACAATGCTTCTTGCGATTTGCGCATGCGGATCGAGCAATGCAAAAAACGCATCGCCTAGCGCAAAGCCTCAAGTGAATCACGGCAACGTTATAGTTTTTACGCCTTCTGATGGTCTAAATTTAAGTAGAAAAACTCCATTAAGTACATGGGATAATCTTGTTCCAGAAATAGTAAAATCGTTAAAAAAGCAAGGATTTTCAGAAAATTCTATTACTACTAAATCGTCCAGCAGCTTATACGATCAAAGTCAAGATATTCAAGATTACGTTGTAAGCATGATTACATCTTTAAAAACAAAAAATTCTTCTAAAAATAAAAACAAGAAAACAAGTATCAGAGATATCCATAGCATCGTAAAAAAGCAACTTTCTAATACGACTATTGTTGTTGCTCCTTGGAGTAATAAAAACGGTAATAATAATTATGGTGATTACGTAACTCAACCCACAACACCTAAAGAGCAACTAAAAGAAGAAGATCTAAAATCACAAGAGGAAGCAGAAAATAGACTTACATCGTCATTAGATTTGGCTAAAAAAGCTGGCATGCATGTCGTTATGTTATCTAGGCTTACTAGAGATTTTAAGCCAGATGCATTCTTCAAACTTTCTTCTGCTCAGAGCATTGGAGAAATTCAAGCGTATACTCTTGTGCAAAAATTAGCATTAAATCAGGCTTCTAAAGATAATCCAAAAAGCGTAGAAGTACTTTTGCCTTGCCACAATCAAAAACAAGATGTTCATATGCATTTTGGAGTAAATACTCATGGTAATTCAGATTCTGATAATTCAAGTTCCAAAATTCAAGAATTTGATGATGAATTCGCGCGACTTGCTTTTGCTGGAATCTGGAAAATTCTAAAACCTTATTTCGCATCTGGATTAATGATTTCACCTTCTGGAAAACTTAGTAAGGATTCAACAGAGAATGACTGGGAAAATGCTGCTTTCGACGCAGATAATTCTGACTCTGTTAAGGCAGAACTTAATTCGAGATTAGTAATAAAGAATGATAACGGAACAACTTCCACAAAACACGTAGATGGCATTATTGCTTTAGATGATCAAGTTGTTATGCAAGTGGAAAAAGCTCTTGAAGACCTTGGATATAAGGGAAGCTCTGCAGATATTAACCCTTCCTTTACTCTTCCAGATATAATCGGAAGCTTTATAGGAAAACGAAATTTGACTAAGAAAAAGGTTCCAACGCCTGCTTCTACTGCGAAAAATAATGAATCACAAAAATCTACCACAAAAAATAATGATTTGAATTCATCTGAATCCAATAAAGAGAATAAAAATACTGAAGATTCTGAGCTTAAAGATTCAGCGAATGAATTGTTAAACGACTCAAAATGGCCTGTTATTACTGGCTACGGCGCTTACAAAGATGCCTTACCAAATCTTGTAAATGGAAAGCAATGGATGACTTCTATCGAAAACATTCAGAAAATCTCTACTGATGTTGCTCAAGAATGTAGTTCTCTAAATGTTAATGGAAAATTATCTCAACTCGAAGATATTTCTATTTTTGTAAATAACAGTGGATCAGAAAAAGATATACCTGTAATAACAGAACCAATTCTCGCTGTAAGCGCAACTAATCTTAAAGCTCTTTTGATTGACCCTGGATACGTAACTCTTGCAGATGCAGGACTGTAAAGTACGTTATTTTCTTGGTCTTGGAGCGTAAATCTTATTTTCGATAAGATCGTTATAACGTTCTATAACAGCATTGCGCTTTGCTTTAAGGCTTGGTGTAACTAAACCATTTTCTTGAGTAAAAGCATCTGGAACAATCTCAAATTTTCTGATTGATTCTGCTCTAGAAACATTAGAATTTGCTTTAACTATGCTTTGTTCTACGGAACTTATGACGATTGAATTTTTTCTTGCCTCTTCCAGTGAGCGCACTGGGCTTGCTCCTCGAGATTTCAGCCAAGAATTCACTTCTGCAAGATCTAACGCAATAATCGCAGAGATAAAAGGTTTTCTGTCTCCAATAACAACGCATTGAGAAATAATTGAAGAAGTCATAACTGATGCTTCGAGTATGCTAGGTGAAACGTTTTTCCCGCCAGCTGTTATTATCAGATCTTTTTTGCGACCAGTAATTTTTACAAAACCGTCGGAATCTAAAGATCCGAAGTCTCCTGTATGCAACCATCCATTTACTATTTGTTTTTCAGTTATCTCTGGATGATTATGATATCCTTTGCAAACAGCGGGACTTTTAATACAAAGCTCTCCCTCATCATCTATTGCTACAGACACTCCCTGTACTGGCAAACCAACTGTTCCGATTTTATAGCCTTTCGTTGGATTTACCATTGACGGAGCACATGTTTCTGTCATTCCGTACCCTTCGAGAATTGGCAATCCCATGCCATTGAAGAAATGCGAAATCGATTTGTCTAATGGTGCTCCTCCTGAAACACCATATTCAACGTCTCCTCCAAAAACTTGCAAAATTGAGTTGTAAACGAGCTTTTTACATAAGGAGTGGCTTATAGCCAGCATTGGCGAAATCATTCTCCCCGATTGTTGAGCTTTTGACCATTCTTTTGCCACTTTTACGCTTTGAGCAAATATAAATCCTTTTACTCCTCTACCAGCTTTTTGAGAGGCAGCATTGTAGATTTTTTCAAATATTCTAGGTACACCAAGTATGAAAGTTGGTTTAAAACTTTTAAAATCACTTAGTATTGTTTTAAGGTTGCTTGACAATCCAAGTGTTACATTTCCCGCAAAACAGAAGAACTGCATAAATCTTGCAAATACATGTGCTAAAGGAAGGAATAAAAGAAGTCTTGGTTTGCCTTTTAATGCTATATCTGGCATGGAAAGCATTCCAGATTTCGCTATAAACACAAAATTTCCGTGCGAAAGTTCTATACCTTTCGGGTCTCCTGTAGATCCAGATGTGTAAACGATTGTAGCTAGATCATCGCCTTTAACAGCTTTTTCTCTTTCATAAAACTCTGAGTCTGTAACTGTTTTTCCATACTCAATTAGCGCATCTATTGCGTCTCTGCTTAATACATAGACATCGTTAAGGCTTGGACATGACTTCTTTGATATTTCCACAGTTTCACGCATATTTTCATCTTCAACAAAAATCATGCTTACTCTAGAATCGTTAATAATATTTTCTATTTGCACTGCAGAACTTGTTTCATAAATTGGCACTGTTAACGCGCCTATAGACATTATTGCCATATCAAGCACAGTCCACTGCCATGAAGTATGCGCTATTATCGATATAGTATCTCCCGGCATCACACCGTGTGCTATGAATCCTTTTGCTACCGATATAACCAAATCTTTAAAGTCTTTAGCACTGTAGGAATTCCATTCCCCGTCGCGTCCTACATACTCAACCAATGAATCGTTCGGCTTACGTTCTACGCGACTTTCAAGAAGCGAAAAAATGTTTGCATTGTAATCAATTTTCTCATCGAGATTACGAGAATACTTTTGCATATTCGCTCCCTAATATGTTTAAGAAAATCTTATGTAATAATCTTAGGTCAATGTCTTAAGCCCAAGACTCTTATTACACTATACGACACACATTTTACAGACTATTTTTTTCTTCTTTTGTCTCTTCTTTGGGCTTTAAAATTATTCGTTTTTTCGCTACCATTTTCCTTGGATTTGCATAAGTCCTGTCTCTTCGTTTTAAACCCCATTGAATACACAAATTGTCACAATGATCTGATCCAACTGTTACGTAACCAAAAAATTGACCTTTTCTAACAACTGTTCCAACTGGTAAATCTGTATATGCTGGCTCAAATGTGGAAGACAAAACTCCATGTTTGATTGTTACAACAGATTTTCCAGCCACAAGTCCAGCAAAATTTATTATTCCATCTGATGGAGCATATAGCTCAGTTCCTTCCTCTGCTCGCAAATCAACTCCTCTATGACCAGCGAGCCATGGCTTTGCTGGAGCATCAAAATCTTCAATAATATTTACATTTTTTACTGGCCATACCATCCTTGATTTACAATTTGTAGTTTCTTCTAGTGTTGAAGCTGTTGAAGCCTGACTAACTGTATTCGCGACTATTTTTTGATTTTTACCTACAAAAGATTTTTCTATGCAACCAGAGTCAAATGAAGACACACTATAATCAGTTTGATTCGATTGCAAATATTCATACTCAATACTTTTGTTTATTGTAGGATTTATGCAACTATGAATAATCAACATGATTACAATCAGAATCATAAAAATCAGTATTCTAACAAACTGTGATTTTTGTTTTAATATAAATTTTTTGACTTTTAAGATTCTGGGCTTAAGCATTTTTAAATCAAATATTTTTCTCATGATATTTTATTTTTCTCCTTTCATAAATCAAATTTGTTTTATGCTTCAACAGCGAAAATCTGCATTATTTAAAGGTTTTTACTTATATTTGAAAGTTTTTCACAAAATTCTTTTTTTAGGAACACTTTTTTATCAATGTGGTTAAAGCATGCAAATCATTGGTATTCCAACGATTACGAGTTTTCGACACGCCCAAACACGCTATATTTGCATATTATAAAATTACGTGTAATATAAATGTCTTGTGCACGGCACACAGCCAAGCACAGAGGATATTCCTGCGTAGCTCAGTTGGCAGAGCGTTCGACTGTTAATCGAATGGTCGCTGGTTCAAGCCCAGCCGCAGGAGCCAAGAAAACCACCAGCGAACCTGGTGGTTTTTTGTTTTGAATTTATTTGAATATTGTATTCTAATGAATCGCAAATAATATTGCTTGTCCTGCAAATCATCAAAAATGCTACAAACTACAAGGATCACGTACTTAGTTTGGCGTAAACTACAAGTGTTGTTTTGCAAAAAGCAATTCTTGGCGAAGATTGATAAAACAGAGGATGATACATGTTAGAAAACATCTCCGAAGCCACAAATAATGGCCATAAAAAGAAGATGATAATTCTCGTTGCTGGCGTCATTGTATTAGCTTTAGTATTAGGCGTTGGTGGTATTTGCTGGAGCATTCAGCACTCGTCTCGTATGAAAGAAGCTAGAAAACAGTGCGAAATTAAGGTTGCACAAGTTAGCAAAGCAAGCCAGTCATGGAAAAAACTTACTAAAAATTCTCTTCTTATCTCTTTTGCTCAAGATAACTCAGAAAATGGCAAATTACTTGCTAAGCTTTTGAAGCAGCGTTTGCCAGAAACGGTTGTATGCAATGCTAATTCTCCAGAAGAGTTAGGCTCTCAGGGAGCTCAAGCTATAGCTGCAACTCAATGGTATTCTGACAATGCTCAGCGTATTCGTGGAGTGACTTCTGCAATGATTGATAAGCTTTCTGCAGCATCTACAGATACTACAGCGAATGCACAGGAGAAGCAGAAGGCTGAAGAAAGCCAGAAGGAACTGCAGAAGATTACTGCTCCTGTTATTCGTATAGCTCCTAAGGTAAAGCGTAAGCCGAATATTATTATTCAAAATATTCCTCCTACTCAAGAAGAAAAAGTTCAAGCAGATAACGCCATGCAGAAAAAGATTGAAGAAGCAAAGCGTCAAGCTGACGAGCAAGCTGCTAAAGCTAAAGCAAATGCAAAGGCTGATGCAGAAAAGAGACGTTTAGAATTAGAAAGAAGAAAGCGAATTAGGGATGCTGCCGAAAATCTACAGAAGCAGCTAGAAGAACAAGCTAAGAAGCAAGCTGAAGAACAAGCTAGGAAGCAAGCTGAAGAGGAAGAGAAAAAGAAGGAAGAAGAAAGAAAGCAGACGGAAGAGGAAGAGAAAAAGAAGGAACAGCCAGATCCTAAAATTTCTAACGACGGAGACAAATAATAACCTCTGTTAATCAATATAAAAATGCGCTCAGCAAAATCACTGAGCGCATTTTTTATATTCTAATCACTTTGTTAAATCAACTTGATCTAAAGGAATAACCTTAGTGTGGTACTTAATCTTGTATCCAACATAAAGCACAATGAACAGCGGCACAGACATATAAGTTATGCCAATTGCTTGCCAATTAAGCGTGTGGAATGATTCAAGATCTTGGCCAACAATAACCAAAATGCACAATACAAGAGCCACGATAGGACCGAATGGATACCACTTAGCTTTATAAACAAGATCGTCCAAAGACTTTCCTTGAGCAATATACGCTTTGCGGAACCTGTAGTGCGCAGCTGCGATTCCTGCCCATGCAATAAATCCAGTCAAACCACTTGCAGCAACTAAGAACATGTAAATTTGAGTTCCAAAAATACTCATCAAGAATGTTAAAAGAGCTACAACAAACGTTGCAACCAAAGATTGCATTGGAACACCTCTTCTATCTACGTTTCCAAACATCTTTGGAGCGTGATTATCTTTTGCAAGAGCGTAAAGCATTCTAGTAGAAGCATACATTCCAGAGTTTGCTGCCGAGATAACAGATGTAAGCACAACGGCATTCATGATTGTTGCTGCAATCGCCAATCCTGCACGCTGGAACACAAGAGTGAATGGGCTTATAGAAATATCGCTAGCTTCCGATCCAAGCAAACTTGGGCTTGTGTATGGAATAATGCATGCGATTACAAAGATTGCAAGAATGTAGAACAAAACAATACGCCAAAACACTTGCTTTACAGCCTTTGGAATACTCTTATCTGGTGTTGCAGATTCACCTGCTGTAATGCCAATAAGCTCTGTTCCTTGGAACGAGAATCCTGCAATTGCAAACGCACCTAAAACAGCTGGGATTCCGCCAGCAAATGGAGCATTTTTATGTGTAAAGTTGCTTAGAAATGGCGCTTTTCCGCCTAAAATTCCAACAATCGTAAGCAAACCAATAGCAAGGAATATAATAACGGTTACAACTTTAATAATCGAAAGCCAGTACTCTGTTTCTCCAAAGCACTTAACCGTAAGAATGTTAATCAAAAGAATAACAACAAGAACTGTTAGCGAAAATACCCATATTGGAACATTAGGAAGCCAATATTGCAAAACAATTGCTGCCGTACTTATATCTACAGCAACCGTGATTGCCCAGTTAAACCAATAATTCCAACCCATTGCAAATCCTAAAGCAGGATCAATAAACTTTCCAGAATATGATGCAAAAGACCCGCTAATTGGCATATATGTTGCCATCTCTCCTAGAGATGTCATAAGAAAATAAACCATGATACCGATTGCAGCGTATGCCAAAAGCGCGCCACCAGGTCCTGCCATGTGGATTGTTGCGCCACTAGCTACAAATAAGCCTGTTCCAATGCTTCCACCCAAAGCAATCATGGAAATGTGGCGTGTTTTTAAACTGCGATGCACAGTTTGAGATTCAGTAGTTGATGAACTGTCGTTATTCATTGTTTCCTCCTTTTGACAATATTCAAACAGAGGCAAACAGGCAACAGTATGCATGTCGATAGCACTCCGCAGCAAATTGCCAAAATTGCTGCGACAGTCCTTGGCTTATTAAGCCAAGTCCCAGCTTGTAAGCTAGAAAGAATAACCTACAAACTTCGGCGCTCTCCCCTTTTGCAAATCACTTAACGCCTCTTTCTGGCTAATGATTGCTACTCTTGTTGAGCGCGACCTCTGGTCGATGTGTTTCATTATTGAGATAGGCAAAGACAAACTCTAGACACTAACCGATATTTATTCAGATTAGACTATATTTTCTATTTATTTTGATTATTTTTTTCTGTATTTTTTATGGCTTTATCGGAAATTTTACGACTATATGCATTATGTCTGCGATATTTACTTATTTTTATTGGCGATTTGCGGTTCATTGCACCAAAAAGCGTTAAATCAAACTTTACAGACATTAATCGCATCGCAACTACTAGCACAACAATAAGAGTATCTAAAATCATCTCTGTAATAACGTCAAAACATCCTGCACGTTGTGCTTTTACAACAAATACCGTCAAAACACACCCAACTGCAGCAGGAAGCGCATACCAATGCTTATCTCGAACAATTACAGGAACTTGATTCAAAACCATATCTCGAATTAATCCACCACCAAGAGCTGTAGCCATGCCTAAAAACACAGACGCCATTCCAGACATGTGAAAATCCAAGCCTTTAGCGGTACCATTTACAGCAAAAAGCCCCAATGCTAAAGCGTCAAGAGTTAACATAAGCCATTTCCACTCATCAATTTCTAGATGAGCGAAAGCAACAATAACACCCGAAGCAAGACCAGTAAAAACAAATCCCCTATCTGCAATTCCAACTGGCGGCAAAGCTCCAAGCAGAACGTCTCTAACAATTCCGCCACCCAATGCTGTAAGCCATGACGTTGTGATTATTGCAAAGATATCATAATTCTTGCGAATAGCCCACATTCCGCCAACCATTCCGCAGCAACCCATAGCAATGTATTCAACAACAAGGAAGAAAATGTTATCTCCTAAAGCCCCTTCCACAATATTTCCTTTCCAAGGTTAGTTAAACACTTAAAAAACAAAATCCGCCTAATAAGCCTATAACCAATTAAGCATACAATTAGCGCGCCACCTTTTATAAGATATAAAAAATGACGCGCCAAATACTAAAAACTCTAACGGATTTAAAACGACTTTTAAATAGCTCTTAAACAGCTTTTAACTAGTCGCACACCTTCCACATCCAGTTGTGAGTATCTTCAACATCTCCAAGCTGAATACCAAGCAATTCATCACGCAAAGCCTGAGTCAACTCACCAACTCCACCATCAGCAACCTTAAGATCGAAGTCATCTGACTTAAAGCGACCAATAGGCGTAATAATCGCAGCAGTTCCGCAGGCAAAGACTTCAGTGACCTCACCAGAGCGAATATCGTCAAGCAATCCCTGAAGTGGAATCATAGTTTCAACAACCTTGTGACCCGCTTCTTCTGCAAGCTGAATAATAGAACGACGTGTAACACCTGGAAGAATGCTACCAGTAAGAGATGGAGTTTCCAAATGACCATCCTTGTGCAAAACAAACACGTTCATTCCACCAAGCTCTTCCAAATAGGTCTTAGTTGCTGCATCAACGAAGCAAACCTGTTCGCAACCGTGTTCAATACCCTTGTATTCACCGAGCAAGGAAGCCGCATAATTTCCACCACACTTAGCAAAACCAGTACCACCAGGGCCAGTGCGGAACCACTGATCTTCAACCCAAATACTAACTGGCTTCAAGCCACCTTTAAAATATGGTCCTGACGGAGAAGCAATAACACAATATTCAACCTCATGAGCTTCTCGCACACCTAGGAACGGCTCGGAAGCAAACATGAACGGACGCATATAAAGAGTATATTCGCGTCGGCTTGGAACCCACTCTTTATCTCGCTTAACTAAGGCTGCAACAGATCCAATAAAATCGTCGATAGAAAGATCTGGCAAATACAAACGCTTCGCAGAATTCTGGAATCGTGCCGCATTAATATCTGGACGGAAAAGCCAGATGGATCCATCAGTTCGCTTGTATGCTTTTAAACCTTCAAAGCATTCTTGGGCATAATGCAACACAGAAGCACCTGGATCCATTTTTAATGGCCCATAAGGCTCAACACGTCTATCCGACCAGCCTTCTCCCTTGGTCCAAGACATATGGACCATATTGTCGGAGAAAATCTGACCAAAAGCAGGCTTATCAATCAGCTCTGCTCGCTTTGCATCCGAAACAGGATTATCGTTAGGCAAAACAGTAAAATTGCCAGCCAGTTTGTTCAACAGATCAGAATCACTATGATCGTAAGAATCATAGGCATTTTTAAAGTCTGGAGCAACCTCTAAATCAGCCATTATGTCTCTTTTCCTAATTTGCGATATTACTTGTATTTTTATTATTGCTTTTATTGCAATTAATGGTATAGATTAGTACGATTCTCGATTAACGCAAGACTGTAAACAGATATTTTTATAGAAAAAAGACTAATTAAACCAAAAATCTTACGAATTGCAACAAAAAATTAACATTAAATACGTAAAAAATAAACTCGCAGCGTAACATTTGTGCCTCTGGTGGGACTCGAACCCACAAGCCCGTAAGGGCGTCAGATTTTAAGTCTGATGCGTATGCCAATTCCGCCACGGAGGCAACAGACAATTATTATGCCATATAATACAATTAAAAACAACTCAGCGTGTGGCGAGAATTCTACGACCCAAATCTAACGTGATTCCATCTAGTAAACCATGCTCACTAGCAACAAAAGTATCTAGAACTCCACCATGGTCTTCATACGCCGCTTTTGCAAGTCGTTCAAGTACACGACTCAACACAACTGCACCTCCACCAACAACATCAATTCTTCCAGGATGAATAGTGGCATAAGTACGTCTACGTTCTCTTGTCATATGCAAGAACCTGTCATTAACTGTATACGCCTGATCCAACGCGATTTTTACTCCATCAACAGCCTTATGGTCATAATGCTTTAATCCAATAGCAAGGGCTGCCATAGTTGTAACAGTGCCAGAAACACCAATAATCGTGCGAGCTTTACCAGCGTTAACATGCTTAAAAGCTTCGTCTATATTTTTGTCAATATCTTTTATAGCACAAGAAATTTCTTCTTCTGTTGGAGGGTCTGTATGCAAGTGTCTCTCAGTCATTCTAACGGAACCAATATTCATTGAATACGCGGAATCCACTTTATCTTCCGCAATATTCACGCCGTCTCCACCAAGAACAATCTCAGTAGACCCACCACCTAAATCTACAACAACATAAGGGGCTTGCAAATCTTTTCTAGAAACAACACTTGTTGCTCCCAAAAAGCTCAAAGCAGCTTCTTCTGTTCCGCTAATAACTTCAGGGCGTACGCCAAGCTCATCAAACATCATCTGTTCAAAAATGTCTCTATTTAGCGCATCCCTAGTTGCAGATGTTGCTACAAAACGAATAGCATCTATTTTGTGTTCGCTAAGCACTTTTGCAAATTCTTTGGCAGCAGATTTAACTCTCTGCAAGGCATCTTCAGCAAACATATGCGTTTCATCAATTCCCTGACCAAGTCTTACAACTCTAAGCATTCTAGGAACAACATCGCGCATACCATTAGCATTAACTTTTGCAATTTTTAATCTAATCGAATTCGTGCCACAGTCAATTGCTGCTACGCAAACCGATTTATTAGTTCCAACGATTGTATTGGTGTTAAAAGATTTTGTATTTAATAATTTCTCAGTTTCAATTTCATTAGCATCATCACTCCAAGGAGTAGTGCACTTACAAACATTAGGGTCAAATTCATTTTTTACCTTGCTTAACACCATATCGCCAATAGGATTCACACCTTTGCCCATTACAAGACTTTGCGCAAGCAAGGCATGCAAACACTTAACACGAACAGGCATACCCCCAGCACTCATATCTTTAATATGTTCTTCACTATCTTCTAATCGAATAGCTAATTCGTGACGAAACTCTAAATAGTATTTATGTGCCTGCTCATATTTTTTAACAATATCATTGTCATTATTCAATAAATTGTTGCATTCCTTCATAAAACCTTGTGCTTCAAGATGCGAAGCCGCTTTAACCGCTTCTGGACTTGTTAAGTAGCATGTAGTTGGAAAAGGAGTTCCATCTTCTAAGCATGGCCTTGTAATAACAGCAAGAGGACGTCCACAAGCGCATCTAGCTCCAACTGCAACCATTCCCCTTGGGAATCTTCCCAATTGACGTTTAACAATGTCTTTATCTGCATCACTTGCAGGGTTTTCCAACAAACTATCCACTAAGGATTGTATATTCAAATCCATGTTTTTAACTCCCCTATGCATTTGCATGATTTTAAAATAAAGTACTTTAATATTTTCTTACTACTGTCTACTTGTATTACTCTGTTTCTTATCTGTAGATTTTGACGATTTATTTTTCTGATGTTTATTTTGCTGGCGACTTTTATCCATTTTATTATGCTTAGAAGTCTTATCCTTATTAGAATCGTTAACGTCATCGTCTTGAGATTTCATACTCATATCATCTGGCTTATCTGCTTTATGAAGTGAATAGAACAAATCACTATACCAAGGAAGAGCTTTTCTTTCCTCATACTGTGATTCATCTTTATTAAATGATTCTGGCACAACTCCTGTAACAGCTTCTGGGTGTTCAACTCTAACAGCCTGCTCTCCAGGGAATATGAATCCTAGCCTATCCCTAGCTTGTGCAGTAACATACGCTTTATCTTTCCAACGATCAATATTATTATCCAACTCCTGTTTTTTGTCTTTTAGAGCAGACTCATCTCTTTGCAAAGCGTGTAATTCAGCCAAGCTTAACGCATAATTTCGAATTGTTGAAACAAATTCTATAGAACAAAGAAACGCCACTACTATCATAAAAACAAATACGAACGAACCAGAAAACAGCCTTTTTTTCTTTGGCTGATTTGATTCATCAACTGTACTTGTTGCCGTGCGGCGATTTCTCAAAACCATACTTCTAAGTTACTTTAAATATTCGACGTGTAAATACACCTTATATTTACTTTTAGCCTAAAAAATCATTATTACACAATATGAACAAAATACACGCCAAAATACAAAAATTGTGACCAGCTATCCATATATAGGAGCTGGTCACAAAATCATACTCAAAATTCTTTTAAAACTTAGATTCCCAACTATTCCATTTGAGCCTTGCTCAAAATCGTATCTGCAGAATGCTGCAACTTTTGCAACTCTTCTTCAGTCAAATCAAGCTTGCACTGCTCAATAATGCCATCTCGACCAACAATCGCTGGATAAGAAAGATAAGAATGATATTCTTCACGATAATTGGATACAGGCATCTGTTCTCTAGAATCCGTCATTACAGCATTCACTAAACGAACAGCTGCTGCAGCAATACCGTAGTTGGTATATTTCTTTCCATAGAACACAGTGAAACCGCCTTCGCGAGTTTCATCATCAACAGCATCCAAGTCAATGTTCTTTTCCTCAGCAAGATCAGTAATTGGCTGCTCTAACACTTTTACCGTAGACCATGCAACGAACTGTGAATCGCCGTGCTCGCCTAAACTATAACCCTTAACTGCCTTAGGATGAACTCCGAAGAACTTTCCTACAGCACGATGCAAACGGGCAGAATCAAGAAGAGTGCCAGTACCAATAACTCTTTCGTATGGAAGTCCAGTAGCTTCCTTGTAGAGCTGGCAAATAGCATCACAAGGATTAGTGATATCTATCAAAACGCCATGGAATCCAGAAGCTTTAATTTTTGCACCAACTTCTGCAACCTCTTTACGGTTATACTTAAGCTCCGCAAAACGATCTGGATGAGGAACATCCAAAAGTTTTATATGACCCAAGGCGCTTACGATTACTTCTACGTCTTTTAATGCTTCATAATCATTTACTGTAATATTAACGTTAAAAGGCACATTATCCATTGAATCTTCAAAATCAAGAGCATCAGCCTTAACTTTTGCTTCATTTGAATCATAAAGATACAAATCGTCAACGTGACCACCAATAATGAGCTGATGGGCTACTGCAGCACCAACATTACCCATGCCTATAACAGCGACTTTTCTCATATGAAACATCTCCTTCTGTTTTTAGTTTTTCATAAAAATAGCACTATTCTGGAGATAATGAAAGTAATTTTAGAAAAATTTTTTTAAAATTTTAAGAAATCATTGAAAATATACAAAAACGGCCAGCCGCATTTTATTGCGACTGACCGAAAATAAGCTTCAGCTCAAAGCTTAAAAAGCTTAAACAAGTCTTATGAATAACTTATAAAAGCCCTAGTATATTACTTCATATACTTCTTGCAAGCCTTGAATGCGCTGTAACCAGCGTACTGAGCGGTAGAGCCAAGCTCTTCCTCAATCTCAAGCAAGCGGTTGTACTTAGCGATACGCTCACCACGAGCAGGAGCACCAGTCTTAATCTGACCAGTGTTCTTAGCAACAGCAAGATCAGAAATGGTTGTATCTGGGGTTTCACCAGAGCGGTGGGAAACCATAGAAGTAAAGCCATTCTTGGTTGCAAGCTCAATAGCGTCGAGGGTTTCGGTAACGGAACCAATCTGGTTCAACTTTACGAGCAAGGAATTAGCTGCTCCAAGCTCAATACCCTTAGCCAAACGCTTTGGATTGGTGACGAGCAAGTCATCGCCAACGAACTGCAAACGATCACCAAGACGCTTGGTGATTGCTGCCCAATCATCCCAGCCTTCTTCCTGGAATGGATCTTCGATGGAAACGATTGGATACTCGTTGATGAGCTTCTCGTAGTAATCAAGCATGTAAGCAGATTCGCGCTCTTCGCCGTCGAAACGATACTTGCCAGTTTCCTTGTTGTAGAACTCAGAAGAAGCAACATCGAGGGAAATACCAATCTGCTTTCCTGGCTCGTAACCTGCAGCTTCGATTGCATCCATGATGTACTTCAAGGAATCTTCGTTGGACTTCATCTTTGGAGCGAAGCCACCTTCGTCACCAAGACCAGTAGCCAAGCCTTCCTTCTTCAAAACGTTCTTTAAGGTGTGATAAACCTCAACACCAGCGCGCAAAGCATCGCTGTAAGTTGCGAAACCGTATGGAGAAATCATGTATTCCTGAATATCAGTTGCAAAATCAGCGTGAGCGCCACCGTTCATGATGTTCATGTTTGGAACTGGAAGAATATGTCCGTTAGTTCCGCCGATGTAACGATACAATGGAAGCTCTGCAGATTCAGCAGCTGCATAAAGAGCAGCAAGAGAAACGCCAAGAATAGCATTTGCGCCAAGCTTACCCTTGTTTGGAGTGCCATCAAGCTCAATCATGGTTTCATCAAGAGCACGCTGGTCAGAGGCATCCATGCCAATAACCTTTGGAGCAATTACTTCATTAACAGCCTTAACTGCTTCCAAAGTACCCTTGCCCTGATAACGGGACTTGTCGCCATCACGACGCTCCCAAGCCTCAGCCTCACCAGTCGAAGCACCAGAAGGCACTAAGCCAATACCCTGAGCGCCATCTTCGGTCTCCAAATAAACCTGAACGGTAGGATTTCCACGAGAATCCAAAATTTCGCGTGCATATACGCTTTCAATAGCTGCCACAACTACTCCTTATTCATTTTGTTGGTTGTGTAACATATTCAAGATTAATGCGTTTTATGGACGTTATTTCGTAGCGTAAGTCGTTAAAGATACAAGCCTATATAATCTAAGCGTTTCGCGATTTGTCCATGCCTTTATACGATAATAACAAACTGACACGGGGTGCAATTATTTAATTGTAATTGCTGAGATTATACCCGTCGAACCTGATATAGCTAAAACTATCGAAGGGAATGTCGTTATGAATAACCTTTTTAGCGCGATTGCAAAACTGCATCATAAAGCTTTTATTTCTTTAAAAGCTTGGCTTTCTACTATAGCGATTCTTTTTTTATGGTTTTTAACAACCTTAACTCCTGCCGAAAATCGCGCTTTGCCATCTCCAAGCGAGGTAATAAAAGCATTTGTTGACTTAAACAACGAAGGAATATTACTACCGTCTCTTGCAATAAGCATATTTAGAGTTGTAGCTGGTCTTCTTTTAGGAATTGCTTTTGCTTTGCCATCTGGAATCATTTCTGGCGGAAGCAAAATAGGAGAATCAGTAATAAATAAACCAAGTCATATGCTCAGATCCATCCCATTCCCAGCATTAGCACCTTTATTGATCATTTTTCTCGGTGTGGACGAAATGATGAAAATAATGCTTATAGCGCTTGGTGTTTTTGGACCAATGTATGTCAATATTCGAGATGGAGTAAGGAACATTGACCCTAAACTAATAGAACTTGCAAAGGCTTATAACGTTAAAAAATCGACTGTTTTTACAACAATTTTTATGCGAGGAACACTAGCTAATTTTATGACAGGATTGCGATTTTCAATTTCCGTAGCATGGGTTGCTTTAGTTACTTGTGAAACAGTTAATTCTTCAATAGGAATCGGATATATTCTTTCTAGAGCTCAACAATTCTTTAGACCAGATCAAATGATGGCATGCATTATTTTATATGCGATTGCAGGACTTGGATCAGAAGTTACTGCAAACATATTCGAATATTGGCTTATGCCAGAACGCAGAGTAAATAGAGAATCTTAACAAAGAGTTGATTTTAGAAATTCACGTAAATAAAGAATTTATAAAATCCTCTGTGAATTTTAGAGATACTTTTAACGATACTTTTAAAAATAAGTCAATTTTTATAAAAATTTAATCAACAAAATTTAATCAACAACCAAATAAACCAAATAAGAAAAACACAAAATAAAGGTAAAGGAGCCAAATCATGGCTAATTTCAAAATACAAATTGCTAGCAAACGCTCTATTGCAGCAATATGCGCTTTTTGCGCAACTATCGCCCTTGCATCTTGCGGCGGAGCTCAAAAACCTGCAAATAACTCCCAATCTTCTAGCAAAGATACGGGAATAATGAGGGTTGCTTATCTTTCTACAGCAAACTATTTAACAACGTTAAAAAATGAAAAATTCCTTCAGGAAGAATTTGGAAAAGCAAAAGTCACCTATACTGGACCATACACTCCAGTTGATGGTCTTACCGCAGTTATGAGCGGAAGCGCTGATGCAACAACTACTGGAACTGGACGATTTATTGATTTGATTGCAGAAGGTCAACCTTGGGTTGCATTTGCGCTCGAATATTACAATGGTGATTCTCAAGGAATCGTTGCATCCGCAAAAAGCGGCGCAAAAACACTAAAAGACTTATATGGAAAGAAAGTTGCTATTATTCACAACGGTGATACTGGCGATTACATGCTTCACCGCGCATTCGATAAAAGCGGATTAGACGTTTCTAAAGTGCATAAAGTAGAGATGAGCCCTAAGAACTTCCAGGCAGCATTTACATCTGGACAGATTGATGCAATTTCCTCATTCGATCAGAATCTTGCTGCAGCGATGACAACCCCTGGGTCAAAATTACTTGTTAACGCTAAAAAGTATGGCAACATGAATGTTACCATTCACATTGTTTCTAGAAAATTTGCTAAGAAGCATCCTGAGCTCGTTAAAAAAATGTATAACGCCCTTGTTCGCGAAGCTAATAAGTCGCATAAAGAAAAGAATGTTATTGGGAATGCTTATAAGCAACTTGGAGCAAGCGATACAATCATTAAGCAGATTGAAAAATTCGATAATCCAACAATTAAGCCAATCGATAAGAAAGGCTTAGAAATGATGAAGGTTCAGGCAAAAGAATACGTAAAATATGGTTTAATTAAGCAAGCTCCAACAAACTTGGATGATTCCGTAATGGATTGCAGCAAGTAACCTAAATCTTTAAAATACGCTAAATAATTTTCAAAATCAAAACACAGTAGGAGTTAATATGAACATTCAAAACAATGAAAATAATGCTAATAATGTCAACAATTCCTACTGTGTTTCTTTAACGCATATTGAAGTAGCATTTGACGACACTTATAAGGTTTTGAAAGAT
The DNA here is from genome assembly GCF_049262855.1 of Gardnerella sp. DNF00038. Lineage (NCBI taxonomy): Bacteria > Bacillati > Actinomycetota > Actinomycetes > Bifidobacteriales > Bifidobacteriaceae > Gardnerella > Gardnerella sp. DNF00038. The sequence goes on along the minus strand of NZ_CP058407.1, from coordinate 734,676 downwards.
ATTAATTTAAACATTAAGCAAGGCGAGTTTGTCTCACTTATTGGCAGATCAGGTTGCGGAAAAACAACGCTTCTTAAAGTAATATCTGGTTTATTAAAACCTACAAGCGGCAGTATAAACGTTACAGACATGCAGGCTATAGGATTCCAAGATGCAAGATTAATCCCATGGCTAAAAATTGGTGAAAACGTTGTTTTTGGTCTTTCAGACAGTAAAAACAATCTTAAAAAACTTGCAAATAATGCTCTTAGCAAAATGCAATTAGAAGAATACGCCAATAAATGGCCTTCTCAACTTTCTGGCGGTCAAGCTCAACGCGTCTCTTTAGCTAGAGCATTAGTAAGAAACCCAGAGCTATTGCTTTTAGACGAACCTTTCGGCGCATTAGATGCTTTAACAAGACTAGACATGCAAGATCTTCTAGCTAAGCTAAGAACACAAAACGGCTGGAGCACAATCATGGTTACTCACGATATTGCGGAAGCTGTAAGATTATCAGATCGTATTCTAATGCTTCAAAATGGCGTAATATCAAGGCAATGGAATATCGATAGGAGCAGTGTTGATTCGCAAGGAAGACCTACAAATCATGTTTCTATTGAAGATGATTTAAGACTTGCCTTAAAGTGACATGTCCACTATTTAAAATTCACCTATTAATTTTTACCAATCAATGTCTTCTAAAAGTTGCTTAGCCCATTCGACTATCTCTTTTTCACTCATAGACGATGAATCCCCTAAAACAGACGCAAAAGGAGATGGAAAAATCATTGTGTGGGTTACAGGCTTAAACTGTGCTCCCCTGTAGATCCTACTCAAACGCATCCAAACAGATTGAGCTGGATCTACGCCAATAACGCGCACAGTTTTACCTTGCATGCTTATTTGATTAATACCCATTTGTTTAGCTTTAAAACGTAATCTTGCAACATCAAATAATGTTTGTAAGGATTTAGGAGGATTTCCATATCTATCGCTTAACTCATTGAAAATCTCTTTTAAGTCTTCATCATTCTGAGCCTCAGCAAGCTTCCTATAAGCTTCCAAACGTAATTTATCTGAATCAATATAAGATACTGGAATTGAGGCTTCTATTGGCAAATCAATAGAAACAGATATGGACTCTTTATGATCTGGTTCCTTATATTTTTCAACAGCTTCAGATACCATCCGAACATATAAATCGAATCCGACTCCTTCAATATGCCCACTCTGAGCATCTCCAAGCAAATTGCCAGTTCCGCGCAATTCCAAATCCTTCATAGCAACATCAAAACCAGAGCCAAGAGCAGTATATTGAGCGATTGTTGCAAGCCTGTCGTGAGCCTGCTGAGTCATAGGCTTAGTAGGATCGTACAAAAAGTATGCGTATGCGCGCTCACGACCTCTGCCAACTCGTCCTCGTAATTGATGAAGCTGACTTAAGCCGAATCTGTCAGCGTGATCTACAATAAGCGTATTTGCATTAGAAATATCTAATCCTGTTTCAATAATCGTAGTGCAAACAAGAACATCAATATCCCTATGCCAAAAATCACGAATAATAGTGTCAAGTTGTTTCTCGCCCATTTTTCCGTGCGCAATCGCCACTCGAGCATCTGGCACAAGTTTTTGAATATTAGAGGCAATTTTACTAATATCTTCTACGCGATTATGAACGTAAAATACTTGTCCTCCACGCAATAATTCACGTTTAACACAGGCTGCAACTTGTGCATCTTCATATGCTCCAACATAAGTCAAGACTGGTAGACGATCTTCTGGAGGCGTAGCAAGCGTAGACATTTCACGAATACCCGTAACAGCCATTTCAAGCGTTCTAGGAATAGGCGTTGCAGAAAGGCTAAGCACATCTACATTTGTTCGTAGAGCTTTTAAAGTTTCTTTATGTTCAACACCAAAACGTTGTTCTTCGTCTATAATCACTAATCCTAAATCTTTAAATTTTATATTTGGATTTAAAAGTTTATGAGTTCCAACAACAACATCTACTTGCCCTGATTCTATTCCTTGCATTGTAGCGTCTATTTCTTTTGCACTCTGGAATCTGCTCATTGCGGCAACTGTTACAGGGAAGCCAGAAAAACGGTTAGTAAAAGTCTCGTAATGCTGCTGAACCAAAAGAGTGGTTGGCGCTAGAACAACTACTTGTTTACCGTCTTGAACAGCTTTAAATGCAGCTCGAACAGCAATTTCCGTTTTGCCAAACCCAACATCTCCGCAAATCAACCTATCCATTGGAATTGGCTTCTGCATATCTTGTTTAACTTCGTCAATAGTAGTAAGCTGATCTGGCGTTTCTTGATACGGAAATGCATCTTCCAGCTCTTTTTGCCACGGAGTGTCAGAGCTGAAGGCAAAACCTTTAGTAGATGCTCTGGCTGAATATAACTTGATTAAATCTTCTGCAACTTCTTGAACATGCTTTCTAGCTTTTGCCTTTGTAGCAGCCCAATCTGATCCTCCAAGTTTGTTTAACTTTGGAATTTCAGCCCCAATATATTTGCTAACCAAGTCGAGTTGATCGGTTGGAATAAAAAGCTTGTCGGCAGGCGCATTACGTTTACTTGGTGCGTATTCAATTTCCAAGTATTCACGAGTAGCTTCTCCACTTGAGGTTTTTATATTTCGCTGCCTCATGCCTATAAATTTGCCGATTCCATGCTGATCGTGAACAACAAAATCGCCTGGTTTAAGATCTAGAAGGTCTATTGATTTTCGTCTTCTCCTAGGAGTTTTAAGCGCGCTTGCAGAAGATGTTTTTCCAGTCAAATCTCTTTCTGTAAGAATAGCGATTTTACTTTGTTCATCTATGAATCCGTCCACTATTTGCGATTGAATCGGTACAAAATCAAAAATTCCAGTTGATTGTATTGCGCGACTTAGTCTAGATAAGGTTCCATATGCGGATGCAATTATGTAAACTTTAAATCCGTTTGCTATAAGACCAGATATTCCACTAGAAATCTTTTCATTGTCTCCTCTAAATTCTTGAGGAGATTTAATGCTCAATCCTAGACGGCTATTTTTTACAATTTTATTTTCGTCAGATTCTTTAAGACCTACGGTTGCTTGCGACTTATCAGATCCAAAACTCGTTAAATTTATTACCTGATGATTCTTATTTTCTAAGCTTGCTAAAGTTTCATCAAAATCAAGAAAACTCGCCTGATCGAATGTGATTGGAGCACCTGCTCCTCTACCAGATGCAGCTACATGCCAGCTTGCTGCCAAAAATTCATTAGCAGTTCTACTTAAATCTTGAGCTGCGCGCCTACATTTTTCTGGGTCAGAGATCAATATTATAGAATTTTTTGGAAGCAGATTTTCTACTGGTTCCATTTTGTCAACTAATGCTGGAAGCAACGACTCCATACCTTCTACAGGTATTGCATTCGATATGGATTCCAACATTTCGTCAGCATTTTGAATTTTACCAATCAAAGATTTTGCACGATTTTGAATATCTTTTGTAAGCTGTAATTCTCTACAAGCAGTAGCCCAAATACTATTAATATTCTCACCGTATGTGCGCTGATCAGATGCATGAAACTGCTTAATCGTGTCGATTTCGTCTCCAAAAAATTCGATTCTAACAGGATGATTCATCGTTGGAGAAAAAACATCTATTATTCCACCTCTAACCGCAAATTCTCCACGATTCATAACCAACTCAACGCGATTATAAGAGTTTTCAACAAGACGTTTTACAGCAGAATCTATAGGAACTTCTTTACCACATTCAAAAACAAGAGGCTCCACGTCTGAAATATTTTCAACAACTGGCTGAATAATAGAACGAACTGGCATAACAAGCACACGAATTTGGCTAAACATTCTATTTTTGCCACTTTGAGGATGTTTTAATCTTCTAAAAACCGACATTCTACTTGCCACAGTGTCTGCTCTAGGAGAAAGACGCTCATGAGGAAGAGTCTCCCAAGCCTCGAGTTCGGCAATATCCTGAGGATCTCCATCATACCAATCGCGTATTGAAGAAACAGCGTCACTAGCATCTCTACCAGATGGAGTAATTAGAACAACAGGACTACTCTTTGATATTGCAGCTGCTATAGCAGGTCTAGAACCTAAAGGAGATGCTACAGTAAGCGGATTCGGAAAATCTAGCACGTTAGAAACTAAAGATTTAAACGCTTCATTTTTATCTAAAATATCTTTAAGTATATTTTCAAAAGAAACGTTAGAATTTATAAAATCTTTAGAATCTGACATATTGTTAGCAAAAAAATCAGATTTATTTGCCATTGAAATGCTCCTGAGTGGCGCTAAGTCCGCGGAAGATCACACTTTCTACTGCATCAGCACCATCTGCCAAAAAATTAGGAAGTTCAGATTTTTGCGCACCAGCAAAACCACCCAAAACCCAATTAACAGTATTATCATGCGCGTGCGCTCCGCGTTGAGCGTGCCCCACACCCATTCTCACACGAGCATATTGCGGAGTTCCAAGACTGCGATCAATAGAACGAATACCATTATGACCTCCAGCAGAACCGCCAGATTTTACTTTAATCCGACCAAAATCCAAATCCATATCGTCATGAATAATCACAATATGGTCAGTTTCAATCTGATAATACGAGCTTATTGACGAAACAGCAGCACCAGAATCGTTCATAAATGTGAGCGGCTTAGCGAGGAAAAACTTCGCCGATTTACCGTCTAAATTCATTACTCCCTTGCCTAATTTTGACAAGCCCTTATGGTCGGAAAAAGATATTGACCAACGCTCACTTAGCACGTCTGCAACCATAAATCCCATATTATGACGTGTACCTTCATACTTCGATCCAGGATTTCCAAGTCCTACAATCAGCCAAAAATCCGATGCCATAGCGCACACTCCAACTCATAAACTCAACAACAAAATGGGCGTACCGATTGAATACTACTTAAATACGTAGGCTCTCGATACGCCCTCATATACTGCGCACTATTCTACCAATAAGACGGTCATTGTTTAAATAATGCGGTTATTGTTTAAAATTTTCGCAAAAACTACTTTAAGAATTCGTCGGTGGATAATTCTTTAGCTTGAGGAGTTTTATGAGTTACCTTACCTTTTGCATCAGTGTAAGCTCCTCCTTGGCTTAAGAAGTTAAAGTAGTCTTGAGCACCTTTAACATCACTTGTGCCAAACACAAACTTGCCACTTTTAATATCTGCGTGGTTTCCCCAATACTGACCATCGACGATCAGTTTCATGCTGCGTTTAACAAATTTTGGATTAAGATTTGCGTCTTTAGCTTCTTTAACCAAAATGTCAGATGCTTCATCTGGGTGCGAATACGCGTATTCATACCCACGCTTTGCAGCTTTAACGAATGCGCGAACAAGCTTAGGATCACGTTTAATTGTTCGCTTATTAGTAATAATACCAATCGTATCTGGCTGACCAGGAACTCCATAATCTCTAGACCTAAAACAACGAAGCTTAGGACCGAACATATCTGCTTGGACACCTTCCCAAGTCGCATAAAACCCACCAAAATCTGCTTTTCCAGATTCAAGAGTACGGAAAGTTGAGGTTCCAACAGTAACTTTATCGAATTTACCCTTGCCACCATCATGCTGAATCATTCTGTTAATTACAACATCACTTTCTGCAGCACCAAAAGACGCGTAAGTTTTTCCATCAAAATCTTTAGGAGAATGAATCTTATTGTTTTTAGCAAGAGCACACCAAATTGCACTTGGTTTTTGCTGCACTTGCATAACCTGCTCAAGATTAGCTCCCTTTGTAGAAGAATCAGCAACATTAGTTAATGTAGTAAGGGCAAAATCAGCTGCACCACTGTCTACAGCATGTTCAGAACCAGTTGGAGCAACAGCAAGCATATCCACATCTAATCCTGCATCCTTAAACCAACCTTTATGTTTTGCAACATAGACACCAATATGATTAGTATCTGGTGCCCAAAAAAGCATAAAAGATACTTTACGAAGATTCGAATTTTGATTATTATCCTCAAATCCACATGCAGAAAGAGATAATACACAAAATGCAGAAAGAATAAACGCAAGACCACGCTTTAAAACACGCATATTCATGAGTTCCCTACTTTGTTTTTACTTACCATTTTCTGGGAAATGCAGCACAGACTTGGCAGAAAACGGTATCAAGGGCCTAGCCCGCGCCGTTCAATGCCCCCTATCAAGCTAAGAGTTTGACTAGGTTTGCCACACATTGACTCACGAAACATTTTGATTATGCACGATTCAATCGACAAATTAATAATCATGTTACAAACATAAGATTCTGATAGAATACACGTGCTATTCTTATTTCTGAATTTATGCGATTGGGGCAGCAGTCGCTATTTTTATATCACTAGTTTAATATTCAAGAAAAGGATTGAAAATAAATGACGCAATCGCGTTTAAAGACTACGCTTGCAAAGTGTCTGCCAACTGTAATATCAATAGCAATTGTGCTGATTCTATGGCAATTTGCTTGCCAACACTATAAGATATCGCCAAATCTTATTCCTGCACCAACTTCTATTGCTCAAGACACAATTGAATCATTCCCTACTTTATTGCCTGCTGCACTAATAACAACTCAAGAAACAGTTATTGGCTTTGCACTAGCAATAATATGCGGAATTCTTCTGGGCGTATTTTTCCATGTTTCTAAGCTAGTTAAGTCTGCTTTATTCCCACTACTGTGCGCGGCTCAAACTATGCCTTTAATTTCTATTGCACCAATTTTCTTGATTTGGTTTGGATTTGAAATGTCTGGAAAAATAGTAATAGTAATGATTTTTAGTATGTTTCCTATTGCTGTTCAAACTGTTCGAGGATTAGACGCAGTTCCTAGTTTTTATACCGATGTTGCATTAACTTGTGGAGCTAATGCTACTTGGACTTTGTGGCATGTTAAGTTGCGCGTAGCGGCTAGGCAAATTTTCGGAGGAATTAAAATTAGCGCAGCATATGTTTTGGGAACAGCTGCTACAGCAGAATATTTAGGAGCTAGAAACGGCTTAGGTATTTGGCTTCAATCCGCATATAACTCTTTTAGAACTCCACTTATTTTTTCAGCAACTATAGCAATAATAATTCTTACAGCTCTTCTAATGCTTGTTATAAATACAGCTGAAAAACTTCTTCTAGGTCCTGTGGAAGACGATGAAGATCCAGATAATCAACTGTAAAACTGATATATAAAATTAATGCCGAGCATAATGTAATCGATTATGTTCGGCATTAATTTTTATTGTTCCAAAACTGTCTTCTAATTCTACTTAACAGCTTCTTCACTCATTGCATCATTAATAGCATCGCTAAGCTCTTTTTGAGCCTTTCCATATGCTTGCCAATTCCCTGATCTCATTGCAGAATCAGAATCCTTCAATGCTTGAGCTGCTCGTTTAAGTGCAATCCTAGCTTTTTCACTAATAGAATTAGATTTTGCAGGTGCATTTGCACTACTTTTAGCATCGCTCTTATTGGAATTATTTGCATTATTTTTATTGGAGACATTTTCATTTGAGCCAGAATTATTGGAAGCATCGCCAGCGTTTGCGCCGGAGTTTCCTCCAAACACTTGGTTTAACGCTTCATCCAAAGTGTCAGCAAATCCAACTTGATCTCCAAAAGCAACCAATACTTTCTTAAGCAATGGATAGCTCGTAGAACCGCTAGATTGTACGTAAACAGGCTCTACGTAAACCAATCCTCCACCAAGAGGCAATGTAAGCAAGTTTCCACGCTTAACTTTGGTTGAGCCAGATTCAAGCAAATTCAACTCTTTAGAAACATTTGCATTAGCATTAAAGTTGTTTTGAGCTTGACCAGGTCCTGGAACATTTGAAACTTTAGGTAACTCTTGAAGTCTTAGTTTGCCATAATTTTCGCTTACTTTTCCAGCAACATTTCCAGCATCGGAATCTACAGACAAGAATCCAGTTAGGATTTCTCGAGTGATTTTTCCAGCAGGAATATATGTGGAAACAAGCGAAAATACTGGTTTGTTTGCTCCTCTAGTTTGCAAAGTCAAATAGTATGGAGGTTGCAAAATATCTTCTCGCTGAAGACTTTGAGATTCTGTAGGATCTACTGGAGTCTGCCAGAAGTCTTCTCCCGAGAAGAACTGACTTGCGCTGTCAACATGATACTTTGCAAGCAAATGCCTTTGCACTTTAAACAAGCTTTCTGGATATCGAATATGACTCATCAAATCGCCAGAAATCTTAGAAATATCGTGATAATGACCTGGGAATATTGATCTCCAAGCCTTAATCACAGGGTCCTTTTTATCCCAAACATACAAATCAACCGAACCGTCGTAAGCATCAACAGTAGCTTTAACTGAATTGCGAATATAGTTTGCTCGCTGATTCGTTAAGCCTTTAATAGAACGAGATGTTGTGGTTGTAGAATCCTGAGTCACCTGACCAAAATCAGTCATTTGCGAATATGGGTAAGAATCGGACGTTGTGTATCCGTCAACAATCCACTTAACTCGTCCGTCAACAACCGCTGGATAAACGCGTCCATCTAAAGTCAAGTATGGAGCAACTTTAGAAACGCGAGTCTTAGGATCACGATCATACAAAATCTGCGAATCAGAAGTAACTCTATCAGAGAACAGAATCTGATCTGACTCAAAACGAATAGCGTGCAACAACCTAGAGAAGAAGTTTCCTACTCTTGGTCCACCATTTCCCTTAAACGTTGTTAAAGCACCATTTGAACCAGTTGGATAATCAAATTCCCAAGAAGCAGTGCCTTTTGGAGAACCAACAATAGAATACTTTGGAGCATTTGGCGAGAAGTAAATACGCGGCTCATACTTCTTCAACTTTGTAAGCTTTCCTTGAGTTGGAATTCCATACTCCATAAATTGCGGCTGACCATCTGCAGTAACCTTATTTCCGTATGCTGCAACCACGCCATATCCGTGCGTGTAAACAGTATGGTCATTAACCCAATTTCGATTATCGTTTCCAGCTAAATCAAGCTCTCTTGCAGCAATAACCGTGTCTTGACTCACGCCATCAATGTCATACTTATCTACAGAAAGAGTATCTGCAAAAGTATAGTATTGCTTAGATTGCTGCAATTGGCGGAATGTTGGAGAAGTAACTTGAGGGTCTAAAAGCCTGATTTGTGCAGTAGACTCCGCTTCTTTTGCAAGCGCTCCCGACTTTCCTTCCGAAGTAGCGTTATACGATTCTTTTTTAACATTATTTAAGCCATACGCAAACTTAGTTGCATCAATATTTCGCTGAATATAAGTGGCTTCTAATTCTTGAGCATTCGGTGCTACCTTAAAACGTTGCAAAAGAGCAGGCCAAGCAAAAGACAAAACCATAGCGCATACGACTAAAGACGCAACAGCTATAGCAGGCGTGCGCCAAGCTTTAACAGCTACAGCAAAACGCGTACCGATTTTTACATTTCCATTAAGAGCATGAGACTTTAGCAACCACGCTGTTATAACAATTCCAACAATTAGTGTTATTACAGCCATTGCAATGCTGGAAGGAACGCCAGCATTCATATCTGTGTAAGATCCGCCAGTAATCTTAGAACCATCCAAATTTACAATCGCAAATACATCTAATATTTGCAAAACGGACCAGAAAATAATAACGAGCATAAACCATGCAGAAATTTGGCGCCTTGCACTTTTAGTTATGTTAAAAATGCCCTTGCCTCCTACAGGCAGCGTAATCCTTACAGCTCCCATTAAAGCGTTTGTTATAACGCTAAATAGCAAAGAAACAGCAAGAAGAACAATAAACGCTCTAGTAAAAAGACGCAATCCTGGCAAAACAAACACGTAAAAACCGTTATCAAATCCAAATTGCGGATCTTTAATACCAAATGATTGGTAGTTAAACATAAGCAAAATTTGCACCCAATGATTGTAGAATTGCATTCCAAACACAGCGCCTACAATCAAAGACACAACTCCTGCAACATGCATTGCAAGCTTAGAACTTATTCCCTTTTTAGTGTCTAAAATATTGCCTTTTTCTTTAACATATACGCCATCTTCGCTTCCAGGGCGTTTTTTAATCGCAATATATGCAGACAAATACCCAAACGCAGCCATAAGCAGAGCGTACAAAGCCCAAACGCCGATTTTAGCAGCTAGTTGAATCCAGATTACGCTCTCGAATCCAAGTTGCGCATACCACATGCAATCTGTAATAAAAGTAGAAAAACCAAAAATAATTGAGCATATAAAAGCTATTGCTACTACTATTGCAACAATAATCCAACGCCATTTTCTTGATTTTCCAACAAACTTATTTACATCAAAATCTATTCTCATATAGCGATTATTCTCCTTACTGTTTGAGCTTTTATTATCGCTTTTATTGCTTTTACTATCTTTACTATCTTCGCTAGCATCGCTAGTATCGCTATTTTTGGGCGAGTCACCTTCGTTTTCTAGTTTTTTCTTAGCTTCTAATATATCGCTAAAGAGGTCACCAAGGTCATCATCGTCACTATAATAGTCTGCCAAATCTTTTATTTTTTTTGCAAACTTTGAAGAAGTCTTATCTTTGTTTTCACTATTAGACTCATCTTTAGAAGCATCTTTATCAACAACATTGACACTGCTATTATCTTCATCAATGCTTTCTACAACTACATCTTGGTCAATAGAATCATCTGCAGAAGTATCGGCAAAATCATTATTTTGATTGCTCTTTTTCTTTCCATCGCTTGAATAATCAGAACGCTTATACACCTTAGTGTTTTCAGGTTTTTTAGCCATATACGCGCCAAAAGCAGCCCGTGCAACGCCAATGATTATTTCTATGATGACTTTCGACATAAAGTTAATAATACTATATTAATTATTCCCAATCTACTTGTTGTGTAATCAAAAATAATTACAAAAAAGCGCGCTCACAAAGTAGCGAACGCGCCTAATTTGATTAAATTAAATCATATTGAAGCATTTATGCTAAGCAACATCTGGATCGTCTTTAGCGATTGTTCCAGTAAGCTTTCCAATTGCTTTCATAATGTGGTACACAACCAACACAACAACAGTGCCGATTGCAATACCGTTGAACTGAATTCCAGAAATAGCAAATTGGAAGTTGGCAATGCCAATAATCATAACGATTGCAGCAATCATAATGTTAACTGGCTTATCGAAGTTCACTTTGTTTTCTACCCAAATGCGCACGCCGATCATGCCAATCATGCCGTAAAGCAAAGTGGTTACGCCGCCCAAAACGCCTGCTGGAATGGAGTTTACGATTGCACCAAACTTTGGGCAGAGGCTTAATACGAATGCGAAGAATGCAGCGCACCAATAAGCGGCAGTAGAATACACTTTTGTTGCAGCCATAACGCCAATATTTTCGCCATATGTTGTAGTACCGCAGCCGCCAAAGCACCCAGCAATTGCAGTACCTAAGCCGTCTGCAAACAAAGCGGTACCAATCTTGGAATCGTAGTCGCGGCCAGTCATCTGAGCTACAGACTTAACGTGACCAACGTTTTCTGCAATAAGAACGAGCACAACTGGCAAGAACATAAGCAAAACAGAGAAGTCAACTTGCGGAGTGTGGAACTTAGGGAATCCAATCCAAGAAGCTTGCTCAATCTTACTAAAGTCAACTTGACCCTGGAAGCATGCGTAAGCGTAGCCAACAAGAACACCAAGCAAAATGTTTAAACGTCCAAGAAGACCGCGGAAAATTACTGCAATAAGCATAACTGCAACCAAAGTTACTAAAGCAGTATCTGGCGCCTTTTGGAAGTTACCCCAAACAGCTGGACCCAAGTTAAAGCCAATGATTGCAACGATTGCACCGTTAACAACAGGAGGCATAATAATGTCGATCCACTTTGCTCCTGCAAAATGCACAAGCACACCGATTAAAGCAAGAAGAATACCCGTGCACATAATGCCAAAGCTTGCTACAGCAATACCTTTATGCGCAGCAGTTACAGCCATAACAGGTGCTATAAGACCAAAAGAGCTTCCTAAATAACTAGGAAGCTTATTTGCGTTAATCAACAAGAACAGTGCTGTGGAAAGAGCCGTGAACATTAAAGTAGTAGACGGATCAAAGCCTGTAAGAATTGGCACTAAGAATGTTGCGCCAAACATAGCAATAACATGCTGAGCGCCAATACCAGCAGTACGAGTCCAAGTTAGACGCTCATCTGGCTCTACTACTTCTCCTGGCTTCAAAGTTTTTCCGTCACCATGAAGCTGCCATGTAAACAACGATTTCATCGTTTTCTCCTTGTGTAAAACGAGTTCGTATATATGTTTGTAGTCGAACAACTACAAAAAACAAGCGCCAGCTTAAAAAAAAAAAAACAAGCACTACTCGAGCGCAGGTTTGGCAGCTTCCGCAGAGGTCGCCATCAACCGCCGCCCCTTAGCCAAATGGTCATTCTAATGTACTAATCATAAAGTGTCGAGGCAATTTTAAAAATAACAAATTTACATGTGATTTTCATTGAAATATCAAGGAAAATCGGTGTGTCGAAAACAGATAAAACACAACTAATTAATACTAATAAAAGTTTATACTTATAAACTTTTGCTTACGTATTAAATCTGCTTATTACAATCTTAATTTTGCAAAACATTTTGAATGTAATCTTTTAACACAATTGCATGATTTATACGCAGATCTTTCGCGCCATATAAAAACGTTACTTTTTTATTTTTTCTACATATATCTACGATTTGGTTTACACAATCTTGATTCTCGTCCAACTCTTCAATATAACGATTAGCAAATTCTTCGAAACGCTCAGACTTATGCCCAAACCATTTTCGCAAATCACTTGATGGAGCAATATCTTTACACCACAAATCAAGATTTGCCTTTTCTTTACTTATCCCTCTAGGCCACAATCTATCTACTAATACTCGCAAGCCATCATGTTCATCAGATGATTCATAAATGCGTTTAATTTGAATATTAATATTGCACATAATTACCTCATTACCTCTTTAACTACATATAATGATTACACAATTATGATTTTTTTCAACAAGATTTAATTAATCACAATCCGAATGGAACTAATACAAAACTACGATAGATTTTTATCGAATATGTTTTATTATGTGATTTTTATTTTTAGCGTGTTGCTTGTAATCAAGCCGAAATGCAAATAAATGTTTAAATTTTTTTGAATTTTTGTTCATTTTTGTCCGATTATGAGAGAATACTTAGCTAAATGGTTAATTTCTTTGATACATGGAAAAAGAAAATCTGCACCATCAACATGGCTCTTATAGCAGTGTTGACTCTTCTAGCTTCCTTAATTGGTAGCTGGCTCAAGCAGTTCCCAGGCTTAAGCCTTTTGGGAGCACTTATCATTGCGTTGCTTATTGGCATGGCCCTGCAGCTGCCTTTGCACGTATACAAGTTGAATAATGATTCTAGAAGAGCTGGAGTTAAATCTTCTGCTGGTCTAATTGCAAATAAACTACTTCGACTAGGTATTATTTTGCTAGGCTTTAAGCTAAATTTGCACGTTCTATTTACTCAAGGTTTAAAGTGCCTACCAATCGCAGCTGTACTCGTTGCTGTTATGGTTTGCGTTACTTATAACATTGCAAAACTTCTTAAAGTAAGTCCTCAGCTTGCAATGCTAACAGCAGGTGGAACAAGTATTTGCGGAGCGGCAGCTGTTATGGGTCTTTCTGGCTCCATGCCTGTACCTCCACAAGAAGAGGATGAAAAAGAACAAAACGAAGTTATGGCTGTTGCAACAGTTGCAATAATGGGCACAATTTATGCTTTGGCAGAAATCTTTATTCTTCCTCATTTTGGAATGACTAAGCAGCAGCTTGGAATTGCTGCTGGAGCGTCCCTTCACGAAATTGCACACGCTGTTGCAGCAGGCGGAGCTTTTGGGAGTATTGACGTTGCAACAATCATGAAGCTTACACGAGTTCTTATGCTTGTTCCTACATCAATCTTTATTGCAATTTGGTGGAATGCTCGTCACAGCCAAGTAGAAGATAACGGAAAGCGCAAAATCAACTTCCCATGGTTTATGCTTGGATTTATTGCAGCATCCGTTATTGGTACGTATGTGCCTTTTGTTTCGTCTTACGCATCCCTCCTTGTTGACGCAGGATACGTCTTCCTTGGAATGGCTATGGCTGCTCTTGGAATCAACGTAAACTTTAGAGTTATATTTAAGCAAGGAAAAGCAGCGTTCTTGGCAAGCTTCTTGGCTTCTATAGTGCTAGTTGTGTTAGCTTGTGGTGCAAGTATTTTGTTCTTCTAATAGAACAGACATCATAAAAGAAACAAGAGGATTCCCTTTAAGGGAATCCTCTTTGCATATATAATCAATAAATATTTCAGTTATTCAATGTGTACAGAAGTTCCATCTGGAATATACGAATAGAACCACTTAGAGTCAGGCACACTTAATCGAACACATCCATGAGATGCAGGAACACCCAGCTTTTGAGCCTCTGGAACAATATAATCACCAAAATTAAACCTGGTTGGCACAGAGTGGAATAAATATTCGGAACCTATAAAGCCAACCCAGTAGTCGCCACCCATCTTTTCTCTATCATTATAAAAATGGTCACCTCGCGCACCAATTTTATAATCACCTTTAGGAGTTGATTCATCCATTCCAGCACTAACAATCATCGTATAAACAAGATTATTATTCGCATAAATATAAACACGTTGTTTTTTAAGATTTACTTTTACGTGTAAATGATTTGCATCAACCCCAGAAAGATTCGGATACTGACCTCCTGTAGGAATTTTCCATAAATCAGAAGATTTAATTAATGGATTATCTAAAGACTTATTTGAATAATCTATCTTTGTTTTAGATTTTTTATTGTTTTTATTACTCTTATTGTTTTTGCGTTTTGAATAATAAGATTTTGTGTTATTAGAGATTCGACTATTTACTTCTTCAATAACATGAGATACTTGAAAACCAACAAAGCTGAAAAAGATTAAAATAACTAGAATAGTAGAAACGCGCTTATAGAAAATTTTGCGGTTTTCTGGAGATTTTAAGCTAATAATATATTTCACTAATCGCGCAATAAGTGACCTTAGAACGCTTCTTAAAGAATAAAATATATTCATAAAATCTCCATAAATAAACAAAATAAAAAGGCGCTACTTTGATACTATACTACAGTACCTAAGCAGCGCCGTTACACATTAATATGATTATTGTTTAGACAAATTGTTTAACTAATCACACATTAAACTTAAATTCAACAATATCTCCGTCTTGCATAACATAATCGCGGCCTTCAAGACGAAGCTTTCCTTCTTCCTTAATTTTAGCCATTGAGCCTTGAGCTTCAACAAAATCATCGTATGAAACAACTTCTGCTTTAATAAATCCACGCTCAAAATCAGTATGGATAACGCCTGCAGCTTGCGGAGCTGCCCAACCCTTATGAATTTGCCATGCATGAACTTCTTTAACGCCAGCCGTCAAATAGGTTTGAAGCCCTAGAATATCAAATCCGACTCGAGCAAGCTGATCTAATCCAGATTCTTGCAAGCCCGCATCAGCTAACATTTCTCGAGCATCTTCTTCATCAAGCTCAGTAAGCTCCGACTCAAATTGTGCGTTAAGGAAAATCGCCTTTGCAGGAGCTACAGATGCAGCTAGCTTAGACTTTAAAGAGTCATCCGAAAGCTCCGAATCGTCAACGTTAAACACGTAAATAAAAGGCTTAGCAGTAAGCAAGTGCAAATCGTAAACGTCGTCTTTATTAATCAACTTCTCATTATGAGCCTGATCAATTGTCTTGCCAGATTCAAGAATTTCCTTAGCTTTATTTACAGCATTCACGTATTCTTGAGTAACTTTTTTACCACGTAAATCTTTTTCTAACTTTGGCAAAGCATTCTCGATTGTTTGCAAATCAGCAAGAATAAGCTCCGTGTTGATTGTGTCAATATCGTCTGCTGGATCTACCTTGCCATTAACATGCACAATGTCATCATCGTTAAATGCACGAACAACTTCGCAAATGGCATCTGCTTCACGAATATTAGCAAGAAACTTGTTGCCCAAGCCTTCGCCTTCGCTTGCACCCTTAACGATTCCTGCAATATCAACAAATGTAACGGTTGCTGGAACTATTTTCTCGGTTTTAACAAGCTTCGCTAAAACAGGCAAACGTTTGTCTGGCAAAGGCACAATACCAGTATTTGGTTCGATTGTTGCAAACGGATAATTTTCTGCTAAAACGTTATTTCTTGTTAGAGCATTAAACATAGTCGATTTACCAACGTTAGGTAAACCTACGATTCCAATTGTTAAAGACATAATTACCTACTTTAGACCAGCTAGAGGAATTGACGACTCTACTATACTCGTATTGTTTTATTTTTGTTGAATTGCATCAACCGCGCTAATAACATCTCCCCTAAAACCACACGATTCTAGCTTTGAAACACCTCGAATTGTAGTGCCGCCAGGAGAACATACAGCGTCTTTCATAACGCCTGGATGAATGCGAGTATCCATATACAGAGCACCGACTCCCTCAATCATCTTTGCAGCCAAACGATATGCGCAATCTCGCTTTAGACCGTACTTTACGCCAGCATCCGCTAAAGCTTCCATGTACATAGCTGTAAAAGCTGGAGCGCAGCTAGAAACACACATTGCAATATTCATGTGCTCGCTATCTACTCGTTCAACTAAAGATATAGGCTCAAAAATCGCGCTAAAAGCTTCTAGTTGACTATCTGTTAGCGTATTTTCATTTTCTGCTAAAGTGACTCCTTGGCAAACTGCGATTGGCGTGTTTGGAATAATGCATTGCACGTGAACATTTTTTCCAAGTAGATTCTGGTAATGCTTAATAGTCCAGCCCGCTGCAACGGATATAATTGCTATTTTTCTATCCACAATAGTTTTTGCAATAGGCTGCAGAACTTCTTCAATCTGATTTGGTTTTACAGCCAGAATTAAAATATCACTAGCATCACAAACTTCACACGCGCTTTTTAACGCTTTTACTCCAAATTTGCTCGTAGTATTAACAAGTTTTTCAAAGTGGGCTGCGCATGCAACCATATCTTTTCCTTGCAAAACATTAGCGCGAATCAAGCCTTGCGCAATCGCTTGAGCCATGTTTCCAAAGCCAATAAATCCAACGGTTCCAATTGAGTTAGAACTCATTAACAAATCTCCCTAATAAGTAAACAATAAACTAAACACTAACTTTTTATTAAGCATCTAATCATTTGTACATACAACTTGTATATCTAATCATTTGTTAGGTACTTTAATCAAAAGTTGCTTATACGACTTATATCACTTATATTACGACTTATATCACTTATATATAGTCTCTAAATCTCCACGATTCTTTGCCTCTTCTAGCAAATGACGGAACACAAAGTCGCCATGAACACCATCGTGCTCAAACTCGTTAGTAGTCCAATAATGAGAGTTAGAAATATGAGACAAAGTGTCTAGCTGAAGACCAGAATCAACATACAAGTCATCGAAATAAACCGCTGCTTGCAAAGGAACTTCATTATTTGCGAGTTGATCTAAGTCGTAAATCTTGCCAAATTGCATATCGTTCATCATGCAATCAACAGCTGGCAAGAACGGTTGCAAAGCTTTTTGCTGATCAAACATCCACGGAAACACAGCTTCGCCAGTAAACAAAAGCGGACGCGCACTGCCAGCAAACTCTGGCATTGTTTCTCGAACTTGCTGAGCTGCCCAACGAATTGGATGATCTAATTCGCCATCCGCATAAATGAACTCTTGTAGTGGCCAATATAGCGGACTAGAAGATGTTGCATCCATAACGCCATAAAGAAACTCATCGCTTAAATAGCCATCTGCTGTTCCACCACCATGTTTAAACGCCTTAAGAGAGCCATCTCCATCCGAAAATGCAGAGTCAATAAGCCAATGAACTCTTTCAAAACTTGGCTTCATGCCAAAAGATGAACCAAGAGTCTGAAAGCGCTCAACCGTAAGCTTTTCGCCATTAGGCAAGAAAACATCTCCTTGAGAAATCCTATCTGCAATAGCTGCAGCGCGCGCAACATCCTGCGGATAACGCTCGTAGAATTGCTCAGTTTTTCTAGCCATACGCGGGAACGTGTGCTCGTAAACTTCTAGAGCATTAGCTGGAATGTGAGGAATACCGCCCGTTGTAAAGCTTGCAAGTAAGCCCTGTGGGAAAAGAGACAAATACGTAAGCGTTAAGAATCCACCATAACTTTGACCCAAAGAAACCCACGGCTTTGCATTAAACTCAGTTAAGCGCAAATGCTCAAAATCGCGAATAATAGAATCAGCTAAGAATCGCTTTAAATACCATGCTTGCCTCTCTACACTCACGCCGTCGTCTGCCATGCGCTTAATCGTAGAAGCATCTACTCTAGAAGAGCGCCCAACGCCACGCTGGTCTGGAAGAACAACACGAAAATGCTTAATTGCCTCTTGAATCCAACCATCGCTAGACGGCGAAAGCGGACGAGGGCACTGACCCCCTGGGCCTCCTTGCAAAAACACTAGCAAAGGCAAATCGTCATGCACATGTTCTGGAGCACAAATAACTCTGCAAAATAGGCGAATCGTCTCCCCTTTAATAGAATCGCCTGGAGTGTTTTGCTCCCAGTCTAAAGGAACATCGATTGCGCGCTCTTCTACATACAATCCTGGTACGTAATACTTTGCTAGCAGTGCCATTGTAAACATTCCTTTCTGCACTCGCATGCAACGTTGCAATAACAAATCACATACAAAAATACACACTCTTATATAAATAATACTAAAGTTCGATTGTTCTATAAAGTGCTGTGTACTAGCCTAGTAATTATGAAAATATCTCACACGTTTAACAGAGCTATACAACGCTTACGCACTGAGCTTACGCTAAACGATATATTGTGGGGCATTATTCCACTTATTCTTTTTACACTTTCAAGCAATCGGTATCCTATAAACAATGTTGACGGATTCTTGACGCAAAGTTCACTAATTACAACCTATCTTATAAATATTGTTGTTGCATCATTACTTTCAGTACGAAGAATATGGCCCGAACACACAGCTGTTATTTTTATTGTTGCATGCATTTTGCAAGTAATATTTGGCCCTACTCAACTTTTTGCTGATTTCTTTGGTTTTGTGCTGCTTGTTAATGCTATTGCTCGCGGAAATCCAGAACATTCAAAAGCTTTTGTTATTGCAGCTTACGTAACAACAGTATTATCTTGCGCAGCAATATCGTGGAATATTGTAATGGGGCCAATATATGGCATCAATCATTTAAAAGCTAGTTATTCTTGTAGTGTACAAAATATAAATAGCAGCAACATAAGAAACTGCTTTTCAAATGTACTTGATTTTGCAATTCCTTCCATAATTTTTGCGATTATTATTACTACAATTACGGTTATTATTGGCTACTGGCAGCGCACTCACGTGCATACTATTCAACTTTTACAAGAGAACAATAATGCTATTCGCGCGTACCGAAAGAAAGCTCAAAATATTGCTGTTACTGCAGAGCGCGCTAGAATCGCAAGAGATATGCACGATATTGTTGCTCACACGCTTTCTATTATTATTGTTCAAGCAGATGGTGGTCGTTATGCAGCAACCAAAGATATTTCGCTTGCTAAAAAAACAATGCATATTATTAAAAACGAAGCAGAGCGCGCCGTTCACGACATGCGTCGACTGCTAGAGGCTTTAACAGACGCTCCATCCGCTCAATTGGATTTTAATCACATACCTTCGCTTATTGAGCAAGCAAAAATTGCATCTCCTAATAACATTTTTTGGCACACTGTTGATGGCATAAATTCTCAAAATAGACTTAACACGGACGCACAAACCGTTGCATACCGCATTATTCAAGAATCTCTTACTAATATTCGGAAGCACGCAGGAAATGGCATTAAAATAAACATTCACGAACAGTGGAACGAACAAGGATTAACACTAAAAATCACAAACGAAGTACACAAGCTTGAAGCTAATCAAGAGCAAAATAGTGGTGTGCCACATAAAAATGGTTATGGTTTGATTGGCATGAAAGAGCGCATTGAAAATCTTCACGGAACGCTTGATTATGGAAAACTCAATGATGGAACATTTAGTATTGTTGCTTTTATTCCATATTCTTACAGCACAGACCAATCAAACACTACTGCTTCTGCACTAAATAGTATTCCTAATGTTAGTTATAAAAACGTAAAAGTTAATAATCCATTATCAACGCAAGAAAAACCAGAAAATACAAGCGATAAAACCTCATCAAAAGTTTTGCCAGCGACAAATAATTCACAAAATAGGATTGAGAAAGTATCACAATGGTTTGAACAACATTGGCTTATTGGCGATGTTATTTATGCATCACCTTGGACTGTTCTAATGCTTTTTATACCAACTTACGATTTTACTGTTGGAACTGGAATGACTTCACAATATTCAAGCTCGCTTTCATTACAAATACTTTATAGAATACTTACGCTTACTACTATGATTCCATTTATGTTTCGTAGAAAAGCTCCGACTACGTGCGCAATTGTTGCAGCAGCATTTTCTGCAATACAACTTATATGCTTGCCTAATATTTTATTTGCTAATTTCTTTATACCAACCATTGTTTATGCGGCTGTGCTCTATGGCAAAAAGCACGCATGGCAATGGGTTAGCGCAGTAGTGCTCGCCGAATCTGCTATTTTTGCTGTAAAAATTGGTGTTGCATCAAAAAATATTCCACAAAATGAAACTCCAATACGATTTTTTGCATCTAATGCGTACACAACTAATTTTTATGACATTATGCAAATGGCGTCCGTAGGATTAATTTTTGGTTTTATAGTTGCATTAATTTGTTTTGCTGCTATTGCATTTGCTTATTACCGCAGAAACGATGACAATAATTTGCTGATTCTAAAAGCGCGCAGAACAGAATTAGAACAAGAACAAAAACAGCTAGAAGTACTTGCAGCAAATGCCGAAAGGCAGCGTATTAGCGCAAATATTCAGCAAAAAGTTGCAGTTACATTGCATAAAGTAATTGATGCCGCAAATAGCGGAATTGATATGCTTAATAAATACGAAAAAACAAATAGTAATGCAGAAAATCAAAAGTCAAAAGAACCTGAGCAACTACAAGAACAAAGTGAAGCAATTAGTAAAGCTTTCAAAAATATTAGTGACGAAGGTCGTTCAGCACTAAAATATATGCGAAAATTGCTTGGAATTTTGCGAGAAACAGGATCAAGCGTTAATTCAGCAAATAATAGTGCAAATGTTTCTGAGATTGCGGTTCGCCCTGCTGCACCACTTGATGAGCAAATTCAACACAACGCATTAAACACAACACATTAAATAAGCAACAGTAAGTTGATACTATGGAACATATGGAAAACAATGAAGTAATTCGCGTAGCAATAGCAGACGATCAGGAGCTTGTGCGCGCAGGATTTGCTATGGTAATCAACTCGCAAAAAGACATGCAAGTTGTTGCGCAAGCTTCAAATGGCAATGAAATTGTAGAAGTTGCGTCAAAGGAAAATCCAGACGTTATTTTGATGGACGTGCGCATGCCTAACATGGACGGCTTGGAAGCAACTCGCAAAATTTTGCAAGAAGATGCTAATAGCAACACGCACATTATTATTTTAACAACTTTTGATTTAGACGAATACGTTATGGCTGCAATTCATACGGGCGCATCTGGATTCTTGCTTAAAGATACAGAGCCAGAAACATTGCTTAATTCAATACGAACTGTGTATCAAGGAAACGCAATTATTGCTCCAACTGCTACAAAGCGCTTAATTGAGTCGATGATTTCTAAGCCGAGCAACGAAAGTATTGCATCGGAAGAAGAAAATACAGAAAATGCGTCTAGAAGCAAACAAAACGCAAACGCTTACAATTCTTACTTAAATGATTTAACAGATCGCGAGCGCGAAGTACTCATTGAAATTGCTCACGGACTGTCTAACCAAGAGATTGCTGATAAACTGTTTATTAGCTTGCCAACAGTTAAAACGCATGTTGCTCATATTTTGGGAAAAATCGACGCAAGAGACAGAGTTCAAGCTGTTGTGTTCGCTTACGAAAATGGTCTTGTTTAATTATTCTTATAAAAATAAAAAATAATGCGGCTGTTCTTATAAACAATAAATCTTTTCTATAAAATAATGCGGCTGCAAAATTAATCTATTCTTCATTGAACGATCGAATTGCAACCGCATTTTAATTTTTTTATATTATTTGTGCTATTTATATTCGCATTAAGCTATTTTAGCTATCTGTATTTGATTATCAGCAATCCTAAGTTTTATTTAGAAAAGCGAATTTTGCCACCGCGACTCATATAAATACCTGCAGCTGCAGAACCACCTATTGCCATTGTTCCTACAACAGCGCCAGCAACTACAAGATTATTGTTGTTCGATGGTGCTTTTGCGTTATCGCTTTTAGCTTCAGATAACTTATCGGCTTCTTCAACAGCTTTGGAATCTTCTTTTACCTCTTCATTTTCCGTATTTTCATCTTTTTTATCTTCTTCAGTATTTTGAGAATCGCTTTTTTCGCTACTAGAAGCGTTATTTGCTTCGGATTCTGCTGGATGAGATACTGGCGATGCTGTCTGCGCTGCAACTGATGCAGTAGTGCTCACATTTGCGGAAGCAGCAGAAACATCTGACGCAGGAGAAACAGCAGATGCATTTTGTGAGTTTCCAACAGAAGCCGCAGGAATTTCCTTGGATGTAGCATTCTGTGGGATAACCTTTGATTCAGAAACTGGAGCAAATGGTGTTACAGAGGATTCTGCTGGGCGTGCTGCTACAGATGAAGAAGTAGTCGATTCAACTTCAACACTCTTCGCTTTAGATTTCTTAGATTCTAATGATTCTACTTGCGAAGATCTATATTCAGAAGATGCAAATTTATTATCTGAAGACCGCGAATCAACTTTAGAATCCTTCGGCTGAGTCTGCACAGAATCTTTTTCTTGTGCAGCTTTTTCTTCAATAACTTTAGTATCTGGAGATTTTACTTCTGGAATGGACTTCTCAACTTCTTTCTTCGACTTAGTAGAGTCATTTGACGTATCAACTGTAGTATCTGACTCTGTACGTGGAGCTGGTGTAGGAGAATCCGGCTTCATTGTTTCTTCTTGAACCTTATTTTCTTCCTTATTAAGATCATTGATATCTACACCAAAATTATCCTTAAGTTTTCGTTCATATTCTGCTACTTGTTGCCTTGCATTTTGTGAATATATATTATATTTTCTCAAATCCTCTTCAGCAGAATTCAACTTTTTAGTATTGTCTCTAAGATTGTTTTCTATATTTTTTCTATCTTCATCTAGCTTGATTTTCTCTCCATTAAGACGATCAAAATCAGATTCAGAAGCAGATTCCATTCTGCGTTCTAATTCTTCAATTTTATCAGTTTTATTATTACTATCTTCCAATTCTTTTTTTACAAGTTCATTTAAAGTCTTAACTTTTATTTCTAATTCTTTTAACTTGTTTTCATAAATCTTTAAATTATTTTTTGCACTTTTACGACTAGAAAGTAATTCATCTTGTGTCTCTGGATCTTTAGCACCCAAATCTAAATCTTCTAATTTACCGAATTTGTTATCAGAAGCATCGACAACATTATTTGGTTCTGATCCACTTACAGCTTCTTGTGCCCACGCTGGCATTGGGCTTTGCATTAATAACAACACGATTCCTGCAATCACTGCGGCAGATTTTTTATTGACCGTTACCATATTCTTCTACTCCTTGCTCGTAGCGGCCTCATATTTAATTTATGCTTATGTCAGCAGTCAACCAAAGAGCATAACAGAGAAATAAATAAGATTCCAACGTCAAATAATCGAAAAATTTTTCGATTAACTTGTTATAACAAATATTTAATACTTAATTTTTTCGATTTTCCCGATAAAAATATAAATCCATATTAATAATATCTAAACAATTGTATTTTATGCATAAAATTTATTTATTTTTTTGATGTACATCACATTATTTTTTCTGCGTGTCGCACGTTATGTAGAAAAAAATAATGCTGATGCACAACTACACCAGCATTATTTCTGTTTTTATAATTAACTTAATATATGTTATAACAACATATAGTTTATTCTTCTGCGAGCGCAACTACTGGCGAAGACTTCACTGCTCTACGAGCCGGAAGAACGCTAGAAAGAAGCGCTGCAAGCAAAGCGATTAGAGCAAGAACCGCGTAAATAGCCCAATCAACTACAAACGGAACTTTGCCAATTACGCTAAACACCATGTAGGATCCAATCCACCCAAACACTGTTCCAACAATCAAGCCAGAAACGGTGCTTGTTAAGGAAATCAACGTTGCTTCCAACGCAAGAGATCTTCTAACCTGGCCTCTTGTCATGCCTATTGCGCGCAAAGTTGCAGATTCTTTGGTTCTCTCAATAACAGACAAGCTTAATGTGTTTGCAACGCCTATTAAAGCAATCACAACAGCTACTGCTATTAAGCCAACAAGCAACATCATCATTACGTCGATAGCACTCTCCCACTGCGCTCGCTCAAACACGCTTCCAGCAGCCATAACCTCCGCATAGCTAGATGTAATATTTCTAATATTTTTAACAATATCTACAAGATTAGCTTTGCTAGAATCTACCGAAATGAGCAGAATATGCGTTGTAGGCTTAAGGTAGTTATTGAAGTAAGATTTGCTAACAAAAGCAGTATTCCTTGAATATATATTAACATTTCTATACTTCTTAAACTGAACTTGCTTTACAGTAATGCTCTTATCGTTATTACTAGAGTCTGTATTCGTGCCAGTAAATGGCGTAATATTATCACTGTCTGTTTCACCAGAACTGTACTTTTCTACGTAAGCTTGCAGATCAAGGTTTCCTTTTTTAAGCTCAAAAGGTTCTCCACCTTCTTCATTAAACTTAGGCAAAAGTATAGAATCTTTGTTTATATTAACGCCATCAAGGTCAGTGTGCATTACATTTTTAAGTTGATTTACATTATCAACTCCAACTGCCATAGCATACTCAGTTTTGCCCTTAGCGTTCTTAAAAGTCATAGGAACTGCAGGAAGCAACTCAGTATGCTTTATTCCACTAATCTTTGAAATATCGGCAGCTAGAGATTCATCAACATTCTTGCCTTGAATAATAATGTCAACACTGTAACGGTCATCAACAACACCTTTAAGAGTTGCTTTACCGCAAATTGCGCCAGTTACTACCGTTGAAACAAGCGTTACGCCAATAAGCAAAGCCGTTCCAGTTGCTGCAACTCTTCTAGGGTTTCGTTGCACGTTTGCGTTGGCAACTTTAGAAGCAGGCCCACAAAGTGCCATGATCGCGCCAGTTGCCTTCATAGCGAACGGCATCCAGAATGTTGCTGTAATAATAATTCCGATGAAAACAAGCGCACAACCAAACATTGCTCCAAGCAAAGTCATCCAAGAGTCAGAACCAGCATTAGGTGACTTCCCAGCAATCATACTCGCTAAAGAAGTAGCACTTAAAGCAGTAGCTAAAATACCTACAACAATAAACAGAACGCCAAAAACAGCGCGAATAATGCTTGCACGCTTATCTTTAATCAAATCCATTGGTCGTAGCGCTTCCATAGGCGTTACTTTTGTAGCAGATCGCGCAGCACTCATAGACGCAAGAACTGTTACAATCGTGCCAATTGCTATTGGCCACACAATTGCCGGAAGTGAAACAATCAAAGGAATCTTAGATAACGGTCCAGAATTAATATTCACGTTACTAATTGCGCCCATAAATCCGATTGCGCAAAGCACACCAACAGCCGCGGAAATAACTCCAAGTATTGCAGCTTCAAGCAAAACTGCAGCATAAAGCTGGTGAGATTGTGCGCCAATTACGCGCAAAAGCGCAAGAGTTCGTCTGCGTTGAGCAACCAGCACTTGGAATGTGTTTGCTATAACAAGCGAAGAAATAAGCAACGCTAGAATACCAAAAGATAGCAAAAACATAGTCACAAAATTAGTGCCGTTAGACACATTTCGAACAGATCTCACACCAACTTCGTGCCTAGACATAAGAGAGAATCTCGAAGGAAGCAAAGCGTTAATCTTAGGAGATAAATCGTTTATTTTAGATTCATCAATACTCATGTACACTTTGCTTTGCACAACTTGATTGTCAAAATTCTCAATATTTTCGAGTTTTGCACAAAAATCGTTCGTTATGCCACCAAGATACGTGCCGCGATTTGAAAATGGTATTTGAGAATGTTCTCCATCGTCAACAAGACCAACCACACGAACATCGTACGATTTTTCTTTATCTCCGCCAGTGTCATCTACTTTAACCAAAGTTATAGTATCGCCAATATTTGCATGTATTGATTTAGCAATACTTTTAATAAGCGTGATTTCGCCTATTTCTTGCGGATCTCTACCTTCTGTTGATTTATACACAGGAAGATTTCCATACAAACCATTAGACCAAGCAATACTCGTAACTGATTTATCACCTTTTTCTACTCTTACAAGCGCAGTAGCATCGTCACTACGAATACCGTTAACACCAGGCATCTTCGATATTTCGTCTAAATGAAGATCTTTATAATGAATTTCACTACTCGGAGAACTGTTAGGATTTCTAAATGAGATTGCATAATTTGCGCTACCGAATTCATTTGTTGCGTTTCGAACCATCAAGTCATCAACGCTGTTTGCAAAAAGCAAAGTAGCGCTCATAAACATGCTGCCTATAAGAATTGCAATTCCAGAGGCGATTAGCATGCGCACGCTTTTACGCATAAGTTTTAGTGCGATTTTCCACATTCTAAGTTCACCACCTTTTATTGCAATTGAGCAGGCTGATTATTAACGCCAGCCTCGCTACGCTCCATAAGCATCTTGCTCATTCCTTCTGCAGTAGGATTTTGCACGTCTTCAACGATTTGACCATCTGCAAACACGATTGCTCGATCCGCGTAAGACGCTGCAACAGCGTCGTGAGTAACCATAATCACAGTTTGACCAAGCTCCGTTACAGACTTCTTCAAGAAATGCAAAACTTCCAAGCTGGAAGCAGAGTCGAGATTGCCAGTAGGCTCGTCTGCAAAAACTACGGAAGGCTTAGAGATTAAAGCTCGAGCAATTGCAACGCGTTGACGCTGACCACCAGAAAGCTCAGCAGGCCTATGCTTTAAACGATCTTGCAAGCCAAGAGTATTAACCAAAGTATTAAACCATTGCTTATCTGGCTTTTTGCCTGCCAAAGTAAGAGGCATAAGAATATTTTGCTCAGCGCTAAACATTGGAAGAAGATTAAAACTTTGGAAAATAAAACCAACCATCTCGCGGCGCATAAGCGTAAGCTGCTTATCGCTCATGCCTGTAATATCTAGGCCGTCAACCAAAACTTTTCCAGAATTAACGCTGTCAAGACCAGCCAAAGAATGCATTAAAGTTGACTTTCCAGAACCCGAAGGACCCATAATCGCAGTAAACTTGCCGCGCTCGAAACTAACGCTTACATCTCGCAAAGCGTGAACAATGCCTGCACCCTTGCCAAAATCTTTAACAACATGCAAAGCTGCAACCGCAGTCTCGCCAATCAAACCTTCTTGAGCGGAATAATTCATTTGCGTAAAACGCGTATCTTGACTATTTTCAACACTCATTTTGCACCTCGCTTACTTTTGCAGTTCCTTACAAGTATTGGAATTACCTTACAATTACAATTTACGGGATTAAAAACGCATTCTCTATAGTGCGTAAGGCTGATATTCTCATTGAAATAATAGGAATTTTGATATTAAATTTTGATATAAAAATGCTCTTATATAAAATCGTCATACTTTAGTATGAGAGCCAGTATGAGAGGCTTAAATTCACAGGCGTAATATTACAGATCTAAATTTGCATTCCAAATAGATTATTTAATTCAAAATAAATCAATTAGATAACTAAAACACCAATCAATTAAAGAATTTTTCTTAACGTGATTAATATTTTTCTTTCAACATATTCATTGCAAATCATGTGCTCGAATTTTTATAAATGTGCTTATTTATATCTAAAATAAATAAAAATGCATAAAATTAGTTAGTTTATGTTCATTTTAATTGTTTATTTGTTAATTTTAGTAACAAAACACTTATTTAACACACTCGCCAAATGTCATGCAATATTGTAAAATATTAGTCGACTACCAAAAATTTGGCGTATGCCAATATGAAACTCAAAGGAGATTTTCGCATGGTCTATAGAATGATTTTCAACCAGACTGCTTACTTCGGCCGCGGAGCAATCAAAGAGATTCCAAACGTTGCTAAAGCACACGGCTTTAAAAAAGCATTTGTAGTAACAGATCCAGTTCTTGTAAAGACGGGAACCGTTAAAAGAGTTACAGACGTTCTAGAATCCGCTGGTCTTCCATACGAAGTATTCGACAATGTAAAGCCAAATCCACCTGTTGAATGCATTCAAGACGGTGTAGAAAAGTTTAAGACATCTGGCGCAGACTTCCTTATTGGTCTCGGCGGCGGCTCTCCACAAGATACCTGCAAGGGCATTGGAATTATTGTAGCCAACCCAGAGTTTGGCGATGTTCTTTCTCTAGAAGGCGTTGCAGATACAAAGAATCCTTCTGTGCCAATCTTTGGCGTACCAACAACAGCAGGAACCGCATCCGAAACAACAATCAACTATGTTGTTACCGATACAGCAAAGCTTCGCAAGTTCGTTGCAGTAGATCCTCACGATATTCCAATCGTTGCATTCGTAGACCCAGACCTCACCGATTCCATGCCACGCGCGCTTAAAGTTGCAACTGGTTTGGACGCACTCACCCACGCAATCGAAGGTTTCATTACTCCAGGCGCATGGAGCCTTTCGGATTGCTTGTCTTTGCAAACAATCCGCATGATTGCACAAAACCTTGCAAAGAGCGCAGATGGAGATGTTCCAGCAGGCGAACAAATGGCTTACGCAAGCTATATAACTGGCATGGCATACTCCAACGTTGGTTTGGGCTTGGTTCACGGCATGGCTCACCCACTCGGCGGTCGCCTTGGCGTTGCTCATGGCGTTGCAAACGGAATTTTGCTTGCTCCTGTTATGGAATATAACAAGGATTACAGTGGCGAAAAGTATCGCGATATTGCTGCTGCATTCGACGTTCCAAACGCATACACCGACGACCTTGAAACCGTGCGTAATGCTGCTGTAAAGGCTGTTCACGACTTGACTGTTAAGCTTGGAAATCCTACTAAGATTAGCGAGGTTGGAGCTAGTGAGGCAGATATTGAAGGCTTAAGCCACGACGCTTTGGCAGATGTTTGCACTCCAGGAAACCCACGCAAGGCAACTTTGGAAGACATTCGCAAGATTTACACAAGCTTGATGTAGTCTTCTAAAATAATAAAATAATAAATAAATACGCAATATTTGTGGACGCAACTTATCTTGATTTAAGCTCTTGATTTAGGCTGCGTCCACATTTATTTGATTTATGTCATAAGCCATAAATCATAAGTCAAATTCTATATCTAATAACTCTTCTATCAATCGACAACAGTCTGAGTGCTGTCTCGAATAACAACATGTGCAGGAAGAACTAGCTGATTTTCAATTTGCTTGCCTTCTCGAATCGCGAGAATCATTCTAATGGCATTCTTTGCTATTGAGTCAAAAGGCTGATTAACAGTTGTTAAAGATGGCATCAAATACTGTGCAGGATACACGTCATCAAACCCAGCTACAGAAAGCTCAGATCCTAACTTAATACCGCGTTCGCGAGCAGCGCGATACACATTTACAGCTGTAATATCGTTGCAAGCGAAAATAGCAGTAGGACGCTTTTCTTCAGGCAAATCCAAAATCTTACAAGCCATTTCATAGCCACGTTCAGGAAGATAATCCCCCTCTTTAACCAAATCTTTATCAATCGTCAAGCCAGACTGCTCCATTGCAGCGTTATAACCAGCAAATCTCGCAACACCAGATTGAACATTAAGAGGACCAGTTATAACTCCTATTCTCTTATGCCCCAGATTAATCAGATGTTTTGTAAGCTCATAAGCTCCTGTCCAATTATCGATTGAAATCGTGTGATCTTCCCCATTAGAAAGAGACACGGGATCAATTATAATCAACGGAATATTTCGCATACGCAAAAATTCCTTATCTTTCTGCGTAAGATCAGACATTTGAGATATAACACCAAGAGGATTTCTATCTACAATTCCACGCAAACACTCATCACGTTTCTTACCATTATCGGTTTGAGCGACTGTAAGAGCTAATCCTTCTCTTTGCGCCCAACGAGATGCGTAAGTAATCATCTCAATAGTGCCATTATTTGCCACATAATCTACTAATAATTCAATTGTCGGAGATACCTTAGTGCTTACAAGCGAATACTCGCGCCCACTTTTTAAAAGAACTTCTTCTACTTTTTTGCGAGTCTCATCTGAAACGCCAGTTCTACCGTTAATAACCTTTGAAATTGTAGAAGGCGATACCCCCGCCTTTTTAGCCAACTCCGTTATGCGAGGTTTTGAAGATTCATTTTCAGCAATGCTAGTTGCGTGACTACGAGTTGGCATATGCACTCTCCTAATTCCTATATTCCTATGCTCATATGCTTATAAGTCGCAAAATTTTCTTAAGTCGCAAACAAATGCAGAGAAAATTTCTTACTTAATTTTGCATTAATTCTCAGCAATGCGAAAATTCAAAAAATAGAAAAACCGCATTATTGCCTGACATATCAAGCCTAATAGAAATAATATCATATGTTATTTCGCTACAGACTATGCAAAGTCGCGAAATTTTCTTATGACACGCCGAATAATCAGAATTTAACAGATAACATCGATGCCAAAAGTGGTCATTTTTTAACAGTTATAAAAGATAAAAGCTCAATTTTTCAATATTCTTAAAATCCGAAATATGACATTTATCACAAAATATGAGATTAGGAAAAATTCGCAAAAAATTATTTACGAAAATTTCCTAATGATTAGAACATTTTTCTATTATTTAGTTATAGAATATAGGAGTAGGTCACAACGATCTTAAAGCAAAGGAGCACAAATCGTTATGAGTACAATTACATCAGTAAAAACCTATGATTTTAGATTCCCTACGTCGCAAACGCTCTCTGGGTCCGACGCAATGAACAAAGATCCAGATTATTCATCCGCATACGTAGAAATCAAAACAAGTCTAGACGATGGCATTAAAGGCGTTGGATTTGTATTTACGATTGGTCGCGGAAACGATGTTGTTTGCGCAGCAATCGACTCCATGTCTCAAGTGCTTATCGGCAGGAACGTGGAAGAATTGCTAGACAACATGCGACTTGCATGGGATCTTTTCGTTCACGACTCACAACTTCGCTGGCTAGGTCCTGAAAAAGGCGTAGAACACATGGCAATTGGCGCGATTTTAAGCGCATTGTGGGATATTAAAGCAAAGCGAGCTGGGAAACCATTGTGGCGCTTGCTTGCCGAGATGGATCCAAAGGAATTAGTTTCTACTCTTGACTTCCGCTACATGACCGATGCATTAAGACCAGAAGAAGCAATCGAGTTCTTGCAAGATGGGCAAAAAGGCAAGGAAGATCGAATTGCTGACTTGCTTGTAAACGGCTACCCAGGCTACTCCACTGCTGCAGGCTGGCTCGGTTACAGTGACGAGAAGATGGTTGCAATCGCTAAGGAAGAATCGCAAGTTAAAGGCTTTAAGCAAATTAAGCTTAAGGTTGGTCAAAATGTAGACGACGATTTGCGAAGACTCGCACTCGCGCGCGAAGCAATCGGTCCAGATGTTCGTCTTGCAGTAGATGCAAACCAAGTGTGGGATGTTCCAACAGCAATTACTTGGATTAATCGCTTCCACGACTTTGACTTGGCTTGGGTAGAAGAGCCAACAAGCCCAGACGACGTTATTGGACACGCAACAATCGCTCGCGCAATCAACCCAATACCAGTTGCAACTGGCGAGCAAATGCAAAGCAGAATCATGTTCAAGCAATACTTGCAAGCAAACGCATTTGGAATCATGCAAATCGACGCAACTCGAGTTGCAGGTCCACAAGAAGTTGTTCTCGAATACTTGCTTGCTCGTAAGTTTAACAAGCCAGTTTGCCCACACGCAGGCGGAGTTGGATTGTGCGAAGCCGTATGCCACTTTGCAATGTTTGATTATGTTGCAGTTTCTGGAACAAAGGAAGGTCGCATGATTGAATACGTAGACAATCAGCACGAGCACTTTGTACATCCAACACAAATCAAGAATGGCAATTACGTTGCACCAACTGCACCAGGTAATGGCACTGAGATGACGCTGGAAACAGCCGAAAAGTACCTTTATCGCGGCTAAAAATAGTAAAAAAAACAAGTGGCTAGTCGCATAGTGATTAACGATTAGCCACTTGTAAAAAATAAATCATAAAATTTTATAATTTAAAAATTAACTAAAAGCAAACCACATCATTTAACAAAGGAGTTCATTATGGATTTGCATTTGGAAGGCAAGGTTTTCATTGTAACAGGTGGATTCAAGGGAATTGGTAAAGGCATTACGCTTCAACTTGCTCGAGAAGGCGCAATTCCAGTAGTTATTAACCGAGCGGACGCTGCAGAAGAAACATTCCGCAAAGATATTGAGCAATACACAAAGAACTACGATGTTTATCTTCTCGACTTGAACGACACGGACGAGATTGCACCAATTATTGAAGAAACCTATAAGAAGTATGGTCATATTGA
Source organism: Gardnerella sp. DNF00038 (assembly GCF_049262855.1). NCBI lineage: Bacteria > Bacillati > Actinomycetota > Actinomycetes > Bifidobacteriales > Bifidobacteriaceae > Gardnerella > Gardnerella sp. DNF00038. The sequence continues at coordinate 701,896 of NZ_CP058407.1, read as the reverse complement.
CGGCATTGTAAATAACGCTGGCGTTAACGACAACAAGGATTTGGAATCCACTTCTTGGCGCGACTTCGAGAAGTCGATTCACGGAAACCTCACTCACTACTACGAAACTGTTCATGCTGCTGTAAAGTACTTGAAGGAAAGCCACGGAGCTGTTGTGAATATTTCTTCTAAGACTGCTCTAACTGGTCAGGGTAAGACTAGCGCTTATGCTGCTGCAAAGGGCGGAATCTTAGGCTTGACTCGTGAATGGGCTGCAGCTCTTGTTCATGATCGCGTGCGCGTAAACGCAATTGTTGTTTCGGAATGCTGGACTCCACTATATGCCGATTGGATTAAGACATTTGGCGACGAAGCTGCTCAGCAAGCTCGCTTGAAGGTTATTACCGACAAGATTCCTCTGGAAAACCGCATGACTACTACGGAAGAGATTGGAAACGAAGCTGCATTCCTGCTTTCGGATCGCTCTTCGCACACCACAGGTCAGTGGGTATTCGTTGATGGCGGCTACGTGCATCTTGATCGCGCTTTGTCTTAAGTTCTAAACTTCAGCTTTAAGATTTAAAGATCTAGTGCAATAAATCACCTGTTTAATGGTGCGTAATCTGAATTAATAAGCTTACGCACCATTAGCACAGCAATATTAAAAAAATTCCATAAGTATTCTATAGACTATTCTCAAAATTATTCTCACATTGGAGTGACGATGATTACAAACGAGAACGACAACGTGGTCGTTAACAATAACAAAAGTAGCTCAAAAGCTATGATTGCCATTGTATTGGTAACATCCTTGTTCTTTGTATGGGGCTTGACCATGAATTTGGTCAATGCACTGAATTCACCATTTGGCAATTATCTTGAACTGAATAACACTCAAAAAGCATTGCTGCAGGTAGCATATTTTGGCGCATACTTTGTTATGGCAATTCCTGCAGGCTTAATCGCAAAGCGTTTTGGATACAAGGGCGGCGTTATAAGCGGTCTTGCACTCTTTGCTCTTGGCGCATTTGCGGTAATCCCTGCAACATCTACTGCAAGCTACGCAATGTTCCTAGTTGCAATGTTTGTTATAGCGTTGGGCGCAGCAACTTTGGAAACGAATTGCAACCCTTACATTACTAAGCTTGGCGATGAGAAGGGCGAATCCTTTAGAATCAACATGGCACAGAGCTTCAACGGAGTTGGAAACATTGTTGGACCTCTTATTCTTGGTCAAATTTTAGGCAAAACTGTTGCAAAGAACGAGCCAGGCTTCGACGTTGCTAAGCTAAAGTTCCTTGGCGATACTCGCTTGATTTACATTGTTATTGGCATTGTTCTTATTGCGATTATTGCAATCTTCTTCTGCTTTAAACTCCCTACTCCTCCAGGAGACGTTGAGGCAGACCAGGAAAGCAAGGGTGATTCTTCCTTCATTCATCTTATGAGCAAGCCATACTTTACTCTTGGAATTATTGCAGAATTCATCTTTATTGGACTTCAAGTTGCTGGAATGGCAATGTTCTCCGACTTTGCTCTAAAGCATTGGGGTACTGGAATCACCACTGGTGTTGCTGCTTCTATGCTTGCAATCGTTTCCTTAATGTTTACAATCGGCCGCTTTGTTACAACTCCTTTGATGGCAAAGTTTGATGGTGGCAAGATTCTTGGATTGTACATGACTTTAAGCGCAGTGCTTATGTTTGTTGCATTCCTTGGACTTGGTCAGATTTCTGTAATCGCCTACATTGTAGCGTACTTGTTTATCTCCATTGGCTTCCCAACAATCTTCTCTCTTACTCTTAAGGGAATTCATGGAGCAGCAGCAAAGACTGGTTCTTCTGCACTCGTTATGAGCATTGTTGGCGCTGCAATCATTCCGTTAGTTTTCGGTTTGGTACAAGATTTTGCTGGAATCGAAGCCGCCGTATTGCTCACAGTTCCAGGATTCTTGTATGTTGCTTGGTACGCTCTTTGGGGCTCAAAGATTGGTCTTGTAGAAGCTAAATAATTCGCGAATAACTACAAAGTCTTTACAAAGTTTTTATTTGAAAGTCTTTAGAAAGGAAAATTTATTATGTCTCAACTTCGTATTTTGGATTCACATTTTCATATTTGGGATCCAACAAAGCAAGTCTTGCCTTGGCTTGATGGCTTAGACAAGTTAAACCACACTTTTACTCTAGAGCAGCTAGAAAAAGAGTATGCAGATTTAGGAGTTGACTTCCTCGGCGGCGTATACGTTGAGGTTGATGCTGCAGACCACGAGCTAGAAGATAGGCTTATTGGCGAAAATCCTAATCCTAAAATTCTAGCTAAAATGCTTAGAGTCACGTTGGATCCGTTTATGCGCGTTCCAATTCACGCAACCGGTATTCGCGAGCCTCTTCATATTCCAAGCGAGCCACGCGGACGTTGCCTAGAGCCTTCGTTTATTGGTGGTCTTAAGGCAATGGCGAAGAAGGGCATGCCTTTCGAGCTTTGCAATCGTGGCGAAGAACTTGGAGATATGGCTAAAGCTTTTGAGCAAGTTCCAGAAGTTACTGTTGTTCTAAACCATTTGGGCAATGTTCCAGGATTAGACGACGATTCTTGCAATGCTTTGCGTGCGTTTGCAAAGCTTCCACACAGCTATATTAAGATTTCGGGAGATAATCCAGTAAATCCAGATATTGTTAAGTTTGTAAAAGACACCTTTAGCCCTGATCGCCTACTCTTTAGCTCCAATTGGCCAGTTGTTAAGTTGAATTCTTCACTTAAGCAGCATCTTGACTTAATGGTTGAGCTTTTCGGCGACGACGAAGATTTCTTTATGAATAATGCAAAGAAGGCGTATGGTATTAAACTGTAATTAATTAAGTTATTTGAATAATCGATTTGAATAATCATTGCTTATGGGGTGTAAGATTTTGCCAGTTAAAGTCTTATACCCCATAATTCAATACACAAAATAATTCAATACACAAAATAATTAAATAAAAGGACGAATTTTATGACTACTTCTAGTAGCGCAAAGCTTGATTTGCATGCTTTTAAGGGCGTTTTCTGCCCATCAATAACTGTAAGCAAAGATGACGGAAGCATTGACTACAACTTATGGGCAAAGCACTTAGACCATCTGATTGATGCTGGGATTAATGGCATATTGATTTTTGGCAGCATCGGCGAATTCTACGCATATCCACTTAGCGTAAAAAAGGAAGCTGCTAAGTTTGCTATTGAACACGTTAATCACAGAGTTCCAGTTCTTATAGGCGTTGGAAACACAAATCTTAACGAAGTACTTGACTTTACTAAGTTTGCGGAAAATTGCGGAGCAGACGCTGTTGTAGCTGTATCTCCATACTACTTTGGACCAACCGAACAAACCGCAGAACGCTACTTTGGCGCAATTGCTAACGCAACTAGCTTGCCCGTTATTCTATACAACTTCCCTGCTCGAACTGGCAGCGATTTAACACCAAGCTTAGTTGCAAGTCTTGCTGAAAAATACCCGAATATTGTTGGTATTAAAGATACGGTAGATACTATAAGCCATACTCGCGCAATGATTGAAGCCACTAGACGCGTAAACCCAGATTTCGTTGTTTTCTCTGGCTTTGATGAGTATTACACTCCTAACAGGATTGCTGGAGGAAACGGCGTAATTTGTGGTCTTACAAATGTAGAGCCAGAAACTTTTGCATCTTTGCATAAGGCGTATGAGGCTGGCGATTTTGCACATCTTATTGAATGTGCTAAAAGAATCAGCCATTTGATGGCAGTTTACAACACTACCGACTTGTTTATTTCTGCTATTAAAGCTGCTGTAAATCTTAAGGGATTGCCGATTAGCACGCTTGTTCGCGAGCCTGCAAGTCAAGTTAATAGCGAGCAAATCGAAGCAATTCGTGCGCTGCTTAAGTAACTAAGTCACTCGTAATAAATCAAGAATAAAAGGAATAAACCCGCACAACGTTAAGAAGTGCGGGTTTGTTTTGTATTGACTTACGTTGATTTATGCTACGTAAGTTGCATCGCGAATGCTACTTTGTGTAGCGCTCAAAATCTTCTGCAGTATTCACTTGAACGCGCTGCTTAATAATGGACAAAATCCACTCTTTAGCTTGCTCAACTGGAACACCATTCAATTGGCTACCATCGCGGAAGCGGAAGCTCACAGCATTGTTGTTCACATCCTCTTCGCCAGCAATCAAAGTGAAAGGCACCTTAGACTTAGAAGCGTTACGAATCTTCTTGCCAAAGCGATCGTCGGAGCTGTCCATTTCGCAACGAACCATATTCTCTTCCAAATCGCTAATAAACTTTTGCAAGTGCGGAGCAAACTCGTCTGCAACAGGAACGCCAGTCACCTGAACTGGAGCCAACCATGCTGGGAACGCGCCGGCATAATGCTCAAGCAAAATAGCAAAGAAGCGCTCAATAGAGCCGAAGAGTGCGCGGTGAATCATAACTGGGCGCTGGTGGCTACCATCAGCTGCAATATACTCCAACTTAAAGCGCTCAGGCAAATTGAAGTCAAGCTGAATAGTAGAAACCTGCCAAGTGCGGCCGATTGCATCGCGAGCTTGCACAGAAATCTTCGGGCCGTAGAATGCAGCTCCACCTGGATCGTCCACGAGTTCCAAACCAGACTCTTTAGCAACCTCTGCCAAAGTGTTAGTTGCTTCTTCCCAAATCTCGTCGGAACCAACGAACTTGTGCTCATCCTTAGTGGAAAGCTCCAAGTAGAAGTCGTTCAAACCGAAGTCTTTAAGAAGACCAAGCACAAAGTTAAGCAAGCTCTTTAACTCATCGCGCATCTGCTCGCGAGTGCAGTAAATATGCGAATCATCCTGAGTCAATCCGCGAACGCGAGTTAAGCCATGCACAACGCCAGACTTTTCGTAGCGATACACAGTACCAAACTCAAACAAGCGCAAAGGAAGCTCGCGGTACGAACGCTGGCGAGACTTGAAGATCAAATTATGCATTGGGCAGTTCATTGGCTTCAAGTAGTAGTCAGCACCCTGGCGGGTTACATTGCCATTCTCGTCGCGCTCTTCGTCAAGCTTCATTGGAGGATACATGCCATCCTTGTACCACTGCAAATGGCCGGAAGTCTCATACAAGCCGCCCTTAGTAATATGCGGAGTTTGTACGAAGCTGTAGTGATGCTTTCTGTGCTGTTCGCGCGAATAATCTTCCATTGCGTTAATGATTGCAGCACCCTTTGGATGGAACACTGCTAAGCCTGGACCAATCTCGTCTGGGAATGAGAACAAATCCATTTCTTGGCCAAGCTTACGATGATCGCGCTTAGCAGCTTCTTCCATGCGAGTTGTATAAGCTTTAAGCTCTTCTTTGCTAGGCCATGCAGTTCCGTAAATGCGCTGAAGCATAGGATTATGCTCCGAACCGCGCCAGTAAGCTGCAGCAACACGCTCAAGCTTAAAAGCCTTAATATAGCGCGTATTTGGCAAATGAGGTCCACGGCACAAATCACTCCAGACCTTATTGCCTTCGCGATCCAAATTGTCGTACATGCTAAGCTCATGCTTGCTGATTTCGCCAGCAGCAGCCGGATCAAGAGCCGCTTCCTTATCCCCAATCAACTCCAACTTATAAGGTTGATTTGCTTCTTCTTCGCGCGCTTCATCCTCTGTTACAACGCGGCGGCGGAAGCTTTGAGACTCTTTAATAATGCGCTGCATATGCTTTTCGATTTGCTTCAAATCGTCTGGCGTAAATGGAGTATCAACATCAAAATCGTAGTAGAAGCCGTCTTTAATTACAGGACCTACGCCCAACTTTGCGTCTGGTCGAATTTCTTGAACAGCTTGAGCCATCACGTGTGTAGCGGAATGACGCATGATTGCGATGCCATCTTCACTATCAAGTGCTACTGATTCCACGGTATCGCCGTTATGAAGATGCGTGTACAAATCACGCAACTCGCCATTTAAACGCACGGCAATAATATTCTTATCTTCCGCGAAAAGTTCAACGCCAGTGAAGCTTGCATCCACCTCCTTGCGCTCATTGTTTACTGTGATGGAGATGGTATTTTCAGCCATAATTGTCCTTTTCTATCGGGGTCTTGCGTTACTAATGTGCAGACCTGGACTTGTGTGGCGTCGATAAACTTACGCGATTAAAACATAAATAAAACGCGCAAAAAACGACGTCAATCGCACGCATTTTTCACGCGCAATTCTCTGTTACTCTAGAACAACAGAGCGACTTTTTAACAATGATTTTTTGCAAAAACCAGAATAAATCTCATGTATTTTCAAAAAGATGCTTTCACTAAGCTTTACAACTAAATAGAAGCATCCAGCGCAAATCGCAATAGTTCCGCCAGCAGAAAGTCTTAAAATCACAGCTAAGGCAAGTCCTAAAAGCGCTATAAAAATAGAAGACAATACGCACGCAAACACAAATTTGTTAATGGAACGCATTCTGCTCTTTAGTGCTGCTGCAGGAGCTGCGATTAAAGATACCGAAACAACAGTTCCAACAGCTGGAATAATTACCGAAACTGTAATGATTATTAGCGCAAGAACAATTCCTTGCATTAATCCGCTTCTGCCTCCTAAAGCTTTGTAATTAGTGGAGTCAAAAGAGCAGTGAATCAAATTAGCACTATTAAAACTCCACAATCCTAGTGCAAGAGCGAATGCAATAATCGCAAAAATCACGTCTGCAGGAGTGCAATTAAGCAAAGATCCTGTTAAAAAACCCTCAATTCGCAATGGAAGAGGAGCAAACCACTTGTTTAAAAAGTAGCCGCTTGCAAAACCAACAGTAAGAGTTATTCCAGCAGATGCTTGAGAAGATATGCCCTTTAGTTTAGAAAGCACATGCATCATAAAAGACAAAACAATACAAGCCAAAGCAGCACCAATAAAAAGACCAATAGACAAAACGTTTTGGTCAATCGTATAAACAGATGTAACTACAACTCCAATAACAGCTCCTGGAAAAGCAGCGTGAGTTATAGACTCGGTGAAGAAAATACGCTGATTAAGCAAAGCCAAGGATCCAACAAAACCGCATAATGCTCCAACAGCGATTGCTTCTACAATCGGAAGAGCAATAATTTGCCAAATACTTACCATTATTACTTTCCACCACCATCTATTGCGCTAGACTTTTTCTTTTTAGAAAACACTAGTGCGTATGTAAATCTGTATAAGAATCTTAAAATCAAAACGACTACGAACATTGCGCAAATACTTAGTGCCACTGCAGCTTGCGGAGAAACTGGATGATCAAGTTCCAAGTTCATAGCGTACATGCCTAATAAAACGCCAAAAATACCAACCGCAACGCCAACAAACGCCATACGCCCAACAGTGCGAGAAACCAATCTTGCGCTAGCTCCAGGAATAACAAGGTATCCAATAACAAGAAGTACGCCAACAGCCGAAGATGCAGAAACTACAACAGACGCAATTGCAACGTTTAGCACAATATCTACAAGTAAAGTATTAACACCCATTAAAGGAGCACTAGCGCGGTCAAACGCAACAACAATTTGCTTCTTCCAAGTTAGAACAAGTAATGCGATTGCAAATAAACAAATAAGCATTGCTTGAGTCATTCTATCATCTGTAACATCTAGCAAACGTCCAAACATAAGTGCTTCAAGCTGACCAGACATATCTCCCTTTTTAAGAGATATTACGATTCCAAGCGCAAAAAATGTTGTTAAAACTGTTGCTATTATTGACTCGTTGATTTTTTGAGACCTAGATGCCCACACAAGAGCGGCAACCAGAAAAATTGCGCAAATCGAAGCTCCTGGAATAATTTGCCCAATTCCACCATATAACGCTCCGACTACGATTCCAGGAAAAATCCCGTGAACCAAAGCCTCCGCATTAAACTCGGCGCATCTTAAGTTAACAAACACGCCAACTATTCCGCTAGCAATCGCAAGAACAATAAGAAGACAGAAAGGTCTGAAAATGTATGGAGCGGATGCAATAAAGTCAAATCCTGGTATAGGCTCGAGGATTTTGCGCAAAGACTCAACCAATTCAGCTAGCATTGGATTCGTCTCCTAAAGCAGTGCCCGAAATACTTGAATCACTAAAAGTGCTTGTGACACTCGCCGCATTTAACGAATCATCTTTGTTTGCTAATTGATTCAAAGTAATACCCGCACTTGCAGCTGGCATACTTCCACCATAAGCCAAAGATATGTTTTCTTTAGTCATGACTTTTCTAAGAGGCCCAAAAGCTACTTGACGACCAGCCAAAAGCAAGGCTTTTTCGCAAATCGCGTCCGCGATTACCAAGTCGTGAGTAGAGACAACAAACGAAATCCCATCTTCTTTTGCGGACTTCATAATATTGAGCAGTTCTTTTCGATTCGGCTCGTCTAATCCGTTAAAAGGCTCGTCTAAAAGAATTAACGTAGGGCGCGCAACAATAGCTCTAGCAAGCAATATTCGCTGGCGCTGACCTCCAGAAAGATCACCAAATCGCACATCTGCTCTATTTAGCAAACCAACATGATTAAGAGCGTCCTCAACAGATTTTTTCTGGCTTTTTTTAAGCAAACCGAGGAATCCAGTTTGCCTGCTTAAGCCCATTGCTACAACCTGACGAGCGGTGATTGGAAAAGTCAAATCCAAATCAACTTGTTGAGGAACGTAGCCTATAGAAACCGTTTTTGGCATTGTTAAGCTTCCATGGCTTACGCGCACAATACCAATAATCGCCTGCAAAAACGTTGTTTTTCCAGAACCATTAGGTCCTATTAAAGCTAAAGCCTCTCCAGCTTCTACACTTCCGTTAAGCCCAGTCACAACAGTTTTATAACCGTATGCTAGGTCGCAATCTTTCATTGCTAGGACGCTCTTATTCACTATAAATTAACCTTCTTGTAACTACTTTTGTAGTGATTTATTATTTTCAGCTACTTATGTAGCTACCTATTAACTACTTTTTCAAAGCAGTTTTTACAGATTCTGGAAGGTCTGGAACTTTGCCATCCCAAGCCTTAACAAGAGTCTGAACATTGTGAACAATGGAACCAATATAAGTCTCGCCAGCAGAGCCAACAGGACCAAGGGAATCGCCATAAAGCGCATCGTCGCCAATAATCGCCTTTACGCCTGCAGCAGCAGCCACAGCCTTAATAGACTTTGAATTGTTGGAATTTTCGGCGAAGATTGCTACGGCACCAGACTTTTTAACAGCTTCTGCAGCCTCCTTAATATGGTCTGCAGTTGCATCTTGCTGACTGTTGAAGTCGGAAAGCGCTGCTCCAATAAACTTAACATTGTAGTCGCGTGAGAAGTATCCGAATGCGTCGTGCGAAGTAAATAGAACGCGATGTTCCTGCGGTACGCTGTTCAAAGCTTCAGTTGCCCAAGAGTCCAAATCAGTAAGCGACTTAACGAACTTTTCAACATGCTCATCGAAGATTGACTTGCTTTCTGGAAGAGCTTTGCCAAGGAAGTTACCAATATTCTTGACTTGAATCATAGTGTTCTTGGTGCTGGTCCAAATATGTGGATCATACTGGAATTCAGGCTCCTTCTCGCCTTCTTCTGGTGGGAATGGCCACTTTTCGGCATGAACCTTTTCAATACCGCGGTCAATCTTGTAAGGAAGATTCTTTTCTTTAGCAGCTTCTGCCTTTGAATCCTTGATTTCGTCTGCGGTAAGAATGCCCGAAGTTACTCCCATCGTGCCCTTAAATCCAGTAGCTTTTACAGCCTGATCTAAGAAGTGCTCAAGATCTACTCCAGAAACAAGCATTAAATCTGCTTTAGAAAGCGCTTTGGATTGCGCTGGAGTCATCTCATGCTCGTGCGCAGATGCGTTTGGAGCAAGCAAGCATGTAAGGTTGATTGTTGACTTTGCTTTGTCTTGAGGCGCGCCAATCACAGACTTTTTGCCTTGAGAATCGGTTTTATTAAGGCTTAATCCAGATTTTGCATCTGCAGTGGATGCGATTTGAGTTACATAATCGCAGATTTGAGTGGTGGTTGCAACTACGTTTACTTGATTACCGTTAGTCTTTTGATCTGCTGTCTTAGCTGTTGATCCACATGCGCACAAGCCAACAGTTAGCAAAGCGGCGGTGGCTGCGGTGGCAAAAATTCGTGCAGTTTTCACTATTTTCCTTTCCGGAATCTATGAATTCACATTATTGCAAGTCTTGTAATCTGTTTAAAAAGCGTTTTCACTTTTTCCATTATTTTTTAATTAGGAAAGATTATCGTTAGCAATAACGTTTAAAAGCATAGAAAAAATATGATGGATGGTCAATGAAATTTTGAAAATTTATTATATTTTTTCAAAAGTGGCGTGTCGCAAATTTTTTGTCTGATATAATTGCGATTTTTCTTGCGTTATATAAATAAATGGTGTATATAGCGAATGCAATGTGACAAATAACAAAACCACAAATAACAATCCCACAAATAACAATCCCAGATATTCACTACAATCGTAAGCATGAGTGAACTTCTAAACATAGAAGCAAAAGATGTAAGCAAATGTCTAAAAAAGCCTAAGCCTTTTTACAATAAATACTCGCGTGGGGTTCTGGGATTAGTAACGGGTTCTAATGAGTATCCTGGAGCTGCAATATTAAGCGCGAGTGCTGCGTCACACGCAAATATTGGAATGGTTCGTTATGCCGGTCCTCTTCGCGCACAAAACTTAGTATTACAAACATCTCCAGAAGTAGTAGCCTCGGAACAATTGACTGGAAAAATCGACGCTATAACAGTTGGATCTGGAATACCAGATGCGGATCATTGCAATACTGAAGCTAGCGCAAATCAAAGAAAATACATTGCGAGCATTCTTGCGCAATATGCGAAAGAAAATAATAATTCGAAAGAACAATCAATAAGTCAAAAAGATAATCTTCCACCACTATGCGTAGATGCTGGAGCGTTAGATTTACTGCCAAAACATGTTTGCACAAAAGTGGTTCTCACTCCACACACAGGAGAATTAAGCTCACTTTTTACTAGATACGACTTGAATATAAGCGCACAGCAAATATCTAGCAATCCAACACACTACGCTCAAAAAGCAGCCGATCTTACTGGAGCAACTGTGCTAGTTAAAGGCGCAACAACAGCAGTTGCATCACCATCAGAACTACACTCTCCCATTTATATTGCAAAATGCGCTCCATCTTGGCTCGCAACCGCAGGTTCAGGAGATGTACTGGCAGGAATTCTAGGAGCATTATTAGCGCAACGCGAAAGAAAAGAAAATAATAAAAATTGTGCAGAAAATTATGCAGAAAACTACGCGAATTACGCAGAAAACGAAAACTATGCTTTTATTGCAGCGAGCGCAGCTGTAATCCACGGAATTTCAGCATCATTAGCATCTAAAATCAACAGCGAAAACAATTACACTCAATTGGCGCAAGACATAGTGGAATCAAATGATGCTTCAACTTCAGATCACCCAATTGTAGCAAGCGATATTATTAATGCGCTGCCTTACATTATTGGTCTTTTAATGAATCTTAATTAGTGAAAGAAGAAAAAATGAAAAACACAAATATCAACACAAATATCAACACAAATGAAAATGTAGAATCTGTTGAAATTCACGACGTAATGTTTGATTATTGTAAGGTCTTACTCGAGTGGAATTGCAGGAATTGTTTACAAAAACAGTTCCCGGATTTAGTAGACACGATTTGCCCTAATGGCACTTTTGGAAAAGACGATTTGGCTGGATTCTATGAGTTTGAAGACCGCATGGACGGCGGCGAACTACTAAAAGACCTTTTGCCAGAATATGAAAGGCGTTTTGGCAAGGAGCTTAGTAACGCTTTTCAATGGTATTGCGCACACTATGACCAAGTTCTTACGCAAATGATGCCTGGAATGGTTGATTTATTGCACGATTTGCGCAAAGCTGGCTACGGAGTTTGGGGATTGACTAATTGGTCTAGAGAAACTTTCCCACTCGCATTGCGTAAATTCCCAGAACTTTCTACTCTTTTACAAGGTACGATTATTTCTGGCGTTGAGCATTTGCATAAGCCACAGCCCGAGATTTTTGAGCTTGCTATGAGCAGATTTGGATTGAAACCGCAAACAACTGTTTTCTTCGACGATAAGCCAGTAAATATTGATGGCGCGCATAATGTTGGAATGCATGGGTTTGTTTTTACTACTACCGAACAAGCTCGCAAAGATTTAGCATCGCTGGGCGTTAAATTATAAGCACTAAGCCAAAGTCGCAAGATTATAGGCGTTAGTTTATAGTTGTTATAGTTGTAATAGTTGGAAATAGTAAAGTATAAATCCCAAAATCGGAAGGCTCTTAATAATGACGCTGCTGCAATTAAAGTACATTGTGAAAATCGTAGAGTGCGGATCTATGAACGAAGCTTCGCATGAACTTTATGTTTCACAACCAGCGTTAAGCTCTTCCGTAAAAGAATTGGAGCGAGAGCTTGGAATTGAGATTTTTACTAGATCTTCTCAAGGAATTGCATTAACTGTTGACGGAGCTGAGTTTTTAACATACGCACGACAAGTTTTAGACCAGGCAGATTTGCTTGAAGAGCGCTACAACAGCACTAAGCCTAGAAAACAGCTTTGCAGCGTTGCAACTCAGCACTACATGTTTGCTGTTGAGGCTTTTGTAGACATGATTCGCAGCATTGATTCTAACGAGTACGAGTTTTCACTAAGGGAGACGCGTACAAAAAATATTATTAATCAAGTGACTTCAATGCGCGCAGACCTTGGTTTGCTTTATCTTTCCGACTACAACAAAGACGTTATTGGAAAAATGCTTCGAGAAAAGCATCTTGAATTCCATCCACTTTTCCGCGCTAAATTGCATGTGTTTATTTCTAGAAACAATCCACTTGCAGGTCATAAAAAACTCACTTTGGAGGATTTGCGACCATATCCGTTTATTCAGTATGAGCAGGGTGAGGATGGTAGCTTCTTCTTTACAGAGGAAGCGGTATGGCCTCAACATCCACCTAAAAAGATTAATGTTACAGACCGCGCAACCATTTTGAACTTTATTATTGGTCTTAATGGTTTTACGATTTGCACTGGAATCGACAATGGCGACTTGAATAACGAGAAAATCGTGACCATTCCGCTGGATTGCGAAGAAACCATGCTTGTTGGGTGGATTAAGAATGAGCGCACGAATCTTTCCCCTGCAGCAATTGCGTATCTTTCTCAACTCGAATCTGTGCTAATTAAACACGGATATCAAGTAATCAGTAAAGCTAAATAGTAGAACTGAGCAGCGTGATTAAGCAACATGAACGAGCAGCGTAACCGAGCAGCGTAACTGCGAGATTTTGGGAATTACACTATTCAGCACCGTTACATTATCCAATACTATTTTTGTGCATAACTCAAAAATAGTGTTTAATTTTGATGCTACGCTTATTCTTAAATCAACCTATACGCGAAAAATGTATTAATAAAATGCTAACTAATACCGAGGCATACCAGTAGATACAAAAAATGCGGTATATCATACCGCGAAACTGAACAATATTGTGGGTGATATAGGAATCGAACCTATGACCCCTTCCGTGTGAAGGAAGTGCGCTAGCCGCTGCGCCAATCACCCAAAATTTTTTTAATTATGCGTGAAAGGCAATCCTTTCGAGTGGGCGATACAAGGTTCGAACTTGTGACCCCTTCCGTGTCAGGGAAGTGCGCTACCACTGCGCCAACCGCCCAGGTTGTTTATTAAGCTAACCCGCTTAATCGAGGTGGGTACGAGAGTCGAACTCATCTATACGGCTTTGCAGGCCGCTGCCTAACCGCTTGGCTAACCCACCGTAAGGTCGAATAACTCACCGGACCTAGAGCGGACAACGGGACTCGAACCCGCGGTCTCAACCTTGGCAAGGTTGCGCTTTACCAACTAAGCTATGTCCGCAATGCTCTCACACTGACAACTGCCAGCGCCGAAGCACGAGTAACTACTATACCCGAAATATTTACAAATGCAAGCTTTGCGTCTTTTGGCGTGTCGCTTGGCGTGTCATATATTCATAGCAAATGTATCAAAATTATTGCGCTAAGGAAACAGTTTTGATACGTGCTTATTGTGTATGATAAACCTAACTAAACAATAACAACAATATGGGTGACCTTTATGTATGAGGAAGATGCCCATATGATAGAATTGAATTGAGAGCTGGGGCTCCCCTTACCCTTAATCTCGTAACGAGTAGGTTTGGGGGAATGACCAGCTCTTTTGTAATAGTTAATTTTCCTGTTTTCTATTATGCAAACGCAACTTAGTTTCGTATCTTCTCTAGATAAACGTTTTTGAAAAATAGTATTTATTGAATCCTTTGTTACATTGGATATTCTAAAAAATAAAGCTATAATGAATGTAACGCGAGGGCCTCGCAGCTGCCGTTTACGTCAGATTGTTAGTCGAGGGGATCCCTCGCAATTTTCATTATAAGTATATTTTCTAGGGTTATAGGTTCTAGGGTTATAGACCAAAATTTATTTTTTATTCGTCTAATGGATCAACTTTACGCGGTAACCCTAAATCGTCTGCTATATCGTCATATATATCGCCGCACTCATAAGGCTCTAGCAGGTTATACGCTTCGATTAACAACTCTTTAGGCGCACTCTTGTGCAACCATGCTTCTGCCAAATAGTCACCAATTGCAATTGATGGCTCTCCTGCTCTAATAGCACTATTGACTGCTTCTTTAAAACGTTCGTCCATAGTAGGTTCTGCATAGGGACGGAGCTTCTCAGCCATATCATAATAAATTTTCATCATATTCATTAGCTTTTAATTCCTCTCTTATTTTCCACATCATTATATGCAGTAATAACACGCTAAGCTCTTTCTTTTTGATAAATGCACTTCTAGGATAGCATCAGCGTATGCAGGAAAGCCTATGAGCCAAGGCGAAAAAATGACACCATATTCCAGCGATAATAACAAGTGAGAACATAGCCGATACTATTGCATCTAATTTCATAATGAGCCTGCAGTATAGTGGATAGTGAGTCCCGGACACTTGGTCTGTTCGGGACTCTTTATTTACTTATTGCACTTCAAGGATCACCCCCGCGTATGCGGGAAAGACCGTTCCGCGGTATTGAGCGGAAAGAGTCGGGAAGGATCACCCCCGCGTATGCGGGAAAGACAAGAACTTGCAGATAACACAGGCGCACAATTTAGGATCACCCCCGCGTATGCGGGAAAGACGTTATTTTTCTAACCTAATTGCATCTTCTAATGGGATCACCCCCGCGTATGCGGGAAAGACTTCTCGTAACTTAATAAATTGTTTACTAATTTGGGATCACCCCCGCGTATGCGGGAAAGACCCATTCGATGCTTTCTCGTGTTGCTCGTTCTTGGGATCACCCCCGCGTATGCGGGAAAGACGGTACGATTGACGTATTTATTGTACCCTGCCAGGGATCACCCCCGCGTATGCGGGAAAGACAAGTTTGCAAAGATGTTAAAAGCTCTTTACCAGGGATCACCCCCGCGTATGCGGGAAAGACTTCTCGTAACTTAATAAATTGTTTACTAATTTGGGATCACCCCCGCGTATGCGGGAAAGACCTCCAGAAATAGGGAATATACCGCAATCGAAAGGGATCACCCCCGCGTATGCGGGAAAGACACATTGTCAATACCAAGCATCGTATAAATACAAGGATCACCCCCGCGTATGCGGGAAAGACCAAATAAAACAGCGTTAGAACAGCAGAAAGACGGGATCACCCCCGCGTATGCGGGAAAGACAACTCTTTGACTCTATTCGCACAGAAGCAAACAGGATCACCCCCGCGTATGCGGGAAAGACTCAAGCTCATCAAGTTTATCAAGAGCACTCAAGGGATCACCCCCGCGTATGCGGGAAAGACTGTATTGCGATGGGTATTTTTTACGCAACTCAAGGATCACCCCCGCGTATGCGGGAAAGACTTTTTAATAGCTTGTCGACGCGACTCAAGCGGAGGATCACCCCCGCGTATGCGGGAAAGACATGGCTCGTATTCAGCGGTTGGGCTTGTTTGTGGGATCACCCCCGCGTATGCGGGAAAGACTGTAGTAGTTCATCTGCAAGCTTGCGCGCTTTGGGATCACCCCCGCGTATGCGGGAAAGACCTTTATCAAAATCAGCGCTAAACGTATCGCCAAGGATCACCCCCGCGTATGCGGGAAAGACCAAAATAGTTAAATTATTTACAGCCATAATACAGGATCACCCCCGCGTATGCGGGAAAGACTTGTGCTAGCTGACTGTCGTTGATATTGCTTAAGGATCACCCCCGCGTATGCGGGAAAGACACATGCCTCACGGACGCTTACCAGGCAGCAAAGGGATCACCCCCGCGTATGCGGGAAAGACTTTGTTTTCTTCTTCGATTGCCTTATCTAGGCGGGATCACCCCCGCGTATGCGGGAAAGACATACGACTGTTAATAACGCACAACGTACCTATGGGATCACCCCCGCGTATGCGGGAAAGACGCTGGTTCACCACCTGCAATTTGCTTGTAGATGGGATCACCCCCGCGTATGCGGGAAAGACATTTGCTCTCTAAACATCTGATACATTCGTTGAGGATCACCCCCGCGTATGCGGGAAAGACAAGTTTGCAAAGATGTTAAAAGCTCTTTACCAGGGATCACCCCCGCGTATGCGGGAAAGACTTCTCGTAACTTAATAAATTGTTTACTAATTTGGGATCACCCCCGCGTATGCGGGAAAGACCTCCAGAAATAGGGAATATACCGCAATCGAAAGGGATCACCCCCGCGTATGCGGGAAAGACACATTGTCAATACCAAGCATCGTATAAATACAAGGATCACCCCCGCGTATGCGGGAAAGACCGTCCTTCTTAGATCTAAAATCGTAGTTACTCAGGATCACCCCCGCGTATGCGGGAAAGACACCGTGTACTCTTACGTTATTTATACTCATAAGGGATCACCCCCGCGTATGCGGGAAAGACACTTAAAAATCCCAATAAAATAGCCATTTTTCTAAGACTAAATAGTAAAAACTATTTAGTCTTCAAAACTAATCCATTGTTGCACACAATCCTTTAAAATTATAACTTTATGAAAGAAATTTTAACAATTCTGTCAAATTAAAAACAAGCTGCGCTGTTAGTCTAGCATCCAGAAGAGCTCTATGCGGAACGGATTCAGCAATGTTGTATTCATCTAGCACTGTTTTTAATTGGTAATTTTTTAAAAATTTCTTTTCTTTCTTTACAAAACGAGAGATATCAAAAATTTTATTAACTGAAAGAGAATCATCAAAACTTTCACCTAATGAGGATAAAGCAGAATTCAAAAATAACATATCAAATTGTACGTTGTATCCAAGTACAGGTAATTTGCCGACAAAATCAATAAATTCATTTAATGCTAAATCTAAACTTACACCATCCGACTCAAGCATATCGCACGTAATACCAGTTAACTCAGTAATCTCATCTGGAATTATATTATTTTTTCTAAGAATATTATTGTTAGAATCATTAATATTTATCAGAGTTTTAAATTCTTCAACTCTTCCATCTATAAACTTAACAGCTCCAATTTCAATGATTTTATCAACTTTGCTATTTAAACCTGTAGTTTCGCAATCTATTACAACAAAATTCTTACTTATTTTCCCAATAAAATTTTTCCAGTAATCTGTACAAGTTATTTCTTCATTATTTGTAGTAAATTTTGCATTTTGAGAAACATTATCATAACTTAGATAACTAATACTTTCAGTTGTAAGATTATTTTCAATTTTATTAGAAGTAGTATTAATACTTTTACGCCTAACATTTGAAAATTTCCTTGCGTTATGAAAATGTGCTGCATCGCTAAATCCATGTTTAATATCGTTTTCTAATGTATCAACTGTTGGAATACGTACCAGAGGTAATCCATCCGAATAAACCACCTCACGATGCGAATGAATAGTTTTAAAATCGTAGCCAATTTCATTTCTGGAAGAAAAGCTCATTGTTACAGCACCATTTCCAACACTGTCTTCTATGCGCTTCCATAATTCTTCTCGAACTCGACTATTAAAATTGCCGACGTAAACGCCTGTAGCTATTTCTTGCATCCACTTGGTTAAATCACCTCTTAAAGATAGTGGACAGTTAGTCATCGTAATCACAGTTAACGGCATATCAATTCACCTCACTGTAATTTATTCCAGAATCTACTAGAAGTTCCTTATCGTCCCAAAGATGTATTACATCAACAGTAATTTGCTCGTCAATTGGTATTTCAAGAAGATTTTGTATATCATTAACAATACGAGACATTATGTTGCAATTTGCGAAGCAATCGCGCATCTTCAAACGCATTAACTGTTCAATGTCATCCTCGGATTCACACTGAGAAGCAACTTCAAAAGACGCAGGAATAGTTAATTCAGCTTTATATAAGTCTGCAATATCATATACGAGAGAAAGATCATGTCCAGTATGTACGAAACCTAATCCAGGTGCTAAACCTAAAGCAGATATTATGCTATGCACTAAACCGTATAAGCATACGTTACCTACAGACAATGCTTGATTAACAACAGTGCCACTTTCAAAATCGTCGATTTTATAATCGCGACCATTCCATTGGACATTGTATTGGTTAGACATTTCCCTATATACATGTCTAACACGAGCGCCCTCTCGACCTCGCAATTGTTGCATAGTATATGACGATACGTTTTCGTTAGGGAAACGCATTTGATACATTTTTCTCGCAACGCTCAGTCTAGACCTATTATTAGTAACAAGTTTTGCTTGTTTTTCCAACAATCTTGAACTTCTTGACAATGCTCTACCATGAGCATAATTTCGAACCCCATGCTCACCAACCCAAACTATGCTTGCACCAACATCTCCAAGTAATTCCATAGCTCTATGAGTAATCTCAGTACCAGGGCCTAAAAGTAAAACACCAATCATTGCAGCAGGAACTCTTATAGTTCCATTTGCATCAAAGACTGTAACAGCACTATCAAGACGATTAATTTTCGCATGCTCTACGTATATAAAACTCACTCTGTCGCTTATACGTGGAAGCTCTGGTATTTCAGCTTTTTTGGCACCGAATTTCTTTTTCATACTGTTACAGCCTTTAATCATTTATTTAATTGTCTAAAGGAATTACTGTCATCATTCCAAAGCCATACGCTTTCTTTTTGCCAATTCCTTCTAACAGTGTTTTACGCATAATCTTTGCATCACTAATTGTTAAAATACCTTGATAAACAGCTTTACTTAATCGAATAGGTTTTTCTGACTTTGTAAATAAGCTATATCCGCGTTCAACAATAGCGAATTCATTTTCGTTCAACGAAAAACCTAATTTTTGTGCGCGATTAAGCAAAAAATTCATCTGCTGATCATAAGTAACATGTGGTACTACCCTACCTCTAGTAGTGCGAGTTTCAGCAGTATCAGAAATAGAAACAACAGGGTTAAGCGTCACACGAAATTGCATTCTCATGCCATTCATCAGTGAGCCTAAAAACTTATCATAATTCTTACTTGACGCTGTTCCAGCAACACCATACATCTCTAGACGTTGCAAATCTGGTTCAGAATCACTCACTATAAGCAAGTAATGTTTTCCATGCAGAACATCAACTCTCCATAGTTTTCGGCTTCTTTCATGATTCTCCCATTCGTCGGGAAAACTTTGCTCAACCCAATTGTGAAAAGCTCCGACAGATTTAAGATCTCTCAATGATGAGGGCTTTTTATAATCAATTTCAACTCTGCTTAAATAAGACATTTAAGACTCCAATCCAGAAAAAGCATCATGCTCAGCAATAAAATCTCCAGTAGATTTCACATGCTTACTATCTGATGAAATACCTTCCGAATCCGAATTATTGTGGAGAATTCTCTTAATAGGTATTTCCACTTTTGACTCGTAACGGAATCCGAATTTTCTTTCCTTGTTAGAGAAAGAATTAACGAAATCCTTGCGCAATCTGCGAACTGATCCCTGAATTTTATAAGTACTAGTATCGTCTTTAACTAATTCTGCTACAGCTTTATCTACTAAATCAGAATCAGCGTATAAGGATATAAATACTTCATTGCATGATTCATCAGCAGACTCTGATGAATCAGATAGTCTAAAAGTATTAAATCTTTTTTTAGACCACTTGTTTGCAAGCCACTCATGCGTTAATAGAGCCTGAATTACTCCACAATCTTCTACTCCTAGAATAAAGTCAGCAGTAGGAGGCAATGATCTTCTGCCTAAACTAGATTGAAAATACGGCGAGCGCAACGCATCGTTAATACTGTAAATAAGTTGCTCATTATCGGATCCTATTGCAACTAGGAATATGGCATCTTCTAGATAGTAACGATTTGTAACGTAATTTTTTTCAAAGTCACCGTTAGACTTATATTTTGCAGCAATATGATAATCTCTAAGCAAATTTCCTTGCTGATCTATTCGTACTGCAAAATCTAAATCATTAAGCTTTGCAATCTCTTCATCACAATCTGCGCTTCTTCTATATCCAAAAGCTGCAGCAATCATACCTACTACCGCACTTTTAGATGGATAGTAGTCTGTGTGACGAGTCTCAAAATGAGAATCTGTACCCCATGATTGCAACGGTCCAGAAAACTTCAGTAATAAACTTTTCATAAGATTCCTAACTGTTAAACACTAAATATCAACTAATAAGTGTTATTTATTAAGGAATTTACTGAAGAAATTCGGGGACTTTAGAAGAAAAATCATCCAATAATTGCTGCATACTTTGTTCTTCCACTCCTAATTTAAGATTCTCATTTGAAGAATCCATTGTTACATAGAATGATGCAAGTGGCTTATGGACGAATTTTTGAACTTTCTCGTATTCTTGAGATAGCTTATCTATAGACTTTGAGACATATCCGTCTTTAGATTTTACTGGATCTTCAAATGCACTAACTAAGTTCACTGGCCTGTCATCTCTTAAAGTTACCACCAGCATTTGCGGCAAAGTTTGGTTAGCAAAAGTATTTGCTTTTCCAGTAGGCATTGCGTTAGCGAAAGCTTCAATAAAAAGTCTAAGAGCATTAATTGTAGATTCTTTGTTATCACTCAACTGATGGCTAAATTCATGTACTGCAACATTTGCATAACGATACAGCGTTGAAGAATTATATTCTATTGTTCCAAGCATTCCAGCTCCAGCATTATCATCCGCAGATAAATCATCAACAGCAGTATAGTAATCGAATTCAGTACGAACAGCGTGAGTGGAAATTGCGTGAGCAACTTGCGAAGAAGCGTCCTCATTAAGCGATGGATCGTCTGCAAGCATGCGACCGAATAACGCAATATCAATAGGTGGATTATCTCTCAAGATTTCTTGCAGTTGCTTCTTGTCAGTAACATTATTGATTGCTGCTTGAGCTAGAGAATTTGCTTGAGTCTCGCCTAAGAAGAATAAAGCTTTTGATGTAGGAACTGTTTCCCCCTTATCTGTTTTAGTTTTAACTCCAGCAGTATTTAACGTTTTATCTGCTAAATCTAATGCTTCTTGTTCAGATAATTCTGGTTTTAAAGTAATGATTTTATCGGCAACGTATTTAACAATATTTTTGCTTCGTATTCCAACATTAGAATCACCGCTGTGCTCTTTGAAGTATTCACGCATTGAGTGCTTCCAGCATTGAGAACTTATTCTGGTTCTAGTTACACCGCCATATTGAGCAGTTTTTGGACTGCCTGCATCATCGCGATTAATATTGCATGGTGGAACAGTTTGGATTGCTTGAATATCTAAGAATAAATGAGCGTTCATTGTTTTGCCTTTCTAAATTTTAGTTAATTGTTTAATAACGTTGTTTTTGAAATATGTAATTTTTAAAATATGTGATGTTGCTAAAAAGTTATTGCTACTTGCTTAAGCGATAATATTCTTGCGCCCAGGAAAGTCTTACTTTTTCTGAATCTTCAAACTGAAGCAAATATAAATCGCGAGCTAGTTTAGAATAATCAATCGATTGTTGATTTTCTTTTGTTCTGCTTTTTAGTAGTCGAACTAGTTGACGAAGGTAGTAGTAAAAACTTTCGTAGTCGTTTGCAGTGATCATAACACTAAAGCGCCTATCCATAGCTCCACGTACGCCTTCATCACTTCTTAGTGTTCTTAAAGCTGTTCCCATATTGTTATAAGATTTTTCATTTTCTGAATCTTCAGATTTGTTCAAATCTTTATAACTTGATTTTTCTGCAACACCTTGCTCGTACAATGCGTATATTTGCAAAGTGTTTATAACAGCTCGCAATTGGTAGTTAACTTCGCCATATTTATCTATGAAGCTTTCTGGCACATTGTTTAATATCCATGGCCATATTTCTATTGACTGACTTAATGGCTTACCGATTGTGTGACGTAGTTGAGCAAGCATAGTTCGTCTCGATGCAATATCTGAGCCGTTCAAGAATTGATTTATGATTTTACTGACAACGCTTGATACTTCAACAGATTTGCTTTGATTTTCAGCCATAATAGCCTCCTTTCTATGTCTTTTATTTTCCTGATAATTTTTTTAATCGACTAGTAAAAACGTTGTAAGCTGTAACTATATTTTTTGTAGATTCTTTCTCGCTTTGATCAGATGGTCTACCTGTAAAATCGCGCAATGTTGCATTTTCTAGCATTCCTTTTGCCTCATCTATGAGTATGTTATGCAAAGTATTTCTCCATTGAGTACAACGTTCATTCATTGAATCTTTTGGTTTAATATTTGCTAACCATTCTCTAAACGGTTGATCAACTAAGAAATAAGCCTGACTAATGTACTTAGCAGAATATTTAGTTGCATCATCTTTACTTCTATTGCGTATTTCACATATGTCGAGAAGAAATTGCTTGTAAATGAATCCTATGGCAGATCTTGTATACTCAACTTCATTGTTAATTCTGTATACCCATCCATCGTCAGCATTATCAGTTACTACGACTTCATCAATATATAAAGTATCGCATATTTCATCTGTAGGAACCCAAGATGTAGCATTACCATCATCTTTCATACTTATAGCTTGCAGTGAAATAGAAGAGCCAGCAATATCATGTTTAATTTCGTTAAGCCATTCCATAATTCCTGGTTTGTGATTTTTTACACTACCATCGTATAATTCTTGCGATGTAAGGAGTCCAAATGATCTCCACATAGCTTCTTCTGTTCTATGCTTCCTTGGAGTGTATTTATCCTTATTTTCACCTTCTTTGTTATACTGCCATACTGTCATTGGCTCAATAAAAGCATTTTTATGATTAATATCAGGAAGTTTCACTATAGAAACCGATATTGGCTTGTCAATGCTAATATCAGGATTTATATATATTGCTCTACTCCATCGAGTGTAAAGCTGGGAAACATTGTCAATAAATGTTTCATAAAACGAATTTTCAATATTTTCTGTTCCTGAATATTCCCAACATGGCTTTTGTTTTTTCTCAGGAGATTGCACATCGCCAACAAGTACACAATTGAGCATAAGAGTTTCAAATAAATTTGCTCCTATTATCTCAATACCGCCGAGATCAAAAAGCCAACCTTTAGAAGCTTTATATTTTTCCGTACCAAACATGGTCTTATCTGCTAATCCAGCGTATGACTGTAAGGTAATAATCCATCTTGCTAATTGTGGTTCAGTAAGTGATGATTTGTTGTTATCAACATTATCTTTTGGAGAAAATACTGCTATTTTATTGTTACTTTCAGAAATCAATCGATTTATATTTTTACCAGATATCTCACTAGGAGATTTACCGCCAAGATTTTTACTATCTACATCCTGTTTAAGTACTTGGAAAAATGGATATTTGTCATCAAAAAGGTAGAAATGATCATGCCATTGTTCTAAATATTTGAAAACTGCATCTGGAAACTTTTTTGAATTCCAAACTTCGCGCCAAATATCCATTGTTTCTTCATTGAAATCATCTTCAGTATCTTCACCTGAATCAAATTCACGAGAATTTCCCTGAATATCGTACCTAGAAAAAACAGTATGAAGCGCAGCAAGCAAAACACGAAGCAATGCAAAGTCCTGAGTTTTCATATCGCCAGCAAGAGCTTTATATTCAGATGCATGCTTAAACACATCTGTCATTGATACGAGCTTATTGTGGCCTTTTTCGTCTACAATGACGGAAATCCAAGGCTCATCTAGTAGATTAAACCTGCTCACCTTTTATTCCTTTCTGTCTTCTTCCGAACTCTTAATACATACAATACCACTTTTCTCAGAATACACAACTCTGCATTTCGATAATTTGCAAATATTATTTTCATCGAATAAAAGCACCAAAGAACCTCGCAACCAAGGCTGATTATCCCAATTTTTGAATTGATTTTGTTTTCGTATTCTTTCCAGTTCTGCAATTGTTTCATCAACACGATTGCTGTTTAATGTAAACATCCACGGCAATCCTACTGTTTCTTGAGCAAGTTTCATTGCAACTTCTGAATCATCAATATTTTGTGAAATATCTTCACAATCATGGAAAGTTCCATAGCCAGATCCAACTTTTTTCACAGCAATAACTTCTATAGATTCGCCGCTATTACGAACTTGAGCACATGCAAATTCATCAGATTCATTTGTAATTGGATTCTCCAACAGGCCGACAATAGATCTTTTACCGATTTTTGATTTTGGATTTTCGATTCTATATGTTTTTGCAGCACTTTCATTACTATTTCTTACTGAATCATGTTCTCTTTTTGCAACAGCATACACATCTTTCAAATCTTCTTGCAACTCTAAAGGATTATCGCCATAAACTATTTGCACTAATCGAGAAATATCTTGAGGCATGTTTATAACATCTGGCAAATAGTATTGAGTTCTCATAAGTAAATATTTGCTGTAAATAGACTCTGAACCTTTATCAAATTCATAACACTCACTGGTTCCCAACACATATAAAATTGGCTCTGTGAAAGTTTCTGGGCGTTCCATCGTATGCCTGTGTAATCTGCCAGCACGTTGAAGTAATAAATCTATAGGAGCAAGATCAGTAAACAAAATATCAAAATCAATATCAAGTGACTGCTCTAATACTTGCGTACCGATAATTATTGCACGAGTAGGTCTATGAGCATTCTTGCCAATCATATTGCAAATCTGTTGTTCTTTTCTAACTCTATCTGTAGCAATAAATTGCGAATGAATAACTATAACTTCGTCATCACTAAATTCATCAACGCACGCATTATAAATTTCTTGAGCTCTTTTAACGGTGTTTACTATAATCCCAGCAATGCCGCCATTATTTAACAAAGATTTAAGCTCACTAACAAGTGATTCGTGTAATCTATCGTCTGTTATTTTTCTTACAGAAACAGATTTATTTTCACTAGCATCATTTTCAATAAATTTTTGTTTTACACAGTTTTTATCACTGTACGTAATTAAAGGATAATTATTTGTTTCAAAATCAACATTAGATTTATCACATTCTCTCCAACTAAATCCAAATAACCCACACATATAGGCTTTTATAAGTTCTTTTCTACGCTTGGCTGGTAAAGTAGCAGAAAGTAACACTACGGGAACACCGTATGCTGCCATCCAAATAAGAGATTCTTCAAGATACTTATTCATATAAGCGTCATAAGCGTGCACCTCGTCAATAATTACAACTTTTTTACTTAAGCCCAAATGACGTAGCATAAGATGTTTCTGCTTTAGCGAAGCTAACAAAAATTGATCTACTGTACCAACTACAAAATCATCCAACATTGCGGTTTTTCGCCCAGTAAACCAATCATTAAGTATTACTCCATTATTATTTACATCATTATTACTAGATCTACTCTCAGAACCATCATTCATATTTTGCATTCCATGCGGTAAATGCGCATAATCTGCATTCAGTTCAGCTTTACCATGAACTAAACGTAAACCAATTTCACCCTGAAAATCACGATTCACGCTTTTAAGCCAATCCTCAACTCTCCTAAACATTCCGTTAGAAGTTGCTTGAGTAGGAAGACCGAAGAATACTCCGCTTCTTCCGGTTAGATTTGCTAATTGCTCAGCGGCAATCAAAGAAGCTTCTGTTTTTCCTGAACCCATTGCAGATTCAAGAATAAAAATTCCAGGCTCTTTGCAATGAGAAATGACATCGTGCAACGCTGTCTGAATGCTATTCGGCAAGAAGCCAAAACGATGTTTGTATATTTGCGAAACATTGCTACAACAATTTAATGATTCCCATACGTCTTTAGAACCATGTTGTAACCACTTTTCCCAGCCTTTTCTATATCTTTCTTCCTGATTTTCAATCAAATCTTTCTCTATTGGAATAAGAGGAAAATAGTGTTCATTACTAGCAATCCAATCAGCCATAATTACTAATCCACACAATAAAACTTGTGCTGGCTCACTTATTTCTGGAAGATCATCTACATTAGAAAAATCATTTCTTTCTAAAGCCCAAACCAAAATATCATTCTGCAATTTTTTCCATAATTTACTATTCTCACTTTCAGTTTCACTTTGATAGTAATGGTCAGAATACGCAGATTCGTTATTTTTATAAACAAAATCATTATCTAAAGGCTTACCGTGATGAGCACCAACGATTGCACAAATTCCTTCATGGACTCCAGCATTAGAAAGAATAGCTTGACCAGTTATAGTGTGATGGCTACTCGAGCAATCTTCTGCCTTTTTAATAAAATCATCGATATTTGTAAAACCAACAGTAGCTAACTTATTTTTTAACGCAATATCTAAATCTTCTGAATTTGAATACGATTTTCGAAACTGAAAAACTGGAGTAGCTTTACCAATATCATGTATGCATCCTAAAAATTGAGATAACTTTTTTGCATCAACATGTTTACTTAATGAGGCTTCAATCAATCTTCGCTGACCATCACTAAGCCAATGATCCCATAATTGACCAATAACATTTCCAGTATCTTCAAGGTGTTGAGCAAGAGGAAGCCATTGCATTACTCCATTAACTTCTCTCTTTTTACCCCATAATTCAGGATTAACAACATGATTACAATTCATGATTACCGTCTTCCCATTTTTCCTAATCCACAATGATTATTAAATAATGGCAAATATACTCTCAATAAGAGCTTTAAGAAAGATTGTGTTGCATATTTATTACTAAACTAGTTGAGCTTCAAACGGATGCAATACGTTTGAAGCTCAAATAATTGCCTCGCCAATGCGAGAAAGACGATAGAACACGAAACGCAGAAGGATCACCCCCGCACATGCGGGAAACTCTATCAAAAGCGATTATACATCAACAACATTGTTATTGTGATTCATTAATCTAAATCTTCTGCGTATAAAGTTAGGTCAGTTTGTAGTATAAATTTAAAATTGTTCAAAGTGATATAACTCTTACAAGAGTAAAGCAGATGTAGATGTTTAATGCGTAGGAAGAGTGTCATTCACAAAAATAGATATAACACAGGTGTATCAAAATTATTGCGTTAAGGAAACAGTTTTGATACGTGCTTATTGCGTATGATAAATCTAGCTAAACAATAACAAGAATATGGGTGATCCTTGCGTATAAGGAAGGTGCTCATATGATAGAATCGAATTGAGAGCTGGGGCTCCCCCTTACCCTTGACCCTTCACGGGGTAGGTTTGGGGGAATGACCAGCTCTTTTGTAATAGTTAATTTTCCCGTCTTCTATTATGCAAACGCAATTTAGCTTCATATTTTCTCTAGATAAACGTTTTTGAACAATAGTATTTATTGAATCCCTTGGTACATTGAAATATTTTAAAAAATAACGCTATAATGAAAGCAACGCGAGGGCCTCGCAGCTGCCGTTTACGTCAGATTGTTAGTCGAGGGGTCCCTCGCAATTTTCATTCTAAGTATATTTTTTTAATATACAATTTATTCATCTTCATCGTAATCTGCAGAATGTTGGCGACGTGGAATCCCTAGTTTATCTGCCATTTCGTTATATGAATCAAGATAATCATCGTCAATAAGATTGTATGCTTCAATAATAAGTTTGCGAGGAGTATCTTGATGTTCCCATGCAAAACTTAAGTAATCTGCTAATGCTTCATAAGGCTCTCCTGCGCATGTAGCATTACTAGCGGCTTCTTTGCAAAGTTTATCCATGTATGGTTCAGCATAAGGCCGAAGTTTCTCTGCCGTGTCATAATAAATTTTCTGCATGTTCATCAGCTTTTCACTCCTCTCTTATTTTCCACAACTGGGAACACGGTATTAACGCGCATACTTTTAATTGCTTACAACCTTTTGCAGGTGGCTAAAATCTGATAATTGTTGATTTAATATAAAATTTATTTTTTATTCATCTGGTGAATGGACTTTACGCGGAACTCCTAAATCGTCTGCTATATCGTCATAGACATCTCCGCATTCATAAGGATCTAGAAGGTTATAGGCTTCTATTAGCAACTCTTTAGGTGCACTCTTGCGCATCCATGCGTCTACTTAAATAAATATCAATTGCGATTGATGGTTCACCTGCTCTAATAGCGCTATTGGCTGCTTCTTTAGAGTGTTTGTCCATATTAGGTTCAGCATAGGGACGAAGTTTCTCAGCCATATCATAACAAAGTTTCATCATATTCATCAGCTTTTGATTCCTCTCTTATCTTCCACATCGTTATATGCAGTAACAACGCGCTAAGCTCTTTCTTTTTTGATAAACGCACTTCTAGGATAGCATCAGCTTATGTGTGAAAGCCTGAAAAACGTGTGGTTATAGGGTTATAAGCAAAAACGCGTGGTACTCCTCAGACTAATGTTCCAGTCTTGAAAGCTAGTTGCCGAGGGCCACGCGTTGCAATTAAGATTCATACCTCATATGTGAGAAAAAAATTCCAACTACACATACTAGCTAGAATTTCTATGAATAACCACACATTTAGAAAAGACCTAAAAGCACCGTGGTGCGCAATTGTCAAGAGGACGAAAAGGATAAAATCGCCCTTTGCACCACGGCTCTACTATGCTATCACGATACACATCGACCGTAAACACATTCGCATAAATCTTTGTGCGGAAAAACTAATTTCGTTGATTTAACGTAGTCAGCCCTCACTTGCGTTGAAAAGCACACTATGCTTTCAACTTTGAGCAAGCTCGGCGTTCCAAGGTACTTTCGCGCTTGTTGTGTTGCACTCAAGCAGGTTGTCCCGCCCCACGATGCGGGAAAGACTGTGAACCAAGGTGAAAAATGGCACCATACGCCAGCGATAATAACGAGTGAAAACATAGCAGATACTATTGCATCTAATTTCATAATGAGCCTGCAGTATAGTGGATAGTGAGTCCCGGACACTTGGTCTGTTCGGGACTAACTATTTACTTATTGCGCTTCAAGGATTACCACTGCGTATTAGGTAAAGACTTATATGATAGAATCGAAATGAGGGCTAGGGCTCCTCTTACCCCTTAATCTCGTAATGAGTTGGTTTGAGGGTATGACTAGCTTTCGCATATTCCAACTGTTTTATAGTCTTTAATGATCCATATGTTATATGTAAAAAAAAATAAAGGAGCCCACACAACGCCTAAGGTGAGTAAATCAGCCGACGGCATGAAGCCGACTTTCAACGCAGGAAGACTCCTACGATTCATGCTAGTAAATATTGCATTATTACACAACATTGACTTTGTTTATATGGTAAATCTAATTTATAGAGTTTGTGGGCAAGTGTATCAAAATTGTTGCGTTAAGGAAACAGTTTTGATACGTGGACTAAATTTTCATAATCGAAAATTTATAAATTGAGTTAAAAATATTCAATTCAAAAACATTTGTAAATTTGTCACTATTAGTAGTTTTTATTAATAGAATATTTCTTATCAAATAGCTATCATTGAATCATGATGAAAGCTATTGTTCCCCCTAAGTCCATAATTGTTAATTTGCCTTATAAAGTTTTCAAAGATAATGAATTGGAACATAGCATTAATGAAAATCTAAAGTATAAGAGAAGTGATCTTGATAACCAAACTATTCAAGTTTTGAAGCATTACTTGCTGAAATTTCCAACTGTTTATATTGTTCATAAAAAAGAATATGAGAGATATACGGTTTATGTTGGTGAAACTAATAACATTGAGGAAAGAACAAAACAACATCTGAATGCTGATACCAAAATCAGAGATGATTGGGAAAAATTATCTGAAGGCGAAGTAAAACAATATATTATTGCTAATGAGCATTTTAATAAATCACTTACTTTAGATGTTGAAAACCGCTTCATGCAGTACTTGTTAAGCGTTAATTCAATTAATGAGGTTACTAATCGCCGAACAAATCCTCAGGGTGAATATTATCCAGAAGAAGAGTTCGAACGTATTTTTTCTGGAATATGGGTTCAGCTTCATGACATGGATCCAAATTTATTTCCAGAGGAAGGAATTATTCGCGACTCAGCTTTATTCAAGGCATCACCATTTCATAAATTGACTTCTGAACAGAAGAATATTGAAAGAAAAGTTATAGATATCGTCAATGAAGCTTTAAAATCAGAGAATAAGTGTGACTCTGATTCTTCTACGCTTATTCTGTTAGAAGGTGATGCTGGTACTGGAAAAACAGTTTTACTCAGTGATTTGTTCTATAAAATTTGTAACAAGCTAAGCAAAATAAAAAATCAATTACGCCAATACAGTTATGATGATGTTGAAGAAGAAAACGAAGAGGATTCTGATTATGAATATAAACAATTTTCAACTATTAGTAATAGGAAAACTGCTTGCATAATTGTAAATCATAAAGAACAAGTGAATGTATACAATCAAATAGCAACAAAGTTACGTTTGCAAAAAAATAATGATGAACTTGTTATGCTACCTTCTCAGTTTATTAATCGTTTTAGCGAGCAAACCGAACAAGGTCGTGGCATCATTGACAGACCAAAGCGTTGCTGTGATGTAGCTCTTATTGATGAAGCTCACTTGCTGAATACACAAGCTAATCAGGCTTACTCTGGTTCAAATATGTTGTCTGATATCTTATGTAGGTCTCGAGTTGTTATTGCAGCTTTTGATCCTAATCAAATTTTACAAAGTAACCAACGGTGGAATTCAGAAGACTTAGAAAAATTATTGGGTACATATTGCAAAGATAAGAAGTCTTTTGGCAATAGTGCTAATGGTTGTGGAGCATTATCCTTAAATGATTCAATAAGTGTGAATGTCCGTCGTTTTATTCTTGAAAATCAGATGCGTATGAGAGCTAATAAAAATATTCTCGAATGGATTAAAAATTTTATATACAATGGTTGTATTGGCACTCTTCCAGTATGTAGTAATTCTGAGGTAAAAAATGCAGATTCGAATACTGAAGATAAACCTTTTGATTTCAAGGTATTTGATTCACCTATTAAATTGTTTAAGGCTATTAAATCTAAATCTGAAGAAAAAGCTTCTGGGTGCGATGGGCACGGATTATCACGTATTGTTGCAACATATGATTGGGAGTACAAGAGCAATAAGAATAATCCTAAAGCAATAAATGGTACTTGGAATGTAGATTTGCATTGTGATAGTAATGGACAATGGTATATGGGACTTGGAGAATATGCTGATGCTAGTAGTTCAGAGTTAGAAATTTTGGAAAGAGAAGGGAAAGTTTTTAGCCATCCATGGAATTATCAATTGTCATCGTTAGATAGCTCTAAGCATTCACGTTCAATAAAGGAAACAAAAAAATCATGGGCAGAACAGCCTCATACTATAAATGAGATTGGATCTACATTTACCGTTCAAGGATTTGATTTAAATTATGCTGGGGTAATAATTGGACCTTCAGTGCAGTATCGTAATTGTAAAGTTGTTTTTTGCCCAGAAAATAGTAGAAACGATAAAGCAACTAATAAAAGGCACACTAAAGATTTATCTACAAAAAAGAAAATTACGTTAGACTATTCAATTGATAATCTTAAAAATGAGCTTAACGTGTTATTAAAACGAGGAGTTAATGGACTCTACATTTTTGCTGTAGATACGGAATTAGAAAAAGCATTATTAGAAGCTCAGCGTAATTCATTTATCTGAATAATATAAACAGTATCGGAACAACATATTTTATTTATCGGAACAATAGTGATTTATAAAACCCATAAAACGCAAAAATCCCGATGGTTTTACACACCGGGATTTTCGTTATTTAGAATATTTTCGTTATTTAGAACTCAACATCAAGATTCAACATCAAACTTTATACCGCGGAAAATAAACTCCCCCAGCAAACCTTCGCCTTCTGCATCAACTTCAACGCGTTCACCATCTGTTAAGTCGCCAAGCAAAATCTTCTCACTTATGGCATCCTCAATATCGCGCTGAATAACTCTTCGCAACGGTCTTGCTCCAAGAAGAGGATCAAAGCCCTTTTGCGCAAGAAGATTCTTAGCTGCATCTGTAAGCTCCAAAGTCATATGACGTTCAAACAGACGGTCATTCAAACGCTTAACGTCCAAATCAACAATCTGACGAACCTCTGGCTCAGTAAGCTGACGGAATACAATCGTATCATCCAAACGGTTTAGGAATTCCGGACGGAACTGACGCTTCAATTCCGAATTAACCTGATCCTTCATTCTCTGGTAAGATGCATCCGCATTATTGCCAAGACTAAAACCAGTATTCGCTGACTTAGCAATATCACGAGTACCAAGATTTGTAGTCAAGATAATAATCGTGTTCTTAAAATCAACTTTTCTTCCTTGGCCATCTGTTAAATGACCGTCGTCTAACACTTGCAACAAAGTGTTGAAAATATCTGGATGAGCCTTTTCAATTTCGTCAAAAAGCACCACCGAGAATGGCTTTCTACGAACCTTCTCTGTAAGCTCGCCACCCTCCTCGTAGCCAACATATCCTGGAGGAGCACCGAAAAGACGAGAAGCCGCATACTTTTCCGCAAACTCCGACATATCCACACGAATCAAAGCATCATCATCGTCGAACAGGAATTGAGCCAAGGTTTTAGCAAGCTCTGTCTTACCAACTCCTGTAGGACCAGCGAAAATAAACGATCCAGAAGGACGCTTTGGATCTTTCAGTCCTACTCGCGCACGACGAATAGAACGAGAAAGTGCAGAAACAGCCTCATCTTGACCAATAATACGCTTATGAAGCTCCGCTTCCATACCGAGCAACTTTTTGGATTCCGCTTGAGTTAGCTTAACAACAGGAATACCAGTTGTATTAGAAACAACAGATGCAATAACATCCTCGTCTACAACCATATTCACATTAGACTCGCCCTCACGCCAAGCCTGCTCTTTATTCTTACGTTCTTCCTCAAGCTTTTCCTGCTCATCTCGCAAGTCGGCAGCCTTCTCAAAGTCCTGATTCTTAATAGCTTCATCTTTCTTTTCTGAAAGTTTAGAAATCTTAGAATCAAGTTCCTTAAGCTCTGGTGGCTCTGTCAATCGCTTAATACGTAGGCGAGCTCCAGCTTCATCAATAAGATCAATCGCCTTATCTGGCAAATTCCTATCTTGAATATAGCGAGCAGACATTTCTGCTGCAGACTGCAAAGCAGCATCCGTAATAGTTACGTGATGATGATTCTCGTAGCGCGCACGCAAACCTTTCAGAATCTCAATTGTCTCTGCAATAGAAGGCTCTTGAACTTGAATAGGCTGGAATCTTCGTTCCAAAGCCGCATCCTTTTCAATATACTTTCTATACTCATCGGTAGTTGTAGCACCAATCGTCTGTAGCTCACCACGCGCAAGCATAGGTTTAAGCATGTCAGAAGCACCCAAAGCACCATCTGCAGACCCAGCACCAACAATAGTATGAATCTCATCAATAAATAGAACTATATCTCCACGAGTCTTAATTTCTTTAAGCACCTTCTTTAAGCGCTCTTCAAAATCGCCACGATAACGAGAT
Organism: Gardnerella sp. DNF00038; assembly: GCF_049262855.1. Taxonomy (NCBI): domain Bacteria; kingdom Bacillati; phylum Actinomycetota; class Actinomycetes; order Bifidobacteriales; family Bifidobacteriaceae; genus Gardnerella; species Gardnerella sp. DNF00038. The sequence goes on along the minus strand of NZ_CP058407.1, from coordinate 668,013 downwards.
CCAGCAACCATCGAACCCAAGTCAAGAGAATAAACCTGCTTGCCCTTTAACGTTTCTGGCACATCTCCAGCAACAATCTTCTGTGCAAGACCTTCCACAACAGCTGTTTTACCAACACCAGGTTCACCTATAAGAACAGGATTATTCTTAGTTCTGCGAGAAAGCACAACCATAACGCGCTCAATCTCTTTTGAACGACCAATAACAGGATCAAGCTTCCCTTGCTCAGCTTCTGTAGTAAGATTCCTTCCGAACTGATCTAGCAGCGCAGAACCAGACTGATTCCTCTTATCCTGCACTCCTCCAGCATTAGCCAAATCACCCTTCTGACCGTCTTCTGGTAATCCAGAATTTCCTCGAATCAAATCCATTGCAGTGCTACGAAGATCTCCTAAATCGACCTCCATCTTAATAAGCACCTGCGTTCCAACACCTTCGCCTTCTCTAATAAGACCTAAAAGAATATGCTCGGTACCAATATAGCTGTGCCCCAATTGCAATGCTTCACGCAAACTAAGCTCAAGCACTTGTTTAGCATGCGGAGTAAAAGGTATGTGTCCACTAGGCGAGACAGTACCAGTGCCAATCATTTCTTTTATTTGTTTACGAGTATTGTCTAATTCTACGCCTTTGGCGTTTAAAGCTTTTGCTGCTATTCCTTCGCCTTCTCTAATAAGACCTAAGAGAATATGCTCGGTACCAATATAGTTATGCTGAAGAGAGCGCGCTTCTTCCTGAGCTAGCACAATCACACGCCGAGCGCGGTCAGTGAACCGTTCAAACATAATTGCCTTCCGTTCTTATCCTTCGTTCTATGGTAACGAGTTGCCATGACTCTAACACTATTTTTAGTGTTACTCATTGGTTAATGACGACTTATTTAAATCTTCAGAATTGTCTGCAGAATTCGAGTCATCGCCAGATTCTGCATAATCTGCGCTATCTGCATCATCCGAAACATCACTCTTATCAACATCATCAGAATTATCAGTGCTATCTGCAAAATCTTCTGATTCAATATCTTCATTAGCTTTATTATCTTTATTATTACTTCTATCAATTGAATCAATTTCTGCAGAATCGCTATTTTCGCTATTTTCGCTGAACTCGTCAGACTCGTCTTCAATTATCAACCTGCGATGTCTTTTACGATTTTCCTTACTATCTTCAATCGCTTCTTCGATAAGCTCTACATCTGCTCTCTCGTCTCTAGGAGCTTGAGGAGCTATCTCAATATGATAATCGTCATAGGCTGGAGTCGATTGAATCCAAAGTTGTGATGGCTCTGGTGGCTCTATTTCGGAATGCTCTCCACACCCGTGATCTAATGCCACCACTCTCCCATCGTCTGGGCTCCACATATTTGCGCAAACTCCAAACATGTTTCCTAAGCTGCCAGCTAGAGGAATCATAAATCCGCAGGATGAACACGCTTTACCATCCGCAATTTTAGTAGAAAGCGATTTAGGACCATGTTGTCCCGAATACCATCGCTTCGCCGTTTGAGCTATTGCCTCAGCAGTCATAACCCTCTTACGAGTTAATCTAAAAGTCTCAACTGCTTCTTCAAAATCTTCTTGAGATTCTTTAGACTCATTATCTTCTTTAGATTCATTATTTTGCTCTGTTTCGCCATCCTGTTCGGTTGCTGGCGACTTTTCCGATTCAGAGCATTCAGTTTCTACAGAATCTTCAGAAACATTTGCTTTAGATTTTTTATAATCTAAATCTTCTGGATTAACTCCAGACTCAAGCCTTTCATCATCTTCGGCTGTACCAATAGAGTCCATAACCGAAAGATCCGTTGGCTTAAGTCTATCTTTCCAAGGAATCCAAGGTGGAGGTAGTAAAGAATCCTCAGTTGGGGCAAGAGTTGACTCATTAACTGTCCAACGATCAACATCAGCATCGTGGTACAGCGTTACTGACCACTGCCAACCTTCATACCCAGGCATATTGCAAACAAATCTAAAATCGGTAACATCACTACCAAGATCTGTAGCACTTACGAAATCTCCAACAGCGTTTTCACGCTCTGAAGTTTCCACAGCAATACTATATGCAAGCTCCTGAGGATTAATTACTTCATCTGCCATAAAAAATCCTGTTAAATATCAGTCCTGCACGTCAAAATTGTCTGCTACAGCACGCAACAAATGCGCAAGTTTCTTACTCTCAGCAGTAGACGGATAATGACGACGTCGTAAACCATTGCCTGCAGAATCCAAAAGCTTAATAAGGTCTTCTACTATTGCAGCCATATCTTCAGCTTTTGGTCTTGTGGCTTTTACTAGCGAAGGCGCAGAAGCCACAACAGTGAGACCCATTGCCTGTGGCCCTTTACGACCTTCAACAACAGAGAATTCAACACGCGTACCTTTACGCAGCTCTTTCACTGATTCTGGCAGCGCAGAAGATGGTAAGAATACATCTTTGCCCTCTTCATCGCATATAAAGCCATATCCTTTTTTAGAATCGTACCAACGAACACGCCCGTTGGGCATAACACACCTCACTCGAATTCATTAAATTCTATGCGAATCATCACATTCTACTATAATCCACATAACATTCACTCGGCTCACGCTTTATCAATTGTAGCGCATGAATCCCGAACAATCTAAAACAAAAACTATAAGCAATAAATTATCCGAAAAAACATGTCAAAACAAGCAAAATTATAAATAAAATAATTAATAATTTAAACTATTATCGATTTTTACAATATTATTATCGGTAACCATGCTAGAAGTATCTGTATTCTTAACCTTCTTATTATTCTCATCGTCAAATATCACATTCGGCAACACAACCGTAAGAGTTAAACCATGAGGCTTAGATTCAGACGATTCGCTTCCTGCCATTGTATCATCAATAAGCTGATCACTGCTGGTCCTAGATGCACAAGACGTAGTAGCACATATAAAACCACGATGAGCTTTAACAACAGACTGAGCAATAGACATACCTAAGCCAGTACCACCCTTTTCTCTAGCACGAGATGGATCTGCAATATAGAATCGCTCAAATATGTGAGATAAAGATTCTTCAGGTACGCCAGGTCCATGATCTACCACTCGAATAACCACAAATGAGCTGCCTGTTCCAGTAGATTGGCTCACTTCCGCAGCTTCTAAAAAGTCTTTCAATGAACGAGATACAGATCCCATTTTTTGAAGAGCTTCAGGAGTAATAGAAGCCTTGAGAACACCCATACCTATCTCTACTGGAGAATCGCTTGGAGTATAGCGATGAATGTTTCCAACAATATTTGTAAGAACTTGTCGCAATCTAGCTCCGTCACCCTTTAAAGTGACTTTAGGTAACTCACCTGGAGTAAAAATAAACTTTCTATCAAGACTGCAATTTGTTGGCTTAGAGCAATTCATCAACTTCCAGTCATCAGCTAAATGCAAAGTGCCTTGCTGAATAACTCGAACTGGATCTAACGCTCTCAAATCATTTGCCGCATCAGAAAGAATAGGAGTTACTTTAACTGTCTGAGAAACATTTATTCCTCTACCCTCGTCAAATCGTGCCAGCGAAAGCAAATCTTCTACAAGTTCCGTCATTCTTTCACTAGAAGCCTTAATATGAGCAATAGAATCATCAGCTTTTTCTTGCTGACCAGGCACACCTCTCCACATGTAGTACAATTCAGCGTATCCATGAATAGCAGCTAATGGAGTACGGAGTTCATGACTTGCATCAGAAACAAATTGTTTCATTTTCTCAGTCATTGCTTCCTGGTCGTTAAATCCTTGTTCAATCTTAGAAAGCATAGAGTTCAACGAAGCAGCTAAAGATCCAACCTCCGTGTTTTCTGGGGCGGAAGGCACTCGCCTACTTAAATCTCCAGAAGCAATCTTCGACGCAGTTTTTTCTATTCTCTTTAGTGGAACAAGAGTAGATTGAATAATAAGAGCAGCTAAAACAGCACCAAGAAGAATAACTGTTATACTAACCATCACGCAATAACGTGTAAGCGTATTAACAGTATCTAATTGGTCACTTAAAGAAAGAGCTATATAAACATACCCTCTAACATGCATTTCGGAATTATATCCGCTTCGCTGACCCCATGTAAGAACAAGAACTCGCCAAGGAGATTCCGCAGCTTTTGCAGTTGTTTCATCAATACTTTTTACATCTCCATGCACTCGCGCTGGAGCAGTAAAAGGCCTACGTCTTACAACAACATTATTAATTTCGCCATCTTCTGGAAGATTCGGCATAGAAACAACATCACCTTTAAGTTTTGGAATCAAAGGTGTAGTAATAATCTTGTTATTAGTGTCTCTAATCTGCAAGAAATAATCATTAGGACCTGCAGTCTGTTCTCCAGAATCCTTACTACGAAGCAAATCTATATTGTCGTAAATAAGCTGAGCCTGATCTGTAAGCTGAGCATCGGTTTTATCCAACAGATAACTGCCAACTAATTGCCTAATAGAAAGAGAAATGCATAATGCAGCAATTGTAAGAACAACTAACGTACACGCTACCAAACGAGTACTCAACGGTATAGCATCAATATGCCTCCGCAACCATTTGGACTTAGATTTATTCTTGGTTTTTTTAGGATTATCACCAGAATAAGTCACTAATTCGGCTTTAACATTTCGATCAGCACTAACTTCGGACTGATTTAATCCGCTGTTATCAGAACCAGATGTTTTGGAACCATTATTGTAAAGCGAACCATCCACAGATTTGCTCTCACGCATAATCAGGCTTGACCTGCTTTCGGAACGCGAATCATATAGCCAATACCACGCTTCGTTTCAATAAGAGGAACAACCTTCTTTAAGCTTCCATCCTCATTTTTAATTTCAATACCATCAATCTTTTTACGAAGATAAGAAATATAGGATTCTACAATTGCTGCGTCTCCACCCCAATCATATTGCCAAACATGATTGAGAATCTGACTCTTAGACAATACTCTGCCTTCATTGTCCATCAAATAATGAAGTAACTTATACTCCGTAGGACTTAATTCAATTGGAACACCAGATCTGGAAACATCATGCGAATCCTCATTAATTTCCAAATCAGCAACGCGCACAACAGGCGTATCTTCATCTGGATCTTGAGTTCTACGCAATATTGCACGAATTCTCGCAACCACTTCTTCTAGACTAAAAGGCTTTGTAACATAATCGTCGCCACCAACAGTAAGACCCATAATCTTATCCTGAGTGTCGTCTCTAGCAGTAAGGAACAACACAGGAACAGCAACACCATTCTGTCGAATTCGCCTTGTAACCGTAAATCCGTCTATATCTGGGAGCATAACGTCCATAACAATAAGATCTGGATTTACACGCTCAATAACATCAATAGCTTCTGAACCAGAAGCTGCTGTTTCTACATCAAATCCTGCAAAGTGTAGCGATGCTACCAAAAGCTCACGAATTGAAGGTTCGTCATCGACCACAACAATAGATGCTTCTACATTCTTACCCATACTGATTAGCATCACTTATAAAACTGAATGTTTCCTGAGTGTTTCCTGAAAAAAATCGATTTATTTACGCGCCGCATGGCGTCTCTTAGCTCTTCTCAACCCTAGTGATACTTGTTTTAGAATATAGTTTCTTCTCCACAAAATAAGTGCAACAAGAACAAACAAAGCAACAATAATAACAACCATAACGATTGTTGAAACTACACTTGTTCTGGAAGTTACAGAAGTTTTCTTAGAACGAACAATCTGCTTCATGAGCATGATTGCAGATTGAGACCAATCAGCACCTTGAGAACTAATAAGAGGACGATACGCCGCATCAGAAAGCAAATCCACGGTTGTTTTTCTTTTAAGCCATTCATCAGAATTAGATGAAACTGCTACTACAAGCTTTCCATCATGAGTAGCAACAGCAAGAAGAACAGTATTACGATCTGGATTAGTGCTTGTAAGTAAATCGCTAGCCCATTTTGATGGATTTTTATTTCCAGTAAAATTGGATAAATAAAGTAATTTAACCGATACGCCTGTTTGTTTTTTGGTTGTCGAAATCATATCGGAAACTTTTGTAACAGAATCTCCAAGAAGATTTTCTGTATCCGTAATAGAATCCGTTGCAACAATACCCAAATTTTTAGTGCTTTTATTCTGAGAATCAGCTTTTGATAATCCTTCATTAGCAAAAACTGTTGTTGGGAACAAAACACTTTCGCTAAAAAACACAATAATCACAAAAGCAGATAAGCCTTTAACCACATTGATAAAAAAATCTTTTACAAACTTTCTAGACGGCATATATTCATAATACCGTGTTTTTAGATTACAAGAAACAAGCGTAAAATAAAGCGATTTATGCAAAACAAAAATTAAAAAATTATAAATTTAATTTATACAAATTAATTTATACAAAAGATAAGTTTGCACGGCAAAAACTAAATGAATAACTATAAGAAAATTATTAACCACACTAAATGAGGAGAAAAAAATGACACAATTTAGAGTTGATTCAGAACAAATTCAGCAATCTGCTGCAGCAGTTGCATCTTCGATTAATGCGATTCGAGACGCCACAAATGGAATGTACGCAAATCTCCAACAATTGCAAAGTGTATGGACTGGTCCTGCAGCTACACAATTTGCATCAACAGCTGGGCAATGGCGTGCAGCACACCAACAAATGGAACAATCATTGCAATCCATTCAACTCGCTATGCAAAATGCTTCTAACATTTACATGGATACAGAAGCTCAAGCTACATCTTTGTTTGCAATGGGATAAACAAAATAATTAAACAATAGAATAAATAAAAAACGTGAGCGATGACTTGTATTTTATAACAACTCACCGCTCACATATAACAACTAGCTAAAAGCTAAGCAATACGTCTAACTTTTATTTAGTAGCCCATCTCTGCACCAGCCTGTGGTGCAGCAGCTGGCTTCTCAGGCTTATTAGCAACCACAGCTTCTGTAGTTAAGAACAAGCCAGCGATAGAAGCAGCATTCTGTAGAGCAGAACGAGTTACCTTAACTGGGTCGGTAACGCCTGCAGCCAACAAATCTTCATAAGTATTAGTTGCAGCATTGAAGCCTTCGCCTTCTGGAAGCTCACGTACCTTGTTGAGCACAACGTCTCCAGAAACGCCAGAATTCTGAGCAATCTGCTTGATTGGAGCTTCTACAGCACGGAACACAATTGCAGCACCCGTGGCTTCTTCTCCACTAAGAGCAACAATATCAGCAGACTTCTCAACCTTAGCGGCAGCCTGAACCAAAGCTACACCACCGCCTGGAAGCAAACCCTCCTCGATAGCAGCCTTAGCATTACGAACTGCATCTTCAATGCGATGCTTACGTTCCTTAGCCTCAACTTCCGTAGCAGCACCAACCTTAATAACAGCAACGCCGCCAGCGAGCTTAGCAAGACGCTCCTGAAGCTTTTCGCGATCGTAATCGGAATCAGTGTTCTCAATTTCGGCGCGAATCTGAGCAACACGAGCCTCAACATCTTCCTTAGAGCCAGCGCCAGAAACGATAGTTGTTTCATCCTTAGAAACAATCACCTTTGCAGCATGGCCAAACACAGAAGCGTCGATAGAATCAAGCTTCAAACCAAGGTCGTCAGAAACAACCTGAGCACCAGTCAAAATAGCCATATCCTGAAGCATTGCCTTACGGCGATCGCCAAATCCTGGAGCCTTTACTGCAACAGTGTTGAAAGTACCGCGAATCTTGTTAAGAACAAGAGTTGGTAATGCTTCGCCATCAACATCTTCAGCAATAATGAGCAATGGCTTACCAGACTTCATAACAAGTTCAGCAACATGAACAATGTCCTGCTGGCTAGAAACCTTGCCAGAAGTGAGCAAAATGTATGGGTCTTCAAGAACAGCAGTCTGATCTTCTGCATTAGTGACGAAGTAAGGGGAAATATAACCCTTATCAAAACGCATACCTTCAGTGAAGTCCAAATCAAGACCAAACTTGTTGTTGTCTTCAACAGTAACAACACCGTCCTGACCAACCTTATCCAAAGCTTCAGCAATCTTTTCGCCAACTTCAGGATCTGCTGCAGAAATAGTTGCAGTAGCTGCAATCTGATCCTTGGTTTCAACATCCTTAGCAGATGCGAGAAGTTCCTTAACAATTGCTTCTGAAGCCTTTTCAATTCCGCGACGAAGAGCGATTGGGTTGCTACCGGCAACAACGTTCTTTAAGCCTTCGTGCACCAAAGACTGAGCCAACACGGTAGCGGTTGTAGTGCCGTCACCTGCAACGTCGTCAGTCTTCTTAGCAACTTCCTTTACCAATTCGGCGCCAATACGCTCGTATGGATCTTCAAGATCGATCTCCTTAGCGATTGAAACGCCATCATTAGTGATGGTTGGGGCGCCGTAAGACTTATCAAGAACAACGTTACGACCCTTTGGACCAAGAGTCACCTTTACTGTATTTGCAAGCTTATCAAGACCAGCAAGCATACCCTGACGGGCATCTTCTTCATAGGCAATAATCTTTGCCATTATTCCTCCACATAACTTAACTATGGAACACTCACTCAAACCGTCGAAATCTAACCAACCGTCAGCTGTTGATTAAACCTGCAACATTAGAGTGCTAAATGAAGATTAGCACTCTAAGTGCCCGAGTGCCAACTATATTCAAAAATATATAGAAAAAATCTATAAGCAAAATCAAAAATAGCCAAGCAAAAAGCCACTCTAGATGACTTTCTACTCGACTATTTAAGAAATTATTTATTATTGAAATTTATTGCAAAATGAGTAAATCGCAATTTACTTGCACAAAACAACAACTATTGTGGTAGTTATTTCACTAGTTGCCTCAACATTGCTAATACCCAAAGTTTTAGCAATGTCTTGTGCAGCAGCACGATTTTCATCTCCCTTGTACCAAACAACAGAATCCGAAGGAACATTACCTTTAGGATTTGCAGCTTCTACATTTGCATAACCAGCTTGCTTAAGCTTTCCAGCTTCTTGAGCTGCATGACCCTGAATTTTAGTTGCATTAACAACTTTTACTTGAACTGTCTTGTTAATATCTGCTGTCGAAGAGTCATTGTTAGCATTAGAGTCTTTAGAAGAATTCTTATCTTCTTTATCTTGCTTTTTATCTGACTTATTTGTTTCTTCTGGGTCCTTATCCTCGTCTGAATCATCGCCATCAGCTTTGTCAGATTTACTCTTGCTCTCATCAATTTTGCCATTTTTATTGCCATTAGAAGACTTGGAAATTGCTGAATTATTTGCACTCCAAGGCATACGAATATTGTTGATTTCTCCAGACATAACCGCCCATGCCAGAAGACCCAACACAACAGCAACAACTAGCACAACAACATATGGGAACAATACAGCATACCACGCGCGATTTCCACGATGTACTCCAACAGGACCTTCTGGTGGATTATCGAAATCATCAGTCGTGAATGACACGTTCTGGCTATTGTTCGCCATAATTGTATCCCTTCCAAAAAATCATTAAAACAGTATGGAATACATACTAGCGAATGCCTCGCACAAAACATAAGATAAATGGAAATATAAAAAATTATTATTATTTGCTGCACATATTTGTCATTTATGTTTTAAAGTTATTAACCATGGAGATTAAACAGCGAAAGTCTTTACACGATTTAATAGACCCAGATTGGGCAGACGCTCTTGAGACAGTAGAACCACAAGTTCACAAAATGGGAGACTTTTTAAGAGATGAACTATCTAACGGGAGGCGATTCCTGCCAGAAAGTCACAATATTCTCAGAGCTTTTACAATACCTTTTAAAGAAATAAAGGTTCTTATTGTTGGTCAAGATCCATATCCTACTCCAAGTCATCCTGTAGGGCTTAGTTTCTGCGTTGCTCCAAACGTTAAACCATTACCTAAAAGTCTTATTAATATTTATAAAGAATTAGTTAGTGATTTAAATGTACCAATGCCAAAGAATGGTGACTTAACACCGTGGACTCAAAAAGGCGTTATGCTACTAAACAGGTGCCTTAGCGTTGAAGTAGGTAGACCTAATAGTCATCAGGGAAAGGGCTGGGAAGAAATTACCGATGCAGCTATTACCGCATTGAATAACCGTGTAGATAATAACGGCAAGCATATTCCTCTGGTTGCAATTTTGTGGGGAAGAAATGCTCAAAGTCTTGCTCCCCTTCTTACAAACGCAATCATTATTCAATCCCCTCACCCAAGTCCTCTTTCTGCCTCTAGAGGATTCTTTGGTTCTCGTCCATTTTCAAGAGCAAACCAGGCTTTAATATCGTTAGGATCAACACCAATAGATTGGACTCTCCCTAGCGAATAGTAAAGATTATTTAAAGTAGTAAAATCATCTAAAGTAGTAAACATCAGTTAGAATGAAACGCATGGCATTATTCCCTCCACAACCAAGCAAACAAAACGATAACGCTAATACTGGCGTATTTAATCTTCCTCCACAACCACGTGCAGTTACACCTAACAATACAATGGTCAGCAATACAATAGCTAATCAAATTGTTGACTCTATAAATCAACCAGTATCTGCTGGTGTTTCTAATGAAGATATTAAACGAGCTCAACAGATCGCTGATATTCTTCGTTCTAGGTTTGCACAAACACTTGTTGGACAGGATTCTCTCAGAGAATCACTTATTTTAACTCTTGCTGCTGGAGGACATATTCTTATTGAGTCCGTTCCTGGATTGGCTAAAACCACAGCGGCTCAGACTCTTGCTACAGCAATGTCTGGAAGTTTCAAAAGAGTGCAATGCACTCCTGATTTAATGCCAGCAGATTTGGTTGGAACACAAGTTTTTGACTTCGCTTCTCAAAGATTCACAACACAAATTGGACCTATTCACGCTAACGTAATTCTTCTAGATGAAATTAATCGTTCTAACGCAAAAACACAATCCGCTATGCTTGAAGCAATGGCAGAAGGCGCCACAACTATTGGTGGAGAACGCATTAATCTTCCTCAGCCTTTTATGGTTATCGCTACACAAAACCCTATTGAAGAAGAAGGAACTTTTAATCTTCCAGAAGCACAAATGGATCGCTTTATGATTAAAGCAATTATGTCGTATCCTTCCTTCAACGAAGAAGTTAGTATGCTGAAGCTTTTAACCAATAGAGGTAGTGACGTTTTCAATCCAGAATCTTTAAATAATCAAAAGATTAGCCTTCAGGATGTCACTTTCTTAAGATCGGCAACTCGCAGAGTACATGTTTCGGAAGCAGTTATGAAGTATGCAGTAGATATTGTTGCAACTTCTAGAGGAGAAGGTAGTCACCCTCTTAAAACTATTTCTTCTCTAGTTAGAATGGGCGCAAGCCCTAGAGCTTCTATTGCTTTGATCCGCATTGGTCAAGCTCAAGCTTTGCTTTCTGGAAGAGATTACGTAATACCGGAAGACGTTAAAAAGTTTGCTCATGATGTTCTTAGACACAGGATTCTTCTTACTTTTGAAGCTTTAGCTGATTCTATTACAAGTGATCAGATTATTGACGCAATAGTGAAAACGGTTCCTGCACCATGATCTTTGCAAATCCGTTTTTTACAAGAATGTTAAAATCTTTTACAAAATCTGATTTTGTGGTACAAGATACTAAAAGAAGCTTATTAGTTTCAAATTCTGCTAAAAAGATTAGGCGAAAGATTGAAGAATTAGATAATCGTCTGAATTTACCTGTAGCCAAAAAATCGTTGGGCGTTTTTGAAGGAGAGCATCCGTCCAATCATAATTTTGGAAATGGTGATTTAGTTGATATTCACTCATGGCAGCCTGGTGATGAAGCTAGAATGATGAACTGGAAAGCTAGCGCTAGACTTGGCGAGCCAATGGTCTCTTCTAGAGAAAGAAACTGTTCTTCTAAGACTTGGATTCTTGTAGATTCTAGCGCGAACATGAATGCTTCATGTTCTTGTAATGGACTTAACGAGTATTTGTACGAGGCAGCTTCTAATTCAGCGTGTTTCTTTGCGTCTTTAAGTATAAAACGTAACGATTCATTAAACTGCGTTTTATTTGACGGTAACGATATTATAAAGATTCCTTCATCTAGGAATCTTCCTGATTTTGAACGTAATTTGGATAAAAATATATATAAAACACGTAAAAAACTTAGAGATACAAATACGATCATAAATTTTGCTAATTCAATTAATCAATCACGCGGATTAATAGTAATTATCACGGATGAATATGCAATTTCGTCAAAACATTTTGATGATTTGCAAAAAATTTCAAGACTACACTCATTGATCGTGGTAACAATATGTCCAATTAATCCATTTAATTCATATAAAGTTACGCCAATAATTGACGGTACAACAATGCGAGAAATTCCAGCATTCTTAAAAGATGATTCTTGCGCTAAAGAAGTTAATACACATAGAGCTTTTGTCAATAACGCATTGCACGAAATTCTAAATAACACAGGATCATCGCTTATACGCGGTTCTTCTAGTGAACAAATATTCCATTCTTCGACGAAATTTATATCGAAAGCTACCTTACAGAGTATGTTTTCTGGCGCTAAAAGCAATAAAGATTTACGCTTGAGTTAGTGGGGTAAGTCGATGAGTATTCTTGATGTTAATAAAATTCTAAACGATGATTCAATGCTATTTGCATTTATTGGCTTAAGTCTAATAATCGCATGCGCTGCTTTCGTAGTTCTATATGCTGCAATTTATAAAATAAACACTAAAGGGGATTCTAAGCAAAAAGTTAAAAATGCTGCTCATACATTGAATGCCAATAAGCAAGAATGGCGTAAAAAGATTGATTTAGTGGTAAGTCAATATCATGAAAATAAAATTGAGAAAGATCAGGCTTTTGCAAAATTAGCGCAAATAGCTAGACAATATGTTTCCATAATGAGTGGCGAAAACATTAAATCGCATACACTTGGAGAAATTAGTTCACTTAGAAAATCTTGGAAAAACACTCATGGAGCAGATCTTTTAAGACAAACAATCGCAGCATTATATCCTCCTGAATTTGCAGATAGCACATATAATAATCAAGCTAAAAATACAGATGTGGATCAGGGTGCAAGATGGGTTCTTATTCTGCTAGAAAGTTGGAAAACAAAGGAGAATAAAAGATGACATTCTCCACATTATCATTCTCAACATTATGTAACTGCCAAATATATAATTATTCAACACTAGTTTCATCTATTTTCTCTATGCGACTTAAATGGCCAATAGTCCTGTTTTTTGGTGTTTTAGCAAGCGTAATAATTCTTATAACTGTATTAGTGATTAGCGAGGTTAAACGACACAACTTAAAGAATCATTCGTACAATTCAAGAAACATTTTAGAATCAAGCTTTTTGAGAACATTTACTTTAGACGAGGATTTGCAAGGAAGTTTATGTGCTAGAAAATGGAGACTATGGAATATTCTTCGCAAATTCTCTTTTATAATGCTTATCCTAGCTCTTATATGCACTACAATTCTCAGCTCTAGACCTTCAAGAGTTTTAAACGCAAACGAACAATCAAGCTCTAGAGATATTGTTTTATGCTTAGATGTTTCTGGATCTACTCTGCCGTATGATTTGGAAGTTATTAACGCTTATTTGAAATTTGTTGAGCATTTTCAAGGCGAGCGCATTGGTTTGAGTATTTTTAATTCAACTTCTAGGACTGTTTTTCCTCTTACAGACGATTATTCACTTGTTAAAAAACAGTTGCAATACGCCTCTAAGCTGTTGGATGGAGTTCAAACACAAGACAAAATCGACAATATGCAACAAAAGCAGTATCAGCAAATTTCCACGTGGCTTGATGGTACGCAAAACCGAAAAGAAGCAACATCGTTAATTGGCGATGGTCTTGTTAGTTGCGCTGCAATGATTCCTGGAGTTGTATATGGTTCTTCTAGCAACTCCCAAAAACCTCATAATCGTCTTAATCGTAGTGCATCTATTGTTTTAGCTACAGATAATGTTGTTTCTGGAAAACCAGTTTACTCTCTTAAGCAAGCTTTAGATTTAACAAAGCGAGCTAATATTCAAGTCGATGGATTGTATTCTGGATCTACTCAAAGCGAAAATGAGAACACTACTAATCAGATGCGTGAACTTATTGAAAAAAATGGTGGCATTTTCTTAACTCAGCATGATTCTGATTCTGTTTTAGCTTTGGTACGTAAAATTGAACAGCAGCACACAATTATGCAAAAGGACTCTACACAATCAGCGTTAAGCGATGATCCTAGTATTGCAACAATATTTGCGGTTATTTTTGTAACTCTCTGGCTTATTTCAGCGAGAAGGATAAAACGATGAAAATATCTTTTAGTTGGATTTCGCTAGTTGCTATTGCGATTCTTGGCATTTTGGCATTATATGAAATTTTCCCAATTAATCGCAAAAACCTTAGTTCGGACGAGACAATTTATATGAGGGTTCGAAGAGTGTTAATATGCGTTCTTCTAGCTATTTGTGCATTATGCCCTTGTGTTATGAAAAGCACCTTGCAACGCTCTCTTAATGCTACAAATGTTATATTTGTTTTAGATGTTACTGGCTCTATGAATGTTAATGATTCTAAGGATTTAAACAACAACACAACCACTAGGTTTAATTCTGCAAAACAAATAATAAAACAAATTACAAATAATTACATAAACGCAAGTTTTACTGCTATTAGGTTTGGAGCGTCTTCTAGTGTTGATGTTCCACTTACGCCAGATTCTAATGCAATTGAAAATTGGGTTGATACTATCAACACTGAACCTGTTGGAGTTTCAAATGGAACTAGTTTGGATGCTCCCCTAGATAAAACTCTTCTTGAAGCTAAGGCAATTCATGACGCTCATCCGCAAGACGTTACAGTTTTATATTTAATAAGCGATGGAGAAGAAACAACTTCTAGAAAGCGTAGAACATTCTCATCTCTACGCGGATACGTGAATCATGCTTATGTTATTGGCGTAGGTTCTAAAAATGGCGGGAAAATCCCAAATACCACCACTAAGCTAAATGATTTAGATGATATAAATTCTACAGATTCTTCTACAAAACAATCTGGTAAATGGATTATTGACCCATCTACTGGAAAACCTGGAATATCTAAGATGGATCCGCAGAATCTTAAGAATATAGCTGATGAGATTAGTGGAAAATATGTTGACTCTAGCAAAAATCACTCTATTGGATTAGAAGCAAAAAATATTCTTTCTAAACAATGGAGACAGAACAATACTGTTAAGCCGAGACTTAGACCTGAGCCAATCGTTTGGCCTTTTGCTATTCTTGCAAGCATATTGATTCTTTGGGAATTATCATGCTGGATTACAAAATCAAGGAAGCTTATATGATTAGCAGAATCACACCTAAGTCACTCCTAAGATTTTCTCTTGTTACTTTATCTTCTATTGTTATAGCCTTATGCGCTATATCAGCTTATTTGTCTATCACTAATCTTAAAGCAGAATCAACGTATAATTCTGCCACAAAATCACTAATAAATAACATAAAAGCGTCAAAAAAAGTTGATGCAGATATAGAAATATTGCTCGTATCTCAAAAACAGGTTGATGATCAATTTAGCGAAGCAAAATCGCCATACACTATTCTTTTACCTCACATAAAAAATAGTATTGAGCACAACGCACTAATATCTAAAAGACTTACTAGATTCTTACAAAAACAAATTGATGAAGATAAAAAGAATACTGATTCTAGTACACAATCCAACTATAATGACCGAAACCAAAAAAATAATTTGCAGGACAAATCTGGGAATTCTAGTTTAAGCGATTCTCAAAAAAAGAAGGTCGAAGACTTATTAAAACAAAACAATCAAAAAGATCAAGACCAGAATCAAATAAACCAATCCGAAAAAGATTACAGCAATAATGATTCAAATAGTAAGTCCGGAAAAACAAAGTCTTCTAAACAAGAAGATTCAAGTAACAAGCCGTGGTAAAGGTAATAAAAAAAAATATCTAATAGAATATAAACCCTTATATTTCAATATTTTGGAACCTTTAACCACATTAAAAGATTTTTCGTGACTATTTAAAAAACATTGTGTGTAATACTTTGTATGCATACATTTAATAATTATTACTGGCTGATAGCAAGAACAGAACAATGTTCTAACAGCGTGCTTGGCGAAGCACATTCAAATACTCTTAAAGATTGGCATGGAAAAGCCGCAAACGCGTTCAATGAAGAAATGTTTAATGTTGCCAAAAAAGCATGCGAAATTAGCTCTATTAACTCAAAAATCAACTTATGGAGGTGAATTTAATGCCTTGGAGAGTTAAATCAACAATAACAGGTGGGAAAACCATTAGCGTAGCTGATGCTAGCGAATACAAAACAAAATCCGCAAAATTACAAGAACTATCCAACGATTTCCACTCGTTAAGCACAAGCTGGATGCAAGCTGCGATGCAGATTGAAAGCCAAAAATCGTCTGTTTTCTATGAAAATAACAAAAATTTTAATGGTTATTTTAATGACGATTCTTTACAACCGCTATTGGATCCTGCAGAATGCAGAATAAAATCAAGCCAATGTGAATCGTTATCAAATAAACTTGATGAATTATCTTCTCTAATAATCAGAGCAAATAATCTATATGCTAACGCAGAATACAAAAATAGAGAAAACTTAGATAATCTTGTATCGATTGGTACAAGTATATTTCCTATTACAGCAGTACCATTCTTTGCAAGCGTAGGATTTAGCATACTTTTAGATATGACTCAAAAAAGCGGTATGAAAAACTTTTCTAAATGGAGTCATGAAACTGCGCCAATTCAACAAGGCTTTATTAGAGGCTTTTCTAAGCATTTTCTAATAAACCCCGTAACAGGAATCCCTATTCGTCTTTTTTCTAGTATTCAAGAAAAGAACGATGGAAAACATTCAAAAGCACCAGTTTCCACTTTTGCAAGCGCATTAAGCTTGTTTAGCGCAAAAATCAACGATGCAAACCAAGGGAATAGTCTTAAAGTAACAAAAATTAGATTACCTCACAGAGAATATTCGAAAATATTGCATTACAGAGGAAGCAATATTAGTCAAGCTCTTGCAAATCTAACAGATCTTTCAAATGGAAACCTTGGCGTAAAACCGCCTAAAATAAACGCAGATGCAGCAACAATAGCAATACAACGCTTTAAGAAAAAAGACGGTAGCATATCTTGGCTTGTTACAATACCTGGAACAGATGGCAAACCAAAATCTCCTTTTGGATGGCCACAAAACGCAGAAGTTATGAGTAGTTCTAAAAACGTAAGACAAAATGCAGACAGCATAAGAATGGTTATAGAAGCCATGAGAAAAAGCGGAATTAAAGCAAAAGACTCAGTTATTCTTGTTGGACATTCACAAGGAGGAATTGTAGCTGCAAGCATAGCTAGCGATTACTCAAAACAATACAACATAAGACACATAGTAACTGCTGGATCTCCAATAGCAAACCATCCAATACCAAATAAAACTTGGGTCACAAGCATAGAAATGGAAGACGAACTAGTTCCTACCTTAGATGGCGCATCTAATCCAAATAGAAATAATTGGGTTACAATACATGGAACTGCCAAGAAAAGCGCTATTGCTCACAATGGCACAATCGCCCCTAAAACAGCTCATAATGCAATATACAATTCACTTGTTGTAAATGGAATAAAATCGCAAAACAAAAATAAAGAAAATAATAAGAAAAACAATAAACAATACAGAACTAAAAGTTATAAAAATGAAAAACTTTTTGAAAAAGATGGAATCTTAGTAAAAAATGTACCAGAAGAAGGAACGCTCACACATGATTTGAATTATCATAAAGCAGCTTATGAAGACGCTCATCAACTTGGATCTAAAGAGATACGAATGCAAGAAGAGCATTTTAGAAAAACACTAGGTGACGAATTAGAAGAAACAACACTATGGCAAGGAATTATGAGCCATTAACTATGCGCCATTAACTAATAACCGCTCAAAACACCTAGTAGTTTCATGCCATGCTGTAACCTTTAAAGTATGAAGCTTACTGATATTTGCCCTGCTATTGCTTTGACTCCGCTAGACGGAAGATACCACAATCAAACTGTTGATCTTGTAGAATTTCTAAGCGAACCAGCCTTAAACCGCGAGCGCATGCGCGTAGAGGTTGAATGGATGATCCTTTTAGCAAACGGATACAAGGGGAACGGATTCAAAACCATTGTAGACGGCGTAAATCCTTTAACAGATGAAGAATGCGATTATTTGCGTGCAATTCCAGAAAATTTTGGAGCAGAAGGAATAAAACGCCATGCAGCTCACGAAGCTATAACACATCACGACGTTAAAGCTGTTGAATACTACATTGACGACGAGTTAGACAAAGCAGAGCAAGTATTAGGGCATAAAACCCAGCTTAGCAATCTTAAAACATTAGTTCATTTTGCATGCACGAGTGAAGATATAAACAATCTTTCTATATCGAGGTGCGTAAAAAACGCGGTTGAAAACGTATACACGCCAAATTTGAAAGCTATTGTTGATTACCTAACCCAAAAAGCACAAGAGTATAGAGATATGCCAATGCTATCTCTCACTCACGGTCAGCCTGCCACTCCTACAACTTTAGGTAAAGAGCTTGCAGTGTTTGTTTACAGGCTAAATCGCCAGCTAAAACACCTTAACTCCCAAGAGTATCTTGGAAAGATAAATGGTGCTACTGGAACTTTTGGCGCTCATCTTGCTGCTTTCCCTAATGTTGATTGGCTTAGTGTTTCTAAAGAATTTGTAGAAAATAGAATGGGTCTTTGCTTCAATCCTCTTACAACGCAAATCGAAAGCCACGATTGGCAGGCGGAACTTTATAGCACTGTAAGTCACATTAATCATATTCTTCACAATCTTGCTGTAGACGTGTGGATGTACATTTCTCGCGGAGTTTTTGTACAAGTTCCAGTTAAAGGAGCTACAGGATCTTCCACAATGCCTCACAAAGTGAATCCTATTCGATTCGAAAACGCGGAAGCAAATCTTGAGATTTCTTGCGCACTTTTCGACACTCTTTGCGCAACTCTTACCGAGAGCCGTTGGCAGCGAGACTTAACAGATTCAACTACTCAAAGAAACGTTGGTTCCGCATTCGGTTATGCTCTTCTTGCTTTAAACAATCTTCTTGGCGGCTTAAAGTCGATTCATCCAAACACGCAAATGATGAGCGAAGAGCTTAACAGCAACTGGGAAGTTCTTGGAGAACCAATCCAAACTGCTATGAGAGCTCAAGAAATTGCTGGCGTAGAAGGAATGGAACGCCCATATGAGCAGGTTAAAGAATTAATGCGCGGTCATAGTATTTCTAGACAAGATGTTGAAAAGTTTATATCTTCTAGAAACTTTGATGGAGAAACAGCAAATAGGTTGAAAGCTCTTACACCAGAATCTTATACTGGTATTGCATCTAGGCTGGTTGATTTTATTCGATAATTTTATTTAATAAATAAACGGTGTGTTTATGCAATCGCAAGTAGAAGAAAATTTGATTATTAATGACACGAGGCCTAAATTAGTTCGTAATTGGGCTGACTTGATTTACGCGATTATATCTATTGCACTAGGAACTGCGGTTGTGCTGTTTACAATGTGTTTTTCTGGCACAACCGCAGGCGTAGAGCACGATGCAAAAAATGCTGGAAAAATTATTGTGTGGATTGTAACTGGATTACCATCTTCTCTTTTCCAGCAAGCAATTACAATCGCCATAGTAGCTAGCGTAGTAATTTCTATGATTAACGCAAGACGTTGGATTGATACAACGATATCTACACTAACCTTGCTATTAACATATCCTCTCGTATGGTATATTTCTTATCTTCTCACTGCTTTAAATAATGCTCCACTATTTACATCATTTAACTCAATTTCCAGCAGTCACGGTACTGAATTATTGCCAGACATATACGCGGTAATAGTTGCTTTTTTAACCGTTAGTGGACCTAGACGAGATAGTAAAGTCGTAAGAATATCTTGGCAAGCATTAATAATTGCTTCACCTATACTAATAGTCACATCATGGCATTCACTAACAGGTGTTTTAACATCTTGGTGTATTGGTCGCGCTATAGGTACAATAATCAGATTTATTAAAGGCACTCGCAGCAAAGGTGCTTGGGGAAAAGATATAGTTGACGCATTAGAAAATATTGGAATTACTCATCTTGTTCAATTAAACAGACGTACACTAACTACAGACCATAATGGTGTTCTGAAATCTAGCCTTGATGACGATCTGATTGAAAATTCAAGGCTATACGATGCGATTGATATTCATGGAACAAGATACGTGATTTCGGTTCTAGATAATCAGGTTCACTTGCCAGGATATCTAAATCAGCTATGGCAATGGATTAAGCTAATAGATATACCAGTTAGACGAGATCGTTCTGCAAGACACTCCATACATCATCATCTTTCAATGCTTCTTGTTCTTAGGAGCTTGCACTTAGCTACAGCAAACGTTTATGGAGTAACAGATTGTGGAAAATCTTCAATAATGGTATTCCACACCGATAATGTACTTGTGCCATGCAATTTAAACACGCTTACAATTAAAGATGCGGAAAGACTTATGCGCTACCTCGATATTGCAAACAATCGAGGAATAACACATAGAAGAATAAGCCCAGAAACACTTGCAAGGCTAGAAGATGGAACTCCGGTTATTGCAGGATGGCAAAATGGCGATGTGGCTAGCGACGACACCAATATTGCTTTAGACAAAGTACAACTGTTATCAATAATCGCAACATGCATTGATACAAGTAGCGCTATAGACGCTGCTATGAATACTTGGGGCGCAGATAAGCTAGCTCAAATAATGCCTTTTATGCAAAAAGCTGCTATTCCTTCATCAACTAGAGCATTAACGTCTTGGAATAAGAAATTGTTTGAAGAACTTAAAACTAAGCTAGGTGAAAAGGTATGCGAGCACACAGATGACGAAGATTATGATACAGTGCGATTAGCCCGTTTTAATATTAGATTCTTCGTTACGCTGATTCTTATTGTTGCAGCTCTGGCTGCTATTGCAACACAGTGGCATCCTCAAGAAATTGTATCTGCTCTTAAACGCGCGGATACATTAATGGTTCTATTATGCTTTGCATTCAGCTTGCTAGCTTGGGTAGGTTCTGCGATTACAGTTGGATCTTTTATGGACGATTCACGCCCTTCTGCTGGCGTTCTGTTTACATCACAAGCTGCTTCTGGGTTTACAGCTGTTTCCATGCCAGCTGGCGTAGGACCAGCCTTTGTGAACATGCAAATTATAAAAAAGAATGGGTATTCGGCTGCTCAAGCCACAGCCATTACAAGTGCAGTTTGGCTTTTACAAGCACTTGTTACAGCTTTAGTTATGTTCTGCGTAGGCATTTTTACTGGTAAAAATGTGCTTTCTGGAATGATTCCTACACACATGCTCATAACAGTAATAGGAATAGTAACGCTAATCATATGCACTTTTATGATTATTACACCTATTCGAAAATTTATACGTAAAAGATATCTTCCTATTCTTTCAGATTATGGTAAACAGATTAAAGAGCTAATAAGTAGCCCTAAACAGCTCATTAAAGGCACTGTAGGCGGTCTTATTCTTGTTTTTGCAACAGGACTGGGATATTGGGTAGCTCTTCTTGCTTTCGGCTACTATGCAAACCCTTGGGAAACAGTGCTACTGTTCCTAGTTGCCAATACTGCTGGTTCCGCTGTTCCTACACCAGGTGGATTGGGAGCTGTTGAAGCTTCACTTACTTTTGCTTTTACCTCAGTTGGAATTCATCCAACTATCGCATTATCTGCTACCCTACTTTACAGACTCATGTTCTACTGGCTAAGAATACCAATAGGCGCTTTTGCTATGAAAAGTCTTAGTAACCGCGGATTAGTTTAGACCATGTAACATATGCTTAAAAAGCTAGACAGCTTAGTATGGTCTGCTTAAAATCTTGAAAAACCAACTTTCTTATTATATAAGATTATTTAGTTGATAATAGTATAAATAAACCTATATAAGGCATTTCTACGATTTTAAAGTATTTTATCAAGCAAAAAATCTAAAAAATCGTAAAAAAATCTCGGAAAAACGGCGAAAAACCGCGCATTTGTAGGGAAAATGTATTAATATCTATGAGTGAAAGTGGTCTTTGGAAGAGAAGGCCCCTAACACAAAGGATGCTTGTATGGCATACAACAAGTCTGATCTCGTTTCGAAGATCGCTCAGAAGTCCAACCTTACCAAGGCACAGGCCGAGGCCGCTGTCAACGCATTCCAGGATGTGTTCGTTGAGGCTTTGCAGTCTGGTGAAGGCTTGAAGCTCACTGGTCTGTTCTCCGCTGAGCGTGTAAAGCGCGCTGAGCGCACTGGCCGCAACCCACGCACTGGCGAAACCATTAAGATTCCTGCATCTTACGGTGTTAGAATCTCCGCTGGTTCTTTGCTCAAGAAGGCAGTTACTGAGTAGGTTTAAACGATAAGCGTAAGACTTACAAGCAAACGAGGAACGCTCCCAATGTTGGATTTGTTCCTCGTTTTTTTATACCTAATATGATTTAGTATGCGTTAAGCGGAAAACAGAATAAAAAAAAACGCGGTGAAAATCACCGCGCCACCTGTGCGCCAGACAGGATTCGAACCTGCAACCTTCTGATCCGTAGTCAGATGCTCTAATCCGTTGGGCTACTGGCGCATGTTTCCGAAGCCTTAGGAAATCGTTCCCTTGTTTTCGGCAACTTGACTAATATACAACCATATTCACAAAAACACAACCCTTGGCGTGTCGCCAAGGGTTGCAGCTAAAACATAAAAATCTAAAAAGTAAAAACTACTTAAGGCCTATGTTCAAGAACTTCATCTACCATACCGTATTCTTTAGCCTGAGGAGCTGTAAGAATCGTATCCACCTCAATATCTTTACGAATACGCTCAATATCCTGACCAGTATGCTTTGCAAGAGTGGATTCCAACCATTCACGCAAACGCAACATTTCCTTAGCCTGAAGCTCTATCTCAGTAGCCTTACCAAAATCCTGACCCATAGCAGGCTGATGAATAAGAACACGAGCATTTGGTAGAATCATACGCTTACCAGCAGCACCAGCTGCAAGCAAAATCGCAGCAGCCGAAGCAGCTTGCCCCAAACACACCGTCTGAACATCTGGCTTAATATACTGCATAGTGTCGTAAATTGCCGTCATAGCCGTCATAGAACCGCCTGGAGAGTTAATGTACATCATTACATCCCTATTTGGATCCATGCTTTCTAGAACCAAGAGCTGAGCCATAATGTCATCAGCAGAAGTGTCATCAACTTGTACACCCATGAAAATAATACGATCTTCAAAAAGCTTAGTGTACGGATCTTGAGTTTTCATACCATAAGGAGTCTGCTCGCCAAATTGAGGCAAAACATAACGATTCGTAAACACACCACTGGTTTGACCAAATCCACCCAAGCGCTGGGCGCGTGCAACAAACTTTGCTTCTTCACTTGCCATATAAAATCACTCCTCCCCACGCATAGAAGCTGGAGTGGTGACAATCTTATCCACAAAACCATACTCCAAAGCCTGCTGCGCAGTAAACCAATGATCATACTCATTGTCACGGTAAATTTCTTCAACTGTATGGCCAGTCTGCTGTGCAGTAAGCTCAGAAAGGGTTTTCTTCATATCCATAATTAACTCAGCATTAATACGCACGTCAGTTGCAGTACCACCAACACCGCCAGAAGGCTGATGCATAAGAACACGTGCATGAGATGTAATAAAACGCTTACCAGGAGTACCAGAACTCAGTAAGAACTGACCCATAGAAGCAGCCATTCCCACAGCAATAGTAGCCACATCTGGCTCAATAAGCTGCATAGTATCATAAATCGCCATTCCTGCCGTAATAGACCCTCCAGGCGAATTTATATAAAGCCAAATATCTTTTTTAGGATCTTGCGCAGCTAGCATAAGCATCTGTGCACAGATGATATTAGCATTTTCATCCTTGACTTCAGAACCAAGCCAAATAATACGATCCTTTAAAAGTTGATTAAAAATCGAATCCATTGGATTTTGTGGCTCCCCTTCTTGCATAATGGGAGAAGCCGTAAACAGCTCAGTCACCTTATCTCCTTACAAACATTTTGAATATATCTAGACTATCGTGTGCGCGTGACCGCAAAAAAATGCGAAATAAATCGCTCAACACAATTAGCTACGCAATTGGACACAATTGCAGCAAATAGCATAAGAAAAAGTAATGCAAACGGCGCATTTACTAATTCAGCAACTAAAAGCCACGCCATAATCGGAGCTTTTCTGGAAGATGCAAGTAAAGAAACAGCGCCAATAATAGATACAGAAATTGCAGAAACTTGCGAAATGTCAAAAACTTGCGAAAGCGCAGACGTTGAAAAAATAGCGTATAAAATCACACCAAAGCAAGCGCCCGTTGAAATACTAGGTTGCAAAACGCCTCCAGAAGCACCGTAGCGCAAAACAAGCACAGTCATAAGCATTTTAATTAGCGCAAGAATCAACAAAATAGTCACAATATGCGAACTTTCTGCCAAATACGGAAAACTAGCTACAGAAAAAGCAAGCTGAGAAAGCGACCTACCATTCCCCATAATATGCGGAAACCAACAAGCCGCAACACCAATAACTAAGCCAGCTACTGGCATAAAACACAGCATTTGTATGCCACGCAAAGCATGAGTTCTACACCAAATAATACCCAAGCGAAAAACGTAACCAACTAAGCCGCACACTGCACCAACAACAACAGTTAAAACGCAAATTTGCCAAGAAATCACGCAAGAAAATTGCGAAATATTGTAGTATCTAGAATGATGCAATAAAAATTCAGCAACAAACGTAGCAACATAATTCATAACAAGAGCAAAAGGCAAGCAATGCAAACGCTCCGAGCGCGCAATATTTTTAAGTGCATTAACTATTAGCGAGCCATTCTCGCGATTTAGCCACGCATAAAAACCAAAACCTTGGGTTTTACTAAGCAAACCTAAAGAAAGCACGGTGCCAGCTAAAGGCGCGTGGTACACTGCAGCCAAGCCAGCACCTGCAGCAGACGCAACTAGTATACGCTGAGTCTTAACAGACATATGAAAAATACTGCTGCAACGCTGAGCAATCATTGCAGCTAATTCTCTAGGAGCTACTTCCCTTCCGATTGAAATTCCAGAGCCAACAATGCCGATTTGCAATAAAACATGTGCAATAGTAGAAAAAATTGGCATTCTACTGCCACTAACGGCTTGTGGAATAGTAACGATTCGAGGAGGATTTTCTCTTTTTCGCAAAAAATACCAAGCCAGTGCAGCAATAGTCATAGCAATTGTGCCAGGTAGCACGTATCGATACCAAGGAAGAGCTGAAAATACAGTGTTTTTAGCAGATTCAATTGAGCCAAAAGCAAGGTATTGTACAGCATAAAAAATAAGCGTAAGAACTGTAGCTCCTAGGCCAATAAGAACGCCAAGGGCAACAGAGACTGCAATAAAACACGCTAGACGAATTGCAAAACTAAATAACTTGCAAGATTTACCGAATCTGCCAAATCTGCAACAAGCTTCATGCTTAGTTTTAGCACTATTATCCATAATGTCTCGCAATTCTTAAGATTTTCCTATAATAATCGTAATTATTTAATTAGATATAAGTAAGACCCAGCGGAGCTAAACTCCACTAGGTCTTAGATTAAAATCTAATAGAAGATACTAACTTACTTTTCAGAGGTAAGCTCATCAGCTACTGCAGCAGCAGCGGAAGCAGCTTTAACGCTTTCGTCTTCTGGCTCCTCTTCTTCCGTTAAGAAAGCACTCAAGTCTATAGCCTCTCCACCAGCAACGAATTTCACAGCACGCATACCAGCAAGCAAGCCCTTAGAACGAGCAACTTCCTGAACAGCGGAACCAAGCTGACCATTACGAACAATAGCGTTAATAAACTGGCTTGGATCCATACCATACTGCTGAGCAACAGAAACCAAGAAGTTAGTGACATCTGCCTGAGATACAGAAACATCGAGGCTTTCTGCCAAAGCGTCGAGAACCATTTGGTCACGAAGCTCCTTTTCTGCAGCCTTCTCAGCTTCTTCCTTCTGCTCTTTAGTAGCCTTTTCAGGATCTGGAGTCATACCCTTAAGATGTTCAGCAACAGCCTTTTCTTTAACACCCTTTGGTACAGGAATCTCAACCTCTTCCTGAATCTTAGCAATAAAGGCATCGCGAGCCATAGTAGCCTGACGGCCTTCATTTGCCTGCTCGCAAGACTTACGAACATCAGCTTTAAGCTCTTCGAAAGTATCAAACTCAGAAGCTTCCTGAGCGAAGTCATCATTAAGCTCTGGCAATTCCTGAGTCTTAACAGAGTTAACCTTCACCTTAACCTGAGCTTTTTTACCCTGGTTCTTTCCAGCCTCAAGAGTGCCTTCAAAAGTGGTCTCTTCGCCAGCGGAAAGACCTTCCAAAGCTTCATCCAAACCATCAAGCATGGTGTTGGAACCAAGCTCATAGCTCACGCCATTCTGAGAATCAGCAACCTCATCGTCGATTCGAGCTTCCAAATCAATGTTAGCAAAATCACCCTTCTTAGCTGGGCGATCAACACCAACAAGAGTACCGAAGCGCTGACGCAAAGCCTCAAGACGAGCATTAACATCATCGTCTGTAACTTCTGGCTTTTCTACTTCGATTTCTACACCCTTGAACTTGTTCAGCTTAAACTCTGGACGACGCTCAACAGTTGCAACAAACTTAAGCTTAACCTCGTCTTTAGCGGATTCTGGAACTTCCTGAACATCAAATTCTGGCTGATCCATTGGGCGAATCTTCTTTTCTTCCAAAGCCTTAGAATAAAGCTCTGGAACAGCAGAATTTACAGCTTCACCGGCAACAGCTCCGAAGCCAACTCGCTGATCGACAATCTTGCCTGGTACGTGTCCCTTACGGAAACCTGGCACGTTGATTTGCTTTGCGATCTCTTTACGAGCCTGATCCATAAATGGCTCAAAATCTTCGAGATCTGCGGTAATGGTGAGCTTAACCTTAGTTGGCTCAAGATTCCTGACGCTGATTTTCACGCTTCATGCTCCTGAAATTACGTTTTCTAGCTTCTGCCATATGGCACAACCGTTACATAATAGCGCGAGTTACGGACTCTGCAATTAAATCGCTTTGCCACGTTCTTGCGCCCTGCTCTACAAGAAACTCCTTAACGTTAATATGCTCAATATTATCTTGCCAACAAAGATTGCGAATAATTTGCGGTTTAATAATGATTTCTGTAGGAGTATGCGTATCTTCTGCAATCTTGATTAAAGACTGCTTTACATTTTGTAAGCGCTCATATCTTTTGGGATGATGATCACGCCAATACTTCATAGATCGTGGAGCTGCTTGCGATTCTTGTGCGTCGCTAGAATCCGCAGAATCGCCAGCATCCGCAGAATTGTCAGAATCGCCAGAATCGTTGTAATTGCCATATTTACTACTTGAATCATCAAGCTTAGAAACAATAGCAACTTCCCCACTTTTAGCGCGACTAATCGCGTCTTCTATAACAACTTTCCACACATTTGGCTTGATTTTGCGCTGAATCGGAGCATAACGTTCAAACATCTTGTCTTGCTCACTGCCCGTGTGAATCCTAACGCGTTCGTTAAGAATGCGAATTGAGCGAAACTCCCTAGAATTACTCGGTTTTCGCTTTCCTGCTTCAATAATCGCAGCATCCGAAAGCAATAGAGTTGGCGCAATATCGTATTGACAAGCAAGCTCATCTCGCTTTTGCCAAAGCTCTTTTGCAATCATTAAGCCGACTTTATCGTGCATAAGAACGCTTATATGAGATATTCTAAGCCAAGGATTTGGGTGAGGAGACTTCTTTTGAGCACCTTTACTTAATAAGTGTGCAAACTCTTGATTTGCCCATAAAAGCTTGCCTTGCTTTTTTAACTCGCCACTCATTACTTCTTCTAATTCGATTAGCAATTCAACGTCTAAAGCCGCGTAATTTCGCCAATCTCTAGGAAGAGGTCTATATGACCAATCCGCTGCAGAATGTTCTTTTGCAAGAGTAAGCCCCAAATAATATTCAGTTACAGAGCTTAATCCAAATCGATTTCTACCAAGCAATTTAGCTGCGATTTCTGTATCAAATAAAGCACGCGGACGCAAACCAATATCGAAAAATCCTGGCAAATCTTGCATAGAATCGTGAATAATCCAAGGCGCGTCTCCTACTGCCTTGTTAAATTCATGCCAATCAACGCCAAGTTTTCCTAACGCTATTGGGTCCAGCAATCCAATTCCTGCACCTTTGCGTTTGAACTGAATCAGCCAATCTTCGTGACCATATCTAAAACCAGATGCGCGCTCTGCGTCTGCAGCCAAAGGCCCCGACCCTGCTGCTAACAAATTACAATATTCTTTATATGCTTCAAGCGTATCAATGACTTCTGGAACTCCTTCTCTAGGCTCTTTTAAGAGCTTTGGTTCCTTATTCAAGAACGCCTCCCGATTTGCATGCTCTAGCCAAAGTCTTACGCTTTTTGCATCTTGCCTTGCAATTTTTTGCAAAATATCCGTAAAAAATATTTAAGCCGTGTTATAGATTGTGCATCTTTTAACACGGCTTCAACTTTCGCACACAACTACGACTAATCAAAATAAATAATCAATTAAATAATCATTTAGATAATCAATCTGTTTTATTATTTACTATTTCTCCATTTATGCGCTTAACAAGTTTAGTTTTAAGGAATCTAGTAAGAGTAAATGCGACTGCCGAAACTAAAACTGTTGGGATAACGTAGAGAGCATGTAAACCTAAATCTCTTATTGGGAAAGTGGCAAGTTCCGTAGCAATAGTTATAGCAATAGATATTATCGGCACTTCAATAAGAGGTTTCTTATCGAAAGCCGCAACGATATTTATCGGCAACAAAATTATCGGCAAAACAATTAAAATAATAAGCGCTGTGCCAAAGCCAAACTGATCGTTACACCGTGCAAAAATAGCTAACGCTAATGCAAAAGCTAATGCAATCCAACAACCTATTCTGCGCTTCATTGCGTATCCTTTCTCTAAAAAGGGTATTTGTATAATTATACAAAATCCTTCAAAAAAATACAATACACAAAGATTGCCTAAAACGCATCGAGGTTCAGTCTAATACACTACAAAACCGTGGTCTTTGAACTGATTTACAACTCGCTCTTTAAGCGCCCTAGAAGGCCCTTTTTGATTCTCAAGCGGATACGGAATCCTAAGCTCATGCCACTTTGGACGGCCTAGCTGATGGAATCCAAGCACGTCAATATGCTCAACAGCATCCCCAAACGAATCACAAATCTCAGCAACTTTTTCAACGTTTTCTTCACTGTCTGTAAGACCTGGAACAAGCACAAAACGCACCCAAATCTTCTTACCAGCCTTCGCTAAGCGCTGACCAAAGTCAATAGTTGGCTGAAGCAAGCCGCCAGTTACTTTTTTATACGTTTCTTCAATACCAGATTTAACATCTAGCAAGCAAAGATCAATGTCGTCAATCATTTCGTCTGTATAATTGCGATTCAAAAAGCCTGAAGTATCTAAGCAAGTATGCACGCCCATCTCTTTTGCTGCACGAAACACTCTAGATACAAAAGCTGGTTGCATCATGGATTCGCCGCCAGAAAATGTGATTCCGCCACCAGTTGCCTTAAAAAGACTTTGATAACGGTCTACTTTTTTAATCATTGCATCTAAGTAGACTGGCTTGCCGTCACGCATTTTCCAAGTATCTGGATTTTGGCAATATTGGCAGCGAAGTGGGCAGCCGCTCATAAAAACAGTCATGCGAGTGCCAGGGCCATCAACAGAAGTATTAATATCCCAAGAATGCACAAATCCAATATCGCCAGTTTTAAGAGCAACTAAGCGGTCTTTTCTGTCTAATCCAATTGGAGATTCAAAACCAGAAAGACCACCCATTAAAGTTTGTCGGGCATACTCTTTTGACTCCTTTAACATGTGCTGAGTCGTGGTACGAAATGCTGTGTTTTCAACCATCTATATGCCCTCCTATAACCGTCTTTGGTTTAATTTATTCGATTTTAAAAACTACGTTTATTTTAAAAGCCGCCAGGAGCAAAACCTGCTCACTCCCGGCGGCATTCGCAATCAATCAGAATCAGTCAGTAACTGAACCCTGGTGGAATGTACGAGAAATAACGTCGAGCTGCTGCTCCTTAGTGAGCTTTACGAAGTTCACTGCGTAGCCAGAAACGCGAACCGTAAGGTGTGGGTACTTTTCTGGGTGCTCAACAGCGTCTTCAAGCTGTTCCTTGCGCAAAACGTTGATGTTTGCGTGGTACAAGCCGTGACCGTTGCCAGCGTCCAAAATACCAACCAAATTCGTTATACGCTCGTCTTCATCTCTTCCCAAACCATCTGGAGTAATGGTGTTGGTCAAAGAAATACCATCGAGAGCATCGTCATAGTCAATCTTGCCAACGGAGAACATGGATGGAAGCATACCGTGAGAATCCATACCATTTTCTGGGTTTGCGCCTGGAGCGTAAGGAGTGCCCTTCTTGTGGCCAGATGGGAAGGAACCAGTGTTCTTGCCGTATTCAACGTTAGAAGTAATAGTCAAGATAGACTGAGTTGGAACAGCATTACGGTACACAGGCAAACGCTTTACCTGACCCATAACAGTGCTTACAACCCACTTTGCCAAGTCATCAGCACGATCGTCATCATTACCGTAGATTGGGAACTCTCCAACCGTCTTGTAGCCAACGATTAAGTCGTCTTCTGCGCCTTCGATGTACTCATACTCATGACCTTCAGTGGTCTTAGCATCCTTGTTGTAGATTGGGTAAACCTTTGCATACTTCAAAGCAGCCAAGGAATCTGCAGCAATAGACAAGCCAGACATACCGCAGCCGAGTGTACGATAGACTTCCCTATCGTGCAAAGCCATCTCAATGGACTCGTACGCGTACTTATCATGCATATAGTGGATGATGTTCAAAGCCTCAATGTAGGTTTCGGAAAGCCATTCCAAAGCCTTCTCGTAATTGGCCTTAACCTTCTCGTAGTCAAGAGTTCCGTCGGCTTCTGGCTTGATTGGGTCAATAACACCCTTATCAATAACCTGCATGCCAGTCATTTCATCGCGGCCACCGTTAATCGCGTAAAGCAATGCCTTTGCGGAGTTAACGCGTGCAGCGAAGAACTGCATTTGCTTACCAACGCGCATTGGGGAAACGCAGCAAGCAATAGCAGCGTCATCGCCCCAGTGCTCACGAATATCTTTATCGGACTCGTACTGAATTGCAGAAGTGTCGATAGAGATTTGTGCGCAGAAACGCTTGTAGGCTTCTGGAAGCTTTGGATCCCAGAAAATAGTGATGTTTGGCTCAGGACCTGGCCCAAGATGCTCAAGAGTCAAAGTGTTGAGCAAACGGAACGAAGTCTTAGTAACAAATGTGCGACCATCATCGCTGAAGCCAGCATCGGACCAAGTTGCCCAATATGGATCTCCAGAGAAGATTGCGTCGTAATCCTTAGTACGCAAGAAGCGAACAATACGAAGCTTCATAACCAAAGCATCAATGATTTCCTGAGCATCGGTTTCGTTGATTAATCCAGCCTTCAAATCACGCTCAAAGTAGCAATCGAAGAATGCGGAAACACGTCCGAAGCTCATTGCAGCGCCATCCTGGCTCTTAACAGAAGCAAGATAGCCCATGTAAGTCCACTGAACAGCTTCCTTAGCGGTTTGAGCTGGGCGGCTCAAATCCAAGCCGTACTCGTTACCCAAGTTGATAAGCTGCTTCAAAGCCTTGATTTGCTCATCGTGCTCTTCGCGGAAGCGAATCCAATGCTCAATCTCGGTCTCAGTAAAGTCGTTGCGGTATGGAATCGAATCCTTATCGCGCTTCTTGAACTCAATAAGCATATTTACGCCGTAAAGAGCCACGCGACGATAATCACCGATAATACGACCACGACCATAAGCGTCTGGCAAACCAGTCAAAATCTTATTGTGGCGAGCAATCTTAATATTCTTGGTGTAAACACCAAACACGCCATCGTTATGAGTCTTGCGATAAACGGTGAAAATCTTCTTAATTTCTGGATCTACTTCCTTGCCGGCTTCCTTAATAGCCTGCTCAACCATTCGCCAACCACCGTTTGGCATCATAGCGCGCTTGCAAGGTTCGTCAGTTTGCAAACCGACGATTACGTTATCTACTTCTGGGCTTTCAATGTAGCCTGCTGGCATTGCGTCAATGCCTGCTGGAATATGAGTTTCAACGTCGTACACGCGGCGCTCACGCTCAACTGCCAAGTAATTGTCATCGAGATACTTCCACATATGCTTCGTTTTCTCGGTAGCATTCGCCAAGAAGGATTCGTCGCCTTCGTATGGGGTGTAGTTCTTTAAAATAAAGTCGCGTACGTCAATATCTTTTTCCCAATTGCCGCTTGTAAATCCATCCCACGCTTTTGCACGAAGATCCTCTTCGGTGAGAACGGATGCATCCACTGATGCCATATTTGACTCCTTTCGTATCCACGACGCTTCTTCACGCCGTCTTCTCTACTATGTTAAAGCAATGTTTAAACAGTACACGTCGATTTTTTACTATTTTAAAGTGAGTTACCTCACATTTTATGCTTTTATGTATTCAATTTAGTAAAAAACGCTAGTTTGAATACTCAAACTAGCGCATATGCAATATGTAGTTAATCAACGGATGCTTGCGACTTTTCCCAAGACGTATCCAAGATTTCGTCTACTCTCTAAACGCGGTTGTTACTGGAATTCGCCTATCTCTTCCAAACGCAATCGCACTAACTTTTGGCCCTAACGGATACTGCCTACGCTTCCATTCTGCGCGGTCTACAAGCCTAATAACTGTATCAACTGTGCGCTCATCAAAACCGTCTGCAAGCAAATCTGCGCGACCGTGAGCAAGCTCAATATGAGCTTCCAACACTTTATCTAGCAAATCGTATTCTGGCAAAGAATCAGAATCCTTTTGCCCTGGTCTTAGCTCTGCGCTTGGAGGCTTAATAATCGAGTTTACAGGTATAAGAATGCTATCTTTTGGAGCATTGTCTTTAGGAAAATCTTCTCTTCCTGCAATAGGTAACATTCCAAGACCTACTCCATTTTGAGCAGCACGATTTCGCCATCTAGAAAGCGCCCAAACGCGAGTCTTAAACAAATCTTTAATAGGAGCATACCCTCCTACTGCATCTCCATAAATCGTAGAATAACCGCATGCAAGCTCCGACTTATTGCCAGTAGCTAGTGCCAGCAATCCTTTTGAATTAGAGTACGCCATAACAATCACGCCTCTAACTCGCGCTTGCAAATTTTCTGCAGCAACACCTTGTAAATCAAGCTGATTTTGGAATGACTTAAAAAGTGGCTCAATGGGCTGAATATCGTAATGTGCTCCAAGTCGCTTAGCTAAATCGCAAGCGTCGTCTTTAGAACCAAGCGAAGAATACATGCTTGGCATTGAGATTCCCCAAACGTTTTGCCCTCCGCAAGCATCTGCCGCCATAGTTGCAACTAGCGCAGAGTCAATTCCGCCAGAAAGTCCTAAGCAAACTCCCTTAAATCCGTTTTTGCGCATGTAATCTCTAAGTCCCAAAACACATGCGCAATAAACTTCTTCGTCTGGGTCTAATTTTTGAGCAATCGTTGAGCACTTTTGTGCATCTAAATCTGTATTAAAATCAACAAAACTTAAGTCTTGATCAAACATTTTAGAACGCTCGATCAGGGATCCATCTGCGTTTACTACAAAACTGCCGCCATCAAAAACAAGATCATCTTGAGCACCAACTTGATTTACGTAAACAAGAGGAGCATTAAGCTCTTTTGCACGCTTTTGCGCCAGCTTTAAGCGAATATCCGTTTTGCCTTCTTCGTACGGAGAACCGTTGATTGTTACTAAAACATCAATCCCCTCTTTAGAAAGACGCGCAACTGGGCCGCCATCTTGCCAAATGTCTTCGCAAATCGCAAATCCTAATTTTGCGCCTTTAACGTTTAGAATTCCGCAATCATCTCCAGAAGAGAAAATTCTAAATTCGTCAAAAACGCCATAATTTGGTAAGAAATGCTTGTCATAAACAAGCTCCACTTTTCCATCATGAATAACAAGTAAACGATTTCTTGGCTTACCTAATTCATCGTCTACACCAACTGTTCCAACAACAACGTATAAGTCAGCTAATCCGCTATCTTTTAAGATTTTTGCAAGACTGTAAGCAGCGTCGCTAGCTGCTTTTCTAAATGTTGCACGCAAAGCAAGGTCTTCGATTGGATACCCTGTTAGTGTCATTTCTGGAAACACAACAATATCAGCGTTTCCACTACTTGCATCTTTGCAAAATCGCAATATTTCATCCGTATTTTTGCTTATGTTTCCAACGCAAGTGTCAATTTGAGCTAAAGCTAAACGCAAAGAAGTCATGTTTTTATTATAATCCATGTTGCATAAGCCGCATTGTATAAAGTCATATTGCAATAAAAGCATCCACTAAACAGAAAAATCGCAAAACGCCAATCATAAAAAACAAGCGAAAAACAAAAAATCAATCGCAAGTATAAAAAATTAATTGTCACATATCTGCCTGATTTCATTAGTATTGCTAACTCGTCATAAATTATACAAATAGAAAATAGGTAGCGAAGAAGATACAAAATCGCATATATTGATATTCCGTTGCTAAGAAACAAAACATCAACGAACAAAAAACATTAAAGGACAAGGGGAAAAATATGAAAATCACAAAGAAGAACACAAAGATTATTGCAGCTTTTACAGCACTAACTGCGATTTTGGGGCTTTCACTAAGCGCATGCGGATCTTCTGCAAATGGAGCAACTAAAGACGATAAGGTGATTAAGGTTGCAGCTTCCCCAACTCCTCACAGCGATATTTTGAACAAAGTAGTTAAGCCAATTTTGCAAAAACAAGGCTATAAGTTGGTTGTTAAGGAATTTACTGACTACGTGCAACCAAATACTGCTGTAGAAGAAGGCGAAGCAGACGCAAACTACCATCAGCATTTGCCATACTTAGATAACTTTAATAAAGAAAGAGGAACGCATATTATTTCTATTGCTGGAATCCACTTTGAACCATTTGGACTTTACCCAGGAAAGACTAAAACAATTAAGGACTTAAAAGATGGCGCAACAGTTGCGGTTCCTAGCGACCCAACCAACGAAGCTCGCGCACTTCTTCTTTTGCAAGATGCAGGTCTTCTTAAGCTAAAGAATCCAAAGGATGTTAACGCAACAAAGAAAGATATTGTTTCTAATCCAAAGAATCTAAAGTTTAAGGAAATAGACGCTGCTTTGGTTCCAACAGTTGTTAAGGACGTTGATTTAGCTGCTCTAAACGGAAACTACGCTATTCAAGCTGGATTTAACCCAACTAAAGATCCTCTTACAAGCGAAAAAGTTGGAGGCGTAGCTGCTAAGACATACGAAAACATTATTGCTGTTAAGAAAGGATCCGAAAAGCTTGCTAAGATCAAGGCTCTTGTAAAAGCGTTAAAAACAGATGCAGTTCGTGACTTTATAAAGAAAAACTACAACGGCGCTGTTTTGCCAGTTTTCTAAGATGATTGCATTGTTCTAACCTTAAGCAAATATGAGACATGTGCCTCACAAAAGCATAGAGGCACGTGCCTCATATTTGTTTTCCAAAATCAGTGAGAGATAATATGATTCAAATTGAGCATCTTTATAAAACTTACTCAAGTGGTAAGCAATCGCACGAAGCACTTAACGATATTAATTTAACTATTGAATCAGGCGAAGTATTTGGTATTTTGGGATCTTCTGGAGCTGGAAAATCATCATTAGTCAGATGCATGAACTTGTTAGAACGTCCAACATCTGGAAGAGTGCTAATAGACGGAAAAGATATTACGGACGCCAAAAATAGAGATTTATCTAAAATAAGATCGAATATTGGAATGATTTTCCAAAACTTTAGTCTTTTTCAACAGCGAACTGTGTTACAAAATGTGACTTTTCCTTTGGAACTAAACAACACTCCTAAAGAAAAAAGAGAAGAACGAGCAAAGTATTTACTCGATTTAGTTGGATTAAAAGATTTAGCAAACCGTTACCCTGTTCAGCTTTCTGGCGGACAACAGCAAAGAGTTGCAATAGCGAGAGCACTTGCTAATAATCCTTCTATAATGCTTTGTGACGAAGCAACAAGCGCCTTGGATTCAACAACTACAGCACAAATACTTGACTTGCTTAGAAGAATCAACCGAGATCTTAACGTAACACTGGTTATTATTACTCACTCGTTAGCAGTAGCAAGAAATATTTGCGATAGGGTTGCTATGATTGACGGCGGAAAAATCGTAGAGATCGGCGACACTTCAACACTTTTCAAAAATCCTCAAAGCAATATTTTAAAAACGCTTATTGCAGACGAACATGTTGAAAACCATAGGGGAACTAAATCCAATAATAGTAATTCCGAAAATGAAATAACCACTAATAGCGCAACAAACAATGGGGTGAAATAAAAATGCCAGAAAATATTTCACAATTTATAGACGAATATGGAGAACTACTTATTGAAGGCACAAAAGATACAATATCTATGACTTCAATATCTACACTATTCGCATACGTAATAGGATTACCAATAGGAGTTCTTCTTATAACAAGCGCAAAACAAGGAATACGTCCTAACTCATATTTGAATGCGGTTTTAGGTTGGATTGTAAATATTGTTCGCTCAATACCGTTTATAATCCTACTTGTTGCAATAATTCCACTTACTAGACTTATTGTTGGAACGTCTTTGGGAGTTTCTGGCGCTATTGTTCCTCTTGTTTTAACAGCTGCACCATTCGTAGCGCGAATTGTTGAGCAATCTCTTGCAGAAGTTGATGGAAGTCTTATAGAAGCTGCACAAAGTTTTGGCGCAAGCAATACGCAAATAGTATTCAAAGTATTGCTTTTTGAAAGCTTGCCTTCATTAATTCGTGGAGCGGCATTGACTTTCATTACACTTTTTGGATTCTCTGCAATGGCTGGAACTGTTGGCGCAGGCGGTCTAGGAGATATTGCAATTCGCTACGGATATCAGCGTTACCAATACGATGTTATGAGTGTTGCTGTTATTTTCTGTATTCTTCTTGTGCAAGTAGTACAAACTGTTGGAGATTTAATATCCAATAAAATCAACCATCATGAACGTCGATAATATCCAATAAAAAGTCACAAATAAAAAAGTCACAAATAAAATCCTAGTAGCGTAAGATACAGTAAAATCTATTAATCGCTTCTAGGATTTTCTATTTATCAAATGATCAACCATTCAACATGCCTACGATTTATTGAAAAGATACCAAATAATGTAGAATGTCTGAGTCACAACATTTTGCAGGGGTGCTTTCTTTTTAAAGAAGGCTGAGATAGGTGAAAAACCTGACCCTTCGAACCTGTTAGTTAATACAACGTAGGGAGCAACGATTAAGTATGACCTCAAACTATCCATACGCATCAATGCGTGACCAGTTCAACCTAAACACATGTTTTATTGCAAATCCTAAACTATGCAAAAGTCGCGCACTCACGGATATAGTTGACGACTCTTTACGCGCAGGATCAACATTTATAAGGCTTAATTGTGCGGATGAAAGCGCAAAAGAAATCACATCAATCGCACGAGATATTGCACAAATCATAGAAGATAACGATAAATGTGATTCAGTAACTTTCGTAATAGACGGAAGAGTTGACGTTGTCTGGCAGGCAAGAAATCAAGGAATTAAAGTCGATGGAGTTCATCTTGCGCAAAGCGACATGGAACCTAAAGAAACACGAGCACTTTTGGGAGAAGACGCAATAATAGGCTTGTCCGTAGAAACAGAAAGTCTTGTTAAGGTTATTAATGAACTTCCTGATGGCTGCATTGATTATATTTGTGTAACGGCAATGCATAATCCAGAAGATGGTTGCGAAAACATTACTCCAACTTATGAATTAGAACCAAATCACACTATTTTAGATGGAGCAAAGATTAATACTATTTGCTCAGCAAGCGATTTTCCAGTACTTGTTGGAGGAAGAACATCTTTAGAAGATGTTGACATGATTGCTCGCAGTAAGGCTGCAGGATTGTTTGTATCTGAAGCATTGTACGCAAGCGAAACACCAGAATCCACTATGAGTGAATTCGTGGAACGCTTTACGCACATTCGCGGCAATCAAAAGCACGGTTATGCAAAACGCGTTATAGTTCAGGAAAAAGCTGATGAGAAAGCTAACAATACGCCAAAGTTCATTAATGCTAAAGAAGCAAAAGATGCTGCAAAATTAGCAAAGCAACAGCGCGTTGATATTGCTTCTCGCGGATGTACTCAGAGGGACAAAGCTCATATTCGTAAAACTACGCCAGTTCACTTTGAATATGAATATGGTTCTTACGATTTGGAAGTGCCGTATACAGAAATTAAGCTTTCTGATACTCCAGGCGTTGGTCCTAACCCACCATTTAAGGATTACAACACAGAGGGACCTAAGTGCGATCCTAAGGAAGGCTTGGCTCCTCTTCGTCTTGATTGGATTAGAGATCGTGGCGATGT
Source organism: Gardnerella sp. DNF00038 (assembly GCF_049262855.1). Taxonomy (NCBI): domain Bacteria; kingdom Bacillati; phylum Actinomycetota; class Actinomycetes; order Bifidobacteriales; family Bifidobacteriaceae; genus Gardnerella; species Gardnerella sp. DNF00038. The sequence continues at coordinate 629,342 of NZ_CP058407.1, read as the reverse complement.
TGTTGAATATGAAGGTCGTAGTCGAAATCTTCAAGATGACGGCAAGCGAGCTATTAAGCGCGGTAAAGCTTCAAAAGAGTGGCGTGGTCGCACTCATAAGCCAATGAAGGCTGCAGATCATCCTATTACCCAAATGTGGTACGCGCGTCATGGAATTGTCACTCCAGAAATGCAGTATGTTGCTACTCGCGAAAATTGCGATGTGGAACTTGTTCGCTCTGAAGTTGCATTTGGTCGCGCTGTGATTCCTTGCAATATCAACCACCCTGAAGCAGAACCTATGATTATTGGTTCTCGCTTCTTAACTAAGCTAAACGCAAACATGGGTAATTCTGCTGTAACATCTTCTATTGACGAAGAAGTAGAAAAACTTACGTGGGCTACTAAGTGGGGCGCGGATACCGTTATGGATCTTTCCACAGGTAACGATATTCACACAACTCGCGAGTGGATTTTGCGTAACTCCCCTGTTCCGATTGGTACCGTGCCAATGTATCAAGCTTTGGAAAAAGTTGAGGATGATGCTTCTAAGCTCAGCTGGGAGCTTTTCCGCGACACTGTTATTGAACAGTGCGAGCAAGGCGTTGACTACATGACTATTCACGCAGGCGTACTTCTTCGCTACGTGCCTCTTACTGCAAACCGCGTAACTGGTATTGTTTCTCGAGGCGGCTCAATTATGGCTGAATGGTGCTTACAACACCATCAAGAAAGCTTCTTATACACTCACTTCGAAGAATTATGTGAGATTTTTGCCAAGTACGATGTCGCATTCTCTTTGGGTGACGGCTTGCGTCCAGGAAGCTTGGCTGATGCAAACGATGCTGCTCAGCTTTCCGAGCTTATGACGCTTGGTGAACTTACTAAGATTGCTTGGCAACACGATGTTCAGGTTATGATTGAAGGCCCAGGACACGTACCATTTGATACGGTACGCATGAATATTGAAATGGAGAAAGCGATTTGCCAGAATGCTCCATTCTATACTCTTGGTCCTTTAACAACCGATACTGCACCAGGATATGATCACATTACTTCCGCTATCGGCGGCGTTGAAATCGCTCGTTATGGCACAGCAATGCTTTGCTACGTCACTCCTAAAGAGCATTTAGGACTTCCTAATAAGGACGACGTTAAGCAAGGTGTTATTGCTTATAAGATTGCTTGTCACGCTGCGGATCTTGCTAAGCATCATCCGCATGCCATGGATAGAGATAACGCTATAAGCAAGGCTCGTTTCGAGTTTCGCTGGCTGGATCAGTTTAATTTAAGCTACGATCCAGATACCGCTATCGCTTTCCATGACGAAACGCTTCCAGCAGAGCCAGCAAAAATGGCTCACTTCTGTTCCATGTGTGGACCAAAATTCTGCTCAATGGCTATTTCTCAGAATATTCGCAAGCGTTTCGGTGGCGCAGCTCAACAAGAACAACTTGTTGAAGAAGCCCGCAGTCAGGCTATTGCCGAGGGTATGAAAGAGATGAGTAAAAAGTTCCAGGAATCTGGTTCAACGTTGTATCAAAGCGCTAAAGCGTAGAGTATCTATGTTTTTAAAGCTTTGATATTACGAAAATAAGGCGAGTTTGAGTAGGATTAATCTTGCATTAACTCGCCTTATTTTTTATTTGCAACAGTTTTATTTGCAACAGTTTTGAACAGTCTTTAATATATGGGAAAATCGCATTATGACACTTATCAATATGCATACGTCCGAAGGCGATATAAAGATTAATCTTTTTGACGATAAAGCGCCTATTACAGTAAAAAATTTCGTTGACTTGGCAACTGGCTCAAAAGAGTGGATGAATCCTTTTACGGGAGAAAAATCCAGCGAACCATTCTATGACGGCTTAACATTCCATCGTATTATCAAAGACTTTATGATTCAAGGCGGATGCCCTCTCGGAAACGGAATGGGTGGTCCTGGCTACGAATTTGATGATGAGATTGACCCATCTTTAAAGTTTGATAAACCGTATCTTCTTGCAATGGCAAATGCTGGAAAACAGCGAGGACGGGACGGACGCTTACATGGCACGAATGGATCTCAGTTCTTTATAACTACCGTACCAACTCCTTGGCTTGATGGTCATCACACTATTTTTGGAGAAGTAGTAGATGATGAATCTAAAGCTGTTGTAGATAAGCTCGAATCTGTTCCAACAGATAGGTCTGATGCCCCACTAGAGCCAGTTGGAATTATATCTATTGAGGTTATTAAGTAATAACATTAACTAAAATAAAGCATAAATAATATAAAATTGCAATAACAAAACTTCCAGCCAAAACATTATTTGACTGGAAGTTTTATTGTTTAGGTTTTATTGTTTAGTCGCGTTCCATTTTTCTAAGTCGCGGTTCCGCACTATCTTTTGCGCCCGTAATTCTATAAACGTCAAAAACGCCATCAATCTTACGAATTGCAGCAAGAAGAGTGTTCAAATGCTGAGGATCTGCCATTTCAAACGTAAATTGACTTGTAGCAACGCGGTCATCTCCAGTAGCAATCGTTCCCGAAAGAATATTTACACCATGATCCGAAAGAACTCGCGTAACATCCGAAAGCAAATGCTGACGATCCAAAGCTTCTACTTGAACTTTAACAAGGAACAAGCCTTTATCGCTAGTCCATTGAACAGGAATAACACGCTCCGACTGTGACTTTTGCAAATCAATCATATTCTGGCAATCCGTTCTATGAACAGAAACACCCTGATTTCTAGTTATAAAACCAACAATGTCATCTCCAGGAACAGGCATGCAACAGCGAGCAAGTTTAACCCACACATCTCCAACGCCCTTTACGGAAACACCAAGAACACCATTAGATTTGCGATTACGCTCAACTCTCCTAAGCGGAAGTGCTTCTTCCTGAGCTTCTTCAGCTACTTCTTCACTACCAGCATCTTTAACAAGACGAGAAATAACGTTTTGAGTGGAAACTTGACCTTCGCCAATTGCAGCGTAAACAGCTTCTACATTAGCAGTTATATTAAGCTCTTCTGCAACACCTATTAACGCTTGTGGAGTAAGTAAAGTAGATAAAGGCAAATTACGTTTACGCATAGCTCGCGTAAGCTCGTCTTTACCCTCTTCAATCGCCTCCGAACGGCGTTCCTTGCTAAACCATTGACGAATCTTATTTCTAGCTCTAGGGCTTTTTACAAAGCTGAGCCAATCTCTTGAAGGACCAGCAGTATCAGACTTTGATGTAAGAACTTCTACAGTATCGCCATTGTTAAGCTTAGTGTCAAGTGGCACAAGCTTTCCATTTACGCGAGCGCCCATCATTCTGTGACCAACCTCAGTATGCACAGAATAAGCAAAGTCAACTGGAGTTGCATCTTGCGGAAGAGCAACAATACTTCCCTTTGGAGTAAACACGTAGACTTCCGAAGCTCCAAGATCTTGCTTTAAGGAACCCAAGAATTCGTCAGAATCTGGCGTTTCACTGGTCCAATCTGCAAGCTGCTGAATCCACTTTAAATTATCTAATTCGCTAAGCTCTTTGTTTTCTTCTTGTTCACGCTTAACATCACCTTTATCTGGCTTACTTAAAGCGCGACCAGCTTGTCCGTTTGCCTTATACTTCCAGTGAGCAGCAATACCAAATTCAGCACGCCTATGCATGTCCCATGTGCGAATCTGAATCTCCACAGGCTTTCCACCAGGACCTACAACAGTAGTGTGCAAGCTTTGATACATATTTAGCTTAGGCGTTGCTATATAGTCCTTAAAACGTCCAGGAACAGGACTCCAGCGCGCATGAACTGCACCTAATGCAGCATAACAGTCCCGAATAGAATCAACGATTATTCGCACACCTACAAGATCGTAAATATTTTCAAAATCATGTCCTCGAACAATCATCTTTTGATAGATTGAAAAATAATCTTTTGGACGCCCCTTAACAGAAGCTTTTACATGTTGCTGGTTTAAATCTTCATTGATTTCTTCTAGAATTTGACGCAAATAAACTTCACGTTGACCAGCTCTTCGAGCAACTAAAACTACTATTTCGTTATAAATTTTTGGATATAAAACTTTAAAGCTTAGCTCTTCAAGCTCTGTCTTAATTGCGTTCATACCGAGTCGATTTGCAAGAGGAGCGTAAACATCTAGAGTTTCACGAGCCTTTTTATGCGAGCTAGATGGCTTAACGTATCTCCATGTACGAGCGTTATGCAAACGATCTGCAAGTTTTACTACCAACACTCGCACATCTCGGCTCATTGCAACAACCATTTTTCTGATTGTTTCTGCCTGAGCGCTTTCTCCATATTCCATGTTTGATATTTTTGTAACACCGTCTACTAATCCTGCAACAGTATCACCAAAATCAGCCCTACACTCTTCTAGCGTATAATCAGTATCTTCAACAGTATCGTGCAATAATCCTGCAGCAACAACTATAGGACCCATTCCTAGGTCAGCTAAAATCTGAGCAACAGCAAGAGGATGAATAATATATGGTTCGCCGGATTTACGCCTTTGACCAGTATGCTGTTTTACGGCTCTAGCATAAGCTTTGTGCAAAATCTCCATATTCTCATCGGGATGATGCCACTTACACATTCGCAATATTGGGCACAATGGGTCTCGCATATCTTCGCTAATTTCACATCCGAGCATGTTAGCGCCCTTAATGTCGTCTTGATTTTCACCCATCGAATATCACCTCCCGATCTATAGTTACTATCCTACCTTGTAAAACAAGCTAAATCATACAATAATCTACATGTCTAATATTAAACACAATAAACTTAACATTAAATACAATAAATCCGACTCAGTCTAATAAACTTAGCTCTGGCCGGATTTATGTAATTTATTGCACTCCAGTAGATCCAAATCCTTTTGTAGATCTATCTGATCCTGGAAGCTTATTTGCTTCAATAAAATTAGCTTCAACATAACGTTGAATAACTAGTTGAGCTATACGATCTCCACGATGGAACTGCACAGTATTGTTCGGATCCATATTTATCAACGGAACCTTAATTTCACCGCGATACCCAGCATCCACGGTTCCTGGCGCGTTAAGAACTGTAACACCTTGTTTTACAGCGAGACCAGAACGCGGATGAACTAGAGCAACGTATCCAGCTGGCAAAGCTATAGCAACACCAGTTGGAACCAGAGCACGTTCAAATGGGAGCAAAGTCACATCTTGCGTAGTTCGTAAATCCGCCCCAGCATCTCCAGCATGAGCGTAAGAAATATGTTCCATAGCAGGCTGATTACTATCAGTATCATTCAAATTATCCAAATACTTGATAAGAACTTCTACCTGTTCTGGACCAGTGTAGGTCTCGTCATAAGACATTAGGCTGCGCACTCCTTACAAACTGGCTGACCATCTTGAGACATTTGTGCAAGCTGACTACGATGCTTTACGAGGAAACACTCTGAGCAAATAAATTCATCACCCTGCATTGGTATTACTGTAACAGACGCATCTTCATTGCTTAAATCTGCACCTGGCAACTCGTAATCTTCTGCAATAGCATTCTCATCATCGTCTATATCGTTAGCAGAGCTTTGTGAACCCTTACTCAACGCTTCCAATGACTCCTCGTCTTCGTCTTTACTACGAGGAGAATCATAATCCTGTGCCATTATGGTCCTTTCGTTTTTAAAACTACTTACTAAATCTACTTTTATACTTTTAGCTATCTAATAAAAGCTACCTACGCGCATAGCATACATGAAAGCTACCCCGCATAGAATACTCGCTTTTTTATTCATAGAAAATGGCAAAGAAGGCAGACTATGGACTAAAGTATGTTATAAGTAGCGTTAAAAGCGAGGAAAGTGGTGCACAATGCTTGAAAATCCGCCAAAAGAGGCGAGTTTCGATCATGTGGATAATAATGGCGATTTAATTTTTATTTTTGAAAACACGCCGTTAAAAATTCATGTTGACGACACGCTGGAGCGCGCGATTGCCGAATCAAAAAAACTAACAAATGTTGGTGGCGATAATCAAAACACAGTTAATTCTATTGGTAAATCTGATGATTCGCCAGCTGCTACCACGGCAACACTACCTATATCTCAGATACAAGCACTGATACGTGCTGGCGTCGATCCAGAACATGTTGCAAAGCGATATAACGTAAGCGAATCTCAAGTTAAAAGATTCTCTAGTGGCGTTGAAACAGAAAAACAGTACGCTATTGAGCAATTCTTAACAGTTCCAGCTCCAAAACAAAGCAATATGAGAACTATTTCAGATTTGATCGAACGAACTCTCGCAAAAGCACATATTGGAATGGAAACTGTAAAATGGCGTGCCACAAGACGCGGACTTGAACCATGGCTTATAACAGCAGAGTTCAACACTGCTACTCGAACAATAAAAGCAGAGTGGACTTGGAATATGCACGACAACTCTATTACGTGCGCAAACCCTTCATCTAGATTGTTGCTTGGCGAAGAAATCATGAACAATGATTCTTCTTCTAAAAAATCACAGTTTGGAGGAGCTTATAGAGACACAGTAAGCATAAACTTCCCATTCGCAAATGATGAGCTTCCAGGAAATTCGATTCGTTCTGCAAGAATAGAACGTGCTGTGAGTCAGTGGGAATCAAGGAATAGCGTTAATCTTGCAAATGTTGCTATTCAAACAGAGGCTGCACAAAAAGAACAAAACAGCAACAATACTAATAATTCTTTAGATGGTTATACAGAAAATCCAATTCTAAGCGATTTGGTATCAAACTCTACTCCATCTAACAATCCAGATAATACAGAACAGTCTTCTGCAAACGTAAAAAACATAGAAGCCGCAGAAACTGCTGCAAATATTGCAAACTCTTCTTCTAATTCTGGAATCTATAAGTCTAAAGAAAATTCAGAAAATGAAGATAGTAGCGAAAATACGAGCGCAAACATTTCACAAGATAATTCTAGTGAAAATGCGGTAGTCGATTCTTCCAAATCTGCTTCTGCAAAAAGCAAATATGCAAATTCTAAATCAAACACTTTTGGATCAGATTCTGAAGATGCGTATGTTCAAGCAGATAAAACAGTTGCTATAGAAACTCCAAAAACTGAACCAAAACAGCATATGAACGAGCATACTAGGGCTAAGAAGAGCACGAGAGCTGCTGTTCCTAGTTGGGATGAGATTCTTTTTGGAGAGGCTTAATTTATCATAAATCAAGCTATATCAACTAAACATGGAATATCCATTTCCATGTGACTCATAGAGCCATGAACGCTTGGTAAGTTCATGGCTTTTTCTGTTTCTATCCTGGAATCCACTACAGTTACAGATGACTTTGCTTGAACAAGAACATCACCTATGACGCTTAATGCTAACGGGCTGACTTTCCCAAAAACACCATCTTTAACAGCTTGCTCTTTAGTTCTTACACGCGCTTTATCTTGCAAAACGTTAGACCATCTTAACGCAATGTCATCTGGATTTTCGCCATCTTCCGCGTAAAGCATAACAGACCTAGGCTCTCCCCCAACAAGCTTAACTCCTTTAGTAAGACGACTATCTTTTGCAATATCTATTTTCAAATCTGGATTTGATTCAATCATTCCATGGTCTGCAGTAATAACAATCAAAGTGCCTTTTTGACAATTCTTTTTTAAAAGACTCAGTTGCGCGTCTATCTGCTCAAAAGCTGAAACCCAATTCTCAGATTTCCAACCATAATTGTGACCAACTTTATCAATATCTCTAAGGTACAAATATGTTAAACCAGGCGTTTTAGTACTATTGGCAGCATTCATAATTCTTGCTCTAGGAGTTGATCCACTTATGAATTTAGCTCCCCTAAAAGCTGCTTGAGTTAGAGGAGAATCCTCAAATTTTGAAAGACTTACATGATTCGCTCTAACACCTAAATTAGAAAGCGACTCAAATATTGTAGGCTGGCGTTGCAAATCTAATGGATCTGGAGCATCCCTAAATTGGATTAATTGACATAATGCCCCCGTTTTAGGATTTTTTTGCGTGTATCCCGTCATTGCAGTAAGACCAGGGCATGTTCCAGTGCCAAAAGTTGCCATTGCTGCAACCGTAGTACTCGGAATACAAGTCTTTATTGGACGCTGATTTGCGCAATCGTTAAGAAGATAGCGCAAATAAGGAGCATGACCTTTTCTAATAGCAAGATTCCAATAGCCAAGTCCGTCTACAAGCACAACAACAGCACTCTGTGACTTCGGAAATCCAAGACTAATGCGCGCAGTATCAGGATCATTATAAACAGCTGTACTAATCGAAGCATCAATCGAAGAGCTTACTGCTGGAAGAATCGCAGACAAACGAAGATTGGAGTTACACGAATCATCAACAAAATTCAGCAAATCATCCACAGACGGAATCTCAATACTCATAAGCAACATTGTAGTCAAAACACAAACTATACAAAATCATGAATAATGCATAACAGACTATGAGTAAAATAAGCATAAAATAAGCATTTAATAAAGTTTTGTGCACATAAATTGGTATTATAAAGGCTTGTAAATCACTTCAAGGAGTTCAAAACCATGCCTTCACGCAGCAAATCAGCAAAACAAACCTTCGACCCTAGAAAGGTTAAGGAAAACATTGTTGAAACGCCGCTTAACGAAGAAATGAGCAAATCATTCCTCGAATACGCATACTCGGTGATTTACGCGCGCGCATTGCCAGACGCTAGAGACGGAATGAAGCCTGTACAGCGCCGAATCGTGTATCAAATGGGAAACATGAACCTTACCCCAGAACACGCATACATGAAGTCTGCTCGCGTTGTAGGCGAAGTTATGGGAAAACTGCATCCGCATGGAGATTCCGCAATTTACGAGGCAATGGTGCGTTTGGCTCAGCCATTTTCTCTTAGACTCCCTCTGGTTGACGGTCATGGAAACTTTGGTTCCTTAGACGACGGTCCTGCAGCATCTAGGTACACGGAAGCGCGACTAGCTCCAGCAGCACTTGGAATGAATGCAGATATAAACGAAGACACTGTTGACTTTGCTCCAAACTATGACAATAAGCTAAAAGAACCAACTGTTCTGCCTGCCGCTATACCAAACTTGCTTGTAAACGGAGCTTCTGGAATCGCAGTTGGAATGGCCACAAATATGGCTACTCACAATCTTGGCGAAGTCGTAGCTGCAGCAAAATACGTTATGAAGCATCCAAATGCTACTCTAGACGATTTAATGCAAATAGTTCCAGGACCAGACTGGCCTGGCGGCGGCATAATTATTGGGCGAAGTGGAATCCGCGAAGCGTACGAAACTGGAAGAGGCGCTTTTACAACTAGATCGAAAACGCATATTGAAAACGTTACAGCGCGCAAAAAGGCGATTATTGTTACCGAATTACCATTTATGGTTGGACCAGAGCGCGTGCTCGAACGCATATCTCAAGGCATAAAAGCGCGCAAACTAGACGGAATATCTGGAGCAATAGACTTAACAGATAGACATAACGGAACGCGAATCGTAATCGAAATAAAAACAGGATTCGACCCAAACGCGGTTCTTGCGCAACTTTTTAAGCACACTCCGCTGCAAGAAAGCTTTACGATTAACAACGTTGCACTAGTTGATGGAAGACCTCACACAATGGGTCTTCGAGAGCTTCTAGACGTGTGGATTTTGCACAGAAGAACCGTTATTAGAAGGCGCAGCGAATTTAGACTAAACAAAGCCAAAGAGAGACTGCACCTTGTAGAAGGATTGCTTCTTGCAATGCTAGACATTGACGAAGTAATTCAAGTAATTAGGTCTTCCGAAGATGCAGAAACCGCAAAATCAAAGCTTATTAGCGTATTTGATTTAGACGAGATTCAAGCGCAATACATTCTTGACTTAAGACTTAGAAGACTTACAAAAATGAGTCGAATCGAGCTAGAAGGCGAAAAAAACGACTTATTGCAAAAAATAGATGAACTTAACGAGATTCTAAGCTCCGCAAGCCAGCTAGACAAAGTTGTGATTGCAGAAATGGATTACGCTGTAAAACAGTGGGATACTCCGCGCAGAACTATTCTTTTAGACGAACAAGAAGACGGCAGCTTTACGCCTGTTTGCACTAAAAACAGTAAAGAAGTTAATTCTGATTCAGCTATGGACGCAGTTATTGCAGCAAATCAATTGACAAATGCCCAGGCAGATGTTGCAGCAGCCGCAAGCGCCGCTCGTAAGTCTGGAGACACTGACGCAACCTCAGCGGCTTTGCAATTAAGCGACGAACCGTGTGCCGTAGCTTTGAGCACATCTGGGCTTATAGCAAGAACTAGTGTTGAAACATTCAATAGATGGCAATCACATTCTTCAAATATCTTTGACACTCCATGCTTAAACGTGTTTACTACTACTACGCGAGCAACATACGCTTTAATAACATCCGCAGGGCGATTAGTAATAGCGCATGTTGCAGACTTGCCACATTTAAATCAAGGAGATGAAAACGTTTCGGAATCTCTTTCCAATGGTGTTAAAGCAAGCGAATTATTAACTTCTACTCAAAGCACAGACCCAATTAGAGGAGAGAAAGTCGTAGCTGCTATTGCGTTGAGCGAATCTGATTCTAAAACTCCTCTCGCAATCGGAACAAAGAATGGCGTTGTAAAACGATGGAATTTTGAATCACCAACAACAATGGATTCTTGGAGCATTATTGACTTAAAAGACAACGATTCAGTAATTAATGCAGCACTTGCTAATGATGAAGATAGGCTTGTGTTTATAAGCAGCGATTCTTCCCTACTTACATTCGATGCAAAGCAAGTGCGTGCGCAGGGGCGAAGCTCTGCAGGAATGGCAGGAATTAGGCTTAATGAAGGATGCACTGTTTCTGCTTTTGCTGTAGTTGCTAAAAATGATGTTGAATGGAATTACGAAGAGGGCGAAAATGGTCTATTTTCTGCTTCTGGAAGCGTAGTATTCACTCTTGCTGGAGATAGCGACGCGCTTGCTGGAACAGAAAACGGAGCTGCAAAGATTACGCCGCTAGAAATGTACCCTACAAAGGGTCGCGGCACCGGAGGCGTGCGATCACAGCGATTCCTTAAGGGGCAAAACACGATTTTGGCAGCATACGTTGGAAACTATCCGCTTTACGCGACTACACAACGTGGAGCGAACGTAGAGCTACCTAAGCCAGATATGCGAAGAGACGCTTCAGGAACCGAGTTAGTTTCCCCAATTGCGCATATTGGGTAATCTCTTTACTGCTATAGTTGCGATTTTGTTGCTACAGTGGTAAAGAACTTGAACGATTTACGCATCATGAGGAGCCTTGGATACTTACTCTCGGCAATCTAAAAACTAATGATTCATCAAATAAAATAATCAGCAAAAACACAATAAAATCAAATTCCCCCTGCAAACAACCATACGAGTTACACAACAGGGGGAATTCTTGAATCACAATATCAACACAACATAACTAGATTCTTACATAAAATCAACCTACTACACAAATATTTAATGCTTGCGGCGAGACTTGAACATAGACAAACCAAAACCAGCAAACAAAGACACAAACAAAGCACTTATAGACATAACCAGTGAAACACCAGTATCAGGCAAATGCTTAGCAGGAGCCTTAGCATTATAAGCTTCACCAGCATCAACAGCTTTAAAACTCTGCTCAACAGAATGCCCAACTGGCTTATCCGAAGAATGAACAGGATTCAACACAGGCTGCTCAACAACAGAATACTCTGGATTCTCAGGAACAATCTCAGGAACAGGAATCCACGAATCGTCAGGAACATCAGGAACAGGCTTCGGCTCAGGTTCAGGAGTCACATCTGGCTCAGGCATAGGAGTCGGCGTTGGCGTTGGTTCAGGAGTTGGCGTTGGCGTTGGTTCAGGAGTTGGCTCAGGTGTAGGTGCAGGAGGTATTTGCGTATAAATAGCGTAAACAGTAGTATCCTCGCTTACAATTGTGGACGCAATAAACGCATCCCCAGTTCCATTTTTATCCTTATACCAACCATTAAAAGTAAAACCAGCTTTAGTAGGCTTATCAGGCATAGACTGATCAGTTAAACCATCACCACTAATAGAGAGACCTTGCTGAACTTTCACAGTAGCATACGGTTTCTTGTCATCATCATTTATAAATTTGACGGTAGCAATCTTTCTTCTCAACACAAAAGTAACAACTTTTTGAGTAGAAATTGAGTTATCCTTATGAATCGCAATATTAAATTTTGCATCAATTGTAGCGCTATTAATATCTGCTGAATTTTCTGGTTCAACAACCCACTCATAGTTTGTAGGCGCTTCAGCAGCAGACTTTACGATGTAGTTTCCAGGAGACAAATAAGCAAAACCATTGGAAAGATAACCAGCAGCTTCACTAAGCAAAGCCGTATTTTTATTTGTTATCATTGATTGTAATGCGTTTAACTCTGGAGCTGCGCTAGACTCAGATGACTTGAAATCACCAGCAATTTGCTTATCGCCAACGTAAAGTCCAAATTTCTTACCACTCTCGATCTTGTTTTGCAAATCTTTGTATCGCACAACAAGCTGAGTAGGAATTGGTCTAAATGTCACATAATAATGCTTTGTATTTAGTTGATTGTCATCTTTATCTCGAACAATACCGTAATTGAAATTTCCAGGTTTTTTGTCAGCATTTTTAGTAGTAAAAGTACCGTCTTTTGGCGTGTCTATATCATTACTGTAATACAAATAACCAGTGATTTGCGTGTTTTTAAGCTCTTCCATAGTTGGGCGCTTAATAGAATCTTTCTTGGGATCGCCTTCGTAGCTTAGAAGAGGCGTATACATATTTCTGACAACCTGATTATTACCAAACCTAACTTTGGAAATATTTTTCGCGTCAGACAAATCGGATAAATCCAACTTGGTAAACGGTTTAGTAGAGAACCTATCAGCTTCACCAGAACTACGTTGTGGAAGATCATCATTCCCTTTAATGTTTGCTGCCTTGCGATATTGCAAATCATCTACAAAGTGAAATTGCGCGCCACATTCAGGTAAAAAGGCGACATATCCAAAAATTCCAGATGAGTCTTCATGATTAAATCCTTCATAGCCAAAAATAGCTTCATGAGTGTTGTCACCCTCCATAACAACATGAATAAACGTTTGGTTCTTTCTCATATATACTGTGATATTTGTCTTATCAGCCAAATTGGATCCAATAAGCTTCCCATTTACCTCGAGCCTGTATGAGATCTTATTGTCGGGAGCTTTATTAAAGTCAAAATCTGCTGATCCATCTGGATTTTTTAGCTCGCGGGATGATCTGTATGGGTAAAATTGACCATCGGCAGTATATACACTTTCTTTATCAACCCGCGGGAAAAATATGAATGTATCAACTCTTCCAAGCCTGCCATTATATGTATTGATAATCTCATTAATACTTCTAGTATCGCCAGATGCTTGACCATTCTCTACAGAAAATTTCTTGCCATAAGGCGTATAAAAAATCTTTTGAATAGAAGGCAGAGGTCTAACAGATGTTGTTTTATCCTGCAGCTCTTTGACTTCAGCAGGTGTAATAACATTCGGGAACGGATTGGTTACATTCTTGTCATTACTAAAATCATATATGCCATCTTTATTAGGCTTAACTTCGCTTTTCTTCTCGCCATTATTTGTAGAATCTGTTGACGCCCTATCATCTTTTGCTGCTTTAACTGATTTTTGTGTACTTACTTCATCGTTTTTTGGTTTATCCGCATCAGTAGGATCATTTCTTTTATCAGCTTTGTTATCGGCAACAGAACCACTATAGTCAGAGGAAGATGTCAACCTAGTTTCACTACTGGAAGGATCAGCATTAGCAAAGTTAGATTCATGATCTTCAGAATCAGACTTCTGTTTTCTAATAATTTCTTGTGACTGTTTAGAAGCATGTGACTGCGCCAAATCGCGCGACTTTGCAGATATATCATTCTGCACATTTTCTTGTGATTTTACAGATTTTTGTGACTTTGCTAAATCACCAGGGAAAGCCCCCCCCCATTAGAAAAATCAACACTAGTGACATTCTGCTTCACATCTGATGCAGAATTATTTTCAGACGCATTCGCAGTTTGAGCCATGCAAAAAGCGCAAGCCGCAGTAGCAATACTCATCATCGTCGTTGACAACACGATTGCAGTTTTTTTATTCATTTTAGCCTCTTCACTAAAAACTCATAAAATTACATAAATTGTACAAACAACCATTAAGCAAAGCTTAAATCCACAAAACTTATAAACACTTTTGATTATACAATAAATAAACATTAAATATAAGTAGATGCACACAATATTTGCTTGAAAGTAGACAATACGATAGTAACGAATTTCCCCCTGATATATAAAACATCAGAGGGAAATTATCAGCATTCGCTCAAAACATTCATAAATGCAATACTAATTTTTGCGTTTAGCTATTCCAGCAAGCAAACTAGAAAAACCAGCGAAAAGGGATATGATTGAAATCACAAATGTTGAAGTTGCTGAAACACCAGTATCAGGCAAATGCTTAGCAGGAGCCTTAGCATTATAAGCTTCACCAGCATCAACAGCTTTAAAATGCTGCTCAACAGAATGCTCCACAGGCTTATCCGAAGAATGAACAGGATTCAACACAGGCTGCTCAACAACAGAATACTCTGGATTCTCAGGAACAATCTCAGGAAGAGGAATCCACAAACCACCAGGAACATCAGGAACGTCAGGATCTGGTATTGGCTCAGGTTCAGGAGTTACATCTGGCTCAGGCGCTGGAGTCGGTGTTGGAGTCGGTGTTGGTGTTGGTGTTGGTGTTGGTGTTGGTTCAGGAGTTGGAGATGGCGTAGGTGTATAAATAGCATAAACCGTCATGTCACTTTTTACTGGAGTTTGAGCAGTAAATACTTTGCTTTTATCCTTACCTGTAGAATCAGCATTCCACTCTACAAAAGTATAACCTTCTTTAGATGGTGCCGATGGCATCATCTGACCTGCAACACTGTTTTCACTTACGCTTTTGTTTTCCTTAACTTGCACAGAAGCATAATTTTCATTGCTATCATTCACAAAAGTAACTTTGTAGATCTTAGGTTTAGGAACAATGTTGTATGTAAAGTGCGAAATACCAATTATCCTAAATTGTTTGTTGATAATATCGTAAAACAGGCACTGACCTTCAAGCTTGCCAGATTTTACTGCTATATATTTGCCTTCTTTATTCTTCTTAAAATAAGATGAATTTTCAATCTGTACTGGAGTACCATCTTCTTTGAATCCTTCCACTACATTAATACTCTGATTGACACCTTCTTTCGTAATTTTAATAGGACTTTTATATTCGTCTCCTACTTCAATAGTGAAAGTTCCAGGATTCTGGTTATCGAACACAGAATCGCCCTTCTGCGGATTATTAGATGGGAATAATTGATACTTAGCCAAATTATCTTTTACATCAATTTCAGTAATTTTATTACCTTGGAAAGCATCGCTACCAATTCCAGAAAGATAATACGGCTTAGAGTCTGAATCGTGCTCTTTGCCCTTGTCATCAATTACGCCTTCAAACACAACTTTTTCAATTTCATTAGCTACAAAAGCACCATTATGTATTGAAATTACACTTTTCGGAATAGTAACAGTTCCCTTAATTTTGTTCCAGCCGAACGCACCGTATTCGATGATTTTAAGAGATTGCGGAAGAGTGACACTTTCTATATAATGTTCACCCTCGATATGCTCATGATTTTTGCCAACTTGTTTCGCTTTACCTGTAAAAGCAACTTCTCCAATTACTTCTATACCTTCTGGAATTACAATATGTGGATTTTTCTTAAGCTTGGCAAGTCCTTTTTCGTTAAGACCTGGAACAACTTCATTAACAGTACCAGTAGGAGTACTAATGTCTTGTCTATATCCAATCTGCTTCCCATCTTTGGTAATATTAAAATCCTCACGAGTCCAAGTTAAAGATGCATCATCTATAGTACCCGAATCAGTTGAAGCTGCTCTGGATTCTTCAGATGCAGTTACGCTTCTATCTTCACGATTATTTGTTTGAAGATTAGTATTGCTTACATCAATAAGAGTTTGAGTAAGTTTAGTAGTTTCAAAATTTTCAGTAGCGTCTACAGGTTTAGAAGATTTAACAACATCATTATCAGTTTTTGCAGCTTCATTAGAATTGGAGGAATTGATATTTTCAGAGGATTTTACGGAAGTGCTATCGGAAGCAGCCCCCCCCCCCCCATGCTGATTTTTACTAGGATTTGCAGCATAAGAGTTTGCGTTAGAAGAATTTACAGTTGTATTAATACCATCACTCACTGAGGTATCGGCAGCATTTGCACTTTGTGCTACACAAAAAGCACACGCAGCAGTAGCAATACCCATCATAGTGCTAGTCAAAATTATGTTAGTTCTCTTACTCATTTTTCCTCCCGCAAAACCAAATTTTCTAGAATAATTACCAAAATAACGGAATCAACACCAAAACAAGTATAATACAGGCATTTAACAGCATTGAATCTTCAGACATTCTACAACTTACAACTTCAATCTCAACAAAATGTAGCCAAACTCACAATAAGCTTAATAAATCTTAAACAAACAACCATTAAGCCAACAATCACACAAAAACATTCTCATACTCAACTTTTGCAAGTCCGAAGCAATTGCATATGCATAAACGCCATTATAGATAGCAAAATAATCAAATATGCTGGAAGCAAAGACATAGACACGTTTTGACCAATAAACCCAAAGATTGCAGGCATCAACATTGATCCAATATACGCGCTAGCCATTTGCATGCCAACAATCGCTTGTGATTTATCAGCTCCAAAATAATGCGGTGTAGAGTGAATAACACATGGATAAATAGGCGCACACCCTAAACCAATAATCACAAATCCTGCAACTAATGCTATATGATTTGGCAATGGCAATAACAACACAAGAATGCCTAGAATCATCACTAGTTGTCCAAGACGAATCATGTTTTCGTCATTAAAACGCATTGTCAAAAATCCGCTTATAAATCGTCCTGCTGTAATACCAACATAAAATAAACTTGCCCATCCCGCTGCAACAACACGACTAACGGACCCATACAAAACCATGTAACTACTAGCCCATAATCCTGCAGTCTGTTCAATAGCACAGTAGCAGAAGAACATTATAAGAATATTTTTAGCTCCAGGAATGCGCAAAACTTCCGCAAAAGATAGCGTTTTAGAATATTCTTTAGATATCTGAATAGATTTCTGTAATTCATGTGCTTTACGATTATTCCACAATGGCAAACTTATAAACAATATTACAGTTAATATCACTTGAACAATCGCAATATACTGATATCCTGCAGACCATCCAAATCCGTGAGAAAGCGCAAAACCCATAACGTAAGGTCCAGCTGAAGCTCCAATACCCCACATGCAGTGAAGCCAGCTCATATGACGGCTTTCGTAGTGCAAAGCAACATAATTATTAAGAGCAGCGTCTACCCCTCCAGCACCTAGCCCGTACGGGATTGCTAACAAAATAAGCACAATATAATTCGGCGCAAAAGAAAAACCCAACAATGCCAATGCAGTTAAAGCAACAGACACAAACGTAACTTTGCCTGCACCAAAACGCTTAGTCATCCTGTCACTCAGTAGAGCAGAAACAATAGTTCCTGCAGAAATAACCATTGATATTCCGCCAGCCCAAGAAATTTGCGCGCCAATATCGTGACTCATAGTCGGCCAAGCAGATCCTAAAAGAGCATCAGGCAAACCCAAACTGATAAATGCTAGATAAATAATTGCAAGAAGAAGATTAATCATATTCACATATTAATTCATAAAACTAGTTATAAGTTTTCGCATTAGGATCATATTTCATTTGCTTAGCTTCTTCAAATGCAGCAAGCGTATCAGAATTGGGAATATTATATTTCTTGCAAAGAGCACAATCTGTTGTAGAGAGATCAAAAATAGCATCTAAATCAGTCATGCAACACTCCTACTGCAAATATGTGTTACTAGGAAAGACAAAAATTAGCAACAATAAAAATGATACAATATTCAACAGCATAAGCAATACTGTAAGTGACCAAATGAGTTCAACGTCTTATTTAAACTAAATAAAAGTTTCAAATTTACATTTTATTGAAGATAATCTTAAAGGATAAAAACAAGCCAAATACATTAATAAGGCTAATAAATTTTATTCTAGAATGCTTAGAAATTATTTATGCATCAATAGATGCATTTTTCTTGATAAATGCACCTATTTTTTGTATCATACGACTAGAGGTGATGTATGAACAAGAACTATAATCAGAATTACACAAAAGAAGAAATTTCAGCAATACTTGCAAAGATAAAAGACTGCATAAGGAATGACCGTTTTACCATCTCATTAAACGAAAATCGTCAAGAAAACATAAACTTCATTCGAGAATACAACATACGATCAGATATTCAGAAAAATATACTTCTCAACATAGAAGTGGAAGATTTTTGTCATTCGTTAAAAAACAAAAAAAGAGGCTATGAATATGAAACGCTTTACGTATTCGCACCACGCGTAAAACTATCACACGTAGGTAAATGTGAGATGGTAAACATTTACACGAAGTTTAATATCATTACTATTTCTCAGCAAAATAGAACAGTTGTTATTTCATTCCATAAAGCAAATAAACAGATAGATTATTTATTTAAATAATCTAATAAACAACTCAAAAAGATAATAAATCTGCTAATTTTCAATAAAAGGCTCATAATGAAAGATAATAAGACATTTTGTGAAGAATGCAGGAATGACGTTGAGTACTCAACAAAATCCGTTCCAATGACTGCATCTATCAAAGGAAAACAATATTCCTACACTGGCACAGAAGCACACTGCAAAGAATGCGGCTCTGCTGTATATGTACCCGAAATTATTGACGCGAATCTTCGAGCATTGTATGACGAGTATCGTAAAGAAAACAATATTATTCCGCTTGACAAAATCAACGAAATACCTGCTAAATACTCAATAGGCAAGCGTCCACTTTCACTGCTTCTCGGTTGGGGTGAACAAACGTTTTCTAGATTTGCAGACGGAGACATTCCTTCAAAACAATATTCTGATATTTTGCTACGCATTTATAATGATCCGGAATATTACTTGCAATTATTAATCAGCAATAAGGATAATCTGAAATCTGCAATTAGTTACGAAAAAAGTTATAAAGCAACACAAAAACTAATACGCGAATTACAAAATAACTTTGCAAACAATAACTTTGATGGCAATAAGTCGAGTGACAAAATAAACAATGTAATACAATACTTGCTTATAAAGTGTGAGGATATAACTACCCTAGCCTTGCAAAAATCCTTATACTACATTCAGGGTTTTTATTTCGCTTTTTATAAATCATTCATATTTACCGATGATTGTCAAGCATGGATTCATGGACCTGTATATAAAGACGTCTATTTGCGTTATAAAGACTACACTTTTACTCCAATAGATTCACCGACAACAGAAATATCAGGAATTAAATCATCAGAAAAATTAGCGGATTACAAACATGTTCAAAAAAGTGATGTGACATTATTTACATCAGAACTAACAACCACACTATCAGCTACCGAAAAAGCAGTATGCGATAGCGTTATTGATAATCTTTGCTGCTACAGCGGTAAAGAACTTGAACGATTTACGCATCATGAGGAGCCTTGGATACTTACTCGCGGAAATCTAAAAACTAATGATTCATCAAATAAAATAATCAGCAAAAAGATAATTGGCGAATACTTCACAAAAATAAAAGAAAAATACAATATGATAAATCCAGATGATATTCGCCAGTATGCGAAAGATATGTTTGCCAGTAAATAAAGCGAAACAGAAACAAAACACAATAAAATCAAATTCCCCCTGCAAACAACCATACAAGTTACACAACAGGGGGAATTCTTGAATCACAATATCAACACAACATAACTAGATTCTTACATAAAATCAACCTACTACATGCATATTTAATGCTTGCGGCGAGACTTGAACATAGACAAACCAAAGCCAGCAAACAAAGACACAAACAAAGCACTTATAGACATAACCAGTGAAACACCAGTATCAGGCAAATGCTTAGCAGGAGCCTTAACATTATAAGCCTCACCAGCATCAACAGCCTTAAAACGCTGCTCAACAGAATGCTCCACTGGCTTATCTGCAGTACGAACAGGATTCAACACAGGCTGCTCAACAACAGAATACTCTGGATTCTCAGGAACAATCTCAGGAACAGGAATCCACGGATCATCAGGCACATAAGGAACATCAGGAACATCAGGAACGTCAGGAACTGGTATTGGCTCAGGTTCAGGAGTCACATCTGGCTCAGGCATAGGAGTCGGCGTTGGTGTTGGTTCAGGAGTTGGAGACGGTGTAGGAGATGGTGTAGGAGATGTTTCTTTTACATACGACGCATATACAGTCATATCACTATTAGCTACAACAGTATCACCAGTAAACGCATCACCAGTTCCATTTTTATCCTGATACCAACCATTAAAAGTAAAACCAGCTTTAGTAGGATTAGCAGGCATAGACTGGTCAGTCCATTCATCACCACTAATAGACTTATTGTCTTGCACTTTTACTTGTGCATATTGAGTATCTCCATCCATAAAAGTAACTGTATGACCAGCAACCTCCCACTTAGGGAATACAACAAATGTGTGATTTGTAGAGCAATACTGCGTACCGAGTTTACTACCAAATGTATTAACGCCCTTGTTATCCCTTATCAGCGCAAAAATATACGGATAATCAATAAATGGCTTAGTACCAAAATCCGAATACGCAACAGTTGTACTATTAATGATCTTTTTATCGTCATCACTCATACGGTCAAACGACGTGTATGGACGATTATCTGTTTTTTTAGCAACATAGAACTGCCAACCAACAAACTTGTAACCAGCTTTAACAGGAACCTTAGGTTTGCCATTTTCATCCGTTGGGAACTGAATAGCATTATCTTTTACACGAATACGCTCAAAAATATTATCCTTGTTATACTTGAAATTCCAGTTACCATCAGATCGATAGTTTCCGTCATCCTTTTTTGGCTGCTCATACGAGAAGCACTTGTCTGCCACAGACTCATCCTTCGCATAAACAATTTCCAATACATTTAAACGGAAATATTTGTTTTGAGACTTTTTATTAGACCCTTTAGATGGGTTCCACGTAAAGTTGCTAACACTAGGTGTAAATTCATCACCTTCATCTACAGAAACATTATTGTATGTCACATAATACGGGCTTGGAACTGTGCTATTCACCACTGACACTTCATATGTATGGTTTGAATCATAACTACCCAAGCTTTTGGTTGCACTAGTAGCAGTATCAGGATCATAGGTGCCAGTAGTTGTTGCTACTACCTTGTTATCAGTTGTATCTTTTATCTGAAACTGTATATTCTTAAACGCATCCTTTACGTCTTGTCTAGAAGAATCTAGCGTGGAACCAAAGTCCCAATTCTCAAAATTCAATTGACCAAAATCGCTATCACCCTTAATAAATGCATTTTTATTATCTTTGTTCATGGTTTCCCAGCAAAGACTTACCTTAAGCTCAGTTGTTTGTGTTTGAGGTTTAGGAGTTTGATTAGGACCTGGCTTACCACTAGCAAAAAGCGCTTGATTAAAAATTGTTGGTGAAACTGGAGCTTCCTCACTCTTAGACTTTGAATCAATATTTAATTCAGTCTTTGTATCAGTATTTACAACAGAATCTGCATTAGATTTAGCAGTAGTCTTAACGCCAGTGTTTACATTAGTCTTTGTATCAAGCTTTGCATCAGACTTTACATCGCTCTTAGCTTCAAGCTTGGATTCAGTTTTTGTATTAGAATTTGGTTTCGAATTCGTTTCAGGTTTTATATTATCTTTATCAGAAGAATCAGAAGGATCAGAAGACTTTATGCCATTTGTCTCAGAAGAATTGGTTTTTTGAGAAGAGCTATTTTCAATTGGGGGGGGGGTAGTAACTTTTGCAGTGGAAGTGCCAGAATCCACGTAAGTATCAGCAGCATTTGCAGTTTGAGCCATGCAAAAAGCGCAAGCAGCAGTAGCAATACTCATCATCGTAGTCGATAATAAAATCACAGTTTTCTTGTTCATTTTTCCCTCTTATAAAACAAATTCTAAGAAAATCAATAAATGCAAAATCCCAGATTCACTTCCACTATTGAAGCAAACCTGCATTCGCAATTATATCATAAAATCATTATAACTTAACTAAATGTCATAATGTAATTACAATTCAAAATTTGTAATACACATTATATAATGCGAAGAAAATTACAAATTAAGTAACTTAACGCACAAGTAAAACAAAATCAGGTATCGATTTTGGAACGATCGAAGTCGTCAGCGTTATCAACAATAAACTGCTTGCGCGGAGGAACATCATCACCCATAAGCAAATCGAATACTTCGCTCGCCTGCTGAGCATCTTCCATACGAATCCTTCTTAGCATTCGCGTTCTAGGGTCCATAGTGGTGTCTGCAAGCTGATCCGCATCCATCTCACCCAAGCCCTTGTAGCGCTGAATATCGCTGTTAAAATCAATGCCCTTAGCTTGCAAATCATCAAGCTTTCCAGCCAATTCGTCATCGGAATACGTGTAAATATACTCGCCTTTGTGCTTTCCAGCGAGCGCAATCCTGTGAAGCGGAGGCACTGCAGCATAAACGTGACCATACTCAATAAGCGGACGCATATAACGGTAGAACAGCGTTAGCAACAAAATACGAATATGCGCGCCATCAACATCTGCATCGGTCATCATAACAATCTTGTTATAACGCGCTTGCGAAATATCAAAACTTGCGCCCGACCCTGCTCCAACAACTTGAATGATTGCAGCGCACTCCTTGTTGGAAAGCATTTGCGCAAGACTTGCTTTTTGAACGTTCAAAATCTTACCGCGTATTGGCAAAAGCGCTTGGAAAGCAGAGTTTCTAGCAGCTTTTGCAGTTCCAAGTGCAGAATCGCCCTCGACGATGAAAAGTTCTGCAACATCGTCATTTCCAGGCTGGCAATCAGAAAGCTTTGGTGGCATTGAAGCAGACTCAAGTGCATTCTTTCTACGAGTAACTTCTTTAGTTTTACGCGCTTGAATACGCGCATGCATTTCGGAAACAATTTTTTCTAAAACTCTGGCAGACTGTTCTTTGAATCCTCTCTTGGACCCGCTAATCATCTCCCCAAATTGAGCATCCGTCATTTTAGTAACGATTGGCTTAACTTGAGCAGTTCCAAGAACATCTTTAGTTTGACCTTGGAATTGAGGTTCAGCAATGCGAACTGTTACAACAGCCACCATTCCAGCTAGAATATCGTCTCGCTCAATCTTAGTGTTTGAATCTTTAAGATTTACTTTTAGCTTGCGAGCATTATCTTCAACAGCTTTACGAATTTGCTTAGTCAATCCTTGCAAGAATCCGTCTACGTGCATGCCTCCGCCAGGAGTTTCAACAACGTTTACGAAACTAATAATCGTTGAATCGTAGCCATTTACCCAGCGCATTGCAATGTCAACGCCACATTTACGCGTCACTTGCTGAGCATGTAAATCTCCAGCAGAATCAACAGCTTGTGTCTCCTCTACATACGTATCTTCGCCAGAAATACGCCAAATATCTGAGACTGCTTGACCCTTTGAAAGAAAATCAACGAAATCTCTTACTCCGCCGTTATGCAAAAATTCAACCACTCGAGGATGATGCTTATTTTGCAATTCTCTAGAAGACTCACTATTTGCAACAGATTGCGCAGTGGTTTCTTCTGATTCGCCATCAGATTCAGATTCTTCTGATTCATATTCAGATTGATTTAGCTCATTAGATTCATTATCTACGGTTGCTTGCGATTCATCCTTAAAAGCCAAATCATCTGTTAAATCACTAGTATTAGCATTCGCATCATCACTAGCGCTAACATCAATCTCTTGAATATCGCTAAATTCGCCTTCTGGCACGTGTTCGTCAATAACAGTAATGCGCAAGCCTGGAACCAAAAAACTAGTTTGACGAACTCGATCAATTAACTGTTCATAACTAAAGCGAGCTGTTGAGTTAAAAATCTCAGGATCAGCCCAATAGCGAACTCGAGTACCTGTAGTTTTTGGCGAAACAGTACCAATAATCTCAAGCTCAGTAGGCTTGTTCTTGCGAGTGCGCTTAAACGGAGAAGCTGGAGACGGATGCATTGAATCTGCGTCACTATAAACTCCAGGATGACCCTGATGGAAAGCCATGTGATGCGTTTTACCATCACGATCAACTTCAACATCCAATCGCAAGCTCAACGCATTTACAACAGAAGATCCAACGCCATGCAAGCCACCTGCAGCATTGTACGAAGCATTACCAAACTTAGCTCCAGCGTGAAGCTTAGTTAAAACAACTTCAACACCTGTAAGTTTTGTTTTAGGCTCTACATCTACTGGAATACCACGTCCATTATCTGCAACTTCAATAGAACCATCGTCGTGAAGAGTGACGATAATATGGTCACAAGCCCCAGCTAAAGCCTCATCAACAGCATTATCAATGATTTCCCAAAGGCAATGCATTAAACCTTGACTATCAGTGGTGCCAATATACATGCCTGGGCGCTTTCGTACAGCATCCAAGCCTTCAAGCACAGTCAAACTGTCGGCATCATACTGTTCTCGATCTTTATTAGAGACCACTTCTACCCCTTGTACAACACGAATATTAAGCAACCACTAAGCAATAAGTGTCGCATCCCTGCTAAACAAAGCAACAATACGACACTTTACTTGTTAATTATTCTAAAATCACTGATCTAAGAAGTCACGCAAAGTTTGCGATCTGGAAGGATGACGCAACTTAGACATTGTCTTAGACTCAATCTGACGAATACGCTCACGAGTAACACCATAGACTCGACCAATATCGTCTAAAGTCTTTGGCTGACCATCTTCCAAACCGTAGCGCATTTTAATAACGCCAGCTTCCCTAGGAGACAAAGTTTCAAGAACTTGTCTAAATTGTTCCTGAAGAAGCGAGAATGCTACAGCGTCCGATGGAGCGATTGCATCAGTATCTTCAATCAAATCGCCAAACTCAGAATCACCATCTTCGCCCAAAGGAGTGTGCAAAGAAATTGGCTCACGACCATACTTCTGTACTTCTTGCACCTTTTCAACAGGCATATCAAGCTCGCGCGCAAGCTCATCTGGTGTAGGTTCGCGACCCAAATCTTGAAGCATCTGGCGCTGAACTCTAGAAAGCTTATTAATAACTTCAACCATATGCACTGGAACTCGAATAGTACGAGCCTGATCTGCCATAGCACGAGTAATAGCCTGGCGAATCCACCAAGTAGCATAGGTTGAGAACTTAAAGCCCTTCTTCCAATCGAACTTTTCTACTGCGCGAATTAAACCAAGATTACCTTCCTGAATCAAATCAAGGAAAAGCATGCCTCTACCTGTATAACGCTTTGCAAGAGAAACCACAAGACGCAAGTTTGCTTCGAGAAGATGATCTTTAGCTTTCTTACCGTCTGCTGCAGCCCACTTAAGCTCACGCTTACGCTTAAACTCCATTTGGTCAATTTGCGTATCAAGCAAATGCTGAGCATACAAACCAGCCTCAATACGCTCTGACAAATCAACTTCCTGCTCTGCGTTAAGCAGGCTCACGCGACCAATCTGCTTTAAATAATCCTTAACAGGATCCGCTGTAGCGCCAGTGGCGATTACTCGACGCTTAGGATTTCCAGAAGGTGTAAGATTATCGTCGTCATCATCATCTCGAACAATAAAAGCACCTTTTGCTTGTGGAACTTGTGGCGCTTCTTCTTTATTATCGTCAGAATCTTCGGAATCTTCATCATCTGGAATGTCATCCAGATTATTCATATCGTCAACGTCATCTAAATTGTCAACATCGTCTACATCAAGATCATCATGGATTTCATCAAAATCTTCTAAATCCATATGTTCTTCATCTGTATCCATGTCTGCATCAACGTCAACATCTACATCTTGATCATCAACATCTTCTGACATTTTAAATTCCTGATTTTCTTCCTTGCCCATCTTGGAATCGACAATAGATGTATCTTCGCTCGCCAAACTTTTCCTCCTGTAGATTCCCTGCTATGTGCAAAGTAATCCGCCATATTAAGGCATTCATCATACCTTGCTATGCCCTTTAAAGGCATCTCACTATACCACAAAGGCATAGTTATGGCAAGGGCAACTTTTACTTAAGAAGTAAATCATCTTCTAAGGACGATTTTTTCTGCTTCCCTACTTGCGGCGTGGCGAATTTTCTACACCATGCTGGCTCAACATGACTTTTGTATGCATTATCCACAATCATAGCCATAGAACAATCAGGATCAATTTCTAGCGCCATTGAAACGTATCTTTCAACATCTCCTAGCTTAAACCACCAGCTTATATAAGACATCAATGCGTAAACTTGTACTTTTAATTTAGGATTATTATCTACAACATAAGTCATAGCTTTTAGCAAGTTAACAACGTCTAGCGCTTTACAAATATCAGGCAACTCATATTCTTCGTTAAATTTTTCTTCTAGAAAATCTCTTAATTCCTTAGATCTTTCTTTTTCTCGTGGAGCTAAAGCTAGCACGAGTAGATCATTTATGTTGTAATACTCGCCTTTACTGTCTAGTAAAGACACAAGCAGAGTATCTCGAACATTAATGTTATTTAGCATTGCAATCGGCAACATTATTAAGTCATAACCCACAATATTGCCGTCTTTTTTAGAAACCATGTTATGCCAGTTTCGTATAGATTGTGTAACAAAAATATCATAACTTGAAAATACAGCTTCCTCTTTTTTAACATTCAAATTTTTGCTCATATAATCTATGCCTATGTATTTTTCAAAAAGATCTGGCGTTAAATCTCTAAGACATTTAATCCAATAATCTTCATAATTATGATGTTTGTTAATATAATCTTTAGGAATATCTAAAACTGTCATACATTCTTTTGGAACATTACTGATATTCACTTTTTCTATACTATTTCCAGCAACACAAGTCATAGCAAAGTACTCTTCAGATATTCCGCAAAACGTACCTGCAGCATATAAATTTGTTAATTCTTTCAAAGTTGAATATTCATGATCATTATCTTCAAAAACTTGCTTGTTTTTCAATTCACTTTTTATTTGCATAATTCCTCCTTATTTTGTTGTGTTTTTATACTGTTTTTAACTTGGTAATAAGAGTTTTGCAGCAGAAACAAATTAGTGCAATAAAAATAACTCAATGTGGTTAAAGGCTATAAAATCCTAGAAAATACTAGAAAAATACTCATTTTGTAATGTCTAAGGCATGTGGATAACTCTTAATATGAGTTTAGATTCGCAAAAGTCATGTATAGAGACGCGTATAAGCGAATTAATTTATGACCAATTTAATTCTTTAGCTTGTAAAAACCTTATTTCTAGTTGTGATAAAACACTTAAAGATGTAGTGAAACAAGCAATTTCTTCTAGTGAAGGCGGCAAAAGACTCAGAGCTTACTTAGCTTTAGAAGCTTTCGATGCAGTACGCGGTAACTGCTCTAAAGACACTGCATATTGCGCAATGCTAGATGTTGCATGTGCTTTAGAAGTCTTTCAAACTGCAGCACTTGTACATGACGATATAATCGACGAATCTGCTTTAAGACGAGGAAGACCAAGCGCATATTGCGCATTGAGCAAAGCATGCAATAGCAAGCATATCGGCATTGGACTTGGATTAATGCTTGGAGATATTTTAGCAACTCAAAGCTTTGACATAACTAGAAAAGCATGTACTAATTTGCGCAATCCTCAAGAAGTTTTAGGCGAGTTTGCAAATATGCAAAGAAATGTTGGTATTGGTCAAGTTTTAGATCTTTCCATAGAAATGATGAGCCTTAAAAATCCAAAGAAACTAGCAGAATCCTCAATAAATGTTTTTCGTTGGAAAACTGCAAGTTACACAACTATAGCTCCACTTGCGCTCGGATTTTTATCTGCTGGACTTAATAAAAATTACGCTATTAAGTTGGCGAATGATATTGGTGAACCATTGGGAATTGCTTTTCAGATTGCAGATGATCTTATTGATATTGTTTCAGATTCTGCTCACACTGGAAAGCCTATTGGAGGCGATATTCGAGAAGGTAAACGCACTGTCCTTTTGGCTGATGCTCTAGATCTTTCTTCAAGCGAAGACCGTCTATTTTTGATAGATGCTTATAACTCTAATAATCGCAATGAAGATGATGTTAATAGGATTATTAACATTTTCAATCAGAGTGGTGCTATAAGTAAATCTAAAAAGCGCATTCACAATCTTTGGGTTGAATCGCAAGAAAAAATAGATAACAGTACATTATCTGAATTTGGAAAATCCATATTGAACGAGGTTTCTAGCAAATTCATTCCTAGAGAATGGCAGTAAAATCACTGATATACTAAATATTTAGTGGATACTGTATTGCCTGTACACTTTTAGGTAGTTGGTTTAATACGCGTATAAGGGATTTACTACATGAGTGAAGTTCAAGCGCAACCAGGAATGTGTATTGAGAATCGCTATCGCATAATGCGGAAGATAGCAGAAGGCGGCATGGCTACCGTTTATCAAGCGCAAGATGAGCGTCTTAATCGCCCAGTTGCGCTTAAAATCATGCATACTCAACTAGCTCAAGGAGTGCATAGAGAGCAATTTATTGCAAGATTTAGGCGTGAAGCTACATCTGCCGCTGCAATAGCGAATCCTCATATTGTTCAGGTTTACGATACTGGCGAATTTGAAGGGCTTGACTACTTGGTGATGGAATATGTTCATGGAGTAAATCTTAGATACGAAATGAACAAATATGGCACATTTAGCCTAAAAGACACTCTTCGAGTTCTCGCGGAAACTTTAGATGGTCTTGCATCCGCACACCTTGCTGGTGTTGTACACAGGGATATTAAACCAGAAAATATTCTTATTAACGACCGCGGTCACGTGCAAATAACTGATTTTGGTCTTGCTCGCGCTATATCGCAAGCTACACTTTCTTCTACTGGTCTTCTTCTTGGAACCGCCGCATACCTAGCTCCAGAAATGATTGAAAAAAATCTTGCCACTCCTCAAGGAGACTTATACTCTGCTGGAATGATGGCTTGGGAAATGCTTGCTGGACGTGTTCCATTTAGCGCAGATAATCCTGTTACGCTTGTTTTTAAGCACGTTCATGAAGACACTCCATCTATAAAAACAATTTGTAGCGACATCAACTCTTCTATAGCTGATTTTCTTGCATCTATTACTGCTCGAGAAATGGAAAAAAGACCGAGTGACGCTTCTAAAGCACTTAGTATGCTTAGACAAATTTGCGCTAATATGCCTAAAGAAGATTGGCAATATAAGTTTAATCCAAATTACGATAATGAAGATCAACTTTTAAATACGACTTTAGACGCAATCAAAACTGAAAATAGAATGTCTGATTCAGATAAATTCGATAAAAGAAATTACTCTAACATACCTCTTCCTCCTAATGCGAACGATGCGAATAATGCTGATAAAGTTAGTAAAGAGAATGTAAATCAGAGTAGTTCTAATCCTAACAATATTGGAAATGAGGTATTGTCTAAAACTAAAGACATTGATAAAACAACTGATATTGATAAAACAACTGATATTGATGCAACTATGACAATAGTTCAAAAAAACAGTAACACTGATTTTAACTATTCCAATAGTCAAAATTCTTCAAACAGTGTGAATCAACTTGAAGATTTTAATGATAGCAATATGCTAACTATTGCTATGCGTGCTCCTCAATTTAATAAGAATGATTTAAGCACTGACGGTAAAAGTCAAAACTCTAATCATAAAAAATTACACAATAAAGTTGTTATTATAGCTGTTAGCAGCGCGGCAGTTGTTGCAGCAGCAATCGCATTTGGTTCTTACTGGTATTATCTAGGACCTGGAAGCTACTGGTCTTTGCCGAAACCAAATACGCAGTCATGCAAAACACAAGAAGCTTGCAAAATCACAAATATTCCATGGTTTGATTACGAGCAAACTCTTAAAATATCCAATATTCCTTATTCTGTTCAAAAAGAATTTAGCGATAATATACCTTCTGGAAACATTATTTCCACTAATCCTGATTTCAGTGGCGGTCATGTATCTAAACACGGAAATAATAAAGTTCATGTTATTGTGTCAAAAGGAATACGACAATCTACAATTCCTGAAGATATTATCGATCCAACATCAACAACTGGTAAGAATCCTATAAAAGCTTTACGCAAAGCTGGTTTTACTTCTATTAATCACAAAGAAAGCAACGACGTTTATTCATTAGATGTTCCTAAAGGCTGTGTTGTAGAAATTTCTCCAACACCAGGAATGCAAAT
This sequence comes from Gardnerella sp. DNF00038, assembly GCF_049262855.1. Taxonomy (NCBI): domain Bacteria; kingdom Bacillati; phylum Actinomycetota; class Actinomycetes; order Bifidobacteriales; family Bifidobacteriaceae; genus Gardnerella; species Gardnerella sp. DNF00038. The sequence goes on along the minus strand of NZ_CP058407.1, from coordinate 598,918 downwards.
GAATCACAATAAGAACATTACTGTTGTATTATCTAAAGGTCCTATGCCTGTTTCTATGCCAGATGTTGTTAACCGAACAAAAGAAGATGCGGATAAAGCATTTAACGACGCAAAACTTGTTCCAACATACAGTGAAGAGTTCAATGATACCGTTGAAAAAGGCAAAATTATTAGCACATCTGTAGAAAAAGGAGCGCAACTTCATTGGGGAGATAAACTCAATGTCGTTGTTTCCAAAGGTCCAAGAACTGTTACTATGCCAGATGTTCGCAATAAAAATGCTAACGACGCTCGAAAAGCTCTTGAAACCCTAGGACTAAAAGTAAATGTTTCCGCTCCGCTTGGAGACTTTATGCACACGGTAAGATTCCAGTCTGTAGCTCCTGGTACGCAAGTTCGTGTTCTTGATGAAAGAGGAAACCCAACAGTTGTTACATTAACCGTTATTTGATTTATACAAATAACGTAGGTAATGCTACACACACATTGTATGAAATGTTGTATGAAATGTTGTGAGTTATGTTGTAGGCTGTTTGAATCAAAATATTTTTACTCAAATAATCTACAACAAACAATTTATCAGCTTATTTCGCCGATTCTGCCATAATACGTTTTTTAACGGTTTGAGCATATTCGTCAACATATTCTTGACCGCTCATTTTTTGAATTGCCTTGGTTACTCTATCGGTAAGCTCACGAAGAATATCGTGCGTAATATCTTCTGGATTCATTTTTTCAACTTCAATAGGCTCACCATAAATAGCCTTTGTATAGCCCTTTGCAGGCATAACCTGACCATGCCTTTGCAATTCCCTAGTACCAATAATCGCAACTGGAATAATCGGGCATCCTGTTTCCAAAGCTAAGCGAGCTGCACCAGTATGTCCCTTATATAATCTTCCATCAGGACTTCTAGTTCCTTCAATATGAATTCCAAAAAGCTGTCCATTTTCTAATATCTCACGAGCATGATTCAATGCCCCAAGAGATTTAGAACCTCCAGAACGATCCACTGGGAATACACCAACGGACGTAAACCACCATTTTTTAAAGCGACCCTTTAATCCTTTGCCTTCAAAATACTCAGCTTTACCCATAAAATGAATCATCCTAGGGCATGTGAGAGGTAAAAGTGCATCGTCAATCACGGCAAGATGATTTGCGGCAATAATAGCCCCACCTTTTTTAGGAATGTTGTTAACGCCTTGAGCAGTAGGATTAATCCGTAAACGCGCAATAAATCCAAACCCCTTTACAAAGAACCAATACAACATTCTAAAAACCCCTTCTAGCAAGAGTTACTAAAAGCTAATCATTACGCAATCAAGCAGACTTGCTACAGTATAATCTATGACTTCTTCTAAGAATACCAACTCCCCTCACCCTGAGGACAAAAACTCAAATAACAATAATGACGATTCTTTTGGCGATAATTCTTTTAATGAGAATTGGTCTGATTTTATTAGAGATCATGCAGAAGATTTTAAAGAAATAGAGAAATCCAAAAGTGCGAAAATCTTTAAAAAACGTATTAGTCAGGCGACAAAACCACTTACTAAAATAGCGTCATACAATAATGCTGGTCCAAGAGATAACGTTAAGACCAGTTGGTTAGATGTTGATGAAACAATGGATTCTTACGGAGACGATTTTGTTCCACCAAACCCACATTTTAAGAATATTTCTATTACCCTCATAGTTTTATGGACTATTCTTATTCTGGGTATTTTGGGCGTAATTCTTAGCGTCTTAGTGCCATATTTCGCAGCATACTCAGGTACTATAAGCGCTTTTCTGTTTCTTGTTGGATCTGCAGGCTTACTTATGAGCAGAAAGAAAAATTATACTTCTAGTGAAGATTACAACGACTACGGCAAAGGCGCACGAGTTTAAGTGAATTTATACAAAAGAATGAGGCTGATGTTAAAGCACCAGCCTCATTCTTTAAAGATTACAATTTAAAATTTAATCTTCGTTTAAACTAAAATTATTTTAATCCTCATTCTGACCATGGCATAACTTGTACTTCCTGCCAGAGCCACATGGGCACTCATCATTCTTGTTCGTTCCTGGGAAGGTACGACCATCAGCCCAAGGAGTCTTCCATTCTTCAACCTTTGGACGCTTACTCAATGGCACTTCACCATCAGCATGGCTCATAGGAGCAGGACCAACGATTCCAGAATGCTCATCTTCTTCTTGTTCTGCTTGCTGAATATCGGCATCAACATAAGAATCATCTTGGTTTTCAGTTTCCGCAACAATCTGCTCGAGATTCATACGGAATAGAAGCTGAATAGACTCTTCCTTAATTGCCTCAATCATTGAGTTATACATCTGGAAACCTTCGCGCTGATATTCAACCAGAGGGTCACGCTGACCCATACCGCGCAAACCAATACCATCCTTCAAATAATCCATCTCATAAAGATGTTCACGCCACTTTCGATCAAGAACAGCAAGAACAACTCTACGCTCAAACTGGCGCAAGTTATCAGAACCCATTCTTTCTTCAAACACAGCGTAAATAGTAGTAACGCCATCTACTATAGTGTCTCGCAAAGCTTCAACAGCTTTTTCTCCCTTAAGAGACTCAATCTGCAGGCGAAGCTGATCCCAATCCAAAATAATTGGCATAACAGCATTAACAGCGTCTTTAAGACCTTCCCAATCCCAGTTCTTTGGCTTATCAGAACCGTTCATAGCTCCGCGAACATAGCTATCGGCAGTATCTTTAATAAACTTCAAGATATTTTCATGAATATCTTCACCTTTAAGAACAATCTGACGTTCTGAATAAATAACAGTACGCTGCTTATTCATAACATCATCGTACTTCAAAACGTTCTTACGCATTTCAAAGTTACGCGCCTCAACAGTCTTTTGAGCCGTGCGCACGCCATTAGAAACATACTTAGATTCGATTGGCTCACCTTCTGGCAAGCCCTTAGCCATAACACGCGCAACAAGCTGAGTGTTGAACAAACGCATTAAGTCATCTTCCAAGCTTAAGTAGAAGCGCGATTCGCCAGGATCACCCTGACGGCCAGAACGACCTCTAAGCTGATTATCAATACGACGAGATTCGTGGCGCTCAGTGCCTAAAACATATAAGCCACCAAGCTTCTTAACTTCTTCGTGCTCGTCTTTAACTTGTTCCTTAACTTCTGCCAAAACACCTGGCCAACGCTTCTCGTACTCCTCTGGAGTATCGTCTGGAGAATAGCCTTCTGCTTTAAGCTTTGCATCTGCCAAAAACTCAACGTTTCCGCCAAGCATAATATCTGTACCACGACCTGCCATGTTTGTAGCAACAGTCACAGCACCCTTACGACCTGCAACAGCAACAACAGCTGCTTCCTTAGCGTTTTGCTTAGCATTCAACACTTGATGAGGAATACGAGCAACATCCAAAAGCGAAGAAACGATTTCGGAAGATTCAACCGATGCAGTACCAAGCAAAACAGGCTGACCCTTTGCATGACGCTGAGCTACGTCTCGAACAATCGCAGCAAGCTTTTCCTTCTTAGTGCGGAAGATCAAATCATCCTTATCCATACGAATAACTGGACGGTTAGAAGGAATTGGAAGAACGCCAAGCTTGTATGTTCCCATAAACTCGGCAGCTTCCGTTTCTGCAGTACCAGTCATGCCAGCAAGCTTGTCGTACATGCGGAAGTAATTTTGCAAAGTAATAGTTGCAAAAGTCTGATTTTCTGCTTTTACTTCAACATTCTCTTTAGCTTCAATCGCCTGATGCAAGCCTTCGCTATAACGACGACCTGGAAGAACACGGCCAGTGTGCTCGTCAACAATCAAAACTTCGCCATTAGTAACAACATAATCGCGATCAAGAAGGAACAATTCCTTAGCTTTCAAAGCATTGTTCAAGTAGCCAATCAAAGCAGTGTTGCTTGGCTCGTAAAGATTATCAATACCTAAATAATCTTCAATCTTTGCAATGCCTGGATCCAAAATACCAGCAGTCTTGCGCTTCTCATCAATTTTGTAATCAACATCGCGATCAAGCTTTAGAACAAGCTTTGCAAACTCGCGATACCAACGCGTAACATCACCTTCGGCAGGTCCCGAAATAATAAGTGGCGTACGAGCCTCATCAATAAGAATGGAATCAACCTCATCGACGATTGCATAGTGATGACCACGCTGAACAAGATCGCCCTTTTCCCAAGCCATGTTGTCTCGCAAATAGTCGAAACCAAACTCGTTGTTTGTGCCGTAAGTAATATCTGCGTTGTATTGCTTCCTGCGCTCTGGAGGCTGCTGATCTGTAATAATGCATCCAACGCTCATGCCAAGGAACCTGTAAATACGACCCATAAGCTCACTTTGATAGCTAGCAAGATAGTCGTTAACAGTAACAACATGAACGCCCTTACCTTCCAAAGCGTTCAAATAGCTAGGCAGTGTTGCAACAAGTGTTTTACCTTCACCAGTCTTCATTTCTGCAATATTGCCCCAATGCAATGCTGCACCACCCATGAGCTGAACGTCAAAATGACGCTGACCAAGAGTACGCCTTGAAACCTCTCTTACTGTAGCAAATGCTTCTGGCATTAAATCATCAAGTTTTGCACCATTGTCTAACTTCTGCTTGAATTTTGCCGTTTGCCCTTTAAGCTCTTCATCGGAAAGCGCAGAAATCTCATCTTCTAGCGCATTCACAGCCTTTGCAACATTCTCAAGGCGCTTCAATTGACGGCCTTCACCCATGCGCAAGGCTTTATCGACGATATCTACCACGTTTAGCTCCCTTAGGTCGTGTCTATTATTCGGCTAGCCAATATAGACGTAAACTGTGCCTATATTACGCGACGGTTGCGATTTTTATAAGATAGCGAGTCTGACACTACGCATAAAATGCCCGCCTAGACTTTTACTAGACGGGCATTGACTCATATGAGTTAATTTCTATTTAATAATGTTTTACCCTTATTTGCTTTATTACTTCTTTATTACTTCTTTTTAGAAACGTTTTCTGGAGTATCAATTTCAAACACACCATAACTCCATCCATGCCTACGATACACAACCGAAGGTCTCATTGTTTCCTTATTTACGAACAGGAAGAAATCATGACCAATAAGTTCCATTTCATACAACGCTTCGTCAATGCTCATTGGCTCAGCAATATGAAGCTTGCGACGAATCACAATAGGAGTATCTCCAACACTCACCTCTACTGATTCACCAGGACCCAAGTCAGAAGCAACCGCAGCATCTGCACTATTTGTTCCATCAACTTGAACAACTTCTTCAACAGTTGTTTCAACTTCTGGCTCTACAACACCCAAGTCAACTGGAACCATCTGCTCATATCCACGACGATGGTCCTTACGACGATCGCGAGTACGACGCAAACGAAGCGTCAACTTATCAAGAGCCATATCCAATGCACTGTATTGGTCTGTGCTAGATGCTTCTGCGCGAATAACCGTACTTCCTGCAACTACAGTAATTTCAACTCTCTTTGCAGTATCTGCCTGCCTTGGATTGCCCTCAGTGTTAAGCACAATCTGAATGCGCTGCGCATCTGGAGCAATGGCGGTCACACGATTCATCTTGCTTTCCACAACGTCACGGAATCTTTGCTTAATCTGCGTATGACGTCCGGTGATGACGATTTCCATGCGAACCTCCTTAAGTAATCCGATATAAATCGGTTTGTGTACACGTCAACGGCACCAGCGCCGCTGATATATCCATTATATCCGCTAAAAGTCGCCATTTTCTAGCGAGTCGCAAAATATGCGCAAAATTAAGACGTCTGCTATAATTAGGAAGGTTGAGGTTTCACGATGACCGCGGCTGCAATGTTCATTCGGAGTAGCTGAGGAACTTCCGGGCTCCGTAGAGCACAATGGCGGATAACGTCCGCCCAGGGCAACCTGAGAGATAGCGCAACAGAGAATAGACCGCCTAAACTTTTGTTTAGGTAAGGGTGAAACGGCGGTGTAAGAGACCACCGGGCTTCTGGTAACAGTTAGCCGCATGGCAAGCCTCATTGGGAGCAAGGTCAAGCAGAAGGTGTTTAAGGGCTGCTCGCCTAAGTCTTCGGGTAGACTGCTAGAGTTTGGCGGTAACGTCAAATCGAGATGGATGGTCATCCGTGTGCATATTTGCACGCGACAAAACCCGGGGTATGTGAAACCTCAACTTAATTTTGATTTTCACTTAGTTTTTTGCATAACACTTTTGGAGCGAAATCAAAATCACAAAAAACTGTGCAACAATTATTAAATTCTGGATTTAAATCACTATTATTTAAATCACTATTATCTAAATCCGCTACCCCACAAGTTTTCATTCCAGCCAAACGAGCCGACTTTAAAGCTATAGCTGAATCCTCAAAAACAGTGCAATACTCTGGTTTTACACCTATTCTATTGGACAAATCTAAATAAGTTTGAGGACTATTTTTCCCATCTGATTGTAAATCTTCACCAAAAATCATCAAATCAAAATATTGCCATAATTCTGTTCGCTTTAAAGATGCTTCGCATAAAGATTTAGAAAGAGTAGTCATAAGAACTAATTTTGCACCTGTTTTATGCAAATAATCCACGTAAATTTTTGCACCTTTTCTAAGAAGCAGTTGATTAGAATAAGCTTCATTAGCCATATCATTCCATTCCTGCATTAAATCTTCGGGAGAATCCGTAAAACCAAAACGTGCAATAACATAATCAGCCACTTCTCGAGGAGTCATTGTTGCAGTGGAATCAGCAAAATCATCAGGCACTTTAATACCGCGTTTAGCAAAACTCTTTTCGTCTATATCATCCCAAACATGTAAAGAGTCAAGCAAAGTACCATCAAAATCAAAAATTGCTGCACAATTTGAATTATCAACTAACACATTTTCGCTCATATTATTAATCCTGATATTAATCCTGTTTTATAAAAATTACTTTGAATTAGATTCAGATTTTAGATTAAATTTTGCTTGTTTTTAACAATTCTCTAGCATGCTCTAAAGAAGCTTGCGACTGACTTCCAGAAAGCATTCTGGCTATTTCCTGCTCACGCTGTGAATCATCCAACTTAGTAACAGTAGTATCTACGACTAATGAAGAGTTAAAATCATTAGAAGAATCACCAGAAACCGATGAATCACTAAAACTTTTTCTAACCACAAATTGAACATCAGCAAAAGAAGCAACTTGAGCCAAATGCGTTACAACAATCACCTGAGAACTTTTAGCAAGTTGAGCTAAGCGTTTGCCTAATTCCACTGCTGCAACTCCTCCAACTCCCGCATCAACCTCGTCGAAAATAAAAGTCATAGAATGAGAGTCGCTGTTATTGAATTTTGCCGCAACCAACTCCATAGCTAACATAAGTCTACTTAACTCTCCACCTGAAGCACTGCTACCCATTGGCAAATAATCAGACGACGGGAAAGGCTTAAAAAGAAACTCAACGTTGTCTAAACCATGAGAATCTAAGTCAACTACTCCAGTTTCATCTACTTTACGCCTATTAACTTTGATTAAAAGCTGAGCATCTTGCATAGCCAAAGATTCAAGCTCTTTACTAACTTCAAAACTAAACTTTTCTGCTGCACTTTTGCGCAAATCATAAAGTTTATCCGCTAAATTTTTGGCATTAGAATAATACTTATCACAGGCTTTTTTAGCGCGATCAATAGCCTCAGGTGAATCATCTAAATCTTCAAGCTCAAATTGTGCCTTTTTAGCCCACTCTAAAACATCGTCGATCTGTGGACCCCATCTGCGTGTTAAATCGCTTAAATCGTGAATACGATTGTTAATAGCGTCTAAATCTTCCTGACTCTCATCAACATCTAATTGCTGAGCGAGCTGCATAACAATGTCGGAAATTTGGGAAGAAATATCGTCAAGTTGATTTGCAATCGCGCTATAATCTCCATCAACTCGAATCGAGCGAATTGCCTTAGATGCATTGTCAACCAAATGTAATGCGTCAACGGAATCTATTGCGCCGTAGTCAATTTGACTTGCGTCTAACGAAGAAATTGCTTCGCTAATAGCTCCAACGATTTGAGCAGCGTTTTCTATGCGATCTCTTTTAGCTTTAAGCTCTTCATCTTCATTCCGTTTTGGATCGATTTGGCGAATTTTTTCTAGCGATTCTCGCAAATAATCTGCACGCTGCCTAGAAGAAGATTCTTGATTTATAAGCCTGTTATAAGATTCAACAGAATCCTGCCATTCTTTAAATGCCACAGAATATTCTTGTAATTCTTTTGAATCACAAGAAATTGAGTCCAAGAACTCACGCTGTTTTGCACTTGTTGCTATACGCAACTGATCACTTTGCCCATGAATTGTTATTGTTTGCGAACAAATTTTATCCAGCAAAGTCTTAGGAACAGAACAACCAGATACTACCGCCCTAGACCTACCAGATTTTGGAACAGTACGAGATACATAAACATCTATTTTAGAATCATCGCCTTCAGATTCTTCAACATCTATCCCAGATTCTTGCAAAAGATTAGAAACAATTCCTGACTTTGAAACAGAAAAAACGCCTTGCGCCCATGATTCTGACGCAAAAGATGCAATTCTAGAAGAATCAGCTTTTCCTCCAGATATAAGTCTTATAGCGCTTAGAAGCATAGATTTTCCAGCCCCTGTTTCTCCAGTAATAGCAGTCATTCCATATGAGGGAGTAATAACCGCGTGAGAGATTGGTCCTAAATTACGAATTTCTAATTCTTCAAGCAAGGATGCCCCCTACGAGTTTAAGCTATTAGGGTTATGGTAGTTATTTGAGACATTTGGAACATCTTCATAATTCCTATCGGTTTCATTATGCAGATTAGCCTCATATTCCTTAGGTTTGGAAGACTTTTTACGACGATTTTCGCGCCAACCAACTACAGGCAAATCAAACTTAGTAACTAATCTTTGCGTAAATGGAACACCAGAAAGACGCGCTAAAAACAGCTCATCTTTGGACTGACGAATTTGAATCCTAGAGCCTTGCGGTAAAGCCCTTTGACGCCTACCATCACAACAAATCCAACCACCAGAAGCTGAATCTTCCAAAATATCAATAGTAAAAGTTGAACCTGCTCCGATAATCAATGGTCTAGAAAAAAGCGCGTGTGCAGCCAAAGGAACCAGTTGCAAAGCCTCAACGTTTGGCCACATGATTGGACCTCCTGCCGAAAATGCGTACGCAGTAGAACCAGTAGGAGTAGAAACAATAACACCATCGCAGCCAAAAGACGACATTTCAACATTATCAACGCGAATCGAAAGCTCCACCATTCTACCGCGATCTGCCCTATCTAAAGTAATATCGTTAAGCGCCCAATCACTTAAAGGCTCACTCGCTCCAGGAAGCCAAACATCTACATGAGCTTCCATCCTATGCTCTAAAAAGTAATCTTTTTGAGCAATTCTTCTAATAGCCTCATCTATTTGGAAGCTTTCAAATTCCGCCAAAAATCCAACATGACCAAGATTTATACCTATGATTGGAACAGGAGTGCAATGCACCAATTCTGCAGCTTGAAGCATTGTGCCATCTCCACCAAGCACAACAACAATCTCTGTGTTTTCATCAATAACATGTGCTGTTTTTTGCGCAAAATCAGATACGGCAGCACTATGAAACACATCTACATGAAAACCAGCACTACTAAGCTGCGTGGTAACTTGATTTACAACGGCACTGTGACTATCAAGACGCGCATGCGTAACTACCAGAGCGCGACGAGCATAAGAAGCATCATCATCTACTAAAAGTTCTGGCATAACACAGCCCCTTTGTGGTTTTGCAAATAACAATAAATATTGTAATTGTTGCACTACATATTGCGCATTGTACTGCTTATGTAAAAAATATTTATCAAATAATTATTTTTAACTATTAAATTGCGCATAAAGAAGATATTCAATATTTCCATGAGTTCCTTCTATAGGAGATTCATGAGTTGAAACAACTTTTAAACCACTATTTTTAGCGCATTCTTTAATATTTTCTAATGCTTTAAGTCTTAGGTCTTTATCTGTTACAATTCCGCCTTTTCCAAGATTTCCTTTACCAACTTCAAATTGTGGCTTTACAAGAAGAACAATATTCGCGTTGTTTTGCGCAATACGCGCGATTACTGGAATAACAAAAGTAAGAGATATAAAAGAAACATCTGAGACTATAAGATTAGGCTTGTAAGGCAGATCTTGCGCGTAAACATTTCTAATATTTACGCCACTCATTTCGATAACGCGCGGATCGCTTGCGATCTTTGGGTGCAATTGACCGTGTCCAACGTCTAAAGCAATAACGCGATTAACGCCATTTTGCAACAAATAATCGCAAAAACCGCCAGTTGAAGCACCAATATCTAGCGCTTTAGTATTTGAATAAACTTTTAATCCTAAATCTTCAAATAAAGAGAACGCACCTTCTAATTTGAGTGCTCCTCTAGAAACATATTTAAGACAAGAATTTTCTTTTTTTGATTCATCAAAACTTATTTCTTGCGCTTTTTCCACTAAAAATGATGATTTATAAACAATTCGATTATCTACTTTTACTAACCCAGACTTAATTAAACGCTGAGCTGTAGTTCTACTTTTCACTAATCCGCGATTTACAAGTTCACAATCTAATCGCTGAACTAAATCATCTCCGTCAGACATTGAAAAATCCTCATACACACATATGCAAACTCATATATTCATAAAGAAAACTCTGGAAGAATGTAGTCTTCAAGCGATTTTCCACTATCCTTTAAACACCAAGCGAGCACACAAGCAGCACGCAAAGCGTTGCAATCATTAGGATTGTTTACTTCAATAGAATTACAAACAATTTGTGCTCTAGAAGTTCCGCATACAAATGTAACGTCGTCAACACGCTTTGGAGACTCATGAGCCTCGTTTAGTCCTCTTAAATCCTTAGAAACAAAGCTTGGTCGCAAGTGTTTTGGAGCCTCAAGCAACATACGCGGATTGGTGACACCAGTAAGCACTAGAAGAGACTCATATCCCCCTCTGGTACCAGCTTCGATGTCTGTATCCAATCGGTCTCCTACGGCTAGCGAACGCGAAATACTTATTACAGGATTCCCAAACTCATCTTTTTCTGCATATTCTTTAACATCTTCATCATTGTGATTTGCATTTGCAGCAACCAACAATCTCGCTTCGTCATACATTGCGCACTCGGGTTTTCCAGCAGAAGCAATAGGCTCAACTCCAGTTGCATTTACTACAGCTTGAATCATAGAACCGCATCCAGGAGCTATACCGAACTCACGTGGAATTGTTAAATCGCGATTAGTAACAAAATACTTAGCTCCATGCTCTACTGCGAAAGCGACTTGTGCCATTTCTTGCCAAGTCATTTGCGGATACCAGCCTTGGATAACAGCTTTTGGATTGTCTTTACAAGACTTTACTGGATTAAGACCAGCACTACGAACCTCTTGTACGAGATGATCGGCTCCAAGCACTAAAACATTAGAATTTCTCGGAACGTAGCGAGCAACCATTCTTGCTGCAACAACAGAAGAAGTTATAATCTGCCACGGCTCTACTTTTAAGCCGAAACTTTCTAGTTGACTTGCTACAACTTCTTGAAAACGAGAAGAATTATTAGTCGTATATTCAATAAACATGCCATTTTTTTGAGCATTTTCAATTGATTCAGCAGCATATTCAACGGATTTTCCGCCTCTATACACTACGCCGTCTAAGTCAAGCAAAGCTAAGCGAAAATTCTTGCTTAACGCAGATTTACTATTTGAAAAATTCGTTCGTTCATCAAGTTGCATAGAATATCCCCACATGATTTTAAAAATATCAAAGTAGCAAACGCCCGGCTTACTATACTCTCATAATACAGAAGCCGGGCTTAGAAAATATGGTTGTACTATTCCTCTTCAGACTTAACTGCACTCATCTCTATAGTTTCAGTATTGTCTGCGATTTGTGAATCATCGTCTGAATCATCCGAATCATACGAATCATCCGAATCATCTTCCAAATCATCATCTGGAGCAAATTGCGCATCATCTTCACTAATGCCAACTTCGTCCATAATCGCGTCATTAAGATGTTCCAAATCGTAATCAATCACAACATCTTCTGGATTTTCTTCGTCTTCAATATCTGCGTATTGCTCTTCTAAACGGTCAAGCAAAGAGTCAAGCTCAATAGCCTCATCACTTCGCCCAGCCTCCTCTAGGAAGTACTGTTCCGCCTGAACTGCACGCATTCTATACTCGCCAGGCAAACCCTTAGACCTACCCATTGCGTGAACAAGCTCAATAGCCTTATCCGAATGGTTTGTATCTGCCAAAACACCTGCGTACACAAGGAACATTTCTGCCTTGACTTCGCCAGTAACCCTTCTAGCTTCATCCGACATGCAGATTTCCAAAGCCTTATCAAGGTTGCCCATACCGCGCTCACAATCGGCAATAAATGGAAGATAATCCATGTAGCCATTCATTCGCATAGCTGTTCTAAACTCGCGCGCAGCAAGCTTGTAATCACCCTGACGGTATGCAATAAATCCTAATGTTTCGCGCGAAAAATCAATACGCGATGCCTGCTTTGCAGCCCACTTTGCATGTTCCAATGCAAGCTCTGGATCTTCTTCTTGCAAAGCATAAGCTGCGAGAATATGCAAACCAATATTTTCAGAATGTTCCTTAGAAAGACCGCGCAAACGCTCACGAGATTCTTTAGAAAGCATGGAATATTCTAAGCCCTTAGGCATCTTAGGTTCGCCTGGACGCCTATCAGTATAAGGGTTTTGAGATGGGTAAGAAACAGTTCCATCCGAGTTTCTACGAGGACCATTTTCAAAGCGGAAAGACGACTTTGAATCGCGCTTTCTAGAATCATTCTTCTTAAAATCACCCTTGTGGAAGCCACCGCGATTATCTTCAAAGCGGCGATCATTGCGCTCGCCACGATTATCACGATCAAACTTCTTGTACCTTGGATTGCCATTTTCTTCCGACTTGGCATCAAAACCACGATTTCTGCGAGTTTCGTGATTATCTTTTCTATCGAATCTGCGATCACTGCGGTTATCACGATCATCACGGTTGAACCTATGATCATTATCACGATGGTTAAACCTACGATCGTTATCCTTCTTAAAACCGCTCTTATTGAATCCACCTTTGTGGAATCCATTGCGTCTTAAACCTTCTGAACTACCAGAATCACGCTCAAAATCGTCACGACGACCGTTCTTATGATCATCATATCTGCGATCATTGTGCTCAAATCTACGTTCGCCATCACGGTGATTAAACTTTCTGCCACCATCTTTGTGGAATCCACCCTTATGGAATCCGCCACGATGCTCGCCGTTTCCACCATTTTTACCGCCATTTTGACGGCTAAAATGGCCACGATTACCAAACGACTTACCACTACGCGATCCGCGTTCTTCGCCCATTATTGGCATACCTTTCAAATTCTAAAAATATAAAATTATACTAAAAATCTAATATTAAAAACAAATCAAACACGCTTAAAAAACTAAGCACGCTCAACAGCGCCAATAGCCTTCTTGCCCCTACGAATCAAAGCAAAACGACCATGCAAGAATGAATTATCATTCAAAATGTCATCGACACTGTCTACTCGATTATTGTTAACGTACAAACCACCGGCTTCAATAGCACGACGAGCTTCAGAAATTGTGCGGAACAATCCAGCAGCAACAGCAGCTTCAACAACGCGATCACCACTATTTGCTTTAGCAAATTCTAAACTACCATCCTGCGCCTTAACCTTAACACCATCCAAGGCAGCTTCAAGAGTTTGCGCATCAATAGCGTCTAAATCACCCTTACCAAACAATGCCGAAGAAGCAGCAATAGCCTGATTCGTAACATCTTCACCATGAACAAAGCTTGTAACTTCCCAAGCGAGAACACGCTGAGCTTCACGACTTCCTGGGTCTTCTTGAATTTGCTTGTTCAAACGCTCAATCTCGCTCTTAGGCAAGAACGTAAAAGCTTTAAGAAGCTTAACAACTTCATCGTCTGGCTGATTAAACCAGAACTGATAGAAGCGATAAGGGCTAAGCATTGTAGGATCAAGCCACATTGCGTTACCCTCCGACTTGCCAAACTTACGACCTTGATTATCCGTAATAATCGGGCTTGTAAACACGTGCACAGAAGCTCCGCGAACCTTACGAATCAAGTCCATGCCAGAAGTCAAATTACCCCACTGATCAGATCCGCCAAGTTGCAAAGTAACATTGTAATTATCAAACAAGTACAAGAAGTCGTTTCCTTGCAAAACCTGATAGCTGAACTCAGCAAAAGAAATTCCTTCGTCGGAGTTTAAGCGGCGAGCCACAATATCCTTAGAAAGCATTGTGCCAACACGGAAATTCTTACCAACATCACGCAAAAAGTCAATAGCAGACATCTTAGAAACCCAGTCGTAATTGCTAACAAAACGAACAGGATTTTCACCATCAAGAGGCAAAATTCTGCCAATCTGCTTGCGTAAGCGCTCTGCCCAACCAGCCACAATATCTTTAGAATTAAGCGTGCGTTCTCCACTTTGACGAGGATCACCAATCAAACCAGTAGCACCACCAACTAACGCAATAGGATGATGACCTGCAGCTTGCAAATGACGCATATTAATAAGCTGAACAAGATTACCAATATGCAATGAAGCAGCAGTAGGATCGTAACCGCAATAATACGTTAATGGTTCTCCGTCAAGCGCTTGAGCAAGCTGCTGCTCATCAGTAGATTGTGAAATTAATCCACGCCACTTTAGCTCTTCAAACAAGGAAGCAAATCCAGCTTCCTTGTAATTCCTGACCTGAGCCATTCGTATCTCCTTATTATTGCCAAAACTTACCTAGGCATCGGGCGCTAAAAGCGCAATCCAAGCCTTTCAATTTTGGCAGCACAGGGCGACACTCTTATAAGCAGTTCCATCACTTACAGATTCAGAAAATTTCTTATACTCATCAATCGCAAGCTGAGCTTGAGTAATTTGTTCTTTTACGCGAACAAAAGCCGTTCCACCTTTTCCACATCTAGAAGCTACTGATCCATCACTAGAAAGAACAAGTTTAAGATTCTCAATATCGGCTCGATCTACAAAATCATTCAGAATATTATCAAAATCATCATCACTTAAAACGTCTAAATCCCCACCAAGTTCTTCAGCACGTTTTACGCATAATCCTGATAACTTATGCGCATTTCTAAATGGAACACCTTGTTTTACAAGCCATTCTGCAATATCTGTAGCTAAGGCAAAACCAGTAGCAGACTGTTCACGCAACCTAGCAATATTAAATTGCATTGTTCTAACCATCCCTGCGAATGCTGGAAGCAGAACTTCTAGAGTGTCAATTTGGTCAAAAACTGCCTCTTTATCTTCTTGCAAATCTCTTGCATAAGCAGTAGGAAGACCTTTAAGAGTGGCCATTAATCCAGTTAAATCTCCGATTAATCGTCCTGCTTTACCTCTAGCAAGCTCCGCAATATCTGGATTCTTCTTTTGAGGCATAATAGAAGATCCAGTAGAATAAGCATCGTCTAAAGTTACGAACGCAAATTCTTGAGTATTCCATATAATAATCTCTTCGCTTAAACGAGAAATATCAACGCCAATCATGGCTGCAATAAATGAAAACTCCGCAACAATATCTCTACTTGCTGTAGCATCAATAGAATTCGCGCAGACAGCAGAAAAACCAAGTTCTTTAGAAACTTCTTCGGGATCTAGCCCAAGAGTGTTGCCAGCCAATGCCCCTGCTCCGTATGGGCTTTCGTTTGCGCGCAAATCCCAGTCCGCAAGGCGATTTACGTCTCGCAAAAGCGGCCAAACATGAGCCATTAGCTGGTGTGCAAGCAAAATAGGTTGAGCATGCTGCATGTGAGTACGACCAGGCATTACAGCGTCTTTTGCTTCTAAAGATTGAGCAACTAAAGCATTACAAACATCTAACACGAGAGCAGCCAAAACGCGCGAGTGTCTGCGCAAAAACATGCGTATTAAAGCTGCGATTTGGTCGTTTCTAGAGCGTCCGGCTCTAAGCTTTCCTCCAAGTTCGTTTCCTGCAATCTCAAGCAAACCGCGCTCTAATGCAGTTGCCTCATCCTCGTCTTCTTCAATTGGCGTAAAAGTGCCATTATCCACGCGATTTTGCAACTCGTCTAGAGCTTTTTGAAGATCCTCGTATTCTTGATTTGTTAATAAACCTGCACGATGCAACGCATGCGCATGAGCGCGAGATCCTGCAATATCGTCATCCGCTAATCGCCAGTCAAATTGAGTTGATTTGCTAAGCTTTGCAAGCTCTGCGGAAGGTCCTGAGCTAAAACGTCCGCCCCACAAGGCTATTGGATGGTTTGCGTTGGCATTTGCGTTGGCATTTGCGTTGGCATTTGCATTGGCATTTGCATCGTGCATAGTTATATTCTTCTTTCTGCTTTCCTCTTGTTAGTTGTTCTTTGCAACGCGCATATCTCGAGCCGCTGCAACCTTGCTAGACAATCCGTAGATTTCAATAAATCCGTTGGAAGCGCGCTGGTCGAAAGTATCGGAAGAATCGTAAGTAGCCAAGTTAAAGTCATACAAAGACTCATCCGACTTTCTGCCTGTTACAACAGCCTTTCCAGCGTATAAAGTCATGCGAATATCGCCAGAAACATGCTCTTGCGTTTCGTTTATGAACGCGTTCAAAGAACGCACAACTGGCGAGAACCACTGGCCGTCATACACAAATTCCGCCCACTTTTTATCAAGAGCACGCTTAAGCCTATGCTGTTCGCGCTCCAAGCAGCAATTCTCAAGCTCTTGATGAGCCGTAATCAAAGCTTGCGCGCCTGGAACTTCGTACAATTCGCGAGACTTAATGCCAACTAAACGATCTTCAATAATGTCGATTCTGCCGATTCCTTGTGCCCCAGCTCTCTTGTTCATTTCTTCGATTGCTTGCAATGGAGTTACGCTATGACCGTCAATTGCAACTGGAATACCTTTTTCAAACGTGATTGTAACTTCGTCTGGAGTTGTAGATTCCAAAGGATTCTTTGTGTAAGAGTAGCATTCTTCGGTTGGAGCATTCCACGGATCTTCCAAGAAGCCTGTTTCAATAGCCCTTCCCCAAACATTTTGGTCTATAGAATATGGGCTTTTCTTGCTTTGAGTAATCGGAAGCTTGTGCTCGTTTGCAAAAGCGATTTCCACATCGCGAGTAAGCGACAAATCGCGAATTGGGCTAATTGCCTTTAAATCTGGATCCAAAGACTGGATTGCAACTTCAAAACGAACCTGATCGTTTCCTTTGCCAGTGCAACCGTGTGCGATTGTATCAGCATCAAATTCGTGCGCTGCGTGAACTAAGTGACGAGTGATAAGCGGCCTAGAAAGCGCGGAAACTAAAGGATACACGTCTTCGTACATTGCATTTGCTTTTAATGCGAGCATGCAATAGTTATCCGCAAATTCTTCACGAGCATCAACTACATACGATTCAACAGCACCACAAGCCAAAGCACGATTTTTAATAACTTCGAGCGCTTCTCCACCTTGACCAACGTTTAGTGACACAGCTACAACGTCTTGACCTGTTTGCTCTTTAAGGTACGGAATAGCTACAGATGTATCGAGGCCACCCGAATACGCCAATACAATACGTTTCTTACTAGTCATAGTGACCTCCCAAGGTCATATATTGAATAAATAAACGATATATAGTATATTATACAACCATAGATAAAATCTCAACACGCTTAGAAATACAACGTTTTTATTACATTCCGAAAAATAATATTTAAAAAAATAAGACAATAAAAATAATACTTATGCAATTGATTACACTATAACAAAGTGCAAAACCACAACACTGTGGTCTTTGCAGCAAGTATTATAAATTCAACATCTATCGATGCATATTAGACACAAATATAACTATAAAATGAATAAACTAATACAAAATCACCTAGATGCAACTGAAAGCATCCAATTAGCTCTATCTTCTGCTTCTTCGTTAGAAACACAAACCATAAGCACTGTATCATCGCCAGCAACCGAACCTAAAATACCTTTTAAAGGCTGCCTATCAATAACACTTGCAACATATTGAGCAGCGCCCGAAGGAGTGTGAATCACAACAATATTATTAGCAAATCCAACTTCTGTAATAAGACCAGAAAGAGTCCTAGCAACCTGTTGATCAATCCTAACGGTATCCATTGCGTGACGATTACCAGTTCCATCTCCTAGAACATAAGCAATTCTGCCGTCTGTAAGACGAATTTTAACCGCATTTATTTCATCCAAATCTCTACTCAAAGTTGCTTGAGTAACCTCAAAACCATGACGAGCCAAAACTTTAGCAAGCTGAGACTGTGAAGTAATAACCTCACTTAAAAGCGCCTGTTCAATCGCATTTAAACGTGCAGCTTTAGTCGTAGGACGCTGCTTTCCAGCGGATTCAATAGAACCAAAATCGTCATTATCATCAAAAGCATCGTCAAAATTATTATCTTCATTCACATAACTATGATTAAGCGCATCATCGCTACTAAAATTATTTGACTTCCTATTAGACTCAACCATAATTGGCAATACCTTTCTAAAGAGCACTCCAATCTAATATACATGAATACATAAATATATTCATGAATATATACATTTTAACAAAGCCATAAATACTATTTTATTTACTAAAAAATACGGCTGAACAACCAGATAATACTAATCATTCAGCCGTATTAATTTAAAAAACGCGACTCTGTAACTTATACTCGAACTTATACTCGCAATGTTGCATGCAATTTTTGAGCAGACTTTGTAATAGCCTCTCGAACCGCTTCCATATCATCGCTAGAAAGCGTTCTATCAGCAGCCCTAAATGTTACAGAATAAGCAAGAGATCTTAGCCCTTCTCCAAGTTGTTCGCCTTCATAAACATCGAACAACTCTACAGACTCAAGCAAATCACCAGAAGCTTTAACAATAGCTTCCTTTAAATCGTGAGCAGTCAAAGAAGAAGGAGCAACAAACGCGAAGTCCTGCTTAACAGGAGGGAATGTAGAAACAGGTTTTGCCTGAACAGGCTTAACTTGCATAGCATCAAACAATGCGCTCAAATCAAGCTCGAATGCTGCAGAGTGCTTTGGCAAACCCAAATTCTCATCAACCTGAGGATGAAGCTCTCCAACAATACCAATTTCAACATCGTCGGCACCATCAACAGGAATATACACCTTCGCGGTACGACCTGGATGCCAAGAAGCAGGAACATCATCAGAATTAATCTGACGAACGTCAAAAGCAACGCCGATTCGCTTTCCTAAACGATTAACAGCTTCTACAGCATCACTCCAATCAACTTCTCTATGAGTTCCAAGCCAACCTGTTTCTTCAGCATTACCAGTTAAAAGAGCTGCAACATGCAAAGGCTGCTCAGGCAAACCTGCATCCAACGCAGCAAGCTGAGCATCCGTAGGACGAACCGAACCAGGCAAAGCAGGAATAGCTGGAGCATTAGGATCCGCAAAATACACGTGACCAAGCTCATAAAGAGAAACATCACTTAAGCCACGACGAATATTTCTGCGAACCGTTCCAGCTAAAGTGGTAAGAACATTCCTTCGAAGCCAAGGACGATCGCCAGCCAAAGGATTTGCGATTTTTACGCTGACTTTAGCAACAGAATCAACGTCTTCACGGAAAGCTTTAAAATCTTCCTGACCAACAAACGGGTAGCTCAAAGATTCAATCAAGCCCATTTCAGCAAGTTCATATGCAATAGCTCTACGAGTTGCTTGATCTTGCGTTAAACCAGTTTTGCCAGTAACAGGAACAGCTGGAACCTTAACAGGAATCTCATCGTAGCCAACCAAGCGCGCGATTTCTTCGACCAAATCGCATGGCTCATTTAAGTCTGGGCGCCAAGTTGGAGGCAAAACAGAGAAGGATCCGTTTCCGCCGCCAGCAACAGAGCAACCAATATCCGTAAGAATATCGCTAATACGATTCAAATCAATGCTTAAGCCAGAAACACGCTCTACTTCGCTAGCTTTGAAAACAATAACACTTCTATCAACAGTATTGTTTACGTCTGTAGGCGTATTAGAAGGCTCTCCAGAACCAAAATCGCTGAGCATTGTAACAGCCATTTGCGCAGCTGCTGGCTGCAAAGCAGTATCAACGCCACGCTCAAACCTGCGAGATGCCTCAGTTGGAAGCTTATGTCTACGAGCTGTACGTGCAATAGAAACGGGGTCAAAGTGTGCAGCTTCAACAAGAATATTCTTCGTTTCGCTCGTTACTTCTCCATACATTCCGCCCATTACGCCAGCAAGTCCAAGAACACGCGAACCGTGATTTCCCTTTGGAGAATCGCAAATAAGCAAGTCCTCAACGTTAAGCTCTCTGTCTTTGCCATCTAAAGTTGTTAAACGCTCTCCAGCTTTAGCGCGGCGAACAACAATAGGACCTTCAATCTTATCTAAATCATAAGCGTGAAGAGGCTGACCTAAGTCGAGCATTACGTAATTTGTAACGTCTACTGCAAGAGATATACCACGCATTCCAGCACGAGTTAAACGCCTACGCATCCAATTAGGGCTAGAAGAATCTGGATTAAAGTTTCTAACAACGCGAGCGTAGTAACGGTCGCATCCAACAACACCATGAATAGGATTATTATCTTCAATACTAACTTCTATATCTTTAGAAGCTCCATCAGACATAGAAACTACTTGATCAGCTTTATTATTAAGTTCAATTACTGGATCAGTGTAAGTTGCACCAGTTGAATGGTGATATTCGCGCGCAACACCCCTATAAGAAAACGCGTATCCACGATCAGGAGTGATGTTAATTTCCAGCAAAGGCTTGTTTAAGTGAAGAAGCGACATTGCGTCGTCTCCAGGTTTCAAAGCATCATATTCAGCTTTAGAGAAACCGTATTCGCGAAGCAAAATAATGCCATCGTGGCTATCTCCCAAACCAAGCTCGCGCTCGGATGCGCACATTCCATTAGAAATGTGGCCGTAAGTTTTGCGAGGCTCAATCTTAAAATCGCCAGGCAAAACTGCCCCAGGAAGAGTTACAACAACTTTTTCTCCAGCAGCCATGTTTGGAGCACCGCAAATAATTCCACGAGGAACCTTATTACCATTTTCGTCTACCTCGTTGTATTTATCTCCAACATCAACATGGCACCAATTAATAATTTTGCCATTTTTTTGCGGCTCAGGAGTAGCATCAACGACGTATCCTACAACAATAGGACCTGTAACTTGAGAGTCGTGAATCTCTTCTTCTTCTAAGCCAACTCGCACCAAATCTTTAGCAAGCTGCTCGTAAGTCAAACCTTCTGGCACTTCAACATGATCTTTAAGCCAGTCAATATCTACCATTGGCATGAGTACTACTCTCCCATCACAAACTGTTCACTGAAGCGCTTATCGCCTTCAACCAAATCGTGCATATCGTTAATATCGTGACGAAGCAGCAAAGTGCGCTCCAAGCCAACACCGAAAGCAAATCCCGTATAAACATCTGGGTCTAAGCCTGCAGACTTAAGAACATTCGGATTCACCATTCCGCATCCGCCCCATTCAATCCAACCTGGGCCACCCTTCTTATCTGGGAACCAAAGATCCAACTCCGCACTAGGCTCCGTGAACGGGAAGTAGCTTGGGCGCAAACGGCTTTTTGCATCTGGACCAAACATTGCAACAGCAAGGCGATCAAGAACACCCTTTAAATCAGCCATGCTCAAATGTTTATCTACTGCCAAAGCTTCACACTGATGGAAAACTGGAGTATGCGTTGCATCAAGCTCATCCGTGCGGAATACTCGGCCTGGGGACGCAATATACAGAGGTACTCCTCGCTCAATTAACGCACGAACCTGATCGGAAGAAGTTTGCGTACGCAAAACCATGTTAGATCCAACAAATCCTGCAGCATCCTTTGCCTGATTACCTTGCACATAAAAAGTATCTTGCATTTGACGAGCAGGATGATCTGGACCAAAATTCAACGCGTCAAAATCGAACCACTCTGTTTCTACCTCTGGTCCTGCAGAAATCTGCCAACCCATAGACACAAAGAAGTCTTCAAAGTCTTCAATAATACGCGCAATCGGATGGCGAGCGCCAAGCGGCTTACGATTTATTGGCAAGGTCATATCGACTGTTTCTTTTTGAAGCATATTAGCTTCTTCAATAGCCTTAATACGCTCTTGGGCTGCTGCAAATTCACGACCAAAATCAGCGCGTAAAGCCGACATTATCTTGCCAGCTTCTTTCTTTTCTTCTACTTGAAGACTTCCAATAGACTTGCTGGCAAGGGTCATTGCAGACTGAGCTCCTGCATACTTAGTTTTTGCCGCTTTCAACTCTTCCATTGTTTTAGCGGCTTGAACACAAGCTATACCCTCTTTTACTACCTTTGTAATTGCCTTCGCGTCGAACGGCTTACTACTTGCCACAGCACCCTTCCTATCCGTGTTATGTGTACTTTTGTGAAGCATTCAAAAAACGTCTCAAATCTACATTTTTCGCTCATGACTAGACATAGCCAAGCCCATTAGCATTACTGCAGCGCTGGTTGCCAAGTTCATTGATTCTGCTTTTCCGTAAATAGGTATTACCGATATTTCGTCTACTTTATTTAATATTTCTTCTGGCAATCCTCTGGCTTCGTTTCCAAATAATATTGCATTAGATCCTTCGTTATATCCTTTATTTAAATCATCACTTAGTGGTTTTAGAAGATTTGCAAAAGACTTTGGTTTTTTATTTTCCGTTCCATAAATATCAGCTGCAATAACCCTTATTTTTAATGACTTTGTCCAATCAAACCAATCATCCTCACTCATTGTCACTACTGGCAAATGGAATAATGAGCCTGCAGTAGAACGAACAAGCTTGGAATTAAAACGATTCACGCAATCGTCAACAAAAACAACGGCACTACAACCAGCTACATCTGCAACGCGAATAATCGCACCAGCGTTGCCAGGGTCTCTTACCTGCCAGCAGGCTGCAATCAATATAGGATCATAAGCAAAACCAGACTTATATTTGCTTTCTACCCCAATACTATTAAATTCTTTTATAAATTCTTTATCTAAAATAGTAGAATCACAAACGGCAACAATCCCTTGACAATCCGTACTGATCTTATGCATAACTTCTGCTGTTGCAGGGTGCACATAGCACTGATTTTTTAAGGATTCGTCAACAATTTTGCTTATCGTTTCTAAAGATCCATTTTGCAAAATGCCATTTTTAAGATTTTTAAAAGAATTGACATCAATGTAGTCACTATTAACAGCATCTTGCAAAACGTAAATGTCTAGAATCGACTTATGCGCGTACCTTACCGCTTCCCTAACGCTTTGCGGACCTTCTACTAAAAAGCGCCCATCCACTCGCGATTTTGCACGACTTATTGCGCAAATACGCTTAACGCGATCGCTATGCGCGTTGTCTATTAACTCTTTTAACGGCATAATATCACTCTACTTTACATATAGTTACAACACGCGTAAATGTTGCAATACAAAACTACTCAACGAAACTACTCATGATGTTCCGACGAACTTTGAGTGGTATATCCTTCAGGTTCTAGTTGGAATGTGGTGTGCGAAACAGAAACTGGAAAATGCTCACGCAAACAATCTTGAAGCTGGCTTAAAATATCAGCACACTGATCCATTGTTAAATCGCGCTCTACAACAACATGTGCCATAAAAATAGGCATTCCTGTAGAAACAGTACTTGCATGCAAATCGTGAACAGCAAGAACATGAGGAACGTGTTCAAGATGATCGCGAACTTTTTCTATATCCAATCCTTCTGGCGTTTGCTCAAGCAAAACTTTTACAGCATTTTTAAGCAAATGTAACGCTCTAGGAATCATCAAAATTGCAATAATCCCGCCAGCTAAAGCATCAAATCCATTCCAACTAGTACTCATCATTACTACAGCAGACACTACAACAGCAACAGATCCCAAAGCATCGTTCATTACTTCTAAAAAGGCTGCTCGCATATTCATGTTGTCTTTAGATTGAGAAACAAGAATTACAAGAGAAGCAAGATTTGCAAGCAAACCAAGAATACCAAAGAAAAGAAGCTGATTTACATCATGTATTCCATTATGATTTACACCAAAAAGACGCATACAAGATTCCACAATCGCATAAATGCCAACAAAAAGTAGAACAAGAGCACCAGCAGCAGCAGTAATTACCTCTAGCCTAGCCCAACCCCAAGTGCGCTTTGCATTAGGTCTTTTGCGCATCAAAATCGCAGTAACCGTAGATGCAGCTAAAACAGAAATATCTGTTAACATATGTCCTGCGTCAATTAACAAAGAAAGTGAATTTGTTAAAACAGATCCAATTACTTCTGCCAAGAATACAATAGACGTTAAAGCCAAAGTGATAGTTAGCTTATGCTGATGCGCATGACTTGCTTTAATAGCATCTTGCAAAGAAGCGGCATTAGTTCCAGAAGTACTTAAATCATTCTTCTCTAAGATTTCACTGGAAGAGTTTGACAAATGATGATTATTCACACAAATCTCCTATGTTCATACAAATAAGTATCTCGATATCGTTTCTCAATATCATTCCCAATATGCCTTATACGCAATGAACCCCAGCCTAAGCTAGGGTTCACGCATAAACATCTAAAGATTAATTATCTAAAAACTTATTCTATTATTACTATTCGTCAATTAACGCGCCGAGATGATGGGAAGTTGATTCGGCAATCAAATCATCTTTAAAATCGCCATTATCAGCAGCATTAATTATCTTCATTGAGACATCAACCACATCTGGCTGCAAAGCATTAACCCAATGAATACGCGAATCTCTTCCAAACCAACCCATTTGTTTTCTAGCAAGACGTTTAGTTTTCTGAGCAATATCAGAAAAAGCATCATCTTCGCTGCATAAGCCATCTAAATAGTCCATTATTTGCTTGTATCCCAAAGCTCTACTCGCAGTAACACCAAGCCTTGAGCGAATCTCTTTAACTTCGTTTACAAAACCCTGCTCGCGCATCATTTTTGTGCGAAGCTCCACTCGCGCATCCAAATCTTCTCTGTTTAAGTCCAATCCTATTTGCACACAATCAATCAAATACTTGTATTTTGGCAGAGTAGCAGAATACGGCTTTCCTGTTAACTCAATAACTTCTAGAGCGCGAATTGTTCTGCGCGAATTTCTTGGATCCATATTTTTAGCCGCCACAGGGTCCAGTTTTTGTAACTCTTCAAAAAGAGCCATTGCTCCTTGCGACTTTTCACGATCTTCCAAAGCTTTGCGAATATTAGGATCTGTACCTGGAAAAGTTATATCATCTACAGCCGCACGTGCATATAGACCAGAGCCTCCAACAAGAATTGGGCGAATACCTTTTTCTTGCAAATCGCGTATGCATTGCCTAGCAAGCGTTTGAAATTTTGCAACGCTCATGGATTCTTCTGGATCAATAATATCTATTAAATGATGCTTAATCTCGCTTTGCTCTTCTTTAGTGGCTTTTGCTGTACCAATATCCATATAACGGTACATTTGATATGCGTCTGCGTTTATAATCTCCGCTTTTACACCACGTTCAGCAAATTTCTTTGCAATTGCAATACCAAGACTCGTTTTGCCAGATGCTGTTGGACCTACAATCGAAATCACTTTCGGCGGTTTGCACACAATGCGCTCCTAATAATCATATTAAACGAACTAAAATCAACCTTAAAGAAGAATCTTTTCTACAAATTTACACAATCAAACATACATAAAAGTCAATAAAAGTAGTAGGAGATTTTGCTTCGACACCAAAGCAGTAGTTGATTACCACACTGTATTACAATCCCCATTGAGGACGACACGCGCTATTGTTGATGTGTTTTATTTTATATGGTACCGTTTTCGCTAACTTAAAACCGAATGATTTTTATTGTTTACACGTGTTCGTGCATTTTACAACTAAAATTATTCGTTCAACGTGATTTATAAAAGGATTCTATTTGGTTTTACGTTAATCATTTTGTTGTCTTTTCTGCACCGATGGAGAATAGATATGATTACTATTTCTCATGTAGCATATGCGATTTTAAAACGTTATGGGAAAATGAATATTAATCGCTTACAATTACTTTCTTACTATTGCCAAGCTTATAACCTAGCATCCACTAATTCTCCTTTGTTCTATAACAATTTTCAGGCTTGGCGCAACGGTCCAGTATGCCTAGATTTATTTAAGATGCACAGAATTAATGATGTTTTTATAGAATGTAAAGATATTGTTCTAGGACCTTATGAACTTAAAAATCATCTTACTTATTCTAATTTACTCACTATCTATAACGTTTGCGACGCTTTAATTGATTTTAGTATTGAAGAACTAGAAAATCGCGCCCGCAGTGAGATGCCATGGATTGATGCACGCAGAGGGATATTACCAAATAAGGCTAATGAAGTAGAAATATCTAAGAAAATTATTCATGATTATTACGTAAAACATCCAGTAATTAATACGAATTCACGAACAACACGAAGCAAAGAATTTAGAAAAGATGATGAAGAACTACAAAAAGACATACAAGATATAATTTCTGAACAAATTGAAAAATTTAATCAATATAATCAAGATGAAAAAGTTAGAAGAATAAGACGGGCTGAAAAAATTTTAAGAGAAAAATTAAGCATATTGAATGGGCTTAAAAATAATAAAATTTATTTTGATGAAAACATTGTTCGTATTACAGCACGACATTTTGTTGACTACATAAACAATGATATTAATGATAAAAATAAAAATAAATAAGTGGTATAGGTCAAAACATACGGCGCAAATAAGTATGCATAGGAAAATCAAAAAGCTCTAGATCTTATACCTAGAGCTTTTGCTCTGATTATTTCCGTCTGTTGTATGTGCTATATCACATATCGTACATACTTGTGTGCAAGCGGTAAACAACGCCCACTGTTCTATGCTAAAGGCGTTGAAAACATTGGGATTTGCTACAAAAAACGCCACTGTTTGAGCAGTGGCGTTATTGCGTTTGTGGAGCCGCGGGGAATTGAACCCCGGTCCGGAAACCGTACCCTCGGTCTTCTACGTGCGTAGCCTGCTGGCCATTCGGCAGTTTTTCTGCCCCCATGTTATCGCAGACAATTCATGGCGAGCATATCTACAGTAAAAGTCCCTGAACTACCCTGCAGCTCGGCAATTCAAGCAAGTCTTCTAATGACGTTTAGCACCACTCCGAAGACGTGAGTGGGTAAACGGAGCAGCTGCTCACTGGTTAATCCTGGCGCGAAGCTCAGGCAGCAAGAGCGAACTCAGTGCGATTAGATTTAGCACTTATTCTTTTGCGAAAGGACGTTTACGAGTGGACTTTCGCATTCTCGGCACGCTTCCCCGCGGCGAACAGATCACCGTCGAAACCGATCGACCCCTTTTGATTTATCAAACTATCAATTAGATACTGGCATAAAGCCAGAATAATCATTATAAATAAACGTTTTAACAGAGTCAACCTGTTTTAGAATATTGATTTATTTCAGAATCACTTAAAGCTCAACTAAAGCTCACCTAAAGATTTATTCCAGAATCACTTACCTTTAGTCTCACCTGTTTTAACACCATCACTATTGCCTTTGGCAAGCTTCTTCGATTTTTCAACAAATCTTCTATTAACAACAAACGTACAAATTGACGCAACAAACACGCAAATAAATATTGTAACGTTTCTAGCTCTAGCATTTCCAAGACTTTTTACAGCATTAACATGAAGAGCAACAGCAGATTCCGCATCAACAGTGGTCTTTACTTTTCCGCCACTAACGCTCACAGTTTTAGTACAATCTTTAGACTCATAAACATTGCAATATTCACCATCTGGCAAGTCAGTCTTATAACTCACTTTTTGCGGCTCTTCCGTATTATTAATCGCAAGAAAACCCTTGTTTCCTCGGCTAAATGCAACGTTATTATCGTCATCATCTTGCCAATTAGTAACCTTAGTGCCCCTAACGGCGTTGTAGAACCCAATCATTCCGCGAATCGAAGTTAGCCTTTGCGTGCATTGCCACTTAGAATCCTTTGCACAACTCACATCAGGAATTGAAGTTTGCGTAGCTCCAGGTGCTCCCTCATCTCGTTTTGTAAACTCATAACCAGAAAACACATTTGGAGTTCCATATGGATACGCCAACATAAACGTGTTTGCAAGCTCGTATTTTTTACCATCTTTATACGTCAAAACTCTGCTTGCATTATCTCGCTCAGTATCCCAATTTGTAACGAAAATCGCAGCTTTTTTGCTTGGAATTAACTTATCTGTGATATGTTTAAGATTCTCAATAGACCCATAAAAATAGTTTCTAAGCCTATAAGAGTACTCAAATTCATTCACTTCACCAGTTTGCAAATATTGGTCTGGCTGAATTCTAGGGTCTTGCTCAGAAAACCCTATTGTTTCTTGCATCCACCAAATCTTATCTGGCGTTGTTCCAGCAGCCTCTGCAGCTGCATCTTTTATGCCCTTTACATCTTGCGGAGACATGTGTTTTGCAGCATCAACTCTAAACCCATCAACTCCAAGCTTTAGCATATGCGCAAAGTACTCTCCCAAAGTTTTTTGCACATGAGGATTAGAAGTGTCCAAATCCAATAGTCCAACAAGTCGATGCGTCCAAACGATTTCTGCTTTTCGATACGTGTTGATATTTTCTGTTGACTTATGAAAATCGTCTTTTGTATATCCAGCATCTGGGAACGATTGATTTGCAGCATCATACTTGCTTCCACCAACGCCAACAGTGTCTTTGTTTGCAAAACCAGTTGTGTGGTTTATTACCGCATCTGCAATAATTCCAATACCTGAAGCTTTGCACGTTGTAATCATCTTTTTAAACTCGTCTTCTGTGCCAAGTTTTGAATTTAGCTTATAGCTTACAGGTTGATAGCTTGTCCACCATTGGTCACCTTTAATATGATCTTGCGGAGGTGATACTTGTACGTACTTTACGCCTTCTGGGCCGTACGTTTTTTTGCATTCCTTAGCTATACTTCTCCAATTTTGTTGGAACGCTGTTACGATTACACCTTTTTGTGTAGTTTTTTGAGATGATTTTGCACCCTCATCTGCAATCGCTGGGCTGCTTGCGACTACTGCTCCCGCCAAAATCATAGCGACGCAAGATGTTATAGCCGCAACTCTTGCCAACACAAACTTTAACTTTACAAGCGCCTTTTTATTGAAGCTCGTAAATACTTCTATGCCGTGGATCATCATTGTTCCTTCCTGCAAGAATTGCGGCTTTGCTTTGTTCTTACTTTATTCTTTTTAGAGCTAGATTCTACCTCACTATATTAGAACCATCTATTCCCACTCGATTGTGGCAGGCGGCTTAGATGTAACATCAAGCACAACGCGATTAATCTGGCGACATTCGTTTGTGATTCGAGTAGAAATCTTTGCCAATACATCGTAAGGAACTCGCGACCAATCAGCAGTCATAGCATCCTCAGAACTTACTGGTCGAAGCACAATTGGAGATCCATATGTGCGCTCGTCTCCTTGAACTCCAACAGAGTGAACATCTGCCAAAAGAACAACTGGGCATTGCCAAATATCGCGATCTAATCCAGCTGCCGAAAGCTCTTCGCGCGCAATCGCATCTGCTTCTCTAAGAACAGCTAAACGCTCGCGAGTAATCTCGCCAACAATGCGAATTCCCAATCCTGGGCCTGGGAACGGCTGGCGCCACACAATAGCGTCTGGAAGCCCAAGCTCCGTACCAATTGCGCGAACCTCATCCTTAAACAAAGTGCGTAAAGGCTCAATAAGCTTAAACTTTAAGTCCTTTGGCAAGCCGCCAACATTGTGATGCGACTTAATGTTTGCAGCACCATCTCCGCCACCAGATTCCACAACATCTGGGTAAAGTGTGCCTTGTACAAGGAACTTAACTTCTGCTCCAGATTTTCCAGCTTCTTCAATAACTTGGCGCTGTGCTTTTTCAAATGTGCGAATAAACTTTTCGCCAATAATCTTGCGCTTGCGCTCTGGCTCGCTCACGCCTTTAAGCGCATCTAAAAAGTCATCTTCTGCATCCACTGCAATAAGCTTGATTCCAGTGGCCTCAACAAAATCGTGCTTCACTTGCTCAACTTCGCCTTTACGGAGAAGGCCATGGTCTACAAAAACGCAAGTGAGCTGATCTCCGATTGCTTTATGTACCAGTGCTGCTGCAACTGCGGAATCGACTCCTCCAGAAAGTCCGCAAATAACTTGTGCATCTCCAACTTCAGCGCGAATCTTTGCAACCTGATCTTCTATAATATTCGAAGGATTCCAATCATTTTCCAATCCTGCACACTCGTGCAAAAATGTGGAAATCAGCTTTTGACCTAAAGGCGTATGCTTGACTTCTGGATGCCATTGCACTCCGTAAAGCTTGCGACTTTTGTCTTGCATAGCTGCAACTGGAGCGCCTTGAGTGTGAGCAAGCACCTCGAATCCTTCTGGCGCGCTCTTAACTGCCACTCCGTGACTCATCCAAGTATTTTGATCTAATGGAGAATTAGCAAGCAATCCTTCTGCTTCATCAATGGTTGCATGCGTTTTTCCATATTCACCCAATGCAGCTTTGTCTACGACTCCGCCAAGCTCGTGAGCCATAACTTGGAATCCGTAGCAAATTCCGAGCACTGGAACTCCTGCTTCAAAAATCTTTGTGTCAATTTTTGGCGCTCCTGGTTCATAAACAGAAGCAGGCCCGCCAGAGAGAATTATGGCTTTTGGATCTTTTGCCAGCATTTCTTCTACTGGCATAGAGTGCGGAACAAGCTCCGAATAAACGTTTGCTTCCCTCACTCTTCTAGCGATTAGCTGGGCATATTGGGCACCGAAGTCAACTACAAGTACCGGACCTTTTGCCATGATTCTCCTTATTTACACGCTTCTTATATATTCCTTATTTATCACTTTATTTTTTGCAAATGTTTTAAAGGTGATATTTAAGGCTGATTCATTTTATACTAATGGCGCTTTGCGACGTTGCAGCGCTTCGAAACGCCGTGACTTATCTAGTTTTAAAACCAATCAAGCTTTATATAGCAATAAAGTGAACATAAAACATAACATAAATGATAATTTTAAGAAAATTTTTGCGAACACTTTAACACATTTTTTCAACAAAATCGCACGTAGTGAGTAATCAAACGCACAAAAGTCAAAAGCTGTTACTATACTGAGAATGATGGAAAAAGAGGCTAATACATTCGTTTTTCAGCCTCTATAACCAAATGGTAATGATTAAAATTGCACTGAAAAGTGCTTGAGTACAGGAGTACACATGACGAGTCCTGTTATTGGCACCCCTTGGAAGAAGCTAAATGCTCCAGTTTCTGAGGCGGCCATCGAAGGCGTAGACAAGTATTGGCGCGTAGCAAACTATCTCGCAATCGGTCAGATTTATCTTCGCAGCAACCCTCTAATGAAGGAGCCATTTACTCGCGAAGATGTTAAGCATCGTCTGGTAGGTCACTGGGGCACTACTCCAGGCCTTAACTTCCTTATTGGACACATCAACCGCTTTATCGCTGATCACCAGCAGAATACTGTAATCATCATGGGTCCAGGCCACGGCGGCCCAGCTGGTACTGCTCAGTCCTACCTCGACGGCACATACACTGAATATTATCCAAAGATCACTAAGGACGAAGCTGGCTTACAGAAGTTCTTCCGTCAGTTCTCTTACCCAGGCGGTATTCCTTCTCACTTCGCTCCTGAAACACCAGGTTCCATCCACGAAGGTGGTGAGCTTGGTTATGCACTTTCTCACGCTTACGGCGCTGTTATGAACAACCCAAGCTTGTTCGTTCCAGCAATCGTCGGCGATGGCGAAGCTGAAACTGGTCCTTTGGCCACTGGTTGGCAGTCCAACAAGCTTGTGAACCCACGTACCGACGGTATCGTGCTTCCAATCTTGCACTTGAACGGTTATAAGATTGCTAACCCAACTATTCTTTCCCGTATTTCTGACGAAGAGCTTCATGAGTTCTTCCACGGCATGGGTTACGAACCATACGAGTTCGTTGCTGGCTTCGACGATGAGGATCATCTTTCCATCCACCGTCGCTTCGCTGACATGTTCGAAACCATCTTCGATGAGATTTGCGATATTAAGGCTGAAGCTCAGACTAACGATGTAACTCGTCCTTACTACCCAATGATCATCTTCCGCACTCCAAAGGGTTGGACCTGCCCGAAGTTCATCGACGGCAAGAAGACCGAAGGCTCTTGGCGTGCACACCAGGTGCCACTGGCATCTGCTCGCGATACCGAAGCTCACTTCGAGGTTTTGAAGAACTGGATGAAGTCCTACAAGCCTGAAGAGCTCTTCGACGAAAAGGGTGCTGTTAAGGAAGACGTTCTTTCCTTCATGCCAAAGGGCGAACTCCGTATTGGTGAAAATCCAAACGCCAACGGTGGTCGTATTCGTGAAGATTTGAAGCTTCCAAAGCTTGAGGATTACGAAGTCAAGGAAGTTAAGGAATTCGGTCACGGCTGGGGTCAGCTCGAAGCTACCCGTCGTCTTGGCG
Organism: Gardnerella sp. DNF00038; assembly: GCF_049262855.1. NCBI lineage: Bacteria > Bacillati > Actinomycetota > Actinomycetes > Bifidobacteriales > Bifidobacteriaceae > Gardnerella > Gardnerella sp. DNF00038. The sequence continues at coordinate 566,289 of NZ_CP058407.1, read as the reverse complement.
TTTACACTCGCGACATCATCAAGAACAACCCAGATTCCTTCCGTATCTTCGGCCCAGATGAGACCGCTTCCAACCGTTTGCAGGCTGCTTACGAAGTAACCAACAAGCAGTGGGATGCTGGCTACCTTTCTGGCTTAGTCGATGAGCACATGGCTGTTACCGGCCAGGTCACCGAACAGCTTTCCGAGCACCAGATGGAAGGCTTCCTCGAGGGCTACTTGCTCACTGGTCGTCACGGCATCTGGAGCTCTTATGAGTCCTTCGTACACGTCATCGATTCCATGTTGAACCAGCACGCAAAGTGGCTTGAAGCTACCGTTCGTGAGATTCCATGGCGTAAGCCAATCTCCTCTGTGAACTTGTTGGTATCCTCTCACGTGTGGCGTCAGGATCACAACGGCTTCTCACATCAGGATCCAGGCGTAACTTCCGTGCTCTTGAACAAGACCTTCAACAACGATCACGTAATTGGAATCTACTTCCCAGTAGATTCCAACATGTTGCTTGCTGTTGCTGAAAAGGCTTACAAGTCCACCAACATGATTAACGCCATCTTCGCTGGTAAGCAGCCAGCTGCTACTTGGTTGACTCTCGACGAAGCTCGCGAAGAGCTCGAGAAGGGTGCTGCTGAGTGGAAGTGGGCTTCCAACGCTAAGAACAATGACGAAGTTCAGGTTGTTCTCGCTGGTGTTGGCGATGTTCCACAGCAGGAATTGATGGCAGCTGCCGACAAGTTGAACAAGCTTGGCGTTAAGTTCAAGGTTGTTAACGTTGTTGACTTGCTCAAGTTGCAGTCCGCTAAGGAAAACAACGAAGCTTTGACTGACGAAGAGTTCACTGATCTCTTCACTGCTGACAAGCCAGTCCTCTTCGCTTATCACTCCTACGCACATGACGTTCGCGGCTTGATTTACGATCGTCCAAACCACGACAACTTCAACGTTCATGGCTACAAGGAGCAGGGCTCCACCACCACGCCATACGATATGGTTCGCGTTAACGACATGGATCGTTACGAGCTTACTGCTGAAGCATTGCGCATGGTTGACGCCGCTAAGTATGCCGACGAAATCAAGAAGCTCGAGGACTTCCGCCTCGAAGCCTTCCAGTATGCAGTCGACAAGGGTCTTGATCACCCAGACTACACCGATTGGGTATGGCCAGGCGTTAAGACCGACAAGCCAGGCGCTGTCACCGCTACTGCTGCAACCGCTGGCGATAACGAGTAGTTTTAAGCTATCAATGCTAAAATTGCTTAGTTGATTTTTAGGGAGTCAATCGAAAGGTTGGCTCCCTAAAAAATTAATAAAAAATATGCAAAAAATTAAAAAATCAGCTTGTTGTTCCGCAAATAGCTCTAGAATAACTAGAGGATTCTTCGTTTGATATGTAAATTTTTCAACGTTGAAATACGAAGAATAGTAAAACGAAAATGCAATGCAAAATAGAATAAACACAGACGCATCAAAGGAGAAAAGTCGTGTCGTTAGTTAACGTAACTATTATCAGCGCAGATTGCGCACAAAGTCGCAATGTCGTAGCACTAGGAGTTACAAAAGCTCTTTCAAGTCATTATCCAACAACTGTTTTTAGACCATCCGCAAAGCATGATGACGCGTTTACAAGCGAATTAATAGCATCAAGTAATACAAAACCGACTCTAGAACAAGTGATCGCAGCATGCCCATGCGCAGTTCGTAAAAACAAAGACACACTAAGAGGAGACATTGTAGCTCACTTCAACGAGCTGATTAGCGTGACGAACGCTCAAGGATGCGTTATTGTAGCAAGCGATTCTACTTCTGTATTTGATCCAGATTTATTCCGATTTGATGCAAGTGTGGCAGCCGACTTAGCTTCTCCAGTGTTCCTAAGCATTTGCGCAGAAGGCAGAGATAGCAAGCAAATCTTGCAAACAATCGAAGCACAATGTGCAAGCGTTAGCAAAGAATACACAAAAGTATTCGGCGTATTTGTAACTGATTGCAAAGAAGACTTAGCAAAAGAAGTAAAAGAAAACTACGCTCAAAACAATAATGGCACTCCACTTTGGACTTTGCCTTCTATAAGCGAATCAGAATCAGATAAATTCAACGACTATGTAGCAGATGAAGAGATTATTAGCGCTTTGAAACAGCCATTTAATGCACCTACTACCCCGTACGCCTTCCAATACAGCTTGCTTGGAAAAGCTAAAGCAAATAAGAAAACAATTGTGCTTCCAGAAGGCGAAGAAGACCGCATTCTAAAAGCAGCTGACTATTTGCTAGAACGAGACATTGTAAACCTTATTATTGTTGGAGAACGCGAATCTATTCTTGCAAGAGGACAAGAGCTTGGATTAAAGTCTCTTAGCAAAGCAAGCTTCCAGTCTATGAGCGACGAAGAGGTTCTTAGCAAAATGATTAGCAAGCTTTGCGAATTGCGCGCAAAGAAAGGCATGACCGAAGAGCAAGCTAGAGAACAGCTTAAAGACGCAAGCTACTTTGGCACAATGCTAGTAGTACTTGGATTAGCAGACGGACTTGTTTCTGGCTCTGTTAACTCAACAGCAAACACTGTGCGCCCTGCTCTTCAAGTTATTAAAACTAAGCCTGGATCTAAGCTTGTTTCTGGCGCATTCATTATGTGCTTTAAGGATCATGTAGCAGTATTTGCTGATTGTGCTATTAATCTGAACCCAGACGCTGAACAATTGGCTGACATTGCTCTTCAATCTGCACAAACCGCTAAAGCTTTCGGATTAGATCCTAAAGTTGGAATGCTATCTTATTCCACTCTTGGATCTGGAAAAGGCCCAGACGTTGATTTAGTTGAGGAAGCTACAAGGCTTGTAAAAGAAAAAGACCCAGATTTGAAAGTTGTTGGATCTATTCAATTTGACGCTGCATGGTCTGAAACTGTTGCTGCGTCCAAAGCTAAAGGAAATGATGTAGCAGGTCACGTAAATGTGTTTGTGTTCCCAGATTTATGCGCTGGAAACATTGGATATAAGGCTGTTCAGCGTTCTAGCGGCGCTTTAGCTGTTGGACCAATCCTACAAGGATTAAACAAGCCTGTTAACGACTTGTCTAGAGGAGCGTTGGTTCAAGATATTATTAACACTGTTGCTCTTACAGCATTGGAAGCACAATTCTAACAATAAATAACAAATTTAATAAATAGGTAAGTTCCTGCAGAGATTCTGACTAATAAAACCTACTCATTGTAGGAACTTACCTGTACACTTAAACGTGGCAATTTACTAGCCTTATCAACACTTTATGGAGGATTCCCTCATGGCAAAAACCGTTCTTGTTATCAATTCTGGTTCTAGTTCGATTAAATACCAGCTCGTCGATTTGGAAAGCGGCGAAGGTATTGCATCTGGTATTGTAGAAAAAATTGGCGAGCCAGTTGACGGACACTACAAGCACGTATTCAATGGCGAAAAGCATGAGTTTGACGAGCCAGTGCATGATCACGAGCAAGGCTTAAAGCGCGTACTCGGCTTCTTCGAGGAATATGGTCCAAATCTTTCCAAGTCTGGAATCGTAGCTGTTGGACACCGCGTTGTTCAGGGTGGCTTAACATTCCCTAAGCCTGCATTAGTAAACAAAAAGACCATTAATAAGGTGAAGGATTTGGCTGTTTTGGCTCCACTTCACAACGGTCCTGAGGCTGTTGGCGCTGAAGTCATGACTGAACTTTTGCCAGATGTTCCACAAATTATGGTGTTCGATTCTTCGTTCTTCCACGATTTGCCACAAGTTGCTGCAACTTACGCATTAAACAAAGATATTGCAAACCAGTACCACATTCGTCGCTATGGCGCTCACGGCACTTCCCACGAATACATTGGCTCTGTAGTTCCAAGCGTTGTTGGAAAGCCTGCAGAAGGCTTAAAGCAGATTGTTTTGCACATTGGTAATGGCGCTTCTGCTTCCGCTCAGATTTCTGGCAAGCCAGTTGAAACTTCTATGGGCTTAACGCCTCTCGAAGGTTTAATGATGGGCGGCCGCACTGGAGATATTGACCCAGCTGTAGTGTTCCACCTTATTCGCAACGCTCACATGAACGTAGACGAGCTTGATACGCTCTTCAACAAGCGTTCTGGCATGATGGGTATGACTGGCCACGGCGATTTGCGAGACATTCACAAGCTAATTGCAGAAGGCGACGAAGACGCTAAGCTTGCTCTCGGCGTGTACGTTCACCGCATTGTTGGCTATATTGGCAACTACACTGCTCAAATGGGCGGCGTGGACGTAATCACATTCACCGCTGGCGTTGGCGAAAACGACGAGATTGTTCGCGCTCTTGTGTGCGAAAAGCTTGCTCCATTCGGCGTTAAGCTCGATAAAGAGAAGAACTTGGTTCGTTCTAAGGAGCCACGCATTATTTCCACTCCAGATAGCTCTGTAATTATTGCTGTAATCCCAACTAACGAAGAGTTGGCAATCGCTCGAAAGTCTGCACAAATTGCAGAAGATGGAGTCGATTCTTACGGCAACAAGTTTGAACGCTAAATCGTAGTATAAAACAACGTAACGTAAAAACGTAACACATAAATAATCCCGGGTTAAAAAAACTCGGGATTATTTGTTATTTAAGCATATTATTTAAGCTCACTATTTAGGCTCACTCTTTAAGCATGTTATTCCACATTGTTGGAAAATCAGGAAGCGTTTTGCGCGTAGTGGCAATATTTTTTACGCTTATATTAGATATACGAAGCCCTAACATTGCCGCAAAAGTTGCCATGCGATGATCCGCATAAGTCTCCATCACTTCCCCATGCATATTTTTGCTAGGAATAATACGAATTCCATCATCTAGCTCTTCTGCGCCTATTCCAACGCGATTTAGTTCCGTAACTATTGCACTCAAGCGGTTTGTTTCGTGGCCTCTTAGATGCGCAATACCGCGTAACTCGCTTACACTGTCTGCAAACGCAAGAATCGCAGCAATACTTGGCGCAACCTCGCCAGCAGCAGCCAAATCAAGCGACTTAATAGCACGAATTTTTCCGCTACCAGTTACGCACAATGTTGAAGAATCTGATCTAGAATGCTCAAAAACAATTTTTGCGCCCATTTGCTCAAGAATCCCAGGCAACAACCCCCCAGGCTGAGTTGTTTTAAGCGGCCAATTAGGGATTTTAACGCATCCGCCAGCAATCAACGCTGCTCCAATAAAAGGCGCCGCGTTAGAAAGATCTGGCTCTACAACAACTTCATGCGGCAAAGTCAAATCATGCTCTTTAACACGCCATACTCCACTTTCTGGCATATCTACCACTCCGCCAGCTTTGCGCACATCTTCCATTGTCATTTGAATATGCGGCATACTAGGCAATTTGCTTCCAATATGCTCGATTTGTAGCCCTCCTGGAACACGAGATGCAATTAGCAGAAGTGCAGATATAAATTGAGACGATGACGAAGAGTCGATACGAATAACGCGATTATTGCAAGAATTTTGCGCGTCATTTATACCATATGATTCAAGATTTTTAGGCGGAATAACGCTAAATGGTAAGAATCCGACTTTTCCGTGATATACGATTTTTGCGCCCAATTGTTCCAATCCATCTAGAACAGGCTTCATTGGACGAGCATATGCTTGCTCATCTCCATCAAATTTCACACAATTATTCGCAAACAGCGCTAAAGCCGTTACAAAACGCATAACCGTTCCAGCTAAGCCGCAATTAACAACCGCACAATCATCTACACTAAAAACGCCATTTTTGGGCGGAATAACGCAAATTGTTGTACCATCGCAGCTTAGCGAATCGCATTTAACTCCAAATACGCTTAGCGCGTTAATCATAAGTTCTGTATCTCTTGATCGCAACAATCCTTTTAGAACAACTGGCTTTTTACCGAGAGCTGCCAAAATCAAATAACGATTAGACAATGATTTGCTTCCAGGAATATTCACTGTTGCATTCAAAGGCATATTGCAGGATGGAGCTTGCCAAACATCATCATGATTATAAGAATTCATTATTCCGCTCATATTATGAATACTATCTATAAATATGTACGCATTGTAATTTTCACAATGCTTTACATATGAATAAACGCATTATGCCAATATCCTGTTTGTATTGAAGCATATAAAGCAATAGCAGGAACAGCAATGCAAATTACATAAAATATCCAATCGTATGCTGTTAACTTCGATTTTCGTGCTGGAGCGCGTTTAATACTACTGCCAAAAGCCCTAGCTTCCATAGCTGTAGCAAGTTTCGTACCTCTGCGAATAGATAACACGAGCAAACCAAAAGATTGCGAAAGCATGCGCTGTAACGCTTTACCATCCGATATACCACGAGACCTGCGAGCTAAACCAAAAGCACGCCAATCATTTTGCAATAGACTAAACATTCTCAATCCGGCTAATGCTCCGTACACAAATCGTGGAGAAAAATGCAAAATCTGCACTAATCCATCTGCTAAATCAGTTGGATCTAATCCAATGGCTAATATAACGCCTGGAACTGCTACAGATGCAACACGAACAAACGTACAAATTGCCAAATACAATGATCCTTGGCTTATATGCATCCAGCCAAACTTAAATATATCATCTCCAGAACTTTGGCCATATAAAAGCACAGATATAAAGCTACCAGAAGCAGCAATCCAAACTGGCCAAGTATGGCGTAAAACATACCAAGGAGTTACTCCAGCAATTGCAAATAACAGTATATCTAAACCAAATGCAATAGAAGCAGAAACAATATCTAATGTAACAAACATAGGCAAGCAAAGTAATAACGCTCCAATAAAACGACTTATTGGATTAAGCTTACGAATAAACCAAGAAGGCGAAACTAGTCGTTCACTTTCTAAACGTTTAGAAGACGCTGTTACATCAATATGCGAAACTTTTAATAAACTTTCAAAGTCTTTAACTTTAATACTAGACGATTCTTCTGCACTACTAGTTTTATTCACTTCTACTCATTCCCTTCGCTATAGTTATGAGCGGACTCTACGATTTTTTCGTACTCAACTCTTATTACTCTTGCCTCTAAAGACTTTACAAGCTCATCATCGTGAGTAACCATAATCACCGCTGAGCCACTATCGCGGATTTGCGCAATAAGTTTTACCATTGCTGTCCAAGTTTTAAAATCTTGTCCAAAAGTAGGCTCATCCATAATAACAACACGCGGAGCAGCAGCTAAAAGCGTAGCTACAGAAAGTCTACGTTTTTCTCCTCCAGATAATGTGTAAGGATTAGCAAGAGCAAAACGCTTCAAATCCATACGTTCAAGCATGCTATCGGCAATATCGTAAGATTCCTTTTCGCTTTTTCCTTGCTTTTTAGGCCCTACAGCAACTTCATCTCTTACAGAAGATGTTATGAATTGATGTTCTGGCTCCTGAAACACCATGCCAACTCGCCCTAATAATTCTTGACTTTTCCAAGTAAAAAGATTATTTTTACGTCGTTTTGGCACATACTTTTCCATCATGCACACACTGCCAGCAATTGGTTTTAACAAGCCTGCAAGCGTTAACGCTAGCGTAGTTTTACCAGCACCATTAGGTCCCATTAAAGCAGTTACTTCACCAAAACGAAAAGCTACATTAACATGTTCCGCTAGTGGCAAAGTTCTTCCAAAAGAGCAATCATTAGTATAGAGCGCAACAGATTCTTCCGTATCTTTGATTTTGCCATCGATTTCGCCATTAATTCTGCCATCGCAATGTTTAGGAGCAAAAGATTTAACTGTTCTTCCTGGAACCCAAGCACCACCTTTTGCAAGCATATCGCCATATTTTTCAAAAACATCCTCAGGTTTGCCGTCTGCAATAACGCATCCTACATTTGAATCATTATTATTTTCATTTTTTCCAATAACAATAACTCTATCAATCAAATCCAGCCACACATCAATATGATGTTCAACTACAATCATTGTAGAACCTGTTTTTTTAAGAATATTCGCTACAGCATCATGCACTTGCTGAACACCTTCAGGATCAAGATTAGCTGTAGGCTCATCTAAAAGCAGCAATCCAGGATGCATTGCAAGCACTCCTGCTAAAGCAAGACGTTGCCTTTGGCCTCCAGATAAAGATTGTGTTGAGCGTCTAAGACCCTGACTTCCTTGAGTAATATTGTCTAAACCAACAGCTTTTAGCGAAAGCTTTACGCGATTCCAAGTCTCTTCGCTATCAACTCCAAGATTCTCACTTCCAAAAGCTACATCGTCGCCTACTCTTTCAAGAATGATTTGTGAATCTGGATCTTGCATAACAAGTCCAACTTTTCCACGAGCATCCCTAGCATGAACACCACCGATTAGAAGGCTACCTTCTTCCATGCCTTCTGTTTCATCGCCTAAAACACCTGCTAAACCAGCCATAAATGTGCTTTTTCCAGCGCCAGAAGCACCTAAAAGCAACACATGTTCACCAGGCTTAATATCAATATTTACATTCCTCAACACAAAATCTTTGCGAGTAGCGTGTCTCCAACCCCAGTCTTTAGCAACTACACTAGCTGGAGTCCATTCAGTTTTATTCACAAATTGCATACAAACAAACTTTCATTGCATAGCAAAATTTTCATTGCATAGCAAAATCTAAAATATAAAAATTGCATAACACAATTTCAAAAATATAGAGTAAAACAAATACAAAATATAAGCGTCATACGAGTAAACTACCGTGTTTTGTACTCTTTACACAAAACACGATAGTTTACAAGTTGCAATGAGTATTTAGATATAACTCACACTAATGCTTGAGGACGGCCTGATTCAAAACGATCAAGCACGCCCGTTGCAGCTAATGCCTTTTGAACAAACCACACTACAACGCCTGCAACAATAAAACCAGAAATAATAGAAGTAATTAGATTTGCAACAATATACTGAGTACTCCAGCCTTGACCGCCGCTAACCCAATTATAAATAAAGCAAGCTACGCCTGCTAACGATCCAGATATTGCAGTGGAAAGCAAATTCCATGTTTTATACATAAAGAAAATGAATGCAAGTTCAGCGCCAACACCTTGAATAATGCCGACGATTAACGATCCGCCAACACCCCATTGATTTCCTAACATAAGTTCCACAAAAGCAGCAAGAGTTTCAGCAAACAATGCAGCACCAGGCTTACGCACGATTATTGCAGCTAAAGGTCCAGCAAAAAGCCAAAAACCATTAGATAAACCTTCAGCACCAGGCAACAGGCTTGCAAAAAGATTAGTAGGAGCTGCGCACACAATATCCCAAGCCCAGAATAATACGCCAGATGCAACAGCGATAATAGCAGCTATGACGATATCAAGAATACGCCAGCGATTAGAATGTTCCATTGAAACATTAGTCATAATAAGTGCCTTTCTTCAATATTGAAAGATTTGGGCACGGGAAAAGAGCGACATCCGTTGCTAACATTACTTAGCACACGTTCAATCGGTCGAAGCTTTCGCTTCCTCTCAGCCAGAAACGGCTCCCGAGTCAAATATTTATAATCACAATGTAAGAATCCAACGCAAATAATGCATCAAAAACTCACCTTTTCAAGAATACACATAGAGTACTTTTTTGTATAGTAAGTGTTGAAAATGCAAATACGCAATTTTGTATAAGCACATTTATATAAGTACACAACTACGTACACAGTTTGATTAAAAATTACACAAAAACAAGCAAATACAAGCGAATACAAAAAAGTCGGGGTGACAGGATTCGAACCTGCGACATCCTGCTCCCAAAGCAGGCGCGCTACCAAACTGCGCTACACCCCGAGGCTTCCAAGCTGACTACCAGCTCCAAGCACAATCAACTACAATAGCGCACATCGCAGACAAACGCAAATTTGCAACACGCGCGATAGAATATAAATAGCATTGAAAATAGGCGATAGATTTTAGAGGTTAGCATGGGGCGTTTTCAGCGTGCAGAAGCGGCTGGATTAATAGCTTTTTTAGCTTGTGCAATATTCAGCATAGTCGTAATGTCTGTATACATGAAAACTATGCCAGCGATTTGGCAAGTTACGCAACGATTATTTACGGTAGCATCTGGAATAGTGGCTATTTGCAGCATGTGTACTTTTGTAGTCGGATATTTAAGAACACACAAAGAAATACTTAAAAAGAATTGGCTACAAATTGCAAAACATGCTTTTGAAATAATCGCATTATCTACGATTTATGGCGCAACAATGCTGCTTATGTCTTTCGCTCTGCTTTCTATAATCAATAGCATTATTGGAAGAAGCGCAGTAAACAGTTATCTTCCTGTACTTTGTTGTGCTTTAAGTGGAATTGTTGGATACGCAACTCTGGTTCAAGCGGAACTCTTAGAGGCGAAAACCGTTGCATCACTGCTACCACTATTTGTGATTTCTGGTGCAGCAACAGCTGGATTGACATCCGACGACCCATATTGGTACAACAATAACTTCTCTCAACTAGGAGATAAAACAACATTTGCTGCAAGCATGTTTAATGCTACGCTGATTTTATCTGGAATATGCATTATTATTACAAGCTACTTTGCTATAACAGAGTTCGTTGCCACTCAGAAAGAAATTTTGCAACATAAAGACACTAATATTACAAAACACTTTAAAACTAGAACCACCATTATGGCTACATTACTAATTTTGGGGGGAATTGCGTTTATTGGCATAGGAACATTTAGATACACTCCTCACCCAGTTATACATGATTTATGTGCAAGAGGTGTTACTGGTCTTATTTGCACTATGCTTATTTGCCTTCCTTGGCTTGCTCCTAGACTTTCTAAAACATTCTACGTAGCTTCAGATTTAGCAGTAGTCCTTACCGCATGGGTTGGAAACCAATGGGTGCAGGGTCATAACACATTAACTAATGTAGAAGCATTATCTTGTTTACTCTTTTTAGGATGGATAATAGTATTTTCAAGACAGGTCGCTGCAATGCAAAGCGACCGTTTGCAAATTAAAATAAATGAACATTCTAAAAACAATATTCAATATGATATAGATTAATCAATAAAAAAGTTGAGGCTTAGAATCTAGTTTTTAGAATCTAAGCCTCAATTAGTTTTATATATGAATATTTTTATGCTAGATTATTTTCTTCTTGATTTTCGCTCATAAGCAGAAGGAAACTTCGCGATTGAGCAACAATATTGAATCCTGATTCATAATGCAATTGCGGTCCTTTTGGATTATGAGTGTCCACAACAAGAGTCCACTTTTCACCATAATTCTTATCTGGCAAAGTAAATGTTATAGGCTCATAATGCGCATTGAAAATAAGAAGGAAGTCATTATCTACCATTCTGCTTCCATACCAATCGGTTTCTGGAATATCTGAACCATTCAAATAAATCATTACCGAAAGAGCATGAGTATTACTCCATGCCTCCATATCCATAACAGAACCAGTATGATCAAACCATTCTACTTGTGGAATCTCTGAAACATCATCCCCTGGTTCTCGACCAGTAAAGAATCTACGCCTGTGAAGAACAGGATGATCTAGTCTTAAATGAATAAGCTTAGAAACAAAATCAAACATATCTTTTTGTGTGGAATTAAAATCCCAATTAATCCAAGAAATAGTATTATCTTGGCAATATGCGTTGTTGTTTCCATTTTGAGTACGCATAATCTCGTCACCAGCGCAAATCATAGGAATGCCCTGGCTCATCAACAAAGTTGAGAACAGGTTTCGCATTTGACGTTGACGAAGTTCGTTAACATCGTGAATATTAGTAGGACCTTCTACTCCACAATTCCACGAACGATTATCGTTAGCACCGTCGTTATTGCCTTCTTTATTCGCTTCATTATGCTTTTCGTTATAGCTCACCAAATCGTTCATAGTAAAACCATCGTGAGCGGTAATAAAGTTCACAGAAGCTACAGGCTTACGTCCATTTTGCTCATACAAATCCGAGCTTCCCATAAGTCGGCTTGCAAATTCAGGCAAAGTTGAAGGCTGCGAGCGCCAAAAATCGCGTACGCAATCGCGGTAGCGACCATTCCACTCGGACCAGCTTGGAGGGAATCCTCCAACTTGATATCCTCCTACGCCAATATCCCAAGGCTCTGCAATAAGTTTTACGCTAGAAATAATAGGATCCTGCTCAATAATGTCAAAGAATGCAGAAAGCTTATCTACTTCTTGGAATTGACGAGCAAGCGTTGCTGCCAAGTCAAATCGGAATCCGTCTACGTGCATTTCAGTTACCCAATAGCGCAAGCTGTCTGTGATTAGTCGCAATGCTTTAGGAGAACGCATAAGAAGCGAATTTCCAGTACCAGTAGTATCGAAGTAATGTCTCTGATCGTTATCTACAAGACGATAGTATGCGCGATTGTCGATTCCGCGGAAGCTTAAGGTTGGACCTCTATCGTTTCCTTCAGCGGTATGATTATAAACAACGTCTAGAATAACTTCCATTCCTGCAGCATGGTACGCCTTAACCATTGCCTTGAATTCGTTAACTTGCTCGCCGCGTTGTCCAGAACTCGAGTACGAATTCTGAGGAGCAAAGAATCCAATGGTATTATATCCCCAATAATTGCTTAATCCCTTATTTTGCAAGAAAGAATCATTTACAAACTGGTGGATAGGCATAAGTTCAATAGCAGTAATACCAAGCTTTTTTAAGTAAGATATTACACTTGGATGAGCTAAACCTGCGTATGTTCCACGAATTTCTGGAGGAACATTACGATTTAAATTCGTCATTCCTCTAACATGAGCCTCGTAAATCACGCTATCGTGGTACGGAATCATTGGATGCTGGTCGTTACCCCAATCAAAATATGGGTTAATAACAGCTGCTTTCATAGTGTGATCTGCAGAATCCAAAGTGTTCATTGCGGCTAAATCATCTGGATTAGCAAACCAATACGAAAATAGGCTTTCGTCACCGTCAATATTGCCTTCTATTGCCTTTGCATAAGGGTCCAAAAGAAGTTTGTTTGGATTACACCATAATCCATGATTTGGATCATACGGTCCATGCACACGATAACCGTATCTCTGCCCTGGCTGTATTCCAGATATGTAAGTATGCCAAACGTAAGAATTCTGCTCGGTCATATCGATGCGAGTCTCATTGTCTTGCTCATCGAACAAGCATAGCTCAACATGCTTTGCCACCTCAGAGAACAATGCGAAGTTCACGCCTGCACCGTCGTAGGTAGCTCCAAGCGGATACATAGAACCTGGTCTAATTTGCATAATTCAAGTATTGCATATATTTATATAGTTTTCATTAATACCGTAGGCGATTCTTTATAAAAGATGAAAAAGATTTAAAAATAATCACAATTAACGCATAATAAAAAAAAATATGAATTATATTTATGTGCTAATTTCCCTTTAAAACCAACGCAACACGCCAAAAACATCCTTTAACCACATTGATTGAAAAATCTGGTAATTCGTTTTTAGTGTTGATGAAATAGCAATATGACATATAAGCAAAACGAATATTGCACGGATGGCGTGGGATTAAAAGAAGAAATTTTAAATCGCATAGCAGAAATTGAAGTAGAACTATGCGATTTTTCAATCCCTAATAAAACAATAGGAAATCTTGGAGAAGAATACACATCTCTAAAACTAATTCTTAAAAATTGGATTCTATTAGACAGAAATTGGCATAGTCGTTTTGGAGAGCTTGATGTTGTGATGATGGATCCGTTTGGAAGAATTGTATTCATAGAAGTAAAAACGAGACGAAGCGTAAGATTTGGAACTCCACTAGAAGCAGTAACAAACGAAAAATGCTTAAAAACACATAAAGCTGGATTTAAGTGGTTAGACGAGCACAACTTTTTTAAACACAGAAAAATACGATTCGACGTTGTATCAATACTAATTTCAAAAGATAAAAATATTCAACTACGTCACATTTTAGGAGCATTCTAATGGTTATTGGAAACGCATTATCTGTAGGATTACTGGGTTTGAAAGCCTTTACAATACAATTGCAGGCATTCATATCTAGTGGATTGCCAGGATTCTCTATTATTGGTCTTCCTGACACCTCTTTAAGCGAGGCGAGAGAACGAGTTAAATCAGCATATACGTCTTTACGCTGCGAATGGCCAGAAACAAGGTTAACAGTGAATCTTTCACCTGCGTCTATGCCAAAAAGTGGAGCATCTTACGATCTTGCAATTGCAGCAAGCATACTTAGTGCTAGAGGAATTATTCCACTTAACGAGCTAGAAAATACGATTATTTTAGGAGAACTTAACTTAGATGGGTCAGTTCTACCAATTCAAGGCATGCTACCAATTTGTTTATATGCCAAGCAAAAAAATATTACAAAAATGATTATTCCCTACGAAAATCTTTCAGAAGCCAAGCTGATAAATGGAATTGAAGTAATTGGGATTAAACACATTTTAGATTTGGTAGACGAACTAAACGGGAAATTAGAAAACAAGGCTAGACCGATTGCCGAAAAGAACAGAGAACGAGCATTAAAAGCAATTAACCCTTATGATCATCTTCATATTAAAGAAATCGATAATACAAGACTCTATTCCAAATCAGCACTTAACGATAATACGACTTCAAACATGAATAATACGGATAATGTTGATCCAATAAAAAGCGCCAATCCGCTAGGAGAAATCGGTGATATGTCGGAAGTATTAGGGCAAGAACACACAAAGTGGGCATTGCAAGTAGCTGCAGCTGGCGGACACCACGTTATGATGATTGGACCTCCAGGATCTGGTAAAACTATGCTGGCATCTAGAATGCCAAGCATCATGTGCCCACTAAACGAACAAGAACAGCTTGAAGTGGCATCTATTAGGTCACTTTGCGGAACACTACCATACTATGGAATAACAGATGTTCCGCCTTTTGAGGCACCTCATCATACATCTTCTGCAGCATCTCTTATAGGAGGAGGCGCAGGTCTAGCCAAGCCTGGAATAATAACTCGTGCACATTGTGGAGTTTTGTTTATGGATGAAGCTCCAGAATTCTCACCAAGAGTTTTGCAAACTCTTAGAGAACCATTGGAATCTGGTCATATAGCTGTTTCAAGATCTAAAGGAACAACATTATATCCTGCTAAATTCCAACTTGTTATCGCAGCAAATCCATGCCCATGCGGATACGCCTATGGCAATGGCGAACGATGCACATGCAAAGAGAAGGAACGAATACGTTATTTTTCTAGACTTTCTGGACCAATTCTAGACAGGATTGATATTCAAATGGATGTTCCACCTGTAGAAAAAATTATTACTTCAAAAGCGCAATCAGAACATGGATCTAGTCAAATGTCAGAAAAAATTCTAACTAGTGCAATGATGCGAGAAAACGTAAAAAACGCAAGGCTGGTTGCTCAAAATCGTTTTAGAAAACTCGGATGGAGTTGTAACGCTCAAGCGTCTGGAACATGGCTTAGAAAATACACATCTAAATACGCTATTGAGTTGATTAATAAATCACTTGAAAACCACAAGTTGAGTTTACGCGGAGCAGATCGAGCTTTAAGGCTTGCATGGACTTTAGCTGATCTTTATGGGCACACTTCTCCAGATTTAACTGACATGGCTCAGGCAATTAGTTTAAGGACCAGAATATGAACAATATTAGTAGCATAAATGGCAACAACAATACTTACAGAATAGATAACGATACTTTATCGCGCGCAATACTCACATTTTGTATTGATGGCGCAGATGCAATAATGTACACACTTGTAATAGGGTCAGTAAACACTGGCAGTATTGTGGAAGCACTTCACCTTATTTGCGAATCTATAAGTGAATCTATTGGTAAAACAAAAAACAAGCAGCTAGAATTAAATCTGCAAAATGGCTGCTGTCAAGATGATTTTTACATAGACGGATCTTTAGAAAACCAGACTAAATCGAATTTAGATGATTTAGAAAATAATGGAAAAATTCTTAACATTATAAAAAATCACTCAAAAGTTTCTGTTTTAGAAGAATATTTTCTGAAAGGTCTTAAAATATGGGGAAGCAATAATGCTGACAATAAAATTGCTATTAACAATTTTGATATATTACACAGATCCATTAAAAAATGGTGTTTAAGACTAAAACAATTGCCTTCTTGGGATTCAAATCAACTTAAAAGATGGTTTAGTTCTAACGGAACGCAATGGATTATTTCACCAAACAGTAAATATTGGCCAAAACAGCTACAAGATTTAGCAACCCAATGCCAAGTAGCTCCCCCATTGTGTTTGTGGGGAATTGGAGATCCCAACGCGCTTATTCAATGTAATCAGCCACTTGCGATTGTTGGCTCTAGAGGTTGCAATGACTACGGATACGAGCTTAGCTTTACATTCGCTAAATCGTGCGCTAAAAAGGGGCACACAGTTATTTCTGGCGGAGCTTATGGTATTGACGCTGCAGCTCATTGGGGAACCTTGGATGCTTTAGACTCTCATGTAGCAAATGTTAATCCTGTTGGCAAAACAATTGTTGTTTTTGCTGGAGGTTTGAACAAAATGGGACCTTCAAGCAATGCTCAACTTTTTGATGCGATTCTTTCTAGCGGCGGAGCATGTATTAGTGAACTATGTCCAGACACTACTCCTGTTGCACGTAGATTCTTACTCAGAAATCGCCTTATTGCGGCTATTGCTAGCAAGGTAATAGTATCTCAAGCACGATTACGATCTGGAGCTTTAAACACAGCAAACTGGGCGAATAGCTTAAATCGCGAGATTTATTCTGTTCCAGGAGATGTAACATCACCGAGTAATGCTGGATGCAATATGCTTATTCACGATGGAAAAGCTATGATGATATGTTCACAAAATGATATAGATAGTATCTATCCTAATTCCCACCATTATTTGCCACACTCTTTAAGCAATAACAATATTATTCCAGATACGTGTAATGATTTTCAAAAAATTGTATTGAAAGCAATTCAAGAGTGTAAGAGCAAAAAAATATGCGCAAACATTGACAATATACACGCAATCATGCTTCATACAAACTCAAATAATGATTTTTCAATATCTAAGATTTCTGGAGAAATAGCAATTCTTGAATTAAATGGAATAGTCAAAAACCAAAATGGTGTTTTTAGTTTAAATAGGAAAAATCTTAAATAAAAAGCAGAAAATATGAGAAAATAAATGTTATGCAGTCAAACTTGAGTCAGCAAAAAGAAAATACTACTACAGTTAAAGAAAAAACTGTGCAAATACAAGTAGAGCAATCATCATACGATGTTGTGATTATCGGCGCAGGAGCAGCAGGACTTTCTGCAGCACTGGGATTAGTGAAATCTGAAGAATATAAAACGCTAAAATCTCAAGGAAAACAGCCTAAAATATTAGTGATTTGCAAGCTTCAAGCGTTAAGGTCTCATACAGGTTCTGCCGAAGGTGGAATCGCAGCATCATTAGGAAACATAGAAAAAGATTTCTGGCAATGGCACTATTACGACACCGTTCACGGTGGAGACTGGTTAAGCGATCAAGACGCAGCAAAAATGCTAGCAAAAGAAGCTAGAGATACAGTTATTGAACTAGAACACTTTGGAGTTGCCTTTTCTAGAACAGAAGATGGTCATATTAATCAAAGATTTTTTGGTGGGCATACTGCCGACTTCGGTCAGCAGCCAATTAGACGAGCTGCGTACGCTGCAGACAGAATTGGACACCAAATTCTATACAGCCTATGGCAAAAATGCATAGAGGAAAATATTAAAATTGAAGAAGATATTTATGTAACAGACCTTGCTATAAACCACAAATCTAATAGCGTAGAGGGCATAATCGCGCTAAACGAAAAAAGTGGAAAAGTAGAAAAAATATGTGCAAGAAATGTTCTTATAGCAACTGGTGGAGCTGGAAGACTATTTTCAACAACATCTAATTCCTGGGATTTAACTGGGGACGGAATGTCTTTAGCACTAAACGCAGGATTGCAACTAGAAGACATAGAGTTCATACAATTCCATCCGACTGGTCTAGCTCATACTGGAATATTGCTTTCGGAAGCAGCTCGAGGAGAAGGCGGAGTTCTTAGGAATTGCAAGAATGAAGCATTTATGAAAAACTACGATGATACGCATGCGGATTTAGCTCCAAGAGATGTAGTAAGCAGGTCGATTGTATCAGAGATAGATGCTTTAAGAGGCGTTGAAGATACTACTAGCAACATTGATAGAAAAGATTGCGTATGGCTAGATATGACTCGTATAGAAAAGCAACATATGCTGAGCGCTCTTCCACAGGTTGTAGAAACTATTGAAAAATACGCTCATCTTGATCCATCAAAAGATCTTATACCTATTAGACCTACAGCGCATTACACGATGGGGGGAATACCCATATCACTTAACGGACAGGTTTATAAACTGGTTAATAATAAAAAACAGAGAATAATAGGATTATATGCCGCAGGAGAATGCGCATGCTCGGGAGTACATGGAGCCAATCGCCTTGGTGGAAACTCTCTTCTTGATGCATGCCTGTTCGGAAAACTAGCTGGTAAGTCTATTGCAAAAGAATTAAAAGAACAAAGTCAGGAGAAAAGTCAGGAAAAACACGAGGAACATACAGCAGATACATCAAAAAATGTATACGATAGCACTCCTAATACTTTTGAAAATCTAGACAAATTATCAGAAAATCGTGTACAAGAGATAATCGGTCTTATTCAAAATACAAGTACATCTAGCAACACAACAAACCCATATAATCTACTAGAAAAACTAGAAAATATTATGGAAAATGCTGCAGCGGTTAGGTGCAGTGAAAATACCCTTAAAGATGCTTTGCAAAAAATCGATACGATTATTATTCCGCAAGCTAAAATTCTTATTTTACATTCACAAAATCTTGTTTTTAATCAAGAGCTAATTGCTATTTGGGAATTACAAAACATGATTACGCTTGCAAAATCGGTTCTGCAAGCATCACTTGCAAGACATGAATCTCGTGGAGCATTCACAAGATTGGACTATCCAAAACGTAATAACAATCAAAATCCACAACATTCTATAGTGGATTCAAGCGGTGAAGTACAAAATATTCCAGTAATAATTGTCGATTTTGACCCAAACAAGCCTATTAATCATCAAAATAAGGATGAAATTAACAAAATTATGACAAAAATAGATTAATTTTCAACACGCCGAAGCAAAGAGTTAAAAAAGATGTTATAGTTCTATCTGTTGTCTAAAACACCCGTCCGGGTGGCGGAATGGTAGACGCGCTAGCTTGAGGTGCTAGTGCCTATTTGTACAGGCGTGCGGGTTCAAGTCCCGCTCCGGACACGGAATGAAGTCTTGCTGAGAAATCAGCAAGACTTTTCTGTTTTTCATATTCATAATATCCGCTAATCGCGCTGATCAATCACTCTAATTAATCACATAATTCCAAGGGTCAAAAGCTCTACCAATCCAAGAAACATCCAACGATTCACCAAAATTCTTGTATATAGAATCATGAACATCTTGCACAGCATACTTAAACCACAACGACTCAATGGCACTATGAGGAGTGTTTATAAGCATGGGCTTAATAATATTAGAATTTTCTAATTTCGCTTCATACACAGCTTGCTCGTACGCGTCCGTTGCAGGATGATGCCTTAAATCACTTGTTACATACACATCTGCTCCGCAAGCGCGAACTTCATCAAATAAAGAATCACCTGAACCTGGAAGAACAGCTATTTTACTAACCATAGCATTAATATCTCCACACACTTGAACACCTAGCTTAGTAGTAGGCAAAGCGTTAAAAACGCGCATAGCAAACTCTTTAAGCGTGATTTTTTGTTCAAGCACTCCAACTCTACCAAGACCAAGAGAAAGGTCATTATTACTTGCTGGAACAAGAGGATGCAAATCTTTAAGACCAAAAGCATTAGCTGCAGCATCTGCCACTCCCCTAAAAGCCGCGTCCGCATTAGTGTGACCAACCCACAAGCCACAATGATTTTCAATAAGTGTCTGAACTATTTTTCCTCGAACAGAAAAACCAGAAACTTCATGAACTGACCTAAAGAATAAAGGATGATGAGAAACAATCAAATTAGCACCCATTTTGCATGATTCTTCAACAGCTTCTAAAGTTGGATCAGATAAACAAACTATCTTATTCACATTATCCATAGGATTTCCAACAATTAGTCCAGGATTATCCCAAGATTCAGCAAGATTTAGAGGATACAAGTCTTCTAAAACATTAACAACATCAACTAAAGTTGCCATATTTTACACCTTTATAATAAACCTACAATAAACCTACAGCGGGCTTTACAATAATTCTCACAAATAAAATCAGTGAGCAGCAAGCTGCCAGTCAGCTCCCAATCCAGTAGACACATTAAGCGGAACGTCTAGCTCAACAGTATGTTCCATAGCGTTTTTAACAATATTTTCTACAATATCTGCTTCGCCATGTGCTATTTCGAGAACAAGTTCATCGTGAATTTGCAAAATCACACGACTTTTTACTTTAGCTTCTCGCAAATCCTTATCTACTTGAATCATTGCAAGCTTCATAATATCTGCAGCACTTCCTTGAATAGGAGCATTTAAAGCTGCTCGCTCTGCAGATTCACGAGATGCTCTATTCGTGGAATTTAGCTTAGGAAAATACCTTCTACGACCAAACATCGTTTGAGTATATCCAAGCTTTCTAGCTTTATCTACTAAAGACTCCAAATAGTCATGCACGCCACCAAAAGTATCGAAATACTTTTCTTTAAGAACTTCTGCAGCAGCAGGACTAATAGAAAGCTGTTTTGCTAAACCATAAGTACTAAGCCCATATGCCAATCCGTAACTCATTGCTTTAACATGCGATCTCTGATCTGGGCTAACTTGTTCAACTGGAATCTTATAAACCAAGCTTGCTACAAACTTATGAAAATCAACACCAGACTTAAAAGCTTTAATAAGTGTTTCATCTGCAGAAGCATGAGCCATAATTCTAAGCTCTACTTGAGAATAATCACAACTCATAAGCTGATCGTATTGATTTCCTGGAATAAAAGCAGCTCTAATTTCCCTACCGACCACATTCCTATTCGGTATATTTTGCAAATTTGGGTCCGAAGAACTTAAACGCCCAGTAGCTGCAATAGTTTGTTCAAAAGTGGTATGAATCCTGCCATCTTCATATCTTGCAGAATCAATAAGACTCTGTACAATCTGCTTTAACTTGTTTGTCTCACGATGTTTTAGCAAAGCCCCTAAGAATTGACTAGCTTTTTCATCCGGATCAATTTTTGCATATAATTCTTGCAATGCTTCTGCATTAGTAGTATAAGATCCACTTTTCGTTCTTCTTGTAGGCTTTAAACCCATATCCTCAAATAGCAATTGTTGAAGCTGCTTAGGACTTTGCAAATTTATCGGCTTGTTTGCTACATCCAAAGCCATTTTTTGCGCAAATTGAGCTTCTGCCGCAAAATTATCTCTCATAGATACGAGCCTGTTCATATCTACGGCAGCACCTGCATCTTCCATGCCTCTTAAGACCCTAGAAACAGGCATTTCGACATCGACCATTAATCCTGTTTGTTTACGTTCATCTAGTTTTATAGCATATTGCTTTGCCAACAATCTTATTGTTATAGCAGTTTCCAAAATACGCTTTTCTTGCTTTTTACGCTTATCCTCTTCTTGATTTAACTCTTCAGAATTATCACTATCTTCTAAAACAAAATCAAGCTCTCCTTGTGCAGGCTCTTCATTAGATTTTTCATTTTCTACATGAATATTTAGAACATGTTCCGCCATATCTTCAATATTTTCATTGCGAAAATCTGGTTCTATCAAATAAGATGCTAAACGAGTGTCAAGTAATGGATTAAAAGAGTAATTATTATCTACAATTTTCAGCGATTTAAGAAGAGCTATATGTTTTTTGTAGTCATGCAAAACAATTGAAGATTCATACATTTTTATGAAATCTTTTAGCTTGTGGCAGATTTTATTACAATCTTCGCTAGAATCCCCATTAAGAACATCAGAATACACAATTGCAGCATTATTTTGCGATAGCATTACTAGCACATCTGCATAAATACCAAACTGACTACTATTATTTGGTTTTTGCAATGCATATATAACTAGTTCTTTGTGATCTTTAATAGTTTTTGCACACTCTAAATCATTTCTTATAAGATTTAAAGAAGGTTTTTCTTGAGACTCAAGTAATTCAAACAAATCTACGGTTGCTTTAGATTTATATTCCGTATTCTCTTTAACTAATTCTGACGATCCATTTGACTCACTTTTCTCAATACATGGTGAAACGAGATTAATCCAATTATCTAAATCAGATTCTGAATAAATTTTATGAATATTTATTTTATCTACTATAGTTTTGAAATCCTCTAAATCATCTGAATTATCAGACTCTGTAGAACTAACATCACTGCCAGCATGAGTGCTTCCAGCAGAAATCATCATCTTAATGTTCTCTTCTAAAAGCTCTTTGCTTCCACGCGTAAATTCTTTTAAAATCTTCCTTCTACTGCGAGTACCAAATTCGAGTCTTTCAAATAATTCGCCAACTGACGTGGCATCAACATTTCCAAATTCAAGATCATTAATACTAACACCAAGATCTAAATCTTTAACAAGAGTATTTACTTTCTTATTCAGACGAATCTGATCTATGCTTTCTCGCAAAGACTCACCTTTTTTGCCAGTCACCTGATCCGCGTGTTCTATAATGCCTTCTAATCCACCGAATTGATTAATCCACTTTGCTGCATAACCATCGCCTACGCCAGGAACACCTGGAATATTATCGGAAGTTTCTCCTCTAAGCGCTGCTAAATCTGAATATTGCTTAGGCGTAACATTATATTTTTCAATAATCGCATCAGTATCCATTTGTTTTAAATCTTTAAAATGCCTGCCTGGATACAAAACATTTATATATTCATCAATAAGTTGGAACGCATCACGATCTCCAGAAAGAACAAGAGTCTTATATTTAGCTTTAGCGCCCATTGTGGCTAAGGTTGCAATAATATCGTCGCCTTCATAACCCTGTTTTGTAATATATTTAACACCTAATGCATTGAGCAATTCTTGTATAACAGGAAGTTGAGCTAGAAGCTCTTCTGGTGCAGCTTCTCGAGTTCCTTTATATTGCGGCAAAAGTTTATTCCTAAAAGTTCCGCCTTTAACATCAAAAGCAACAGCAAGCTTATCTGGTTTTTCTTTTTCAATAACCTGAGAAAGCATTGTTGAAAAACCCCATATTGCATTGGTTGCAAAACCAGATTTTGTTGAAAAATTATCCGCAGATATTGCGTAAAAAGCACGAAACGCAAGTGAGTGGCCATCTACCACCAACAACGTTCCATTTTCATCCTCATTATTCAAAGAATCCTCGTTTGCAACGATGCTGGCATTCACTTAACTACCCACCTGCGTTCTCGTAAAATAAATTTTTTATGAAATTATTTACCATAGCTGTCACAACCATTAATTGTAACAACTACAAAATATTGTTTTTAAATAATGCTTTGAAATACTGTTTACGCTTCTGCAGATGGTTTTTCTTCACCATACTTAGCAATAATAGCCAAAGCAAGACGCTTCTTTGGAATACGCTGATCCATAGAAGTTTTTTGAATCCAGCGGAAAGCACCCTGTTCCGAGAATCCAGCCTTGTCCATAAGCAAACCTTTTGCCCTGTCTACAAGCTTACGCTCTTCAAGAGTATCTTCAGCCTTCCTAAGCTTCTCTTCTGCTTTACGAAGCTGATCTTGCGCATCCTGTAGCTTATTTTCAGTACGCTCAACACTATCTAATAAATCGTTAATTTCACTAAACCTACCCATAGCTACTTCTAGAGCAGGTAAAAGTTTTGACTCCTCATACGGCTTTGTAACATAAGCCATAGCACCAGCGCCAGTAGCTCTCTTAACTAAATCAGATTGAGAAAAAGCAGTGAGCATAACAACTGGAGCAATATTCTCGTCACAAATAGTGGCAGCCGCTTGAATACCATCTACTACTGGCATCTTAACGTCCATGCAAACAACATCTGGATGGAATTGACGAGTAAGATTAACCGCTTCTTCTCCATTAGCTGCTTGTCCTACAACCTTGTAGCCATTATCTTCCAACATTGCTACAAGATCCATACGGTTCACTGCCTCGTCTTCTGCAACTACAACAGTTTTTTCAGCATTTTCTTTTTTGCTTTCACTGTTATCATCGTCTTTTTTAGGAGTAGACAACTCAGCCGCATCTCGCAACTCATCATCGGTAAGCACAACTGGCGACTTCCCCATCTCTTCATCGCTGGTTACAGCAGACATTTTACAACCTCATTTCCTTACCCTAAAACACAAGGCAACAGCGCTATGTATTCCACCAACACACATTTTGCACACTCTAATACACGCCAGCTTTGCGGTCATTGCGTGAACCAGCATCATGCATATTCATTGCACAAACACTAAAAGCACACCGTGCGCGTTGCCATACGATTTTACTAGTACGCATGTATAAAATACATTATAAACCGCTTTTTAATGCGGTAAAGCTAGCATGCAAATATTGACAATACAAAAGTCAAAGAACCAAGCATTGCTAAAGATACGCATATTGGAAAAGCATTAGCATAATTCCCACATATAACCGCATATGCTAGCGAATACGCTTTTTTAATAAACATGTAGGTAAGCAATAATAACAAAATGCAGCAAACAATAAACACACCCTGATTAAACAAGAAGCAATTTATTCTGAAAGCATTTTTATTCAATCTGGCTACATTCCAAATTATTGTCATAAACTTAGCAAAAAATATATTAAGAAAAACATAAACACACTGCAGAAGTGTAAACATAATTACAACAGAAACGAATATAATTCGCCCTATATTCTCCCCAACAATTGACATTGCTGTAAATTTTGCGTGTTTTGTATCACTTTCTATATCCCTTAAATTGTTAATCATCATAAGACAAGCAGAGAACCCGCCTGGAATGATGGACAATAACACACAAAACACAATTTGTGGAACGCTTGCCGTTGTTATTGATTCTTTAGGAAAACCACTTCCAAAACTAAGAGCACACAATGTTCCTAGAAAAGCAACAGGTCCAAAGAACAAAAACGCACTAAATTCTCCCCAACCACGGTAACCGTAAGGATGCGATCCTCCCGCATAAAACCACGCTCCCATAAGACAAACTAGTCCAAGAAGAATAAATATCCAAATTCCACTTCTAACAGTAATGATTAACCCAAAAACGCATGATACTAAGGCAGATATGCAAACAGCATACAAAACTGATTTTGGTTTAATACCAGCGTCTGCAAGTCTCCAAGACACATCACACAATGTTTTATCGCCTAAATCTCTATTAGATCTTTGATCATCTAATCCGCGCAAACCATCACAATAATCATTCGCATAGTTCACTGAAATCTGCATAAAAGCAGCAACACCTATACACAATAGTGATTGAATAACAAAATTTTCAATATTATAAGGTTTTACAAGTATTTGACCACTGAATAAATATCTTGCAAAAATCGAAATCGCCATAATAACTGGCACTATTCCGATTGGAAGAGTATAAAGTCTTGCACCTTTAAGCCAAACCTTTAAATTATTCATCAAAAATCGCCTAGATTCTAGAATTTTTTAACTTATTCTAGATTAGTTTAAACTATTTTAAATAATTTGTGGAGCTAATATAGACACAACTATAGGCAAAGCAATCATAATCGCAGATATTACAATAAGAACAAGCCCACGCCATCCAAAAGTGTACTTTTTATAAGATGACTTACGAGTGCGCAAATAGAATCCACGTTCTTCCGCAGCCAAAGCACAACTATCGGCTTTACGAACAGACAAAACCAAAAGAGGCACAATCAAAGGCATCATCAGCTTAATCTTTTTAAAAGGATTCTTAGTATCGAACTCAACTCCTCTTGCCATTTGAGCTTCCGTAATCTGAGACATTTCGTACGCAAAAATAGGAACAAAACGCACAGCTGTAGTAATAGTAAAAACATAACAGTAAGGAACATGTAGATATTGAACAACAGCATTAGCTAAATCGTTCAATTTTGTAATGCTAAGAACGCTAACAAGAGGCAAAGCAAAACAGAATAGTCTCAAAGATGCTCTTGCAGCAACAGAAATTCCTCTTGATGTAAACCACAAGAACATATAATTTCCACCCTGAGCAATAATCGTTTGCAAAAAGAACATTACAACGCCGAGAATAAGCATTGCGCGCACAAGAGGAAACAGAGTTTTAAGAATCCCAGCCATAGCCATAGCAACAAGAATCAATACTGCAATAGTTACAAGAACGCTAAATTGTTGAGCTATAAAAGCAGACACAACAACGCTTATAGCTAATATAAGTTTTGCAATAGGATTTGCCTTGTGCAAGAAAGTTGAACCAGCATTATAAGTAAGAATCTTAGTTTGCATAAAAATCACCCATTTGTTTTACAAATTGCAACTCTTTTTAAGAGCATTAACCAACATATCTCTCTTATACAATCCTTTACACTTAGCAAAACCATTTTTAACTAAGCCCTGAGATACAGCGCACAAAAGAGGAGCACATAAAGCAGCTTCATCGCAAATACTCTTATTCTCAAACACATGGCTTATGCTTCCGTCTTCAAGAATATGTCCATCATTTACTACGATTAAACGCGTTGCAAAATCAAGAACCACTTCCATATCGTGACAAACCATTATTACGCAACAACCATGGTCTCTAAGGTCTTCTACAACTTGCATAATTCTCAAGCATTCCATGTAATCCAGTCCGCAAGTAGGCTCATCTAACACAAGAATCTTAGGTTTAGTTACAACAGTTGCAGCCAAAGCAACCATCTGACGCTGACCTCTAGAAAGCATAAAAGGGCTAGAATTAGGATCTAAATTAAGCTTTTCAATCACTTGCATAGCATGATCATTAGCTTCTTTAACAGACTCACCTAAAAGAATACAACTAAACGCTACTTCTTCTAAAATAGTATCTTTACAAAGCTGACGATCTGGATTCTGGAAAAGAGTCGAAACATAGTGGGCAATTTGGCTTATTTTCATGTTGCTAGTATTTTTGCCATCAATAAAAATACTTCCACTATTTGGCTTAAGCAAACCGTTTATTATCTTAGTAACAGTTGTTTTTCCAGCACCATTTCTTCCAACAAGAGTTACAAGCTCCCCAGGATAAGCGTCAAAAGACACGTTTTCTAAAGCACTAACACCACTCGGATATGAAAAACTAACATTTTGCAAAGAAAGACATGGTGAAGAATTTTGTGCTAAGTTTTGCGATGCATTGGAAAAGTCGAAAGCAGCCGCACATTTATCTTCATCGCATTCACTATGTGAATCATCATGTGAAACTAAAGAATTTCCACTATTAATCGTATTAAGAATAGTATTTACTGTATCTTCTACAGACACAGGCAAATCGCTTTTAGAGCAAACACTCTCACGCTGTAAATCATTAACCAAATGTGTAGTGCGCGGATAATTTATTCCAATAGAATAAAGCAAATCCATATTTTTTAGCGCTTGTCCAACAGGCAAATCCAGTGATAAAGTGCCATTAGAAAGCACAACCAAACGCTTGCAATACTCGCTTAAAAGCGCCACTTTCTGCTCAATTACAACAACCGTTATTCCAAAATTCTTATTCAAATCTTTAAGAATCGAAAAAATCATTTTAGAAGAAACAGGGTCTAAAGCGCACGTAGGCTCATCTAACACCATAACTTTAGGTTTTAGCGCAAGAATAGCAGCAATCGCAACTTTCTGCTTTTGACCTCCAGAAAGAGTGTCTAAATCGCGGTTGCGCAAATCACTAATGCCAACAATTTGTAAAGCTTCATCGATTCGATTCGGTATTTCATTGTGTGCAACACCAAAGTTTTCTAGACCAAAAAGAATCTCATCTTCTACGTTTGCAGCCACCATTTGCGCATCAATATCTTGGATAACTGATCCAATTAAGCAGGCTATATTAGTTAAAGCAAGATTTTTAGTTTCTTGACCTGCAATCTTAACGATTCCAGAAAGTTCTCCAGAATAATGATGAGGAATAGCACCAGAGAAAATAGAGGCAAGAGTTGTTTTACCAGATCCAGATGGTCCAATAATTCCAACAAATTCGCCAGCTTCAATACTAAGGCTTATATTGTTCAAGGCAAAAGTGGAATCTTGTGCCTTTGCAGAGTCTAAAGAATCATCCTTATTATGATTCAAATATTTAAAAGATACTTCCCTAAGCTCAAGCAAAGACACAACAATTCCTAACTCTTAAAAACCCAACAATACTATGAACATTACTTATTGATTACTCTCTGACGATTATATGACTTACTGAATATCATCTAAAATAAATTCAAATACTTACTTGTGTAGAACGAGTCGAATTGGAGTGTAAAGAACTTCAACAACAACAGCATTAAACACAGCAGTTCCCAAAATGATTGGAAGCATAACAAGAATCGTCTTAGGAGAATGAAGAACAAAGAAAGATGCAGTAGATGCAAATATTAAACCAGAAACAACTGTGGTTATAAAAGTTGCTATAAGTGGGAAAATACTGAACTTTCTAGCAGCATCCTTAGGGAAAACGCGGACATAAGCCATAATCATCAAAGTCATAACAATTGCTGCTGGAATATCGCAAACATAATTAAGACCAGGAATAGATGCGTTAAATTGCATTAAAGTTGCAGCCAAAGCACCAATAATCGCACCCTGAATAACATTTGGACGAACCAACAAAATCGCAAGGCAGAATGATGCGATTAAGAAGTTTGGTTTAATATTTCCAATTGAAAGCGCTTTTGCAACTGTAAAGTCAAGAATGCATCCTGCTGCAAAAAGAACAGCCACCAACACTAAAGACGTAATATCTAAAGCGTGCTTTTTAATACTTACAGCATTAAGCATATTACCTTCATGTTCGTTAATTTCCTGATTCATAATCTTCTCCTTTAAGTTGCGATAATCAAGTTTTAATTATCGACTTTTGTTATTTATATATGTTTTGATATTTATTTATATTGATTTAAATTAATTTGTTTAATTATTTTTCAATTCTGATTTACTTGTGTAGAACGAGTCGAATTGGAGTGTAAAGAACTTCAACAACAACAGCATTAAACACAGCAGTACCCAAAATGATTGGAAGCATAACAAGAACAGTGTTTGGAGAGTGAAGAATAAAGAAAGATGCGATTGTTGCAAAAATCATTCCAGAAATAACAGTTGCAATAAAGGAAGAAATTAATGGGAAAATACTGAACTTTCTAGCAGCATCCTTAGGAAAAGCCTTTAAATAACCCATCAACATCAAAGTCATAATAATTGCTGCTGGAATATCGCAAGCGTATTCAAGACCAGGAATTGAAGTGTTAAATTGAATTAAAGTCGCAGCCAAAGCACCAATAATCGCACCCTGAATAACATTTGGACGAACCAACAAAATCGCAAGGCAGAACGATGCAATTACAAACTCTGGCTGAATATTTCCAATCGAAAGCGCTTTTGCAACTGTAAAGTCAAGAATACATCCTGCTGCAAAAAGAACAGCCACCAACACCAAAGACGTAATATCTAAAGCATGCTTTTTAACATTTACACCTTTAAGTAAATCCGAAGCCTGATTAACACTAGATTCAGCAGAAGTAAATGAGGTTTCCTGCTTAGTTTCATTAATTTCCTGAGCCATGATTTTCTCCTTTTATGTAGATTTTTATGTTGATTGTTTTAAACAATTTTTTAATTGTTTTTTATGTTTATAGATTTGTTTTAGACGTAAAATTAATCCAAATAGATTTGGCTTTCTGGAGATATAAAAAAGACCTCCAGGTTTACCCTAGAGGTCTTTTACAAGCCTAAACAAGCAGCTTCTAAAGCTTTAGAGTAAACTACGCCAAAGAGAAGTCTGCCACCACCACATACGAGCAGCATCAAAAGTATCGCGAGCTTGAGCATTCATGTTACGCATGATAGCCGCCTCCTTAATACTTAGCTGCAAAGCTAAACGCTTAATGTGGTCAATCACAAATCCAAAATCGTAAATCGTAAAATTTACGATATCCGTTTGTGTTGTGTTTGATGCTAACACTATAAAAGTACAAATGCAAACAAAAATAAAAAATTAATGGAAAAATTTTATAAAATCCAAAACAATAATCTTCAATCATCCCCGAAATTTCAAGCGAAACAACGCAAAACGCGCGAAATAAAATATTACATAGCCAAACGTCATACACAAACGATATAGTCAAAGTCGGTTCGGGGTGCGTAAAAACGCTGAGATTACACCCGTTAAACCTGATCTAGGTAGTGCTAGCGAAGGGAAAATCATGGAAGAATTAAACGAATCAAATGCAAATATAGATACAAATATAGATACAAGTTTTAGCGTTCGCGCAAGAAGACGAATGTTTCTAAATGACGTTAGATCATGCATAGAAAGAGTGAGAGCAAAGAAGCCACTAACTCATTGCATAACAAACAATATTGTTCAAGAAATAACAGCAAATGTACTACTTTCCGCAGGAGCTACGCCAATAATGGTATGCGACCCAGATGAAGCAGCAGGCATTGCAAAAATAGCGTCAGGCGTTCTAGTAAATGTTGGAACATTCGAAGAGATAAAAGGCAAAGCCATACGCAAAGCAATAGAAACTTGCGAAGAAACACAAACTCCTTGGGTACTAGATCCAGTTGGAGTTGGAGTAGACGAATTAACCACTAGAACAAAATTTGTAAGAGAAATAGTAAAACGAAACCCAACAGTAATACGAGCGAACGCAAGCGAAATATTAGCTTTAGTTGGGCAAAACAGTCAGATGAAAGGCGTAGATGCGCAAGATCCAGTAAACTCCGCGCTAGAAGCAGCCAAAAAACTGGCAAAAGAATACGGATCTGTAATATCAATATCTGGAGAAAAAGACGCGGTATACGGTCACGGATGCCTAGTGCGAATAACTGGCGGACACAAGGCTATGACAAAAGTTGTAGGAACTGGGTGCGCTCTTGGATCATTAGTGGCGGCATATGTGGGTGCAAACCCAGAGCGCCCAGTGGCAGCAACAGTGGCTGCACACGTGCACGCTGCAGCAGCTGGAACGTTTGCAGCAAGACAAACAACCGCACCAGGAACATTCAAAACACTGTGGATCGACGCATTGCAAACATTAAGTGTAAACAACATGTTTGAACTAACAAACATTGAATTTAGCATAGAACCAACAGATTGGACGCTTTACCTAGTCACAGATCCACGAATGGGAAACCGTAGCGAAGAACAAGTTGCAGTAGAATCCATAGATGGCGGAGTGACAGTAGTTCAATTGCGAGATAAATACTCCAACGATACTGAAATATCAGAAAAAGCCATAAAGTTACGCAAAACACTTATAAAAGCAAAACATGGAGATATACCGATTTTCATAGACGATCACGTTGACACCGCAGCAAAACTGGGATTCAACCTGCATATTGGTCAAAAAGATACGCCTTTCGTTACAGCACGTAAATCCATGCCAGCCGAATGGATGATTGGACTTTCTTGCGCAAGAGTAGACCTAATGGAAAAAGCATATAAAGAGTGCAAAGAGAACGATACTCCACTTCCTGATGTTATAGGAATCGGAGCTGCATTTGCCACAAATACTAAGGCGCATGATGTTCCTCCTCTTGGAGTTGAAGGCGTAAATGAAGTAGCAAAAGTAGCACACAGCATGGGTGTAAAAACTCTAGCGATTGGTGGAATACACGAAAACACCGTTTTTCCAATCAAAGACCTAAGCATTGATGGAGTATGCACTGTATCTGCTCTCATGTGCGCTGAAAATCCTAAAAAAGTAGCAAGCGATCTTAAAAGCGTAATAACTCGCTAAAGTATGCATTAAAGTCACAAAGATTGGCTAATAGCGTATACTTTCAATCCCTAGCAACGTGTATACTTTCACAAGTTGCGGGCTTGTAGCTCAGTGGATAGAGCGTCTGCCTCCGGAGCAGAAGGTCGTGGGTTCGAATCCCATTAAGCCCACATTGTATGTTAGTATTAATTCCCTCCAAGAAGAGCAAAAGTACCGTAATATACAGCAGCGATTAAAGCGATAGCAGGAATAATTAAGCACCCAATCATAAACACATAATCGCGTTTATTCACATGGCTTATACGTGCATGAGATCTTGGGTTTTCTCCGCCAAATCCACGAGCTTCCATAGCCGTAGCCAAAGTTGTAGATCTTCGAATAGACAGCACCAAAAGAGCAAAAGCTTGAGGCATAAAAGCCTTAATCTTACTATCATCGCCAAGTCCGCGAGAACGCCTAGATGCGCTGAGAGCAGCCCAATCATCTTGAAGGACGCTAAACAATCGCATACCAGCTAATCCACCGTAAACAAACCTATCTGGCAATTTCATAACTTGACTAAAGGCATCAGCTAAATCAGTTGCATCAATGCCAATAACAGTAACAATAGCTGGAACACCGATAGCTAAAATTCTGATGAATGTTGCAATTGCAAGAGTTGTGGAATGATCACTTACATGAATAATTCCCCAATCAAACCATGTTGCTCCACCTGATTTACCATACAACCACACTGCTAATGCAGATCCAGGAGCACCAACCCATACAGGCCAAGAAAGTTTAATAACTCGCAGAGGGTTCATTTTAACAACCCAAAGAATCACAAACTCCAAAACCAAAGCTATTGTTGCAGAAAGCCAGTCGAGAGTAAACAAAAGCGGAACCGAAAGTAGGAAAGCTCCAAGCATCCTATACACAGGATTCAAAGATGCCAAGAATGGAGAATAACTTGATGCGCGAGCTGCCTCATCACGATGGTTCACATCGCTAACTTCTATTCGAGATATATTCGTTGCATCTGTTGACGAAGATAATGCTAAATATTCTTGTGAATTATCTACATTTTCAGACTCATAAGATTCGTTATTAGTGGAATCCACATTAGTTTTAAGTTCCACTAAACGCGCTCCAAGCGCATCTACTAACTCTCTATCATGAGTAACAACAATAACACTAACGCCATCTGCGCGAAGGCTTGCAATGAGTTTTATAATTTGTAACCAAGTTTTACGATCCTGTCCAAAAGTCGGTTCATCTAAAATTAAAACTCTTGGAGCTGCAGCCAAAGATGCGGCAACAGTAAGTCTACGCTTTTCACCTCCAGATAAAGTGTATGGGTTTGCGTTAGAATATCTAGATAGGCGGAATCTATCTAATAAAGACTCTGCTTTAGTTTTAGCGTCTTCTTCACTCATTCCAGTTCTAATAGGACCTAGCATAACTTCTTCAAGAACAGTTCCACACGCAAACTGATGTTCTGGATTCTGGAAAACGTATGAAATTCTTTTAGCAAGATCAGTAGACTTCCATTTCATAGGATCGGTGCCACCAGCGCCTTCGCAAAGATCCTCACTAGCTACAACCTGACCTTCTAAAGCTGGAATTAATCCTGCCAAAGTTAGAGATAAAGTGGATTTTCCAGCACCGTTTGCTCCAACTAATGCTGTGATTTGTCCAGAATTAAATTTCAAATTTATATTTTTTGCTATTGGAGTACTCGTATGACTAATCGCAAGGTTTTCTGTTGATAGAACTACTCTTCCATCACCTTTTGCTGGATCGCAATCTGGTTCACATTCAACATAAATCCTACCAATTCTGCGATCTTGCGGATCTTTATACTTGTCAGGAAGCCAAATCCCAAGGTTTTCAAAATCAAGATCGCTTCTACTGAACACTTCGTCTGGAGTTCCATCTGCAACAATAACTGTTTGCGCAAACTCGTCTCGCGCAATATCATCATCGTGAACATAATTATTCTCTTCAGTATTGTTCACAGAATTATCAAGACCAAGAACCACTACTCTATCAATCAAATCAATCCAAGGCTGCGCATGATGTTCTACAAGAACCATTGTTGCATTGGTATCGTCTAAAACTTTACCAACAGCTTTTACAATCTGATTAACACCATCTGGATCTAGATTCGCAGTAGGCTCATCTAAAAGAAGCACACTTGGCTTCATAGCCAATGCTCCAGCCAATGCCAGACGCTGCATTTGACCACCACTTAAATGGGCGGTAGAACGGTGTAACTGTAATCCTTCTAAACCTACTTCTTCAAGACTTTTATTAACAAGATCCCATATTTCTTTACGAGGAACATTCATATTTTCAGGACCGAAGGCGACGTTATCCCCTAAACGCTGAAAAATAGCTTGAGCCTCTGGATCTTGTAACACTAATCCTACTCGCCCACGCGCTTTATGAACTGGTAAATCATCTACGAATACTGAGCCTTCGCTTACACCGCCATCTTCATCTTCTACTAAAACATTCTTCTTCGAATCAGGCTTTGAATTATTTGAGCTAGATTTAACAATATCACTACCAATCAGCCCAGCAGCACCTTCAAGAATTGTGGATTTGCCTATGCCCGATGCACCAAGCAACAAAACTCTTTGCCCTGCTTCAATTGTTAGGTTCAACCCGCGTACAGCAAAATGTTTGCGAGAAGCATGACGATAACCCCAATTATCAAAACGTAGCTGAGCATTGCAGCTAGCCGATGGAAGGAATGTTTCGGCATCCTGCGTATTAGTTTTGTTCAAAACTGGCGTTTCAAATGCATCGGGCATAGCAAAATCCTTTATGGCAATGATTTTTATTTAATTATTTTCTATCTATTTTTTAATTTTTTCTTTTAGAATCATTTAGATCTGCTACGGACTTTTTAACGACCTAAAAATCCTAAAATGTCTTTATTACAAACACGTTTTTGACTTATCCTAATAACAAAACGTCATATCAGTGATTTACATCGCTGATTGCATTGCAATAAGACATTTTCTTTCGACATAGATATGTGCTTTACTGTTCTTTCACTACGACTTATGCGTTGGCTTAAATCGTAGGTCACCATTAAGGCACGGGAAAAACAGATCTCCGTGCGCCAGCATTACCTGGATTCACGTTCAAGCGGTTTCTCTCAGCTTTACAAATTAATGCAAAGCACCCGTGTCGTGTTAAGATTTTACGTCATTGCGTAGACTCGTATACAAACGCTAAAATTTTATATAGCGATTGTATACGAGTTGTTAAGTTTACTTAGTTAGACGATCTAAAAGCAAAGCTTCAGTTACGATATTCGATTTCAAGCCAGAAAGAGAAATCGACTCGTTAGGACTATGCGCATTAGACTTTGGATCTTCAGGTCCAGTCACCAAAACCTGAGCTTTAGGGAAAATTCGTTGCAATTCTGGAATAAATGGAATCGAACCACCTTCGCCCTTGTTAATAGGATCCACGCCAAAAGCATCCTTCATAGAAGCTAAAGCGTCCTTAGTTGCTACAGCATCAGGATCCATAGCCCAACCCATACCATTGTCAACTGGCTCTACAGTAACTTGCGCACCGAATGGGGCGTTTGCGGCCAAAAAGTCGCTCAAAGCTTTTTGCGCTTCTTCTGGACGCTGGCAAGGCGCAGTTCTAAGCGAAAGTCGCAAACGCGTTTCGTGAGCAATCACATTAAAGCTTTCCTCTACTGGATGAGCATCCATACCAATAACAGTCAAGCTAGGCTTAGTCCACATACGAGCAGCAAGGGAACCAGTACCAGCAAGCTTGTAAGAATCCACTACTGAAGAATCTGCGCGAACTTGAGCCTCATCCAAATCACGTTGCAAACCGCCAACAGGCTCTTGCGATTCAATTCCAGGAACGGCCAAATCACCTTCCTTGTTATAAAGAGAAGCAATAAGCATTGAAGCAAGCGTGTATGCGTCTAAAATTGGTCCGCCAAACTGTCCAGAATGAACCTGATGTCCAAGAACTTTCACTTTAACGTCTACAGTAGTGTTTCCGCGCAAACTAGTCGTAAGACTTGGAACATCCGCAGACCAATTTCCAGAGTCGGCAACAATAATAACGTCTGATTCAAACTCATCTTTATGAGCTTCGATGAATGGAATGAAACTTGGAGAGCCCATTTCCTCTTCACCTTCAATAAATACCTTAATATTTACGCCTAAATCTTCGCTTAAAGCGCGCAAAGCACCGTAGTGAATTGCAATTCCGCCGCCATCATCAGCACTACCGCGGCCATACAAGCGACCATCTACTTCAGTTCCTTTGAAAGGATCAGTATTCCATTCGCTTGCATCTGGAACAGGCTGAACATCGTGATGAGCGTAAAGCAAAACAGTTGGAGCGCTAGGATCCACAATACGAGATCCAACTACTTCAAAAGCTCCAGGAGTACCATCCGGATTCTGAGACTGCTCAACGCGAGCATCTACACCCACTTCGCGCAAAACTTCAGCCACATACTCAGCCGAAGCACGCATATGATCTCCAGTAATGCCTTTAGCAGAAACAGCTCCTAAAGAGATCTTCTTATTTAATACGCTAATAACGTCTTCCCAAGCGTTTTGCACGCGCGAACGCACATCAGCAACCTCTAAACTAGCCATAAGTCCTCCAAAAAACAGTAGATTAGTAAAAACATTAGTTGA
Organism: Gardnerella sp. DNF00038; assembly: GCF_049262855.1. Lineage (NCBI taxonomy): Bacteria > Bacillati > Actinomycetota > Actinomycetes > Bifidobacteriales > Bifidobacteriaceae > Gardnerella > Gardnerella sp. DNF00038. The sequence continues at coordinate 529,747 of NZ_CP058407.1, read as the reverse complement.
ATTACTACTATCAGACTATTCATAACCAACGAAATTGCTCATAACGCGTCTAGTCTGTTGGGTAATCTGCAAACATGACATGGAATCCATTCGTAAAAAAATCTGCTGATAATGGTGCACAAAATGGCAATCAATCAGCGACTAATGAAAATAGTGAAAATAAAATAGAAGATAAGGCAAAGACTCGCACAAAAAACGCTCCAACGCCGAAGCAAAGCGAAGCTACAGCGCAGAATCTTAGACCGTTAGTTCCAACGGATAGAAAAGCAAGCGCAAAGGCTGCGCGAGCCAGATTGCGCGAAAAAGAAAATGCTCAATACGATGCGATGAAAAATGGAGACTTAGCTCATATGCCAAAGTCAGAGCAGCTTCCATGGAGAGTTTATATTAGAGATTATGTAGATGCGCGTTTCAATATTGGCGAATTTTTTGTGCCGTTTGCAATCGTTATTATGCTCTGCATATTCTTAACTCAAAACTTCTTATCCACTAAGTATATTGCTCTATATTTTGCTCTTGCGATTGTTCTTTACGCATATCTTTTTGCTGCAATTATTGACGTTATAATAATGTGGCGCAAGCTTCGTAAAGAGCTTGTTAAGCGATACGGCGAAGTTTCTGTTGGCAAAAGCTCTAGATCTGCTATGTATGCTTGCAGTCGAGCAATACAAATGCGCAGATGGAGACTCCCAAAGCCAAGTACACCAAAGCGCGGTAATTGGCCTAAATAAATCGCTAGTATACTAACAAAGCTATGATTTATAGCATAAGCGTGTTTAGGGTATGATTACTAAGCAATAAAGCAACAAAATACAAAGCAATAAAACGCTAATATTATGTATTAGGGGATAAACGCAAATGGCAAACGATAAACCAAAAGGCATTAAGAAGCCAGGCATGATTTCACAAATTATGCGTATCTACAAGTACACGCATACAGACGATAAGCAGCTTCCACTTTGGCTTGGCTTAGCTTTTGTAGCTCCTGTTGTGCTGTGCATTGTAGCTGGTGTTATTCTTAGATGGTCCATTTTGACTTGGATTATGATGGTAATAACAGCACTTATGCTGGGTCTTTTACTGTTTACTGTTGTTCTCACTAAACGCGCAGATAAGGTTGGCTATGCAAGACTAGAAGGAAAGCCTGGAGCTGCGGCTGGCATTGTATCTGCTATTAACAAAGGCGGATTTACTTTCCCTCAACAACCTGTGTGGGTTGATCCTCGCACAAAAGATGCTATTTGGAGAGGAACTGGTTTTAACGGAATCTTCCTTGTTGGCGAAGGTAACTATGAGCGTTTAAGCCAAGCTATGAATCGCCAAGAGCACGCGATTAAAAGTGTTACAGCAGGATCTAATATTCCTGTTTACCGCATTTGCGTCGGTAATGGTGAAAATCAAGTTAAACTTAGGGATCTAAGAAGTAAGGTTTTAAAATCTAAAACTTTAATGCCTACAAATCACAAGTTTGCTTTGCTTAAGATGATTCACCCTAATCGTCGCTTCTTCCTCACTAAAACTGAGCTTGCAATTTTGAATGATCGTTTGCGTACACTACAGGGCAAATCTGGGTTCGGTATTCCAAAAGGAATTGACCCAACTCATGCTCCTCGAGTAAGTCGCAAAGCTTTAAGAGGAAAATAAATCATAGGTTTTAAATAAAAAGCATAAAAATAAACCAGACGTTCCAATCGGTTCGTCTGGTTTTAATATATTTTAAGCGACTTTATATAACTTTATATGACTTTACGCAATTATTATTCGCGCGTTATCTGCGACTCTACCCAATCCACAATGTAAGGAGCGCACTCCTCCACTTGGTCCATTGCAATCTCAAACTCTTTAGGACCTCCGTACCATGGGTCAGCCAAATCTAAAACAGCTTCGCGACCAGCTTGTGGTTTTTCTAAAGACGGATCAAACGATCTATACATGTGAACAAGACCACGTTTTTGCGCTGGAATAATCCTGAGCAAAGATTGCATATGCGAAGCAGTCATTGGAAGAAAAAGATTTGTTTCCTCTATTTCGTCTCGCTCAATCCTATGCGCAAAATGGCTTAACGGCAAAGAATAACCCCTACTTTTAAGCTCTCTTTGCGCACGCCTATCAATCGGATTCCCGTATTCTTCGTCGCTTACGCCGCATGATTTTACAGCAACAACATCGCTTAATCCTCTAAGCTTAAACTCGTTACGCAAAACGATTTCTGCCATTGGAGATCTGCAAATATTCCCTGTACAAACCGTCATAACAACATACGGATGCTTAGCATCTACGTGAATTTTGTTTAAAGATTCCATACATATCCTTAATCTAGCTTATTTTTTAGCTTTAATTGGCTTATATACCATAAACTTGTATTTTACGTCGAATTGTTTTGCACCAACTTTTATAGCTGATTCTTGCCAATCGCCATCACGTGCAACTTTCCACAATCCATCATCTACAAGTCTCTGAATGTTAGGAGCAAACGTATCAGCTTCTACTCTAGTGTCAATTTGAGTTACATAGGCAGCGTCAACAATTTGCGACTCAATCACTTCTCTAAAAATTGCTCCGCCACCAATAATCCAAACTGCGCTACCATCTTTAGGCAAATCTGAAGAATCTACATGCTCAATAGGATTATCTTCAATCCATTTTTTTGCGTAACATATTGCTTCTTCAATGCTTGTAAAACTTTTTGCACCATCTGAATTAAAATCTGGATTCCTAGAAACAACGATATTTTCTCGCCCAGGAAGAGGACGGAACTTTTCTGGCATAGAATCCCAAGTTCCCCTACCCATTATTACTGGGCAAGAAATTGTCATGGCTTTAAAATAGCGCAAATCTGGGGAAAGTCTCCATGGCATACCACCATTTACACCCATTGCGCCTACGCGGCCTTCCAAATCGTATGCTTGCCCCCAAATTAAACGCACAGGAATATCGTTTGCCATAAAACTCCTAGTCAAAAACTCAAACTAATAAGCAACTAATAAATAAGATCACACAGCTACAGGAGCTTTAATCGTAGGATGATGCTTATAATCAACAACCTTAAAATCACTATAGTCGTAGCTAAAAATTGAATCAGCTTTACGAATCTCAAGCTGCGGATACGGGTACGGCTCACGCGAAAGCTGCTCAAGCACTTGCTCTACGTGATTATCGTAAATATGGCAATCGCCACCTGTCCACACGAACTCTCCTGGTTCCAATCCTGCTTGCTGAGCCATCATCATTGTTAAAAGCGAGTAAGAAGCAATGTTGAATGGCACGCCAAGGAACATGTCGCAAGAACGCTGGTAAAGCTGGCAAGAAAGCTTGCCGTCTGCAACATAGAACTGGAAAAGCGAGTGACAAGGAGGCAAAGCCATGTTTTCAACTTCTGCAGGATTCCAAGCACTGACAATCATTCGACGAGAATCTGGATGATTTTTCATAAGATTAAGAACATTAGAAATCTGGTCGATTGTGCGATTAGGATTTTCTTGAGTAGGCGCTGGCCAACTACGCCACTGAACGCCATAAACAGGACCTAAATCGCCATTTTCATCTGCCCACTCATCCCAAATATGCACTCCATTTTCTTGCAACCAGCGAACATTACTAGAACCTTTAAGGAACCAAAGAAGCTCGTACGCAAGCCCCTTAAAGAACACTGTTTTTGTGGTTATAAGCGGAAAACTCTTGCTTAAGTCAAATCGAATTTGTTGACCAAAAAGAGATATTGTTCCTGTACCAGTGCGATCCGATTTTAAAGTACCTTCCATAAGTATTTTTCTAACCAAATCCTCATAAGGTGTAGGAATATCGGAAGTAGGTTTCTGTGGTACGCGAGAGCGGATATCCGCAAGTTCTTCTTGAGTTAAAGCCATGAGATTATTTTATCATTAGCTAAATTCAACACCACCAAAAGTAAATATAAGAAATATAAGAACAAGAATCAAACTGAAATCAAAGCATGCTAGTTATAATAGGTTTGTCTTAAAAAATAAAAGTTAAAAACAAATAGACATAAGCACAAACATAATCACAATGTGTTAATGTATAAAAATGCAAAGGAGCAAAAATGACTAGAAGAATATGGGTTGAACGTTTAGAAGACGGGTCTTGGCAAGCACAAAGTGATGATGGTGCAACACTAAAATTTGGTAAAGGAGAAGGACAATTTTCACCTGTGGAACTAATGCAAATAGCTCTAGCTGGTTGCACAGCTTTAAGCAGCCAATACGCTGTTGAACATGCGCTCGGAGAAGGAAAAGGCGCTCGAGTTCTTGTAAATGGAACTTATGATCCAGAAGAAGGAACTTACTTAAGATTCCAAGAGGATGTAACAGTTGATGCTACAAGCGCAAAACCTGCTTTAAACGATGAAAATGCAAAAGAACTAAAAGAACGCATGGAAAGACATATCAACAAGGGTTGCACAGTTAAGCACACTCTTGAACGCGGTGCGCAAGTGCGTGTAACAGTAAATGTAAGACACTAAAAACGCTAAAAATCACAATTTGTGGCGCAATAACTTACACAATGCTACACTTTTAACGTTGTTAGAGCTATTTATGTAACTGGAGGAAACTTTGAAAATCGCGATTTTTACAGAAACATATCCACCATACATAAATGGCGTAGCAACGCAATCATACATGCTTAAAAAAATGTACGAGGAACTTGGACACGAGGTTCTTGTTGTTACGGTTGGATCCGAAAAACAGCGAAAAACTAAGCTTGTAGACGGAGTTGTATACGTTCCAGGAATACTTCTTAAAAAGCTATACAAGTATAGAGTTGCAATTCCGATTGGAAACATGCGCAAAAAATTCCCTATCAACTTTAAACCAGATGTTATTCATATACAAAATGAGTTTGGTATTGGTGAAATAGGTCTAGAAGTTGCTAAAAAAGAACATGTTCCTGTTATTTATACTCTTCATACAGAATACGATAAGTTCCTGTTTTATATTGGTCTAAAGCATTTTACAGAGTTTTCTAGGAATATTTCAGCAAAATATTTTACGCGATTTTCTAAAAATGCAACAATTATTACTAGTATGTCCGCTAAGGCTCAAGCTTATATTGATCGTCAAAAAGTCGATAAAAAAGTTGTTGTTCTTAGCAATGCAGTTGAATATAAAAAGTTCTTGCCTACACCAGAGCGAATTGCTTTTAGAAAAGAATTCCGTAAAAAATACGGTATTGCTGATTCCACGAAACTCTTCGTTTTTGTTGGAAGAATCGGAGCAGAAAAGAATATCTCTGAGCTTATTGACAACTTTATGTATTGCGATTTTCCACGCGAATTAGCTAGACTCGTTGTTATTGGCGGAGGACCTGATTTAGAAGACTTGCGTGAGAAAGTAGCTAACAAAGGATTTGAAGATAGAATCTACCTACTTGGCCCTATTGAACACACGCAGATCCCTAAGTATTTGCACGCTATGGACTACTACACTACCGCTTCCCTATCGGAAATGCATTCACTTTCTATGCTTGAAGCCATGGCATCTGGATTATTTGCTCTCGTAAAGCACGATATCCCTAATGAGAATCAGATTATTAGTGGCAAAAATGGTTATCAGTGGGATTCTAAAGAAGACTTTAAGCAAGTGTTTAGTCACGTTCTTAACATGAGTGAAGAAGAGCAAGCACAACTAAAAGCAAATGTTCTCGAATACTCAAAGAACAATGACTTTAAAAAGCAAGCTCAAGAGCTAATTAAAATTTATAAACTTGCTATTGAAATGAACAATAACGAACTTGCTAAAAAACGCGCTGCTCGCGAAGCAAGACGCGCACGCTTTTTACTTAAAAACAAGTAAAAATCAAACTTAAACAAATAAAAAGCACATAGTACATGCCTGGGCTAGCTTTGCAACAAAATAGCGTCCAAAACACTGTTTTAGTGCTTTGGACGCTATTTTCTACTACAAGCTACTTCTCTACTACAAACTACTAGTGAAGCGGATCAATAGTTTGCTCGATTTCTTTAGCAGCTTCCACACCAGCTTTTGGAACATCAACTGTATGAACGCCACTTATAGAATCAATAGCACTAGTATCATTACTTACCTTAGACTGCTGTGCTACTTGAGCAGCGCTTAACTCCACATACTTACGTGGAACCACATACACCGGTCTAGAAGAATGCTGCAACAAACCTTGGCTAATAGAACCAAGAAGCAATCCTGTAAAACCACCACGTCCTCGTGAACCCACAACAACCAAATCATTGTTTAAGCTCGCTTGAGTCAAAGCGTTTACAGCAGAGCCTGGAACTACAGAACGATGAATCTTTAGATTTGGCAAACGCTGCAAAATAGGCTTTACTCTCTCATCAAGATCTTCCATATAAGATCCCATAACAGCAGTGTCACCTTCTGCACCCTGAACGCTAGGAACAGCAGAAATCACATCTAATTGTGCGTTCCAACTATCAGCCAAATCTGCAGCAATCTCAAGAGCTTTTAATCCCCACTTAGACTCGTCGGAGCCAACAGCAATCTTAGAAATCTTATTATTCAAGTGGATTCGTTGACCATCATCATCTGTATATGGAACAACAACAATTGGGCAATAAGCGTAGGCTGGAAGCGAAGAACTTGTCGTGCCAAGCAAACGCTCAGCCAATCCACCTTTACCTCGGTTACCAATAACAATAAGCTGATAGTTCCTAGAAAGCTCTACAAACACAGAAGAAGGATCGCCAGTAACGATTAACGTTGTTGCATCCACACCCTGTTCTAAAGCTACAGCTTTTGCTTTAGAAAGAATTTCCTGAGCGTCTTGATGAGCAACATTATCATCACCAATCGCAGTATAAGTCGCATCAAAAGATACAGCTGCATAACTAGGTAAAGAATATGCACAAACTATTTGAAGCTGTAATCCAGCATGCTTAGCATAATTAGATGCCCACCATACAGCCTTATAGCTCGCATGAGAACCATCAACACCTACAAGAACAGCTTTTTCTTGTGTAATAACACCTTGTGCCATCTAGATCCTCCTAGCATCGCGCGATTTTTTATTTTCTTAAATACTTTAAATACTAGAATAGCGCGTTTAAGGTAGTCGCGTCTATCGCGACACAACAAACCTAAGGATTAATGGCAAAATTAATTAAAAATAACCTAAAAACGTATCAAAACTACTAACAAAACTAAAAGTGGTATCCATAAAATCATGAATACCACTCAAAATCAAATTGTCAGAAGATTCTACGAATAGAATAAGATCCCGAAAAAACGTATCTAATAGGATCATACTGAGTTCCAGCGTACTGAGAATTAATAACCATTCCATTACCAACATAAATAGATGCATGAGCACCATTGGCAATTATGTCACCAGGCTGGGCCTGAGCTAAACTCGGAACAGCCGTACCTACAGTGGCCTGAGCTCCAGAAGTTCTAGGTAAAGAAATACCCATATTGGCAAAAACGTACTGCACAAAACCAGAGCAATCCCAGCCAGCAGGACTTGTACCACCAGAACGATAAGGCACTTTACCTAAAAACTGAGCCGCAAAATTAAGCATCGCCGAAACAGACTGATTATCTGGAGGAGCAACAAAGTACGTCATAGGTCCAACGCCATTACGCGCTCTAGAACGACTTGCAGTAGCGTCGAAGCCATCAGCAGAATTATTCTGTGCCTGTTGTTGCTGGCGAGCCTGTTCAAGTGCAAGTTCAGCAGCACTCTTAGTCTGCGGAACATCCAAAGACTCAATACTGCCCCAATGAGAATTAGCATCAACATCGGTAGAAGTGGATTCTGTAAACAAATCACGCTTAACATCAGTAATCTTAGGGAAAGAACGTGTAGATGTAACTGCTGATTCTTCAGCAGAAGCGGAAGCACAAGCAAGCGGGATCATAGCAGCAACCAGCGCTGCAGATACAAAACCTGCAAATACAGAAGAAAAAATCTTATCTCGCTTAATCATCATTAGCGATGTTAGCATGTTAATACTACAAACTAAGACCACAAACAAAATTTGCACGCACTATTTACAGCACAACAATGCACACCTACACGCATAACAGCCAAAATAGACTAGAAAACCGCAAAACGTAGTAACAGATATCAATATTAAAATGTCAAAATATTAAAATTCCAAATAATCTAGTAATGGATAAATTCAAAAGCCGAAGTTTCATTCGGATTTACAACCCTAGAGAAGGTCCTACCGTGAAGCTCCGCACTAGACTCAGATGTTTCAATAGAACCATCAGGATTAATTTTTTCAACAACAGCAACATGACCATAAGTACGATTAACGCCAGCCTGACCGCGACCAAACACCATAATATCGCCAACGTGACGAGGCGTACGATCTACCCAATATCCAAGTTTTCGAGCAGTCAAAGCCCACATCCAGCCGTCTCCCATATTGGAACCAACAGGAAGACCAAGCTGATGCCTACGAATATAAACCCACCAAGTGCACTGGCTAAACTCATATGCATTCCCAGAATCACCAGAACTATGATTTGGATTAAATCCAGCAGGCAAAGAATTAACGTCTGAATCCATTAAAATAGCAACCTGCGGATTATTCGCAGAAGACTTAGACATTTCAGAAACTTTAAAATCTGAATTAGAACCTAAATCCCACTTAGACTCATGAGACGATCTAGTAGAGAAAGCGTTTAAATCAGCTTCGAGACCAGCAACAGCACTGCTGAACTTCAAATATTTATCAGCACGATCTAACTTTTCACGCTGACTAGAACGAGAAGCAGCTTGATCATTAGAATCATTGGAAAAATTAATCTCAGAAGCATATTGCTTTGAAGCAAAAGAACCCAAACTATCAGTCTTACTCAAAGCCATAGACGTCAATGCGGCACCAACTATAGCTACTAAAGACGTAGAAACAATAATACAATTCTTACGTTCTCTAGATTCGCGAGCTAAACGAATCTCGCGACGAGTACGAGGAGCAGAAGACATTTGCAAACTCTGAGCCACAGATTCGCTCAAGCCCACAACTGCACCATTATTCGCACAAACCGCTTCGGTAGAACGCTCAGAAGTAGCACTGGAAATATGAGAAGAGGAAAAAAGCATAAAAGGCGAAACGAAACGCCCCTTTGCTTTCTTAGCACCATGTGCACCATGTCTCATAAAAAACCACTCCCGAATTGTTAAAGTATCACGTCAAAACGGCACCTACAAAGCTCAAGATTACAACGTGGTGCGGATGTGATAAAAATAGTGTCGAAAAAGAAAATAGTAAAATTTAAACGTATATCATAAACGTATATCATCAAAAAATATAACCAAAAATTGATATTAGACATCACTAGATGTATGGTTAATCATATGAAGCTAGCACCGATTATTAACCCAGATGCGCGCAAAGAGGCACCAAAGCCATTGCGCGTAGACCTGTGCAAAGCATTTATGGTTGGAACAGTTCTATGGCTTATAGCATCAATAATCACTGTTGTGCTCGCAATCTTGCACTTTCTACTATGGTTTTTTGCTATAGTTTGCCTTAGCGGATTCGTAATAGGTATTTTGCTTTTAATCTGGGAACACTTTGACCGTTGGGATTATAGAAGACTAGGAAAGTAAAACGCTTAATACGATTAAGCGAACTATTTTGCATCCGATCTTGAAAGCGGAATCGCAAAATTAACCGTAGTACCTTTCCCTGGTCTACTCCACAATGTAATGCTACCGTGATGAGTAAGAGCCACGTGCTTAGCAATAGCAAGACCTAAACCAACACCATCCTGACTGCCGTCATTCTGGTTATCCGAACGATAAAAACGCTCGAAAATACGAGGCTGATCACGCAACGCAATACCAGAGCCACAATCAACAACACGAATCACTGCAAACTGAGAGTCATCAGACTTTAACGCTGAAATCGCCACACTGTTATTTGCTGAAGAATAGATAATAGCATTCTCAACAAGTTTACGCACGGCAGCGCTGATTTGTGAAAAACTGCCTAAAACACTAAGCGAAGAATCAGACTTAACGCAAAGACGCACATTTCGGCTCAAAGCAAGATATGAAACCTGATTCTGAACATCTTTTAACACACTCAAGACGTTCACAGCACTCGCCTTAGACACATCTATAGGCTTCTGAGCACTCATAAGAAGCAGAAGATCTTCCAACATATGTTCCAAGCGTTTAGAAGACCTCTGAGCTTTTAAAGACACTTCCTTAACACGATTAAGAGTAACATTATTATCCTGCAAAAGTTCTATAAGACTAGAAATCATTCGAGTAGAGCTAATAAGTTGTTGAGAAACATTACTTATAAAATCATCTCTAGTCTGCTCAAAACGATGCGCAGCACTCGTATCATTTAAAATAACAACAACCTTGCCTGCTCCAACACTTCCAACAGTAACATTAAGCCAATTAGGTCTAGAAACTGTAGAAGCATCAGACGATTTATCAGTTTTATTCGAGGAAAAGTCGCCAGCAACCGTAGCTGATTTTAATAACACAGCACTGTCACCAGAAAAATTACTATTAAAATCAGAATCTTCACCAATAGTTATATACCGCTCAGGAGTAAAAGTAACTAAATCAAAACTCTCAAAACCGCCAGACTCGCGCACACGATTTACAGAATCCAGAACTCGCGGTTGAACAATAGAATCATCAACAACAACACCAAGCGTATAACTATCAGAACTAGCTCGTAAAACATCATTATCAGCATCGATAACAATAGTCGCAGCAGACAGCATGGATAAAATCGCACACGCATCTGAACTTATATCATCTGAATTATTATCAACTGAATCTTCATCATCTTCATCATCACCAAAATTACGTTTACCTAAAATTTTTAAGATCTTCTTAAAGCTACTACGAAAAATCCTACGCAAACCACCTGCTATAGGATTTACAACAGAACTAAAAAACGGTCTAAAAACACTACGAAATATTGGAAAAAGCGAATCAACAACAAACATAACAATTACGATTGCAACACAAAGCGCAATCAAAGCAAAAACAACAAACACCATTAAAGGCGAATATGGCGAATCTTGAAGCATACTCTTAAAGAATACTCTAACGCGCTCACATTTAAGCAACTAATACAGCGACTAATACATTTAACGCACGTGCGCACAGTAGTCTATACTTGATTAGGGCAATCTAAACAAACGCGAATATGCTCCAAACGCAATTGAGCGCGATTGAACGCAAGAAAGGACGCACCATGCGAGTGATTTTCAACGAAGAGATGAAGGCAGTTGCATTAAACATTGAACGCATGGCAGAGCTTGTTGCAAAAGCCATGAACGATGCTGGAAATGCTTTATTAAATGCTGATTTAGAATCTGCACAAGCAATTATAGACAATGACACTCAACTAGATTCACTAGAAGATAGCGTTATAGATCAATGCTTAACATTGCTAGCTAGACAAAATCCTGTAGCAACAGATTTGCGAGAAGTAGTAGCAACCATGCGTTTGGCTGCGACTTTTGAGCGCATGGGAGATTTAACAAGTCACGTTGCGCAAATCGCAAGAAGAAATTGGCCTGATTGCGCAATACCAAGTCAAGCAAAAGAAACTGTTGAAAAAATGGTTGACTTTTTGCATGTTCTTGCAGGTCAATTAACAGACATGCTTTCAAATAGAGACGTTAATGTAGCAGATGCAATTATTCACGGCGACGATGTAATGGATAAGTTGCACGAACACATTTTTGCGCTTGTAGAAGGCGAAGATTGGAATGGCACTAGAAAACAATTGATTGACTTAGTACTTCTAAGCAGATTCATGGAGAGAATCGGCGATCATTCAGTTGCTGCAGCAAGGCAAGTTGTATTTATTGTTTCGGGATTTGACCCAACTAAGAAGCCAGAACCAGATAAAGACACGGTTGTGGCATAAATACGGTTGTGGCATAGAACACGATTTTTGAATAGAAATCTAAAAAGTAGCTTGTAAAACAAAAGTAGGTTTGCAATTAATTTTGCAAACCTACTTTTTATTTAAGTTAATTTAAGATAATTAAGCTAACTTAAGCTAATCAAACTCACTTCTGACCCTGAGCAGCCACGGCGGCAGCACCAGCAGCAGCAGCTTCTGGATCCAAATACTCGCCGCGAGGCTTGATTGGCTTAAAGTTCTCGTCCAACTCGTAAAGAAGAGGAATAGCGGTTGGAATATTCACCTTGGAAATCTCTTCCTCGCTCAAGTTGTCGAGCATCTTAACAATTGCGCGCAAGCTATTGCCGTGAGCTGCAATCATCACAGTCTTGCCAGACTTAAGCTCTGGAATAATATCGGACTCCCAGTAAGGAGTTACGCGAGTCACAACGTTCGCCAAAGCTTCAGTTTCTGGAACTGGATCACCTGCGTAACGAGGATCATTCGTCTGAGAATACTCATCGTTTGGATCAATCTCAGGAGGTGGAGTTGCGTAAGAACGACGCCAAATCATGAACTTCTCATCGCCATATTCCTGACGAATCTCAGACTTGTTCTTACCTTGCAAAGCACCATAATGACGCTCGTTTAAACGCCAGCTACGGCGAACTGGAATCCACAAGCGGTCGGCTGCATCAAGCGCGTAATTCGCGGTATTGATAGCACGACGAAGCAAAGAAGTGAACACGATGTCTGGAAGAACATTCTTCTCCTTAAGAAGCTCGCCACCATGCTTAGCTTCCTCGACACCCTGCTCAGTGAGCGGTACATCAACCCAACCGGTGAACTGATTGGTCTTATTCCATGCGCTCTGACCATGTCGGAGCAATACTAATTTATATGTCATAATTACCTAGTCTATTCGTTTCGTACGACTACTTACATAAAAGTAAGCAAACACGAAAAATTTAATAGAAAAAGCCGATGAATGTTTAAACAACATACAACGGCTTTACAATCTACTAAATCTATCAGTTAGCGAAGAGGCTTTACGAGTGGGAACGTAATCGTCTCGCGAATGGTTGCGCCCGTAAGCGCAATCAGCAAGCGGTCAATACCCATTCCCATGCCGCCAGCAGGAGGCATACCGACGCCAAGAGCCTCAATGAAGTCCTCGTCAATATCCATTGCCTCAACATCTCCAGCCAAAGCATCCTTAGCTTGAGCCACAAAGCGCTCGCGCTGCACAACAGGATCGTTAAGCTCGGAGTAGCCGGTTGCAAGCTCAAAGCCACGCACATACAAATCCCATTTTTCAACCATTCCTGGCTTAGTACGGTGACCCTTAACAAGCGGGCTGGTTTCCACTGGGAAGTCGCGCACAAACGTTGGCTCATAAAGCTTATCCTCATAGAAGTGCTCCCACAAGTGCTCAACCAACTTGCCGTGATTCTCCACTTCGTCGCGCTCAACGCCAAGCTTGTCTGCAATCGCACCCAAATGCTCAACAGAAGTTTCTGGCGTAATCTCCTCACCCAAAGCCTCAGAAAGCGAGCCGTACATGGTAATCTGCTTCCACTCGCCGCCAAAATCGTACTCTTCGCCGTTAAGCAAAGTCACCTTAGTGGAGCCAAAAGCGTCGACAGCAGCCTTTTGAATCAGCTCTTTAGTAAGAGCTCCAATCGTATCGTAAGTGCCATAAGCTTGGTAAGCTTCGAGCATTGTAAACTCTGGAGCGTGAGTTGCATCTACGCCTTCGTTTCTAAAATCACGGTTGATTTCAAACACGCGATCAATGCCACCAACCAAGCAGCGCTTCAAGAAAAGCTCTGGCGCAATACGCAAATAAAGATCAATGTCGAACGCGTTCATATGAGTTGTAAACGGACGAGCAGCAGCGCCGCCGTGAACCGTTTGCAACATTGGTGTTTCAACTTCCAAGAAGTCGTGGCTGTCGAAAGTGCGGCGAAGAGAAGCTACAGCATGAGAACGACTGCGAACCATATCGCGAATCTTCTCGTCCGCAATCATGCCAATATAAGGCTTGCGCGTACGAGTATCGTCGCTTAATTCCTTATGCAAAGCCGGAAGTGGCTGCAAAGCCTTAGCTGCAATTGCCCACTCAGTTGCGAATACGGAAAGCTCGCCAGTTTTAGAAGAAATAACGCGACCGCGAACATACAAATGGTCGCCCAAATCAACCATCTGCTTGAAGCTCTTAATAGATTCTTCGCCAATTTCCTTCTTGGAAACCATCGCCTGAATCGTAGTGCCGTCACCAGCAGCAAGCTTAACGAAGCACAAGCCACCAGCATTACGCAAGAAAAGCACGCGACCTGCAATACCAACCTCGGTATCAGTTTCTTCGCCAGCTTCAAGCTTGCCATCAAAATCAGCACGAACCTTTTCGATAGTATCCGTAACATTAAGATGCACTGGGTATGGCTGCACACCCTCCTTAAGCATCATCGCACGCTTAGCAACACGCATCTGCACCTGCTCTGGGTGCGCAAGCGGACCAAACTCTTTATTGCTTGGATCAATTGCTTCGTCAAGAGTAGCACCATCATTTACGCGCTTAGCAATAGCCTCATCTTGAGCGAGCAGCATCTCAGCATGCTCAACGGTGTCAATTTCATTGGCGTTATCTGTTACGTCATTTTCTGCGGCGTTTTGTGCGGCAGACATTGCAGTATTCGTGTCAGTCATAAACGCCAATTGTAGCTACTAGGGAATACAGGTAAGCGAGTCGCAAATGCATTTTATTGTGTTACTAGATCGATTGCGCTAATCATTTTTGCAACAAATATACATTTTTATAGAAATATTTATATTTTTCTGTTTTCGAAAGAAAAATACATTTACAGTAAAACTTTTTATTATTTTATTAAGATATACAAAATTATTTACGAAAAGTTACATCATTTTGCAAATATTGCGGAGACCATGCAGCTGCAAAAGAATACAAGTGAATTTTTAATAAAATTTTAAAAGAATTTATTTGACAACGACACACACTGTTAATTTGTAGCAAGTTCACGCTATTATAACCACGTTGTCGGAGTGTTGCATGCGCAATTACAACATGTAGCTGCGTCATGTATTCATAAGATGGATTCACGATGTGCAATCTCTATTGAGTTCGCACAATCGACATCGGGCTGTAGCGCAGTTTGGTAGCGCGCTTCGTTCGGGACGAAGAGGCCGCGGGTTCAAATCCCACCAGCCCGACTTTTGATTTTTTGCACAATCGCGCATATTACAACACTCGTATAAACAAATAATTCGCTATGATTGAGTAGTGAGCAAAACGGAATTTAATCGCAAGAAGCAAGGTGGCTTAAATGTTAAGCGTTTCGCAATTTTATAAAGAATTAGACAATATGTTTGCAAGCCACACAAGCGCGCAAGAAATCGAAAAATACCTGCTAAATGCGCTAAACCAATCGCAAGAAGAAGCACTCAAAGAAACACAAAATAAAGAATCTAAAGAAAAAGCAAATTGCGCATACGATAAATCACAAGAATCAAACGCTCAAGCATTGCAACTATCTGTGTTAAACGAGTTGATGGGATTTTATAGGTCTAGAGGAGAATACGCAAAAAACAAGCCAATCATTGACAATGCGCTAGATTTGGCAAAAAAGATGGATTTAGTAGGCAGCGAAGCTGGCACAACCACTTTGATTAACGCTGCTACTAGCCTACGAGCCGCGGGCAGCTATGAGCGCGCAGCAGAAATATATTCTCAAGCTATTAAAGAATCATCGAAAACACTAAAACCAAACGATAGAAAACTCGCTGCCCTTCACAACAATCTTTCAATGCTTTACAGCGAAACAGGCAACATGAGCGAAGCAATTAATGAACTTAATATTGCGCTTGAAATATTGCAAAAATCGAGTATCGATCCTTCAACAGACATAGATATAGCAGCAACTCACACAAATCTTGCGCTTGCGATTTTGCAAGAGTGTTCGCAGCCTAGCGAAAGCACAAACAGCAAATCCACTATCCTTAACTCTGCTTTTGAACACGCTTCAACTAGTATTCGCATGTACATTGCAGGAAATAACCAAAATCAACCACATTACACATCTGCTTTAGCTGGATATGCTCAAGTTCAATACGCACGAAAAGAGTATTCCGACGCTGTAAAAGCATACAGCGAAGCTCTAGATTTAATAGCACAATGTTACGGAAAAGATAGCGAGTCATACGCTATAACGGCAGAAAATTTGCAGCAAACGCGCAAGTTGGCAGAAAACGTTACGACAACAAGCGCAGCGAATACAATTCAATGCAATTCGGAAAAGTCGCAAGCAAGCGATGAGCCAAAGCCAGAGTCAAATAAAACTATACAATCAAATAAAACCATAAAATCAATCAAAACTGTAAAAACAGAATATAATCCAAAAATCAAAAACGGCATGCAACTTGCAAAATCATATTGGCAAACTTACGGAAAACCACTGCTTGAACTTGAACAATTTAAAGACTATAAAAACCGCATAGCTGCAGGATTAGTAGGTCACGGATCGGAATGCTACGGATTTGACGACGAGATTTCGCGCGATCACGATTTTGGCCCAGGATTCTGCTTATGGCTTACGGATGAAGACTATGCGAAAATTGGCGATGATTTGCAAGCAGCTTACGATTCTCTTCCGCAAGAATACGCTGGTTTTGGCTCTCGCGAAGAAACTCCACGCGCTAAATCATGCGAAGAAAGCAAGAGAGTCGGAGTATTTACCATAGCTAAGTTTTTTGAAAACATAACGGGATTTGCTACTGCTCCAAGTAAAAACGAGCCGCATTTATGGCTTTCGTTAAGCGAGCCAACGCTTGCTGCAGCTACGAACGGCCAAATTTTTGCAGACCCACTTGGAGAATTTAGCAAAGCGCGTCAAAGTTTTAAGCTTATGCCAGACGATGTGCGAATCTCGCTAATCTCTAGAAGGCTTGGCATGATGGCTCAAGCAGGTCAATACAATGTTCAACGAATGCTAGCGCGAAAAGACGGAGCTGCAGCGTGGCTTTCTATAAACGAGTTTGTGCGCGCAACCGCTTCAATCGTATTTTTGCTAAATAACCCAATAAGTGCAGGATATTTGCCATATTATAAGTGGCAATTTGCAGCACTTCGCAAGCTAAGCGAGCGAATGGCGTCTAGGCTTTTTGGCGTAGCAAATCAACTTGAATCGCTTATGCGACTAAGTAGTGCGGCGTGCTTTGGCGGAATCGGATTTGGCGAAGGCACAAAAGGCAGCAGCGAAGCTGAATCTAAAATAAACGAGATTATTCAAAACGTGTGCAACGAAGTAGTGCAAGAGCTTAAATATCAAGGTTTGAGCGATTGCAATGAAACGTTTTTAGAATGGCAACGCCCGTATGTTGAAGCGCATATTAATTCGCGCGCAACGTGCTTAAGGAGCTTATGATGTGCGATTCATTATCAAATCCAAAAACGCAAAATCCAAAAACGCAAAATCTTGCAGAAGAAATTACAAAACTAGAATGGCAGCAATTCCAGCTTACGCAAAACGAAGGCGGACGCGCGAATTGCCAGGAAGATTGGCAAACGTTCCGCATTATGCGCATGAGTCAATTTTTAACTTGGCCTCTGGATTTGCAAGAGTCTTATAAGAAAGATCTTGAGCGCGCTGATAGCAATGGCAGAAATTTGATAACAGAAAAATATGCACGAATGATGGAGTCTACTGCGCCAGAAATTTTTGAGCGCACAATTAAGCCTTATATTAAGCCGATTTTAGAGCCTAGAAAAAGCGAGCAGGAGAAGATTATTTTTACGCAAGTTAGATGGGCGGATGATTTTCGCGATCGATACCCTCATTTAGGTCTTGCAATGCGCGTTCTAAAAACAAGCGAAGATACAGAAGAAAATACATCTTTTGAAACGTATTTACGAGGAGAATTAAGCACGTATTCCGCCGAAACTTTTGCTAAATATAAGTCTTTTATAGAAGATTTAACAGCGAAAAATATAAATCTAACGCAAATGATTATTACAAATACTGTGCGCATGTATGGCTACGATTCACTCGAAGCAGCCGACAAATGTTGATGCGACTATAGCGTGAATAGTTTTATTACAGCATGAATAATTTTGTAGATGCACACTCAATTCTTTGTGCAGTTTTTAAACTACGCAAATCCGATTCAACAAAAACAGTAGAAGATGCGCTCAAACCATTTTTGCTCAAAAAATCTCGATAAATCATAATATTCGGCTTGCGCAAATGATATTCATAAGATGCGCTAACGCCATTTATCTCGCCAAGTATTGGGCAAGTTGTGCGCGCGCAATCAACCCACTCTTGTGAAGCATTTCCAAACGCCCAAACGCGCACATCTTTTGCAATTAAATCGCGAGCAACAGCCGCAAAACGCTCTCGCTCCCCTAAAAATCCGTGTAAAAAATTCTCAAAATACAAGCGATAAAGCCAAGTTACGGCAGGACCATGATGCTCACTAAACGATTCAAGCGCACGCTCAATGCTCCATCCTGATTCACGCAAAGCCTCGTGAAACTCAAAACCCCATTCTGGCTCATAGCTAAACAGCACCTCGCCAATATAATCTGGGTAATACGATTCCAACGTGCGACGCGCATCCCAATCAACAAGAAGATGCAAGTCAAAAACAACATCTGTTATGCCGTTTTCAATAATTTTTTGCGCGCATAAATCGCAATAATCACAACTATTCTTGCAATCATTGCGATTAGGCGAAACATCTTCTGTGCAAATCATTACAAATCCTAAATTATTCAGTTGGCGAAATTCCTCCGGCATAGGACGACATTCCAGCACCAGCACCAATTCCAGCACCAAAGCTAGCAGGCAAATTGTTCAAATTATAGCCGAGCGCCTCAAGCTGCGCGCGCCCATCTTCCGTAATATTTTCAACACTCCAACGCGGTTTCCAAGTCCAATCAATACGAAATTCATCAACTAATCCAACAAGCGCACTCGCGCACTCGTCTTCAATCAAATCCGTAAGCGGGCAAGCAGGCGTTGTAAGCGTCATCGTAATAATCGCGCGTCCAAGCTCATCAATTTCAATCCCGTAAACTAAACCTAAATCAACTACGTCAATTCCAAGCTCTGGGTCTACAACATCATGCAAAGCATCCTGAATGTCTTCCTCAGTTACGCGACCGATGCTATTTACGTTGATCTGAGATTGAGCTTGATTTTCTGCCATAATATTCCTTATTTTTAGTGTTACACTGCGATTTTATAAAGCCACATACGATTTTATAAAGCCTCAATAGCCTTTGCAATACCGTCTTTTAAGCCTTCCCATGCAAGCAATGCGCACTTTATTCGCATTGGATATTTAGAAACGCCTTGAAAAACCATTGCATCTTCCAACTCATCTTCGTCTTGCTCGTTTTCTAATCCCGCTCCCCTAGATTCCATAAGCTTGTGGAAAAGCGCGGCTAATCGCAAGGCATCCGCAACAGTTTTTCCCTCAACCAAATCAACCATAATCGAAAGACTAGCTTGCGAAATTGAGCAACCATGGCCATCCCACTTAATACTTTTAACAAGCGCATTGCTTGAATTGTCAACGTTTTTAGCGAGTTCCACATGCATCGTAACCTCATCTCCACAAGTTGGGTTAAATTGATGAGATTTTCCTAATGCGTAATTTTTATTAGCTTCTACAGCACAATTTTCATGATGATTTGTAATTGTTATATTAGAATTGTTTTTTAACTCATCGGTTGCTGGCGACTTATCCGAAGCCTCCTCAACTTTCTCTTCCTGCTCTTCTGCTTTAGAAAGACTTTCTGTGTTTGAAAAATGTGTTTTTCCGTGCGGATTTCTAGCAGCATCTAAAATCACTTCTTGATACATGCTTTCTAAGCCACTACCGTCGTCAACACTCATATCAAACATATGCTCTCCTTATTTGTTATTAAACAGTATTTTATTTGAATTCTATTTGAATTTTATTTGACAATACTATGCACCAAAGTATGCGCGAACATGGGAAACAGCTTCCACAAGCGCGCGAGCTTCTTCGATTGTGTTATAAACTCCAACAGACGCGCGATTTGAAGCATACACGCCAAAATGGCGATGAATCGGCTGAGCACAATGATGTCCAACGCGAATCGCAATTCCTTGCGCATCCAAAAACTGGCCAACGTCATGCGGATGCACGCCTTCAACCTCAAAAGAAACCGTTGCAATACGGTTGTTTAAATCAAGCGGCCCAAGCACGCGAACGCCCGGAACATCCTGCAATTTCAACAATTCTGCAGCAAGTTCCTGCTCGTGCTCTGCAACTCGGTTCATGCCCAATGCGCGCAGCCAATCCGCAGCTACTCCTGCAGCAACCATTTGTGCAACTGGCTGAGTTCCCGCCTCAAAACGGTAAGGCGCTTGCATATATTGCGCTGGCTTGTTAAGCCACGCAAGCTCCACCATAGATCCACCAAAATTGGCTGGTGGAAGACTGTTCAAAAGATTGCGGCGTCCATACAAGAACCCAACGCCCGTAGGGCCGTACATTTTATGCGCGCTAAAAGCTGCAAAATCAACATCTAGCGCATGAAAATCAACTGGAATATGCGGAACAGACTGGCATGCGTCAAGAACAAAAATTGCACCAACCTCATGCGCACGCTTACAAATCGGCGAAACGTCCGTAATAGCGCCAGTAACATTGCTAATATGCGTAACTGCAACGATTTTCGTGCGCTCGTCAACAATCGTGCTCAAATAATCCGCGTCCGCCCGCACTCGACCATCTTCACTTACATCGATCCAGCGAAGCTCTGCACCCAATCGAATCGCAAGCTCTTGGAACGGCAACAAAACAGAATGATGGTCTGAGCGAGAAACAACAATATTATCTCCCTCATTAATCACAAAATGCTTGCGCAAAGTTAAGTTATCTTCAGCAAAACCAGTGCGATTTAATCTAGCGTTAATCGTAGCGTTCCCAATAGAAGTGGCAAGAAGATTTAGAGCGCCCGTAGCACCAGGCGTAACAATAATCTCTTCGTTTCCTTCTTCACTACAAGCACCAACGAGTTTTGCAACTTTTGCACGCGCTTCTTCAAAGGCAACTGTCGAAAGCGCCGCCAACTCGTGCGCCCCCCTATGCACGCCAGCATTAATAGTCTTATAAAATTCGCTCTCTGCATCGATTACAACCTGCGGCTTTTGAGCAGTAGCTGCAGAATCTAAGTAAATCAAGGGTTTTGAATGTACTTTGCGACTTAAAATTGGAAATTGAGATCTCAAATCTTCAAACTTGTGCATTAACACAGTATCTGTCTCAAGATTTTTATGATTAAACATTCAAAATCCCCTTTTAAGCAAATTTATACAACCTATACAATCAAATTTTATAAATCTTGTTCATAATTTAAAAGTCGCTCCCCCAAAACAAAGATTGAAGGAACGACTTTCAAAATTTAAATTTTAATAATTAGCGTTTTATGAACAGCTAATATTAATTAGAATCCAAACTCTGCAGCAGCCTGACGAAGAGTTTCCGCAGAACGCTTCAAAGCAGCAAGCTCGCGATCCGAAACTGGAGTGTTCAAGCGAGAGTTTACGCCATTACGGTTCAACAAAGTTGGAACGGACATGCAGACGTCTGAGATTCCATGGAAATCGTCAAGAAGAGAAGATACTGGCAAAATGCGGTTAGTATCGCGAAGAACGGCTTCAACAATATCAACACCAGACATAGCGATAGCGTAGTTTGTAGCGCCCTTACCGTTAATAATCTTGTAAGCTGCGTTCTTAACTTCTTGATGAATCTCTTCGCGCTTAGCTTCATCCAATGGCTCATGACCTGGAAGAGCATTCCACTCGCACATTGGAACACCACCAATAGTTGCAGAAGCCCAAAGAGGAACTTCGGAATCGCCATGCTCGCCAGCAATATAAGCGTGAACATTCTTAACATTCACACCAGTTTGCTGCGCAATAAGGAAGCGCAAACGTGCAGAATCAAGGTTTGTACCAGATCCAAACATTTGATTAGCAGGAAGACCAGAAAGCTTCATAGAAACATGCGTAACAACATCCACAGGATTTGTAATAAGCATGTAGATAGCGTTTGGAGCGACCTTCACAACATTAGGAATAATCGACTTCATAATGTTGATGGTTGCACCTGCAAGCTCCAAGCGAGTCTGACCAGGCTTTTGACGAGCACCAGCAGTAATAACAACCATGTCTGCGTCACGGCAGATTTCAACGTCATCTGAGCCATCAATAGAAACGGCTGGATAGAAGCTAGAACCATGCTGCATATCGAGCACTTCTGCCTCAACACGTTCCTTAGCGATATCCTCAAGCACAATTTCACGAGCAACACCGCGCTGAGCTGCAGCAAACGCAAGCGTGGAACCTACTGCACCAGCACCAATAATCGCAAGCTTAGTTGGCTTAACCTGAGAACTCACCATTAGAAAAACCCCTTTTCCACAAACCGAGTCGACCCTTATAACTTATAAATAGAAAAATACAAGGGCTGCTCTCACATTAAGAGCTATATGTGTATAAACAGTTTTTACTTTAATCACACCACCGGAATTTTGTTTAAAGTGCAATTTGCATAAGTTTTGCAGCCAAAGAATCGCCAACAAAAGCATCTAATTCTACACCAGAATCCTTATATTCCGCGGATTTTACAATACCGTTTTCCCTAACTCTAGATAGCAAAGACCCAGAATAATCGCTATAAGGCAATGTAACTTTAACATGAACATGTGGTGAAGGTAACAAATTTTCTATACGCGTTCTTAAACGGTCAATATTTGTTCCACTTGCAGCAGACACAATTAAAGAATCAGGATACAACGATTGCAAGCGTAAACGCATTGGTTCTTGCATAACATCCGACTTATTAAAAGCAATAATTTGCGCTATATCTTCCACACCGTCAATTTGAGCTAAAACCTCGTTAACTGCCTCAATTTGAGAAACAGGGTCTGGGTGAGAACCGTCAACTACGTGCAAAATTACATCTGCATTACCAACTTCTTCCAAAGTTGATTTAAACGCTTCTACTAGCTGAGTAGGCAGCCTTCTAACGAAGCCAACAGTGTCTACAAGTGTATAAGCGCGACCATCTTTAGTTAAAGATTTTCGAACAGCAGTATCCAAAGTTGCAAAAAGCGCGTTTTCTACAAGTTCTTTAGATCCTGTAAGTCTGTTTATAATCGAAGATTTTCCAGCATTTGTATACCCTACTACTGCAACAGTTGGAATATCTTGACGACGCCTAGATCCGCGCTTTGTCTCGCGAGTTGGTGCCATTAGTGCAATGTCGTGACGCAATTTTGAAATTCGATTCCTAATTGCGCGCCTATCCATTTCGATTTTTGTTTCTCCAGGGCCTCTAGAGCCTATTCCTGCATCTCCTGCAGCGCGACCACCAGCCTGCCTAGAAAGAGCAGCACCCCAACCTCTAAGTCGCGGAAGCATGTATTGAAGCTGAGCAAGCTCGACTTGTGCCTTTCCTTCCCTACTTGTTGCATGCTGAGCGAAAATGTCTAGAATAACAGCCGTTCTGTCTACAACCTTGACTTTAGTGGCATCTTCCAAAGCTCTTCTTTGGCTTGGTGGAAGATCGTCGTCTACCACAATCGTATCCGCATCATTTTGCGCCACAACCGCTGCAAGTTCACGCGCTTTTCCAGAACCAACATACGTTGCTGCATCTGGTCTGTATCTTTGCTGCAACATGCCGTCGCATACTACTGCGCCAGCTGTTTTAGCAAGCGCCGCCAACTCTCTAAGGGACTCTTCTGCTTGGCTTAAAGTTCCGCGAGCGCTAGACCATACTCCTACTAAAACAACGCGTTCTAGTCTTAGTTTTCTGTATTCTACTTCGGTTACGTCTTGTAATTCTCCAAGACCCGCAACTCGTTTTAAGGCGTTTCTTGATTCGCGCTCTTGCCAAGCTTCATCGTTACTTTCTAGGCTTGATCCAGTGTTTGTGGAATCTAGTAGTACTTCGGAATGTCCTGAAAGAACGTCTTTATGCTCATTTTTATGCTCAGGCATATTATTATCACCACTCGCCAAATTGCTGTTTGCTAAAGTATCTACCAAAACTATGCCCTTTGCTATTTTGCTTTAACTACTAACGCTAAATCCCCTGTTAATACACGATTTACAACGTTTGTTTTATTATTGTGAATCTAGAAGACATAATTTTTAACGCAACACTAAAATGGCTATTAACACTTTTAATAAAACTAAAAAGACGAGCAGCATTAATGCTACTAAAACAAACAAAAATACTAAAGAAGCTAAAACTGGCGGCGAACAGTATTTTTCCGCTAATCCAAACTCTTTAGACTTAAGACGAACTTTGCATGTTGATTTGCGCGGTCACGAGGTTAGCGTGCAGGTTTCTAATGGAGTTTTTAGCTCCTCTAAGCTTGATTTAGGCACTGCAGTTCTACTTAAACACGCTCCACAGCCTCCAGAAAATGGGCGATTTTTCGACATCGGTTGCGGCTGGGGTGCTATTAGTTTGGCTTTAGGTTTTGAATCCCCTAATGCGCAAATTTATGCTGTAGATGTTAATGAACGTGCTCTAGATCTTACTGATATTAATGCCAAGAATGCTGGATTAAACAACATTCACACTTATCTTGTAGAAGATGCATTAAAAGAAGATGCGCTAAAAGACATTGATCTTATTTGGTCTAATCCTCCAATCCGCGTTGGAAAAGACGTTTTGCACAATATTTTGATCACCTGGCTTCCTCGCCTAAAAGTTGGTGGAGCTGCTTATTTAGTTGTTCAAAAAAATCTTGGCTCCGATTCCTTAATCACTTGGCTTTCTAAAACTCTTGGGGAAGATTTTAGCGTTGAAAAATACGCAAGCTCTAAGGGATACAGGATTATAGAAGTTTTAAGAAAATAAGATTTAGCAAAATTTAACAGGATTGAATATGAACTTTGACTATCCTAGTGAACTGCCGATTTGTGCTGCACACGACCAGATTATTGAAGCCATTAAAGAGTCGCAGGTTATAATCGTATCTGGTCAAACTGGTTCTGGCAAAACCACTCAAATCCCAAAAATGGCTTTGGAACTTGGCAGAGGTGGTCGCGGAAAGCAAATTGTTCACACACAACCTCGACGACTTGCTGCGCGCACAGTTGCCGAACGAATCGCAAGCGAAATGGGTGTTAAGCTTGGCGAAGAAATCGGCTATCAGGTACGTTTTAACGACGAAAGCTCATCTAAAACAAAGCTTCGGATAGTTACGGATGGTATTCTACTCGCTCAAATTCAACGCGATCCACTTCTTACGCGCTATGACACTATTATCATTGATGAAGCTCACGAGCGTAGCCTAAATATTGATTTTTTGCTTGGATATTTAACAACTCTTTTGCCAAAGCGCAAAGACTTAAAACTTATTATCACTTCTGCAACAATAGATTCTGCAAAATTTAAAGACCATTTTGAGCAAGCGCTGCACATTAAGGTGCCTGTTATAGAGGTTTCGGGGCGAACATACCCCGTGCGCGTACTTTACGAGCCGCTTGGAAGCGCGCCTTCACTTATGAGGCACGTTCCAGGTTTTGCCGATATTGCTATGGATGATGAAAGCGTTGCGCAAAGCCAAAGTCTTTCGGAAAGCGGCGATATTTGCGACGAAGACATTGCTTCTGCTGTAACTCGCGCATGCGCGCAACTTGTGATTCATTCAAACCACACTCAAGGCGCGCGCGATATTATGGTTTTTGCTTCTGGCGAGCGCGATATTCGAGAATTTGAAGCATCGTTGCGTTCTTATTTCGGTGCGCGTGCAAGCGACATGAATCGTAGTGACGCCATTGAGATTGTTCCACTTTTTGCACGTCTTTCTTCTAAAGACCAGCATCGCGTTTTTGAACACCACACACATCAGCGCATTGTAATCGCCACTAATGTTGCAGAAACTTCTCTTACAGTGCCTTCGATTCGCTACGTTGTAGACCCTGGTTTTGCTAGAATTTCTAGATATTCTAAGTCTGCTAAAGTTCAGCGTCTTCCTATAGAACCTATTTCTCAAGCAAGTGCAGATCAGCGCTCTGGTCGTTGTGGGCGAATTGCAGATGGCATTGCTATTCGCTTGTATTCTAGGGAAGATTACGAAACTCGCCCGCGCTTTACCGACCCCGAGATTTTACGCACTTCACTCGGCGCTGTTGTTTTACACATGCTCTCTGTTGGTGTTGCTAAAACTGGCGAAGATATAACGAATTTTGGATTCATTGATCCTCCAGATATTAAGGCTGTAAGCGACGGCTTTAACGAGCTTAGTGAACTTGGTGCAATAAGCAGAAAATCAGGCTTCATCACTTTAACTCATATTGGACGCGAGCTTTCTAAACTACCGATTGACATTCGTTTAGGACGCATGATTATTGAAGCTGCGCGTAAAACCACTCCTAATACTCTTGCTGCTGTGCTGGTAATTGTGGCGTTTTTGAGTTTGCAAGATCCGCGCGAACGTCCGGAAGATAAACGCGATGAAGCAGATAGATTACACAATCGTTATGCAGACGAGTTAAGTGACTTTTTAACGGCATTGAATATTTGGGATCGCATATTCCAAGCGGATGGCGAAATAAGCAATAACGCGCTAAGGCGACTTTGCAAAGAGGAATTTTTCCACTTTTTACGCCTAAAACAGTGGAAAGATTTAGTTAATCAGCTTAAAGATTTATGCAAAGAACTTCATTATAATGTTGGCGAAGCATTACCACTTAAACGCGCACCTTTGCAAATCCGCCAATTACCAAATAATCAGCAAGCTGCTCACAGTCTTTGCTGCACTTGGGATTACCAAGGAATCCACGCTTCTATGCTTTCTGGCTTGCTTTCTATGATTGGCATGCAAGTTATTCGCGAGCCTAAGGCTTCGGATTTTGCAGGTCTTCGCGGAACAGCCAAAATTCGCGCTATTAAGCGCGCTCAAAAAATGGCAAAAAACGATTATCAGGGTGCTAGAAGCACAAGGTTTGCAATCTTTCCAGCTTCATCTGTTTCTAAAACAACTCCTTCTTGGATTATGTGTACGGAATTAGTTGAAACTTCTAGACTTTGGGCAAGGTATTGCGCGCAAATCGACCCTGCTTGGGCAGAGTCTTTAGCTAAGAATCTTACTCGCGTAACATATTCAGATGCTCATTGGAGCGCAAGCAAAGGTGCAGCAATCGCCCAATCGAAGGTGCTTTTGTACGGCTTGCCTATTGTGCAAAATCGCACTGTTCAATGGTCTAAAATCAACCCTTACGAATCTCGAATGTTAATGATTCGTCAAGGCTTAGTCGAAGGAAACGTTCAACAGCGTTTTCCATTCAACGATTTTATCTCCTCAAATATTAACATTTTAAACGATGCCGATAATCAAACAAATCGCACTAGACAGGCAAGCGAAACTGTAAACGACGAGGATTTGTTTACTTTTTACGATAATAAACTTCCTCAAGAAGCTACGACTATTGCAGATTTAGCTAAATGGTGGAAAAATTACAGGCTCCAAGACCCGCATTTTCTTGATTTTAACCCAGATTGTGTTGAGCGCTTGCAATACGCAAATGACACTGATTTGGCAGATTACCCAGATACTTGGCATACGATTGGAACAGACGGTCAGAAAATCAACTTGCGTTTAAGCTACATTTATGATCCGCATGATCCTTTAGATGGTGTAACTGTACACGTTCCACTTCATGCGCTTTTGCGACTTAAACCTCAAGAGTTTACTTGGAATGTGCCAGGCTTATTAGACGAGCTTATTATTGGCATGATTAAGTCTCTTCCTAAGACTTTGCGCGTACAATTCGTTCCAGCTCCAGATACTGCTCGTAAAATCCGTGAGTGGATAGATGACAATTATGACTATCTTCCAGGAATAAACGAAAATCCACAAGAAGATTTTATTTGGCAAGATTTTAGCGAAGTCTTTACTAAAGCTGCGATTAGTGTTGTTGGAGCACAAATCCACCCAGAAGTTTTAAGCGATGAACAGTTGCAACGGCTATCTCCTTATTTGCGTATAACTTTTAGCGTTGAGCAAAAGAAAGCTAATCAAAATAAATCAAACAATTCCCATAATCAAAGCAAAAAGCGCATTAAGCCTACTGTTTTAGGAACAGATAAATCGCTAATAAGTCTTCAGCATCGCTTTGCAAAATCAGCTCAAGAGTGTGCATTAAATGTTGTTAATAGCAAAGCGATTAAAGCTGCACAAGCTGGAAATGTTGTTGAGAGAGCAGATTTGTTACACAAGTCTGGTGCAACTAATCTTTCTAGATCTCAAATGGTTTGGCAGGGCGCGCTCAATATGCTTATTTTAGATGATAAACGTATTACATCTAGATGGCTCGGAAGTGAGGCTCTGATACTTGCTTCTGCACCTTATAAGTCTTCTAAAGATTTGGCCCAAGATTTGCAAATGGCAGCTATTAAGCGACTTATACCAGATACACAAAAAATTACTAACGATGTTGAGCTTAAGGAAGCTGTTGGAAATATTGCCGAAGTATACGAAGATACAGTTTATGGTATTGCGCACGATGTGATTGCTATTTTGAAGCGTTTTGCTAAAGTTAGCACTGCTGTTGGCGGCAAAGCCGACTTGCCAATGCTTAGCGTTCTTCAATCGATTAGAGAACACGCAGCCTCACTTGTTTTTCCTGGATTTATT
Organism: Gardnerella sp. DNF00038; assembly: GCF_049262855.1. Lineage (NCBI taxonomy): Bacteria > Bacillati > Actinomycetota > Actinomycetes > Bifidobacteriales > Bifidobacteriaceae > Gardnerella > Gardnerella sp. DNF00038. Next base: position 501,176 of record NZ_CP058407.1, on the reverse strand, counting down.
GCAAAAGCAGATTCTAGCGCACTTAGTTCAATAGAACGCTACTTGCATGCTGATTTAATTAGACTTGATAAAGCTAAAACAAATAAGGATAGAGATGTACGATGGGCTTGGCAAGCAGATGAAGCTCATAAGCTTGTGCTAGAAGCTCAAAATAGAGCAGAAAGCTTGCCTGCTGGACCTAATAGAGATGAGGCTCAAGAAAAAGCTCAAAAACTAAAGTGGATGTGCGAAGAATTCTATGTTTCTCTTTGGGCACAAGAACTTGGAACAGCATACCCGATTAGTATTCAGCGTATGAAAAAACTATGTTAGCGTAAAAACTATGTTAGCGTAAAAATGCGCGGCATAAGACTACAAAAAGTGGTCACTATCCACGCAGCCAAAGATGACTGCAAGATAGTGACCACTAATATATTGGGTAAAGATTAATTACTCTTTAACCATAACGCTACGAACTATGTAAACCACCAAACCTATGAAGGCTACAATAGCGCCCATCATAAGCAAGTTTGAGTATCCTGCAGCTAATCCTTGAATATTCGCAAAGGAGAATCCTTTGAACAGATTTCCAGCAAAGAATCCGCTGAAAATAGAAATACCAATAGAAGCTGTAACGTTCATAACCAAATCGTTCATACCGCAGCCACGACCAGACTCTTCAACAGGCAATGCGCTAAGAACAGTAGAAACGATTGGCGAATACATAAGTCCGCACCCAGCGTAGTAAACGCATGCGCACAGTGTTAATGTAAGGAACCCAGAATTGATGAATACAGCAGCACCAACCCATCCAAGAATCATAAGAACAGCAGCTGTAATAATACCAGCTTTACGTCCAATGAAACCGATGATTGTTCCAGAGCAAGTGCCAAACACTGCTGCTACGACGAATGCCCATACAAGGTAAGAAGAAACCTGAGAAGTATCCATCTTGTATAAAGCACCGCCAATTACATTGTAAATTGGAGGCATGCAATAGTTAGTAAAGTAGAAGATGAATATCAAAACAATGCCCGAAAGCCAACGCTTATTCTTAAAGAATGCAGGAGTCACAAACGGGTTCTTTGCCTTCATAATGTATCCAGCGAACACAACAAACAGGACGATGGATCCAAGTAACAATCCCCAAACTTTGTAAGAGAAGAACAAAGTCAACAATGTCACAGCAATACCGAATATGGTAAAGCCGAGTTTATCAATCTTTCCACCAATACCATTCTTAGTCGGTAAGCATTTAACGAGTACTGGCAAGAACAGAATGGTTATCGCAGGAATAAGGAACAAATATTGCCAAGCAATAGAGCTAAGAGCACCAGCAGCAAATACGCCGATAGAAGCAGAAAGCTGATATGCGGCAGTAAAGAGTCCAAAGAAAATAACTTTCAAATCATTGCGCAAATACTTAGTTGCAATAACAAGGAAGGAAGAACCTGCTACCTGTTCACCAGCAGTTTGCATAATGCGAGCAATAATAACAGTCCACAAATTTGGAGTAAAGAAGAAGTTTGCAATAAAACCAAACAAGGAACCAACAAACAGTGTTACAAGACCGATTGTTATAAGTCTGCGAAGAGAAACAAAGTCACCTAGAGAACCGTATATAAAGCACACGATACCTAGAACAATAATTGGCAAGCTTGTAATAAGCGAAGCTTGATCAGGGGCACCAACAGCCTTGCCAATCTGGTCGAATACAAGATTAAATCCCTGCAAACATAATGTTCCAAGAATAAAGGTTATAAGCAACAAAATCAGCGAGTAAATCGCCACTTTGTCGCGGGTTTTTGGATCCTCGTATGGATCTACCGCAGTAGATTTTGCAATTTCAGTCATAATAATCCGATCAATAAATATTTTTAATTTTTACATTTACGCATAAAGCATGTTGTGCAACAAGAAGCGTAGAAGGTCGCAAAATGTTGCGCAACACAAACAATATGATCTCAGCCAGCGATTTTTGCCAAACCAGAAATACGCGTCATAAACTCGTTCAAGAATCGTGGAACGTCTACACCAACAGCAACTTGCATTGTCTTAACAGGGTCATTCAAGCGCGTAACATCACCGATGGTACGACCGCGAGTTGGACCTTCCACATCAACCTGCATGTTAATTGGAAGCGTTGTAACAAGCGTTGGATCAACTGCAACAGCAACAGCCAAAGGATCATGCAAACCACATCCACCAAGGTGCGGAGCAGTGGTTTCATAAGCTTTGATGTAAAAATCAGTCATATCTGCAAGGAACTTGCCAGCCTTGGTGTTAAGATCACGCCATTGCTTTGTCTCCTTGTAAGTAAGCAAAGTCTGTAAGGTAACATCCAAACCAATCATTGTCACTGGAGCACCAGAACGGAATAGAATATCTGCAGCATCTGGATCTTGGGAAATATTCGCCTCAGTCCAAGCGTTTACGTTTCCATGAATGGTGAGCGCGCCACCCATCAAAACAATCTTTCCGATTTCGTCTTTGATTTCTGGAGCTTTCTTCAATGCAGCAGCAATATTGGTCATTGGACCGGTTGGAACATACACTAAGTCCTTGCCATATTTCTTTACGGAATCAATAATGAAATCAACAGCGGATTCATCTTCTGCTTTGCGAGGAGAATCTGGAATTTCAACATCGCCAATTCCATTGTCACCATGAATAAAAGCAGATATTGGAAGCACTTCAAACGAATCTTTTGTGCTTGCGTGTGAAAGACCTTTATAAACTTTTACTTCTGGATGCCCAAGTAAATCTGTGATTGCAAGCGCGTTACGAACACCTTGCTCCATTAAAACATTACCGTATGTGCCAGTTATGCCAATAAGCTCCATTTCAGGACTTCCAAGAGCATAAGATATAGCGAGAGTATCGTCAACACCAGTATCAAGATCAAGAATCAGCTTCTTCACTTGAGTTACCTTCCTTCTTATATTTAGGCATGGCTTACAGTCGTTGTAAATCATGGGTGTAATTGAATATCTAACTTGATATTTAAGTATCACCAATTTAAAAATTTTATTATTATAATCTCGAAAAGCAATGGCATATTTAAATAGAAGCAAGAAGGCATAATGTTGCTTTAATTGTTAATATTCACGAATTTTGTTATAAAATGTTATAATTTTCAACAAACGTTAATATATATAAACATATGTTTAGATTATAGCTGTGAGCTCAGCCATAAACTAAACATATGAATACAAAAAATTAAAACGCGTGTCAACAATCACAAATAATAACATTTGAAAAATATCCAAAAATTTAGATTTGACACGCGCGAAAGCAATGCAAAAGAAAACTAAAGTCTAGGCAAATACTTCTGCAATTCAAAAGGAGTGACCTGACGACGATACTCTTCCCATTCCTGATGCTTATTACGCAAGAAATACTCAAAAGCATGCTCACCAAGTACGCTAGCCACAAAATCAGACTTCTCCATAATCTTCAAAGCCTCATCCAAAGACTCAGGAAGTGGCTGAATACCCATAGCCTGACGTTCAGCATCCGTAAGCTCCCAAACGTCATCGCTCGTAGGCTCACATAAAATCATCTGCTTTTCAATACCATCTAAACCAGCAGCCAACAAAACAGAGTATGCAAGATACGGATTCGCCACAGGGTCGAGCGCGCGAAACTCCATACGGCAAGAATTACCTTTGCCTGGCTTATATTGAGGCACACGCAAAAGCGCAGAACGGTTACTATGACCCCAGCAAACATAGCTAGGCGCTTCCGCTCCACCCCACAAGCGCTTATAAGAGTTCACATACTGATCGGTAACAGCGCAAATTTCCGCAGCATGATGCAAAATACCAGCCGCAAATTGGCGCGCAATAAGCGACATATTAAACTCTTGCCCAGCCTCGTAGAAAGCGTTGGAATCTCCTTCAAACAAGCTTAAATGCGTGTGCATACCAGAACCAGGCTGATCCGTTAAAGGCTTAGGCATAAAGCTCGCATACATTCCGCGCTCAAGAGAAATCTCCTTAACAACAGTGCGGAAAGTCATAATGTTATCTGCAGTAGTAAGAGCGTCTGCATATCTTAAGTCAATCTCGTTTTGACCAGGGCCACCTTCGTGGTGAGAATACTCAACAGAAATACCCATCTGTTCAAGCATGCTCACAGCACTACGACGAAAGTCCATTGCCGAACTTCTTGGAACATGGTCAAAATACCCACCTTCATCAATAGGAACAGGTGCTTTAGACCAATCGTCTTGCGTTTCAAATAAGTAAAACTCAATTTCTGGATGAACGTAAAAAGTAAAGCCTTTTTCTTTAGCTTTTGCGAGCGCAGTCTTAAGAACATGACGAGGGTCTCCAAGAGACGGCTCCCCGTCTGGCGTTAAAACGTCACAAAACATGCGTGCCGTACCCTCTGGGCCGCCATGCCATGGCAAAAGTTGGAAAGTCGAAGGATCTGGCTTAACAATCATGTCGTCTTCTAAAACGCGAGTCATGCCTTCAATCGCAGACCCATCAAAGCCAATACCCTCTTCAAACGCAGCTTCAAGCTCTGCTGGAGCAATAGCAACCGATTTAAGAGTTCCAAGTACATCCGTGAACCATAGTCTAATAAAACGGACATCACGCTCTTCAACCGTACGCAAAGCGAACTCTTGTTGTCTATCCATATCTACAGTCCAATCAGTATTCAAGTCTTATATTTTTCAACATGTTTTTAGAGCAAAACGCAATGACTATATTATCTCTTATATTTAGTTTTTATTTAGAAATATAGCAATGAATTTACTTACTTTTAATTTAGCGTATTTGCAAGATTAGGCTCACATTTTTTTGCCATATTTATAAAAAATCTCTTTAGCTTGCTCATCACTTAAATCATCCGTATAAGTAACCTCAATCCCAGACTCTTTAAGATCTTCAACTGTCGCATAACAAATCATAAGATCTTCCACACATCTAGCAGACATGGTAAGAACCATGGGAGGAATAGCATCCTGTACTTCTTTTTTATATTCGTAGACTTTTGCATCAATTTTATTAGCTCGATTCACCATTAAAATCGCTGGAATACCGCGAAAATACTCTGTGAATCGTTTAACAGATTTTTCTGGATTATCCTCGTCTAAATCGCATAAAACGGCGACTCCACCGTTCTCGTCACTAAAACATTTAGCTCTAATACCAGCCATTTTACAAAAAGCAGCAAGAAGCTCCCCTGGTTCCATAACAGTTAGAAACAGAGCACACTTGGCTTTTTTACCCAGCAAACCTTCCAAATCTTCTTCAAAGTTTGCTTGCTCAATTTTGTTTACAACATCATCGACAGAATCATGTTTTTGTTCATCGTTAAATTCTTTTTCAAATCCAAGTAACGCATCTTCAAGCTCTTTATCAGTAAAAGATGTGCGAACTTCTTTCGACTCTTTGGAATTAGAAGAATTATTGGAATTTTTCCCATTATTCGCAAAGTTTTTGTAGCTACTATCTTCACTCAAACCTTCATGATCTGCACACATTTTGTACCCCTAACTTATTAAACAGCTAGTTAACGCCACTTAAAAACACTTTAAGCATAATCTACGCGCTTGGCAAACAATTAGGACCAAACAATATTTTGATCTCTGCAAAAAGTGACGTATCTCGCTTAACTCTAAATCTATCTCCAAACGATAACACTTTTGCGCATCCTCTAGAATCAATCAAAGCAAGATTCATTTCGCAACAACCAGGATGTCTTGTAACAATATTTTCAAGCTCTTTTATACGTGACTTTTCTAATGCTTGCAAAGGAAGAACAATTGTAACAGGCTGAGCATCTTCCGCCTCTAAGCTTGGAACTTCAAACTCAGTTGCTCTTAAAGACACTGTTTCGTCTCGAACCTCTACCTGTCCCCTAATTCTCACAACTTGATCAATCGCAAGTTCTGCAGCAGATGACTCATAGACCTTACCAAAGAACATGCATTGTATTGAACTTTCCATGTCTTCAATAGTTACAATCGCCCAAGCATTACCTTTTTTAGATACTCGCCTGTCTACGCTAGTCACAAGGCCTGCAAGAGTTACCTGCTGATTTTCGCCCATAGTTTTAGCGCGATTTAAAAGCTGAGCAATCGACATTTCCCTAAGACCAGCCAACACAGCAGAAAGACCACTCAAAGGATGATCCGAAACGTAAAGCCCAAGCATTTCTCGCTCAAAGTTTAGCTTCGTTTTTTTATCCCATTCTTCAACATCTGGAATGTTGATTTGAGCATCTCCAAGATCACTATCGGAATCATCAAGATCAGCAAAAAGATCAAACTGACCACCTGCCTGTCTGCGCTTAATAGAAATAACAGAGTCAATTAGTGGTTCACAAATTTCAAAAATAGCTCTTCTACAAGGATTAATTGAATCGAAAGCACCAGATTTAATAAGAGATTCGACAAGTCTACGATTCAAAGCGGCAAAAGATACACGGTTTACAAAATCCTTAAAATCAATAAACTTTCCGCGATCGCTTTCTCTTTCGCTAATAATATCGTTAACGGCTTTATCACCAACATTCCTAACAGCTCCGAGTCCAAAACGAACTACATCTCCAACTGCGGAATATTCAAGAACAGACTCGTTAATATCTGGCTGCAAAACACGAATACCCATGCGTCTAGCTTCACCCAAGTAGAGCGCTGTCTTATCTTTATTCGTGCGCTCGTTTTGAAGCAATGCAGCCATAAACTCCACAGGATAATGCGTTTTCAAATACGCAGTCCAATAAGAAATCAAACCGTATGCGGCTGAATGAGCCTTGTTAAACGCGTAACCAGAAAAAGGAACCAGAACATCCCAAACAGCTTGTGCAGCTTCTTCTGAATAACCATGTTCTTTCATGCCTTTAAAGAACGGGATTTTTTCTTTAGCCAACACTTCTGGCTTCTTTTTACCCATTGCTCGACGCAAAACATCTGCTTTACCAAGACTATACCCAGCTAAAATACGCGCAGCTGACTGCACCTGCTCCTGGTAAACAATCAAACCATATGTTTCTCCAAGAACATCTTTTAGCGGCTCAGCAACTTCAGGATGGATAGGCGTTATCTCTTGTAAACCATTCTTACGCTTGGCGTAGTTAGTGTGAGAATCCATATCCATAGGACCTGGTCTATAAAGTGCAATCAAAGCCGATATATCGTTAAAGTTATCTGGCTTAAGTGTGCGCAGAAGGGCACGCATACCGTCGGAATCAAGCTGGAAGACTCCTAAAGTGTCTCCCCTAGCAAGAAGCTGATATGTTTCCTTATCGTCAAGCGGAATTTTAGTGTAGTCAATAGGCTCTTTACCATTATGCTCAACATTTTTAAGCGTATCCCTAATAACTGTTAAGTTGGAAAGACCCAAAAAGTCCATTTTCACTAAGCCCAACGTTTCGCAAGTATGATACTCGAACGTTGTTGTTATTGTTCCATCAGTACGCTCCAAAAGAGGCGAAGTATCAGTAATCGGCTCCGAACCCATGATTGTTGCGCAAGCGTGAACACCAGTTTGGCGAATCAAACCTTCAATACCTTTTGCTTCTTCAGTAATTCGCTTCGTATCTGGATCAGTGTCATACATTTCGCGAAACTCGCGCGCCTCCGCGTATCTCTTTGATTTTTCATCAAAAATATCGTGGAAACTCATATCTTTTCCGTTTTTTGGAGGAGGCAGAATTTTTGTAATTTTTTCTCCAACGGAAAACTCGTAGCCCATTATTCGAGCTGAATCCTTCAATGCTTGCTTTGTTTTAATCGTTCCATAAATCACGCATTGAGCTACTTTATCTCTTCCATATTTTTCACCGACGTATTCCAAAACTTTGGCTCTACCATCTGGGTCAAAGTCAACATCAATATCTGGTAAAGATACTCTCTCTGGGTTTAGGAATCGTTCAAAAATCAGACCATGCTTCATTGGGTCAAGCTCAGTAATTCCCATAGCATACGCAACCATTGCGCCTGCTGCAGAACCACGTCCAGGACCAACCATAACACCATGTGCTTTTGCCCAATTTATGTAGTCCGCAACAACTAGGAAGTATCCGCAGAACTGCATTTGACATATAACACCACACTCGTAGTCTGCTTGTTTTAAGACTTCCATAGGAACATTGTTGTTATATCTACGCTCTAATCCTTCTTCAACTTTTTTAAGGAATAGCGAAGTCTCATCCCAACCTTCAGGGCAATCAAATTGCGGCATAAAAGCGCCATCTTCACCATCGTCGAACATAACGTTACAACGACGGGCAATTTCTAGCGTATTGTCACAAGCCTCTGGAAACTCTTTAAACAATTCACGCATCTGCTCAGCAGATTTTAAATAGTATCCAGAGCCATCAAACTTAAAACGGTCTGGATCATCCAAGCGCGATCCTGAATTAATGCATAGCATTGCATCTTGCGCTTCGCGATCTTCTTCGTGCACGTAATGCAAATCGTTTGTAGCAAGAAGAGGCGCATTAAGACGCTTAGCAATCTCAAGCAAATCTTTAGTAACGCGCGTTTCGATAGAAAGCCCATGATTCATTAATTCTATAAAGAAATTATCGCGCCCAAAAATATCCTGAAACTCGCCTGCAGCGCGTAAAGCCTCATCAAATTGACCTAAACGAAGACGCGTTTGGATAATACCAGATGGGCATCCAGAAGACGCTATAACCCCTTTAGAATACCTTGATAACACATCTTTATCCATTCGAGGGTATCGCATTACGCGACCTTCTAAATTAGCTATAGAAGACGCTTTGAGTAGATTTGTTAAGCCTTCATCATTTTCAGCCCACATTGTCATGTGCGTAATCAAACCGCCGCCAGAAACATCGTCGCTTCTTTGCGCTTCAGTTCCCCAATGCACTCTGCTCTTGTCTTGTCTGGCTGTTTCAGGGGTCACATAAGCTTCGATTCCAATAATCGGCTTAATTCCAGCTTTTACAGCAGTACTCCACATTTCGTATGCACCATGCATATTTCCGTGATCTGTAATAGCCACAGCTGGCATACCTAATTCTTTTGCACGTGCAACTAGGTCTGGTATCTTCGAAGCACCATCCAAAAGCGAATAATGTGTGTGATTATGTAAGTGTACGAAGTTTGTTTCCAACCTAGCCATAGTGGCTATTCTATAGATGCAATATGACCTGTTTTACTAAATAACTCTACTTTTACAATTCTTGTATGGCGTGTAAAGCGTGTTGCAAATCTAACGGATACTTCGATTCAACTTTAATAAGTTCTCCCGTTCGAGGATGCTTAAATTTTAGACTCATTGCATGAAGCCACTGTCTAGAAAGCCCTAATTTTTCACTTAATTGAGGATTTGCGCCATACATAGGATCGCCCACTACCGGATGTCCTATTGACGAAAAATGCACACGAATTTGGTGTGTTCTGCCAGTTTCCAGATTGACTTTCACTAAAGTCGCTCCCTTAAAACGCTCTATAACATCCCAATGCGTAATTGCAGGCTTACCTGATTTAGTTATTGTAAAACGAAAATCTGAAACTTTTGCTCGCCCAATTGGTGCATCAATTGTAGCTTTATTTTGTTTAAGATTTCCTTGGACTAAAGCGTGATATATTTTCTTCACACTATGATTTGCGAACTGTTTTTTCATTTCTTCATACGCAAAATCTGTTTTGCAAACCAACATTAATCCGCTTGTTCCAACGTCTAATCTGCTTACGATTCCTTTTCGTGATTCATCGCACACGGTTGTTTTTATTTCAACACCGCTTGCTTCTAGACATTCTGGCACTGTTGGGCCATCCCAGCCTTTTGCTGAATGCGCTGCAACTCCAACAGGCTTATCTACTACGACAATATCTTCATCATTATAAACTATTGGAATATTGCATATAGTGGATTTGCTAGTTGACTTTTCTTTTTGATCATCAACTTCCTCTTGATTTATAACAATCACATCTCCATCTTGTAAAGTGGAGGATTTTTGTGATTTTCTATCTAAGATTTTTGCTTTGCCACTATCGATTAGCGATATTGCGTTTGCACGCGATACTCCCATAAGTTTCGACAAACATACGTCGAACCTGCATCCAGCAAATTGACTCGTAACTGTAAAACGAATATCACTCATCAGCGCGCTCTATAAGAGGAATCCCAATCAAAATAAGGCATATAACTGCAATTCCTGCAAACATAAGCTCAATATCTGCAACATTCCCAACGGACCATCCGTAGTTTATAAAATCTACGACTTTTCCGTCCAAAAAGCCTTGAGCATATTGCGCTCTATCAATAAGATTTCCAAAAGCTCCAGCAAAAGCTAAAGCAAGCGCAATAGTCCAATATAAAGATTTTGTGTGCTTAATAACCGCAATCATAGCAGCGCATGCAACGCAAGCTAACACGCTAATAACCCAAGTAAAAGAAGAGCCTAAGCCAAAAGATGCTCCAGGATTCCTAACAAGAGTAAAAGAGAGCAAATGTGGAAGAATATCAATGCTTTTTCCTCCACTAAGCGCTGCTAATGCCCAAACTTTGGTTATGCGGTCTAAAACCACTCCAATAAAAGCAATCAGTGCAAAAACGGCTGCGCGATTACGCAGCCGTTCTACACGCATATCACAATGCGTCAATGTATTTTTCCAATCTAACTGGATTTAGTATAACTACTTTTGATCCTGTTGGTCCTGATTTTCCATAGAACTGTAAGTGTTCTCATCGGAAACTTGAGCAACAAGCTGACCAAGGAAGTCAGTCAAGCGAGTACGATACTCAGTTTCAAACTGCTTGAGGCTTTGAATGTTTCCTTCAATAACCTTAGTCTGCTTTTCAAGATTCTCACGCACCTGGCGAGCGTAAGCATCTGCAGCAGTACGAGTAGTGGAATCGTAATCCGCTGCTCTATGCTGAACTTCAGACTCATATTGATCAGCCTGATCGTGAGTTTGCTTAGAATAATCATCTGCAGCCTGACGAACCTTACCAGAATAAGCATCTGCCTCGTTGTGCGCGCGAGCAGCATAAGCGTCTGCATCGCTACGAGTACGAACGGAGTAATCATCCGCATCTCCACGAGTCTGCTTATTGTATTCATCAGCCTCGCTACGAGTACGATTAGAATAATCGTCTGCCTTAGTAACGATCTCGTTATATCGAGCTTGGCTTTCTTCGACTATCTGAGTTGCCTTAGCCTTGCCCTTATCTACATACTGATCGTGCAATTGCATTGCAAGAGTCAACATTGCTGTAGCGCGTTCTGGCTCAGAACCGCCCACTTCTGCACCGGCACCTGCAATCTTCTGCAAGCTACCTGTTTCCGTGCTTGGCTCCATCTTAGCAACCTGCTCACGAAGCTGCTCTTCACGTTTATGAGATTCTTCAAGTTGACGAGACAAATCCTGAACCTTTGCATTTTCCTGCTGTGTTACAACAAGCTGTTGACGGACTTCTTCCAATTCGCGACCCAAATTCTCGCTACTTGCTCTAAAGTCATCGCGTTCGCGAGTAACGTTTTCAAGCTCTTCATGAACTTTCTTATCAGCGTCTGCCTTAGCATTATCAGCATTTGCAGCCTGTGCTGTGAGCTGATCTACCTGAGCACCTAAACCATCCAGCTGCTCTTTAAGCTGCTGATTCTGCTCGCTCAATGCACGATTATTTTCTTCAGCTTCCTTAAGCTTTGCTGCAAGATCATTGTCATTCTTGTTCGCGCTGCTGGATGCTTCACGTAAATCATTATTTTCTTTTGTTAAAGATTCAACTTGCTTTGTCAAATCAGAAATCTTATTGTTCAAGCTAGCAACATCGGCGCCAAGAGACTGCGTGGAAGCTCCAAGCCCCTGCACTGCCTGCTGACCAAGCGCTTCTATTGTTTCTGTAACCTGATCCAAAAAGTCATCAACTTCGTCAACATCATAGCCTCCCTTGAATCGAACGATTTGGAAGGTATGCTCGCGAATGTCTTTAGGCGTTAACAGAGCCATAATGCATTACACCTCACTTTTGGGCGCGCAGCCCTTTTGATATATCTATTCGATGCTATCACGTCTATAGAAAAAATTGTGTAAAAAGCGATTATTTTTTTACGAAATCTACCAAATTTTTCTAAATTAATAACTAACGTGTCGCTTCATTAAAAATCGTGATTAATAAGCATCAGTAAAGCATGTTCAAAAACATTTGCAAAACTAGTAACAAAAAGTACACTACCATAAAACTCACGTCTAAACTTATGCTACCTAATCTTGCTGGTGGTATAAATTTTCGCGCAAATCTTAAAAGTGGTTCTGTCATAAAATATATGATTTGAGTGAATTTTTGCAAAATCGCATTTGGTTTAAAAGAACGAAATATAAACGGAATCCAATCTAAAACTGCGCGAATAAACAGTATTACTAGATAAGCGTTTATAAAAATATTCAAAATTAGTATTAAGCATATTACAAAATTCATTAAGATTTTCCTTTAAATTATTTTCAATAATTTTACACAATAGCTAAGTTAATCGTAAACCAAAATATAAGTACAGAATAAGTATAAATTTAAGGCAGATACCTAAAAGATATCTGCCTTAAATACAAGTTAAGCGTAGCAATCGAATGTTCGGTTGCTTGCGACTAGTCTCATGCTATTTAGCTTTAGGAGAATAAGTCGCGAGCAGATCCGCCATTAGGAGCATCTTCAACTTTTATATTTACTTGAGAAGGGCTTAAAAGAAACACTCTAGGAGTTACTCTTTCGATAGATCCGCGAACACCAAACACAACGCCAGCAGAAAAATCAACTATGCGATATGCAACGGATTCACTAACACCCGTAAGATTCAAGACAACTGGTGTTCCATCCCTTAAAGCTCTTCCAACTAATTGCGCATCCTCATAAGATTTTGGATGAATCGTAGTAATGCGACTCATACGACCTGCATTAGATCGAGTAGAAGCACCATTACCAGATTGTGCAGCATCACCATTATGAAGGCTCATAGGAGCAACACTGTGGTCGTTGTCAAACGAAGTATCTTGTGTCTGAGAATCAGCGAAATCATCGTCGTCCTGAACATCACTCATGCCTACATAAGACATCATGTTCTTCATAAAACCAGCCATTAAGATGCCCTCCCCTAGTTATGCTTAACGCAGAAAATCAGGAATATCCAGCTCGTCTGGTTCGTCTTGAGGCTTCACTTGAGTAGCCTGTGTTTGATATTGATTAACTGGATCAACAGAATCAAACATAGAAGAAACAGGTTCAGCGGTTTTAACAGTTTCCACAGGCTTAGAAGGAGCAGCAGTAGTGGAATGAGCTGGAGCCACAGAATCGACTCCTGCCTGCATATCTACAAAAGCACCTGCTTTGCTGTCTTCAGACTTAGGATGAGAATCGAAGCCTGCTGCAATAACAGTAACACGAACCTCGTCTCCATAAGAATCGTCCAAAGAAAGACCCCAAATAATCTGTGCTTCTGGATGTATTGCCTTACGAACAAGCTCTGTTGCTGCACTTGCTTCTTGAAGCTTCAAATCACTTGGACCAGCAATATTGATCAAAGCACCATGAGCACCTTCAATGCTTTCTTCAAGCAATGGAGAGCTAATAGCAATTTCTGCAGCTTGCGTAGCTCTGTCTTCACCCTTCGCTGCACCAATACCAAATAGCGCAGTTCCTGCACCGCGAAGAACAGCGGTAACATCAGAGAAATCAACATGAATATAAGAATTCATGGTAATCAAATCTGTAATACCCTGAACGCCTGCAAGCAATGCGGTATCTGCAGTCTTAAAAGCTTCAATAATTCCGATGGTTCGATCTGAAATTTCCAACAAACGATCGTTTGGAATCACAATCAAAGCGTCGACTTCTTTACGAAGATTCTCAATACCAAGTTTTGCTGATGCAGCACGCTGAGGTCCTTCAAAACCGAATGGACGCGTAACTACTGCGATTGTCAAAGCACCTTGCTGGTGTGCAGCGCGGGCAACAATAGGGCTTGCACCCGTACCAGTTCCACCGCCTTCTCCGCAGGTTACGAACACCATATCGGCGCCCTTTAATGCTTCTTCAATGTCAGATTGATGATCTTGAGCAGCTTTAGCGCCTTTTTCTGGGTCAGCACCTGCTCCTAATCCTCGACTCGAAGCGTCAGATAATGAAATCTTCACGTCAGCATCAGAACGCAACAAATCCTTGGCATCAGTGTTAATAGCCACAAATTCTACGTTCTGCAAACCCTCGGTGATCATTCGGTTGACGGCGTTACCACCGGCTCCACCGACGCCGACTACCTTGATTATGGTTTTGTCGTTGAAATTGTCAGTCTGGGCAATCTCGCTCACCGTTGTCTCCTGTCACTCACACGCACGTTTACGCATTACTTTAGCGCAAAACGCTCGATAATGGCGGCGTTTTATGAATAAAAACTGAAAAAATGTCACCGATTCGATAATACACCGTGCTATACGCAAATCATTAATGCGTTTTATTAACAAAAGTTTAAAATATTAAGCAGTAGTTTATATTATGTTTTATATACTCAAAAACCCTAGAAAACACTAGTAAAACCTAGTAACTTGCATCCATTGGATCATCGCCAAACAACTCCTCACGCTCACTATGAGATGTTATTCGAGAATCCAACCACCCATATGGCAAATGAACTTTTTTTGCAAAACGAACTCGCCCACGCGGCGTGTCTAAAACTTGCTCAGGAAGCTTTAGCGAAGAATCTAACGCATCAATATTACGCTGGACATCCTCAATAGACTCACATTCCATAAAATTCTTACGAGTTCCACCTCCAACAGGGAACCCCTTTAAATACCAAGCAATATGCTTGCGCAAGTCATGAACAGCCATTCGCTCGTCGCCATCATAAAACTCGACTAAAAGCTCAAGATGTCTTAAAATCACCTTGCAAACTTGCCCAAGACTTGGATTAACGCGATCGTCGCTTCCATTGCAAGCAGAACGAATATCAGCAAAAATCCAAGGACGCCCCTGGCATCCGCGGCCAATAGCAACGCCTGCGCATCCTGTTTCTTTAAACATTGCAAGAGCGTCATCCGCACCCCAAATATCGCCATTACCAAAAACAGGAATATCCAAAGCATTTACAAGCTCAGCAATACGACTCCAATCAGAATGACCACCATAATATTCTGCAGTGGTACGCGCGTGCAAAGTTACAGCAGCACATCCTTCTTCTTGCGCAATATGACCAGCTTGCATAAAAGTCTCATGATTTTCGTCAATACCAACGCGGAACTTAGCTGTAACAGGAATTCCTGCTGGATCACAAACAGAAACAACACGATGCAAAATCTCCTGAAGCAAATCTGTTTTCCAAGGAAGAGCAGAACCGCCGCCGCGCCTTGTAACTTTAGGAACTGGGCATCCAAAGTTTAAGTCAACGTGATCCGCCATGTTCTCATCAACAACAATTCGAGCAGCAAGCTCTACAATAGAAGGATCTACTCCGTAAAGTTGCAAAGAACGCACTTTTTCGTTAGGCGCAAAACGGCATAAACGCAAGGCTTTAGGATTCCTTGCAACTAATGCGCGAGCTGTAATCATTTCTGCTACGTAAAGCCCGTCCGGACCATATTCGCGGCAAATCACTCGAAAAGGCCAGTTAGTAATACCAGCCATTGGAGATAAAACAACAGGAGTTGCAATATGAATTTTCCCTAAATCTACTGGTTTAATAGAAAAATCCATATTGCTTTAACTCCATTCACTTTAATATATTTTGTTTTTGTTTATTAGCGATTTTTCACTATACGAGTATTAATACAAGCCGCCAGCCTGAGCAATCTTTACAGGCTGCGATTCATCAACACCGTTTTCTTTAGAAACATCCACACCACCGTCTGCAGCGCGAGTACCAACAATCTCTACAGGACCTTGCGGATACTTAACGCGCTTTTCGTTAATGCGGCTTGCTACGTAATCTGCAACCTTGTCTAAGGAAACGCGCTCTTGTTGCATAGTGTCGCGCTCGCGGATCGTTACAGCATGATCTTCCAAAGTATCAAAATCAACTGTTACACACAAAGGAGTACCAATTTCATCCTCACGACGGTAGCGGCGACCAATAGCACCAGACTCATCGTAATCAATAACCCAATCGTGCTGGCGCAAATCCGCAGCCAAATCTTGAGCAACAGCCTGCAATTCTGGCTTCTTGCTCAAAGGCAAAACTGCAGCTTTAACAGGAGCCAAGCGAGGGTCAAGTCTAAGAACAGTACGCTTGTCGACTCCGCCCTTAGTGTTTGGAGCTTCGTCAACGTCGTAAGCATCAACCAAGAATGCCATAAGCGAGCGGGTAAGACCAGCCGCAGGCTCAATAACGTAAGGCACATACTTTTCGCCAGTAGCCTGATTAAAGTAGCTCAAATCCTCGCCAGAATGCTTAGCGTGAGCAGACAAATCGTAGTCGGTACGGTTTGCAATACCTTCAAGCTCTCCCCAGTCAGATCCTTGGAAGCCGAATTTGTATTCAATATCTACAGTGCGCTTGGAATAATGGCTTAACTTCTCTTTAGGATGCTCATACATACGCAAATTTTCAGGCTTTACGCCCAAATCAACATACCAATTTACGCGTGTATCAATCCAATATTGATGCCAAGCTTCGTCTGTTCCAGGCTCTACGAAGAACTCCATTTCCATTTGCTCAAACTCGCGAGTGCGGAAGATGAAGTTTCCAGGAGTGATTTCATTACGGAAAGACTTACCAATATTCGCAATGCCAAATGGTGGCTTTTGGCGTGTAGCAGTCATAACGTTCTTAAAGTCAACAAAAATGCCTTGAGCTGTTTCTGGGCGCAAGTAGTGCAAGCTGTTTTCGTCTTCAACTGGTCCTAAATGCGTGCGAAGCATCATGTTGAAATCGCGAGGCTCCGTCCAGTTTCCGCGAGTGCCGCAATCTGGGCAAGCAATGTCTTTCAAGCCATTTTCTGGCATTTTGTCGCCGTGCTTTTCGGCATAGGATTCTTCGAGCTTATCTGCACGATGACGCTTATGGCAATTCAAGCACTCAATCAAAGGATCATTGAACACAGAAACGTGACCAGACGCAACCCAAACTTGGGAAGGCAAAATAACAGAAGTATCCACTCCAACAACATCGCCACGCGTAGTGACCATATAACGCCACCATTCGCGCTTAATATTGTCTTTTAACGCAACGCCCAAAGGACCATAATCCCAAGCAGAACGCGTACCACCATAAATCTCGCCAGCTGGGAACACAAATCCTCGACGCTTAGCCAAGGATACGACTTCATCAAGCTTTGAAACAGCCACAATACACCTTTTTCGTAAATCTAGAAAATTTGGGTGAAAACGGTGTTTATTATAGAAAAACCCTGTGACGCTAAAGCAACATATATAAGCATCATATATAAGCTAAACGAATACAATAAAGTGTAAGCATAATTTTGCAACACATATTTTTCACTTTGAGAGGATTTAAAATGAGCGAAAACACTGATAACAATACTTGCGATACTTGCAATAACAAGAATTGCCACAAAACTAATACAGTTGCAGCATTATGCATTGCTCCTAGCGGAGTTGGCGAAGAACTTAGCGAATACGTAGCAGATTGCGTTAAAGTGATTCGTGATTCTGGATTAAAAAACGAAACGAACGCAATGTTTACAAATATCGAAGGCGAATTCGACGATGTTATGCGCGTTGTAAAAGACGCAACTATGGTTCTTGTTGAAAAAGGCTATCGCACAGGCGTTATTTTAAAGTTAGACATTCGTCCTGGTTTTAGCGATCAAATCGACGCAAAAGCTGCTCTTGTAGACAAGATTCTCGAAGAACGAAATAAAGAAAAATAAAACTAAAATCAAATAATCTCAAAACTCAACAAAGCTATAATAAAACAAAAGAAAGCAGGAATTTATGCTGCAACTTACGGCAGTTCAGAAGATATTATCCGCTTTAGATGAAACCCAATCAGAACGAGAAAGACAATACAAATACTTTCATCAACATCCTGAACTGTCAATGAAAGAAGATCATACAGCTCAAACAATTATTGATATTCTTAGCAAGGCTGGGATTGAAACAAAGCGAGTTGGCAAGACAGGCGTTGTGGCAGAGATTAAAAACGGCGAAGGTCCTGTTGTTGCTATGAGAGCGGATATTGATGCGCTTCCAATTAAAGAAAATTCAGGGAAAGATTATACTTCAACAGTTAGCACGCAAGACGAAAATGGCAAAACGGTTGGAGTTTCACACGCTTGCGGTCACGATTTTCATATTTCCAGCCTACTTGGCGCCTTGAAGGCTTTTAACAAGCATAAAGATGCTTGGAGAGGAACGTACATTGGCGTTTTTCAGCCTGGAGAAGAAACAGCTCAAGGCGCAAAATACTTGGTGGAAAATGGCATTACGAGCATGATTGCAAAGCCTGACGTTTACCTTGGTCAGCATGTGTTGGGTGCTATTCCTGCAGGAACAGTCGGTATTCGTTCGGGCGCGTTCTTAACTACTGCAGCTTCGATTCGCGTGCACATTTTTGGTAAAGGTTCACATGGTTCTATGCCAGAATTAAGCGTTGACCCTGTGGTTTTAGCTTCGTCTATTGTGTTGAAATTGCAGACGATTGTTTCTCGCGAACTTGCAGCTAAAGATTACGCAATTGTTACAGTTGGTGCGCTTAATGCAGGAAGTAAGTCGAATATTATTCCTGATGATGCCGAGCTTTTAATTAACACAAGAACTTATAGCGAAGATACTCAAAAATTTGTATACAATGCTATTGAACGAATTGTGCGTGGAGAGTGCGAGCTTGCAAGATGTCCTAAGAAACCAGAATTTACATACTATGACCGCTATCCGCTTACGAATAATGATAAGAATGCGTCTTTGCGCGTGCGTAAAGCTTTTGATGAATACTTTGGAGAAGACTCTGTAAATATTTCGCGCGCTTCTGCTTCGGAAGATTTTTCTATAGTCGCGAACGCTTTCAATACACCTTACGCATACTGGGGATTAGGTGGATTTGAAGACATGAAAAATGCTCCTGGAAATCACAATCCAGCTTTTGCTCCAGATTTGCAACCAACTCTAAATCGTGGACTTGAATCAGCTGTTATAGCAGCTTGCGCTTGGCTAGCTTGCGACTAATAAATTAATTCTACTAACAGATAAGTTTAAGCGTTTTTTACGCCACCAAATCTGCGGTCGCGATGCGCATAACGGTCAATTGACCTCCACAGCGCTTCGCGACCATAATCTGGGAAAAGTTCTGGCACAAAATCAAGCTCAGCATAAGACGCTTGCCAAGGCAAAAAGTTGCTAGTGCGCTGCTCTCCCGAAGTGCGAATCACAAGATCGCAATCTGGAATATCTGGGTTATACAAGTGTTCAGCAATCATCTTCTCACTAATGCGATCACCCTTAATTTTGCCGCTTTTAACTTCCCTAGCAATTGCCGCGCAAGCGTCTGCGATTTCCGCGCGACCACCATAGTTTAAGCAAAAAACAACGTCAATCGTAGTGTTATTTTTCGTTATCTCTTGAGCTTTTTCCAACTCGTCAATAACAGACTTCCACAATTTTGGCCGTCTTCCGGCCCAGCGCACGCGCACTCCCCACTCGTTCATTTGCGCAACCCTGCGGTGAATAATATCTCTAGAAAATCCCATCAAAAAATGCACTTCTTGAGGAGATCTCTTCCAATTTTCCGTAGAAAACGTGTACAAGCTCAAGTAGCGAACACCTGCTTCTATGGCTCCTGCAATAGTGTCGAAAACCACTGGCTCCGCCGCTTTATGCCCTTCGGTGCGAATCATTCCGCGCTCTTTAGCCCATCTGCCATTGCCATCCATAATCACGCCTACATGGCGAGGAACTTTACCTTTAGGAAAATCTGGCACGCGGCTAGGATCACTAAATGGAGCTGCTGGAATATTTAACGAAGTGTAGTCAACGTTTTCAAAACTCATAGTTAAAATCTAACAACCCCATTGAACGAATACTTAAACCCGTTTTGCAAAGCTTAATAAAAGCCAGCTAAATCAGATAAAAAAATCCGCCAAAATCCTCTATATTTATATTTCTCGCAAAATCTCTATTAAAGCGTTTAAATATTGCTCTCCGTAACTAGATTTATACCATCTAGCGTGCTCTAAGAACCCAGTATCGTAACCCCAAATTTTAAAGTCGTAAGATCCATTTGACTTTAAATAATAGTCTACAAATTCTACGCATTGCTCAATTTGACTTACGCTAAGAACAAACGGAAGCAACTCTTTTTCAACATCTGTTAATGGCCGAACGCTAGCATATCCTTGCAAAATTGACTTAACTAAATCCGTTCTAAATGAATCTTTTTTGCCATTCGCAATATCTACCCACTGAATTGTGTTGCGTTCCAAAGTCATTGCTAAATCGTAGATTGCTGTGTTTTTATACGCCATTCCAAAGTCAAATACTGCGCTTGGAGCGCTACCTTCCCACATAAAATTAGATATATGCGGATCGCCATGAGTCCACTGCTTTTTTACATTCGCGTACCCCAAATCGTAAATTTTTTTGCATGTTGGAGCAAATTCGCTTAAATCTTTTACAAAATCACGATTCTGCTCTTTTAAGAATTCCGCTAAATCGGGTCTATTTTTTAACCAAACTTCTGCAGCATTTTGCACGTCTTTGCTTGCACAAAGACTAAATCTTGATTGAAAAGCGTTGATTTCCTTAGGATTTGGCTCGTCAAAACTTTGTGAAGCTAAGGCGATTTTTGCCATCATTGCTCCAAGATTTTTGGCTTCTTCACACGTTTTAGGCGGATCCCAAGTGTACGCGTCTTTGTATCTATCTTCTCCGCTAGCTTTTAAGGTCACTTCGTAAGCGCAATCGCCTATTACAAGAAGAGTGCCGTCTACGTAAATATCGTCTATTTGAACATTTTTTCCTAATAATTCTGATAATGAAGTCTCGCTATTTTTATTAAAATACAAGTATTTTGGCGTGCTTATTCTATTTTTTAAAAGATGCTCCGCAAAACGATGATACGGCCTAATTGTACTCGCTTGCCTCACTTTTGTGCTGCATCTTTTAATATAAACGTCCAAACTTTTAGATTGCTTTGACGAATCATCTTTGTAATGTGCACGAAGCAATGAACCTGCAGCCATTGGACGCAAACTATGGTTTAAAACGCAATCTGCTTCTAGCGGATCCTCTAAAAGAGAACACACCATATTTGCCTCATCTAAATCAACATTTGCCCATCTTTGAGCAACAATATCTAGTTGAGGGTCGTTGCTTTCGTTTTCCATATTCGCTCCAATTTACAGATATTTGGTTACAGGCTCATTGATTTTCGCGCATTTTTTTGCAGAATTATTTGACGCCAACTAGCTCATGTGCGGCTGCTGGCGACTTTGCTTATGCAAAACTAACGACTATTCTGGCAAATACTCGTTTGTTACGCACCCGTTTTCTAAACTTTTTAGCGCGCAATCAAGAGGCACGCTTAAGTGGCCATTTTCACCCATCCAACGAGTGTAGTTTTCCACCAAAGCCATGTCTGCCGTGCCCCAACGACCATTCTTGTCGTACCAAGACGGAATCACTTCGTCTAGCGAGGCACGCAAAGCCTCTGGGCTAATATGGCAAAGCGCATTCTGCAAAGCATCAACACCAGCCTGAGGGTCTTTTCCTGCCATCTCATAGCCCTTAACTGTTGCGCTTGCAAAGTTACGTATTAATTGCGGATTTCGCTCAATCATCTCTTGGCGAGCGCAAACATAGTAAGAATGATGCGGCGCTACGCCAATAGAATCGAATGGAAGAACAACAACTTGATCAAA
This sequence comes from Gardnerella sp. DNF00038, assembly GCF_049262855.1. Lineage (NCBI taxonomy): Bacteria > Bacillati > Actinomycetota > Actinomycetes > Bifidobacteriales > Bifidobacteriaceae > Gardnerella > Gardnerella sp. DNF00038. The sequence continues at coordinate 479,401 of NZ_CP058407.1, read as the reverse complement.
TGGAAGCGAACCCTGGTATGGCTCCCACCAAGCTACGTTAATAAAAGCATCGCACATTCCGCGTTCTACGGCTCGAATGTCTGGCTCCCATGGGCCTGGGTCAATTGTAATCAGCTTGCTAAAATCGCCGCCGTCGGCAGCAACCGCCTGCTGAAGCTCCGTGTATAGGCGCTTAACGCCCATAGGAATTACTACGCGCTTTCCTTCTAGATCTTTAAATCGCGTAATGCCCGTGTTTTTATTTGTTATGATTCCACCAATTTGCGATTGATTCATTACAGCAAACGACGTTAGCCTGTTTGCACCATTTTGATGAGCCAAAAGTTGATTTAAACGAACAAGAGCTATATCTACTTCTCCACGCTCCAAACATGCTGGAACATCGCCGCGCTCTGTATCTGTGCTTGTAAACTCTACATCTAATCCGTATTGTGCATACAATCCGCGCTTTCTTGCAAGATACATACCTGCGTGATTCGTCCATGGATGCACATATTCAAGACGTACTCTTAGCATATTAACTCCTTTGTTTTATAGTGATTTGTGATTTTATTATTTGTGATTTTATTTTGACTTTTATTTGCAACTTAACTTGCGATTTAACTTGCGATTTAACTTGCGACTTTACAAAAATGGGCGAGGTAATTAATCCCCGCCCACAAATCAAATTTATAAGTTGATTTTACTTGTAATCTTACCCGTAAAATCAGGCGCGCACTTCTTTGCCAGAAGCAAAGCGGCTCAATGCGCCAGTGGCAGCAATACCCTTATACAAGTACCACATCAAAACGCCACCGATTACAGCACCAGAAATCATGCTGCAAATAGTGTGAATCACCATGAATGAACCAAAGATTGGAACACCTGCATAGTAGAACGGGTAGGTTGAAACGATTCCACCCAAACCAGCTAATGCGCCAGAAAGTGCGCTTAAGCCAACATTCCACTTGCGATACATGAAGAACAAGAATGCAAATTCAGCGAACAAGCCCTGAACAAATCCAGGAAGAACGGTACCGATACCACCCCAGTGGCTTCCAACAGTCAACTCAACCATTGCAGCAATAAACTCACCGAACAATGCTGCACCTGGCTTGCGAACCATAATAGCAGCCAAAGGACCAGCAAAATAGAACAAACCGTAGTACAATGCGCTGACTCCTGGAACTGGAATAAGCTTAAGAGCAGCAGAAATAGGCTCGCTAATCAAACCGATACCCCAGAAGATAATACCAGAAGCTACAGCTACAACAACCGTGAGCGTAATATCAGCTACATTCCATCGCAAAGATGGACGCACGGTTTCTTCTTCAACAGATGCACCCATTAGGGTCTCCTTTCATTATCAGTTATCAAACAAAGGCGACCCTGCAGAAAACTCCGTACGTCGGCATTAACCGAATCACGTTAAACGGTTAGACAGTAATCTTCTCAGCTCTTTGAAAGAGCACCCGTGTCTGATATCAATCATTATTGCATCAGACAGCGAGGACAATTATTATAAAATTCAAACAAAAAATTAACAAAAACGCTCACTAAAACGTTCACAAAAACGTTAAATAAGACGCTAAAAAAGCTATATTAAATCACATATTATTTTCTAATAAATGCATTGATTTAATTGGACGCTCAAGATAATATTCACACCACTGCTCAACGCATCTATACGTTAAATAATCAATATCTGTTCCGTCTATATTCTTCCAATCGCCATTAATCAAAGAAATCATTTGAAAACGTGCTAAACCATTACACTTAATTGACTGCAAATCATGATCTTTAGAACACATAACTCCTCCAGAACAAGAGGAAAAATATGATAAATCATCTTTAGTTGCACAAACTACGCATTCATTAAGCATAGGAGACCAGCCAGCTAGTTTTAACGCTCTTAAAACATATGAGAATCCAATTGAATCAGCACTATGCAATCCCCTAGAAAGAGCAGATAAGGCTGCAACAAGCAGATTGTATTGCATACAAGAATCCTGATACTGTGCAGAAGACGAAACCAAATCATCTGCGATTTCCGCAATCATGCTAGCACGACTATACAAATCATAATCAGCACAAATACTCTCAGCATAAGCAGAAACTAAAACCGCTTGAGAAACAACATCAAAAGTTCTTCCAGTAGCAAAAAGTGCATTCACACGCATAAAAGGTTCTAAACGCGCCCCAAAACGAGATTTTATTTTCCTAACACCTTTTGCAACAGCACGAATCTTACCATGCTTTTTAGTAAGCATAACTACAATTCTATCCGCTTCTCCTAAAGGAAAAGTCTTAAGAACTACAGCCTCATCGTTATACAACGGCATGAAAATCAAAAACTCTTAATCTGCTAATCCAAAGTATTTTTATAGATCAGTTGTGGCTTGGATTCACAAAACCACCGAAATTAGATTCGCCAGTATCATCCAAATCATCTGAATCATTATTGCCAGCATTGTTAGCATTAAAATCTTCAGAAGAAGCATTAAAATGATTCATAACTGGGAATGAAAGATCTGGAATATCTAGATTGAGACTTTGCGACGGCTCAAATTTAGGAGATGCAAGAAGAGACAAATTCAAATCACCAACAGGGTTTGAAGCACTATTCTTTGAATCATTCTTATCATCATCTTTAGTATTAACAGCATTAGCATTAGCAGCATTAACATGATTCTGACTATAAGAATCTTGGCTAGGTGCAGCTGGAATAGCACTGTCTCTTGTATAAGTCTGCGAATAGGAATCTTTCGGAGCATACGATGGCGGGAACGTAGGAGGCATAACAGTAGAAGCCTGAGACATCTCGTCATCAGTATCATCATTAGGCTCTACATTAGCAGAATGAGGCGTAAAAATAGCCCTATCCCCATGGTGCAAATCGTTAAGAGAAGCACCACTATTGTTATCAACACTGTTGTCTACAGGTGCGAAAATGCTTTGCCTATCTTGAGGCATATCTTCAATATGCTGTGCAGAACTATTATCACTATCTGCCACATGCTCAACGACTGGCACACTATCTGCACTAATATGATGCGAATCTACTTCATCAACTGTAGTTCTAGAAAAAATATCATTTGCAACAGGATTATCTGCTTCAACAGTATTTTGAACAGGATTTACTACAAACGAATCCGCATTATGCTCAACGGGAACAGATGGAGGCATAGGATTTGCAGATTGCACAGGCTGTGGCGTCGTCTGACTATATGCTGCGTTAACAGAAGATGCGGCAGCACCATTAGAATCAAAATCTAGGTACTTAGAAACACGATCGTAAGATTCAAGCCTACTAAGCAATCGTATGCAAGCGTTCAAATAATAATCCACTTGACGCTCATCGTATCCATGTTTACCAGAACGCTGTGTAAACAACACGTTAGAAACAAACATTGCGTCAATGCCATCAAGATCGCTTGAACTATTACCCCACGTTGGCTTATATCCAAGAAGAATAGAAATCTTATCTAAGGTCTTATTAACAACATTATCGACCTGTTTTTTATCATACGAAGGCTTGCGAGATTGACCAGAATCAAAACGCATCTTGTAATCACGCTGAGAATGATTAAGCAAAACACGGTATTCACTATCGGCTTGTGCTTTCCAAACGATTCTACCGCGATGAGAAATTTCGTATTCGGTTGTTTTATCTACAACAGCACGTTCCAACCTAGAAAGAGCCGCATCAACTTGAGGAATAGCGTATCCTTCATCTTCTAAATCGAAGGACACGTCTTGAATATCTTTTTGTGTAAGACGAATGTCGTCGGACTCATACAAAGAATGGGCACGCTCAAGAAAATCATTAACTTGCTCTACGCTGTAACCCTTCTTGCGCTTACCTACGCGCTCAATACCAGAAGAATTACGCGCAGTATCGGGTTTACTTGCCATAAACAATAGACCTCCTGAACATATCATTATTGAATATACTCTACGCGATTGTTAAGACGCTTCAAAACGCAAAACACAAACTCTGAAAGACACACGCAAATCGCGAATCACGCATCTAGTACACACCATACTGTATCTTGTTTCAAGCGGGCGATTAGCTCAGCTGGCTAGAGCGCCACCTTTACACGGTGGATGTCGGGGGTTCGAGTCCCTCATCGCCCACTTTCCGCTTTTCTTGGTTAGCGTACTTCTCCCATGTTTGTTTATTTTTTCCCCGCGTTTGTTCACAAAACCACCAAATACGTAAACAATCTCGGGAAAATAGTTCGCGCGTTACGCTTTAAGCACGAAGGCAGGTCTCGCGCAGTATGTGCTTGCCGCGCAAATCTGATTTATTCTTACGCTTTTGCAAGTATCCAGTTACCATGATTGAAATTATCAACAGCGAAAGAATCATAGCAGCTACAAACAGCGTCATCCAAAGCGGCCACTGAAGATGATCTTCTGGAGCGTGCGCTGGGTCCGGCAGCACGCGATACCCCGTAATCAGTAGCCTATGCGAGTTCACACCATACGGCGTGCATGTAAGCAAAGTCGCCAAATCGCGCCCAGGCTCACGCTGCAGCAAACTGATATCCTGCGGGTCTACAACACTAATGCGAAACACCCTGTAGCGCATCGTGTCGCCCTGTACATCAATGTAGAAGTAGTCTCCACGCTTCATGTCGATTAAACCGTCAAACATGGTTGCTGTAGGCAATCCAGTGTGTGCTGTTATAACGGTATGCCTGTTTTTGCCGCCCACAGGTAAATCTGTGCCATACAAGTGTCCTGCTCCGCGAGCTAGGACATCGCGCGAAGTGCCATGGTAAATTGGTAGTTTTACGCCAATTTTCGGGATTTTTATGATTCCCATAATTCCCATTGGTTCGTCTAGTTGTTTGATATATGACTTATAGTCTGCTGTTTTTTTGTAATTATCACTGCCGTCATACGGGTCGGCTGTAAAGAATTTTTTTCTGCGAGCATTGTATTTTCGCGCACTTCTTAGAATAGATTCTCGCACGCTAGCGGCCTGATTGTAGCTTACTTTGTCGTAATCTATGGAAATTTGTTTAGACACGTGGTTGTTCCACAGTGTTGACGCCACTGGGTAGCTGAAGAACAATACGCCTGCTAGCACTAACGCAATCGGCTCAATTATGCGATGTATAAAAGTTTTCTGTGTTTTTAAGTTTTTCTGTGTTTTTTGGCTTGAGTTGGATTGTGGAGTTTGCTCTTCGGTTGCTGACGACTTTTCCGCTATCAAATCACTCGCACCAGCCACACTGCTCGTGCCAATCACACTGGAGGTACGCTTCGCCTTATTCTTAAACAATTTAGCAACAGCGCGCTCGCTCAACAAGCGGCACAAATTGCTAATATCGGCTAGCCTCATAACTCCTCCAAGCTAAAGCTATTTAATGAAAGATAATATTTGGTTTGATTTTGCTACAAACGCAGTGGGATTTTGCGCTTTTTGTTGCTCAAAACGGCAAAATTAACAACAAAATCGGGAAAAACTTACCGAAAATGTTGCTTAAAACCACAAAATCAACAACAAAAAGCGGGAAAACGACGGGTTTTGTTGCTTTAACAGTCCACATAGGATTGAGTCTAGGATTTTGCTCCTAGACTCAATTTATGCAGACTCAATCGTTTATAGACTCAATCGTTTATGATTTACTCATCAAACTGAGCAAATCATGCAGCCTGTTCTTCTTCCTTCTTGCGATTATTGCGCATGTACATGAATGTACCAGCACCAACTAAGCCCAAACCGATGATGGCGAATATAATCACGCCATAAGCACCAGTATTTGGAAGCTTGAACCAGTGTTCAATGTTATTGCTCGTTGGAACATCAGCAATTGGAACCTCAAGTGATTCATTATCTTTTGCGTTAGCAGTATCCACTTCATGAACATCTTCTGAGCGGACATAACCTTTTGGAGCATTAACCTCAACAAGATAAATCTTGCTATTCGCATCAGTAGTCTTTACAACATAATCAGAAGTCTTGCCATCATTACCAGTTGTAGTGATAGTAGCAGTTCCTGCAGTAGCTGGTTTAGTAGCAGTAAAGCCAGGCATAGCTCCATTAGTTTCAGCGCACTTAGTTGTGTCTTTTGCGCACGCTAAAGCCTTGGTTTTATCAGCAAACGCCTTGAACTCTGCCCCAGAAAGAACTGTCTTCTTTGAGGTATCAGTGCCGTCATACTTCAAGACATGGAACTTGTGGAATACAGTCTTGGTATCGGTACCAGGTGTATCCTTACCGCTGTCTCCGCCTGGGTTAAAACCATACTTGTTAGTAAGTTCAGTCTTTACAGTGTCTTTACCAAAATCTTTATTAATCTTAAGATTCAAAGTTACCTGAACTCGAATATCCTTACTAGCAAACGCACTAGCAGTTGTTCCAAATGCGTTAGCAATCTTAGTTAAACCAGCATCTTCGAATGTAAACAGAATGCGCTTACGAGTAACAGTAGTACCAGCCTTATCAACATCAGAGTCGCTAACAGCTATATTGTAATCAGTACCTTTAGTAAGATCTACAGGATTAGTACCACTAGTAACTTTCTTAAATGTTTTATTTTGAGCATCGTACTCGCCAACTTGAACCTTATAATTAGTTGCAGTATCACCAAAGTTAGTAAGGTTGCTATATGCGGATGCTAACGCATCATCCCAAACCTTAAAGCCAGTGAAATTAGAGCTGGCTAACTTAGTTTTATCCATAGCAGGCGTTAGTGGAAGCTTCACCTTAGCAGTAATCACATATGGAAGCGTGTCTCCAGCACCTACCATCTTGCTAGTTTGAGCATCCTTAGTAATACCACCATTAGCATTCCAGTTCTTTGGAGAAACGCTTACATCATATGTATAAGTGTTGGTGGTTTTACCATCTTCACGCGTAATTTGCGGAACAGTTATAAAGAATGGAGTAAACTCAGGGCTATAGCCTGTTGGCACTTTAGTTTCCTCAACGTAGTACAAGCCGATTGCAAGATTATCGAACTTTGCCACGCCGTCTTCACTACCAGACTTAGCCGTTACCTTTTCCATCTTGCCATTAGTGCCAAAATTCGTTGTATCAAACGTGACTTTATCTGTAGGCTTACCAGCTTTCGCAGCTTCGTTAAGTTCCTTAACTTTAGATGCAAGAGTAATCCAATCCCCTTGCTTCTTAAGATCAGGAACATTATCATTACCAATCTTTAAAACCTTCTGAATTGTAAAGGTTGCACCGTTAAGACCAACAGGTGTACCAGAAGTATCATCCTTCTTGTGAATCGTAATGGAACCAGTCTTAGTAGTATCTTCCCATGGAGCCTTAGCAGCAGCTGCATTATCCACAGCCCAAGCTGAGTTGCCAGCCACCACGGCGCCAGCAACGCACAGCGTGCCAGCCATTGCGAGCGAGGCGATTGCCGCCACGCATTGCTTTGTTATCTTGTTCATAATTTCTCCTTTTTTATTGCTCTTTCGAGCAGGTTTAAGAGATAAGTTTTCTGTTTTGTGTTGCGCACGGTCGGCGGAGCCATTGCAAGTTGTATGAACTCTGTCGGCGGCTACGATTTGCGCCGCGCGCAGCAAGATTAAATCCGAACCATGCTTCGGCATAATTGCCATTGCTATGTAACATCACTATGTAACGCAACTACGCAATGCCATTGCCAGCACATGGAACGTTGATACTGCAGTTTTTGCGCTGCAGAAAATTTTCATCAGCATCGCCACCTTTCAATGCGCCATTTTCTAGCGGTTTTGCGGATAAAAACTTTAATAATCTTGATAATCTCAGCGATGAGCGCACGCCCCCACTTGCTTTGATCAAGCAACAATGCAATAAACATCAGAGAAGTGCCAACAAACACAACACCACCAAGAAACATGTTCCAGTTCACGCCGCCCGTCTTTGGTAATTTGAATGGTTTCACCACGTACACTGGGAAGAATTTTGCAGCATAGTCAATACCGCTCTCGCCCTTAAAGCTCATAGCGCTAACAATATCGCTATTATTCACAACACTAATCGTGCCTTTCTTCACAGCATTCTTGTACTCAGTCAAAGCATCTGGCTTCAACGCAAACACTGCACAATAGTATTTTCCAGTCTCCGTAGGCGCTTTAGTGTTTGAAATAAATCCGCGTGAGCGTTCCATAGTTCCGCGAGTGCTGTCAAAAAGCATAGGGTTAGCTACATCAGTAACGCAGCCATCACCCTTATTACCGTTCTTACGGCAAGTTTCCTGCTGCCGGAAGTTCGCATGCCCCCACACTTTCTGACTATCGCCGCCGTTAAGCTTAAAGAACAGTTTATTTAGATTTTCGCTCCAAACCTGAGACTTATTACCACTGCCCTTAGCTGGCTCATTCGCATCCCTGCACAACGTTCTTAGAGTAATGCCGCCGCGCTTATTTGTAGACCATGAGTCAACACCAAGGTCATTCAGCAAGCCGATTCCGCGCATAACAGTAACGCCAACCTTGTTGTCAACATTCGCAATGTTATCTGCGGAGTCGACTCTGCCTTTATTGGTATCGGAATTATACGCTGTATGGTCAAAGTACTTGTACACGTCAACATGCAAATCGCCAGCGCTAATATCTGGTCTAGTAACCTTAACCTTTGCGTAGATAGGGTGATCTTTGTTGATGGAGTCATCGCCGTCCGAAACAGAGCCATCCGGGTAGTGAACCCTAATCTCAGCCCAATACTCGCCATCATCCTGCCACTTATCTGGGCGGAAGGTGACGGAGCCTTTGCCGGTGGCGTCCTTGCTGGCTGCTTCCGACTTGCCATCAGCTTTGTTATCTTCGCCGTCTTCAAAGTTAGCCCAAGGCAAACTCTTTGCTTTCGAGTTTTTAATATCGCCAGCCTTAACAAAGCGCTTAATCTCGTACCAAGTGCCAGCAGGCAGAGCGCCTTCCTTAACGTTAACCAAATCCTCTTTTGGAACGCCGTTAGCATTAACGTCATGATTATTGCTGTCTTTAACAATCTTCTTGCTTCGCGGAGTGTCAGAGCTTATGTCAGCCTTGTGATTCTTAAGGTTCTTGTCAAAAGTACTACCCGCCAAAATCGTTGGCATCTTTGTATAAGTCGGGTTGTACAGCTGGTTGTCCTTATGAATATGAACAGAGAATGCGCCAATTTTGTAGCCTTCGCCTTCTTTGCCATATGGATTACCTCTAGCGTTAAGAACGCTTGTAACTGGGTCTTCGTTCTTCTTAGATTTGATATTAGACTCGACAGCTTTCTTAAACGCATCCGACTTCTTCTGATCGCCCTTTATAACGTAGACTTTGCACACATAGTCGCCGGTCTTTTGCGCCACGCCGCCGAAAGATCCGTGCGTGCGCTCAAAAGTGTTATAGCTTTTATCGCTATCAACCCAATCATCGTATAAGTAAGTATCAGACTTGCACTTTTTGCCATTAGTATTGCACTCAAACTGATTCTTAAGTGATGAATGCTTCCAAATCGTCTGCGGTTCCAAAAGTCGCAATCCGTCTTTTTCGCTATCTTTCTGCGACTTCTCATTATTAACATGACCAGGAAGAATGCCATACGTGTAGTCGGTTTGCTTACCATTCTTGTCTTGCTTTGAGCAAATCATATGCTGATGAAGATTTCCAATAGCGTTTGTTAAGTAAGAATCAAACATAGGGCGATCGTTACCAGCGAGTAAATCTCCTGGATGAAGGTTTATGCCATTTTCAACGCTGATAGTTCTGTATTGAGAATCCGTTGTATACCTAAACAAGTTAAGACCAAAATTATTATTGCCAGGCTTAGGCGTAACTTTCACCTTTGCGTACACAGGGTGCTTCTCGTTTACAGAGCCTTCGCCGTCTGATACAGAGCCGTCTGGGTAGTGAACTCTAACTTCCGCCCAATACTCGCCAGCAGACTGCCACTTATCTGGGTGGAAAGTTACAGAACCATATTCGCGATTAGGCTGATCTAAAGTAACTACTTTTCCGCTCTTCTTAACAGTATTGCCGTGCTCATCGCGCGTAACGTTGTCTTCACTATCTTCAAACCTAGACCAAGTTTCCTTCTCTTGTTGCAACGTAAACTTATCAGAATGGTTTTTGTCATCTACTTTTCTAAGTAGCTTCTTAATCTCAAACCACGTGCCATCAGGAAGGTCACCAACAAGAATGCTAGCTCGATCATCCTCCGAAACATCATTTCCATCTTTAGTGCTCTTTGGCTGATCAGTGCTGATATTGTCTTTTGTTGGACTGCTATACCTACCATCCTTAATTGACTTACCAGCTTGAATAGTTGGCATCTTTACATAAGTCGGGTTGTACTTTTGGTTGTCTTTGAGCTTGATTTTAAAGTAGAAACTGTCAGTAATCCACTCTGAGCCTTTTGTTGTTGCTTTAATACTTTCATAGTTATTAAAAAGTATTGAATACTCAGTAGGACCACCATTTTTCGCCGTGTCATCAAATGCTTTCAGTGAACCACCGTGATCGTTTTTATCATCATACTTTTCGTGGAAAGCGAATACTTTACACTCGTACGAGCCGCCTTCCTTAGGCGTGCCACCAATCATCGCGCGCGAACGCTCCATAGTGTCATTTTCGTATTCTCTAGAGTGAAGGTAGAGATTATCGTTACTGCAATCCTTGCCCTTGCAACGCTTGTCGTTATCTCGAATCCACTGTCGGAAATCCTCAAAATGCAAGCCGTTAATCTCTCCGCTAGCTTCTTTGTTTCCTTCTTTAGGCTTAAGCAACGCGAACGGAGAATTAGGTACATCAGTCCTATGGCATATCACGCGGAAAGTAATAGGACCTTTACCATTCTTTGCCCAAGAATCAAACACAATACCCTTATTAGGGTTCTTGTGATCCTTATCTGACAGACCTATTTTCTTACCCTTATCGATCTCGTGAGGATTCGTTTTATCTCTAAAGGAAAAGCCCCAGAAACCATTATTATTTATGCTATTCCCGTCATATAAACCAAGATTCAAGTCACCGCCTGAAATTGGCAAATCACCAACTTTAACAGGAGCATACACGACCTTGTCATAATTACCTGCATCACTATCTTTAGACGTAGAACCATCTGGGTACGTAACAAGCACAGGCGTCTTTTCACTTTTACCAGCTTGCGTTTTAGACGGGCTAAACGTCACTTTGCCGTTTCCTGTATTTTTCGAATCAATCTTAGACCAATCAAGCACAGGAGAACCGTATTTACCATACTTCTCTAACTTAAAGGTAGAACCTTTAGGAAGATTACCTACTCTAACCCACGGCTTTTTGTTAGCTCGTACACTCTTAGGCTCTTCGCTATCAGTAGGGTTAAACTTCTTATGATTCGGATCGTATGCAACAGTAGTTTCCTTGTACTGCGGGTTGTACAACATGGCGTTAGAAACAACCTTGATTTTTATAGGTACATTTTCCTGAACCATCGGTGTCGTATACTTACAGTTGTATTGGTAAGCGCTAGGAGTTGGGTGCGTAATCTTCACCTTAAAAGTAATACCTTCAGAATTACGATCCAACTTTCCTGGATTATACGTAATATAACCAGTTTTACTATCTATGCTCACACAGCCTTTGTCAGAATTATTTTGACCAGTACTACAACTACTAGATTGCGTAACACCTTGTGGAATAGAAGTAAGCTCATACTTCATACTAGAGCCGTTAGGAAAATCTGATGGAATATTAGTAGTAGTATCAGTATCTTTTCCTGCAACATAGCGACCGCCATAATGGCTTTGTAGAGAATATTGACCATCCCAGTCGCCTAAGTCCCATCCCTGCCAAGAACCAGTATTAACGTACGGCTTAATTGTTACAGGCGTACCATACGTAGTAACAGGCACATTCTCTACGCCACCATAAGTAGTGTCCGAGCTTAAATTCTGATTATTTAACTTCTTTACATAATCATTCATCATGCTAGACGAATATTGAGGATATTTTATTTCAGTCTTACCATTTGGATCAGTAATATTATTCAAAACAGTATGCGGCTGATCACTATTACTAAAATCAGGCAAAGCGTCAGGATTCTTATGGTCATAGCCTTCCATAGAATCTGGAATACCATCGCCATCACTATCGAAAGGTCCAATAAAAGTCCACTTACTTCTAACTTCTACAGCACCATTTTTCTTCGTTTCTAAATCTCCAAAATCGCTTTCGGAATATGTACCTTTGCCAGAGTTCCATCCAGCTGAGAACGGAAGATTCTTCAATACTAAATCTGAGCGATTTTCCATACTTTCATCAACAAACGCAGTGATATTCCACTGAAAAGCCGTATTACCTGAAACTTCCCAGTCAGCAAGAACCGTAGAGAAATCATTCTTCCAGTTTCTAATTTCGCACATGTCATGTTTATCGTTCGAATCGCAATACGATGTAAGTCTGGAAGTACCTAAAGCATTATCCCAATAAGAGTTAAATAGCTGTTGGTCTTTACCAACACCCTCTTTACCAGCTTTACCTTCATACAAATTACCGTCGAACGAATGAGCCCATCTAGAACTACTGTTAACAAACTCATCTAATGTTTTATTAATTGTAACAATAGGCTCTTGATACTGGATTGCTCTACATCCACGACCGTTATCAGTTTTATCAAACTGTTTATCTTTTGGAAACGCGCTATACCACTTGTCTGTTTCAGGCCAGCAGCCATAGTTACGGTAACCAGTTCTATTACCAGACTTCCTTCTACTAATTTTTATACTTTTCCTATCAATACCTTTTGGAAGCCAAGCCATAAGAAGAGGTCTTTTACCACCAAACGCTTTATCTTCTCTCTTACCGCTATAAGGTTCACCTGTTACAATACTCTCGTACATTTGAGAGTAAGTATTGAAGAACACTTCCCATTTAATCTGAGTTCTATTTCTACCAGTAGAAGAGTCATAAACATTGCGACCAACTTCAACGTTAGAAGCAATCTGACTAGGAGCATCCCCTATTCCAAAGCCAGAACCAGACACAAAGCCTGTACCAAAACTATTCCACCAAGCATGAATAGGTGCTTTACCATCTGCATAACCCTTAGCTTCTTCTACTGGCGGCACTATGAGCATTGTCACTATGGTGGCGGCGGCAACGAGCATTGCTAAAAACGCACGGAAAACGTAACGCTTCGAAAGAATACGTCTGCAACTATCTGAAGAAGCAGAAGCGTTAAGCATTCTAAACTGCTTACGCAAGTTCAATAAGCCATGAAGCCGTGACATTCTAACGCCTCGATTTCTTAAAATCTAAAAGCTGCTCGAATACTCATGCCCTTTGGTTTTATAAGCCAACAAGCATTGCCCGGGGTACAGAACACCGCATTATCAGCAAAAAGCGCGCAATCAAACTACGTAAATAAACGTAAGCCGACTACGTAAACAACGCGAAACTATTGAAGAAAACTAGCGTGCAAGCGTTAAATAAACGTAAGCATACCTAGCTTCCACAAAACCAGTAGTTAAATTCGCGCCAAACGCTCAAATGCAAAATAATACAGTGCACTACTGCAAAGCACGTATACAGTTGTACCCCCCCCCATAGGAAAATTCAAGGAAAATCTACACATTTTTTAACATTCGTAAAAATTCCTAGATTCTATAAAGATCACCATAAAATACGTTAAAAATATATTGGAAACTTTATATTTTTCGCTTTTAGCATCGAAATTATCACGCTCGGCGTGTCTTAAAACACAATATGCAGCACTTTGCATAATAAAACATACTAAATATAGGATTTTCGATAATAGAAATAAAGAGTTAAAGAAATAAAGAGTTAAAAATGAAGCAACATCTTCTACATCTTCTACATCTTCGCATTACACGTTTTAAAAGACTTTATACTTTTACCAGCCTTAATTTTCTCCAACGCTTTATACGCATCATCTAAAGTCTTAACGCTTACTACGTTTAAACCTTGCGGAATATTGCCAACCACCTCATCACAATTGCTATTTGGCGCTAGAAACCATCTTGCACCATCTCTTTTAGCAGATATCATCTTTAAACGAATTCCGCCGATTGCCCCAACTTTCCCATTATTATCAATGGTTCCCGTGCCTGCTATTGTTTTGCCGCCAGCCAAATCTACGCCAGTTAACTTGTTTAAAATACCCAAAGCATACATCATTCCTGCAGAAGGACCGCCAATATCGTCTATATGCATCTTAACTTTTACGTTTTTTACATTCACATTAAGATGTTTCTTCGCATAATCCAAAGCCGCCACTTGCGCAGAAGATTGCGAGGAAGTCATCTGCTTATTTGTTTCTTTTTTATAATCACTTGCATTTTGATTTACAGGTACTAACACCTCACGCGGCAAAATCTGCTTTTTTGAATCAAACCAAGATAAAACAGCGTAAATATTTGGAATCTCATACCCTGGCACTCCAGATGTATTTACTGTAACTAAAAGCAATTTGCCACTTTTTGAATGCGATTTTAAACCCGAAGCAGCTGAAGCAGCTTTTTTATTAGGATTATTAGGATTATCTACGTTTATCACATATTTTCCAGAAGATTTTCCTAAAACGTCTTGAGTTGGCCCTGGCTCTTCAACAACATATGCGCTAGGAAGAAAAAGCACAATAATCGCAAGAACACCAATGATCAGTCCAATAAAATACTGCACGGATTTTGAAGAAAAATATTTAACAAAATAATTAAAAACTCTACTCGTAAAACTTATAACAGTCATACATACATTATTAAAAACAGCAAATATCTTATTAGTCATAAGAAATAATTCTATACTCAAGCCATACGCATAACGGAATTAGGATTCATTTAAAATATTAAATTAAAAAAGTTACTTAAATTATTGATTTATTGAATGAAAATTGCCGTATATCAGGTAGAATCTGTAATAAGCTGCAAAAAGTCACACTAATAAATGAATGCGAAATAACGTAGAAAATATTAGATGACTTTTAACTAAGACTGTAAGGACTTAACTATGAGCGAAGAAGAAATTCACCAGTGGCTCGTCGACTGCTTTGGTTCTGAACAAGGCGAAAAAGCATGGCACAACTTTGAGAACCTCCCTTTTGACATACGCGAACACATCAAGGAAAGGTGTGGAATTGGAGGACTTCCGACACCAGGCGAAGTTCACGCCATGATGCAAGCTTTTTCTACAGGAGGATTAAACAATCCTCTTGAAATGAGAGTGACTCTCGAAGACGGTCCAATAAATAAAAAGCTTGCACAATCTATCGCTATTCAAAGATCAACAAGCGATGGAGGAACCGTAAACGCTGAAGTTGCGGACTGTGCTAGAAGAGCACTTAGCCAAGCAAACTTGTGGCTAGACACAAGTTGCAACTTAAATCCTGCGCCAGGAACACCTGATATTCTTTCTAGATCTGATTGGATTGAAGGAACAATAGATTCGTGGGTTAAATTCGCGAACCCTGTTGCAAAATCTGTGTGCGAGGCGTTTACAAGCGTAATATCCGCAAGATTCGGCGATTCACAAGATACAGAAGTGGATGGCATATACGATGGAATTATGCCAATCCCTATGCCAGATGAGGTAAAACAACCTGACCAGTTTATGAGATTGCTCGGAAATACATCTTTTGCTATGCAACTAGGATACGCTGCTGGAGCATTATCTCACGAGGTTCATGGAAGCTTCGATCAAGGTATAGCACTACTTAACAATCCAGCTGGAGGTCTTATTCCATACAATTGCATAGATTATGCAAAAACCTGGGGATTAGACGTAACAGAAGTTATGAATTATCTTGCCTTACGCGAACTTGCACACGCTCGCTTGTTTGCGTCTGTACCATGGCTTATGCCACGTTTTGAAGCTCTGATTATAAAGTATGCAGATGGTATTTCTATTGACTTAGATGCTGTAGAAGACCAGCTTAGAGATATTCAAGAAATGGATCCAGAAGCTGTTTCTGGAGCGGTGGATATTTCTAAAGTTGCAGATACAGAAACAGAGGGTCAAAAACAGGCTCTTAAAGGACTGGAAACACTTCTTGCTCTTACAGAAGGCTGGGTTGATTGCGTTATTTGGCGTGCTGGAATGGCACATATTCCACACATCGATCAACTTAGAGAGATGATGAGACGCGAGCGCGCTGCAGGTGGACCTTCGGAAATAACTTTTGAATCTCTTATCGGATTGAGATTAAGACCGCGCAGAATGCGAGAAGCTGCAGCATTATGGGATTCAATCACAAACGAAAAAGGCATTGAGGAGCGAGACTCTATGTGGAATCATCCTGATCTTTTGCCTGATTTACCAGAGTCTCAGGATGAGGCAAACGCAAGTGATAAAAAAACGAATACTACAGATGAAAATAGCACAGATAATAATAAGCAAATAGATTCTGCAGATTCTACAAACAAAGATGAGGCAAGCAAATCCTATGAGGCTGATTCTACAGATAATGAAGAGTCGTCAGCTTCTAAGATTGATAACGACGAGTCTGAACATGAAAATTCTTATGAAAATAAGAAAAATGATAATGTTGAGACTAATGCTGAAATTAATGCTGAGTCTAATTCTGAATCGGAAACTGAAACAAATAAAGAGTCAAAAGAATCAAGCATGAATATGCCTAATTTGGAAGACTTCAAGAATAGTGAAGATTTAGAAAAGAAACTCAAAGATGTGAATTGGGACGATGAATTAAGCAAACTGTTAGCATCTAATGACACGTCTGACGACGAATCTGATGACGCAAACAACAATGCTGACGAAGATTCAGATAACGGTGAAACTGATTCTGATTCAAATCCCGATTCAGATATAAATAAATAATAAGTGAATAATAAATAAATAAATAATAAATAACAATAAATAAATAACAAATGAATAATAAATGAATAGAAATAATAAAACAGAGCGGAAAAACTTGCGATTTTCTTAGAATTATTTTAAACAAATTATTCTAAGAAATGACTTACAGTTCTTTGCATACCACTTCCATAATCCTTGCAAAGAGCGTAAGAAATATGCAAGGTTTTTTCCGCTCTTGTTATTGCAACATACATAAGTCTGCGTTCTTCTTCATCCTCATCTTCACTTCTACTAACAGAAGATCCAAAAGGAAGAAGACCTTCAGAACAGCCAACCAAAAAAACGTGTTTAAATTCCAAACCTTTAGACGCGTGAATTGTAGATATAGTTACAGGAAGTAAAGATTTTTTAATTAAATCAACATGCTTCTTTTCGGAAACATTATCTACAAACTTATTATCTGTATCAGCAAAGGATAAGTCGCCAGCAACCGATGAATTGGAATTGCTTACTTCTGTATTATCTATATTATTATCGAGCACATCAGGTTGAAGACCAGCATCTTTTTTAACAGAAAAATGTAAGCCCAAGCTACCTAATGTTCTACAAAACATATTCTGCTGAACATTAGTGCGCGTAAGAATAGCAAAATCCGTAGGAAGCGCATCCCCCGATTTAACAGCTTTAGAAATCTGCTGAGCAACAGAAAGAGCCTCATCGTAATCAGTATTATAAATACTTTTGGAAACGCGAGCGCCACCCTTAATATTTGATTTTAATTTTAAATAATCACGCCTACACGCAGATTGTGAAAGAACACGATTAGCAAGACCAACAATACGTTCTGTAGACCTGTAATCCGTATTCAAACTAATATCCGCGTAGATTGGTGCAAATTCTTTTGGAAACTCAAGTAAATCGTAGCTACTAGCACCAGCGAAAGAATAGATGGTTTGGGCAGGATCTCCAACAACGCAAATATTGCGGTTATCGCCCAACCATAGTACAAGAAGCTCATGTTGCAATGGCGAAACATCCTGATACTCATCAACAGTAACCCAACCTATTAAACTACGAATCTGTTTAGCAGCATTAGGGAAAGATCTTAAAATATGACAGGTTAAAAGGAGCAAATCGTTAAAATCAATAAGATTACGCGTATTTTTTTCAATCTCGTACGCTTTATAAACTTCTACGAATTGTTTAACATCTAATCCCGCAGGGAGTTCTCTATGAACACAAGCATATGCTTTCGCATAATCATCTGGTGCAATAAGCGAAACTTTCGCCCAATCAATTTCTGAAATAATATCTCTTATTTGCACAGACGTCATATTTGCAAGATCTGTGTAATGAATCAATGCTTGCTCTGTAACTTCTTTAGGATCATCCATTATTCTTGGAAAAGGAGCTGAGCACACTGAATCCCATACCTTACGTAAATGTTTTAATGCTGCAGAATGAAAAGTTGCGACAGTCGCATTATTAACACCTAATTTTTTAAGACGTTCTTGCATTTCTTTAGCAGCCTTTACAGAGAAAGTTACCGCTAAAACGCGATTTTCATCCCATTCTCCTTTAGCACACGCATACGCTATTCTGCGTGTAATAGTGCGAGTTTTACCAGCACCAGCGCACGCCACAATGCGAACAGGACCATTTAACGCAATGGCTGCTGCACGCTGTGAATCATCTAAATCATTCAATAATGACTCTGGAGAAGAAATCATATTTCTATTGTTACAGCAAACAAAGAAAAAATAAAAGATTAAAACACAAATGTGGTTAAAGGTTATTTGACTATATCTCGCTGCTTTGTATTACTGTTGAACTGTGACACAGATAAGCAGATTCAAGTTGGTAGCGCTGGCCTCATCGGTCATGCCAGAAGTACAATTCGCCGGAACCCGCCAAAGTGAGCAGGCAAACGCCACCGATGCCGCTGCGGGAATATCTCATGCCGTTATTCAAGACGTTTCTGGTAACCTTTATGACATTTTTGTAAGCTCCGAGGAAAAAGGGCAAAAACGCTTACACGACAGAGCGAGAGCAGCATGGGTGCTGCAAAAAACCAAAGGACTTGCAGCTCTTGGATTTGCACACGAAGAAATGCTTAAGTTTGTTCCTGGCTCCCTTTCAAACCAGAACAATCAAAATACGCAAAATACAAAAGTTGCGCAATCTACACAATCTACACAAGAAGATAACCAATCTGATTCAAACAGCTTATATGGCGAAAGACTTGGACAGGCAGATTTTAATAATCCAACAGTATTGATTTGCCCACATTTAAACGGAAGCGCTAGAGAATTAAGCCTTCTTACAACAGACGATTGCGTAAACGCTGGCACAGCCATGGGCGCAATTCACCGACTAAGCCCAGCATTTTTAACAAAAGGCGGCTACCCGACTTTTACTACTGGTCAGATTCGAGCACAATTAACATCTTGGATTAAAAGGCTACGTCAAGCTGGTCACATTCCTACTGAAATCACCGATAACTGGTCCAGAGTGCTTGAAACCGATGGATTGTGGGCATTTGACACTTGCCCTGTTCACGGCGGTTTTAAAGATGGAGATTTTCTATTTTCTGGATCTACGATTACTGCAATAACCAATTGGCAGAGCATGCAAATCAACGATCCTGCGCGAGATTTAGCGTGGATTTTTGCAAAACTTAATGAACAGCATAGGAATGCACTTCTTAGCGCTTACGGAAGAATGCTAGGAGCCAGATTAGACAGCATGATTATGCTTCGCGCAAACCTATGGCTTCAAATGGAGCAGGTTGGCGACTTTGTTCAAGCTTTGCAGCGTGCGGATACAACTGGGATCATGCGCTTTAAAGCACAAGTAGAACGTCTTGCTCACGAGCTTACGCGTATAAACAATTCTAGAAACGCAAATGCTAATCAAAACAACAATTCAAGCGCAAATCCTGCGTCTTCTCTAACTGTAGGAGATATAGTTAAAGACGATACTATTGAATCTTCTGATGCCACAAATGAGAGCAATATAAGTGCTAAAAGTCAGACAATTGCTTTAAACAGCAATAACGACAGCACGAGTGAAAACCCTACAAAAGTGAACTATTCAAATTCACAAGCGCAAGAAGATTCTTACAAAGAGTCTGATAATACGAATGCTACTAAAACTACATCTGTTGCTGATAATCTAGAAACACAAGTTATAAATAGCATTATCAATAACGCCAATAATAGTAACAAGAATAGTGACGGAAGCATCGAAAGCAAGTTCGAGAGCAATAACAGCATCGAAAGCAAAGATAACAATGTAGAAAATACTGGCAAAAATAACAATGAAGATTTAGATAAGCCAGCAACTATTATTATCCCAATGCTAAAAGATGCAGATCAAGCTATTAAAGATGCTAAAGACAAACTGAGTAATTCGTAAATGCTAAATATTAGATGCTAAATATTAAGTAAAATCAAAGAAACCAATTATTAAAAGTATCAAAAGTATTAAAGGAAACAAAATGAAGGTAACAATCGGAGTTAAACACGTAAACGACACTATCAGCTTTGAATCAGAACAAAGCGAAGAAGACGTGCAGAATATTATAACCAATGCAATCAAAGACGAAAAATTAATCACCATTACAGATAAAAATAACAGGAAAATTGTTGTACCTAGCAACTCTTTTGCCTATGCAATAATCGGAGATACCCCAACACACACTGTTGGTTTCAACGCATTGTAATTACAAAACTAGCGATTTAGGATTTTACTCACTACTTCGTCGCTAGTTGTTTCTTCACCAAGACTATTTGGTTTCCCGCTTCCGTGCCAATCAGAGCCGCCAGTAACAAGCAAATCCAAGTCTTTTGCTAATCCAAATAGTCTTTGTCTTTGCGTTAAAGAATTACCACGATGATACACTTCTAAACCATCGAGACCTAAACTAGCGTAATGAGCAATTTGAGAGTCTGAAAGAATAACAAGATTCCTACTATAATCCGCAGGATGTGCAATAACGCTTACTCCCCCAGCATGTTTAATAACTTTAATAACTTCATCAACGCTGGGAGATGGCGTAGGAATGTAATAAGGTCCATGAGGCGCTACTGGCCCTGCAAAAGCCTGAGATCTTGTTTCAAAAACACCTGCAGCAACCAATGCATCTGCAATATGTGGTCTGCCAATCGTAGTCAGATTCCCTTTACCTGCTTGATCAAGAACATCTTGCCAAGTAATCGGAAAATCGTGCGACATAAGCTCCACCATTTTACGCGTACGATTTAAACGACGTTTCCTTGTTAAATCAAACATTTCAATAATGCACTCGTCGTTTGGATTATAACGATAAGCAAGCATATGAACAGATATATTACCTTCTACAGATGTGATTTCGGATCCAAAAATAACTGGAAAATCCGCAATATTAGCAGCTTCTTTAAAATCACTCCAACCAGCAGTAGTATCGTGATCTGTAATAGCCACACCTTTAAGACCAATAGTTTTAGCTTCATTTACCAAATCTTCTGGCGACTTTGTACCATCGGAATAAAAGGTATGACAATGCAAATCCCAACCAGAATTATTCTCATCAGGGTTTGCAAAAAAATCAATATCAGCGCTAGTGCTAGTTACAGTCATACAATTATCGTAAACTGTGGCATGTAACGTTTATCTTATAAACGATTAATCCCTACATTATTAGCGTTTACAGGAGTACTTATGGATAGCTGTAATTCACAAACAGAACTCACAAATATAAATGAGCTATCTAAAACGGAAAACAATGTAGACGGAAAAACACTTTGCGAAACAAACTCATTAAAAGGCTGGAGACATTCTGCTACTTGGGTTTACGCTATTATGCTAGTTACTTCTGCAATAGCCCTTCTAACATCTCTAATATTATCTTCTGAGACTTTAGCTCTTGCGCGCACACCGCACAAAGCGCTTGGATGCGATATAAACACTCTCGTATCATGCTCTAAAGTAGCTCAAACATGGCAAGCAGAATTCATACGATTTGGCGAACTAAGCTTCCCTAACGCCTTCTTTGGAATAGCAGCCGAAAGCGTATTTGTAACACTTGCTGTAGTCGGAATAGCAAAAGTAAAACTTCCAAAATGGCTAGCGATATTTAGTTGGATAGGCGGATTATGCGCACTCTTGTACGCGTATTGGCTGTTTTCTCAATCAATGTTCGTAATACAAGTTCTTTGCCCATGGTGCTTAGTACTAATGTTTTGCACTACTATACAATTCATGTCACTTAGCCACGCAACAGTTAGCGCGCAAGGAATTGGATTAAAAAATAAAATTCTAAACGCGTATTACAGAATTAACTACGATTTAATCGTAGACTCACTATGGATATTCGTAATCGTGCTATTAATTTTAAGCAAATACGGTCATGCTATATTTAGTTGAATCAAAAGCTTATACAACTAAATTCATCACATATTTCATCACATATTTATAAGCTGCAATTTAAATTAAAGTTATAATCAGCAGTCACTATTAAGCAGAGATTGCGATAGCTTAGCAATACGATCGCTTGAATCGGAGTTAGTGAGCAAAACACTCCCCTCGTCATCTTTATCCGCAAGAAGATTCATTGAATCTAAGACGCTTTTAAGATGATGAATAGTGCCAGCATTACCATCTACAATCTTCACGCAATCAGGCAAAAACTCGCGAAAATAACTTTTATAAAACACAAAATGAGTACAGCCTAAAACAACTGAATCAATATTGTTTAAATCATAAGAATCAAAATACTTATGCAAAGCACTCATAACAATATTTTTATTGCCTAAATCACCATTTTCCACAATTTCTACCAAATCTGGACACGGTCTAGAAAAAATTTGGTGATCTTGCGTAAAACGATTCATAAGTTCCGCAAACTTGCGCTCTTTAAGCGTTAAAGGAGTAGCAGCAACAATCACGCGCTGAGGCTTGCCGCCACCTAAATCGCAAGCAAGCTTAAGAGCAGGTTCCATGCCAATAATCGGCATACTATAGTGCTCACGCAAATCTTTAACAGCAGCAGAAGTGGCAGTATTGCAAGCAATAACAATAGCTTTAACATTAAGACTTGCAAAATGCTCAACAATCTTAAAACTAAGCTCACGCACTTCTTGCGGAGTTTTTATGCCATATGGAGCATTAGCAGAATCCCCAAAGTATATAATGCGCTCATTTGGCATTGCTTCTCGAAGCTCACGAACTACAGAAATACCACCTAACCCAGAGTCAAATACACCTATTGGAGCGCACGAAGACATAAAAACCTCCTAATAAACTCTTACAATGGTACTTTTTAGCACAAACATAATCATTGCAAAACAGCATCAATAAGACTGCGCGTGTATGGATTTTTAGGTAAACGCAATACATCTTTAACGCTTCCCTGCTCAACAATCCTTCCGCCTTTTATAACACTAACTTGGCTAGCAATGCGGCTTACTAAAGCCAAATCATGCGTTATAAACAAGCACGAAAAGTTGTACTGCTTTTGCAAGCTACTTAAAAGATTTAGGATTTTTAGGCAATGATTTGCATCTAACGCCGAAGTTGGCTCATCTGCAATAATCAAAGAAGGACGATTTATTAACGCTCGCGCAATGCCAACTCGCTGTTTTTGACCGCCAGAAAGCTCGTGCGGGAACCTGTTTATTAAGCTTAATGGCAAATGCACTTGATTAAGAACAAGCTCCACGCGCTTTTTGCGCTCTTCTTCGCTAAGACTTTTATTGACAATAAGAGGCTCGGCAATGCTCCAACCTACAGTTTTTAAAGGATTTAGCGCCGAGCCAGAATCTTGGAAAATGAACCCAATATTGCTTAAAATCTTGCGATTTGCGCGTTTTTTGCAATCGGAGTATAAATTAAGACCCTCTATGCTTATGCTGCCAGATTCTGGCTTAAGCTGACCAGAAATAAGCTTTGCAATCGTTGTTTTTCCAGCACCAGATTCGCCAACCAGCGCATGCGTTTTCCCCCTTAAAATATTAAGGTTCAAATCACTTATTGCGTATTTAGAAGGGTTGAAAATTTTAGAATACTTAGCATATTTAGCAGAAACATTTTGAATGTTTACGCAAAAATCGCCAGCCTCCGAACTAGTTGATTCGCTAGCTAAATTACTAATATCAAAATCAACAATAGAGTCTAAAAGAGATCGCGTATAGCTGTTTTTAGGATTAGAAAACACATCTTTAACTAGCCCACTTTCAACAATACTGCCACTGTTCATAACATAAACTGTGTTTGCAACAGCCTTAACAACGCTCATATTATGCGTAATAATCAAAACCGCAATATTATGCTTTTTAGCTAAATCGCGCAAAAGCTGCAAAATCTTACGCTGAGTTGTAACATCCAAAGCTGTTGTAGGCTCGTCTGCAATAAGCAAAGAAGGTTGATTAATAATTGCCATTGCAATCATTGCGCGCTGAAGCTGCCCTCCAGAAAGTTCGTGCGGATAAGACCTATAAACGCGATTTACATCCTTTAGGCCAACCTCGCTAAGGGAATCAAGAACTCGCGATTTTTTAGCGCGAGCGCTCGTCTTGCCAAACTTTTCGTGATGATATTTTAATGACTCTTCAATTTGCTTGCCAATGCGCATAACTGGATTAAATGCTGTAGATGGCTCTTGGAATACCATTGAAATAAGCCCCGAACGAATATAAGAATACGGAGCATTATTGCTTAGTAAATCCAAACTGTCATTAGCGCTTGTATTAATAACCGCTTTGCCAGAAACACTAAAATCGTCTGGAAGAAGACCCATTAATGCCAACGAAGTTAAGGACTTTCCCGAACCAGATTCGCCAACCAGCGCACTAATTTTGCCCGCATATAAGTTTAAATATACGTTATGCGTAATCTGATTTTTGCCAATCGCAATAGACAAGTTACTAACGCTAAGCACTGGGTTTTCGCGATTTTCCAACATTTTCTTAAATCCTTTTCTAGTTTCTAAGCGAAACTCGCGCATAGTTTGGATAAGCCGGGAAAGACCCAACAAAGAAGTTTTCCACATTGCTTCCGTGAATATAAGTGTTCTTAGAGTAAATAAGCGGAACGATTGGAGAATCGCGCATAATCTCTTTATCAACCTGCTGCCAAAGCAAATCTGCACGCGACTTATCTATAACGCCAACAGCTTGGCGAATCAAGGAATCCACTTTTGGATTCGAGTAGCGAGATATATTCCAATTGCCGCCGCCTATTTGCGAAGAGTCAAAAAGCGGACCAATATTTGCATACGCAGAAGGAAAATCAGGCTGCCATTTAGACAAAGCTAAATCGTAGTCGCCAGAATCGCCAGTAATCATATCGGTAAAAATCTGCGAATCCACAGTTCGTATAGAAACATCAATTCCAACGCGCTTTAAGCTTGCTTGAATAGAAGATGCCACTTGCGCCTGATCTGGGCGAGCAATAAGACTAAACTTTAGTTTAGATTTACCCGATTCCTTTAATAATTGTTTAGCCTTTTCTACGTCCCCACGCGGATTTGCAGAATAGAGATTATAGACTTTGCGCTCGCTTACGCCTGGAGTAATAAGCGTTGTTGCAAAACCGCCAGCAACCGCACCGCCCTTTGCTCGCTGATACGACTGCTTATCTACAGCGTACTGAATCGCCTTTCGGATCTTAACATCTTTAATACGGCGATTGTTCATGGCCAAATATTCCAACGCTCCGTCACAGCTTGTAACTAAAAGATTGCTCGACTTGTAGCTTGCTTTAGCTTGTGCGCGTTGAGCTGGAGGCACAAAATCTGCAAGAATAGCATTGTCTGCGCCAGAATTGCCTTGAATCATAGATTGGGCAGCAACAGAAGGATCAACACCAAGCTTCCAAATTATCTTGTCTGGGTAATTAGCTCGAATTGAATCCGCGCTGGAATCCCAATTAGTGTTTCTAACCATAACAATTTGCTTGCCAACTTCGTTTTCAACAATTTTGTACGGTCCAGAAGCAACTGGGCTTTTACCATAATCCTGCGCATTCCCAGAATTTAACGGAACGGGAGCAAAGGCCGCCAAAGACGCAACCCAAGGCCAATTAGCAAAAGCAGCATTTAGTTTAAAAATGATTGTTTGATTGTCTGGAGTTTCAATCGAATCCAAAGATTTGCCACTAAACGGACCGGCATAGTCTTTAGCGCCTTCCAAAAGCGCTTTGTGGTAACCGAATCCGCCTGTAAGCGAGTTTGCAAAAGAACGCTCAAGACCATATTTAATATCTTTAGACGTTATTGGGCTTCCATCCTGGTATTTAATGCCTTTTTTAAGAGTGTACTTCCAAGTTTTTCCGCCGTCTAAAGCAGTTCCCGTATCTGTTGCTAAATCGGCAACAACACGCGTTTTGCCACTTGGCGTTACTTTCCACGTTGTTAAAGCGCGGAAAACTAGGCTATTAGAAGTTATTGGCAAACCCTGACTTCTTGCAGGATCAAAATCCATTTTTGATTCAGAGCTTAGAATCGTAAGCGTTCCGCCCTTTTTTGGATTGCTATTAAGCACAGAAGCATTTGGTAGTCTTTTTTGTAGGTTTTGACCACTTTGCACAGCAGTTCCGCAAGCAGAAAATGCATAAACCAGCGAAAACACTAGAATTACAGCAATTGCTCTTAATATATTTAGAGCAAAACCGCGATTAAATTTTTTGATGATTTGATAATAATTTTGTATATTTTGTGTATTTTGCATGATTTTTCCTTAATTTTTTATAAAGTTATAAAGTTATTAAAAATTTTTATTATTGTGATTTAAAGAAGACTTTAGTAGCGACTTTAGTTGCAACCTTAATGGCGATTTTGCTGGCGATTTTAATCGCTCACTAATCACCACTTTAAAGGGCGACTTTAGCCGCTCTAGGATCAAGCAAACAATAACAGACGTCAACAATAAGATTTGCAATTATTACAAGAGCGGCCGAAAACAGCGTAACTCCAACCAAAACTTGCAAATCAAAAGTCTTAACAGCGTCTAAAAGAAGCGAACCCAACCCGTGCATAGAGAACACACGCTCAGTTATAACCGCTCCACCAAGAAGACCGCCAAGATCTAAACCAAACATTGTAAATATTGGTAAAATCGCATTTCGCAAAGCATGATTTACTACAACATGTGAATCGGGCATGCCCTTTGCTATTGCAGTTCGCACATAATCTTTACCAAATTCCCTAATCATTGTAGAACGAGTAATGCGCGCATAAAAAGCGCCATTTATCAACGCTAAAACAATCCAAGCGAGTAGCAGATGCCAAGCCCAGTCAAAAGGATTAGCAAAGAAGCTAACATATCCACCCGTAGGAAAAACGGGAATGTAAACCGCAAAAGCAATAATCGCCAGCAAACCAATTAAGTAGGTAGGAGACGAAATACCAATCGAAGATATTGCTACAATTAAGCGGTCAATCCACGAATCACGCTTAACAGCTTGCAAAACGCCTGCAAATACGCCAATTATCATCCACAAAACAGCAGCGCCAATGGCGATTGATGCTGTAACTGGAAAACGACTAAAAATCAAACCAGTAACAGGTTCATTAAGCGCAAAAGACCATCCTAAGCAAGGAGCCGCGCAAACAATTGCGCTGGCAGATGCAGAATCGCCAAAAGTACGGCCAACAAAAATACCCTGTAAATAGTTAAAAAGCTGACTATACCAAGGCAAATCAGTTCCCATAAACGCAGAAACTTGTGCTAAACGCTCATGCGTGCAAGGTTTGCCGCACATAAGCTGAGCAGGATTTGTTGGAGTCATAAAGAAAATCAAAAACATTGCCATTGCAATAACAGCAATAACAGCCAAAGCGCTTGCAACGCGCCTAATAATGTAAAGAAAAACGCTCATGCTGCTATCTCCATTTTTGAAGAAAGCCAATCGCCCAGCATATTAAACCCGAGCGCAAGCAGGGACAAAGATAAACCTGGGAATATTAAATACCACGGGTCTACCAATGCCCACTGCACTGCGTCGGATATTGAGCGTCCCCACGAAGGCGAAGGCGGATTCATGCCAACGCCAAGAAATGAAAGTGCCGCTTCAAGTGCAATACGGCCTGGTATAGAAAGTGTTGTATTAACAATGATTATTGGAAGCATGTTTGGCAAAATCTGATTGCGCAAAACATGAAAAGCACTAGCGCCCATAACTCTAGAAGCCACAGCAAAATGGCGATTTTTAAGGCTAAGTGTTTCGCCGCGAACCAATCGCGCCATACTAGGCCAACCAAAAAAGCCGATTATAAGAGTTAAAAGAAGCGGACGCGGGAAAGTTTGAGGCACAATCGCAGAAAGCGCAATCGCAAAGATTAGGAACGGAAACCCAAAGAACACGTCCATAATGCGAGAAATTGCAAAATCAACAAAACCACCAAAATAACCAGCAATAACGCCAATTACAACGCCTAAAACAACGGAGATTGCAGTAGAAGCTAAGCCAATTCCAAGAGAGATTCTTGCGCCGTGAGAGATGATTGCAAATAAGTCAATTCCGCGCAATGGCGTTACGCCAAACCAATGTTTTGAGCTTATTCCGCCTATGCCTGTAGGCAACGAAGAATCCGACAAAACATCGGGATTTTCGCTATATGGATCATTACCTGTAATAAGAGTAAAAAGGTCGGCAAAAATCGCCAATAAAACAAACAGTGATATTATTGCAATTCCAACAATTGCGGTAACACTTGATAAGTCGCGCTTACTACGCGAATAAAATACACCGCCCCTTTTCATCGCCACTCATTTCGTTACCTGCACTTTCGTATTGCAATTTTTCTATAAAACTAACAAATACAAACATGAATAAATTTGTATTATTGTCATAACGAATTTATATGAAGGTATGGAAGTGTAGAAAATCAGAGTGTCGCATTGCTTCACTTTTCGCTTAGAGCGTATCGCGACCCCGATTTCGCCTACACTTATGCGAAATACGAAGACAAACAAAACGTGCCGACGTATGAATCATACAACGGCACGTTTTTTGTTTAGTTAATTAGCTGTTAGTTGTGTTTTTTACGCGCGCTTAAGACTTACGCTAAGCTCAGTTGCGCTAGAATCAGCCTCAGTAACTTCTAAGCTTGTAGCAAGAGTTTCGTTAGCAATCAAATCACGGAACTGCTCAACTTTAGCAACGTCCACGCTAGGCACATTCAAAGTCAAAGCGATTCGGTCTGTAACATCCAAACCGTTTTCCTTACGAGCATCTTGAACAGCGCGAATAGCGTCGCGAGCGTAACCTTCAGCAAGCAAATCGCTAGTCAAAGCAGTGTCGAGCATAACGAAACCGCCAGTTGGCATTGCAGAAGAAGCCGTATTTGCAGCCGCTTGAGCATCCGAAGACTCAACGCGATTAACAAGCTCATACTCGCCTTGTTCAAGCGCAACTTCGCCGTTTGGAGTCATAACAACAGGAGCGCCAGACTCGTTAACACGCCAATCGCCACTCTTAGAAGCCTTAATAGCAAACTGCACTTGCTTACCCAAACGAGGGCCAGCCGCGCGAGCGTTAACCTTAAGCTCGTGAACAATCTTCAAACCGTGTTCGCTTGCATCTTGCAAAGTGCAGAATGTGACATTCTTCACGTTAAGCTCGCGCTCAAGCACCTGCTCGTAAGGCTCTACAGCAGCAGTATTTTCTGCAACAACAGTCAAGTTTGCCAACGGCTGGCGCACACGCAACTGTTCCGCCTTGCGCAAAGAAAGCGTAGAAGACACAACCTCGCGAACCTTATCCATAGCAGCAACCAAAGCATCGTCGTGCGCAAGAACAGCACCAAGCTCAGTGACCTCGCCAGCCTTAGGGTTCTTCTCGCCATCTGAAAGCATTTGCGGCTCAACCAAATAAGGCCAATCAGCCAAATGCACGGATTCGCCGCCAGTAAGACCACGCCACACAGCCTCTGCTTCCATAGGAGCAAGAGGAGCAATCGTGCGCATAAACACTTCCAACACAGTGTAAAGCGTGTTGAAAGCAGTCTCGTCTTCATTCCAGAATCGGTCGCGGCTGCCGCGAATATACCAATTCGTAAGCACGTCAATAAAATCGCTTACTGCCGCGCAAGCATCGCTAATTGCAAACTCGTTCAAGCATTTTTCTACGCGCTCAACAAGCAAACGCGTGCGAGCAAGCAAATAACGATCCATGTTGCAAAGTCCTGCAACCTCGTCCGCGCGAAGCCTTCGAGCATCGTAACCCTTACCACCGTTTGCAGCGTTCGCATACAAAGTAAAGAAGTAATATGAGCTCCAAACTGGAAGCATAACTTGACGAACCGTATCCCTAATGCCGTCTGCAGTCACAATCAAATTGCCACCGCGCAAAATTGGCGAAGACATAAGGAACCAACGCATAGCATCTGAACCATACTCGTTGAAAACACCGTTCACATCCGGATAATTGCGCAAATGCTTACTCATCTTCTGACCGTCGGAGCCAAGCACAATGCCGTGGCAAATCACATTCTTAAAAGCTGGACGGTCGAACAGAGCCGTAGCCATAATGTGAAGCGTGTAGAACCATCCACGAGTCTGACCAATGTATTCAACGATGTAATCGCATGGGAAGTGCTCTTCGAAGAAGTCCTTATTTTCAAAAGGATAATGGAATTGCGCAAAAGGCATAGAACCAGACTCAAACCAGCAATCGAGAACGTCCGTAATGCGGTGCATTTGCGACTTTCCAGTAGGATCGTCTGGATTTGGTCGAGTAAGGCGATCGATATATGGGCGGTGCATATTCACATTGCCGTCGTCGTCGCGAGGATAGTCGCCAAAATCAGCCTTAAGCTCATCCAACGAACCGTAAACGTCTACGCGAGGATACTTTGGATCGTCACTCACCCACACTGGAATTGGCGAGCCCCAGAATCGGTTACGGCTAATAGACCAATCACGAGCGTTAGAAAGCCACTTACCAAACTGGCCGTCCTTAACGTTTCCAGGAATCCAATTAATCTCCTGATTAAGCTCAAGCAAGCGCTTCTTAATCTTCGTAACAGACACAAACCAGCTAGAAACAGGCTTATAAATAAGCGGAGTTGCACAACGCCAGCAGTGAGGATAGCTGTGCACGTAGCTTTTTTCTTGGAATAGCAACGCGCGCTGATCTTCCGGCATTTGAGCAAGCGGACCGTCTCCTGCACGCAAGTTACGCAAAATTGGCAAGTTCGCGTCAAAAACGTACAAGCCTTCGTAATCTGGGCAATCGCTTGTAAACTTGCAGCCTGCGTCAAGCACGTCAACGCTGCGAATCTCGTGCGCGTTAAGCGTGTTCATATCGTCCTCGCCATAAGGAGCCTGGTGAACAAGACCAGTACCTTCAGCGGTATCAACATAATCTGCTGTGAAAATCGTAAAAGCGTTAGGACCAGGAGTGCCACCCTCAGCGAGCGCAGAATCGCTTGCAAAGTAAGGGAACACTGGATAGTAGCGCCAGCCAGCCATCTCAGCGCCCTTAAGCTCGCGCACAACCTCATAGTTTTCGCCAAGTTCCTTAGTGTAGGAACCAAGCAAAGGCTTACCAATGTAGAACTTTTTGCCAGCAAACTTGCCTTCAGTTGGGCGAACTTCCACGTAATCAATATCTGCACCAACTACGATTGCGAAGTTTGTTGGAACTGTCCAAGGAGTAGTGGTCCAGAATACTGCGTAAGCATCGTCTTCGTCGCGAAGCTTAACAGCCACGGAAACGGTAGTGTCCTGACGATTCTGGTACACATCCGCATCCATGCGAAGCTCGTGGGCACTAAGTGGAGTTTGGTCCTTCGGGCAGTACGGAAGCACGCGGTAACCCTTGTAAGCCAAGCCCTTATCGTAAAGCTGCTTAAATGCCCACATTACGGATTCCATATATGGAATGTTCAGTGTCTTGTAGCCGCGCTCGAAATCAACCCAGCGAGCCTGACGATGTACGTAGTTTTGCCACTCGTTCGTGTACTTCAAAACGCTGGCACGGCAAGCATCGTTGAACTTCGCGATGCCCATTTTTTCGATTTGCTCAACCGACTCGATGCCGAGTTCCTTCTGCGCTTCCAACTCTGCTGGAAGTCCGTGAGTGTCCCAACCAAAAACGCGGTTTACTTTGCGTCCGCGCATAGTCTGATAGCGCGGAACCACGTCTTTTGCATAGCCTGTGAGAAGGTGGCCGTAGTGAGGAAGACCGTTTGCGAATGGAGGGCCATCGAAGAACACAAACTCGTTTTGGCTACCTTTGCCAGACGGGCGGTATTCGATTGACTTGCGGAAAGTGTTGTTTGCATCCCAGTATTGGAGAACTGATTCTTCAAGCTTTGGGAAGGAAGGATTTGGTGCAACTTGCGCGCCGGCGTTTTCTTGCGTTGATGCAGTTACATTTGCTTTCGGATATACGTGATTTGCAGACGTATTTGCGCACGCGCTAGTTGCTGGATTAGTGGATTCGCTCACTGTGCTCTCCTCGCTCAACAGGGTGAATATTTCCCTGCGAGGACGACAGTTATTGCCGCGGTACCACCTCGCTTGCTGCAAGATGCTTACGCAACTCTTGCAGCCTCTCGTGTTTGGCTATACGGGCCAACCCCGTCGGTTCTAATAAGCGAGGATCTTACGAATCCTCGCCGTTCTTCCGAAAACTCCCCGCCGATAACGGATCATCGCTTAAGTTAGAAACAATCTAACACTATCCCCTAACATTAGCAAAAAGTGCCCCGGATCAGAATCGAACTGACGACACCCACTTTAGGAGAGTGGTGCTCTATCCACTGAGCTACCGAGGCAACAAATGGCAATTATACACTATAGCGTGGTTTACACGCTATAACCTGCTCAAGATTCAAGATTAGACTGCGTTCCAGCAGTTGCAGCCGTAGCAGACTGCTCCGCTTGAGCCGCGTCCAACTTAGCGCGAACCGATGCAAGCAAGCCCTGCGCACGCTTTGCTAGCGCTTCTCCAAGCTCCCATTGATGCATAGACTGATCCAAAGTCAAACCGCCAGCCTCAAGTGCTTTAACAGCTTGCACAAGCTTTTCGCGCGCCTCTTCGTAAGGCATTGCGTTAATCGCAGCCCGCTCTTCACTGCTAAGCGTGCTAATAGCGTCAACTTTTGCACCTGCGTCTTTTGTTTCGTCGCTCATAATTATCCTTTTCTAATTTTTTATTTAAGATTTTTTTATTTAAAATTTTTGCGTTTTTATTTTTAAGACTTTTAGATTTTACGACTTTACAGCTTTAGATTTTACAACTTTACGACTGTTCTACAGAAGTAACGCTAGCTGTAATCAATCCACTTTTAAGAGTAACAGTTATATCATCGCCAGTTTTTACACGACTAGAATCATCGAGTACTTTCCCACCGCTAATTTGCACAACTGCGTAACCTCGATTAAGCGTTGATTGCGGACTAAGAGCCGTAATACTGGCATGCGCTTTTTCAACAGTCAAACTAGCGTCGTCAAGCAGCCGCACCAAACCATGCCTCATGCGTTCAACGGCCTGCTGCACAAACAACTCATGCGGCTCCAGCATAGTGCTCGGTCTAGTAAGGCTAGGACGGTTCGCGTAGCCTTCAACAAGTCGAATCTCATTGTCAACTCGCGCAGAAATCCTCATGCGCGCGTGTTGCAAAGCGTTATCAATCAACTGCCATTGCTCGTTAACATCTGGAACAACGCGCTTTGCTGCGTCTGTAGGCGTAGAAGCTCGCATATCTGCAGCCAAATCAATAAGCGTCCAATCGTCTTCGTGACCAATCGCAGAAACAATCGGAGTTACGCAAGCAGCCGTAGCGCGAACCACGCCTTCGTCCGAAAAACCAATCAAATCTTCAAAACTACCGCCGCCGCGCGCAACAATAATCACATCAACCTCTGGGTCTGCGTCTAGCTGCTTAATGGCCGCAATTACGTCCGCTGGGCATTGCACACCCTGAACATGAGCGTGAACCACCTTAAAACGCGTTACAGGCCAGCGCAAATTGACGTTTGTAATAACATCCCCCTCGGCGCGAGCTTGAGGCGCACACACTAGACCAATGCACTTTGGGAACTCAGGCAGAGGCACTTTATTCTCCACGTCAAACAAGCCTTCGCCTTTAAGCTTTTTGCGCAACTCATCTATTTGCGCTTTTAAGTCGCCAGCGCCAACACGTCTAATTTCGTCTGCAACAAAGCTCAATCGCGTTGCTTTTACCCAAATATCTGCCTTGCCGTGAACAACTACTCTATCGCCCTGCCGCAAATCTTTCGCTTGCTGAACAAACTTGCTAAAGCCCATTATGGAGATTGAAATGTCTTCGTTACTGTCTCTGAGCGTTATGTAGCCAGACGTAGACCTTCTCATATTGATTTCAACAATCTGACCTTCTACCCAAGCTGCAGGCCACTTTTCTACAGCACCATGGAACTTTTGGCTTATAACGCTTACTGGCCAAGGATTTTCGGCAGTCGTGTCGGCTGCCTTCAGAGGAAGCTGGCGCGGCTGCGACTGCGACTGAACGAACGTTTGGCGCGGCTGCGACATAATCGTCTGCTGCGAATCTTGCGGCATATCTTGCGAAGCATCATCCTGGAATAATTGCGGCATCATATTTGACGAGGTCATGTTTACAGCTTGACTGCAAAGAGGGACAAACACGCGATAACTCTCGACAGTAGTGCCCACAATAAAATACTCCCCATGCGATTAAGCATGAGGAGTATTTAATTATTTAGAATCATAGAATCTAAAATTCAACTTCAGAATCTAAAATTCAATTATTTAATGCTTCGATTCCGCAATCTGCTAGCAATTAACGCAAAAGCACTAATTAGCATCAACAAAGTAACTGTAACCAGAGTGGAAACTGTTCCAACACCAGTTGCACTTAACTTTGAAAGCATGCTACTTGCATTAGTTTCCTTTGAAGATGCAGAATTGCTTGCACCAGAATTGGCAGCACCATTAGCTTTAGATCCGCTTCCGTTCTTACTTCCGCTACCGTTAGCATCAGCATTGCTTGCATTTGCAGATCCACTAGCATTTGCGTAACCAGAGCTCAAATAATCATTGTCAGCATTGCTAGAATATCCATAATTCTCGTAATCTGAACCAAATCCAAATCCTGAAGAACTTCCTGAAGAACTTCCGAAATTATTTTCAGAATATTTCAGATTATATTCTGCAATTGTTTCTTCAGATGAAGTTGCATTAGCTGGAATAACCCACACAGTAGTCCATGCAATCTGCGAACCATTTTCATCAAGAAGAACAATCGTATACTCACCTGAATATCCTTCTGGGATCTTAGCGTCGAAGCGAGGCAACCCATCATCACCTAACGTTACCGTTACATACTTAGATCCATCTTTACCATGCAATAGCACAGGCGAAGAATAAATGTAAGCATAAGCATAAGCTAACTTATTCTTCTTAAGTTGGTTAATGAATGCACTTGTATCACTAGAAACTTTAGCATTAGGAGA
The DNA here is from genome assembly GCF_049262855.1 of Gardnerella sp. DNF00038. Lineage (NCBI taxonomy): Bacteria > Bacillati > Actinomycetota > Actinomycetes > Bifidobacteriales > Bifidobacteriaceae > Gardnerella > Gardnerella sp. DNF00038. The sequence goes on along the minus strand of NZ_CP058407.1, from coordinate 444,236 downwards.
CTCAGAACCAGATTCAGCAGAATCATTCATTCCAGCAATCAGCATAACAACAGGATTGCTCTTACCAGCACGAGCAACGTTATTCAAGCGATTACCAACTACAAGATCACCTTTAAGTGATTGTTTTAGATCTGCTATTGATTCAGGAGCCTTAGGCGCTGAAGTCGACTCAGCAGGTGGATTTACAGAAGTATTAGAAGAGCCAGAATGTTCAGATGGACCTTGAGGCGTATCTTTCTTTTCTTTCTTTCTGTCAATCACAATTACCTTAGAAACCGTATCACTATCAGCGTTCGTATTAGTCGTAATATTACCCGCGTAATCAACAGCTTCTACTCTAATAGTATGACTACCGTTATTTAAATCAGCAGTTGGAATATCAAGACTGAATTCAGTCTCACCCGGCTTGCTAGCAACAACAGCAGCATTATCTTTACTATTATCAGAATCTACAAGAATATCTTCTATATTCTTCTTAACTAGATTATTTTTAGCAGAAGCGACAACTTTTCCATCAACATATACTTTTGCAAGTTGAAGATTATTATCCTTGACCTTCACCTTGATGGATCTATTATCACTAATAGTTTCATTGCTTTCCACACCAATATTAACTTCAGGATCCTTCTTATCAACAACTACAGGTATGAAGGTTTCCAAAGATGAAGCAGTTGTATTATTCACTTCTACATGAATAATATCCTTATCTTTTACAGCAAAATTCTTGTTAAACAATGACTTGTTTACCTTTTCACCACCACCATCTGTTGAGAAGAATTCACTAACTATACTTCCGTTTATAAACAGAGAATACCCAAAGCAATCCTGGCTCATAGAACCCTTGAAGTCCACAGAATCTTTATTGGTGAACAATGTATTACCGTAAACAATAGGTGCGTTAAACACAGCCTTAGCTGGATTTACGTCAAAGTAGAATCTTGCCTTAGTATCAAGGAAGCTTCTCTCTAATTCCTCTGTTGACCCTTCTTTCTTAACTTTTTCTTTAAGTTGCATACGGAAATCATTTATTCCAACATGCATAGGAAGCGTCACAGAAAAACGACCATCTTTAATTACAGCAACAATAGGATCTTTCAATTTCATATGATCGTCAACTATTTCAGCAGAAGGCGTGAACACTATGTTTGAAATCTTAGGTCCAACTTTACCTGTTACTGTAAAGGAATTACCACTTATATTAGGATTTGGCTTACCGTCTTTCAATTTTGGTTGAATTATATAAGTGTTAATTCCTTCAAACTTATTTGCGGATTCCTTATCTATTTCAAAGTCATAATCCTTGCTGAATATCCTATGAACTTCACTATCAAACTTATCTACTGGCTTCGTACGACCTTCTAAAGCAAACACTTTAGAAGAATCATTCGCACCATCAGATGCAGTTAAAGTAACTGTATAAGCAGTAGCATCAGGTTTAATAGTAACTTCGAATGAACCGTCATCATTAAGCTTTACATCATCAGGATCTACAAATTCTCCAGAAGAAGAACCGCTACCAACGGAAACACCACCATCAGGAGTTTGCGCTGTCTTAACATAATCCAAATGCATCGAAAGCTTGTCACCTTTATCATCAGTAACTTTGCCCTTAATAGTAACCTCACCGTTTTTAAGAACATCGAGATTATTATTTTTGTTCAAATTGGTTACTGTTATATTTGGAGCATGAGCATTGAAAGTTACATCAACTTCATCATTACCAATTGGCTTACGTTCATTGTTTAAACCTGTAACAACAATATGATTAACACCGTTCTCAAGAGGAACATAGGCGGCAAAAGCTGACTTATCTTTGAAGAATTTCTTATGCTCATCATCAACAGTTACAGTCTTATTCCCATTATCTTTATAGGTAACCGAAACTTTAATATCTTTCACATCATCGGAAGCATAACCGCCGATAGGAAGATAAAGATTATTGTCACCATCGAATTTAGACATGAATCTAATGGCCATAGTCTTACTTGCAAGCTTAGAGGCTCCATTTATAACAACATCTTTAGAATCCTTAGAATCCTTAAAAATCTTATAAACATAACCACTTTTATTTTCAGCAGAATCCTTAGTTGAGACATAAAGGAATTTAGCATCAGACCCAATATGAACTTTATAAGTATGCTTTGTCGCAGGATTAGAAGGATCAAAGTTTAACTTACAAGCACCCTTGTCATCTTTTTCCTGGCATGTTTTATCTACATTTCTAACTGCAGACCATTTGCCATTTATATGAATATCAGGCACATAAGTTTCGCTCAAATCGTCAGTGACAGTAATAATCACATCACCATTAGAGTCACGGTCAGAAACCTTAATCTTAGGAGCTTTGGTATCAAGACCAACCTTCATAGTGTAGGTTTGTGAACGATCAGAATTCTTAGACAATTTTGCTGTAACCTTGTACGTATATATTCCATCAGGAGCAATTACCTCTTTACCGGTTTTAGGATCGTATTCACTACCATCCCATTCACCAGTAGAACTCTCATTACCATGAGCATTTCCTTTAAGGCTCCTGTAATCACTACGGCTAAGATAATTGTCATAACCTAAATCTTTAACAAGGTTGCCCTTACTGTCATATATAGAATATCTGACTTCTTCAGCACTACGGAACATCATTACAGATGGAATGATAGTGTCTAAAAGCTTATCTTTGTTAGGAGAGAATGAACCTAATTTAGTAGCTTCACCCTCACGATTCACCTTTACTTTATTAGTATTACTTACCGCAGAAACAAGAGTTGTACTTGCTTTAATATCTGAAGAATACTCCTTACTAGGATCAACAAGAATTGGCTCTTTATTCCAATCTCCAACGAAACCTAGATATGGAACTGAGATGTTTGGTTGATTAGAATCTTTTGATTCAAATCGAATATAACCCTCAATATAGTGATTCCTACTAGTGTTTGGCTTAAGCTTAAATTCAACTGTTGCAACACTATTAGCTTTTACTAAAATACTGCCATTGCAATTTTGAGGAGTCAAATCCTCATTCTTACTTATATTTGTAACAGTATTTTTATTAGCTTCGTTTGATTCATTTAATACTTGTTGAGTTGGAACGTTGAAAGTTAAATCTTTGCTTCCGTAATTGTGCAAATCTACTTTAATAGTTCTTTCACCATTAACTTCACGAAGAGGAACATAAGATTCACCGTTAACAGTAGCAATAACATTTGTATCCATAGCTTTGTCAACCTGTGCCAAGCCAGCACCGATTTGACGAGGAACATACGGAACGCCCGTATCTTTACCATCATCAGTAAGAACCTTCGCAGTATTCATCAACGCTTGAGTTGCTCTCTTTGCGCGTTCTACTCTACTAATAGAAGGAAAACGATTCTTATAATATTGCACCATAAGTGCAGAAAGACCTGAAACATTTGGAGCAGCCATAGAGGTACCCGACATGTTTACATAATTGCCTTTACCGTTCTGAGTAGAAAATACGTTACCACCGATACCAGCGATATTAGGCTTAAAGTCGAGCTCTGGCGTTGAACCCCACGAAGAGAATCCTGAAGGATGCATGCTATCAGGATTTGGAGCGCTTACATAATCATTGCTGAAAGAAATCTTAACTTTCTTATTTTGCTTAAGATCATCGAGCATTTTTAAAGCGTCAGTACGCCTAATCGACACTCCAAATTTTTTGCCAAATCCTTCAATACCAGCCATACCAAGGAATTGTTCTGTACCTTTATCATTATTGTAAACAAGTATACCTGCGGCACCAGCTTCAAAAGCATGCTTGAATTTTGTAGCAAAATTGATTTTACCGCGCTCAACTAATACATATTTACCGTGAACATTTACGCTATCGTACTCATCTATATCAGGATCATCTGAATCATCATCGTATGATCTTCCATATCCTACAGAAACGACTTCACGCTCTTGACCATCAGGTTTGCCTGTAGCCAACCTATAAAGTATATCTGTACCTTTACTAGAACCATCTACTTTATAAGTTGCTTTTTTCTCTGTCATAACTGAATTTTCAACAGAAGCAACACTGAAAGCTTCAGGGAATGCAGAAGGCGTGCCAAGAGTCGCATCATCTAACTTTCCAAAAACATCATCTATTTCACCATTAGACGAAAAATTCAAACCTGAATTACCGGCAGAAATAACTGGAAGCACACCAACAGCTCTAGCTTTCTTTAATGCCAAACCTGTAATATTTGAGGCTCCACTAAAGCCGTTGATAGAACCAAGCGACATGTTTATAATATCCGCACCAAGCTCAACGGATTTTTCAACAGCAGCAGCAATATCAGCATCATCAGCACCGCCAGATCTGCTAGCTTCATTCGAGAACACTTTCATAGCAAGTAGCTGTGCGTTTGGAGCAACACCATCTACACGCCAATTCTTGTCTGCTGGTTTACCTGTCTCATCTCCATTAGCAGCCACAATACCAGCTACATGCATGCCATGCTGTTCTTCACTAATATCATCTCTAACATTATCGTTTTGATCTGCAAAATTATAGCCATCAGGAACTTTATCTGTAAAACCAGGCTTAGGTTTCATTTTTATATGAGCTTTTGCAGATTCATCGAGCTTCATATCTGGCTGATTCATATCAATACCGGTATCAATAATTGAAACTAGCATACCAGTGCCATCAAGCTTATACTTTTTAAAAGCCTCACCTACACCTTGTAAAACACGTGCATTGTTTTCCATTGTCCGGAATTTACGTGCTTTGTGAGCAGATTCAATTTCAGGCTCTTTTCTAAGTTCTAATACCATATTCTGAGGCATGGTTACCTCAAATGCATTCACCAAGTATCCAAGCTGACGGCGAACCTTCATCTTATATTTTTTGCACCATTGAGGGAGAAGTTTATTTTGTTGATTCTTACGTTCTGAAGCAATACTTTTTCCAATGCCACCTTTACCTTTAAGAGTAACTACAACATTTACTTCTTCTTTAGAATTAAAGTCAAATTCGTTTTTATACGCTTTTTTATAATCTTCTATAGCTTTTTCAAGCAATGAACCTTTATAAGATTCTTCCGTACCTTCATTCTTTTTATTTTCAGCAAAATCTTTAATAGCTCTTTTAATTTCTGCTTCTGTAGGCACATGACCTGAATCAGCAGCTTTGCTGAGCAATTTATTTGCACCAGAAATTGTGGTTTTATCAGATTTTTTATTAACATTTACGTTTGATACAGTTTCTGCGTATGCTGTAGTTAATCCGGAAAGCGGCACGATAAGGGTTGCTGTAGCAACTCCTAATGCAGCTAAGCGAGTTAAATATGATGCTCTTTTGAACTTCATAAATACGCTCTCCTTCAATGAAATACTTATAAAATATTTTTCACAAGCCTAGCATTGAGGAAAATAAAAAAAAAACATAAATATGTAAATTTTTATGCATAAACAGTTAAAAAATACGAATCAACCCACAAAGAACGGCTAAATATAGCCATTTCTAAAGAGAAAATTTTTCAGAATTGCGTTGATTATACAACTATAAATTAACATGTTGTTCACACAAAAGATTCAAAACTCGTTTTTTGTTACTATTTTTTATAAATATTGCTTATATTTATAAACATATGTTACTTTAGATAAACTTCTTATCGAAATTTTTCCGAAATATAAAATGTGAAACCAAAAAGTGTTATAGCACTAATAACAAAACACGACACGCCGTAACTTGCAAATAAATCGATTCTGAGTATAGTTATTACTCGGCTCAAGAAATGACCAACGCCCCTTTAGCTCAGTTGGTTAGAGCAGCTGACTCTTAATCAGCGTGTCCAGGGTTCGAATCCCTGAGGGGGCACAAACAAAACCCAAGCTTTGCGGCTTGGGTTTTTTCGTATTTAGATTTTTCATTATTCACATATGATTTATGGGCTATAGGCTAAAAAGTGTGTAAAGCTAAGCTGATTAATCTTCTGGCGTATAAGCCACAGTACACACACCGTTAATAACTCAGTTAACGAACTGAGAAAATAACGGTAATAGGCACGACACTGTTAATAACTCAGTCAGCCAACTGAGAAAGTAAGGGTCATATGTTACTAGTGCAGTACGTAATCTGCGACAGTAACAGCGTTTGACGATTTATTGTTAAATATTCAGCTAATACATGTTTCGAACACCAAAGAACATAAGAAATAACCCACATTCGATATGCCGCGAGCCGTACTGCTATAAGGGTTATGAACTGATTTTTTACACACTTTTTATCCGGGTGGCGAATGTGCAGAAAACAGATTTGATTACCGCAAAACCCTTGTATTGCAATGCGTGAGACATGATTTATTACACACTTTTTGGCCTATAACCCCAATATTCCAACAAAAGACTGACTCTCAGACACACTTTCGCCATTTACACAATAACATTTAAAAAAAAAACAATGTTGTGATAATTTTTGTGATAACTATAAAAAAGTAAAAATTCAAAACACGCTAAACAACGCCAAACAACACACCAAACAACACAAAACGATCTATGTGTAATTCTTCAACAGAAAATACAAAAAGACCCCACGATTTTCCTCATGGGGTCTTTTCTAAGACTTAACTAATATCTTCAGTTAGAAAAAATACTAGGCAAGAATCTTGGTCACACGACCAGAACCAACGGTACGGCCACCTTCACGAACTGCGAAGGTCAAGCCCTCTTCCATTGCGATAGCCTGGATCAACTCAACAGTGAAGGTTGCGTGATCGCCTGGCTGAACCATTTCGATGCCGTCTGGCAAGGTGATAACGCCAGTAACATCGGTGGTACGGAAGTAGAACTGTGGACGGTAGTTGGAGAAGAATGGCGAGTGACGGCCACCTTCGTCCTTGGTCAAGACGTAAACTTCGCCTTCGAACTTGGTGTGTGGAGTCACAGAACCTGGAGCAGCCACAACCTGACCACGCTCAACGTCGGTACGGTTGATACCGCGGAGAAGAAGACCAGTGTTATCGCCAGCCTCTGCCTCATCCATCTGCTTGTGGAAGGTCTCGATAGAGGTGACGGTGGTGGTCTGGGTATCGCGCAAACCAACGATCTCAACTGGGGTGTTGATTGGGAGCTTACCACGCTCAACACGACCGGTGACAACGGTACCACGACCGGAGATGGTGAACACATCTTCGATTGGCATCAAGAATGGCTTGTCAAGATCGTGAGTTGGGGTTGGGATGTACTCGTCAACAGCCTTCATGAGTTCCTTGACGGTCTCTACCCACTTGTCGTGGTCTGGAGCGTCATCATGCAAAGCGCCGTAAGCGGAAGTACGGATGACTGGGCAATCGCGATCGAAGCCGTTTTCTTCGAGGAGGTCACGGACCTCTTCTTCAACGAGATCGATAAGCTCTTCGTCGTCAACCATATCGCACTTGTTCAAAGCAACAAGAATTTTTGGAACGCCGACCTGCTTAGCAAGCAAGACGTGTTCACGGGTCTGAGCCATTGGACCGTCGGTAGCAGCAACCACGAGGATTGCGCCATCCATCTGAGCGGCACCAGTGATCATGTTCTTAACGTAATCAGCGTGGCCTGGGGCGTCCACGTGAGCATAGTGGCGTGCAGCCGTCTGATACTCGATGTGGGCGATGTTAATGGTAATGCCGCGCTCCTTCTCTTCTGGAGCGGCGTCGATCTGATCGAAGTCATACTGAGGGTTCAGATCTGGATACTCGCCATGCAGCACCTTAGAAATAGCCGCGGTCAAGGTAGTCTTACCGTGATCAACGTGACCGATGGTACCAATGTTAACATGCGGCTTAGTACGCTCGTACTTTTCCTTTGCCATGTGTTTGTCCTCCTGGACGTCTCGTAGTTTGCTTCACAACCTTATGTGAAGCCTCTCGCTACATATTTACTGGGTTTCTGGGTTAGGTGCCACTTCGGTGCCAGAACCCAGTCAACGTACGAAATTCTAGCGTTGACTAGGGACACAAAACACCGAAGTAGCGTGCGCTTTTACTCGCCGCGCTGGGCTTTAATAATCTCGTCCGAAACAGCCTTTGGAACTTCCGCGTAAGAGTCCATCTGCATGGTGAACATTGCACGTCCCTGAGTCTTGGAACGAAGATCACCAATGTAGCCGAACATCTCGCTCAGTGGAACCTTAGCGTCAATAACCTTAACGCCAGTAGCGTCGGTCATAGACTGAATGTTTCCACGACGGGAGTTCAAATCGCCCATAACGTCACCCATGTACTCTTCTGGAGTACGAACTTCCACTGCCATAATTGGCTCGAGGATTACTGGGTGAGCCTTAGGAGCAGCTTCCTTGAAGCACATGGAACCTGCAATCTTGAAGGCCATTTCCGAAGAATCAACGTCGTGAGTCTGACCGTCGGTAACGGTTGCTTTAACGCCAACCACTGGGAAGCCTGCCAAAACGCCAGATTCCATAGCTTCCTGCACACCTGCGTCGATGGAAGGAATGAATTCCTTAGTAATGTGGCCGCCAGTGACCTCGTTAACGAACTGATAGACTTCGCCAGATTCTGGATCGATTGGCTCGAAGTTCATCAAAACCTTTGCGAACTGACCAGAACCACCAGTCTGCTTCTTGTGGGTGTATTCCTGGTTCATAACAGCCTTACGAATGGTTTCACGATAAGCAACCTGTGGCTTACCAACATTCGCTTCGACCTTGAACTCGCGGCGCATACGATCCACAATAATGTCGAGCTGAAGCTCGCCCATACCAGAAATCAAAGTCTGACCAGACTCTTCATCGGTCTTAACCTGGAAGGTAGGATCCTCATCAGAAAGCTTAGCCAAAGCCAAGCTCATCTTTTCCTGATCTGCCTTCGTCTTTGGCTCCACAGCAACCTCGATAACAGGATCTGGGAAGGTCATGGATTCCAAAGAAATTGGGTTCTTTTCGTCGCACAAAGTATCACCAGTGCTGACATTCTTCAAACCGACAAAGGTGTAAATGTTTCCAGCTTCTGCAGAATCTACAGGATTTTCCTTATCTGCGTGCATCTGGAAGATCTTACCAACACGTTCCTTCTTGGACTTGGTGGAATCGTACACAGAATCGCCTGGCTTAACTTCACCAGAATACACGCGCACGAACACAAGCTTTCCATAGAATGGATGGGTTGAAATCTTGAACACCAAAGCTGCAAATGGATCGGTGTTTACTGGCTTACGATCAATTTCAACAGATTCGTCGCTTGGATCAAAGCCCTTAATAGATGGAACATCTTCTGGGCTTGGAAGGAAGTCAACAACAGCATCCAGCATTGGCTGAACGCCCTTATCCTTGAATGCAGAACCGCAAGTTACTGGGAAGGCTTCGCGAGCAATAGTAAGCTTGCGAATACCCGCGCGCATTTCTTCTTCAGAAAGCTCTCCAGATTCGAGGTACTTCTCAAGCAACTCTTCGTCAGCTTCTGCAACCTGATCCATAAGCTCGGCACGATATTCTTCTGCACGCTCCTGCAGGTCTGCAGGAATGTCAACGGTGTCGTAGTGGGCACCCATATCGTCCTTAACGTCATTCCAGACGTAAGCCTTCATACGAATCAAGTCAACAACACCAAGGAAGTCGTTTTCAGCACCGATTGGAAGCTGAATAACGAGAGGCTTAGCACCAAGCTTTTCCTTAATGGTCTTAACAGAATAGTAGAAATCTGCGCCAAGCTTATCCATCTTGTTGATGAAGCAAATACGTGGAACACTATACTTATCAGCCTGACGCCAAACGGTTTCAGACTGAGGCTCCACGCCTTCCTTACCATCAAACACTGCAACAGCACCGTCGAGAACACGCAAAGAACGCTCAACCTCTGCGGTAAAGTCAACGTGTCCTGGTGTATCGATGATGTTGATCTGGTAGCGATCGTCAGTGTCATGAGTCTGACGCTGCCAGAAGCAAGTGGTTGCAGCAGACTGAATAGTAATACCGCGTTCCTGCTCCTGTGCCATGAAGTCCATGGTGGATGCGCCATCGTGAGTTTCACCGATCTTGTAATTCTTACCAGTGTAGTAAAGAATACGCTCGGTGGTAGTAGTCTTACCAGCATCGATGTGCGCCATGATGCCGATGTTACGAACCATATTCAGGTCGTTAAGCACATCTTGTGCCATATTATTATCCTTAGCTCTTTAAGATACCGATTATCTTGTGGATTACCAGCGATAGTGAGCAAAAGCCTTGTTTGCTTCTGCCATCTTGTGGGTATCCTCGCGGCGCTTTACAGAAGCACCCAAGCCATTGGAGGCATCGAGAATTTCGTTAGCCAAACGCTCAGCCATAGTCTTCTCACGACGAAGGCGGGAGAAGTCTGTAAGCCAGCGCAAGGACAAAGTGTTTGCACGAGCAGGCTTAACTTCGACTGGCACCTGGTAGGTTGCACCACCGACGCGGCGGGAACGAACCTCAAGGCTTGGACGAATGTTATCGAGAGCGCGCTTCAAAACAGAAACTGGCTCCTGCTCGGTCTTTGCCTTCACCTGCTCAAGAGCAGTGTAGACGATGTTTTCTGCGATGGACTTCTTGCCATCGAGAAGAATTTTGTTAATCAACTGAGCCACGACGGTCGAGCCGTAGATTGGATCAGGAAGCAGCTGATGCTTTTTTGCAGGTCCTTTACGTGACATGTTTTACTTCGCCTTCTTTGCTCCATACAGGGAACGACCCTGCTTGCGGTCCTTAACACCCTGGGTATCGAGAGCACCACGCACGATGTGGTAACGCACACCTGGGAGATCCTTCACACGGCCACCGCGCACGAGCACAATGGAGTGCTCCTGCAAGTTATGACCTTCGCCTGGAATATAGGCGGTTACTTCAATACCCGAGCTGAGGCGCACACGAGCAACCTTACGAAGCGCAGAGTTTGGCTTCTTAGGAGTGGTGGTGTACACACGAGTGCACACGCCACGACGCAACGGGCTACCTTTCAAGGCCAAAGTCTTTGACTTCTTAGGCTTGGCCTGACGTCCCTTACGGACGAGTTGTTCAATCGTAGGCAACTTAAGTTCTCCGATTCATTGTTATCTTCTATTTGGTGAAAACCGCCACACTGCAGCACACCTTAAACCATGAATCGGTTAAAAGAGTAAAAGCCACAGTCCACCGGCCCGATGGCCCTCGTGCCTCCAGCCACGCATTACTGCGCGCTATCCTTGGCACTTGGGATATCCCAACGAGAACACCTATAACATAAGGCGCACCGTTGGCACACACGAACTACTATTATACATCCTTGCTTGACAATTAAAATACGCTTAAATAAGATCCGCTTAAACGAACTACTTTAAAATAGGTCTTGCGGGAGCAGAAACATCAAGACGTTGCCTGTTTCCAATTTTGCTAGGATCATTGATAATCACGTCTACAATCGCCTTTTTAAGATCTAAATCTGAAGAATCACCCCAAACAATTACACGATGAATTTCTACGTTAGAAACAGTGGAAGAAATCTCAGTTTCAACAGAATCCTGAGTTCTGGCACTTACTCGCATTACATGTGAACGAAAATCTTCAGACAAAGAACTTACAATTTTCAACGCCTCACGTACAGCCTTACTGCTCAAACTCTTGTGAACGTCTGTAACTTCAATAACTGGAATTCCTGTAGTAGGAACATTTTCAACTGCATTAAGAACTCTACCTTTAACGTCAACAGCTGTTAATTTTTCACTACCGTGAGATTTAAGTATCGCAGCAGGCTTTTGCGCTCTAACCGTTATTTGCAATCCTTGAGGGAATTTTTTTGAAACCTTAGCTTCTGTAACACCAGGTATGTTATTAAGTTGCTCAATTATTTCTTGAGATGACACTAAAAACAGCGATTTATTTACCTGATTAGATGCAATAGACGAAATTTTTTGCTCACTAACCCATTCGTTAGAGCCAAAAATACTAATATTTTTAGACTTAAGTCTAAATACAGGAGAAAAGAATAGAACCCAACATAGCAATATTATAGATGCAATTATCAGAAAACTATAGAGAAATCTCAACAGAATCGTACGTAAACTAGCGAACTTTTTTTCTTTTTCTCTAGCACTGAAATCTATAACTTTAGGCCTAGAAACAATACCCAATGGTCCATTAGTTGAACGCAAAGTCTGTTTTACAAAATCAACTACAGAAAGTCTCCTAGCATCTACAAAAGTGTTTTTAGAAGCATTATTTTTTGTAGATTCACCCGATACAGAAAACTCTGCAGTTACAGAAGACGCAGAAGATTTAGATGCAGTTGTAGGCACGGAAGATGTAACAAAATCAATAGAACTATCAGACGTAGTTAAATTCGATTTTGCTGTTCTACCTTTTTTGCGCAATGATTTTTTAGAAATCAGGTTACGATTTTCCGCATCGTTTCCAGTCGTACTAGATACAGTACGACCTTCAGACTTGCTAAAAATCACACGCCCCATACACTACCTCTTAAATCAGCTTACGACTTTTATCTGCTTTAAAATTTTATAAACTCTTATAAACTCACAAACTTTTGTAACTCAATGCTTCAAGCATAACAGATGTCATAGCTGTGATACTTCCTGCTCCAACAGTAAACAGAACATCGCCATTTTTTGCTCGACTAGCCAATTTTAGAGCACCTTCACGCATATCTTCCACTGCCTCGATATTAGACGTAATATCATCTTTCCTAGCTACATCAACAATAGTTGACGCGTGAATATCTGGGAAATCTTCCTGTTTTTCTCTAGCTGGGAAAATTCCAGTGACGATCACGTCATCTGCAAGAGATAATGCAGATGCAAATTCATGCGCAAAAGAGCGAGTTCTAGAAAACAGATGCGGCTGGAAAAGAACACGAATACTAGCATTCGGATATCTTCTTCTTGCAGCGCGCAAAAGAGCATCTATTTCCGTAGGATGATGCGCGTAATCGTCTACAACCGTTACTCCATTAACACACCCACGAATATCGAATCGCCTAGAAGCCCCACGGAAACTAGAAGCACCATCTGCCGCATCTTTAGGGCTCATGCCTAAAAGCATCGCAGCAATAATAGCAGCACATGCGTTCCTAGCATTATGCAATCCTGGAATTATAAGATTAACGTCTATAAAATCGCCATTAAATTCAATAACAAACGATTCACTTCCGCTACCCGTTTTTTCACTTTCATGCTCAATAAAGGCAAATTTTACAAAACTTTTCACTCGATCATTCAGCAAAGAAACATTATCTTTATTACTTGTGTAAACGATTGTTTTTTTAAGAGAATCATCGCTTAAAGCATCTAAAACGGCACGAGCGCCATCATCATCTGCACAAATCACAATATGCCCAAGAGCATGGCTTAAATGTTCAACAAAAGCCGAGCGATAATTTTGCGCATTTCCATAATGATCCAAATGATCCGCTTCAACATTTGTAACAATTGCAATATACGGATTATATTTTTCAAAGCTGCCGTCGGATTCATCCGCCTCTGCAACCATAACGATTCCGCTGCCAGCATGCCCTCCGTCTATTTCACCACCATCTTGTGCTTGAATAGATCCACCAATCGCATAACTCGGGTCTGCTAGATCACCTTTACCACAAACTCGCAAAATATGTGCTAAAAGTGAGCTTGTTGTAGTTTTGCCATGCGCTCCAGCAACAGTTACTCCCCTTTTAGCACTTAAAAGCAAGGATAAGATGTCGCTTCTGTGTACAAGTTTCACACCATTTTGATAAGCAGCAATAATTTCAGGATTACTCGGCTTAATCGCGCTAGAATACACAAGAATATCGGAATTTTTTATATGACTTGCACTTTGACCTATTTTTACATTTATTCCAAGTTCTTCTAAGCGTCTTGTGTGGTCATTTTCTTGACAATCACATCCACTTACTTCCACCCCTTCTTCGTGTAGCATTTCTGCCAAAACGCTCATTCCAGCTCCGCCTATTCCAATAAAGTGAACAGAGCCTAACGAAGATATAGTCTGGTCTGCTTCAAATGCTGAGCGCATAGGATTCATATTAATATCCATAATTATCTTCTGCTTTCTTTTGCAATATCAAGAATATATTTTGCCATTACACTCGCAGCATCACGAATGCCATATTTCCAAGATTTTTCACGCATTTGTTCAAGACGATTTGTATTGTCAAGCAATTTCAACACATTGTCACGAATCCAATCAACAGTAAAATCAGAATCGCTAACCATAATCGCTCCTCCTGCATCCACAACAGGCTGTGCGTTAAAACGCTGCTCACCATTACCAATCGGCAGCGGAACGTAAATTGCAGGAAGACCAATAGCAGATATTTCTGCAACAGTACCAGCGCCAGACCTACAAATCACCAAGTCTGCACAAGCAAAAGCCCAGTCGATCCTCTCCAAATATTCACAAATATGATAATCACCTAAACCTGCATGCTCTGGCTTAACGTCGTTTATTTGATTAAGACCAGCCACTCGCGCAACATTATCTTTAACTTCTTTAGACTTTCCAGAACCCGTAAGATGAACTATTTGAGCACACTTAAGCAAATCGCCAGCAGCAATAGAAACAGAATCGTTCAAACTTTTAGCACCTAAAGACCCACCTGTAACAAGTACAATAGGTCTACTTGGATCTAATCCAAGCTTTTTAGCACCTTCTATCCTAGCTAAATCAGAATCTTGTGTAATTTGTGCGCATAAATCAGATATCACTTTTCTAAGAGGCAAACCGACTCGTAACGCTTTTGTGCACGAACCTAATTTTGAGCATAAACCAGTGCCATCATAAACACAACCAATCATGTTAGCCCAACGCGCACCAAGTTTATTTGCCATTCCAGCACGAGCATTCTGCTCATGAATAACAATAGGCAATCTCATGCTGTGAGCTTGCGAATAAACAGGAGCAGAAGCATAACCACCAAAACCAACAACAACATCAGCGCGTCTTTTTTTCAGTATTTCACGAACCTTATTCTTTTCACGAACCCATTTAAAAGGAAACTTAAACATGTATAAATTAGGTTTTCTAGGAAAAGGAACTTTCTCAATAACATCAAGCGGTAAACCAGCTTGTGGAACAAGAGTCTTTTCTAATCCAACATTAGTTCCAATAACACTAATTTTTACAGATTCATCTAAATCTTTTAACGCGCTAGCTACAGAAAGAAGAGGATTAACATGACCTGCTGTTCCGCCCCCTGCTAAAACAACATGCAAATAATCTTCATCGACATTATCGACAGATGAATCAGAGTTCACATCTTCCATATAAACCACCTACATTCGAGCTAGAGTGAATCTAAAATAAATTTAAATCAATCTAAAACCACTAATTATAATAATTTCTAACCTAATCTAAAACTTTAATCTAAGACTAAACAATTAGACAATAACCAGACTTTAACGTTTATTGTCATCCTCACTAGAAACTGACTTAATACTGCTATTAACACTAGGCTTAATATAAGGGTTACTTCTAATAAAACAGTCCGCAACACCAATACTCAACAAGCACATAACTAAAGACGAACCACCAGCAGAAATAAACGGCATAGGAACACCCATAACAGGAAGAACTTGAACCACAACCAATATGTTTATTAAACCCTGACCTACAATCCATGTAGCAATACTTATAAGAGATATCGAAACAAACTTACTATGAGATTGCAATGCGGAAGTTAACAAACACCATCCAATAACAATATAAAGAAGAATCACACAAGACGCTACAAAAAATCCCATTTCTTCGCCGATAATCGCAAAAATAAAATCATTATGAGCATAAGGTAAATAATTCCATTTTTCTCGAGAATTACCTATGCCAACACCCATAAGACCACCAGAAGCCATAGCATATTGCGCATGAATAGCTTGGAAGCACACGCCTTTTATAGACTTAGCATCACAACCATGGATAGTCGCAAGAATACGCCTCATACGATTTTGACTAGTAACAACCAACAATAAAACAGCTGCAGATGCAGATATAAGAGCGATAACGAGCCACTTTGTAGGGAATCCTCCTATATAAAATGCGACTACGGCTATAAGAAGAATAATCAACGCAGTACCAAGATCTTTACCAGCAACAACAAGAAGCAATGAAACTCCGAGAGCCACTACAGACGGAATGTATGCGCGCATTTGAACACGCTCATAAGCTTTTTTAGCCAGTACAAGAGCCATAGGAAGCCAAATACATATAGCTAACTTGGTTATTTCTGCGGGCTGCATTGTAAAAGGACCTATTTTAATCCAGCTAGCATTACCATTAACCTCATGTCTAATTCCTGGCACAAAAGTCAAAAATTGCATAAAAACAGATATTGCGTAAATAACAATAATCTTACTTTTATAGAAATCGACTGGAAGACGAGAAACAATCAAATAACCAATAAATCCAATAATGCAATAAATCAATTGACTTATTCCAGAACCCCAAGGACCTGCTCCATAAGTAATCATAGTCACTGAGGAACTTGAAAAAACCATAAATAAGCCGAAAACAGAAAGCATTGCAACAGATATTCTTAAACCATACAAACACCATAATGGATTAAATATGCTACGAATACCAACGTATTGTTTAAAAGCATGACTGTTTTCATTAAAAGTTTCATACGCTCTTGACGATTTAGTAGAACGCTGTTTTTTACTAGAAGAAAACAATCGCAAAGGCTTTTTATTAGCATTGTTAGGATTAGATTTTTTGCTATTCACGTTCATGACTATTAACCCATCGCTCAGATTCTTTAGCAAAACTAGATCCGCGATCCGCATAAGACACAAACTGATCCATTGATGCACACGCTGGAGCCAGCAACACAACATCTCCTTGTTTTGCATAGCGTCCGGCAGCATCAACTGCTGTAGAAATAACTTTTTGACCTAGAGAAGGATCTGGGCTAATAGTCTTATCGTTTTCCACTTTTTTAAGAACAGAATCATCCGCATAATCAAAAGATTCACAACCTGTTCCATCTGGAGAAACAATAGTTACTGGAATATCTTTTCCATTAGCATTAAGAGCTTCTATAATCGGTTTTTGATCTACACCAATCACAACAGCAGCCTTTATAATACTTCTATTATCTTTAACTAGATCTTCAAAACAACCGCCTTTTGCAAGCCCCCCAGCGATCCAAATTACAGATTTTTTACCAAAACTAGAAATAGATGCTGCTGCAGCGTGAGCGTTAGTAGCCTTTGAATCATCTACAAAACGAATCGAGTGTTCAGAAAGATTATCGTCAGCATTTAAAGTTGCAACAGTTTGAATCCTGTGACCTCCTGGAGCAAAGTTACACAAAGTTTTTACAGCATTTTCAACATCTGGATTCAACCCTAATGTAAGAGCTAAAGCAGTCAAAGCATCTGCAAGAAGATGAGGATATACGCTTCCGTCTGGTTCACATAAATGCTTAAGATCCCTTAGCTCCACTAATTTAACTGGATCTCCAACTTTTCCGCCAGCAACACCACTCTTATCTACAATCCAACCATTTTCAACACCTATTTCTCCAGATTCTGGAGGTTCAAGTGTAAAGCCAATTTTCTTACAACCATCTTCTACTTGAGCGTTAGCTGCAAGTTCACTTACTCTAGAATCCTGAGCATTATAAACAAGAGCCTTTTTAACCCCATTAAAAACTTTAGACTTGTCTTTTGCGTAAGCTTCAATCCCACCGTGCCAATCTAAATGATCCGCAGCAATATTAGTAATAGCTGCACAATCTAATCTCATAGAATTAGTAAAATGAAGCTGGAAAGAGCTTAATTCTACACACAAAACATCATGTTCTGATTCCATAGCAGCGTGAGAAACCGATTTTCCAATATTTCCTACTGCAGGAGCATCAAAACCACAAGCAGTTAGCATTTCGGAAGTCATCTCTGTAGTGGAAGTTTTTCCATTCGTACCAGTGATTCCAACCCAAGGTGCAGGATTATTGGTTTTATCTGAGTTTACACGAACAAGCCAAGCAAGCTCCACTTCACTAATAACTGGAATATTACGCTTCTGCGCTTCTAGAATAAAAGGTGTACGAGGATTAAAAACAGGAGATGTTACTACAGCATCTATATTATCCCAATCAATCTTGGAAAAATCGTGTACCTGAGCCTCTTCCTTACGCTCATCTGCAGTAATCGCTGTAGCACCAACGGATTTAAGCACTTCTACAGCACCAATGCCAGAAACACCAAGACCCGCCACAAGAACATTATTGAATGGGAACTTCTTGTGGAACGACAATTCCCTAAGCAAACAATCTTCTGCAACGCTGCTCATATTATTTAACCCTCACCAATTACCAAGTAGATACTCAATTACTAAGTCAATGCTAATCGTTAAGTCAGAACTAATCGTTAAATCAGTAACCCAGAATGACCAGCCCAATCCGCATAAAACATCATCAATGCAGACAGTACAAACATAAGCTCAATCATCCAAAAACGGACAACGACTTTACCTTCTGCCCAGCCAACAAGCTCAAAATGATGGTGTATAGGAGCCATTTTAAACACTCGCTTATGCGTAAGCTTAAAACATCCAACCTGAATTACATCACTACATGCTTCTATAACAAATAATCCGCCCAAAATAACAGCTAAGAACTCTGTATGAGTAGCTATAGAAAGAGCAGCAAAAAGACCACCTAATGCCAATGATCCCGTATCTCCCATAAATACCTGAGCAGGATTTGAGTTGTACCACAAGAATCCAAAGCAGGCAACAGCTGCACAAACAGCAATAATAGTCAAATCAAGAGGGTCAGATACTGCGTACGAGAAACCAAAATGACCGCCACCTTTAACGTGGTAACTTTCCCAGAACGCAATCATAGCGTAACCAGCAAAAGCAATCATTGAAGAGCCAGAAGCTAAACCATCTAAACCATCTGTAAGATTTACAGCATTAGACCAAGCCGCCATCAAGAAGTTAACCCAAATAATAAAAACCACAATTCCTACGACTTGCCCAAACATTGAAAAATCAAGAAATGGTTTTTCAATAAAGCTCATACCAGCCTGAGCACTAGCAATACCAGACTGAGTTGGTAGCATTAGAGCCAAAAGTGCGTAAATGCTTGCAAAAATAATTTGACCAATCAGCTTTGCACGAACCGAAAGACCAAGATTCTGTTTTTTACGAACTTTTGCAAAGTCATCAATGAACCCAAGAAAACCCATAGAAAGCATTGCAAAAAGCACAAGAACCGCAGACCAGGATGGAGTACGTCCAACAGAGAAGTATCTGTAAAGAGCAGAAGCAGCCCAACCAACTACAACAGCAAGGTTTATAACAACACCTCCCATTGTAGGAGTTCCACGTTTAACTAAATGAGATTGTGGACCGTCCTGACGAATGTACTGACCGTAATTTAAACGGTGTACTAAGCGGATTAAAAGCGGCGTACCGACAATAGTAACAATCAGCGATACCACGATTCCCACGATAAGCGCAATCACAGGTTAACCTCCGTATGTTCACTAAGACTCTCATTAAGTTTAGACCAGCGTTCAGCTAACACGCTCAAGCCCGAAGCATGAGACCCTTTCAATAACACAACACTACTCGAATGCGCGGCCACAAGATTCCACACAACGTTATCCGCCTCAGTGCAATCATGAACAAAATATACGCCATTTTCAACATCAAGGCTCTTATTCTGCCAATTATCTTTAGCACCTTTATAAATGCAACCAGCTAGTTCATCTAATTTTTTATCAAATTTAGAACCAACAGCTATTAGTGCATCAATATTATGCTTTGCAACATATTCGCCTATTGATTCATGCATATTATTCTCATTAGAACCAAGCTCTAACATAGATCCAAGAACTGCTATTCTAAAAATATTATTCTTTTTACTTGTTAGATCTTCTTCAGTATTAACGTTTAAATCATGTAAGTCATGATTTTCATAAGAACACAATCCATCAATTCCAGCCTTCATGGAATCAGGGTTTGCATTGAATGAATCGTCAATAAGCGTAAAAACATTATTATTGTTAGAAATTTTAGAAAGCTGCATTCTATGCGGACTAATATGCGAAACTTCATGCAAAACTTTAGCAATACTCTCAAGATTCATTCCAAAATATCTTGCCACATTAGAAGCAGCCATTGCATTCATAACATTATGCTGTCCCTGTATAGCAAGATGGACTCTAACTGAGTTTTTAAACTTATCCTCATTCTTCTCATTAAGAACAAATTCTGCACAACCCATTTCATCTAATGAAATATCACTTGCAGACAATTGGTAATTGCCATTGTTAGATGCGTCAAAATCACCTTCCGTATTGGTGTTTTTACCAAACCAACGCAATTTATCTTGATCAGCTAAAGAACGCATTGCAGATACTCGAAAATCATCAGCATTTAAAATTGCTATTCCGTGTGCAACAAGACCTCTAACAATCTCACTTTTTGCCTGAGCAATTCTTTCTACAGAACCAAACTCACCTAAATGCGCAACACCCACCTTCAATACAACAGCTAAATCAGGAGGAGCTATTGTGGTTAGTTTTGCGATTTCGCCAACATGATTTGCTCCCATTTCTGCAATAAGGAATCTCGTGTTTTCATTTACTTGCAAAGATGTTAACGGCAAACCAATTTCATTATTAAAAGATCCAATTGGTGCAACAGTGTTACCGAGCGTTGAAAGAAGAGCCTTGAGCATATCTTTTGTAGTGGTTTTTCCTACTGAACCAGTTATGCCGATAATACTAAATGGTGTATTTAACGCGCGGCGACGCTCAAGATTGTGTTTTGCTAAAAGTCCAAGAGCTTCAACCGAATTTTCAACAACTATTTGAGCAATTTTACTATTATTAGACTCATCTAACTTTACAAAATGCTCCACTATTGCAATTTTTGCACCAAGTTCTGCAGCTTTTTGAACAAAATCATGACCATCAACACGATCGCCTGGTATTGCTACAAATATGGAAGAATCCACAACTTTACGAGAATCACTTGTTGCATAAATAACAACATCATTATCTGAAATAACAACATCATTATCTGTTATGCAAAATTTCTCAGAAGTAATACTATGGTTTTCTTTTACTAAACAACCACCTATAAAAAGTCTGCCATTAACCGCAGCAGCTACTTCTCTAACACTCATAGGCATCATACGCATATTATTGGTCGTTGTATTATTGCCCAAAGTCTTATTTTGCATCATAACCTCGTTATTTTCCCAACATTGGTTTCATTTGCTTTGCAACAAATCTATTAATCATCAACACGTTTCTGAACACTACTTTAATTAACACTACTTTAATTCATGAGACACTCGTAACGCGCTTTTAATAGTTCCTCTTCTAACTCCAGCTGCAAGAACCATCGCTATTGAAAGAGAAAGATGTTTGTGAACATCCTTGCCACCAATCTGATCTGCTAAAGCAGCTAACTCATCTGATTCACGGGAACGCATAACGCAATAAGATCTTTCATGACTTACAAACCCATAACGTTGTTGAAGAGTATAAAAACTTATTACTGGTCGCGCGGACTTCATACTTTCTTCATCTATAGCGGAATCATCATTTTGATTTTTGATAAAACTATTTTCGTAATGTTTATCAGATTTATTAGCAGAAGTTCTATAAGAAGAAATATCAGATACGCTATCGGATTCACTATGAGATTCACTATCGGAATTAAGTGATTCGACTTTTTGCTGCGATTTTGAATTCTGATTTAATGTAGTATCAGAATCATACTTCTTTTTATTATATGAATGATTATCTGCATTATCATCTGCATGACTTGCATGATTTGCATGACTATCAAATTTTGAAGTATTAGAGTAAGGATCAGAATAAGAAGAGTCGCTTGCATATAAGTCAAGGCTTCCAGCCATTGCTAAAGCATTATTGCTTTCAACTCCAAGGACATCAACGTTAACAGACTGCAATGCATCTTTACTAAGAGTTGCAGAATTTAATGCTATTACAACAGCTGCAGCGCCATCTTCTACACACACAGACAAGTTATGCTGTATATCAATTATTCCCATAGGATACTCTAAATCTAACTCTCTTTGAAGAGAGCTAGACCCAGCTGCACTAATAATACCAACTGGATTGCCGAGCATATGAAGAAAATCAGCCAAACGTATAACATTTGCGTAAATCTCATCATCACTATCTCCTGCAACTGCAAAAGTTGCTATAAAAGATGACGGATCGCAATTAACATCACAAGCTAGCTTACCGAGAGTTATTGGATTATTAGAAGATACCAGCAGAGGAATGCCTACACTCATTGCTTCAGATCTAAACTCTGGAGGAACCATTGCAGCATACGCTCCAGCATCTCTAGCAGCCTCTAATTGTCTCTTATCTACTCGAGATGAAGGAACAAAAAGACAACCTGGTTTAACACTTCTAACATCACAAGCTAATGATGTAATAGTCACACCAGATGCAAAGGAAGGAATTACCTCAAAACCATACTGTTCAGCAGCAAAACCAAGCGTCACTCTGGTTCTGGAAAATTCATCAACAGCATTCATACTCGCACTCGCCCTTATTTGTTGTATATCACCATTCTACAGCAATAGGGTTGCTACGAGGAGTAGAAACTGGAACATCATACTTTTGCATCAAGAATTCTCCAATTGCTTTCAAAAGAGGTGCTGCTGCAACAACGCCGAAAGTTCCCTGAGGATTACTTAATGCCACTGTAATAGCAAATCGTGGATTATCCACAGGAATGACTCCAGCACAATCTGCAACGATAGAACTTAATCCTCCACCGAATCCCGCTACTTCTGCAGTACCACTCTTAGCAGCAACACGGTATCCATTAATTGATATAAAGTTCTTGTAAGATTCCGCTGTGCTTTCCATAGCATTCAACATTTGCGATGCTACATGTTCATCCAAAACGCGAGTTGCCTGAGGTCTCTTGTGCTCTGAAACACGTCCATGAGGATCTATTACAGATTTGATTATTGACTGTTGGAGCCTTACACCCTTGTTCGCAATAGTCGCAATAGCATTAGTAATTTGCAAAGCGTTAGTGGCATAACCCTGACCAAACAAAACAGTGTTTTGCTTACGACCATCCCATGCTTGTACGCTTGGAAGAAGACCAGGAGATTCACCTTGTAAACCTAAACCAGTATATTGCCCAATTCCAAACTTAGACAAAAACTCATAACGCTTGTTATTAGGATATTTTTCGCCAGCTAAAATCATGCCAACATTAGAAGATTCCTTTAAAATTCCAGCTAATGTTAAACGTTCAATACCATGACTGTGAGAATCATGGAAAACCTGACCTTGTTTGTCTATTGTCCCTGGAACTGAGAATTTGTCGCTGAGTTGACGCGCACCAGATTGAACCATTCCAGCCATGGCAAACACTTTGCCTATAGAACCTGGCTCAAAGATCTGGCTAACCGCTTTAGAAACAGATGCTCTAGCAGCTGAAGAACCAGCTTTAATATCGTCAGTATCTTCTAACGCAAGAATCTCACCAGTGCGAATATCCTGAACAACAGCAATTCCCCATCCAGCTTTGTACTGCTTCATTCCGTCAAGAAGAACTTTTTTAACGTACCAATCTACATCGCTGTCAATGGTTAACTTTATGTCATTACCATTTACAGCATCTTTATATTCGCTAACAGTGCCAGGAATTTTCTCATTTCCAACATTGTTTCCCTGATACTTTTGATATCCATCTGTACCAGTTAAAACTTTATCTTGCGAAAGCTCTAATCCAGATTCACCTATTTCGCCTCTTCTACCCTTTGCCTCTGGTCTAGAGCTTTCTTCGGCATCTTTGACAGAACCAATTAGGGCACCCAAAATAGGACCACTTGAATACACTCGTTCACTACTGTTTTCTGCATAAACACAACCAGAAAGGTTGAGTTTGTCAATTGCACGCTTAACAGAAGGCTTCACATTCCTCTTGATAACTGCGTAACGACCCAATCCAGAAATCTTTCCGCCGATTTCAACAGAGCTCATATGAAGAATTGGAGCTAAAAGACGTGCCACCGCCACGGCACCAGTACCTTCAACATCCTTACCATTAATCGAATGACAATTACCAGCAGTTTGTTTTGTGCAAGGAGTAGGTTTAAACGCCTGCGCATTCATAGGATCAGCAATTATATTGTATCTTTCAACACTTTGAGCAAGAACTGAACCGTTTGTATCTAAAATACGACCTCTTCTAGCAAGAATTGGTTTTGTCCTAATACGTTCTGCTTGAGCCGCCTGAGCAGTAGAACGAGCATTAATAAGCTGTATAAAACTAAGTTTTACTATTGCACATGTTGCAACAAACGCAAAAATAATTGCAACAATTACGCACTTCTTTGCAAAAACTGTGCTATTCATCGCAGCAGTCTTATTAGCAGCAGACCGATTATAGGATCCGTAAGCCTCATAAGAATTCGCATTGTATGTGCTGGCCTTTTTAAACCTTGTAAATTGCGATTTTCTTTTAATCAGCTTCAGTAAGCTAAAAACGCGACTAATACCATCTTTTAGAGACTTACTGGTTTTTGAAAATCCACTGGAATTGCTTGTTCTATTAACTTTGTCTTTAATAGAATTAACAACTCCATTAACTTTGCCTGAATATTTGGCGAAACGTTGCTTGATTTGGCGGCTCATCAATGTTTCTCCTTATCCTTTGGTTTTTGTTGTTTAGATTGTTGTTTAGATTGTTGTGAATCATGCGCCTGCTGTTTGGGCTGCGACTTTTGATTCTTAGAACTAGCCTGTGTTTGAGCTTTCTTAGCATCAAGCATTGCTTTTTCAGCTTTCTTTTTATTTGCATAATCGCTTAAATCAACGGTTATTGCACCTTGCTGCGGAACCATTCCCATCGTTTGCGCTTTTGCTGGAAGATCCGCCTCTAAAGTATCTAATTTTGTTTGCGCTGTTTCTACATCTTGACGAAGCCTAGAAATACTCGATTGTGTAGCAGCCTGTTCAAAAGATATTTCTGCCATTTTTGTGCGCAACAATAGAGATGTTGTAGGAGTGATTACTAAGAACAAAACAACGATAATCACATTAAAAAGAGGCGCTTTACGAGTATTGCTCCACTCTATAACCTTATGCAAGCGGTTCATTACTGTGTAAGATCTGCGGTCTGATGCGCTAAATACCAATGGAAGGGATTTTAGAACACGATTTTTCCTTGAATCTCCAACAACTTTTTCTTTTACACGACCTGCAGGAGCTGCTGTTGCAGTAACAGTAGACAATCCAGGAGCACGGTTTTTTAATGGTTTAATCATTAGAACCTACCCCCTTTTTTATGTGCAAATCGTATAGTCGAAGAATTAGATGATTCTTCAATACCTCTAGAAATAGATTCAAATTCCTTAATCCAACGTTCTGGAATATCTCGAATCAGTTCCACTGCACGCAAGCGAACAGACGAAGACCTAGTATTATTTGCTATTTCTTCCTTAGATGCTTTTACAGCTCCTCTAGTTAGCGCCTTAAAGAAAGGCTGTGCATCTGCTGGAACAATAGGCATATTCGCTGGAACATCTACTTCTAAGCCATTGTTCATGAATCTTTTAACCGCAATATCTTCTAGCGAATGATAAGATTCAACAACAATCCTGCCACCTTGATTTAAACGCAGAGCCAACTTTGGTAGTGTCCTAGCAAGTTTGTCTAATTCTCCATTAACCTCAATGCGAAGAGCTTGGAAAACTCTCTTAGCTGGGTTTCCTGGAGCACGATGAAAACGAGGAATGACGTTATCAACTAATTCAACCAGCTGACCAGATGTGGTAATCGGAGTCTCTTCACGAACTTGAACAATTTTGCGAGCTATTGGACCAGAAAAACGCTCTTGACCATATTCTCGGAAAATATTCGCAAGCTTATGCGAATCATAAGTCGCGAGAATAGTCGCAGCTGTTATGCTTTGTGTAGTGTCCATTCTCATATCTAATGCAGTGTTGTGAGAATATGAGAATCCTCTATCTTCTTCGTCTATTTGCAAGCTAGAAAGTCCCAAATCCATAAATGCTGCATCAATATGGTAGATTGCTAAATCTTCAAGAACTTTGTCAACTTCATCAAATGCTGCATGTACTGGAATAAAACGTTCGTCTAATCCTTCTTCACGCATTCTTTTCGTAGCCAGCTCAAGAGCTTCGCCATCTCTGTCTATGCCTACAAGCGTTGCAAGAGGAGCAGCTTTAAGAAAAGCTGTTGCATGACCAGCAAGACCCAGCGTGCAATCCACAACAACAGAATTCTTGTGGTTTAACGCTGGAGATACTAGATTTACACAATCGTCGAGCAATACTGGTGCGTGTATTGTAGATAAGTCCTTCATCGGATCACCTTTCATTGGATCACCGCCGGAAGAACATCATCTGCAATATCTGCATAATCTTGCTCACGATCTGCAAGGTATTTGTTCCAAGCAGACTTATTCCATATTTCTGCGCGAGTGCCAACACCAATTACAACAATCTCGTCTCCAAGATTTGCGTAATCTCTTAACATTGGTGGAACTACTATGCGTCCCTGCTTATCTGGTTCTTGATCTACAGCGCCAGAAAGAAACACTCGCAAATAGTCTCTTGCAGACTTATTGCTCATAGATGTGCGCTGAATCTGCGTTGTAATACGTTGAAACTCTTGCATTGGCAGTACGTATACGCAACGTTCCTGACCGCGCGCCATAACAAAACCATTCCCTAATTGAGATCTAAATTTCGCTGGTAAAGCTACACGACCTTTTCCATCAATTTTTGGAGCATATGTACCAAGAAGAATTGGGGTTTGATTCTGCTGCTGATTCTGATTGCTTATGCCATTACCACGAGAATCTTCATTATTCGGTAAAGGAGTGGAATTAAAAGCCGAATATGGAGCCTGGCTAATGGATTGCGCAAAAGGAATCTGCTGCATTGGCGGAATCTGCTGTGGCTGATACATCTGTGGCATCACATAATAAGGCTGAGCGTACGCTTGAGGATTTTGCATTGGCATATGCATTTCCTGAGCATTAGCTTGAGCAATATTTTGAGAATCACTGTCAGAGAGATTTTGAGCATGCATAAAGGAGGAATTGGCTTTATTCTGCGCATTATCATCCGCATTATTACGAGCCATAACTCCACCTCCTTTTCAACATGCAATATGCCACTTGCACATCGTTCACCATTTTACCCCATTCCTCACCAAAAATCCCCACTTTTTATAAAAAAATAATATTTTTTTTCATAAAAGTGCCACTTTATGCATTCGTCGCAAAAACTTTCTTAGAAAATACCGTGTATAAGCCTCGAGATATACTTAAACGCCTAGTTTTTAGCTCAACATTTAAGAAGAACGGACACAAATGTCTACGTACTCCTCACAACTTAGCGAAGAACAACAAGCAGTTGATTGCGCTTACGGACGCTTAGATGACTTGCGCTCTACGGTTCGTACAAGACTTGACGCTGTACGAGCTGCAGGATCACACGGGTCGCCTACTCAGCGCACCGAACGTGATTCATTTGCAACAATGTATGAGGATCGGTTAACTCAACTTAGAGCCGTAGAAGACAGGCTTGTGTTTGGAAGACTGGACGATCGCGAAGGAACAAGACACTACATAGGTAGGATTGGTCTACTCAGTGAAAATCACGATCCTATTCTTACAGATTGGCGAGCAGAAGCTGCGCGACCATTCTATGAGGCGACGCCACGTCACCATGGAAACATCGTTATGCGTAGGCATATAACTCTTAAATTCCGCGAAGTTGTTGGAGTTGAAGACGAGATTCTTGATATTCATGCAGACGAGGTAAACAAGGCTTCTAAGCAGGGAACTCTAACAGGCGAAGGTGCTTTACTAGCTTCACTAGGTTCTCGTAGAACTGGAAAAATGACGGATATTGTTGCAACTATTCAAGCTGAACAAGACCGCATTATTCGCGCTCCTCTTGACCATACTATTGTTGTACAAGGTGGACCTGGTACTGGCAAAACCGCCGTAGCATTGCACAGGGCAGCATATCTTCTTTATACACATCGTAGAAAACTTGAAAAATCAGGCGTTCTGATTGTAGGACCAAGCTCGGCATTCTTAAGATATATAGATCAAGTTTTGCCTTCTTTGGGTGAAACTGGTGTTGTAAGTAGAACAATTTCTGATTTGATCCCAAATGTTCATGCTGTTGCAGAAGATACTCCACATGCGGCAAAGCTTAAGGGAATGTATCGCATGAAAAACGTTATTCAGAACGCTGTTTGTGCAAGAATACGTGTTCCTAAAGATTTACCAACGCTACGCATAAACGGGTTTGCTGTACAACTCAAAAAAGAGGATATTGAGCTTGCACAATCAGATGCTCAACGAACACACCAACCTCATAATCAGGCTCGCAAAACTTTCGTAAAGTCAGTTATAAGTTCACTTAGAAATAGATACCTGGAACAGTTAGATTATACTCCTTCGCAGTCTGAAATATCCGATATTACATCGCAGCTTCGTATGGAAGAGAAACTTAAGATTACTCTGAATCTTGCTTGGCTCCCTATGACTGCCACGTGGCTTATTGACCAGCTGTTTTCTAAACCTGAACAACTTCGCATATATGCTCCTTGGTTAAGTGAAGACGATATTTGTGTATTAACTAGACCAAAAGGTAGTCCTCTAACTCGCTCTGATATACCGCTTCTTGATGAGGCTATGGAGCTTCTAGGTGCAGATCCAAAAGTTGAGGCACAAAATGCTGCAAATGCTCGCAAAAAGCTCGAAGAGCAGCAATACGCTTCTGAAACACTTGCTCAAAATGGCATTGGAAATGGAATCGTTACCGCAGATATGCTCATAGAGAACATTCAAGGTGACGATACAAGCATGGTAGCCAATCTTGCTGCGTCAGATAGAGAGTGGACTTATGGTCATGTGGTCGTAGATGAAGCTCAAGAGCTTACAGCAATGGATTGGCGAATGCTAATCCGTCGCTGCCCTTCTAGATCATTTACAATCGTTGGTGATGTTGCTCAAACATCTGCTTTAGGTGGAACGCATCATTGGCAAAAGAATATGAGCTCACTGTTTGGAGATGCAAACTGGGATCTTTACGAGTTGACCATTAATTATCGTAACCCTAAAGAAGTTTCAGATGCTGCAGGAAAAGTGGCAAACAACTCTGGATTGTACATTTCCACAGTTAATGCTGTACGATCTGTTCCTGATTCTCTTGTTACCCATACACTTAAGCATCAAGATGAACTAGATAGAACACTTTCAAAATATTGCATTGATTTGTTTAAAGAATTCGTATCAGAAGATGGAAGTGGTCGCGTAGCGATAATAGTTCCTAATGAACTATTAGACCATACTGATAAAATCGTTAAAGATACTCTTCGTAAAAATCTTTCCGATAAAGAATACAATCGTATACTTCAACAGAATTCAGACGATAGTCAGATTAGCGTTTGCACGCCTGAAGACGTTAAAGGATTAGAATACGATGCCGTAATTCTGATGCAACCTTCTAAAATAGAACAAGAGGCAGCATCTATGCTTACAGCAGCAGCAAATCTGTACGTTGCTATGACAAGACCAACACAGCGATTAGTCATCTTGCGCACACAAGATGATGCTGATTTTTCAAAATAAACACGAAAACACTAAACCCGAATAACCTAGTACATTGTTTGACCTATTGAAATATATGGGTCAAACAAGAAGGGTTATTGCTTACTCTTTTTAAGATCCTCAATGGCTTGTTCAAAATCCTTCAAGCCAGCGAAGTTCTGATATACACTAGCAAAACGAAGATAAGCTACCTCATCCAGTTCTCGCAATGGTTTCAATATTGCTTTTCCAACTTCTTCAGATGTAACCTGCGCTAATCCGCGAGCACGCAAATCAGCTTCAACTTCCATTCCCAACGTCTTTAAAGCTTCAGAGTCTATAGGCCTACCCTGGCAAGCTTTTCCTACACCAGCAACCACCTTTGCTCGGTCGAATGGCTCAATTGAACCAGATCGTTTCATAACAAGCAGTTGAGTAGTTTCAACTGTCGTAAAGCGGTTGCCACACATCTGACATTCACGTCTGCGACGAATCGAATATCCATCTTCACTAATTCGCGTATCGATAACCTTAGTATCGGAATTCTTACAAAAAGGACAATGCATACATCTAGCATACTAAAAATTATTAAAATATGTTATATATGCTTTAATATTTGTTATATAAATAAATCGATTTTTTCATATTTTTGTCCATATTCTTGATAAATTTTACCAATAAATACCTGAATTGATGGATATAAAACCATATCTGCAACTACTCGTACCCTTGTTTCATAGATCGACGAAGCCATAAATACAACATTGTTATAATCTTCATCATACGAGTCACATTCGCAAGTCCAATCCATATAAACCTCCATATTTTAACTATCGAATAAAATTATCTACATTGATTAATCGTCTATAAACGGCACTTTTATAGACTGACCTACTTCTAAATCTGCTGAATCTAAATTATTAATTTGCATGAGATAATCTACAGAATCAGAAATATTACCGTCTTTGTTTGTTATAGTTTTTGCATAACTCCATAAAGTATCTCCAGGACGAACAGTGTATGTTACAAAAGATTTTGACACTGCAGAAACTGCTGGCTTTGGAATAAAAATAATCCATGCAAAACACACTAAAGCAATAAAAACAATAAATCTAATAAAAGATTTACTATACTTATTTCG
Source organism: Gardnerella sp. DNF00038 (assembly GCF_049262855.1). NCBI lineage: Bacteria > Bacillati > Actinomycetota > Actinomycetes > Bifidobacteriales > Bifidobacteriaceae > Gardnerella > Gardnerella sp. DNF00038. The sequence goes on along the minus strand of NZ_CP058407.1, from coordinate 413,553 downwards.
CTTTAAACAAGTTTTATCTACGCAAGTACCGTTGTTCGCAAACTGACTATATAAAGCACCAGTTGCTTTTGATCTCTTATACATAATTACCCTTTCTCACAAATTTAAATCAATATAAATCCGTATGAACATTTGTTCTATCGAACAGGTGTATAAATCTTGACACATCTGTTCTAAAGATGCAACGGCGTGTCGAACATATGTTTGATTTTTTTGCGAGTTTGTCATAGAATAAAATCATCGAAAGGAGACCCCATGAATATCAACACAAACGAGATTAGTGATTCCGCGGCGCACAACACAGAACCGCTAACAGATCGTCAGCGCAAAATCATGGATGCCATACAAAATTGCCTTGAAGAACACGGATTTCCTCCATCATTTAGAGAAATAGGCGAAGCTGTAGGCTTAAGAAGTCCTTCTTCCGTAAAACATCAATTGCGAGCCTTAGAAATGAAAGGACTAATAAGAATAAGCGCCAATAAAGGGCGTGCCATTGAGGTTATTGGAGATTTCTTAAAGAAAAATAAGAAGAAAGCTCATACACTGATTACAAAATCAGCAGTAGACGTGAGCATATACAACAACGACTCATTGATTCACTCACACGACGTACCACTTGTTGGGAGAATTGCAGCTGGAACACCTATAACAGCAGAGCAACACGTTGAAGATGTTATGAGATTGCCAGAAAGACTTACTGGAAGCGGAAATCTATTTATGCTAGAAGTGCATGGGGATTCAATGATCGATGCAGCAATCTGCGATGGAGATTACGTTGTTGTACGAGAACAAAATGAAGCAACAAATGGAGATATAGTTGCCGCACTGCTAGATAATGAAGCTACTGTAAAAACGTTTAGAAAAGACAATGGTCACGTCTGGCTTATGCCACACAATCCAGCGTATTCACCTATTGATGGATCACACGCAAAAATAATGGGTAAAGTTGTTACTATCTTAAGAAAAATTTAATGTTTTAAGCAGAACTAGAACTAAATTTCTAGCAAACGCAAAACATTACAAATACTCTCTCAATATGTAAAACAAACAATAAAAAAAATCGCTGTGATTAGCAGCTATAAGAGCTTTAAAATCACAGCGATTAAAGAAATAACTTTCCTGTCACATAAAATTTATTATGCGAGAGGATGAGAATCCTTGATAGTTACAGAAATCTCACGACCATTTGGAGCAGAATAGCTAACAGTATCACCTGCTTTAGCGCCCATTATTGCAGCACCAATTGGAGATTCTGGACTAATAACATCGTAATCTGTAGCAACAGCAATATCGCGAGAGCCAAGTACATAAGTCATTTCTCGGCCAGCAAGCTCCAAAGTTACAAGAGAGCCATTTCCAACACTGCCAGCTTCTGGAGCTTCGAGAATCTTAGCATTACGAAGCTTAACAATAAGCTCATTAATACGACCCTCATTCTTGCCCTGCTCCTCACGCGCAGCCTGATAACCGCCATTTTCAGACAAATCGCCCTCAGCTCGCGCAGCAGCAATACGTTCAGTAATTTCATCACGATACTCGCCTTCGCGATGAGCCAATTCTTCCTTGAGCTTATCGTAAGCTTCCTTAGTCAACAAAATCGTTTTTTCTTCAGCCATTTTGTAATCTCCTTAATAAAGAACAAAGAATAAAACAGCAAATTAAAAATCAATCACACGCAATATTCATCGCGTAGAAATAATATCGATCACAAACACAAGAGTGTCTGAACCACCAATTCCAGCCTGAGGAACTCCACGAGAACCATAACCATACTCAGGCGGAATAGAAACAAGAAGCCTAGAGCCAACATTATGACCTGGAACAGTACGATCCCACCCCTGAATCACCTGACCAACACCAATGCCAAAACTTGCTGGCCTATGACGATCAAAGCTAGAATCAAACGGCTTATCCGCACCCCAAACAACACCATGATAATTAACAGTCACAGTATCTCCAGCGCGAACTAAAGGACCATTACCTTCTACTAACTCAACAACCTTAAGCCCCGCTGGCGGCTCAGACGCTGGGAACGTCACCGTTGGCGTAGTACCAAATTCCGCAACTACTTCTGGCATATCCTGTGCCATATTGCCCTCCTTTATAACCTTTTCCAATCCCTTACAGCCATATGTAAATGCTTAAAACATTTGCAAAAATCAACTAATGTTTAATAGCATTATCCAAAAACTTCGAACATTATATTCGAACATTATAACAGTTCTGTAATCTTATAGCGTGATTTAGATTAGCACTCAACCGCTACCTATGCCAATAATATAAAGTTAAATCCTAAGTTAAATCCTAATCTAATCCAAAATTTAATTTAGGATTCAATCTAAAATTCAATCTAACATTCAACAACGTTTACGGCGAGTCCACCTTTAGATGTTTCCCTGTACTTAGACATCATATCTTGACCAGTTTCCTTCATTGTTTTAATCGCATTATCAAGGCTAACAATATGCGAACCATCACCTAGCAGAGCAATTCTTACAGCATTAATCGCCGTATTAGCAGCCATAGCATTGCGCTCAATGCAAGGAATCTGTACCAAACCGCCAACAGGATCACAAGTCAAACCAAGATGATGCTCAATACCAATTTCCGCAGCATTTTCAACCTGTTCAGGGGTGCCGCCAAGCACCTCACATAATCCAGCAGCAGCCATAGAACACGCGGAACCAACTTCTCCCTGGCATCCAACTTCTGCACCAGAAATCGAAGCATTGCGTTTAAACAGGTATCCAACAGCGCCAGAAGCAAGAAGGAATCTTACAATTCCATCTTCACTAGCACTATCTACAAACCGCCAATAATATTGCAAAACAGCTGGAATAATTCCGGCAGAACCATTAGTAGGGGCCGTAACAATACGACCACCACCAGCATTCTCCTCACTAACAGCTAGTGCAAAAAGATTAACCCACGCAGAATCGGAGCTTTCTAAAGCTGAATCAGACCTGCGATGATTCTGACGAAGCATATCTGAATTAGCGGCAAGACGCGCATACATATTGGGAGCACGTCTAGGAACATCAAGTCCTCCAGGGAGAATCTCCTGTTTAGAATTACAACCATTTTCCACACACTTGCTCATAACCTTCCACACATGTAGCAAATAGGAGCGAACGTAATGCGCATCCCCCTCATGCAAAGCAAGCTCATTTTGCCAAACAATATCACTTATATTCTTATGCTCTTTTTTGCAAATTGAAATAAGCTCTTTACAAGTCGAGAAAGGATAAGGAACAGTTGAATCATTGGAAGAATTTACGGAAGAATCGCCAGCCGCCGTAGAATCGCCATTTACAGAATCATTTGTCGAGTCAGACTTAGAATCATCAACATTATTCGCATCGTCTAAAACGCGATCATGCAACCCAACCATTGCATCATTCGCGTTACCTTTGCGAATAAAACCACCTCCAATTGAATACCAAACTTGCTCGTCAACAGTATCACCTTGAGAATCAAAAGCCACAAACCTCATGCCATTAGGGTGTGCAACCATGCGCTTCCACTTTTCAAAAATCACGTCTGAATCGTAATCAAATTCAATAGTATGACTATGAGCAAGAGTCAAAGTACCAGTTTTCTTACAATATTCGCGAATAGTCATCATGTGTTCTGTATCAACATCGTCAGGTAAATTACCCTCCAAGCCTGCAACAGAAGCACGATCCGTGCCATGGCCCAAACCTGTAAGAGACAAAGAACCGTACAATGTAACATGAACTCGCGCAACATTATTAAGCTTTCCGCTTTCCTTCAACGAGGTAACAAAAGCATTCGCAGCGCGCATAGGACCAACAGTATGAGAAGAACTAGGTCCTACACCAATCGAAAACATTTCTAAAATACTGAACACATATACATTGTAAGCATAATTTCAAAGTCACGACACGCAGCGATTCGATATACGTTTCATACAACATAAAAATAAAATGCACTACAAAACCCAAAAACCAACCAAAGTTGATAAAAGCTAATAAAAGCTAATCAGCATCTTCATCCATAGAAATATCTGCAGCAGAAATATCAGAAGAATGACTGTTATCTAACCAACTTACGATTAGTCTGCTAAATAAGTGTAAAAGCATCCACACAACAAGGGCAAACATTACTGCACAAATCATAACAAACATATCGTTTCCATTAGTTGGAATGTGCAAATCAAAGAAATGAGCGACAAACGGTATAAACGCGCCCACAACACCAGCCAGCGCAAAGCACAACACCATTATTCCACGCCAAGAAAAAATAGGTTTAGAAACAGTAGCTAAAACCACTACGCCAAGCGCAAAAACAACAACCGCACAAATACTACGAGTCACACCCAAAGACTTGGCTGCACCAACAATGAGCTTGGAAGCACTCACACCAGAAGCATCTAAACCACGCGCCAACATCATAGGAGCAAAAACAGCCGTAACCAACACAGATATAGCAACAGCCACACCATTAGGAAGAGCAAAACGCACAACGCGATGCAAAAACCCTGGAATATAACGTCTTGAATTAGGAGCCAAAGCCAGCAAAAACGCTGGAATACCAATTGTTAACGAGCCAATATAAGTTATGTGACGAGGCAGATACGGGAAGTGAAGACCAAGAAGAACAACACCAGCCGAAATAAGTGCAGAATACACAGTTTTAACAAGGAACAATCCTGCAACACGCTCCATATTTGCCATAACCTGACGCCCCCTAGCAACCACGTCTGGAAGATGTGAAAAACGCGAATCAACAAGCACAACTTGAGCCACAGCCTTAGCTGCAGGAGCAGCATTCCCCATAGCTACACCCAAATCCGCTTCTTTAAGCGCAAGAGTATCGTTAACACCATCGCCAGTCATAGCAACAACATGACCCTTAGCATGCAGAGCCTGAACAATTGCCTTCTTTTGATCTGGCAAAACACGACCAAGAACATCAACATTCTCGAGCACCTGAGAAAGCTGATTAACATCTTTAGGAAGATTCCTAGCATCCATAGCAATAGGCTTAGAATCGCCGGTTAATCCAACTTTTTCAGCCACTGCAGCAACTGTTATAGGATTATCGCCAGAAATAACACGGCATCTAACTCCCTGCTGCCTAAACCATGCGAGCGTTTGTCTAGCATCCGAACGAATTTTCTCCGAACAGCGAACCAAGGCAACAGGACGTGCATTAGAAGAAATAGTAGGAGAATCAGAAAAAGTAGAATCACATGAATCGCTGTCATCTAAAGCAAGGAGAAGTACACGCTCACCTTTTTGAGCATATTCATTTACGCGATGCAAAATACGATCAAACTGCTCATGCGAGCGCATATTAGAATAGTTAGAATCAGAATTGCCGTCAGAACAATCACGAAACTCACGGATCGCACTAATCAAAACTTCTGGAGCACCCATGTACCAAGTTTCAAAACTACCATCTTTATGCTTGTAATTAATAGCACTCCATTTTCTAGAAGACGAGAACGGAAGACGATTATTTATTACGCAACCAGAGGAGACACCCTGATTTTCAACGTTTTTATCATTAAGACCTTTGCTAAAAGTATCTTTACTACCAAGACCTTCCATAATTGCTATACCAGTAGCATTTGGATTTTCTTCATTAGACAAATCAAATAAAGCTTGATTTACAAAACCGCGCAAACCATCATTCAAGTCGAAAGCGTCCGCGCTGCTCTGCTTTGCAACATCACTTAAATTGTCATCAAGCAAATCCACGCCTACAAATGCGATTCCACCATCCGTAATAGTGCCAGTTTTATCCAAATTCAAACAATCCACTCGCGCCAAAGTTTCCACAGATTCTAGCTCTTGTATCAGAGTCTTCTTTCGAGCGAGGCGCATAGCAGCAACAGCAAAATTAAGCGAAGTTAAAAGCACAAGACCTTCTGGAATCATGCCAACAACACCAGCGACAGCAGAAACCACAGCACTACGCCAATGGCCAGTTTGCCACGCAAGCGCAAAACCACCAACCTTACTAATCTGAGACCATACAAGCAAGACGCAAAGAGGCACAACAACAATCGTCATCCACTTTAAAATCGTGTTAATTCCGCGGCTCAAATCCGAAATTGTTTTAGTGTAAACCTTTGCTTGAGCAGCCAATTTAGCAGCATAACTGTTGCCACCCACAGCCGTAACACGAGTCAAAGCAACACCAGAAACAGCGGTAGAGCCAGAATATACGCGATCCTCTGCAGCCTTACGTACAGTTGCAGATTCGCCCGTAAGCATTGACTCATCCATCTCCAAACCCCAAGATTCAAGCACTTGCACGTCTGCAGGAACCTGGTCTCCAGCACGAACCCATAACAAATCACCAAGCACAATATCGCAATGGTTTATAAAAACGTTCTTGCCGCCCCGTCGCACAATCGATCGCGAAGCCACAAGAATCGAAAGCCTATCAAGCGTGTGTTTTGCACGCAACTCAGTAACAACGCCAATACCAGTGTTAATCAAAATAACAAAACCAAAAACGGCATCTTTCCAAGATCCAGTAGCGAGAACAACCACCATTGCTACAAAGATAATTGCGTTAAAAAGTGTAAACACGTTTGCACGCACAATAGAAAGCACAGACCTAGATGTTCGATTAGTCGTAATGTTAACGTCGCCATTTTCCACAGCATAAGAAACTTCATCTGCATTTAAACCAGATTCGTTAACTTCTGGCAAATCAGGCAAATCAGACATGTCACTTATGTCACGCAAATTATCCAAATCACGCATCTGCAGCCTCCGCGAAGTCTCTGGCAAATCTTTCTTAATTACGCTAGTTCTTGTCATTTATAATCACATCCCTGCTGTGAGGCGTATTATCTATTAACGATTGAACGATTTTTAGAAGAGATGAATGTTGAATTTTTCCCAATTTATCTACATTCGACTTATTATCCCTATTAAACTCAAACAAAGCTTGATTGTCTAAATCCTTGAAAATATACAATTTTGCAGCATACAAAGTTGAATCCTTCGGAGGATTTTTAGGATTCACAAGAGCTACTGGTATTCCAGCAAAACGAGCATATTTAAGCGCATCAATCCAAGATTCACGAGCCTTTAAATCTACATGTGCTCCACCAGCATTGCTTTTAACACCTAAATCTGTAGAATCTGAAGCATCAATATTGATGCTGTTAATCAATATCATAGAAACAGGCTGCTCGGAAGCAGACTTAATCGCATCACTTGCAGCCTCATTAGCGTTCTTAACATCCGACACAGAAGCATAAGCTGCACTCAAACCAGATTTTTCGCATAAATGAAGGAGTTTGGAATCAAGAGATGCGGATTTTGACCCAACTATAAGTAGCTTGATATCTTCTACGTCAATGCCATCGTGAACTATGTCGTCTGCCTTACCCGTATCCCCAACCGCGTGATTCTTAGGCTCACACCCACTCAAAGACGCTACCGCCAATAGAGAAATCGACGCAGCTGCACATAAACATATCACGCGTTTAAGTTTATTCATAAGCACGTGCTTTGTTTTGCGCATAAGAGACATAAGACTTTTATATCACAAATTGCATATGAAATACTTAAAAGGCGTATTACCATGATGTAACAGTCGTTGCTCTCCTATGTATATTAGATGGAGCCACAAGTATCTCACGATTAGTGCAATTAGGAATAATCTTATTTTGTTTAAATTCAGAATGCTGTTGATTGGATTCACTATCTAGTCTCTGAAGTACTAGTTGAATCGCAGTCTTTGCAACTTTTCTTGGAACAGTTGAAATATTAGTAATAGGCGTTGGGAAACTCTCTGCATAATCATCAGAACAATGTAAAATAACCGATAAATCTTTCCCAGGCTGAATATTTCGTTCTTTCAAATACCATAACAACCACTGAGCTACACTAGGCTGACGAACAATAATACCAAGCCTATCATCTTTGTACTTCAATAATCTGTCAGCGCATTCAACAAAACCTGTCCAGTCTGGAGATTTTCTTGGGACTATAGAATACGGAATATTAAGCTTTTCACATTCTTGACGTATAGCCATATGGAACTCGTGAATAAAGAACATGTTTTCAGGCTCTTCAAAGTCTATAGAGTACGGGTTACTCACAGGCTCACCTATTACAGCAATATGATGATGATTTGTCTCGTATAGTTCATCAACTGCCATACGTCCTGCAATACGAGCATCTAAATCTACGACATCCAAGCCCTGAGCATTTCTAGGTCTTCCAATTAGCACTGTTGGCTGAGTCAATTGGCAAACTACTGGTATACGAGGATCATTAGTCTCAATATCCATAAGGATAAAAGCATCACAAAGTGTCTTATTAGCTAATCTTTGTATACTCTTTGAATCATGTGCAGTTGTGTTAAGAATAACATCATATCCATGTTCTTCAGCATAACGAACTATGGTATCTATGTAAGGAGTAGTTTCATTTGCATCTTTATTGCTACGCATCTCTGCAAATAGTGCAATAATGTTCGTCTTAGATGTTCGAAGAATGCGAGCGCCAGCGTTAGGATGATAGTTAAGTGTGCGCATTGCATTGAGTACACGGTTACGTGTTTCAGGAGCAATCCCGTTTTTATCATTAATAACAAACGAAACAGTTGTTTGCGAAACTCCGGCTAAAGTCGCTACATCTTTACTTGTAGGAGCTTTGTAGGCAAAACCGTCTTGTGAAATTCTCATTGCATTACAACCTATCGCTAAGCAATTACAACCTTTGTACTACTTGCCATCAATCCCAAAATATACAGAATATATACTATATACAAAATATACTCTACATTTTTTTTGTGAATATTGGAATTCGATCCAACGGCGTATCAACAATGATAGTAGTTGGTCCATTAAAAATAATTTTATCATCACTTTCCCAACTTCCATCAGGAATATAAACAGAACGCTGTTTTTGATATTTATTAAGAGCTGGAGCCACTATAATTCTGTCTCCAAGTAAGAATTGATCAATTATATCTTCACAATGATCGTAGTGGTAAGACATTGGTCGTACTATTGGCTCACCAGTATTAGCAGCATTTAATGCAAACTTTTGTATCGTCGGCAAATGTGCTTCTCTTGTTCTTATAGCACAAATTAGAGCTTTCATATGCTCTTTATCTAAAACACGGTGAGGTAAAGTAGAGAATTGCATCATAGGACATAATGCTGCAATCTGTGCATACCGAATAAAGAAATCTTGATCTATACTATTAGCATTTTGCATAGATTCAATTTCGCCTCCACCAATCATATCTGGACATGTGAATGCGTGACCAATAAGACCTTGAGCTATTATTTCTGGAATAAGCGATTGTAGACCTTCAACCCCCCACGATTGTGGCTTATCTCGTAAGCGCTGCGCTAAAGGCTGACCACCCATTTTCCAACATGCTCTAAACTCGTTGTAAGAGTAGCGCAACCCGAATTTCGCCCATCGCTCACAAAATTCTGCAGACGTCATTGATTCGTATGAAATGTCATCGTTATGACACTCATAAAAATCACCACCATCGAATTTAAACCCATCAACACCTATTTGTCTAAGAGCATCAAGCTTCTCTTCTAACCAAGAGATTGCTTTTGGATGCGACAAATCCAAAACAGCACTCAAGCCATTCCACCATCGTCGTATTGCTATTTCCCCATTTACACTTCTCAATAAAAGATTTTCTTTTTCCAAATAACGGAAATTTTCAGAATCAGGACTAATGAAAGGCACTAGCCAAAGCATTACACGAAAGCCTTGTTCGTGCAATGAGTCAATCATTTTACGAGGTTTTGGAAAACGCGAAATATCAAATGTCCAATCACCATAATCAGGTGACCATTTGTCATCAATCATAATGATTCCAGATGGCATTCCTAATTCAAGAATCTGACGCGCATAATTTTCTACTTTATTTTGCGTTGGAGCATAAGGCATTTCGATCCAAGTATTATATTGCGGCTTATCAATAAGATCTGCAGGTATACTTCTACCGCTTGGTGGAAAATATTTATTGCAAGCATACTTATAAGCATCAGATAATTTATCTCCAACTTTGGTAAACGTTAGAGATGATGAATGTTCTATCGATAGAGTTCTATCTGCGAATGTAAATTTGAAAGGTTCTTTGCACCATACATATCGTCCACACGTAGATATTAGTAGCGGAGAAGATTGATTTGAGGCTTCAGGAACTTCTCTTAGTTTTTGAGTCCATTCAGACAAATCTCTTGTAAATACTTGTTTCCCAAATGGTTCATATATCCCATCAATTACTGTTCCACCCCACCAGCGCTCCCCTTCGAGCAACCTAATTGTGGTTACAAATTTATCGACTACATTTGAAACTACATCTGTTTTTGTTGCGTCTGCTGTGTTTAGCACATCCATTGTGCGACTAATTTCCACGTTCATCTTGCATCCTAAAAAATATTATCTGTATACATTCAATTATTACTAATACGTATTATTACTATAATATTAATAATGGATATTGTCTAATATATATAAAATATTCTTTATCCATACAAGTTTATCCTGCTCATAAATAACGAAATCCCTTAATAAATCACTATTTTTACGCTTGTTATATATCTTTTTAAAAACACATATAACTATATTTAAGTTGCATTTTTATAAGATATGTGTCATACTGTACCTATCAGTACTAATACGTATTGAAAAGATGGTAGAAGATTTGCTATCACAAAGAAAGGAAATCACAATGAGGTGTGGGTTTCGAAATGTAAAGCGCACGGCGGTGGCACTGGTGACACTCGCCACAGTGTTATTACCATTGGGAGCATGTGGCAATGGAAATTCTGCTGGAAAAGTATCTATTTCGTTTTATTCTTACTTCAAGAAAAATCAGATAGGCAATGTAATTTCAGCATTTCAAAAAGCACATCCAAATATTAAGATTGATGCGCAATATGGTCAAAATTCAACGCAATACATCCAAACTCTGCAAACTCGACTAGCTGGCGGCACTCCTCCGACGATTTTCAATTTAACAATGGATAACCGCACTGACATAATGCAATCTGGTCAAGCTCTGGATATTTCAGGATCAAAATTCTTCTCTGGAATTGATGAATCAAACTTCAAGCTATTCCAACACAACGGTAAAACATATGGCATGCCAGTTTCTGCTTGGGTTGGTGCAATGTTTTACAATAAAGATATTTTGAAGCAAGCTGGATACACTGAATTCCCTAAGACATGGGACGACTTTATTACTATGGGCAAGAAGATTAATGATTCTGGTAAAGTCGCATTCTTGGAAGATTTTAACACACAGCCATCTGGCACATTCGAGGCATTATTAGCAAGTAAATATGCTTCTGACAAAAACGATAAGCAAGACGAAGTAATCTGGAACGGATCTTCAACATTTAGTAAAGAGTGGACTCCAGCATTGAGCGAATGGGCTAAAGCTATAGACGCAAAAGTCATTCCTCATAAGAGCATTGGCCTAACAGCAGATCAGGTAAAGCAAGAATTTGTCACTGGAAATCTTGCAGTTATGCGTTCTGGTCCTTGGGATTTGGCAGATGTAAAAGCCTCTGGAATTAATTTTGGTGTTGCTCCTATGCCTTCTTATAAGAATGGAGAGCAGTGGATTAATGGTGGCCCTGACCAAGGATTCGCTATTGCAGCTAAAGCATCTAAAGCTCAGCAAGAAGCAGCAAAAACATTCTTAGCATATTTGAACAGCAAGGATGGTCTTAAGACGTTCACAACAAATGCTGGAACTTTGTCATTATCTGATAAGTATCGCGCAGATCCTCCTGCTGAACTTGCTGGAGTTATTAAAGATTATTTCCAAAATAACAAATTCTACTGGGTGAACTTCTCCAAGTCTCCTAGCGCAATGATGACAGAGATGGCATCTCGTCAACAAGAGCTAGTTCAAGGAAAAATCACTCCAAAAGAATTCACTAAGTTGTTAGACGATAAATGGAATTCGATGAAATAGTATAAGCAGAATGGGTTGCACTCTGAAATTTTAAATCAGTAAAATCTGTTACAGAGTGCAACCCGTTTTCATTGACAAGAGTAATTTGCATCTGTAATCCTGTTAGCAATAGCAGATTTGTAGATCATAGAGGGGGCATTACTATGAGGTGTTCACCAAACAATAACAGCAATTCTGAGCAAATAAGACATAAGTTTTCTGTATCTTCAGCTGCCTTTAAAGATAATTTAACTTCATTTTGGTTCCTATTGCCAATAGTGATTATTTTTATTGTGTTAACTTTAATTCCTTTAATGCAATCAATTTTTTACTCATTTACTGATTTCAATGGCTACGATTTAAATTTTCACTTCATCGGCTTGCAAAAGTATCAACAAGTCTTTTCTGACACATCATTACTTTCAGCATTAATTTTTACATTGATGTATTCATTCATCGTTACCATCGTAGTTACATGTCTGGCAATTCCTCTAGCCGTTGTTTTAAATCAAGCAATGATTGGTAAGAGTTTTTTGCGATCATTATTCTTCTTCCTAGGAGTACCAGCACAAGCGGTAATTGGTCTAATTTGGCAATACATTTTTTCTCCTTTAGATTCTGGAGTCGCCAATCAAGTTTTACACACATTTGGCTTACCTTCTATTCAATGGCTTTCTCAAGATAACTGGGCACGTTTTTGCGTAATGTTCGTAGCAGTATGGATGCAAGTTGGATGGCATGCTACTTTATACATCGCATGGCTTCAGGCAATTCCAGCAGATCTCTATGAACAAGCGAGAGTAGATGGTGCGAATGGTTTACAGCGATTCGTTCATATAACTTTGCCACAGTTAATTCCAGGAATGGTTGTTTCAACATTTTTATTGATGACAACTGCTTTGAAAATATACGACTTACCATACACATTGACCGCTGGAGGTCCTGGTCATTCCACAAATACCATAACTCAAGCGATAATTATGCGCGGCATGGGACAATCTGACGTTGGTTTAGCATCAGCATTATCTACATTATTCACGATTGCTTGCGTAATTGTTATTGCAATCCAAATGAAGGTATCAAGCACAGTTGCAAGGAGATTCCAATAATGAACAAGCGTCACAAAATCGTATCTCAAACAGTTCGAACTATAGTTGTTTGGACAATTGCTCTAATATGCGCTGTCCCCCTGTACTACGTTGTAATTAGTTCATTCAAAACACCTATCGACATGATTAAACACCCATTGCAGCTACCAACACAATGGTTATGGAATAATTACATAGATGCGTTTGCAGATGGAACAATCATTCAAGCATTTATAAACACAATTATTGTGACTGCTGTTTCTGTTATTTTGCAAGTATTAATCGGATCACTTGCAGCTTATGGTGTAGTACAGAAAAAATCTCTTTTTACTATGATTATTGGGTCAATCCTAATGATTACATTTGCAATACCAGTACAAGCGACTTTATTGCCTTTATACCGTATGGAATCTTCAATAGGTTTAACAGATACTCTTACAGGTCTTGTAGCGCTATATATGGGTAGCTGCGTCTTTTGCTATTTTCTTATTGTTGGCTATATGAAAGCTCTTCCACAAGAATTATTTGAAGCAGCAAAAATTGATGGCGCAGGACCATTCCGAATATATTGGACTATAGTTCTGCCTCTTATACGTCCAATTATTGTAGCCGTAGTTGTTTTCCAAACAATGGGCACTTGGAATGACTTTCTTTTACCAAGCGTGTTCTTATCATCAACAGACAAACAGACTGTTGTCTTACAGGTTTACAATGCTGTACAACAATTCACAACAAACTGGCCTTTGTTCATGGCAACGACTGTATTAGCTTTGATTCCAGTGTTTATTTTCTTCTGCTTCTGCCAGAAGTGGATAGTTTCTGGTCTTTTAGCTGGATCAGTAAAGGGCTAAATATTTATAGCTAAATGTTTTTACATAATTAGGATAATCAATGAAGATAATCAATTTTAATAAAAAGTGCATGTGCATATTTTCTGCTATATGTATAAGTACATGTGTTGTACAAAGTAACTGGTTTTCGGTGGCAAACAGTTTAGAAATCAATTCTAAGCATAGCCGTACATTTGAGAATAGAGACACTGTACTTATTAATATTTGATCCAAATCAAATATTAAAAGATTGATGCGCTTTCGACTATAAGCAAAAACATTTATTACATAAGCGTTACATAATATACGCGAACTATTGCGCACTTTATACCAGATTTGACCTAATTTACGTGCATCCTAAAGGAATATTTTCCCAAGTTTGTTTATCATTTGAGCAAAAACGACTACAAACACGGGCGAAAATACACAAACACAGGCAAAGACGTTAGCGCACTTAAACCGCGCTAACGTCGAAACACACCCTACGCCATATTCACCCCATAGCACGTACAAATACAAGTAAAAAATGACCTGCATAAGTGCATACGGTTATAAACTAGTCAGCCATACAGGTTACGAGAATAAAAAAGTTGCTCAGCTACAAGCAAAAAGCTATAAAACCGAGCAACCAATTTACACTGCTAAAACTGCTTACTTATTTCTGCGCAATCCACCACGACGAGCAGCAAATAGCGCTCCAGCAGCAGCGAGAAGCGATGCCAGCAGCCCAGTAGGAGCAACAACAGAACCAGTATTCATGCCACTGATTTCTCCACGCTTATTACTATCACTACTCATTTCAGCATTCGAATAAGCACGCATACCAGCAGACTTAGAATTCTTAATAACCTGAGCACGAACCTCATCACGAACCTGCGAAGCACGAGACTTAGCAGCAAGCAAAGCCTTACGCGCAGCACTCAGCTTCTCAACAGCAGCATTCACTTGTTCCTGAGTGCTATGAGGATCGGCCGCTACCTTTTTAGCTTCCGCCAAAGCACTATCAACATTAGATTTTGCCTTAGAAACATCAATATCCGCCTGCTTAACAGCTGGAGAATTCTCTACACCAGAATCGATATTTGCATCATGTGATCCATTATCATTGGATGCATTATCTTGCTTAGCAGCAGAACTGCTGGTGACACCATTACCACTATTTGTACTCTTGCTAACATTCCCTGAATTAATAGAATTGCTAGAGTTATCATCCACATTGTTCTGCTGCGAACCATTGGCATTATCGCTAGATTGCAAATCGGATTCAGCACCCTCGATCTGCAAATGCAACTCGCCCTTATCTACAATAGCTGGCGCATTATCATTCACACCAAAACCAGAATCACGAGTTTGCTCTGGAGTTGGAGTTGTATCGGGAGTTGGAACTGGAACAGGCTTTTGCTCAAACTCTGGATTCACAGGAATAACTGGAGACAGAGACTGAGCAGGAGCTACACCAGTCAACGCATTCTTAGCCCGCTGGAGCTTCTTCAAAGCAGAATCAACAAGAGCTTGACGCTCTGATTGAGTCTTAGAAGCAAGATCTTTACCAGTACCAGATATATCAGCCAACTTTGAAACGAGATCTCGCGCATCTTGCAAAGCATCATTATATGCAGTCTTTTTATCCGAAGTGTCATAGAGGTACGCAGAAGACATTCTCACAGTGCCTTCAAGAGCAATCTCTTCCTGCAAAGCACTAATATCAACACCATTCAACGAAGATGCAGCAGTCTGAAGATTTTTCAAAGCATTGTCAACAGCACTCTGCTTATCCTCAGGAGACTTCTGAGACTTATTGTTCTTCGCTTCACTCAAAGCATTCTGAGCTTCGATAAGAGCCTGATCAAAAGTAGTCTGCTTATCTTTATCAGAGTTCTTATACTGCGGCTTATCCTTTATATCAGTATCCTTAGTAACTTCAGACTGCAGCTTAGATGTATCAACAACGCCATCCAGCTCGTTCGATGCAATTTCAAGATTATCCTTAGCAGTCTTTATTGCCTGCTCAGTCTTACCATTAGGGTTCTTCAAGATTTCTTCAGCAGCTTTCAGAGCCTTATCAAAATTATCTCGCTTATCTTGATTGGCGTTCTTGTAAGACACTTTAGACTTCTTAGTATTGGCATTATCAACAGCGTTATGCAAATCAGAAATATCATGACCATCCAAACCATCGATAGCTTTGGTAAGCTTATTGATAGCATCAGAAATTTCCTTCTCTGTTGCACCAGCTTTATTTACGATATTTTCTGCAGAAGCTATAGCGTCATCAAGCGCTTTACTATTGGTATTAGAAGCATTCTTATAAGCAGGAGTATCCTTCTTACCTTTTGCCTCCGTAAGCTTTCCTGTCAACTTAGTCTTGTCAACACCATCAAGATTACTAATAGCATCATTAAGTTTATTTAATGCTTCATCAATAGCTTTCTGCTTTTGCTCAGGAGTGTTCTTTGACTTATCCTTCTTAGCGTCAGCAAGAGCAGACTCAGCGCGATTGAGAGCCGTATCAACAGCTTGCTTCTTTTCTTGAGAAGCATTCTCATACTTAGGATCGCCATCAGATTTAGGATCAGTTGTTGACTTCTTCATTTTCTTTGCTTTTTCTACAGCAGCTTCCAAATCAGAAGTTTTAACCTTACCATTAAGATCGTTAAGTGCCTTATCCAAGTCGTCTTTTGCTTTACTGATCTCAACATCTGATGCGCCAAGCTTCTTTTCGATTTCCTCAGCATATTTTAACGCTTTATCAAAAGCAGATTTCTTATCTTCTGACGCGTTATTGTAAACAATTTCAGATTTCTTTGAATTTGCTTTCTTTATGGCATCATTCAAATCAGATTTATTATGACCATCAAGAGCATCAATTGCTTTGCTTAACTTAGATTCAGCCTCATTAATAGACACCTGTGAAGCATCTTTTTGGTCATAAACTTTCTTTGCATTAGACAGAGCAGTATCAAAATCATTCTTCTTATCTTTAGAAGCATTCTCATACTTTGGATTCTTCTTTATAGAAGAATCATCTTTACCCTGCTTATTCTTGCCTTGCCATTCATAAGCGGTCTCAATTTCACGCTGAAGCTTTGACTTGTCAACAGTATTACCACCGAGATCCTTAACAGCATTTTCTAATGTGTTCTTAGTCTCATCAACCTTGGCACCATCAGCATTCGTACCCTTAGTTAGATCAACAAGAGTAGATGCATTTGTTAATGCAGTGTCAAAAGCATTCTTCTTAGATGTATCCTTGTAGCCATCAGACTTCTTAAGAGTTTCTTTCTGTTTATTGACCAAATCAACAAGAGTCTTAAGATCACTCATCTTCTTGTCAAGCTCTTTAGCCTTAGCAACAACAGCAGTGATGGCAGTCTTAGCCTGATCAACAGTCTTCAAATTATCGCTGGTAGGATCAGTTTCAACATCATCAATTTTCTGCTTCAAAGCATCCTTTTGAGCTTTGTTAAGATTCGTGAGCTTATCTACATCAGATTTAGCATCACTCTTAGCTTTATTTAACTCAGCTTCCTCAAGAATACCCTCAACTTCTCGCAAATCATTAGCTTTATCAATGCGATTATTTAGATCTGTAGCTTCTTGATCAGTAAGATCACCTTTCTGCTTCAGATCAGCAATCTTCTTCTTAGCTGCAGCTTTAGCATCCTCAAACTCAGCTTTGTTGAGAATCTCTGCAACTTTATCAAGACTATTTGCTTTATCAATATCACCCTGATACTTCTGCTTTTCAGTATCATTAAGATTAGTAAGCTTACCGATAGTATCCTTAGCAGCTTGCTTAGCAGTATCAAGACCATTATTATTACTGTTATCAAAAGCAGTCTGATTCTGATTGCCTTTTAACGTAGCGTCATTCTTGGCTTTGTTTACACCATCAGTATCCTGAGCTTCATCAACTTGCTTAATAAACTGCTCTTTCTGCTCAGGCTTGAGTTTATCATTATTGCGAATTTCATCAATAGCAGCCTGCTTTTGCTTCTCAAGTTCAGCTTTCTTCTTAGCTTCTTCAGCCTTGCCTGTGTCTTGCTGTTCTTGCTGATTCTGAGTTTGTATATCAGTATCAACCTTCGTATTATCTTTCTGCTGCTGCTGTTTCTGTTGTTGCTCAGCCTGCTGATCAGCTTGTTGCTGCTTTTGATCAGCTTCCTTTTGTTTCTTTTGATCCTGATCCTTTTGGAACTCGTTTATCTTCTCACGGATCTTTTCAGGATCAGTCTCATTACCAATCTTCTTTTTGAGTTCTTTCTTCTGATCTTCAGGTAAACCAAGATTATCCTGAGCATTCTCAATCTGCTTTTGAGCATCTTTCTTTTTCTTCTCATCTTTACCATGCTTGTCAGCAGACTTAATGATATTGTCTACATCCGTAGGCTTAGTAATATTGTTGATATCGTTCTTATGATCTTCCTTGAACTTCTTAATCTCTTGATCATTCAAGCCATTTTTCTTAAGAATCTTGTCAATAAGATTCCCAGCTTCCTTCTTAAGTTCTTCAGGCTGAGGAGCAGCAGCATTAGATACGAAGCAGTCGTTCTTAGTAAGACTGAATGCTAAATCAGAACCACCATATTTACTAGATTTTCTAACTTCAATGGAGTCGCCTAAATAAATTGTTACAATTCCATCTTCACCACCAAATCCACCTCTAACCAATTTAAGATTAGATCCATTTTTTTCAATCCACTGTCCACTATATCTGTAAAGTTGCATTCCATTACCTATACTGTCACCAGTAGTGGTAAGTTTATTCAGTAAGCCATCAGTCTTAGTTATAAAATCTGTAGTTATTTCAGCATTTCCTGATTTAACTTTCCAATTATCTTGAATGAACTTTATGACAAAACTATTCCAATCAGCAACCTGCGGCTTATCCTTATCGTTAATAGCAATCTTAGTGATGTTGTACTTGTACCCATTATTATTTTTTGTTTCAGTTTTTGGCTTTTCTGGATTACCATTGGTATACGCCAACTCAGAATAGTCGAAGGTAGAAGTTGAATCATCATTAAACTTAACAGTCATAATATGCTTATCATTATCAAATGTGATAGCACTATTTTCATTATTACCTTTTAGCTTGCTTTTAAGACCATTATTGGCTGTTAATATAGCTTTTCTAACTTTATTCTGTTCTTCCTCTTTTAAACTCTTAGCATTATCAACTGCTGTACGAGCTGGAAGTGTAATATTCGTCAAATCAGCGAGTGGCTTACTTTTATACACCATCTTGCTGCCATCGAGCTTATCATTAGACTTATCAGTATAAGTGATAGTTACATCACCATTACTACTAACAGAAATAGCTTTTTTCTTAGCATCGTCTGTATTTGGATTTCCTATAGCATCCATGAATTCTTTGTTAGATTGATTAATTTCATAGATTTTTTCTAACAATGTTTTTTGCTCAGATGCAGACAATTTACTTGGATTCCCAACTGCCATTGGCACTGGATAGTAAGGGGTAAACTTATCCGCAAGTGAACGCTGCTTCTTTACAAGATACTGGCCTTCAATTGTCTTAGTGGAAGGAGTGCCAATTTTATCATCAAACGTGATAGTCGCTTTACCGTTACCATCAACAGTTACACTCTTGATATTTTTATTCTGATTAGCATTCTTAATAGCATTTTCAACTTGCGTCTTCTCTGTTGAATCAAGAGAAGACGTATTCTTCACAGGAGTCAAAGCTGGATACGTAATTTTTGTGCGCTCTGACAATGGCACGTAGCGCTTAGTTAGATTCTCCTTAGAAATAGTATCCTTAGAGTCATCTTTGTACGTAATAGTCGCGCTACCATCATTATTGACTTTTACAGCCTGTTTGAAAGCCGCTTCAGTTTGAGTCTGTTCCATACCTTTAAGCTTTTTAAGCACATCGGTATTACTCTTATTAGCATCCCACAGCTTGCTGAGTATTTTATCTCGCTCAGACTCTGTTGGCTGTCCAAATGTAGCAATTTCTGTAGCCTGAGGATAATTAAGTTCCAATTCCTTGGAATACTCTGGCAACGTTGGAGCAATCTCAACTTTGCCAACAGTGTAATGCCAGTTGCCCATCACCTGGTACACACCTGCAGCAAACTTTAAAGGCTCCGTTTTATCTTTCAGTTTGATAACAAAGCTAATCTTAGATTTTCTATTGCCCCTACTCTCCCAGTTAATAATTAGTGCACTCGTATCGTTCATATATGCTGTAGAAGTATTGTAAGTATCACCTGAGTTGTCATAACCGCCGGCTTCACCAGTCATCCTCTTCCAGTTATTCTCAAACTCAGTTTTCTCCGTATTCTTACTAAACCAGAAACGGCTTGCAGACTGATTCCAAGCATCCTTTCCATATGTTGCACCTGTTTGTTTGGAACCGCCATCACCAGTCAACTGTTCATCTTTATGCAAAGTAACTTTATTATCTACAATGTCAACATCCTTAGGCACGCTCGCCCACCAAAATGGTCGACCACCCCACCATTCACCCTGAGAATTAAACTGGTATTCGACCTTGTAATACTGTCCGTAAGTTTCTCTATCAGCCTTATTCTTATCAGTTACCTGATTCTTATCGCAAGGAAGTGCTTTAATATCAACATACCTCTGCGCCTTTGTAGAAGAATCACGATTCGCATACCTATAGCTGCCGTCAGGCATATTCACGCCATTAGCCCATGCATGGTTAGATGGCAATCCTGCTCCACATGCAAGCAAACTTGCTAGCACTGCTGTTAAAGCAATTTTAGGAAGTACAGAGACCCTTCTAGAAGAAGTTGCCTCAAAGTTTGTAGACGTAATCGATTTCGCCATTGAATCGATAACAGAATTATCTAGGTACGAAGATTTTGTGCACTTTTTAGATATGGATATGTGTTTCGCGCTATTTTGTTTACTCGTCATATACTTCACCCTTTTAGGACGTCTATACTTTTCGACTTTTTGCATCACAGGCAAATATTTGTTCATAAAATGTAGAATAACTAACAAAACAAAGCACAGAGATAGCAAATTGCCAATTAGAGTAATCTACCCCCCCCCCGTGGAAAAATTCAATAATTTTGAGAGAATTTGTTGAGTGATTTTAATCACAGATTTATATTATTTTTTAAAAAATTACTGATTTTCCTTACTAAACATTAACAAAATAAGGTTTACACAAATTTTCGCTATATATTTTTTATTAATGATATTGATAAGCATAAGCTATACACGACATGCCGTTACACTCGAATACAAGTAAACTAACGCGGGATAAGAAAAACACTACAAGATAATCAAAATCACGTAAGAATATTCCCGCATTTGTTCCCTTTTTGAGCAAAATAGAAACAAACACGGGAGACGCGACCTGCATGAGCTCTTAAAGCGTAGCGCGCGAACGACATGATGTACTTTGCACCAGATTCACCCCAACTCGCGCACTATAGCACTCTAGAAATAGCAAATTTTCAGGAGATCACCTATTAACAAACTTGCTGTATGCATCCTCATCTGCAACGACATCAAGCTCACCAATCCAAATAAACGGATCAGTAGCCTTGCAGAAACCATACTTAAAGAAATAAAGACCATCGCTAACATCAAGTGAGAACACACCACCCATGTTAAAGTACTTCATTCCAAGCTCATGCGCCCACTGAATCAAATCCCATATAGACAAATACCCTGGGCTCACCTTGCCCTGCATGGTCGCAGTAGCACCATACATGTACCATAATTCACCGTTATAAGGCAAACCAATCATGCACGCAATAGTCTTACCCTCATAGTCCGTGCTATAAATTCTCATTTCTGGATAAGCTGCAAGCAATCTCTCAAAATACTCTTTAGGTCTGTATGTAATACCGTGTCTTTTTGCCATAATCTCAGTAAGCTCATAGAACTTGTCAATATCTTCCTGAGAACGACTCCACCTAGATGTAACGCCAGCTTTTAAAGAAGCCCTTATGTGCCTTCTTGTCATCGCACTAAACCCAGCAAGAAGATCATCCGTAGACTTACCCTCAAGATCTAGCATCATCTCATATCGAGGATTGGAGAAAGAGTGAAGTTTTTCCCCATCGCTCCTAAAAGTAAAACCTTGCTCTCTATACTTCTTAACAAGATCTTGATCGTTTTTAACGCAAGGATCCATTCGCAGCAAAAACGCATTGTACTTTTCAATAAGAGGCTTAGCTTCTTCAATCAGCTTCTTAGTGGTTTCTATATCATAAAAATCACTTACTGGTCCATGAGGAGCATAGAGGAACATTTTATCATCAACAGCTTTTATGCCGAGAACAGACATTGCTGCTGTAATCTTACCGTTTTCTTCTAGATAAACGTATTCACTAATCCAGTTGCTTTTCACATCTGCCCAACGCATATCTTGCATAGCGTTTCCATAAGGCGAATGTTTTATGAATTCCTCATATTCTTGGACTTTAGAAGAATCATTTTTATCAAGTATCGGCATTTGTTCTCCTTTTTAGCTCAATACGTGATTTTAATTCAGTTTTACTCTGATAGCACGAGTTATACGCGATTTAGCGAGTAAGCTTACGATGCAAGCGATGAGGACGAGCAGCTTCTTCACCAAGGCGTGCGATCTTATTTTCTTCGTAAGCTTGGAAGTTACCTTCGAACCAGTACCATTTTGCAGGATTCTCATCGTCGCCTTCCCACGCAAGAATATGCGTGGCAACGCGGTCAAGGAACCAACGATCGTGGCTCACCACTACAGCGCAGCCTGGGAAGTCAAGCAAAGCGTTCTCTAAGCTTTCAAGAGTCTCAACATCTAAATCGTTAGTAGGCTCATCAAGCAGCAGCAAGTTGCCGCCCTGCTTAAGAGTTAAAGCCAAATTCAAGCGATTACGCTCGCCGCCAGAAAGCACGCCCGTAAGCTTCTGCTGATCCGAACCTTTAAATCCAAAGCTTGCAACATATGCGCGAGTAGGGATTTCAACGCCTGCAACTTCAATAAAATCAAGTCCGCCTGAAACAGCTTCCCACAAGTTCTTATTAGGATCCAATCCTGCACGATTCTGATCCACATAAGAAATCTTCACAGTATCTCCAACTGTAAGCTCTCCACCAGAAAGTGGCTCCAAGCCCACAATCGTCTTGAAAAGCGTAGACTTACCAACACCGTTTGGACCAATCACGCCAACAATACCGTTACGAGGCAAAGTAAACGACAAATCGTCGATTAACACGCGATCTCCAAAAGCCTTGTGAATATGCTTCGCTTCCAAAACTTGCGATCCCAAGCGTGGACCTGCAGGAATTTGAATCTCCGAAAAATCAAGCTTCTTGGAATTGCGTGCCTCTTGCTCCATTTGGTCGTAGCGCTCCAAACGAGCCTTGTTCTTAGCCTGACGAGCCTTCGGCGAGCTACGCACCCAGTCCAACTCATTCTTTAAGCGCTTAGCAAGCTTGGCATCCTTAGCACCCTGGATTTCCATACGCTTAGCCTTGGTTTCCAAGTAAGTGGTGTAATTGCCCTTGTATGGGTAAAGCTGACCACGATCAACTTCACAAATCCACTCTGCTACGTTATCCATAAAGTAGCGATCATGGGTTACAGCAATAACAGCGCCTTCATACTTGTGTAAGAACTGTTCCAACCAAAGAATAGACTCAGCGTCCAAATGGTTTGTAGGCTCGTCCAGCAGCAGCAAATCTGGGGCTTCAAGAAGAAGCTTGCACAGCGCCACTCTACGCCTTTCTCCACCAGAGCACACAGAAACAGGCGAATCTGGATCTGGGCATTGCAAAGCATCCATCGCCTGCTCAAGCTGAGAATCCAAATCCCAACCATTTGCAGCATCAATCTCTGTTTGCAACTTGCCCATTTCTTCCATCAATGCATCAAAGTCAGCATCTGGATTTGCCATCTCTTCGCCGATTTGGTTAAAACGCGCTACTTTTTGCGCAATCTCACCAAATGCCATCTTAATGTTTTCGCCAACCGTCTTCGTTTCATCTAGAGGTGGCTCCTGCTGCAAAATTCCAACGGTATAACCTGGCGTAATCGAAGCCTCGCCGTTTGATACATTCTCCAAACCAGCCATAATCTTCAGCAACGTTGATTTACCCATGCCGTTAGGCCCTACAACGCCAATCTTTGCGCCTGGTAGGAAGCTTAAGGTAACGTCGTCTAGAATCACGCGATCCCCGTAAGACTTGCGTGCCTTAATCATTTGGTAAATAAATTCAGCCAAAGTAATATACCATCCTTAAAAATTGAATTTAAATTGAATTAAAATTAAATTATTACAGCAGATTTTTAAATTTTAGGTTTGTGTTTATGTTTTGTATTTCGGTTTTATACTTATATTTTTAAATTTTATATTTTAAATAATTTTAAATCGCAGCAGCTGACTGTGCCCTGTCGGAAGTACCACTTGATGCATCCGCACCATCTTCTGGAGGAAGCTGGCACATCCACTCACCCACAATACCAATAATCATGTCTACAAGACATACTATTCCAGCTATAATGCATTCACGAATAATGTTGGAATAGAGCGGAATATTTGCATGCGGCCAACACATGAATAGTTGCCCAGCATACCAGCCAGTTAGAATCGCTCCAGCCATTCCAAGCGCTTTTGCAAGCATAAGAGCTGCAACAGCAAGCTGCATATTTAAATGCTTATGCTCCTCTGGCTTTGCAGTAACATACTGATGCGTCTGCCAAGTAAGAATAAAGGTAACTATTCCACCAATTGTCATAAACGCAAGAACAACCCACGGCGCACCAGAAAGCGATATTGCGCTTGATTCCGTAATAGACACCAGGAATGCGCCGAATACAAATCCAAATAGCACCCCGAGTACAAAGTACCACCAAGGCGTGCGGTAAGCTTTCATCAACACTCTCCCATAATCCAACGTTCTGAATAAATACCGACTCGCGCTGCATCTGGTGCAAACGCAAGTTTGTACGCAAGTGGTTCTCCGTCAATTGAAGCATCTGGCTCAATTTGCATCCATGGCTCCAATTGTGCAGCATTTAGCTGTGAACCAAGCCTATCTGAATCCATAGTCTTTGTGTTTGAACTATCAGATCCGTATTGCCTCGTGCCTAAAATTCTCAATCGCAAATTTTGTTCTTGAGAAATTTGCATTTCTTTGATCTTAAGCGCTAAATCATCTTCTACCATTGTACTAGATACCACTATTATTGCAGAATATTCTTCGCCTTTATCAGAGCTTACCTGATATAACGCCGAAACGCCGTCTAATTGAGTTGAAATAGGTTCTTTCGATTGCTCCAAACTCGTGATTACATCTAGCATGGCGAATTTTGTTGACTCTGATTTTTCTCCCTGCATTGACACTACTGCAGTTGTGATAATTGGATTATAGCCAGATTGGCTATAGACAGAATCTAAAGAAGAATTAGAATCGCTGGTTGCTTGCGACTTATCTTTAGACTCATCTTTCGAAGTCTCATCTTGTAATTTTTCCCTCTGCTCAGCCGCAAAAAGCGACGCGTCCGTAGGATTCGCCAATCCAAAAATCTGCGATGTTTCCACATCGTCTGCAACCCTACGAATCGTAATAGACACGCCATCTGCATTAGGTAAATCATAAGAAGCATCGTTAAAATCAGCTTTAAACTGCGCATTAACAGTAATCTCTGCCTGTTTAACAAGCCAAGATTTCATAGCTGAATCTAGTAGCCTTCCAGCCGTAAGCTCCAAACAGATCGAAGAATTCTTAGCAATATCATCATCTTGAACACACGAGTCCAAAACGCGGCTAAGCCTTTTAGAAATCTGGGCAATATCAACCGTTTGGGTAGAGTCACCAGCAACCGCTGCCCTCAAATCTAAACTCAAAACAGCGTCAACACTAAGGCGAGTATATAAGCCAATAAAAGCATCAGTATCACTCGGTTTAATACCACTTAACTTAATTGTGTCCATAATCGCCTCCCAAAAATATTATACGCGCGATGCTTTGCATAATCGCTAAACACCGCGCGTAAAATTGTTAAATTAAATTATTATTTAAATTAAATTATTATTTTAGACTTTTATTTTCATCTGTAGAATCAGCTGGCGACTTATCCTCAGTATTATCCTTAGAAGAATTACCCTCAGAGGCATCATCCTTAATAACACCAATATTTCGCTTCAAGCTTTCTGGAATCTCTACAGGAGGAAGAGGCGAATCTGGACGATCCGAATTAGAAAGCCACAAATCGCGCTCTGGAGCCTTACGAATCTTAGAGAAGATTTGCTCAAGCTCTTTCTCGTTAAGCGTTTCCTTAACAAGAAGCTGACGAACCAACTCATCCAAAACATCACGATTATTATTAATAATCTCCCACGCCTCAGTGTGAGCCGTTTCAATCAACTTGTGAACTTCTTCATCAATCACTTCGGCAGTTTTATTAGAGAACTTACGCGATTGCAAAGAATCCAAAGAACCAGAAGAATCCTGATCAGCGTCCATCCACTTTACGGCACCAAGCTTAGAGGAGAAACCATATTCAACAACCATCTTACGAGCGATTGCTGTAGCTTTTTCAATATCGTTAGAAGCGCCAGTAGTTGGATCGTGGAACACAACCTCTTCCGCAGTACGGCCGCCCATAGCATACGCCATTTGATCAAGCAACTGATTTCGCGACTGAGAATAGCGATCACTAGTTGGCATAACAGCCGTGTATCCAAGAGCGCGTCCACGAGGCAAAATCGTAACCTTAGTAACAGGATCCGTATGATGCAAGGCAGCAGCAACGAGCGCGTGACCACCTTCGTGATACGCAGTGTTACGCAACTCATCCAAAGCCATGCCCTTAGACTTCTTTCTAGGACCAGCCTGAACGCGATCAATCGCCTCGTCAATAGCACGATTGTCAATAAGCTGAGCGCCAGAACGAGCGCAAAGCAAAGCCGCCTCATTAAGCACATTAGCCAAATCCGCGCCTGTAAATCCAGGAGTTCGAACAGCAACCATATGAAGATCAACGTCTGGAACAAAAGGCTTGCCTTTAGCGTGAACCTTAAGGATCGCCTCGCGACCTTCCAAATCTGGAGCTTCCACAGCAACCTGACGATCAAATCGTCCTGGTCGCAAAAGCGCAGAATCAAGCACATCTGGGCGGTTCGTAGCAGCGATAATAATCAAATTAGTGTCGTTATCGAAGCCGTCCATCTCTACAAGCAGCTGATTAAGCGTTTGCTCGCGCTCATCGTGGCCGCCTGTCATACCACTTCCGCGGCGTCGTCCAACTGCATCAATCTCATCAATAAAGATGATTGCTGGAGCGTTCTTCTTAGCCTCATCGAATAGCTCGCGCACGCGAGAAGCACCAAGACCAACAAACATCTCAACAAAGTCCGAACCAGCCATAGCATAGAACGGCACACCAGCTTCGCCTGCAATAGCACGCGCAAGAAGAGTCTTACCAGTTCCTGGAGGGCCATAAAGCAGCACACCGCGCGGAATACGCGCGCCTAAAGCCTTGTAGCGAGAAGGATCCTTAAGAAATTCCTTAATTTCCTCAACTTCTTCTACAGCAGACTGTTCACCTGCAACATCCGCAAACTTAGTCTTAGGTGTTTGACCTTCCAAAAGCTTTCCGCGTCCACGGCCGCCACCCATTCCAAGCATTCCGCCGCCAGCGCTTGCCATTCTGCCAAACATGAACCAAACAAGCCCAAGCAGAATCAAAATCGGCAGCATAGATGTGATCAGATAAGAAATTATGCTAGAAGACTGCATGCTAACAGTCCAACCATTAACTGGCTTAGCTTTTTCAATATCCTGAACAACAGTCTTACTCTGAGCAATCGTATAGTAGAATTGCACGTCTTTTCCATAATCGTGCTTCTGCTTATCGCGCTTATCGAGCTTAACATACTTCTTGTCAAGCGTAAGCTTTACAAGCTGTTTGTTGTCAATAACCTCCACATAATTTGCACTACGCTTATGAAGCAACTCCAAGCCATCTTGCGTATCAATTGTCTGTGTACCGTTATGCACAAACATCTGGAATCCTGCTACAGACAATATCACAAGAAGAACAATCCAAGTCCAAGGAGATTTAAAGAACTTACGACGAGAATCAGGATTATTATCATTCTGCGAATCATTACCATTCTGATTCTTATTGCCGTTCTTGTTTTTATTGTTCTTATTATTCCCACTATTCCTATCTGGATTTTTTCCAAAATTAGGCGGAAGGAACGGATTATTCCCGTTACCTCCCAAAGGACTTTTCATAGGTCCACCCATAGGTCCGCGAGGCGACATTGGAGAAGCGCCCATATAATCAGGCTCCTTTCAGGATCCTTCTGAAGGCTCCTTACATAGAAATATGCTTAAAACTAGGATTAAATCCTACTATTTGGTTTCTATTATCCAGTACTTAATTATTCAAGATTACCTAAAATTAATCAAGATTTTTTAAGACTAACCAAAGTTTCTTAAGATTACTACTCAAAATCAATAAAGAATACTTAAGATTCATACACAGATGGCTTAAGAACCGCGATAGAATCAAGATTCCTATACTTTTCGTCGTAATCCATTCCAAAACCAACTACAAAAGCATCTGGAATCTCGAATCCAACGTAAGTAATATCAACTTCAACTTCGCGACGAGCAGGTTTAGTTAGAAGCGCAAACACCTTCACACTCGCAGCGCCTCTACTCTTAAGCTCTTTAACGAGCCAATCCAAAGTCTTGCCAGAATCAACAATATCTTCAACAATAAGCACGTTTCGTCCGCGAACATCAGTAGTCAAGTCCTCACGAACCGTAATCTGACCACTGCTTTTAGTGCCACTGCCATAACTGGAAAGACTCATGAAATCCATAGGAGCATTAAGACTAAGCTCCTGCGAGAAAACAGCAAGCGTGTTAACAGCACCCTTAAGAGCTGCAACAAGCAAAATATCGCGGTTCTCGTAGTCTTTACTAACTTGATCCGCAACCTCACGAATACGCTTCATAAGTTCTTCGTGACTGATCAATTCGTAATCAATATCATCTCTTATATCAGCAATCTGCATGCTAACTATGATTGCATAAACGAATGACGGACGTGTTACAACTTACGCATTATGATTTAGATGCCAAGCGCTGTGGAGATTCGAGATTTTTTGCAGCGAATGAAGCGAACCTCAGCATGAAATGGTGATTCGCTGAAGTAGCAAGAAAAATCGAGAATCTCGGTGATTAAGCTATACGCAATTGTTTTAGTACGTAAGAGGGCTGGGTGATTCTTGGTCGAACAATATAAGAGCGGCAGCCGATACCAAATAATCCAATGATCAACCACTACAAACAAACATCAACCAAAAAACAAAATCAAAACCAAATCGGAACAACCGCAACACCGGACAACACGTAAGAGGCAGAGCGTTGTGAGACAAGAAACACCCAGCCCTCACACAACACCAAACAAGGAAGTTCAACAAGCTTCAACATGGTATACATTTACGCAACTTACGCATTATGATTTAGACTATAAGCATGGTTTACTCACCTAGTTGGCGTAAAGGAATTGGCGAAGTAAAACGCTGCTTCGATAATCTTGGGCTAGAAGTGCAAGGTCCACAATTCTTGCAGCACGGGCAACATTTGGCTTTACCAAACGCACCAATCGTGCTGGTAGCATGCTCTGGAGGACGCGATTCGCTAGCATTAACAGCGCTGGCAGTCAAAGTATGCGCGAGCAGAGGTATTCGATGTGCGGCGATTATAGTGAACCACAACATGCAAGAAGGATCCGCAAAAGTTGCACAAAACGCTGCTAACACTGTTGCAAGTTTAGGAATAGATAAATCACTTATATTCGTTAAGTCTGTGCAAGTTAAAGATGGCGAAAAGGGAGAAGAATCTGCAGCAAGAGACGCTAGATACGCTGCTATTATTGGCATGGCTAAGGATTTGGGTGCATCCGCAGTTCTTTTAGCGCACACAGCTGACGACCAAGCAGAAACAGTGATTATAGGTTTACGAGACTCTGCAGGTCTTGAGGCTGTAGCTGGAATGAAAAATATTACGGTTCGATGTGGAATACGTTTTGCTAGGCCGCTAATTAATATTAGAAGGCTTGAAACAACTAATATTTGCAAAGATTTGGGCATTGAGTGGTGGGATGACCCAACAAACGGCGATTTAACACAAAGCGATGTTGAACTGCCAAAGTCATACCCTCTTCGCTCAAGAATAAGACATACTCTAATGCCTTATATTTCACGGTTTTTTGCTACAGACATGACTTTACTACTTGCCAAAGGTGCCAAATTTGCACAAGACGATTTAGATTACATTAATTCTCAAGTTGACATAATAGAAAAAGAGACGATTTTAAAGCAAAATTATGATTCTTGCGCACACGAAGTAAAAATAGCAATATCACCTTTAACAAAACAACACACTTCGATAAGACGCAGAATAATCGCCCGCGCTCTAACCGCCGCCGGAATACGTTTTTCGTCAAATCATATAGAATCAATCGACGAATTAATTACAAAATGGCATGGTCAAAAACCTGTAGCGCTGCCTGGCGGATATGCGGCAAGCAGGAAATCACAGACTATAACTATTTGTGAACGCTAGCGATTTCCCGATTTTGTTGCTGATTTTTCCATTTTGAACAACATTCTCGGTAAGTCGCTCGCGCGTTACAGCGCGCGAACGTCTTCGCTTGCGTTGAAAGCACACAGTGCTTTCAACCTTAAGCAAGCGTAGCGCGCCAAATTGCCTTCGCGCGCTACGCTTTAAGCGCTCCGGCAGGTTGGCGCGCACTAAAGATTAGTCAGCTCGGCCATCATCTTATTAATGCCAACATAAGTGTAGTTAACATCTCCAGGAGGATTAACAACAACCGCAAAGGTTAGCGCACCTCCCGACTTTCTAGAAACATTGCCAACCATAGATGACACATCACCCAGAAAACCAGTTTTAACACGCAGCAAGCCAGCTGCCGAAGAATCTGACAAACGATGGCGTGCCGAAGTGCACCATACACCAGGCAAAGCTAAGCCTTCTGCTGCTGCAGCACCTTTACCGATTTTAAGATTCTGGGCCTGAACTTGCACAAGAGTCACAGCACGAACAGCGGATTTAGGCGAAAGCCCAGAACAATCAGACATGTGTAATCCGTTTATATCAACGCCTAAATCGCGCAAAACGTCGCGTACAGCATCTGTGGCACCTTCTGGAGAATTACTTTTACGCATAGCGAGCGCAGTAAGACGACCAAATTCTTCCGCAATAGAATTGTCCGAATGCCTTAGCATATATGCCATAATTTCGTTAAGTGGAGCAGAAGAAACGCGGGCTATTTGCTTAAAATCAGAGGAAATCATCGGTTTTCTAGAGCTAACATATATGGATGATAATCCATCAATCTTGGAAGTTTTGCCAATTTTTGCAGAATCAGTGCTCCAAGTTCTCACGTCAATACCAAATTTTTTGAGTAGATTCGCAAAAATTAATCCCGTACTTACAGCTGGATGCCGATCTAAAAGTGGATAATCATCTGGGTCATCAGCATCATTGCCAGCAGCCACCCATGCTGCAAAATTACGATCTCTGCCTTCATCAACAGCTAAAGACGATGTTGGCGCATAAAAACGTCCTTCTTCATCATTTTCATGAATCAAATCAGGATAGCGTTTCTCTCCAAACAAGGAATCATCAACAGCAAGCTCAACAACTTTTACACCTTGTTTTTTAAGCGAATTCACAGTATTGATAGCAAGGGTTTCAAGACCAGCTCTACCATTTACATGATTTGGATCATTGGTTGCAGCACCCATCAGCATATCGCCGCCGCCATGAAGAACGAGCCTAGCAAAACCATTTTTCACTCCAGATACAGCAGAATCAGCATTTCTAGAGCTTCCAACATAGTTTGCGTAAACTGTTGTAGAAAGAGTCGATCCCATGTCTAGAACATGCGAGGCAGCTAGAGCCGTAAGCGTTTTCATAGTAGACGCCGGCTGCAAAGCAAGATTTTCATTTTTAGCAGCTATAATCTTTCCGTTTGCATCAGCAATAACAGCTGAAGCATTAGGACCAAGACCTGGATATTCAAAAAATTCCTTCAAAATCTTTTCCGCAGATGACTTGTCAACAGGCTTATTCTTATCCACCTGCTTAATCAAGCTAGCATATTTAGCTAATCTCTTAGGTTTGGGGCTAGTTAACTTTTGAAAAATCTTATGATCACGCGCAGCAATTTCAAACTGATTAATAAAACGATTTTGCAAAATATCTTGGCAATCAAACAGAATATAGCCACCCATTAAAGAAATTACGCCAATTACCGATATTAAGCAGACTAGAAAACGGTTTTTTAGCCTAGAGCCATTGGCGTGGTTTTCTACACTAAATTCGGTTGCTGGCGATTCATCCAATGTTTCGGCTTGCTTTTTTTGCGATACTGTTGGCGAGGATACTTTTTGCGATACTGTTTGCAAACTGGACTTAAAACCAGCTTTTTCCCTAGCCTCTTTCGACGTGAAAGCATCTTCTGGAATCTCGACTATGTTATCTAGATTCTTAAGGTCTTCATCGTCTTGCATGCGCACGCCGCCTATGTGTATGTACTTAAGTTGTATGTGTATGTACTTAAGTTAATTGCAATTCTTTACAACTATACAAACTATACACTTGCATATGCCGAGAGTAAGTTTGTGCGCATAATTTTTAAAGGCGTGCGCAGTAATACTCAAGCAGTAATCGATGCGAATCTGCGCAAGTTTTCTACAATGCGAATTATGCGCTTATCCATCACTTTACCGCCCAAAATAACGCCAACAACCAGAACGATTGCACCGTTTATTACAAACAGTATGCTTGCAATCCACAAAAGATTCATGTTAATAGCCACAAACACAATAGCCAAAGCAATAGACGGAATCATGCATACGAAAGATAGCAGCATAAAACCTATTGGAGCAAAAGATCTAGCGCCAGCAGAGCCTTGCGGCCTAGAAAATGGCTTTTCGATTGATGATACAGGGTACATTGCAATGCACGAAGAGATTAAGCCGATTCCTATGGTAGCAAAAGCTATTCCGATTGGTGAAAGAGTTTGGAACAGAATTGCATTTACACTTTGATGAACATTTAATACGAAGAAAAGAAAAACGTAAACTCCTACTCCAAGAATCGCAAAATACACAGCGCAAATGGCGGACCAAACTATTGCGTGCGCTAAGCGATCGTGCAAGCCTTTTACACCAATAATCGCGTGCATAGTAAAAGCTGTGCCATCGTATGCAATATTGTTTCCAACAACCATGCCCATAAGCGAAGCAGCATAGATAAGCCAGCAAGAAACACCTAAGTCCTGTGCCATAGAAGCAAATCCTTTAGTTTTGAAAGTAGCTCCTCCTGCAACTATCAGCATAAAAAGCGGCGTAAGAAGCAAAAACAGTTGACGCATGTCTCTTCTCATAACGCTAATAATTCGCGCAATAATCGCACCAACTGTGTTGTCTGGAACTGCTGCAAATAAGCCGATTCCTTTAGTTTTAACAACTGTTTTTTGCTCGCCGCGAAGTAGCTTCGGCTCTAATTTTGCGCAAAATACGGATATTGCAAAGCAAACAGCAATCGTTACAACGCAAATAAAGAAGCGAATAACAAGCGCAAGCCAATTGCCATTAATGGCGTCAAGAGGCAAAGCCATAGCCGCACTTAACGGCGTAAAAGCAGACGCAGCGCAGAAACTTGAGCCGAGCACAATTCCGCTTGGATTTTTGTTACCAATATTCACAGTGGCAACAAAAATCATGTACGCTATAAAAATGGCAAAGTAGAAAATGTTTCTTGAATGCTTGTTTATTAAAATAGTATCCAAAAGTTCAATAAGCATTTTGCTTAAAGACACGATTGTTGCAACGTAAAGCGGAGCTGCAATTACGCTGACTAAAACCGGCACAATTCCAAAGCTTCTGTACGCTAAAGACCACAAAGCAAGCGCGATTGTGCAGCTTATTGAAAATGCTCCAAAAAGAGAGCCAAGAAGCATGCCAGCTTGCTGCTTTACGTAAGGAATGCCATAAAGCGCAAAACTGCGCGATTTTAGTGTTGTGTCGCTGCCTAACATAAACAGGTTTATAAACAGCGTAAAAATTGACACAATCGACATAACCATTATTGGAGCAAGTTGGAATTCCTGCCAATTTTTAGCGTCTGCAAGCATTCCTGGATCAATGTACTTGCCAGTTTGCCAGCCGGCAAAACCAAGAGCGCATATAATCGCAAGCCCAAAAACAATGACTATACCAAAGCCAATTTTTTGCCACATTGACTTTCGCATAACAGAAAAAGTAAGCGCCCAGCGAAGGCGAACCATTGTGAAAATCATAGACATTACGGCTCTCCTTTTTTAAGCGTTGAGATCGGTGGAAGATGCAGGAGCATTATCAGATTTACCGCCATTAAGCCAGTCGATGCGTGCAGCAGCGTGACGTCCGCCAACAAGCTCCATAAAGCGATCTTCAAGATCTTTGCCCTGAGCCACCTCTTCAAGAGTGCCAGAAGCTGCAACATGACCTTCGTTAATGATTGCCACGTGCGAGCACATTTTTTCAACCAATTCCATAACGTGCGAAGAAATAATAACCGTACCGCCAGTAGAAACATACTCGGCGAGAATATCCTTCAAATTTGCGCTAGAAACAGGATCCACTGCCTCAAAAGGCTCATCGAGCACAAGCACGCGCGGGCTGTGAATCATAGCTGTTGCAAGGCAAATCTTCTTAGTCATACCAGTTGAATAGTCAGAAACAATAGTATTTGCAGCTTCTGTTAAATCGAAAGCAGAAAGCAAGTCGTTTGCACGCTTTACGGATTCCGCGCGACTCATATCGCGAAGCATGCCAGCGTAAGTTAAAAGCTGAAGACCAGTAATCGTCTTAAAAATCTCATCTGCTTGTGGCATTAAACCGATTGAGCGCTTAGCGCTATTTACGTCGCTCCAAACGTCGTTGCCAAAAATCGAAGCCGAGCCAGCATCTGGCATAAGCAAGCCCGTAAGCATTTTAATCGTAGTGGTTTTGCCAGCACCGTTCGGACCTACCAATCCGTAGAAAGAGCCTGCTGGAATGTCTAAAGAAAGATTATCTACAGCAACTTTTTTTCCAAAAGTCTTAACAAATCCGCGAATAGAAACCGCTGGAACTTCTTCATTAGTAGCGTCGTAAGCGTTTACGCCAAAAACTGGAACACTGCCAGACGCATTTGCAGAAGGAACAGAATCTACCATAAAAACCTCGCAATACACAGATAAACGCACGTATTGCGCCACATTATTGCGCAATCGCACGTTTACATCAAGGCTTCTATTATCTCATATATTGCGTATGAACGCACTACGAGATTGCATAAATTACACCGAGCTAGGTAGAGATTCGAGATTTTTCGCAGCGAATGAAGCGAACCTCAGCATCTTTGATGGTGATTCGCTGAAGTAGCAAGAAAAATCGAGAATCTCAGTGATTAAGCAATACGCAATTGTTCAAGAATGTAAAAGGGCTGGGTGATTCTTGGTCGAACAGTATAAGAGCGGCAGCCGATACCAAATAATCCAAATGATCAACCACTACAAACAAACTTCAACCAAAAAACAAAATCAAAACCAAATCGGAACAACCGCAACAACAAACTACACGTAAGAGGCGAAGCGTTGTGAGACAAGAAACACCCAGCCCTCCTACACACCAAACAGGAAGTAGCGCAACACCAAACAGAGAATTTCACGCGCTCGCTCCGATTTACCGCCCCGTGTGATGAATCGGCTTCCACTCGCTCTTAGAGAACACAGCTTGGAACGCAATCGGCACATACGAAAGCATAAAAATCGGGAAGCTAAGTGCATATGCAAAAAGCTCTTTGTTAGTGGCCCCAAGCTTATCGTGCTCTACAAGAATGGTAAGCGAAACAAACACCATCATGCCCAAAACGCTTGTAACAGTAGTGGTTATAAAGTTAAGCGTTGAGTAAATCTGACTTGTCCAAGTGACGAATCCAAACGCGGCAAAAATAAATCCGAGTATGAGTCGCACAATCGCAAGCACCATAAACGGGCATAGCATAAGCGTAAAGTCAACTGACGAAAAATCGCGTTCGCGGATTCCGTGACGTATAAGAGCTGCTCCATAATAGCGGAACACTTGCAAGAAGCCTTTACTCCAGCGCAACCTCTGTCTCCAGCTTTGCCTAAACGATACCGGCTGCTCGTCGTAGAGAACCGCCGATCCGCAATAACCCACTTTGTCGCCGTGCAAAATCGAGTCCATCGTAAACTCAAGGTCTTCTGTAAGCAGATGGAATTTCCACCCGCGATTTCTGTGCATGATTTCGCGCGAAAACATGAATCCTGTTCCGCCTGCATGGCAGCTAGACCCAAAAAGCATGCGCGAATTGTTGGTAAATCGCGATTCGCGTATAAACCACAATGCCGACCCAGAAGACACCCAATTATCCGATAAATTCACTGAGTTTCGGTAGCTTGTTAGAATCTGGTATCCTGCATGGAATCCTTTGTTCATCTCTTCAAAATAGTGCAAATCCAGCTTATTATCGGCATCGAAAACAAAGTACGCGTCGTAATCTTTGTCTTTTCCAAGCTCCATTATGTGATCCAGCAGGTAGCTTAAAGCGTAACCTTTGCCAATATGCTGCTTATCGAATCGCTCTATAACATTGCACCCGTATTCTCTTCCAACTTGCGCCGTGCTGTCGGTGCAATTGTCGGCGACTAGCCAAATGTCGATTAATTTTTGATCGTAAGTTTGGGATTGTATGCATTTTATGAGGTTTCCTATTACAGCTTCCTCATTGCGCGCGGATATTAGAACAGCGTAATGCTTGTCCATTGGTGCTTGCGGAAACACAATAGGCTTTGCTACAAGCGATGCGACTGCGCAAACACCTTGATATACAACGCTACTTACGCCAATTATGATTACTAAAACGTCGAAAATAGACAAAAGAATCATTTATTCCACCCACTTCGTGGATTACTATTTGAGTTTGTTGCTTTTTTATTTTCTTTTTTATTTTCGTTTGGAATTGTACCAGATTTATTTGTTTTTGACTTTAGTTCTTCCTTATCTTGATCGGTTGCTTGCGACTTATCCGAATCTGAATTTTCTGCGCGTTTTTTAGCAATATCCTTATTTACCGCGTCTAAAATATCGCGTGAAATTGCCATAGTTTCAACATACCCAGAATCGTCAACTGAATTTTCATTATCAATAGTTTCGTCTGAAGAATTATAGGCTTGCTTATACCAATACATAATGTCTTCGTTAATAGATACTCGAGATGAAGAGCCTTTCATAACTCTAAGCACACTATCTTTAACAGGTTTAACAAAACTGTTTCTTATAGTTTCAACACTCGTAACCATAATTGATTTACGATTAGGCTTTGGATCGTCCATTAAAGGTGAAGAAACTAGATTGTATTGTTTTGTACAAACTTTGAGAATTGCCTGCAAACTAGCGGTTACTGGAAGTGCTAAGAATGCACCGAGAGCACCAAACACGGCACCCATAATCAACACCGATAAAAAGGCTACGGCAGGATTTAAGTCCATGGTTTTTTCGGAAATCTTAGGTGAAATCACCATGTTTTCAATCTGCTGATAAATTGTCACAAAAATCAAAACTGCTATAGCTGATCCAAAACCATTAGATCCCCACGCAAATAAAATTGGCAGTGCTCCACCTAAATATGTTCCTATTGTCGGAACAAATTGCGAAACGATTCCACAAAACAGTGAAAGCGGAAGCCAATATGGAACATTCATGAATATTAGGAAAATCGCAGTGCCCGTTGCGTTAATAGCTGCCAAAATTGTGCGCGAAAATAGGAAGCTTGATATCTGCTCCTGTACAACGGACCAGATAAATAAAAATCGCCTCTGAGACTTAGGATTCAACAGCCTACACACACTTCTGCGCATAGAAGGACCAGCTGCAGAAATGTAATAGGTCACCATAAGAATAGTGAGTAAATCAAGCAAAACCGCCAATAATCCCCACGTTGTATTAATTGCTTGTCCAGCAAAATCTACAACCCAAGAGGTTTGAACGTGTTTAAGAATTTCCATGCCGAGTTGCTCAATGTTTGGCATTTTGAAACCAGTGGAATTTAGTACAAAATGGGCAAACTGGTTGTATAAATCAGGTAGACCTAAAACCATGGAAACTGCTTGTTGCACAAAAAGATTACCAAAAAGCACAAGAAGCAAAATAACTATTACAAGCAGCCCAAACAAACTTGCCAAAGATGCAAAAGCTCTACTCCACCCGTGTTTTATGAGCCGCACAACAAGAGGTTCAATTGCCAACGCTATAAAAATGGATACTACAACATCGAAGACTATAAAGGCGATATTTCCCCAAGCAAACCACACAAAAATCGCTACGAACGCTGCAATAACAGCATACATAAGCGCGCGGCTAAGCCAATCTGGCGGGCGCCTATCATCCCCTTTGGCTGGGAAAATCGCGGATAAATCAAGCTTTGCACTTGTGCTGTGATTATCTATACTGCCTTCATGTTGTTCTTTATTATTCATAAAATACATTGTACTTTATAACGTGAGAGCACGAGCCGCTTGCATGTTTTGTGCATATAAACACAAATAAGTAGCGTGTAACACAATCGTAACCAGATAGTCGAGTCGCTGAAATCCAAAATCTTATGCAACAATCTAAACTATTTACTGAGATTTTTACGAAAGGATTGTGCATGACCACTTTACAAACTAAAGAAGATGCCGAAGCTTTGATTAAGCAAGAAGGCATTGAATACGTATCAGTTCGATTTACCGATTTGATTGGCGTTCAGCAGCATTTTACTGTGCCTGCAAGCGAGTTCTTAAACAGCGCTTTTACAGATGGGATGGCTTTCGACGGCTCTTCTATGCAAGGATTCCAAGCTATTAACGAGTCCGATATGAAGCTGATTCCAGACGTAGACACCGCATACATTGACCCATTCCGCAAGCATAAGACTTTGAATGTTGCTTTTTCGATTGTGGATCCTGTAACAGACGAGCCTTATTCTAGGGACCCTCGCCAAGTGGCAATTAAAGCCGAAGCCTACTTAAAGGCAACTGGCATTGCCGATACCGCAAGCTTTGCTCCAGAAGCCGAGTTCTTCATTTTTGACAAGGTGCGTTTTGCAAACGACATGCAACGCTCCTTCTACGAGGTGGATTCCAACGAAGCTCCATGGAATTCTGGCATTGATACTGAAGATGATGGCAGCAACAACATTGGTTTTAAGAATCGCGTAAAGCACGGCTACTTCCCTGTTCCACCTGTTGATCATAATCAAGAC
The DNA here is from genome assembly GCF_049262855.1 of Gardnerella sp. DNF00038. NCBI lineage: Bacteria > Bacillati > Actinomycetota > Actinomycetes > Bifidobacteriales > Bifidobacteriaceae > Gardnerella > Gardnerella sp. DNF00038. The sequence goes on along the minus strand of NZ_CP058407.1, from coordinate 374,363 downwards.
TTGCGCGACGACATGGTTTACAACCTTCAAAAGGTTGGCTTGATTCTTGAGCGTTCTCACCATGAGGTTGGCGGCGCAGGTCAGCAGGAAATCAACTACCGTTACAATACGCTTGTTCATGCTGGCGACGACTTAATGAAATACAAGTACGTTGTTCACGAGACTGCTGCTTTGGCTGGTAAGGCTGCAACATTTATGCCAAAGCCAATTGCTGGAGATAACGGCACTGGCATGCACTGCCATCAGTCGCTTTGGAAGGATGGTAAGCCATTGTTCTATGCGGAAACTGGTTATGCTCAGCTTTCCGATATTGCGCGTTGGTACATTGGCGGCTTAATTAAGCACGCGTCTTCTGTGCTCGCTTTTACAAATCCTTCACTTAACTCTTACCACCGCCTTGTTCCAGGATACGAAGCCCCAGTCAACTTGGTTTACTCTGCTCGTAACCGTTCTGCAGCTATTCGTATTCCTCTTGCTGGTGAGGCTCCTTCTGCTAAGCGTATTGAGTTCCGCGCTCCGGATCCTTCCTGCAATCCATTCTTAGCGTTCTCTGCTCAGCTTATGGCTGGCTTAGACGGCATTATGAACCACATTGAGCCTCCTGCTCCTGTTGATAAAGATCTCTACGAGCTTCCTCCAGAAGAGCATGACGGCATTAAGCAAGTTCCTTCTTCGCTTGGTGAAGCTTTGCAAGCTTTGGAAGAAGATCACGACTTCCTTATGCAAGGAGATGTGTTTACTAGCGACTTGATTGAAACTTGGCTTAATCTAAAGCATGAAGAGATGGATATGGCTCGTTTGGCTCCAACGCCACTCGAGTATGAGCTTTACTTCCATATCTGATATTTGTGATTAATAAAATCCCCCGCAAGAAAACTTGTGGGGGATTTTATTTTGCATTCGTCTTTTATTTTAAATCGCAAAACCGAGTGTTCTAGCAGCAGTTACAGGAACAGCCTCATCAGACCAATAATCCTCAAGATTTTCATCTGTAGAAAGCGAGCGCATCTCAGCACGATCAATATAAAGCTCTCCGCGTAAATGATCTGTTTCATGCTGGAAGATTCGCGCTGGCCAACCATGTAAACGTTCAGAATGCTGCTTACCATCTTCATCTTGCCATGTAGCTTGAATATCTAACCAACGCTGACGAACCGCCTGATATCCTGCAACACTCAAGCATCCTTCGTAAAAACTGCGTGTTTGTGTTCCAATTGGTTCATAGTGGGGATTTATGATCGCCCTAAATGGCAATTCTGCAATATCCCTAGGATCATCTGCATCGTCTCGAACATGGTCTTCTACAACAGCAATTGCAAGACCTAAACCAATTTGCGGAGCAGCTAAGCCAACTCCTGGTGCATCTAACATAGTGCTGTGCATAAGCGAAATAAGCTTATTAAGAGTAGCACGCGTTAGCTGACCATCGTAAGCCACTGTTCGTTGTCTTAACACAGGCTCTCCTGCTTGAACTATAGATAGCACGCCATCGTCTGTAGCGGAATCTAAAAGGCGCTCCACCGCGCGGCTAAGCTTAGTATCAACACTTGCGTGATGCGTAAACATAGGGCTCCTTTACCAAGGCTAATTCTACAAAACTTCTAAAGTAATTTACAAAGCCAACTTTGATTATTGTTGCTAAATCACATACGCTCAAACAACAATACCAAAAGGATTAGTATATCAAGGTTATCTGTTTTTTGTAGTCATGATCAGCGTGTCGAGCTACAAAAAGCTGAAAAGTTAATCATGTCGTTCGCGCGGATTAGCCGCGCGAACGTCTTCGCTTGCGTTGAAAGCACACCGTGCTTTCAACCTTAAGCAAGCTCAGCGCTCCGAATTACCTTTTCGCGCTACGCTCTAAGCGAAAAGGTAGGTCGTCGCGCGCTACAGCTTAAGATTATCAGTTACAACTTGCGCAAGTCGTGCACAAACCTCATCTGCTTGCTCTTGCGTTGCAGCTTCACACATAACGCGCACAAGTGGTTCTGTTCCGCTTGGTCGAAGAAGAACGCGCCCCGTATCTCCCAAAAGCGCGCTTTCTTTTTCTACCGCTTTAAGAACAGCAGCATTAGTTTTAGCTGCCATCTTATCTACATTCGGCACATTGACTAAGCATTGCGGAAGCTGAGGGAAGTCGGCAGCCATTTGCGAAAGCTTCTTGCCTTCGCGCACAACCTCGCGACACAGCGTAAGTGCTGTAAGTGTGCCATCTCCCGTGGTTGCAAACTCGCGATTAATCACATGACCCGACTGTTCACCGCCAAGAGAATAATCGCCTCTAAGCATCTCTTCTAGAACGTAGCGGTCTCCGACGCTTGTTTGAACAGTGGAAATACCCATGTCTTTTAGCGCAAGCTTTAATCCAAGATTGCTCATTACTGTAACAACAAGAGTATTGTGATTCAGCTTTCCTTCGGCTTTCTTAGAACGCGCAAGAATGCCCATAATTTGGTCGCCATTAACCATGTTTCCTTTTTCGTCTACAGCTAGGCAACGGTCTGCATCACCATCGAAAGCTACTCCTAAATCGGCGTTAGACGCCTTAACCATAGCTTGCAATTGTTCTGGATGTGTGGAACCTGCGTGATCGTTAATATTGTATCCATCTGGAGAAGCGTTAATTACTATTACTTCTGCGCCTGCTCTGCGCAATGCTTCTGGTGCTACTACAGACGTTGCACCATTTGCGCAGTCTGCCACAACTCTTAATCCCGAAAGAGGTTTTGGACGTGTTGATGTTTCGCTGTTTAATGGAGCAACAGAAGAAACGAGGTGATCGATGTAAAGGTTTGTTGCGGTAATAGTGTCATGGCTGATTCGTCCAACGCCGCTGCCTGTAGGACGCTGCCATTCTTTGCCTAAAACAGCCTCAATCTCGTCTTCTTTGCTATCTGGAAGTTTGAAGCCTCCGCGTGCAAAGAACTTAATGCCGTTATCTGGCATTGGGTTATGCGAAGCAGAGATCACAGCTCCCATTTCTACATTGAGCACAGAAGTTAGAAAAGCCACGCCAGGAGTTGGTATTATGCCAGCATCAATCACATCAAAACCGCCCGCACTCATTCCAGCAGCCAAAGCCGATGCTAAAAAGTCTCCAGAAACTCTAGTATCTCGCCCAACCAACGCTCTGCGTCGAGCATGCATTTTCTTCCCTGCATCTTCGTTATGCGACTCGCTACTATGCGTTGCTTCACCTAAAACACGTACTGCAGCATCTCCTAAATCCAACGCAAGCTGCGCGGTTAAATCTCGATTGGCTAATCCCCTAACACCATCTGTTCCGAACATATTTGGCATAACCAGCCTCTTTCGTCTAACTAATAGTCATTGCTATTTACACATTTTGTATATTATCTACAAATAATCTTGTAAACACACGCTGTTCATTATTTTACCCTGCATGCCACTAAACGCGCCACTGACCACTGACATAATCTTATTTCTTATTTGCAATTAACTTTGGTTGAATTACGGGTAATCGGGGTAATCGCTACCCTGAAATCACTACTTGCAACAATACATTGATAATCAAAAAGCCACTTAGCAAACTAAGTGGCTTAGAATTTGTACCCCCTAAGAGAGTCGAACTCTTGTTGTCAGATTGAAAGTCTGGTGTCCTAACCGTTAGACGAAGGGGGCTTTAACCAAACCATATGATATTAACACTCATAAACTCACATAGCAAATTACGGCGTGTTGAATCATTTTGTCACTCATTTAGCAACATAAGTCAAATCATGAATTTTTCTACCTGCTTCTAATCCTTTACGCTCAAAATTCGTCAAAACCCTACCTTCAAATCTTACAGATTCCGCGAAATCAGCATGATGTAAATCTTTAGCATCTTGAGCATTGCCCTTACCAACATGCTCAATCGGCAAACTTACTTGTAACTTTCCAGTATTTTCAAAATCTTCTCGTTCATCCATAACTTCATGAACATGTAGTGCATAATCCTCAATATCCGTAGCAATTCTCCAAATGCCTTTATCAATAAGTGCGTTATGCACCGCATCTGCCAAAGACGGCTGCACAATCCTACGCTTGTGATGTCTCATTTTAGGCCATGGATCTGGGAAGAAAGTCCAAACTTCTTTCAAAACACCATTAGAGCATGAAGCTAGAAAATCAGGTGCATTAACTTGCGCTATTCTAAGATTTTCTACACCCTGTTTTCCAGCTAATAGCATTGTGTGTGCCACTCCTGGATCATAAACTTCTAGTGCAAGAAAATTAATATTTGGATTTGATTCGGCTGCAGCTACAATATTTTCGCCCTGACCAGATCCTATTTCTACAATAAGAGGATTCGAATTACCCCAATTTTTAGCAACCCAGTTGGAGTCTACCAGCAAATCGCTTTTTACACGTAAAGACCCTAAACTATCTTCAACATTTAATAAATATTGGCTTGAATATCGCTCTTTTGCTCGCTCAAGACGCGCGTCCAAACGAGCAGACCTTCTTACAAAAGAAAGAATTACTCTAGCAGAACCATTGTCTTTATCATCTTTATTGTTTTTATGCTTATTCATACAATTCAATTCATCAGATTCCAAAATATTGGATTCTAATTCGTCAGATTGCAAATTTACTATTTGAGATTCTTCCACTTTATTCCACTTCTATTCACATAAAATTGTTAAACTACGACTCATAATATCAACTCATCGTATGGTATCAAAGCAGCAAAACAGGGTGAGGATGGATAATGTAGGTAAGACGCAAAAACAAAAAGCGCTAGAAGCAATCAAACACTTCTAATGCTTATTTTGACAGTGGCTCCGAGCGGGATCGATCCGCTGACCTAACGATTTTCAGTCGTTCGCTCTACCAACTGAGCTACAGAGCCATGATGAATAAAAAACCCGGCGAACCGGGTATTCTATTAATCGCGACCCCGGCCGGACTTGAACCGGTGACCTCCGCCGTGACAGGGCGGCGCTCTAACCAACTGAGCTACGGGGCCGTGGCTTTGTTCTCTCGAACAGCCGAGTCACTATCTTACAGAATCCTTAGCAAAATGCAAGTGCCGCGCGTGTTCGGCGTGTTGCAGCACAAAATCAAGCTATTATTCAAGCTCAGCAGCTCCAGTGCAAAGCTGATAATACTCCCCACGTTTTGCCAATAATTCCTCATGCGAACCGCGTTCAATAATGCGACCGTGATCCAGCACCATAATCACATCAGAATTGCGCACTGTGGACAGTCTGTGAGCGATTACAAATACAGTGCGCCCTTCCATCAAAGAATCCATTCCACGCTGAACTAATTCTTCAGTATGCGTGTCAATCGATGAAGTTGCTTCATCGAGAATCAACACAGGCGGATTTTCTACTGCAGCACGAGCAATAGAAATAAGCTGCTTCTGACCTTGAGAAAGCCCTTCACCGCCATTGTTAAGCTGCGTATTGTATCCGTCAGGAAGATGAGAAATAAACGCGTCAGCATGAGCCAATTTTGCAGCTTGAATACAATCTTCGTCGCTAGCATCAAGATTTCCATAACGAATATTGTCCATTATTGTGCCAGTAAATAAATTCACATCTTGCAAAACAGTGCCAATAGCGTGACGCAAATCCGTTTTGCAAATATCGCGCACGTCAATGCCATCATACAAAATTTGCCCATCATCAATGTCGTAAAAACGCGTAAGAAGGTTAGCAATAGTAGTTTTTCCAGCACCTGTAGCTCCAACAAGAGCAACTTTTTGACCAGGTTTTGCAAACCACGTAATATCGTGCAAAACTGGATGATCTTCTTTGTAGCCAAACACAACATCCGTAAAACGCACGTCGCCTCGAAGCAAAGTATAGCGGCCATCCTTAGAAGTGCGAGCATCTCGCTTTGCATGGCACACAATCTCTTGAGCCATTTCACTTAAGTTTTGAGCGCACTTTTTAGCTTTAGTGCCATTATCTTGCTTTGACCTTTTCCAAGCCCAATAAATATTGTTTCCTTCAGATTGTTCGTCTACTTCTTCAAGCACATCAAATGCTGATTTTTCTCCAAGATCTTCAGCAGACTGAAGTACACGCACTTTAACTAATTGCACACTGCCAGAATCAAGTTCTGGCTTTTCATCAAGTAACTCAAAAATACGAGAAGCTCCTGCAAGAGCCATCATAAGTGCGTTAGCTTGCATTGTAATTTCGCCAATAGGGTTAATAAATGCGCGCGAAAGTGCCAGCAAAGATATAAGCGTACCTAATGTAAGAGTACTAGATCCAGATAATCCCAGCGTTGGCAAACCAGCTGAAGCAGCCCACGCACCAAGTAAAGCAATTAATACATAAAGCAAATAGCTTGCATTACTAATAACAGGCATTACATTATTCGCATAAGAATTGGCACTTGCAGAAATTTTTTGCACTTTTTCTATGCAATTATCTAATTTTTCAATAGAATCTGTCTCATGATTAAAAATTTTAATCACTTTGCTGCCTGTTGCAGATTCTTCAACAAACTCATTTAACTCGCCTAATGCATGCTGGAATTGCTCAAATAAACTGCCAGATTTCTTTAGCATAAAACGCACTAAATAAAGCAACATTGCAGTAAATATAGCTACAAAAACTGCAACCGGAAGCGATAGACACATAATAGATATAAACGCTGCCAAAATCGACATTAGTGCAGAAAAAGAGTCCGGAAATGCCCACGAAATTGCCTCACGAAGAACCTCAGTATCGTTTGTGTAACGGCTCATAATATCGCCGTAACCTTGAGAATCTAAGTAACGCAATGAAAGCTTCTGCTGATGCTTAAACATAGAATCTCGCAAATCACGCATAACACTTTCAGATATATTCGCAACAAGCCTGCTCCAAAGCCAAGAACAAAACACACCAACAGCGTAAACACTTGCCATCAGAATAATCATGCGAACAAGAGGCGTCCAATCCTGATTATGCTTACCGACAAGCGGAAGAATATACGAGTCAACAAGAGATTGCAAAAACATTGCGCTTGCAGCTTGCACGATTGCGCTAACTATTATTGATGCAATAATTACGCAAATTTTAACTCGATACACAAGCACATAAGAGGCAAGTCTGCTAAGAGTTTTCCAACTAATAGCTGAATCATTTTTAGAAGAGTGAGCCGTTTTATTATTAGCCATTGTTATTTAGCTCCTTCTTCTTTAGTTGCGCTAGTTATTCGACTTTTTTCTTGAGAAACCGCCATATTTCTGTAAATTTCACAAGATTTAAATAATTCATCATGCGAACCGTTAGCAACAACACGACCATCTTTAAGAACAACAATAATATCCGCATGTTCGATTGAAGATATGCGCTGAGCAACGATAATTTGCGTAGAATCAGGCATAAACTTTTTCAAGCCATCGCGAATTTTACTATCCGTTTTCATATCAACCGCACTCATCGAGTCGTCGAGGATTAAAATTTTCGGCTTCCTCAAAAGTGCGCGCGCAATGCACAAACGCTGTCGCTGACCACCGGAAACATTCTTACCACCCTGGTCAATATGCGTATTGTAGCCGTCTGGTAAATCTTTAATAAACTCATCAGCACAAGCAATTTCGCAAGCTTGACGCAAATCATTATCGCTTGCTTCCGCCCTACCCCAGCGAAGATTTTCTGCAATTGTGCCACTAAACAAAATATTTTTTTGTAGAACAACACCAACTTCTTCACGCAAACTAGAAGAATCATAATCGCGAATATCTTTTCCGCCTACAAAAAGAGCACCAGAAGTTACGTCATAAAGTCTTGCAATTAATTGCACTAAACTTGATTTTCCAGATCCCGTTGCACCAACAACTCCAACAGTTGCTCCAGAAGGAATAGATATATTTATATCATGTAAAATTTCCTGTTCTGCTGGAGTGGATTCATCTGTATTATCTGATTGAGGATAGCGTAACGAAACATTTTCAAAACGCACAGAAGCGTCAGAAAGCTTTGTAAGTGGATGCTTGGAAACAACTTCAGTATTTCGAGATTGCAAAACATGTGAAATACGATGCATCGAAGCTCGAGCTGTTAACGACATTACAAACACTGCAACTAAATTCGCTAAAGCAAACAAAATTTGCAAAGCATACACTACTAATGCAGCAAGATTTCCCGTTGTTAAACCAAAAGCAGGATTATTTCCTGAAGCCACAATTTCGTGCGAAGCCAACCACGCAATAAGTAGCATGCCAGAATAAAAACATAAGTTAAACAAAGGAATACTACAATTTAACACATACTCAGCTTTAATAAAATAATCATAGATTTTATGTGAAATACGCGTAAAACGACTTATTTCATAATCAGAACGCACATAAGACTTTACGACGCGAATATTATGCAAATTCTCGCCAACTCTATTATTCATCTCGTCAATCATTCGATAAATTCGAGAAAATGCTGGAGCAACTATACTAGCTCCAACAGCGCCAATTGCACCAATAATAGGCACAAATGAAAGAAAAACCCACGAGATAGCAGGGCTAATTGAAAAAGTAAACCACCAAGCAGTGATGATAATCATAACGCTGCGAATACCAGAGCGAATAATCATTTGGTAAGCAAATTGCACATTTGACACATCACTAGTCATACGCGTAACAACAGTACCGCTAGAAAACTTATCTAAATCAGAAAAACTTAAACTTTGTAAGCGTGAAAACATGTTGTGACGTAAATTTTTACCAAAACCAGCACTAGAATGAGCGCAACAAATACCAGAAACAACGCCTGCAATCATTGCAATTGCAGCAAAAATAAGCAATTGCAAACCATAATATTGCACAGCTTCTTGAGAACGTGACATAATACCAAAATCAATAAGATTTGACATTACTGTAGGGATCTCAATTTGCATAGCAGCTTCAACGAGAATAGTAACAGCTGTTAAAACGCCAAGAAAACGGTACTTTTTTAAAGATGATAGAATCGTACGCAATGCACAAGGAGGATTATTTTTAATTTTTCGCGAATTGTCCTTCAAATTCCCCGCCATTGTGCTCCTCCCCATATATAACGTAATGTGTAGGTTTAATAATATCACTTCTCAAATTTTAACTATTGCGCATGGCGCATTTCCGTATTGAGTTACTTCATTACCAAATGCATAAATAGATGAATCTTTGACATAGTAGTATACAGACAAATCACATACGAAAAAGTGCTTCTACACATTCAAATTATAAACAACGATTGATTTCATCTTATAAAAAATTATATAATGAAAGAATGTATATTCGCATGTATAAAGAGGTACTGTCATGAATATAAAAATCTATTAATAGAATACTTACTTGCTCAGTAGCATTATCCATGTCTTTTTTACTACCATTGCAAGTTCAAGCCAACACCCAAGAAGAAACTTATGAGTAACACAAAGATAGTTGGCGCTGTAGCACAGCAGAAAGGCATTCGTGTCGACTTGCAGTGAGAATTTCCACATTAATATCAACAATTATGTGAGGAACAATATGAACAGCAAACACGTAGTTCTACTGCCAATAACGCTGCTTTGTTATATTTCGTCAGCTATTTATTTCTTTAAACAATTAAAGGACTTAAAAGACGATAACACTTGTGTTAATACTGTTAGTCTTATCATTCAAGCATTCGTCCTATTAATATTAATAATCTATCTTTTATATTTATGCAAAGAAAAAACATACCCAACTGTATATCGTTTACTTACAGTATTTATTAGCATATTTAGTATAATTCTTTTGACAGTTTGCAATACAGATGTTACTAGGTTAATTATATTTAGCTTAACATGTGTATATGTATGCATTCTTATAATCGTCCGCAAACATTGTTAAATATATCGTATGAGTGGCGCATTCAATAGGATTACGAAGCGTCACCTTCGCCTTGCGCACGATCCTTGCCGTAGATTGATGGAATAAAACGCTCTTGATCGTGAAGCTTTTCCCAGATTACAGGCGGATTTTGTGGATTTTCCAGCGACTTTGGCACGTCGATAATTCGCTGATTACTAGAGCCACGGAATTGCAATAGCGAATCGTGAAGATTCTTCATATATCGCCCGTCAACAAGAATGTCAATGTACCGCAATAACTCAAGCTTGTCAGGAGTCTCGCCCGGTCGCATAAGCTCTTCCCAGGTGTAACCAGTCCAACTCCAAATATCTTTTGTATTGCCAAATTCGCTTCTAATACGCTCACATAGTGGAATCAATATGCCAGTGTTAAGCAGCGGCTCACCGCCAAGAAGCGTCAATCCTTGTACATATGGTTGCGCTAAATCTTCCATAATTTGGTCTTCGAGCTTTTGAGTATAAGGGTGACCAGCGCGAAAATCCCAAATTGACTCGTTATAGCATTCAACGCAGTGGAATGGGCAGCCAGAAACGTAAAGCGAGCAGCGGATTCCTTCGCCATCTGTCATAAGAAATCGCTTATAATCTGCCACCATCCCCTTGCTCATGCGCTCACTAGACCATTGACCTGCGCGAGGATTGTTAGAAAGAGAGGTTGGAATCCACGGTCCACGGTTAACGTCTGATGGAGCAAAATCATGTAAACTTATGCGAGCCATAGTCCACCTCCTCTAGCTTTAAATATTTTATTAAATAATCTTAAATAAACTTTTGTTGAATTATAGTAACTTTTGTTAGATTGTATTCACTTTTGTTAAATAAAATAAAATCCAGCCGTCAAAAAATGCTATTAACATTTTCTAACGGCTAGATATATTGCATATCACCAAATAATAAACACAAACTAAAACGTTATTTCAAGCGATTCTACGCTACTACTTGGTTTCCTCGTACCACTCGCGCGACTCGCCATTATTAAGAACAACATGGCCAGTTTCGCCCGACATGTGCTTTACGCGATGAGCAATCTCCTCGTGGCGTCCATGAACCATTGGGCGCTGAACAGGATTGCCCAAGTATCCGCAAGTGCGCTTAGTCACATTGCACTTATCTGGGTCACTGTTTCCGCACTCTGGGCAGCGGAAGCCTTCTTTAGTCGGCTCAAAATCGCCTTGGAATCCGCAAACGAAGCAATGGTCGATTGGAGTATTCGTGCCCAAGTAGCCAATGCCAATCTTATAAGCATAATCCCACACAGCTTCCAAAGCCTTAGGATTTGCCTGCAAGCACGGGAACTCACAGTAGTTGATAAATCCGCCAGAAGCAAGATACGGGAAGTCAACCTCGTAGCGAAGCTTCTCCATAGGAGTTGGCTGCAACCACACTGGGTAATGGAAGGAATTAGTGTAGAAGTCGTGATCAGTAACGCCTTCAATGCGACCAAACTTCTGACGATCCATGCGGTTAAAGCGATCCGTCAAAGACTCAGCAGGTGTTGAGTAAACGGAATAATGGTAGCCTTCAGCCTTTGACCACTGCTGGCAAAGCTGATTCATTCGGCGAACCATAGAAAGCGCAAATTGCTTGCCATCCTCATTCCAACTGTGATCTTGCATCCAATCCTTGCCAAAGAAAACGGATGTAGCCTCATACAAGCCAATGTAGCCCAAAGACACCGTTGCACGCTCATTGCGGAACAGCTGATCCACGCTTTCGTTAGCTTCCAAACGACCAAAAGCACCGTAGCGGAACAGCGTTGGAGCATTCACAGGGGTTGCCTGCTTGCAACGCATAATGCGGAATCGCAGAGCCTGATGAGCCACTTCCATACGCTCGTTAAAAAGCTTCCAGAATCGGTTCACGTCTCCATGAGACTCCAGCGCAATACGCGGCACGTTAACTGTCACAACGCCAAGATTCATACGACCGTCTTCCACGTCTTTGCCAGTCTTTGGATCAATCCAACCCTGAAGGAAGGATCGGCAGCCCATAGGAGCCTTAAAGGAGCCAGTAATCTTAATAATATTCTCGTAGAACACAACATCTGGATACATGCGCTTAGTAGAGCACTCAAGCGCAAGCTGCTTCAAATCGTAGTTCGGATCGCCAGCATCTGCGTTTACACCATGCTTAATAGTAAACACAAGCTTAGGGAAGATTGCAGTATGACGATCTTTGCCGAGTCCACGAATACGGTTAAGTAAGATAGCGCGCTGAATTTCGCGAGCAAACCAAGAAGTACCCAAACCAAATCCAACAGTTACGAACGGAGTCTGACCGTTAGAAACGCGGTTGGAATTAATCTGATATTCCATTGTTTGCATAGCATCGTAAATCGCCTTGCGCGTCATAATCTTTGCGTAAATTTCACGAATCTGATCAAGCTCACTCAAGTTTTCATCAAAAGGAGTATCAGCAGGAAGCGGATCCCTATCCGAACAATGAAGATTCTTAGGCTCCTGAGCCTTCAAGCCGTCAATCATATCTTTGGCAACTTCGATCGGCGTAGAATCAGGAATCATGGCATGAGCCATAGCAAGATTCTTATCATAATCACACTTAGCATAAGGCTCAAGCATCTCGTCTGCACGATTAACTGTTTGACCGCCGTACTGTGCGCCTGCAATATCCTTAATAATCTGCGTAACCTGAGTTGCAGCAGTGCCAATAGACTTTGGACTATCCATCATTGCGTTACCAAGAGCAAATCCCTTAGCGAGCATATCACCAAAATCTGGGAGCGAGCAGTTGCTCATGCAAGTAAATGGCGAATAATCAGCATCATGGAAGTGAATATCACCCTTCATATGCGCGTTAGAAACTGCATGAGGAAGCATAGAGAAAGCAGAAGCTTTAGAAACAGCACCTGCAAGAAGATCGCGCTGAGTGGCGTAAACGTTGGAATCCTTGTTGGCGTTTTCGCGAACAAGCGACTCATCTCGGTTTACAAGACGATTTACTGCTTCGTTAATATCGGTTGCCTTAGCGCGGTCAATATCTCGGTTTAGACGATAGCTTGTGTAGCAACGCGCAACTTCGTAAAGGTGATTTTCAATAAGACCATGCTCGACAAGAGTCTGAATATCTTCAATCTTTGCAGGTCCATTGTAACGATCCTGAATTTCAGCTTCTATATGGTCCGTAATATCGCGAATCATCTGCTCTTCTTGAGGACCGACTTCTTTGCGCAAGTCCTTAAAAGCTGCTTTGATTGCCATAATAATGTTCATTTGATCAAAATCGACAACGCGACCATCACGCTTTTCGACCTGCACACGAGACTTCTTAGAAGAATCACTATCCGAGATAGAATCAGCCATTTCTACATCAACATCGCTTAGCTGCGATTCTAAAGTCATGTCTTCTAAAGTCGTACCAGAGACCTGCATCCTACAGACCTTTCTTACATCTACAGTTTATTTATCCTGTTATCCATCCTGTTTTGAATAATGACCATTATTCAAAACAACTTGCTCAACTATAACCCAACCTCTGCACAATATCTAGGGAACTTTATTCAAAAAACAAACTATATATAGTGATTTTGGATATTTTCGCGATTTTTGAGGCGTGTCTCGATGTAACCCGAATATATATGCATTCCGTTATCAAGAAACACGCACTAAACTTAAAAATCGCACAAATTCGTGGCACTTTGATATATTGAGTCACGTGGAACAGACAGCTTTTCAACATGCAGAAGAATTTGGCTTCCAACCTGGAGATATCGTACAGCAGTGGCTGTGGGACGATGACGTTGACGATGCAATCTGCGACAATATCGAAAATCTTACTGGAGAAGATCTGGTAGATGAAGATTACGACTCATCTGTTGACGGCGTCATTATTTGGTGGCGCGATGGCGACGATGAGGATGAGTTGGCAGACACGATTATGGATGCCACAAACATGTTAGACGACGAGGCTCCAATGTGGGTTCTAACGCCTAAGCCTGGTCGCGAAGGCTCTCCAAGCTCCAGCACAGTGCAATCCGCTGCTAAAACAGCTGGCATGAATGCTGCTACTCCTTTAACCGTAAGCGAAGATTGGAACGGAATCCGCTTGCGCGCATTTGGCAAAGGTCAAAGCAAGTAACGCAAATAGTCGGCGATTAGTTAGTTGACGGGTTTTGTACCAAATTTGACCTAAATCACGTACATTCTCGGGAAAAGTTGACGCACTTTGTAGCGATTTACGGCGTGTTGAACAACAAAAAGCGGAAAACAACTCCGCACTTTGTACCAAATTCGACCTAAATCACGTACATAAAGCGTAAAATCGTTCGCGCGTTACAGCGCGCTCACGTCTTCGCTTGCGTTGAAAGCACACCGTGCTTTCAACCTTAAGCAAGCTCAGCGCTACGAATTACCTTCGCGCGCTACGCTTAAAGCGCGAAGGTAGGTCGTAGCGCCTAACTCTGCGCTTTGGCTGCTCTGGCTCTGGCATACTCCAGCCCTCTTGCAAATCCGCCAAATCCCCAACAATTTCTTGCAAAACAGGCGAATCTGGCTTAACGTCTTCTGCCTTAGCATGAATTCCAGCGCGTCGAAGCATAGTGTGCGCCATGCGCTTTTGATTCGGCAACACAAGAGTTACGACATCGCCAGACTCTCCAGCGCGCGCAGTACGCCCAGATCTATGCAAGAACGATTTTGGATCCTCTGGAGGCTCGGTTTGCACCACAAGCGCCACATCGCTAATATCAATGCCTCGAGCCGCAACGTCTGTAGCTACTAGCACGCGCACTAGCCCCTCAGAAAACACAGCCAAGTGTCTATCTCTCTGATTCTGAGACAAGTTTCCTTGCAAATCGACGGCTGGAATACCCTGACTAATGAACTTTTTAGCCATGTTCTTAGCTTGGTATTTTGTGCGAGTAAAGAATATAGAGCGTTTTTTACCAGACGCTAATTTGCGCAGAACCTCATACTTATCTCCTGCAGACACACCAAACACATGATGAGTCATTGTATCTACCTGAGAATCCGCATCATCTACAGCGTGCACAACAGCATTCGGCAAGAAGCGATTTACTATAGCAGCAACTTGCTTATCCAAAGTTGCAGAAAACAGCATTCTCTGACCATTAGGATTTGTCTGCTCTAAAAGCCTTGTTACAGCTGGCAAGAATCCCATATCAGCCATTTCGTCAGCCTCATCTAAAACACTGACTTCTATGTTTTCAAGCGTTAACGCGCCCTGCTTTAGTAGATCTTCTAATCGCCCTGGGCACGCTACTATAATCTGAGCACCCTGCTTTAACGGAGCAATTTGCCTCTGATATCTTACTCCGCCGTAAATAGTAACAGTATGCATACCATATGCTGCTGCAAGAGGAGCAATCACCTCATCAATCTGATGAACAAGTTCTCGTGTTGGAGCCAAAATCATCGCATGAGGTGCTGGAATATTACTATCTTCGCGATTTTTGTTTTTTCTAGAAGTACGACCAGAATTTATTAAATCAACAAAGTTTTCAGCTAATCTTGCTACAAGAGGAATCGAGAATGCTAAAGTTTTACCGCTTCCTGTACGCCCTCTACCAAGTATGTTTGCACCCTGTAAAGAGTCTGGCAGAGTAGCCTGCTGAATTGGGAAAGCCGTGTTTTTGCCGTCTGCACGCAAAACGTTAACCAATGGTTCTGGAACGCCAAGCTGTGCAAAAGTAACATCATCACTATAGTTTTCTCGAGATTCCACAGCTGTATCTGGAATCATTATGGAATTTTTTGTAATTTCTAGATTTTTCTTTATTGAAGACTCAGTATCAATAGTCGTCGGTTGCTGGCGACTTGTCTGGTGTCTATTGTGGCGACTATCTCTACTCTTCTTCATATTGCGATTGTCAAAATCAAAATCGCGCTTTTTTAAATCGCGTTTGCCAAAATCTTGTTCAGCTTCTTGAATTGCAATCTCTTCATATTGCAAAGCCTTTTCACGAGCACGACTTCTAGCTTTGTCTGCCTTGCGATTACGTGCTTTACGCGCATTAAATTCGTTATTCTTACGATTTCCCTGATATTCAAATGGGTTTCTATTAGACTTATAGCCTTTTTTAGAAAAATTCTTATTAGTTCCCTGACTTACAGCAGATTTTTTACCAGCAGATTTCTTAGCACCTTGCGTTTTAGCAGACGCAGCATAATGAGTATGTGGCACAATAGCCTTTCGTAAATTACTTCAACATAGTTGACATATAATGTTGACAATGCGTAATTACGAACATTCAAAGGCGCAATTACAAATGTAATTGCACAAAATTAATCTACAGACTGCAAAGCAGCAAAAGTGCGCAAAACAAGCAAACCGTGAATCGCAAGCATAAGCCGCGCAACTTTAATGTGTAATCACTACAAAGTCATGAACTAACTGAGCCTAACACAAGCCCCACACAATACGCAATAAGTAATGCAATACTGATCTACAAGCTACTCTTCTTCCAAAGAATCTATTGTAGGAGCAAGAACCAAATTTTTAACAAGCTCACGCGTACGAAGCTGAGAATCCGCATCCAGACAATCATCTGTAATAACAGTATCCACTTGGTCGAAGCGAGCAAACAGTGAAAGCGATGTGCAAGTCCATTTAGTGTGATCTGTTAAAATAATCGTACGATCCGCAATATCCATCAAAGCCATATCTGTAGCAGCTTCAAGAGAATTAGGCATTAGGAATCCACGAGGTAGGCTCACGGAATGAGTGCCCAAAAACACGGTGTTTACGCGCAAAGACGAAACAACCTTATCCGCAATAGGACCAACCAGAGAATTAGATCTAGTAATAACTCCGCCAGTAACAATAACCTCAATATCTTTAGACTCAAGCGCCTGAACAAGCTCTGCAACAGGAATCGAATTGGTTAAAATCGTAATACCAGAAGCTCTGCGAGACTCAAGTAGATGCTGAGCAAATACATAAGCAGTGGTGCCACCACCAATAGCTATAACATCTCCAGGCTGAACATAATCAACAGCTTTGCTGGCGATTGCGTCCTTTAAGCCCATATCCATCTGCGACTTTACCGAAAACAGAGGCTCAGAAAGAAGAGTGTTAGTTGTAACAGCACCACCATGAACTCTTTTTAAAAGACCTTTGTCTGAAAGCTCGGCGATATCCCTACGAATAGTCATTGCCGAAACACTTAGCTCTTTAGAAAGAGCAGTAATACGCACAGCCCCTCTAGTGCGAAGACGGCTTAAAATCAACTGCTGACGCTGAGAAGAAATCATGTGAACATTATCGCACAACTAAACGCAAAAAACAAACTCAAATGAGCGTTTCTATGTGAAAAACATTAGGTAGTTAACAAAATTCATAAGAAAATTTTGCAAAATTCAACAAAACGAACAAATGATTATGCAAAATTTACCAATACCAAGTTAGGTAGAGATTCTTGATTTTTCGCAGCGAATGAGATGTATCGCTCGCGCGTTACAGCGCGCTCACGTCTTCGCTTGCGTTGAAAGCACACTGTGCTTTCAACTTTGAGCAAGCTCAGCGAATCGAAGTGCATTCGCGCGCTACGCTATTCCTCACGGCTATTAGTAGCCGTTCGGCTGATTTGGCGCATAAAGTCCACTGGACTTTATGCATTAAGCCAAATCACGCTTTGAAGGAGCTTGAAATGCGTTATGCAATTTCAAGCTCAGTCAAAGCGCTCATGCAAGTCGATCCGCAGTCCTCCGATGGTGATTCATCGAATGAAGAAGAAAAATCGAGAATCTCAGGCGATTAAGCAATACGCAATTGTTCAAGCATACAAGAGGGCTGGGTGATTCTTGGTCGAACAGTATAAGAGCGGCAGCCGATACCAAATAATCCAATGAGTCACCACTACAAACAAACTTCAACCCAAAAAACAAAATCAAAACCAAAACGGAACAACCGCAACAACAACCAACACACAAAAGGCAGAGCGTTGTGAGACAAGAATTAGCCAGCCCTCCTACAACAACAAACAAGGAAGATGCACAATACCAAACAAGAAAGCGCGCAACAGCAAACAAGTCAAAGAGCGTGCAATATATCAGTATTGATGATGCGTGTGATCGTGCATAACGTCTTTATGCTCCGACGCATGAGGAATATGCAAAACGCGCATACGATCAATCGCCTTACGCGCAAGCTGATGAGCAGAACCAGCCCCATCACCTTTAACCCCAAAAATCACAATTAAAGCCATAACAGCCGTAATAATCGCACTAATTCTCAAAGTCCATTGAACACCAAAAATGCTGGCTGCCAAATTATCTGCAGAACCAACTCCAGTAAGCATATGATACCACTGAGTAAAAGTAGCCATAGTAACAACAAGTACTGGAGCACCAATAGCACCCCAAAGCTGTCTCATTGTATTAGTGACTGCAGAACCATCGCCCAACTCACTAGGTTGCAAGCAATTTAAAGACCATGTTGTAACAGGCATAAGCAAAAATCCCATGCCGATTTGTCGCGTAAACTGCCAGATTGAAATCCACCAAATCCATGTGTCTTTATCGATAAGGCTCATCATAACTGTGCCAAAAAGCAAAATAAGAGAGCCTGCCATTGCTACAGGTCGCACACCAAAACGATCGAGCATACGCCCACCAAAATATTGCGAAATTGCCATTCCAAACGCGCCAGGCAACAATACCAGACCACTCATAGTAGCTGAAAAACCACGATCTGATTGAATATACAGCGGAATAACCACCATAATTGAGCTAAACGCAAAGAATGTTAAACATGCGCAAGCGGTGCCAATCGTAAAATAGCGATTCTTCAACACGCTTATTCCAAGCAACGGCTGCTTTCCTTTAACTCGCGCACGCAATTGTCTAATCACAAACCACGTTATTCCACATGCTCCAACAACCATAGGTGACCACGAAAGCGGATTTGAAATGCCATAAGACTCAATGTTTGTGAAACCAAACATAACTCCACCAAAGCCAACAATTGAAAGTCCAACGGAGAAAAAATCCGCCTTAGCAGAGCGATCATGTTCACCGAAATTATGTAAGAAAAGTATGGAAAGAATAATAGAAATTACGCCGATAATTGTAAGAGATAAGAATATAGAACGCCAACCATTAAAATCAGTTTGCATACCACCAACTGTTGGTCCAATTGCTGGAGCAATGCTCATTGCCATACCAACGCTACCCATAGCCATTCCTCTACGAGTAACTGGGTATACAGAAAACACAGTAATCTGTAGAACAGGCCACATAACTCCAGTGCCAATAGCCTCTAGAGTTCGCCCAGCTAACGCCATAATAAAATCATTACTCAGCCACGCCATAACTGAGCCTAGAGTAAAAAGAATCATGGAAGTAATAACAATTTGACGAGTAGAAAATCGTCTAGTCAAAAATGCTGTTAGCGGCACCATAATAGCCATAATCAGCTGAAAAATAGACGTAAGCCACTGTCCCGTAGTAACACTTATGTTAAACTCACGCACAATAGTAGGTAATGCAGCAGTGAGCTGCAATTGCGCAAAATTGCCAATAAAAGTTATAAAAGTTAGAATCGCCAGAGAAACCAAGGCTGCACGCGTAAGACGATTGTTTTTATACGCTTCTTCACCAACAAGAGCATGACTAAGTTTAGACAAGTTCACGAAAGACTTGCAGCTAGCATGCTCACTAGCAAATTCATCACCCTTATTAAACCATGATTTTCTAGGCAATATTGTCACTTAAATTTCCTTCCATATTCACACAACACGCATAAAATAATCAGCGATTATCGTAAAACCAAGAAACATACTTGACTCTACGATAATCGCCTTAAAACAAATCTATAAGTACACACTATGAGTCTGTGCGTCTATAAATCTATAATCCTCACAAACTTACAATTGCCGCAAAATTCATAATAGTAGCAAGTATAATACAAATCAGTAGCTTCTATGAGACAACCAATGCCTGTAGGCACCCTGAATGGAACCGTAACGACCATTGCAATAATTCCAGAACCAACGAAGCTGAGTCTGATAATTAGTCGCCCAGTCAGCACCCATAGAAGACATCTTTCTTCCAGGCAAAGCCTGAGGCAAACCGTATGCACCAGAAGGATTCATAGCGTTTACGCGCCAACCTGATTCATGTGAAATAATAAACACTGTAGCAGTAAAATCAGCTTCACTGTAACCGTTAGAAAGAAGCCAAGAATGCGCCCACTCTTGCATTTCACCAGCAGGAACTGTAGTACCAATAGAAGATGCAAAATCTGAATCTACGCTAGCTCCACCTGTGCCAACAAGAATGACCTTATCTTTTGGAGCCTGCTTAACAAACGATACAAAAACGTTAGACGAAACAACTTTATCACCTGCGCGAGTAACAATCTTACTTGTTTCCATCACGCCAGGAGCACCCTGATCCTTAACCTTTTCCGTGCCCTTTGGAAGAGCTGCAGTTTCCTTCTTAACCGTGTTAAAAGCAATCGGTTCATCA
This sequence comes from Gardnerella sp. DNF00038, assembly GCF_049262855.1. NCBI lineage: Bacteria > Bacillati > Actinomycetota > Actinomycetes > Bifidobacteriales > Bifidobacteriaceae > Gardnerella > Gardnerella sp. DNF00038. Next base: position 354,099 of record NZ_CP058407.1, on the reverse strand, counting down.
GAAGTTTCAAGCTTTGCGCCTGCACGCTTAATGTTGATAACTGTTGATTCAGTTACCTTGGAATCAAGTGCAGGCTCTACAACATCATTAGGCCCAAGAGTAATATCTCCAGCTTCTAGAACAGACTTAACGTTTGTAAAATCCGTGCCAAGAACAGTACGATGACTCCCATTGATATTCACAGTTATGTAAGAAGTAGCGCCTTTTTTAACACTTTTAAGCGAATTACGATACGTACCACGCGAAACCTGATTAGCGGAATCTGTAGCAGAATAAGCAGTTATGTAAGGCTTCGCAGAATGATTCTTTGATGCCGAATAAAAGTTCCTAGACGCAATACCAAGAGTTACTACAGACACAAAACCAACAAAAATCGCTACAATTCTTGCCCACTGACGAACACTCAATGAGGTAAGTGTAACAGTTTTCCTTCGGTGACTTGTCATAACTCTCCTTGGTAGAAGTTAATGCACAAAGCGTAAATCTAAAAATAAATAATCCTCATACAGCTTTTTGCACAAAGTATATATAATTGTAGACTCATGCAAAGAGAATGGCTTAAAATCAAGGTTCTTACTACTATTCCCCATCATTTTCAGATTCACTTGATTCGCTTACAGAATTACCTTCATCATCTTTACTAGGATCGTAAGCCTTAGCTTGATTGACTAAATCTTCTAAATCGGCTGGCAACAAAGCACCAGCCTGACGATAAATAACATCTCCACGTTTGATAACCATAACCGTTGGAACCGCTTTAATCGCCGCAGCACTTGCCAAATCAGGAGACTGGTCTATGTCTACCTTAACGAATGGAACATCGTCAAACTTTTCGCTAACTTGTTCAAAAATAGGACCAAAAGCTCGGCATGGTCCGCACCAAGTTGCCCAAAAATCAACAACAACTATTTCATTAGTACCAGCAATTTTCTCAAAATTATCTTGCGTAGCATGAATAACCGCCATTTTTACCCCTTTTAGTGCAATCACTTATTCATGCCATTATATATGTATCTGTCGCCTTGCGGCACTAGGCTAGAAAACATGCTTGATATCCAATTTATTCGTGAACATGCCGACGTAGTTAAGGAATCGCAGCGCAAGCGTGGCGAGTCCGTTGAGCTCGTCGATGAGGTGCTTCGTGCAGACGACTTGCGCCGCAACAGTTTAAAGGCTTTTGAAGCAGCCAGAGCAGAGCAGAAAGCAATAGGAAAAAAGGTTGCAGCTGCTCAAGATAGCGAGAAAGTCACACTTATTGCTCAGACTAAAGAACTTGCTCAAAAGGTTGCAGAATACAAGGCTGAATCTGAGCAGGCTACTGCCGACTACACTACAGCAATGTGGAAGCTTTCTAACATCGTTGAAGATGAAGCGCCAGAAGGCGGAGAAGACGACTATGTTGTAGTTAAGAAAGTTGGCACACCTCGCGACTTTACTGCAGAAGGCTTTGAACCAAAGGATCATTTGACTCTTGGAACTGGCGTTGCTGGAATTGATATGCGCAGAGGCGTAAAGGTTGCAGGCTCTCGCTTCTACTTCTTGCGCGGTGCTGTGGCTAGATTGCAAATCGCAATGCTTACTATGGCTGTAGACCAAGCCGAAGAGCACGGTTTTACGCTTGCAATTACGCCAACGCTTGTGCGTCCAGAAGTAATGCGCGGAACTGGCTTCTTGAATTCTCACGCGGACGAGATTTATCGCCTTCGTGAGCCAGATGATCAGTATTTGGTTGGCACATCCGAGGTTGCGCTCGCTGGTATGCACGAGGATGAGATTCTTGACTTAAGCAATGGTGCTTTGCGTTATTGCGGTTGGTCGAGCTGCTACCGTCGTGAAGCTGGTGCTGCTGGAAAGGATACTTCTGGTATCATTCGCGTGCATCAGTTCGATAAGGTAGAAATGTTCGTTTATTGCAAGCAGGAAGATTCTCACGCTGAGCATCAGAAGTTACTTGGTATGGAGCAGGAAATGCTTGCTAAGGTGGAAGTGCCTTACCGCATTATTGATACTGCTGCTGGTGACCTTGGTTCTTCTGCTGCTCGTAAGTTTGATTGCGAAGCTTGGGTTCCAACTCAGGGTCGTTACCGTGAGCTTACTTCTACTTCTAACTGCACTGAGTATCAGGCTCGCCGCTTGAATGTTCGCGAACGCATGGAAGATGGCGGAACTCGCCCAGTTAGCACGCTTAATGGCACTTTGGCTACTACTCGCTGGCTTGTGGCTATTTTGGAAAATCATCAGCATGAAGATGGTTCGATTGATATTCCAAAGGCTATGCAGGCTTATATGGGTGGCAAAGAAGTTATTGAGCCTACTAAGTGGGAAGCGTGACTTTACTATAGTTTGAGTCTAAATTTTGTATCTTGACACGCGAGATCATTTAGTTTAGTATCAAATAATCTTCTCCTTTTGGGTTATATGTCAAAAAGTGTATAAAACTGTTCTGATGTATGTTCTTGAAATAGAATTTAGTCAGTTTAGTTTCATACACTTTTTGATGTATAGCTCTTTATTTTTATTTATTTTTATTAATTTATATTTTGCATTTAGTGAGCAATAAGTGGCGCTACTTGCGATTCGTAAGCACGCAAAGCCATATCAATCACGTTGTGCATATCGTAATAGCTGTAAGTGCCCAAACGTCCACCGAAAACAGTGTTAGACTGCGCCTCAGCAAGCTCTGCATAGCGCGCATACAATGCCTTATCTTCCTCAGTATTCACTGGATAATACGGCTCGTCGTCGCGAGTTGCAGCGCGAGAATACTCCTGCCACACAACAGTTTCCCCAGCTTTAACGCTTTTGCCTGGCACAAAATCAGCATCGCAGCTAGCTTCCCCGCCAACCTCCTCGCGCTCTGGATTAAAGTTCTTAAACTCAATTGCGCGCGTAAACGGAACATCTGCATCCGAATAGTTCATAACTGGGCAGCCAAAGTGGTCGCTCTCCTGGTAACGCACTTCCTTAAAGTCCACAGTGCGCCACTTCAACTCGCCGAGCGCATAGTCAAAATACCTATCAACCGGACCGGTATAAACAACCGGCACTCCAGCCTCCGCCAACGCGTGCTTATTAAACGGCTGCGATTCGTCGAAAAAGTCCACGCCAAGCGAAATGTGAATACGCGGATCGTCAATCATGCGCTGCATCCAAGCTGTGTAGCCGTCCGTTGGCAATCCTTCCCAAGTGTCTTTAAAGTAGCGATTATTGTAGTTAAATCGCACAGGCAAGCGCTTGATAATTCCAGCAGGCAGCTTAGAAGGATCCGTTTGCCACTGCTTTGCCGTGTAATTCTTAATAAACGCTTCATAAAGCGGGCGCCCGATTAAACTAATGCCTTTATCGTTCAAATTCTGCGGATCTTTGCCAGCAAACTCCCCCGCTTGGCTTGCAATCAAAGCCTTAGCTTCTTCTGGCGTATAATGCGCGTGGAAGAATTGGTTAATTGTACCTAAGTTGATTGGCAACGAATACACTTCGCCGTCGTGAGTTGCGTAAACGCGATGCACGTAGTTAGTAAACGTTGTAAAGCGGTTCACGTAATCCCACACGTGCTTGTTGCTTGTGTGAAAAAGATGTGCGCCATACTTGTGAATTTCAATTCCCGTTCGCTCGTCAAAATACGAGTAAGCATTTCCGCCAATGTGACTACGCACGTCAATAATTTCAACGCTTGCGCCAGCGCGTTCTGCAGCCTGCTGAGCTACAGTTAAGCCAAACAATCCTGCTCCAACAACTACTAAATCTGGGTATTCGCTCATTTTCCCACTCATTTCTTGCTTTCTGATTTGCACTTACTCTTCGATTTTTAATTGCATTACTTCATATTTTTGATTTTGTAATCGTAGATTATTTTTTCAAGATTTCTCACACACGCCATAGTAAAACATTGCGCGCGTTGCAAAATCGTAAGCTTTTTAACAGCTGATTTAGCAAATTCTACGTCTTTAACATAATTTTTTTCGTATATTTTTTGGATTTCTGCGTCGCTACTTTTTCCGCCATTAAGCTTATTTTCTCCGCTTTTCAGCGCGCATCGCTCATACCTTAAGTTTCCAACCATTGTGTAGTAGCTTCTTGCTGGCACAACATTGTGCTTTAAGCACAAATCCCAATTTGCTCGAACTGCATCTATATGATCGTGATAAAAGCCCGCGTCTCGCATTTTATGCGTTACGGAATCCTCGCGTTGCAGCCAGTAATACAGCACTTCATCCACATGTGCCACGCAATTCATGCGCGAGTACAGCACGCTTGCCATCGCCGTGTCTTGCGCAAACTTTCCTTCGGGGAATCGCACTCCCTGCCAGATTTCTCGCTTGTAAAGCCTGCACCAATTCGCTTCGTTAAAGTAGCGCGCTTCGCTGTTTTTGCCCAGCTTATTTCCGATTATTCTAAATATTTTGCAAAATACAGTTTGATACGCTTTTAGAGGATTTTTTACGATTTTTATTTGAGTCGCGTTCTCTAAACGCGCGGTTACTTGCGACTTTTCCGCACCAAATCCGCGCGCACTCAAGCCAGATTCTTTTTTAATCTGCTCTAAGCTACTTAGCCCAAATTGACGCCATTTTGCTTTGCTCATACTAGCTCCGCTTTGCAAAATAGCGTTTAGTAAAATCTCAATATTTTTGCAATCTAGAATATCGTCATTGTCTGCAAACGCTATAAATTCCCCACTCACTGCATCAAGCCCTGCGTTTTGCGCACGCGATATTCCGCCGTTTTGTTGGTGTATTACTTTAACTCGCGAATCTTTTGATGCATACGAATCGCAAATTTTACCCGAGTCGTCTTTTGATCCATCGTCTACCAAAATCAGCTCTATGTTTTTGTACGTTTGCGCAAGAATCGAGTCCACGCATCCGCTCAAATATTTTGCAGAATTGTAGACTGGCACGATTATAGAAACTAGCGGATTTTCGTTTTTAGCGTAATTTTCCATTGCTATCCTTTCAAACCGCGTTCTGTTCTGCTTTGCGCATTTGACGAATCTTTTGCTGCCCATCCTTAAATCCGCGTATCATCGCGCGAATTTTCGCAAATTTATTCTTTTCCCACAGCGCAACGAAAATCATATCTCGCACAACTGCACGCAACGACTTAGCATACGAGTATGTTCCCATTTTGTAATCCACTACTTGCATATTTCGCGCTATATAGTACTTGCGATTTGCGTTGTGATTCCACACGATTGGGTGTTTTATAATCAAGTTTATTGAGCGCGCTTTGCCGATTTGGTGTTCCATTATAACGTTTTGGCACTCTACGATTTGCCAGCCATCGCGCGCAAGTCGCCTTGAAAAGTCGAAGTCTACTCCGTCAATTTCCAACCATTCGTCAAATCCGCCGATTTTCTGCCACGCTTCTACGCTTGTTAAGCTTCCAGACGTTATGCATTCGTCTTCGTGGCATTTGCTGTGTAAAATCGTGCCGTCTAAACGGTTTTTTAGCAAAGAGCATACAATTGCGATTTTGGAATTTTTTGAATTTTTTTGATTTACAAGACTTCCCTGATTTTCCAGGATTTTCTTGTATTCGCTAATCATGTTGCTTGGCACAACAGAATCGTCGTTAAGCGTTAGAACCCAGTTGAAACCTTGCGATTTTGCCCATTCAAACACTTGCGTTAATGCTTTTGCAAAACCAATATTTTGACTGTTTTTAACTAAAGTCACGTTTGCGTATTTGCTTACAACTTCTTGCAAACTTTTAACATTTTTAGACGCATTGTCTACGATTATTACACGCTCTACTTGATTGCATAGCGCTTCTAAACACGTGCTTACGTCTGTTAAAGTTGGATTATAGGTGATTATTCCAGAACAAATACGCATGTTAGTCCAAACTGCGATTCTTGCTGCCGATTTTCACCCAACATTTGCTCACAAAACCAACAATCAAGTTTGTAAAACGCTTGAGTATTACAGAAAGCACAAGAATCACCGCAAACTCTGCGATTAGCAATCCGTATGCTTGCCAGCGATTAAGCCACACTGGATATATTACTGTAAACACTTGCATTATTAACACATGGTGTACCAAAAAAATCGGGTACGAATATGCGGATATAAATTTTGTACACGCGCTTAATGGCTTAAAACTTTTAACAAGTTCACCAATATAAGAAAGCAGCAAAAATGCTAATATTCCTACAATCGTAACGGCAATATTTCCTTGTAAAACATGCGTTAATTGTTGCAATGCAAGAATCACAAAAGATACTGCAGCAAGCCAACAAGGCACTTTTTTAATAAACTTTACAAAAATCATGCCAAATACTAATTCTGGCAATCTTGTTGTTAAAAGAATATCAGACGGTACTCGCGGAATCTGGTAAAAAGTAAAGAACACAACTGTTGCAGCGTATAGAGCCAACACAACGCACACAGTTGTTATTGGCATTTTATTTACGCCAACTCTTAAAAGTGGAAACACTATGTAAAACAGTATTATGAACCCTAAGAACCATTCGCCTAGAACATAAAAAGTACCTACGCCGAATGCAGAAGCATAACCATCCATTCCAAAAAGCGAAAAAATTGCTGTTATTTTATGCCTTGGTACAAAAATATATCCATTATTGCGAATAAACAATAAAATATTCGCCACTATGAATGCTACCCAAAACATTGGGTATAGTGTTTTTGCGCGCTTTGTGTAGAATGTGCGCAAATCCAGGCTTTCTCTATCGCCATAGTTGTACATAAGAGCAGCGCCAGAAATAATCAAAAATAGCGATACTCCTAATCCACCAATGTAGATTCCAAACGGTCTATTTACGAAGAACCGCATTGGCTCCAAATATGGATTGTTAAAATGAGTTACAACAATCAAAATCGCAGCTATTGCGCGAATCCAATCCAAGTAGAAAAGTCGCGGTTTTTTTGCGCGCGTAAGTTTTGTCGCAGCTGTATTTACGCTTATATCACTCATCTTCTTTACCTTTACGACCAATGTGCACAATTCTTTGACCTATGTACAGTGTTTTATAGAAAACTCGCTTTGCAATACTCTTTAATACTCTTAAAGCAGCGTAACGGAATCGCTTTCCGCGCATTACTTCTCTACAAGTTTCTTCCAAATTGCGTTTAATCCATGGCGTGCTCACAGATTTTGATAGTTCTCGAACATCGAATTCTAGGTTAGTCATTTCTATTCGCGCAAAGTGATCCGAGAATATGTATGCGTCATAATATCCGTTGGATTGCGGCACATACCCGTATGCTCGCTCTATAAAGTGCAACAACGTTCCGTCTATTTTTAGCGGTTCTGCTGGAAAATCTTCGTAAGTCCACTTTCTATCCAATAGCCCACGCATAGCTTTTGTACGGAACCAAAACATTGTGCCAAGCGGAGCTATAGCGTCTTTGTTTTCGTCTAGCGGAACGCTAATTCCTAACGTTTTTTCTAGGAATTTCTTCGTGCCTTCAAAGTTTGGACCCCAAGTGTATGTAAATCCTGGGAAGTAGTCTGCATGATTTGGCGGCGTTGGCATTGCCATTCCAAGTCGCGGATGCGTTTCAAACAGATTTATAACGTTTTGCACATACTCTTTACTTGCAAGAATATTTTCAAAACACTTGTAAGCAAATCCGTCGCCTATGCTTCGAGGCGATAATTGCGTGACTTTTTTATCGTGAGCAAAGCATACGTAATCGTACTTCATAAGATCTGCGCCGCCGCCCACTAAGAATGCGCTCACGTCTCTACCGCGATTTTCAATTAACCGCACGTCTACGTCATATGGAAGATGTTCCACACGCTGTTTCACAATTTGCTGGTTTTCTTTCGATCCTACAGTTAAAATAACGTCACATCCTTGCGGCATAGACTGAATATAGTGCAAACTTTTATCTAGCAAATCCATGTAATACAAGTGCATACACAACGCGACTTTTGGCTTAGCCGTAGATTCTGATGTAGCTGTTGACGAGTTTTCTACAACATGATTTTGCGGCAAAATGTATCGCAAATGAAGATTCTTCATCAAATCTGCCATATTCATGCTTCGCAAAGCATTTTCCCAAATCAAATCCGTGTTGTAATCTGTGTGGTCTTTCAAATACTCGTATAAGTCTAATGCTTGGTTTCCAACAGATTGCGTAGAAACGTCGGAGTAATCGTGGAAGAAAGACCTGCGCTTAAAAATCGGGCATCGCTTGTATTCCACAATCTGCCTTGCAGCATACGTTATTGGGCCATAAGAATAGCCTTCTAAATCACTCGTATCAACGTATACAGACCACTTGTATCCCTTATCTGCAAATCGCTTTGTAAATACTGATTCATGCAATCCAACAGACTCAAAGTAGCTGTTGATTGGTGGAAGATTGTTCCAATAATCCTGAAAATCTTTGGATTGAACAAAGCTTTTCCTGTATGCGTGAAAATGCGATTGAATATGCTCTGGCAAATATCCGTACGGACTGTATCCAAACGGATCTCCATTAACTTTATGGAACTTTGTTATGCCCCAAAAATCAAGGTCTTTTGCGTTCATAGCGTTAAACATTTCGCTAAACGGATAAACTGGACCCATAATCGTAGCGTTAAATAGCACTACTTCGTCAAACTTTTCCAACTCTGCCCAACCGTAAGAGTCCATTGCAGTTTTGTACGCCCACACGTCAAAACCCTTGTTCTCGCGCAAAATAAACTTGTTCGCGTAACCTTTAAGCATCGCTTTGCTTGACTCGTCGATTTTGCCATTAACTACAATCGCAAGCTCGTTAAAGAATGGTTTGAATCCGTCAAGCAGCGTAGACACATAATGGTCTGCGTGACCTTGCGCATCGTAGAAGAAGAAAATGCCCAAGCGCTTTGGATTTTCCAAAATCATGTTATCTCCTGATTTACCCTTAATTATCCTTGATTATTCTATTGTGTAATTTTGTATTTTGTTTAATCTCAAATTTATTTTTTAGACTTTATTTATCATTCTTTGATTTAGTTAAGTTTTTAACCATATTTTTTATCTTTTTTGCAAAACGCTTATACACTGGCATTGCATCGTAACGTTTTTGCGCTTCAATTTGCAAATGTTTCTGTTCTTCTTCATATTTTTGCTGATGAACCTGCATAATATGCAAAGACATTAAGTCTACTTGCTTATCGTAAGTTGTGTTTTGCGGATCTTTAAAACTATCTGGTTTAATATTTCTATAAACGTTAAGAAGAACATCACACACTGAACCGTGTTTTATTATGCAATCGCCTTCTACAACTTGATTCATAAGGTCTACAAGCTCTTCGAGCACAATCAAGCACGCGCGCTCTAATCCCCATGCTTCAATAACAGCGTTTATGGCTTCTTGAAAATCCTCGACTTTTAGTCTTGTAAAGAACTCATCTTTTACTATTTTTAATCCACGATTATCAAACCAGCGTGAGGCTTCTTCAATGGTTTGCTTGCGACTTTTCATCGAAGGCTCTTTAGCAAAATCATTAGCAAAATCGTAAACAGCGCTTACAACATCTTTAACACTTCGTTGTTCTACAGTAAATTTTTCAACGCTTATCTTAGATCTTCCAGAAATTCCTCTGCCAATATGGTATTTAAGCGCGCGAAACGCTGTTAAGTCTTTTAAAGTTTGAGCAAAGGCTGCAATAGCGAAATATTCGTAAGCATCTTCTGCTTTAGAAAGTCGTGTTGAAACTGTTTTTTTAAACGCATCTCGAACTAAGTCACCTTTAAAAAGCGCTGTTATAACATTCCAAGGTGTCCAATGCGGAAAATCACTAGAAAACGTTGATTTAATAATATTATCGCCAGTTTGATCACCATTATTTTGCGCATACATTTGATCGTAGCTGTATGCAAAATCTTCATCTGATTTGCCTTCTGGGTGAATAGAAACACCAAAATGCAATATATCTGCAGGATTATTAGTAACGTATGAGTAGAGAACTTCGCAAGCTTTAAGATCAATCTCATCATCTGCGTCAACAAAAAGAACGTAATCACCGCTAGTCGACTGAACACCAGTTTTACGCGCAACATGTCTACCGCAATTATGATCTTTAGCAATAATTTTTACTCTAGAATCCCTAAGCTCATAATCGCGCAAAATTTGCAAAGTATTATCTGTACTAGCGTCGTCAACAACAATAATCTCAATGTTTTTAAAAGTTTGATTAACAAGTGAATCCATGCACTGCTTAATATACGGCTCCTTGTTGTACGCAGGAACCACCACGGAAATTGCAGGATTCATAAATCGTCTCCATTGCACACTAATCGGTAAAATAGCACAAATCATATCTATTGTACTACTAGACACAATCAGTTTTTAGATTGTTGTCACGCATTAAAATCTTATAGTATATTTTTTAGTGACAAGTAGCACATGCATGTTAAACGCATAGAAGGGTATAGCATGAATCAAACGGAGTCTAGTGGTATTAAAACGTTAAATACTAATCAACTGAACGATTCAGCTGCACTCGCAAAAAACGTAAGAAAAAGAAGCGTAAGTAACACAATTGGTGTTGTTGCAGAAAAAACGTATTCCTTTAAAGACTTCATTGATTTTTGCAAATCTAATGTTGCAGAACTTGCAATAAGCGCGATTTTTTTGATTATTGCATACGGTCAAAAAGCTTTTTCTAACACTTTTTCTATAGACACAGAAGAAATGATCTCTAGATCTAAGGCTCTTTACAATTCTTGGATTCGCCTAGAACGCTTTGGATTGCTAGCTTTTAAGTACGTTACAGGAAGATACTGGTATAACAATTCATTAGCTGGAATCTTAATGATTCTTGCGCTTTTTGCTTCCGCAACAACATGGGCATACTTGTTTAGCAAAGCGCACAATTTGGGCGCAAAATTCCACCCAGCTTTATTTATGATTCCTTTTATAAGCGCTCCTATTCTTGCAGAAATGCTTGGATTCTTGCTTATGGGAGATGACGTAGCTTGTGCGCTAATGTTTGTTAGCATATCGCTTATGTGTGCGCATAACGCGTACCAAAATCGTAAAGAACTTAAAACTCTTTTAGCATACGCATTAATGGCACTTATTTTTGCAATTTTTGGTTTTACTCTCTACTTAGCAATGACTACTGTTTTTATTGCTGGAACAGCCATGATTGCACTAATAATTAAGGGCGACTATGCGTACAAATTTAAGAACATAGTAAGCTACATTTTTACGTATATTTGCGTGTTTATAGCAAGCTATGCATGCTATGTGATTTTGAATAAAATTGTTATCGCTACCAACCACACCTTCACAGATCCGTACATTAAAGAACAAATGCGTTGGGGTAAAGACCCTATAGCAAAAATCATTCATACTATATTTTTGCATGCAAAAAACATGTATCTAGGAAGAACAATATTCCATAGCGTATTTATAACAATTGCATTAATCGCTTTAGTGTTATTAACTATTGTTCAAGTGATTCGTAAAGAGCTTAACGCTTTTACTATTATTTTTGCTATTGCTATAGTTGCAAGCCCTATGATGATGAGCGTAATACTCGGCACAGCAGGCACGGCTAGAACGGAACTAACATACCCGCTTGCTGGCGCTTTTTCATGCATGTATTTGTTGCATTACATTATGCAATTTAGCAAAAAGACTTTAACAACGATTATTGCATGCATTCTTCTTGCAATTATTGGATTAAGTCAGTCGTTTACAGTAAATCGCTTGTATTACACGGAATACATGACTTATAACCAAGACTATTACATTGCTCAAGATGTTGCTAGAAGAATAGAAGTACTACAAGCAAATCATAAAAATCCTCTTAAAGTAATATTCGTTGGCAATCACATAGCAGACTACAATCCTAGTGAATTTAAGTCAAATCAGCTTGAACTTATTGGACGATCAATGTTTGAGATTGGATTCTCAACTCTTCACGGCACATGGGTAAAAACTGGTTTCATACGCTCAACTACTGGATTTAAAATGAAAAATCCTGTATTAGAATCCGTTTATATAAACGCAGAAAAGGCCGCACAAAATCTGCCTTCTTGGCCTTCGGATAAATGCACTACTGTTTTAGATAACAAGTATATAGTCGTAAAATTCTCTGAACCAATGCAAAATAAGCACTAAATAGTAGTTAAGAATTTAGATACCTAAATATATAAATATCTAAATAGTAGTTTCAATCTCGTAACGTGGGCGATGCTTAGATTCCATGTAAATCTTTCCAATATATTCGCCCACAATGCCGATTGAAAGCATAATCAATCCACCAATAAACCACATTGAGAACATAACAGAGCCCCAGCCAGCAACTGCTTTTCCTTGCACAACAGAAGCTATTACATAAACAAATACGCATAGTGAAACTAAAATAGACGCGAATCCTGCAAATGTTACAAAACTCAAAGGCTTAGTAGAAAAAGATGTAATGCCATCTATAGCAAACGAAATCATCTTTTTAAGCGGATACTTAGACACACCAGCTTTGCGCTTACCACGCACATACTCAACTTTTGTTGACTTAAAGCCAATAGATGGCACTATACCACGCAAGAAAAGATTAACTTCTTTATATTCCAAAAGAGCCTTCAACGCATTCTTGCCCATAAGTCTATAATCGGCATGATTCGGAACTGTTTCTGCGCCCATCCATCTGAAAACACTGTAAAAAGCTAATGCAGTGTTGCGCTTAAACCACGTGTCTGTTTCTCTAGACGAGCGAACGCCATACACAACCTCGTAGCCTTCCACATATTTTGCAATAAATTGATCAACAACATCAACATCGTCTTGCAAATCGGCGTCCATGGAAATTGCAGCATCGCAACCCGATTTATATGCTGTAGTTAAGCCAGCAAGCAAAGCATTTTGATGACCACGATTATGCGCAAGCTTTACACCGCCAAAAAGCGAAGGATTCGACTGGTGCAAATCGCAAATAATATTCCAAGTCGAATCTCTAGAACCATCATCCACAAAAAGAATACGGCTATAATCCGAAATAATCTTATTTTCAATAAGAAAAGTAACTTTGCTTAAAATAATACTAGAAGTCTGCGAAAGAACAGGCTCCTCGTTGTAGCAAGGAAGAACAAAATATATGCATGGGCACTTGCTGTTTTGCAATGTTTCACGCAATGTTAATCCTTTCTAAAAACCATAATTTAGCATTAAAAATCCAGAAAAGTTACGATTTGCAATAACTATTTTAGAAAATCACTCATAATCTTTTGGATTTTGCTATTATCTCCCCAAACTGCTGGAGAATCGTATGGTCTATCTGGGAATGCGCCATACTCAAGCGAAATATCAAGATTATTCTCGCGAATGTAACGCTCAACGCAATCTGCCAGAGAAACAGGCTCCCCCGTGCAGCAATTAATTACGCCATTTACTTTATCTTGTAAAACGGTTGCAGCAATTTGCTTAGCCAACACGTCTACATTAATAAAATCGTACTTGTTTTTTCCAGTAGTAAACGGAAAAGTCTTCTTTCCTTCTTGAGCAGCTTGAAGAAGCTTAGAGAAAATAGAGTTTCCACGAGCGTCGTCGCCAACAATGTAGTATGCGCGAATCCATTGAACAGTTGCATCATACTCTTTGCCCAAAAGCAAAGTAGCTTCACGCAAAGCATTCTTAGAAATGCCATACATAGAAGCTGGCTTGCAAGGCGTGTTCTCGTCAATAGCACCCTCCCAGTAGCCAACTTCGTGCATAGAACCCATAACAGCAATCTGCTTTAAGCCACCCGAAAGCATAAGACGAATAAATCGATAATGATTCGATAAATCTTCCATGTGAGTGTCTGCAGCATGCTTAAAACCGTTGCGCCAAGCCATGTGCAAGCAAACGTCTGGAGACCCAAGCTTTGCAAACAAATCAGCATCATCGCTAAAAATATTCGCTTCAATACGCGTTGCTCGCTCATCAACACCGTCTAAACGCAAGTCGGAAGCAATTACGCTAGCACCTGCATCTAAAAGAGCTTTAACAACGTGACGACCAATATACCCACCAGCACCAGTAACAAGAATTCGCTTACTCATAATTTTTCAGTTTAGCAGCGTATAAAAACTTTCAAACATGCCAAAATAAATAGAACAACATAAGCACAAAATAATCACATAAAAATCACAAAATAATCACAACATAATCACATTAACAATTAATCTAAAAGCTAAAATTATTACATATAATGCTGAACATAATATCTCGCATAATACTGCTCACAATACTGCGCATAATTTAACCAAATATTTAACCAACTATTTAGCCAAATATTGAATCAAATCAATCCCCAAATGTAAACTTAACAAAGTTATATGTGCATACACACTGCAAATTTTGTAAGAAAGGCAGCGATGACAACAAAGTCTGACGCCATCTATCACCCTGGTAGAAGCAAAGGTTTGATAGACATTCCAAGGTACCTTTATTTGCTTGACTTACTTGTAAAAAAAGAAGTACGAATAAGATATCGCGGTTCGTGGCTCGGTATGGCTTGGACGTACGTAAAGCCAATAACGCAATTTGTAGTGTTCTACGTTGCAATGGGAATTTTCTTAGGACTTGGCCGCGGAGGCGGAATTCAAGCCTACCCACTGTACCTTTTTAGTGGAATTATAGTAACAAACTTTTTTGTAGAAGCATTCTCTAATTGCACAAGATCAATACTTTCTAATGCTGGCTTAATACAAAAAATCTATCTTCCTAGAGAGCTATTCCCACTTGCATCGCTACGAGTTGCTTTTGTGCACTTTTTCCCACAAGTAATCGTGCTTATAATCGGAGCTTTATGCATGGGGTGGATTCCAGATTTTGCAGGCATAATAATAGCAATAATCGGATTTATTAGCGTGTGTACGTTTGCGTTTGGTCTTGGATTATTCTTTGGAGCAATCAACGTTTTTTACAGAGATGCAGAAAATATTACAGACTTAGTAGCAATGGTTGCCGTATGGCTTGCGCCGTGCTTCTACACGTGGCAAATGGTTGCAGCTCACGCACCACGATGGGTTTTAGAGATGTATTATGCAAATCCTATTGCAATAAGCGTTGAAGCATTCCACCGCGGATTCTGGCTAAATGCCACAGATCGCACTTTCCAATTTGCAGGAGCTTGGTCTTTAAGACTTTGCGAAAGCCTTGTAGTCGCATTTGCTGTATTACTTATTGGCGAAGTTACATTTAGACATCTTGAAGGCAAGTTTGCTCAAGAAATTTAAGCTTACTAAGATTTTGTGGATTTTACTTTTAAGAGCAGCAGGAGTTATATATGAATAAGCCTTATAACACACTTCCAGAAGACGTTGTGTTAAGCGTTTCCAACGTTACTAAACGATTCTCGCTGCGAGCAAATCATTCGATTAAAGAGTCGATTGTAAACTTGCTAACACCGCCGTCTAAAAAGCACGAGACACAAAACTTTACAGCTTTAAGCAATGTTAGTTTTACTATTAAACGCGGCGAAACTGTTGGACTAATAGGCATGAACGGATCTGGAAAATCTACTATGCTTAAAATGCTTTCTGGAGTTATGCAACCAGACGAAGGCGAAGTTTGTGCGCGCGGAAGAATCGCAGGACTAATCGAAGTTGGAGCAGGATTTGCTGCCGACTTAACTGGTCGCGAAAACGTGTATCTTAACGGCGCAATTCTTGGAATGACAAAAGAAGAAATAGACGATAAATACCAATCAATAGTAGACTTTAGCGAAATAGAGCCTTTTATGGATACAGAAGTTAAGTTCTACTCTTCTGGAATGTTCTTACGATTGGCGTTTTCTGTAGCAGCGCACAGCGATCCAGACATATTCTTAATCGACGAAATTCTTGCAGTTGGAGATGAAGCTTTCCAACACAAGTGCATTACTAGGCTTAAAGAGCAGCAAAAACGAGGGCAAACAATGGTAATTGTTTCGCACAGCGAAGATCAAATTAAGCAACTTTGTTCTCGCTGCATAGTGCTGTCTCATTCACACATGATTTACGACGGTCAAGCCGAGCCAGCATTTAACGCAATGCGAGAAAGCTTAAACAATAAAGCATAAACAACAATCTTAAACAATAATCAAAACTAAAAAGCAAAAGGCATATAAGAGGATATTATGGAAAACATGAGTAACACAACAAACTTTGAGCCAAAAAACATAATTGTAACTGGCGGATGCGGCTTTATTGGGTCTAATTTTGTGCACTACGTAGTGAACAATCACCCAGAAACGCACGTAACGGTACTAGACGCGTTAACGTACGCCGGAAATATTGAAAACATTGCAGGATTGCCAGAAGATAGAGTTGACTTTGTTCACGGCAATATTTGCGATGCAGAGCTTTTAGATAAGCTTGTTCCAGGGCACGACGCTATTGTGCACTACGCTGCAGAATCTCATAACGACAACAGCATTGCAAACCCAGAACCATTTCTTAAAACCAATGTTGAAGGCACTTTTAGACTACTCGAAGCAGTTAGAAAATACGGGATTCGATACCACCACATCTCTACCGATGAAGTGTACGGAGATTTGGCATTAGACGACCCAGCTAAATTTACAGAAGAGACGCCATACCACCCATCCAGCCCATACAGCTCCACAAAAGCGGCAAGCGATATGTTGGTACGCGCATGGACTCGCACATACGGTTTGCACACAACAATCAGCAATTGCTCAAACAACTATGGACCATATCAGCATGTTGAAAAGTTTATTCCGCGCCAAATCACAAATATTTTAGAAGGCATTAAGCCAAAGTTGTATGGTCAAGGCTTAAACGTTCGAGATTGGATTCACACAGAAGACCACAGCAGTGCTGTTTGGACAATCCTCACAAAGGGAGAGCTTGGAAACACGTACTTGATTGGCGCAAATGGCGAGAAAAACAATATAACAGTTTTGCGCATGATTCTTGAAATGATGGGCAAAGATGCAGACGACTTTGACCTTGTAAAAGATCGCCCAGGCCACGACCGCCGCTACGCAATCGACAGCACAAAGCTACAAACGCAGCTTGGATGGAAGCCAAAGCACACAGACTTTACAACAGGCTTAGAGCAAACAATCAAATGGTACACGGAAAATCGAGCATGGTGGGAAGGCTCTAAAAGCGCAACCGAAGCAAAGTACAAAGCTCAAGGGCAGTGAATCGCCTAAAAGTCAAGTCTGCTTGTATACAAATTGTATGCAAATCTAGCCAAAAATAGTCATAAATCTAATCAAAAATAAAGAATTTGTAGGATGCTATGGAATTTGAAAAAGAACTAAGCGTTACAAAAACCAATATTCTAGGTTTAATCGTGTTTGATCTTCCAGTACACGGAGATAACCGCGGATGGTTCAAAGAAAACTGGCAGCGCGCAAAAATGACGGCTCTAGGTCTCCCCGACTTTGGACCCGTACAAAACAACATTTCGTTCAACGAAAAACGCGGAGTAACCAGAGGCATCCACGCAGAGCCATGGGATAAATACATAAGCATTGCTACTGGCGAAGTATTTGGCGCATGGGTGGATTTAAGACCAGGGCAGAGCTTCGGTCAAGTGTACACAACCACACTAAACCCTAGCAAAGCAATCTACGTTCCTAGAGGCGTAGGAAACAGCTTCCAAGCTTTGCAAGATGGCACGGCATACACTTACTTAGTAAACGCACATTGGTCACTAGAGCAAAAGAAAACATACACTTTTGTAAACCTTGCAGACCCAGATTTACACATTAATTGGCCAATACCTTTAGAAGAATCCGAGCGAAGCGAAGCTGACTTACACCACCCAATGCTAAAAAACGCAAAGCCAATGGCATCAAAACGCACTCTTGTAACTGGATGCAACGGTCAACTTGGTCGCGCAATACAAAATTATGCTCAAGAGCATGATTTAGAAGGATTTGAGTACGTAGACTTAGATAGCTTCGATATAGCAAATAAAGACGATTACAGCCGCTACGACTGGGATTTGTACGGAACGATTATTAACACAGCAGCATACACGTCTGTAGATGGCGCGCAAACGCCACAAGGGCGAAGAGCCGCGTGGAATAGCAACGTTAAAGGAGTGGCAAATCTTGCAAAAATAGCGCAAGAACACCACATTACTCTTGTGCACATCTCAAGCGACTATGTTTTCGACGGCACTCAAGAAAATCACAAAGAAAACGAAGACTTTGCACCACTAGGCGTGTACGGCGAAACAAAAGCTGCAGCAGATTCTCTAGTAGCAAACGTTCCACAGCATTATATTATTCGCTCAAGCTGGATTGTCGGAGAAGGACGAAACTTTGTAACGCGCATGATTGACTTTGCAAACCGTTTAAAAAATGGCGAATCTGTTAGTGTTCAAGCGCCAATAGATCAAACTGGCAGACTCACTTTTGCAAGCGACTTAGTAAAAGGCATGTTCCATCTTCTAAACACTCAAGCACAATACGGAACATACAATCTTACAGGTTCAGGAAAAATCGCGTCTTGGCACGATATTGCTCAAAAAGTGTTTACACAACTTAATGTAGACACAAGCAAAATCGAAGCAAATCGCGTAGACGATTACACGCGCATATCTAATGGCTCTCCTAGACCACACAAGTGCGCACTTGACTTGCAAAAAATCGAGTCCGTTGGATTTACGCCATGCGATTGGGAAGATTTGCTTGAGTCTTACGTAAATAGAATTGAACAAAACAACAAGTAAAGGATGTTTCAAAGATGAAAGGCATTATTCTTGCTGGCGGTTCTGGCACACGCCTATACCCACTTACTACAGTAACGTCTAAGCAGCTTTTGCCAGTTTACGATAAGCCAATGGTGTATTACCCTCTTAGCGTGCTTATGATGGCTGGAATCCGAGATATTCTTGTGATTTCTACTCCTCAAGACTTGCCGAATTTTGAAAGGCTACTTGGAAGCGGAGAACAATTTGGAATCAACTTATCTTACAAAGTTCAGCCATCGCCAGACGGTCTTGCTCAAGCATTTATACTCGGAGAAGAGTTTATAAACGGCGATTCTTGCGCGCTCGTGCTTGGAGACAATATATTCTACGGAAATGGCCTGGGAGCTATTTTAAAGCACGCTGCACGCGTAGAACACGGTGCTACAGTATTCGGCTACTACGTAGACGACCCAGAAAGATACGGCGTTGTGGAATTTGATGAAAATCACAAAGCCGTTAGCATAGTAGAAAAACCAGAACACCCAGCATCGAACTATGCTGTTACAGGATTATACTTCTACGATTCCAGAGTTACAGAGTTTGCAAAACAAGTTAAGCCGAGCGCACGCGGCGAGCTTGAGATTACGGACCTTAACAAAATGTACTTAGAAAATGGCTCACTAAACGTTATGACTCTTGGTCGCGGATACGCGTGGCTAGACACTGGCACAATGGACTCGCTTTACGAAGCTGGCGAATTTGTGCGCACAATAGAGCGAGCGCAAGGGCTGCCAATCGCAGTTCTTGAGGAGATTGCGTACGAAAACCAGTGGATTAGTCGCGAGCGTTTGCTTGAGTCGGCAGAAAAATATGGTAAAAGCAATTATGGCAAGCATTTAAAGCAGGTTGCTGAAAATCGCATTATCATATCTAAAGATTTGTTCACAGATTAAAAATCGCAAATCCAATTTTACAAATCAGATAGTTTACTTCTGGTTTGCTTAGTTTATTTACTTAGTTTGCCCAAGGAACATAGCTTTTAACTCTGGCAAAAGCGCTCGTAACGCACTGCCCCTGTGTGAAATGGCGTTCTTCTCTTCTTGACTAAGCTGAGCACTTGTCAAATCCTGCATTTGAATGCCATTTCTAACAGGCTGATTATCTGGTACAAAAAGCGGATCGTAACCAAAACCATTCTCTCCGCGTGGAACTCTAATCAGTCTACCAACCATTTCTCCAACGCGAACAGTTTCAAAACCATTTGTTTTCCACATACTGTTTTCAAGTTCTGTTTCACCACAACCCTTAGGAATAGCTAAAGCTGCAGCACAGCGGAATCGTGCTGTTCTACACTGATCTGGAATGTCTTCAAGCTGTTTAAGCAAAAGCTCATTATTCGCCTTATCATCTCCATGAACACCGCTCCAACGCGCAGACAATATTCCTGGAGCAGCTCCGAGAACATCTACAATCAAACCTGAATCATCTGCTATTGCAGGCAAACCAGTTCTTAAAGAAACATCTCTAGCTTTGATTAACGCATTTTGCTCAAAAGTCACGCCTGTTTCTACTGGATCTGGAAGCCCCAAAGAGCCAGCAGTAACAAGCTCAATATGCTCCGACATTTCCACAAACTCTTCGTTAAGAATCCGCTTAATTTCAACGAGTTTACCCTCATTATGCGTTGCCACAACAAGTTTCACGCTCGCCACTCCTTAGTAATTTATCGAATAAACAGATATAGATATAAACTTTATTTAATTTTGACTTAAAGCAGCGCGCTGAGCAGCCTGAAGCTCACGATTACCTTTAGCTGCCAAATCAAGCAAAACATTAAGCTCATCGCGATTAAACGGGCGATGTTCCGCAGTGCCTTGAATCTCAATAAAATTGCCAGAACCAGTCATAGCAACATTCATATCTGTCATTGCTTGACTATCTTCTACATACGGCAAATCAAGCATTGGAGTGCCATTAATCACGCCTACAGAAACAGCAGAAACAGAGTCTTTAAGAACGTTTTTAGCACTACGAATATGCTTGTGCTTTTCTGCCCAATTTAGCGCATCTACAAGAGCAACATATGCGCCCGTAATCGAAGCTGTACGCGTGCCGCCATCTGCTTGAAGAACATCGCAATCAATTTGAATCAAACACTCGCCCATTGCCTTCATATCTATAACACCTCTAAGGCAGCGACCAATAAGGCGACTAATCTCGTGCGTGCGGCCGCCGATTTTGCCCTTAACAGACTCGCGATCAGTGCGCTCGGCAGTGGCTCTTGGAAGCATTGAGTATTCGGCTGTAACCCAACCTAAACCAGTGTCTCGTCTCCAACGCGGAACTCCAATAGTAAAAGTGGCAGTGCACATAACGCGCGTGTTACCACACTCGATTAAAACGGAGCCTTCTGGCACGTTTGTAAAATTGCGCGTGATTTTTACTGGTCGCAACTCGTCTACATCTCTGCCATCAAAGCGAATAGGTTTTACAGATTCCAACATATCCTTAATTTGAGCCATAATTCAACAATCTAGCACGCGGCATTAACTAGCATGCAGCATTAATCTTGAGCAAAATCGCAATGCAAAAACTGTAGACTTTTGCATCAAATTTGCTCACTAAGCGCAAGCCACTCTTCTTCTAACGCGCTCGACTCACTTTGATTCGCCTGTAACTTCTCGTTAAGCTCTTGCAAGCCAACAAAATCGCTAGGATTATGGCTAGCCATTTTTTGCTCAATCTCGCTTTTTTCTTCCTCAAGCTTTTCTAGTTTTCGCTCTATTGCTGAAACTCTTCTAGTAGCATCGTAGTAAGCTTTTCCGCTTAATTTTGCTTCATATTTTTGATTGGATTTTTTCGCAGAATCCACATCTGACGAATCGCCAGCAACCGCCCCAGAACTCGCCTCAAAATCTGCCTTAGATTCTTGCATATTTGCGCGCTCATAGTCTTCCATAATCTTTAAATACTCGTCAACTCCGCCTGGAAGATGGCGAATCTTGCCGTCAATCAATGCAAATTGCTGATCAGTCACTCGCTCAAGCAAGTATCTGTCGTGAGATACAACAATCAAAGTGCCTGGCCATGTGTCTAGTAAATCTTCCATAACTGCAAGCATGTCTGTGTCTAGATCGTTTCCAGGCTCGTCCATTATCAACACATTTGGCTCGTTTAGAAGAATCAAAAGCAATTGCATGCGGCGTTTCTGGCCGCCTGAAAGATCTGCAATTGGTGTCATAAGCTGCTCTGGCTTAAAACCAAGCCTCTCCATAAGCTGACCAGGAGTCACTTCTTTGCCGTCGATTATGTAACTTGGCTTATATCTACTCAAAACCTCTTTAACCTTATATTTTCCAAGCTTTTCCAGCTCTTCTAAGCGCTGAGAAAGCACAGCAAATTTTACAGTTTTACCAATATTTACGTGACCTTTAGTCGGATGCAAAGAGCCATCTATTATGTTCAAAAGCGTTGATTTTCCAGCACCATTCGCACCAACTATGCCAAATCTGTCTCCTGGACCTATCAGCCACGTTTGATTGTCTAAAAGCATACGACCTGTAATAGTTTTTTGCGATGCTGCACATGTTTCTTTTAATGGTGCTTCTGGCGATTCTTCTACAGAAATCGCGACGCTACCAACATGTGTAGGCTGAGAAAATGGTGATTTTACAATATCTGCATCGGCTCCAGCAGGCTTTGACGAATCTTCAAAAATTTGCGTAACATCAATCAAATCAACAACTTGCTTACCAAGACGTGAAGTTGCCATTCTTTTTAGCTCAAGAGTATCTCGCATAGGTGGAACATCTGCTATAAGCTCACGAGCCTGCTTAACATGAAACTTTTGCTTGGTAGAACGCGCACGAGCACCTCTAGAAAGCCACGCAAGCTCTTTACGAGCCAGATTCCGCCTGCGCTCCTCGCGAACATCCGCCTGGCGTTCGCGCTCAACGCGCTGCATCATGTACGCGCTGTATCCGCCTTCAAATGGGTCAATCACACCATCGTGAACTTCCCACATAGAAGAGCAAACTTCGTCTAAAAACCACCTGTCGTGCGTAACGAGCAAAAGCGCGCCCTGCCCGTCTTGCCACCTGTGCAAAAGATGCTCTGCGAGCCAATGAATTGTAAGCACATCAAGATGATTCGTAGGCTCATCCAAAGCCAAAATATCCCAATCATGCAACAGCAACCTAGCCAAATCCGCACGCCTACGCTGACCTCCAGAAAGCGTACCAACTTTAGCTTCAAGATTGATTCCGCCAAGAAGAGCCTCAACAATTTCGCGAGACTTTGAATCAGCAGCCCACTCATAATCCTGGCGATTCTCCAATGCAGCTTGGCGAACCGTAGCATTATCGTCCAGCGGATCTCGCTGGCTTAAAATGCCAAATGTCAATCCGCTTCTACGCGTAACTCTGCCAGAATCTGGGTCCATACTACCCTCAAGAAGCTTAAGAAGCGTGGATTTTCCGTCTCCGTTTTTTCCAACAATTCCTATACGGTCTCCCTCAAAAACGCCTTGAGTCACATTTCTAAAAATAGTTTTTGTTGCAAATTCAAGCGATACGCGTTCTAGTCCCAAATCATAAGTAGGCATAACTCACAAATATAGCTGTGCTACTATACTATGCGCGGTAAAGCGCTTAGACCGCGCGAACGACAGGACCTGCCCGAGATTGTACGTGATTTAGATCAAATTTGGTACAAACTCGGAAAAACAACTCCGCATTTTGTAGCTCAACACACCAAAATCAACAACAAAAAGCGGAAAGTCGCATAATATTGAATGTCGTATAATATTGAGTTATGAGTTATGTATCTGAAAATTCTTTACACAATGCTGTGAACAAAACTACAACAGACTTATTTACTTTTAGCTACAAGCACATTATTAAGCCGCACTTAGTGTTTAACATTCCACCAGACGAAGCTCACGATAGAATGATTGCATTTTGCAAAACAAGCGAGCGCATTCCTGGATTAATGTGGCTTTTGCGGCAAATGCTCAATTACACGGATCCAATTTTAGAAACGCGAGTTATGGGAGTGGATTTTGCGAATCCATTTGGCTTAAGCGCAGGACTCGATAAAAACTGCGATTTGTGCACAGTTCTAGACAACGCTGGCTTTGGTTTTGAAACAGTTGGCTCCACAACTGCCCGCCCATGCGAAGGAAACGCTAAACCTTGGTATCATAGGCTTCCGCAATATGATTCTCTTCTTGTTCATGCGGGTCTTGCTAACGATGGCAGCGAGTTTGTGATTCCTAGAGTGGAAAAAGCGTGGACTAATGCTAAAAGCATGCGCGTTTCTGTGAGCATTGCGCGCACCAATGATAATCTTGTTGGTGATTTAGACGAAGGTATTGAAGATTATCGCATATCTATGGAGCGAGCAAGTGGCAAAAGCTCCATGATTGAGGTTAACATTTCTTGTCCAAACACTATGGCTGGCGAGCCTTTTAGCGAGCCAGAAGCTTTAGATAAGCTTTTTAATGTTTTAGATAAAGTTGATCGCCCTCAGCCAACTCTTGTAAAAATGCCTTTGAATCTAAAAGGCGGATGGCCTCAATTTAAGTCTTTGTTAGACGTTTTAAGCGCACATAAGGTTGATGGCGTGAGCATTGCAAATCTGCGAAA
Source organism: Gardnerella sp. DNF00038 (assembly GCF_049262855.1). Taxonomy (NCBI): domain Bacteria; kingdom Bacillati; phylum Actinomycetota; class Actinomycetes; order Bifidobacteriales; family Bifidobacteriaceae; genus Gardnerella; species Gardnerella sp. DNF00038. The sequence continues at coordinate 329,864 of NZ_CP058407.1, read as the reverse complement.
GAACCGCGAAGGATTGAATATTCCAGAAGATTGGAAGGGTGGAATTTCTGGTGCGCCTACATTCGCCGCGAGTAATGATCTTATTAAAAATACTCGTAAAGAGTTTGGCAACAGGTTTGCTATTGCTGGAATAGGTGGCGTATTTACTGCAAAACAAGCTTATGAAAAGATTAGAAGTGGAGCTGACCTAGTGATGTTCGTTTCTTCTCTTATGTATAGAGGTCCTCAACAAATAACTGTTCTAAAGCGCGGACTTGCTGATTTACTCAGAAAAGATGGGTTTGAAACAGTTAAAGATGCAGTTTCAGCTGATGTAGATTAAAAAAAAAACCAGAATAGATAACAATAAATTACAATAGATCAGCTGGTATCGAAGTATTCGCACAATACCTCAATGCCAGCTGATTTTTTAATAATATTTTCAACTAACCAGATGAATCTTAATTATCGTCAGAAGATGCGTCTCCTGTTCCATCTGTATTACCGTACGTAGAACCAGAAGATGTACTCGTTCTTCCATCGCCAGTAACCGACGATCCACCAGTCGCAGGATCTATCGAAGCCGCACCCTGATTTGCCTGAGACTGAGCCTGATCTTGAGCCGCCTGTCTACGAGCATCCTCATCGCGCTTACGCTGTTGCTCTGCATAATCTTCCTGACGCATTTGCGGAGTTAATGACGGCATCTTTCCACCAGCCATATACTTTGAATCTGGCTTACCATATTCATTGTCGATAGGAACGTTTGCCGCTTTTAGATAATCGTCCATAAACTTTTTCCAAGCTGGAGTTGCAATGTAAACACCGTACCAAGCGCTTCGATAAACACCATTAATTCTCATGTTGTTGAAGCTCTTTTGCACTTCAGCGTTTCCAATTGCAACAAAAGCACTAATCTTATTTGGCACAAATCCTGCAGTAGTCATGTAATACTGTTCGTTAGTACCAGTTTTTGCAAAAGTTTTACGACCACCAGCTAATTGAGCAGCATGCGCAACACCACTAGGTTGAGCAACACCTTGATTTATAGCATAGGCTACAGTTTGAGCAATTTTTTTCGGTATAGCCTGATGACAATTAGCGCTTGGTACTCGCAAACGTCTACCGTTTTTATCAATAACACGCTTGATTGCAATAGGGTCACATTGAACACCATTAGCACCCAATGTTGCGTAAATATTTGCCATTGTTAGTGGAGAAGCCTGAACTGCACCAATCACCATAGGAGGATTTAGAGAATTCTTAGAAAATACGTCTTCCTGGCCTATTGGAGAATTGTGATATCCAAGTGTTTTCGCAGCCTCTGCCACTGCACACAGCTTAAGCTGAGCACCCATAGCAGCCTGAATCGTGTTGTGAGAATGCACCAAACCCATTAACGGTGTTTCTGGATTAACAGTTCCACCATCTGAATTTCTCACAGACCAACGCCCTATACCTTTATATCTTGCGCACGAAAATTCAGTATTGTTATAGAACGTGTTTGTTCGTACAGGCTGATTAATTGATTTTCCAGCAAGCATCCATGCAACAAGATTGATTGGCTTCCAAGTAGAACCAATCTGCCAGCCTAAGCCACCACCGTCTTGTTCATCTACAGCGTAGTTAATAGCTGTGTGAGTAGGGTCAGACCTCGCCGCATCGGTCGCATCATAAATACGATTGCTTCCAAAACCAAGAACTTCACCAGTACCAGGCTTTATAGCAGCTATAGAGACTTCAAAACCACTAGGATCATTAACAGGTATAGTGGCCCTAGCTGTATTCATGGCGGTTGTGTTAGCTGTTATATCCATTGTGGTGTAAATATCCAAGCCACCTTCATTAAGCAGCTTCTGCCTTGCTACAGTTGTTTTGCCAAATTCTCTAGAATTCAAGATTTTCTTAGTAACATAATCACAGAAGAATGCTGCATCTCCAGCAGCCTGGCAACCGACGTTAGCAACTTCATGCTGAATATTAAGAGTGCTTTTAATTGGTGTTGTAACCGCATCATCATGTTCTTTTTGACTTATAAAGTTTTGTCGAAGCATTAAATCAAGAACTATATTTCTTTGCTTCTGCGATTCAGGCTGATTTTCTTCAATAGAAGGATCGTACCTAGAAGGATTCTTTGTGATTGATGCAATAGTCGCAGCTTGAACAAGATTAAGATTGGCTGCAGTGGTATTAAAATAGCGTTTTGCAGCAGTTTCTACACCGTAAAGATTATTACTACCAAACTGTGCAACGTTTAAATATCCCTGTAAAATCTCTAGCTTAGAGTATTTTTTCTCCATTTGTATTGCGATTAACATTTCTCGCAATTTTCTAGCAACAGTACTTTCTGCAGCATGATATTCCGAAATAGGATCATTGTCTTCTCTAGCTTTGATCATAAGAACATTCTTAACGTATTGCTGTGTTAAAGACGATCCACCTTGCATATCAGACTTTTTAATAAACGTTTGCACAAACGCACGCATAACGCCTTGCACATCAACGCCTGAATGTTCAAAGAACCTACGATCCTCACGCGCAACCATTGCCTGCTGCATGTATTGCGATATGCGTCTTAATGGCACAACAGTACGATTTTGAGCATAAAATGTTGCTATAACTGTTTTGCCATCAGAAGCGTATAAACGCGACTTTTGAGGTAAAGCCGTAACGTCAAAATCAATGCCATCAACTCTAAGAGAAGGCACAACAGACTTGACCACGCTGTTTACGCTCATCACTCCTGGCACAAATAAAATACTTGATACTACACCACCTGCAACACACAATGTGATGTACGTAAGGAACAGTGCTAACACGCGACGAGTTGTGAGGGATTTCTTCTTAGGCATGCGAACTATTCTAGAGGTTTGCCTCTACGTTGCGGCACGCAAAAATCGCGATTTATCTTTCTGCTCTGCGAATCAACATTCCAGGTTGGTAAATAATAATTGACCTACCGTGCCTTTTAATCCAACCCCTCTGAGCAAAATCCATCAACGCTTTATTAACTGTTTCTCTAGAAGACCCAACAAGTTGAGCAAGTTCTTCTTGTGTTAAATCGTGAGGAACAAGCACACCTTCCCTAACAGGTTCTCCAAACCTAGAAGCAAGGTTTAAAAGCGTTTTAGCCAATCTAGCTGGAACGTCCATAAAAACAAGATCAGAAATATGTTCATTATTTGCTCTTAAACGTGCAGCTAAAACCTGAAGCATGTCTACAGCAACCCTAGGATGATGGCCAAGCCACTTAAAAAGAACTTCGTTTTCTAGCCATAATACGCGAGTTCTATCTGTAATTGCTATTGCAGAAGCTGTACGCGGACCGCCGAACGGGTCAAAAACAGGAATCTCTCCAAGAATCTCACCGTGCGTGTGGATACTAAGCAATTGCACACGATTATCCCTTGAATGGCGTACAAGCTTAACCCGTCCACGCTCAAGCAGATACATGCGGCGATCAGTATCTCCTTCGTTAAAAATCGCCTGCCCCTTAGAAAAAACCGACTCATGCAAATGCTCGAGAAGCTCCCTCGCTTGATCGAGTGGCACTTGCTTAAATAACGCTGTATGCGTTAAAGGAAGGTCTTCCGTGTAGGGCTTATCTGGCTTAATTCTTACCACAATCAGCCTCCAATGTGTTTTAAAAATATTCTACGAAATACCCATGGCATCTAAACACCATGCGTTTTCATAGCAAACTTCCTCCCACTTTTTATACCTGCCAGAGCTTCCACCGTGACCGCCATCTGTTTCAATGCGCGCAATCGCGTCCGCGCCTGCAGCCTGCAAGCGAGCAAGCCACTTAAGAGGCTCCGTAACAAGAACGCGAGTGTCGTTAATCGAAGAAGTTATAAGAATCTTTGGAAACTCACCTGGCTCAACATGTTCAGGCACATTCTCGTAAGGCGTGTACGACTTTAGATACGCGTAATCTTGCGCATTATGCAATGGGTCTCCCCATTCGTCCCACTCTGTAACAGTAAGCGGCAGCGAGTCGTCTAGCATAGACGTAAGCGCATCAACAAACGGAACATCCGCTTCGATTCCCGCGTAGTATTGCGGAGCCATATTTGCTACAGCTCCCATAAGAAGACCGCCTGCAGAACCGCCATTTGCAACAGTCTGATTTGCCGAAGCATAACCCGCTTGTTGCAAAGCGCGCGTAACGTCTACAAAATCTTCAAACGTGTGTTTTTTGTTGCGACGCCTACCATTCTCATACCACGCACGACCCATTTCTCCACCGCCTCGCACATGCACTTGTACGAACAGCACTCCTCTATCCAGCATGCTTAGGCGCGCCACAGAAAAATACGGATCGCTGCTTATTTCATAAGCTCCGTAAGCGGTGATGAACATTGCTTGTGATTTAGCCACAGTGTTTTTACGCCACACTAGGGATACGGGTACGCGCTCTCCATCTCGGACAGTAATCCACACTCGTTTTTCTGCGTAGTCATTTTCGTTAAAATCGCCTAGAATTTTCCCACGCTTAAGCAAAACGTTTTTGCCTGTAATAGGATCTATTTCACGCAAAGACCCTAGTGTCGCATAGCTTGAACAAGAATAACGCATTCTTGGAGCTTCGTAAGAAGGATTACCAGTTGCTCCAATAAGGTAAACACGACTATTTTTAGCTTGTTCATTGGTTATTTTAGATAGTTCAATTCGAGCAGTGTTTTGATTTTGATTTTGGATAGATAAATTAGATAAATCAGACAAATTATCTTTTACAACATCGGTTGGTTGCCACTCTTCCGCTGTTTCTTTTATAAAACCTTCTGCCCCAACCCTAATAAAACGCCAAGGTCGCCCAGCATTAAAATCTTCAACAGCATTGCTTTTAGGCATAACAGCAAGCTGAGGCAAGCCATTCGCGCGGAAAGAAAGAGCCACATAATTCTTATAAACGCTTAAACCATCAATGCTCAATCCACAAGTTCCCTGTAAAATCTTAGGATTCTTGCTGTTATAATACGGTTCACTAACTGCTTTTTTGCTGGCTCCTGGTTCTAATAAATCACCATTTTTGCAGCCGTAAGGAGATCCCTGAACCACACAATCGCCTTCGCCAATGTTAAATGGCATTGATTCCATAGATCGCTTTCGCAAATCTATAACATCAATCTGAAAATTAGGATTTTTAAGATTGTGGCTTACAAACATGAGTGGAATATCTTTACCATCATCTCCAGCATTCTCAAAGCATGCGAAAGAAACATCGTATTCCACGTTTTTTATAGGCTTTAACACCATCTTAAAATCTGCTTCTGGAGTGCTTAATGGAAGCATTAATACGCGCGAAGTCGTTTTGGAGCTGCTGTTTATCATAATGCTACGTTCGTCGAAACTTTCGTAAACGCTAACAAAAAATCTCGCATCCAATTCTTCAAAAACTTTTACATCATCTTCTACAGAAGTTCCAATTTTATGTCTAAACACTTGGTATGGTCGCCATGCGCCGTCTAAAGTCACATAAAAAACCCATTTCCCGTCTGGTGTTAAAAGCGCAGAAGATATGCCTTTTATGCAATCTCGAAGCGTTATAAAATCATTGCTACTTTTGCAAAAATCACGAATATAAAAATCGAATCTTTCATCACCCTTAGTATCGACACCAAACAACATTCTCGTGCCGTCTAAACTAATATCCATTCCTCCGAGTTGGAAGAAATCTCCACCAAATTCCGATGCCTCTTTGTTGGCGTCAAAAATAACTTCTTCGCCTTCTGTTTCTCCAGGATTTGCGCGTTCATCTATAACTGGCGGATCCCAATCATTCTCATTTTTAACAGGCATTCGGCATTGAATCCCGTACTGTTTACCTTCTACGGTACGCACATAATACCAATATCCGTCCATTCTTGTTGGAACAGACATATCCGTTTCTTGAATACGCGATTTCATCTCATTAAACAGTTGTTTACGTAAAGAATCTAACCTAGAAACGCGTTGTTCAGTGTACTTGTTTTGAGAATCAATATATTCACGAATTCTTTTGCTCTCTTTGTCTTTCATCCAAGCATATTCATCTACAAACACATCATTGTGAAACTCACGAACATAATCAATTTTTGTAGCGGTCATAGGCTTACAACCAGCAGCCTTATTTAAAGAATCAAACTCACCGACTTTTAGCGAACTATCTTGCATTTATAACCTTTACAACACATAGAAAACATAAAAATTCTGCACAATTACACAATATCAACTACACAACATTAAACAGCATCCATAATAAATGGAATCATAATATCTTTCAAAGATTCACCATCTGGAGCTGCAAAAAATGGGACACCTTCAAAAGTTCCAGCAGCACCTTTAGCATTAACAAAATTACCATCACCAACGCTTGCAATTCTAGAAGACGCAAGAGTAACCCCAAAATCCTTAGACATTGCTCTCCTAAAATCGGTCATAGTTGAATTGACCTTAAGCTGTCTTATGCCTACCGCTAAAACTCGATTAGGGAATTTTTTTATAATACTCGCATAAGTAGCTGGATCCTTCTGACCATCATCACCAATAAGCACAAATCTCATACCTGGAAAATCATCCATAAGCTGCTGAGCAAACTCAAGCTTATGCTGAGGACCAGTCGGCACAAAAGTCTTAGGTCTAGGATCTAAATCTCTAAGAAGAAGTGGTCCAGATGGAAAACCTTCACGCGAAATGAAGTGTCGTATAGAAGCTTCCACATTCCAAGGAGAAGTTGAAAGATAGAAAAACGGGGCGTTAGGAACAAAATCACGAATCTTATTAAAGAAATGATTCATACCCTTAACAGCATGCCTGTGCTCTGGATTCATAATAAGCAGATTGTAAGCTGCTCTTAGCGGAGAAGGAGCCTGAGTGACCATAATAGTGTCATCAACGTCGGAAATTATTCCCAAAGTAGATTTTTCAGAAATAACAAACATGCTTGCATCAACAGGCTCACGATTATCTACTTTGTAAGACACTTTATGTTCACCAACATTAAGTGATCTTTCGGTAATCAAATCAAGATAACCAGAACAGTCTGAAACACAATATTCAGCACCACTGTTGAAACTAGCATCTGGCTTATCGTACACAGACGAATCACCAACTTGCGCAGATTCAACAGGAACACCATCAATGCTTAAAGAAACACGAATCCTAACAGCAGGAACAACAAGCATCGCATATATTCCGCGCTTCAAAACAGAATGATGCCCAGCTTTAGGAGCAAGAACCGTACGGCAAATCAGACGAGCATAATTATCAGTTCCATAACCAATATAAGGCTCAACGCTTGGGAACCAACCCAAACGGCGCATAATCTTACCGCTTACACGCATCCAAAATCCAACGCTTGATGTAACAAGTTTTCTGACCAATCGAATAAAAGGCGGCTTTTTATCTATACGCTCTTCATCCGAAGGAGCATCAAAAAGCGTGGCTGTAACTCGCACTTGAATAGGCGTACTGCTTATTCTTCTAGCTACAGCTGGAGAATCACATTCTTGCTTGGCTTGTTCGCCGCCTTTTGCAGCGTTATTGTCATCCAATTTAGCCAAATTGTTACTCGCTTTTATGAATTTTATAACTTTTATAAAGCCTATAACTCACTATTACAATGAATTATTGACGAACTGGACCATCTGGCTGCTCGCCAACCACTTGTACGATTGTTCCACGCGGGCAATTGTCGTACACCCACTTAGAATCCTGCTCGTACATATTAATGCAGCCGTGAGAACCATGCTTTGCTGGGTATCCTTGTGCTATACCAACATCATTCCACCTTGCTGTATGGAATGAAATTCCACCGTTAAAGTAGCTAACCCAAGTAATTCCAGGCAAATAGTATCTAGAACCGTCTCTATTAAATCCTTGCATAGCTTGAACGTCATAACGTAAGTAAATGTGGAATGTTCCATTTGGCGTCTCGTAATATCCATTGGAGCCCGTGCAAACTGGCATTGTTCGTATTAATTGATCATCTTTGTAAACGCTTACTGTCTGCGTGGTTTTATCAACCACAATACGCATTTCAACAATCTTCTTTTCAACAGCAAACTTTACTACATTTGTTGGAACCGTAATCTTTGCATCTGTACCCTTTTCGATAGCATCCACAACCTTGTTTGCTACATCCTTTGAATAGCGAACCTCTACGCCATTAACACCTTTAAGAGTGGTCATTATGAACTGACCCTTCTTACTATAAGTGTCTTCCTGATCTATTTTCTGCTGGTTCAGATTCTTAGCAAGCTCTTTTGAAAGCCAAGTATTTACTGCTTCCCTATCTACAGTAAACGAAATCTGCTTTCTCTGTTCATCAGCATTAACCTTAATCCAAGAAGCGATTGCAGATTTAGGTATCGTAAAATCTTTTGAATCGCCATTACTTAAAGTGATTTTCTTAGTAAGAATATTATTAAGCTGATCCACAGTTTTCTTAGCAACATCACGCTTAATCGGTGCTTCAATCCTACGAGACTCAATAGTAACTTTTACTGTTTTACCAGGATTTTCAAGCGATTTTTTAACAGCCTCACGAACAGGCAATGTTATTACTGTACGACCTGGAACACCATCTTCCACCACATAAGATTCAGAACCAGAATCGTATTTTGCCGTATAAGGCATTGCACGATCTTTATCGTTAACAAATTTCTTGATGATATACGCATCCATATCCATGTCGTTTCGAGTTGCTTGCAAAGCGACAGTCTTCTGAACCCAAGGCATAAGCATTGTAAACGCGTTATCATGCTTAGATCGCATTATATTTTTAACCGTTGCGCTCTTATCTACTTTGACGTACAAGTCTTCAAAATTCGCGTTGATTGTTTTACCACGATCATCTTTAATTTCTATTTTGGTGCTATCAACAGCATTATCTACATTTTTAGAAACCGCTGCCAACTGAGCGCCAACAATTTGACTACTTCCAGCAAAATGTACACCAGGGGCAACACGATCATGGAAATACGCTTGTGTGCCAAGAAAAGCGCAGACTAAGAGTATAACGAATATGACCAAAGAATATAAAAGAACCAGTGCAGACTTGTTCGACTTATGGCGATTCTTTAAAACAGCAGTCTGATTTATATCGTTATTGTCAATATTGTAATTATCTACACTGTTTACGTCTATATTATTAGCAATATTATCAATATTTTCAGACTCAAAAGCGTCTGGATTATTATGTTCTAACTCGGACATACTCTTAAACCCCTGCTCGATTAATGGCACAAAAATCGCATGTGGCAAGTTTAGCACTTGCTTAGCATATAACTCACATAAGGAATGTAAAACATATAAATAGAAATAATAGAAATAATAGAAATAAATAATAGAAATGCGAGCCAAAAATAAAAAATATGCTCAATACGTGATGAAAATGTGAAAAGTAATCAAATATTCGCAAATATTCTAAAAATAATCACCATATATTAAAGATATGTGCAAGAATAATAAATATGCCAGATATGCCAATTCAAGCGACGATTGCGTTAATGGTGATTGTTTTTGCGCTAGTACTTGCACCATTCATCATTATGATAGTTACGCGCGCCTTGAAAAAGCATCATTTAGCAGAAAAACTCGCAGAGCGACACGGAGATAGTGTACATTACGCTTTCATACTAAACCCGTCTAAACCTCAAGCAGAACAATATAGACTTGACATTAAAGAATATTGCAAATCACACAATTTCACATACGAAATAATAGACACTCAATTAAATAAAGACGGGCGAGAATGCGCACTCGAAGCCTTAGAAAACGGGGCAAATGTTGTTGTGGCAGTTGGTGGAGATGGCACTGTTAGAACGGTTGCAAGCGCGGTTTCTGGCACGAACCACGCGATGGGAATAATTCCAATTGGCACAGGGAACTTGTTTGCGCGCAACATGGGCATTCCAGTAGATGATGTTCAAGCAGCACTAAGAGTTGCAACAAGCCACGGATCTAAAAAAGTTGACGTTGGGCGTGTTTTTATACTCGACAAGCCGTATGAAGACCATGGTCACGCATTTTTGATTATTGCAGGAATTGGATTCGACGCTCTTATGATAGACGACACTAATCCTGCGCTTAAAAAGAACATAAGCTGGCTTGCATACTTTGTTGCTGGCGTTAAACACTTATTTGCGCCAAAATATCGCGGAGACGTTACTTTTATTAGAGAAAACGGTACAAATCACACAGCAAGAGGAATATCATTCCGCACACTTATGGCTGGTAATTGTGGACAAATACCAATGCTTTCTTTAATGCCAGAAGCCGTTTACGATGATGGCATATTAGACTTCGAAATTATTGACACATCTGGCGGATTAATTGGATGGGCTAACCTATTTGGAGACGTTGTACACCAAACCGTTACAGGAAAAGCAAAGCAAAGTCCGCTTTCTACAAACTCTAAAATCGACCAATCGCAAGGTGTTGAAGCAGAAGTCAAGATAGAACGACCTGCTCCTGTGCAAGTTGATGGAGATATTTTAGGCTACACAAAACACTTGCGTTTTAGCGTAGACAAACAGGCTTTATGCGTGCGCATACCAGAGAGTTTACAATCTTCTTTGACTCAAAATAATGCTAACTTACGTTAAAATACCGTCGCCGTGGCAAAATAAAAAATTATGGTAGCAAAAAATGCGGGAATGCCCGCCACCCCAGAAGATCTAGTAGATGTCGACGCTTTGGTTGGCGCTTACTATGATGAAGTTCCAAATTCCAATATTCCAGAACAGCGCGTGATTTTCGGTACGTCCGGTCACCGTGGTTCTGCTTTAAAAACTTCGTTTAACGAAGCTCATATTGTGGCTATTACTCAAGCTATTGCTGAATATCGCAAGAAGGCTGGCGTAACTGGTCCTCTTTATATTGGTCGCGATACGCACGCTCTTTCTGAGCCTGCTCAAAAAACCGCTATCGAGGTTTTGGTTGCTAACGGAGTTCACGTTCGCGTGGATTCTCGCGGCGATTTCGTGCCAACTCCTGTTGTTTCTCAGGCTATTTTGACGCATAATCGCGCAGCCGACGGCACTCAACGCTTTAGCGGAGACGGCTTGGCAGATGGCATTGTCGTCACTCCATCGCACAATCCTCCAACCGACGGAGGTTTTAAGTACGACCCTGTAACAGGCGGCCCTGCCCCAGCAGACGTAACTAACGCAATCGCAGCTCGCGCAAACGAATTGCTCGACAACTACAAGTCCGTTAAGCGCGTGCCTTTCGAGGAAGCAATCAAGTCTGATTTGGTTGAAGGCTTCGATTACCGCGAGCACTACGTTAACGATTTGGCTAACGTAATCGATTTCGATGTGATTCGCTCTAGCGGCGTGCGTTTGGGAATTGACCCACTCGGCGGCGCAAGCGTAAACTACTGGCCACTTATGAACGAAAAGTACGGTTTAAACATTGGCGTTGTGCGTCCAGAAGTTGACCCAACTTGGCGATTCATGACTATTGACCACGATGGCAAGATTCGTATGGATCCAAGCTCCCCTTACGCAATGAAGGGCTTAGTTGATCAGCTTAACGCTGGCGCTTGGGATAAGTACGATTTGGTTGGAGGCACTGATCCAGATGCCGATCGCCATGGTATCGTGTGCCCGAATTGGGGCGTTATGAACCCGAACCACTACATTGCAGTGTGCGTGGAGTACTTGTTCGGCGGCGCTCGCCCAGATTGGCCAAAGAATACTGCTATCGGCAAGACGCTTGTGTCTTCTTCCTTGATCGACCGCGTAGCTGCTTCTATTAACGCTAAGCTTGTGGAAGTTCCTGTTGGCTTCAAGTGGTTCGTTGACCCACTCTTTAGCGGCGAAGTTGCTTTCGGCGGCGAGGAAAGCTCTGGCATGAGCTTCTTGCGCAAAGACGGACGCGTGTGGACCACCGATAAGGATGGTTTGATTCCTGATTTGCTCGCTGCAGAAATTACTGCAAAGACTGGTAAGAACCCTGCTCAGCTTCACCAAGATCAGGTTGCTCGCTTTGGAGAAAGCTGGTACAAGCGCGTAGATACTCCAACAACTCTTGAACAGAAGCAGAAGTTTGCTGCTCTAAGTGGCAACGATGTTGAAGCAACTAAGCTCGCTGGCGAAGATATTACCGCAAAGCTTACGGAAGCTCCTGGAAACGGCGCAAAGATTGGCGGCTTGAAGGTTACGACCAAGAACAATTGGTTCGCTGCTCGCCCATCTGGTACCGAGAACATTTACAAGGTTTATGCTGAGTCCTTCGTTTCTCCAGAGGCACTTGACAAGGTGCTTGAGGAAGCTACTGCTGTAGTAGACAAGGCTTTAGCGTAACGTAATAATCTTTCGTAAGTAAAGAATCTACTAATTGCGCTGGTTGCAATCTGCAACCGGCGCATTTTTGAAAGGTTTTGTGATGATTGTTGTTTCTACCGATGGTTCAGCACTTGGAAATCCAAATGGATCAATGGGTTGGGCTTGGGCAGACCACACTGATGAAGCAGGAAGCACGCACGAGCATCAACATGCAGGAAACGCGGATGCAGGCGGAGCCACAAATGGCACGAATCAAATTGGTGAGTTATGCGCAGTACTAGAAGCGTTGAGAGCACACCCTGGAAGCGAGGATCTTACAATCGAAACTGATTCGCAATACGCTATAAACTGCTCAACCACGTGGATTCACGGGTGGAAGAAGAACGGTTGGAAGAACTCCAAAAAAGAGCCTGTAAAAAACGCAGATTTGATTCGCGCAATCGATTCGGAGATTACTAAACGCGAAGGCTCCGTTAAGTTCGTCTGGGTTAAGGGACACGCTGGAAACGCTGGAAACGAAAAAGTTGATGAGCTGGCTAGAACTTATGCTGAAGATTGCCGCAGCAGATTGAAGGATGGATACCTGCCACTAGAAGGATGGAAATCGTTGATTTCTTCTACATATGCAGACGGTGTTGATGTACCAGAAGACGCAAAAATGCTGTTAGACGGCAAGATTTCTAATGCAGAATATCACATAGGAAGATGCGTTGGTAAGGATATTAATCCTGATTTTAAAGGCGATTTTCATCGTGAAACAAAACGTGAAACATCCGATGATGATGCCATTAAATACGCCGATAACAGCGTTGCTAACGATTCAACTACGCGTAACAGTAATACACAGGATGAATCGAAAGCATCCGACGAGTCGCGTAAAAATAAACAATCTCAAAATAAATCAGAACAAAAATATCAAGTAGTGCCAGGATTATGTGTATCTGGAACATTACAATTCACACCTGCTCCAAATACGAGCCAAAGCTTTAATGGTCAACCACGATACGTATTAGGAAACATACAAGTAAGCGGATATGTTCAGCCAGACGGCACTCTTAAACTAGATCCAACCGAGTTTTATATTCAAACAAAAGCTGCAAACCAAACAGAATAAAATCTGAACGCAGACTAATATGTAGTATGTATGAAATAAGTGGCGGTTGGTAAAAACGCTATAAACGCGCTGTTATTTTAGCCACGCCAACAAGAAAGATAAGAAAGTAGGCACAAATGGATAAAGCACAGCAAGATGCTCTTAAGAAGGCAGCTGGCATTGAGGCCGCAAAGATTGTACAAAATGGCATGATGGTTGGACTTGGAACCGGCTCTACTGTTCGTTTTCTTGTAGACGAACTCGGTCGCAGAGTAAAAGAAGAAGGCTTGAGCTTCACTGGTGTCACAACTTCTCGACGCACGCAAGAGCAGGCAGAGGGCTACGGCATTAAGATTCTTGACATTAACGATGTTGACCATATTGACGTTACTATTGATGGTTCAGATGAAGTCGATAAGAACTTTAACGGTATTAAGGGCGGCGGTGCAGCATTGCTCTGGGAGAAGATTGTTGCAATTAACTCCGACCGCATTGTGTGGATTGTGGACGCCAGCAAGGTAGTTGATACAATCGGCAAGTTCCCACTTCCTGTTGAGGTAATTCCATTCGGATCTGCACAAGTGATTCGCAAGTTTGAAAAGCGCGGATACAAGCCAGTTTTGCGTCTTGATGCAGATGGCAAGGAAGTGCGTACAGACGAAAATAACTTTGTTGTTGACTTGCACTTGGAGCGCATTGACCACCCACAAGAGCTTGCTAAAGATTTGATTGAAACAGTTGGCGTTGTAGAACACGGATTGTTCTTAAACATGGTCGATACTGTGATTGTTGGCGATCCAAACGGACCTCGCACACTCACAAATCCAAATAAGTAAACTGCATATCTAAATTTAACCAATCATTTCCCGAAAATGTACGTAAAATCCACTGTTTTACGTACATTTTCGGGAAATTTTTTACATTCTTCAATCATTGCAGTCTTCAATCGCAATAAAAAAAAAAGCGCTGGAAAAATCCAACGCTTTCAAAAGTGTTACGTGCCCAAACGGGCAGGCGCGCCAAGCAGCTACTACTTACGCTGATGACGAGTCTTACGCAGCAGTTTGCGGTGCTTCTTCTTGCTCATCCGCTTGCGGCGCTTCTTGATGACAGAACCCATCTGAAGCCTCCATTCATATGTAAAGTGTGCAACTTGCCTAATGTTACACCGTTTTGACGACTTTGGAAAATTTTAAAACAAAATTTTACAAAAACACGTACAAAACAGCCTATATCACTACGAAAGTTACATTGGGAATTGCTTATAGAATCTTTCAACAGACTGTTTTAAACCAGTCACTTCAAATACAACAGTGTCATTTTGCCAGATGGCACTAGCTTTAGTTTTGCTATTATCATCTGCCTTCAAAACATAGCTTCCAGTGGTCTTACCAGCAACCTGAATCTTTCCAGAAGCAATATCACTTCCAGCTAATGCATCAGTTAAAAGCTCATATTGCTTATTTGCTAAATCACGACTACTCCATTGAGCAACAACGACTGAAACATCACTGCCAGATTCTCCCGTAGAATATCTAACAGTGTATTCTTCCAAAGGAGATGCGGAAGACCATTTAGCACTAGGAGAAGCATCAACACGCGCAAAATCAAGAACACTATCTGGCATAGATCTTAACAGTGCAGTAGATGTACTAGGCAAATCTTTAGACTTAATTGACGGAGTTTTTGCAGAAGACACCTGAGTTTTAGCAGACTGCGGTTGCTGGCGATTTAATGCCCAGCCAGGCCATATGAATGCGGAAACTATAGCTAAAACGACCACTATTACGGCAACTATAAGAACTTTTCGTAAGTTGTTATGAGAAGCAGATACAGATGAAGTCGAGTTAGAAGGATTATTCGCATAAGAATTCATATTTTTTACCCCACATAACACTGTTCAACATACTTGGATTATCTCACAAAAGTATGACGGTAAAATGTCTACAAATGCAGCTAGCGTCAAATCATGGCTGCAAAATCTACTACTTACTACTTATGCTCCGAATGCGGTTGGAGTGGTTCAAAATGGTATGGTCGCTGTCCAGAATGCGGCGAATGGGGAACATTAAACGAGTTTCACGAGTCTAAAGCTACAAGCGGAGTTTCACGAGCCTCCACAAGATCTAGAAATGCAAAAAATAACATTTCTACAATAACAAATCTTGATTCTAGCGTAGATGCTCAGCCAATCAGTGAAATTACGGCAGATAATGGCATGCGAATCCACACAGGATTTAGCGAATTTGACCGCGTTTTAGGAGGAGGGCTTGTTCCAGGATCAGTCACGCTTATAGCAGGCGAACCAGGAATCGGAAAATCTACTCTACTTTTAGAAACAGCAGGGAAAATTGCCAAGAATTGCAACGAATCTGCGAAAAACACTGCCGAATACACAAAAAATTTAGTCCTGTATATTTCTGGCGAAGAATCAAAGTCGCAAGTAAAATTGCGTGCATCACGCATAAATGCCATAAGTCAAAATCTTCTTCTTGCTTCTACAACAGACTTAAACACAGCTTTAGCGCTAATCGAAAAATATAAGCCAACTCTTGCAATTGTTGATTCGGCTCAAACTATTGTTTCTAGCGATGTTGAAGGAATTACAGGAGGCTCCACTCAAGTTCGAGAAGTAGCTAGCGCGCTTATAGACGTTGCTAAAACTTGCGATATTCCAATTCTTCTTGTTGGACACGTTACAAAAGACGGATCGATTGCAGGTCCTCGCACGCTTGAGCATCTTGTAGACACTGTTTGCCAATTTGAAGGAGATAGTCAAACCGCATTACGCATGCTTCGCGCTGTTAAAAATCGTTTTGGACCTACAGACGAAGTTGGCTGCTTCGACATGAGTGGCGATGGTATTGAAGAGGTTCCAGATCCTTCTGGACTGTTCCTGTCTTCTAATGGAGATTGTAAAAACGAAGGAACGTGCGTAACTTTTACTTTAGAAGGACACAGAAGCATACCTATTGAAATTCAGGCTCTTGTTACAGATTCGGTTCTGCCAGCCCCTAGACGCGCAGTTTCTGGAGTAGATACAAACAGAATTGCCATGCTTACCGCTGTTTTATATAGACATGGTGGATTAAATCTTTTGTCTAAAGACATTTACGTTTCTACGATTGCTGGAGCTAAGGCGAAAGAACCTGCTTGCGATTTAGCAATAGTAGCAAGTTTGGCGAGCGCAGCCAAAAATAAGGCAGTTTTACCTTTAACTTGTGCGATTGGTGAGATTAGTCTTACTGGTCAGATTCGCCCAGCTTCTAGAATGGAACCTAGAATTAGAGAAGCATCTAGGATCGGCTATAAGCGTGCGATCGTGTGTAATATGCGAAAGAAAATTAGCATTCCCGGTATTGACATAATCGAAGTAGAGAATTTAAGAGAAGCTTTGAACGCGCTTGGATTATAGGGATAATAAATATAAGAGCTTTTAGGAGTTTAATATGATTGATTTTAGCGAATGGGTTGCTATTACTTCGCAGAGAACTAACCAATCTCTTGCTGGGGCACGCGTGTTTATTGGAGATAACAATATTCAAAATGAGAATGCTAAAAATAGTGACCAAAATAGTGATGTGGAAAAATTCTTACAGAGCGCGCAATCTTGGGGAATAATTCCTACAACTTGTAAACAATATGCAGATTTTGACGCCACTAAATCTTACGAAAATATAGAAGACACTATGGTTAATGCACCTAATTTAAGCGGAAAAGACGCAATAGATTACGCGCAAAAACATATGCCAGTAATGCGCACGCTACTTAACAACTTGAAAGAAAATGGACTTGATTTAAAAGGCGTTAGAATAGCTGTTTGCCTTGTGTTGGAGCCAAAAACAGCTGTATTGCTTAGAGAATTGCACGCGCACGGAGCGATTATTGGCGTTTTTTGCGGTCCAGATGAAACTGACCAGAGAGTGGCAGATCAGCTTACAAAAGAAGGCATTTTAGTACAAGCAAACCGAGATTGGACACCTGAACAAACTCATGAAGGTGCGCTAAAACTCTTAGACGAAATACAGCCAGACATAATAATCGACGATGGTGCAAGTTTTGCGCGCCTAGCAAGCCTGGAACGCCCGCAAATCGCAGCTAATCTAATAGGAGTTGCAGAAGAAACAACTAGTGGAGTGCGCGCTTTTGAAGCAATGCAAAAAGCTGGACACTTGCACTACCCTGTGATTGCAGTAAATAACAGCGCTCTAAAAACCGATTTTGACAATCGTCATGGAACTGGCGAAACTTGCGTTACTACTATGCAGCAAATTCTTGGAAGCGAATGCTTTAAAAACGCTAAAGTAACTGTTGTTGGATACGGTCCAGTTGGTCGCGGATTCGCATTAAGAATACGCGCATTGGGTGCAAAAGTTACGATTTGCGATACAAATCCTGTCCAATCCTTACGCGCAGTTTTCGATGGATTTGAAGCTCATAATCTTGAATGCGTTGTTAAAAAAAGCAATATGATTGTTTCTGCAACAGGCGTTAGACACACGATTACATTGCAACACATGCAAAACATGCAAGAAAACGCGATTTTGGCTGTTATTGGCGGAATTGCAAACGAGATTGCACTAGACGAAATCCCTGATTTTAAGCCAGTTGTTGGAACTTCACAAAGAAAAATCCAAGTTCCGTGCGGTCCGCAAATCACACTAATAAGTGAAGGAGACGGCACAAATTACACTACTGGCGGTGGAAATCCTATTGAGATTATGGACTTTAGTTTTGCTGTTCAAGTAAGCGCAGTAGCGTATTTGCTAGATCACAATGGGAAAAACAAGAAAAATAGCGACAAAAATCGGCTTGATTCTGGAATTTACCAATTGCCAGAAAGCTCCGATAATCAAATAGCAAGTATTGCATTAGCAGAACGCGGATATAGTGCTAGCGAATCCAATAAAGATAATGGTTATAGATGGGATTTAACAAGATTTGCCGAAGACGAAAATATTTAGATGAAATCCAATTAACCGAATCATAACAAATCTAAGCAATAATAGAGTAACAGAAGCAAAATTAGTTAAACGATAATTCCATAAGGAAAGCAATGTTTACAGATCCAATACGCGCACTTGCACACCCAACGCCGCTTAGCGAAGTAACCTTATACAGTGCAGCAATGGTTATTCCAGTAACAGGTCCTATTATTCCCGAAGGAGCCGTAGCAGTATCAAATAGACGCGTTGTACACGTTGGAACAAGACAGTGGGTACTAGACATTCTAAAAGATGAAATGTCAAACGATTCCTATAGGAAAATGTTTAACAACGAACGACATTGGCATGGTCTTATGACACCAGGTCTTATAAACGCACACACGCATTTGCAATACACTAATATGGCAAGCGTAGGCCGCGGCGAATACCGCAATTTTAGAGACTGGGAAGAAGGATTCAATGTTGTTTATGACAAATTACAAGAAGAAAAACAGCATAACCCATCATTGATGACTTGGAAAACTTCTGCATACGAAGGTGCCAGAATGATGGTGGAAGCTGGCACTACTGCAGCTGCCGACATTGTAACTGATATCGAAGCAGTTGGAGCGCTTGCAAGCCAAGGCATGCACGGGATAGCCTATTGGGAGGTAATGGGCTGGAAAAACGTTGACTGGAAGGAAGAAGGCTACGCTAAGCTGCTCGAGATGCTTGGGCACATGATGGACAACGGCAGAGTGCCGAGTATAGGAATTAGCCCACACGCACCTTACAGTCTAGAAACCGAACCTTTTGTGGATTTGCCAGACATTGCAAGACAGCTAAACATGCGCTTGCACATACACTTAGCAGAAACACCTATGGAGGCTGGAAATCACGCCGATACACTCACCACGTATTCCGCACCAGATTGGAATGCTAACGTTTGGGCGAGCTACAGCGAACTTAAAGCACATGGAATGACAGCTTCCGCAATTCAGTTTTTGGATCAGCTCGGATCCCTTGGACCAGACGTACATATTGCGCACGGAGTTTGGGCAGATGGCGAAGACCGAAGAATTTTGCGTCAACGCGGAGTGGGAGTGGCAGTGTGCCCAAGATCCAACCGCATTACTGTTACGGAAAGAGACGCGCCAATTCGCGACTACATGGAAGAAGGAAACTTGCTTGCGATTGGTACGGATTCACTATCTTCTTCCCCATCTTTAGACGTTTTAGACGACGCTGCAAAAGTCTATGATTTAGCAACAGCGCAAGGGTATAGAAAAGATGATTTAACACATCGAATTATTCGCATGCTTACTTTAGGCGGCGCAAGCGTTATGGGCTTACACGTAGGACCGCACAGAATTGGTCAAATTAATGCTGGAGCAACAGCCGACCTTGCGTTCTTTGATATTCCAACAGACACAAGCTCGCCACAAGGAGTTGAAGAGACTTTGCACAATTTTGTGCGTCACGGTGCAGGTAGTGCAAAAGCAACAGTTATTTCTGGAAATCTTGTATACAATAATGGTGCTTTTGCTCAATAATCTGATGCAAGCACAGATAAGAACACGTTTAACGAACACATTTAACGCAAATATGAAAAATAAAAGGAGCATGCATTATGAGTGTCAGTTTAGAAAATATGAGTGATTACGCCAAAAATCTTGTTAAAGAATTACAGCTAGAAGCCCATCCAGAAGGCGGATGGTACACCCGCGACTGGCAAGCAGCGCAACTATATAGCGCAACCAACAATGAAAATACTTCAAACGCGAGCACAAACAATACGAAAATTGACGAAAACGCTGGCGCAGACGCACCAAGACCATTGGCCTCTCTTATTTACTTCCTTTTGCCTTCTGGCGATTCAAGCGCATGGCATAAAGTTGATGCAGACGAGATTTGGCTATGGCATGGACCGTCAAATCTTACGATTGAACTTGGTGGATGTGGTCAAACCCCTTGTGATGAGGCAGATTTGCAGCGTTTTACTCTTGGAAACACTAAGGAATGCAATGGCTTATCCACGCGCGGACATCTTGTAATTCCTGCTGGGACATGGCAGAGAACAATACCAAGCGATGGCGATGTTCTTGTTTCTTGCGTAGTAAGCCCTGGGTTTACTTTCAGCGGATTTGATTTAGCAGAACAAAACGATTCAAATAAGTAAACTAGTCTGCAGTTATTTAACAAGCGCCTTCAAAACACGCAAAGTTAACGATCCTGCTTGATTAGCTGCAAGAACTAAATCATCCTTATGCGAGTCCACAGATTCGTATGATTCTCCACAACGATTACTCATTGAGCGAATCGCAAGGAATGGAACACCGTTTTTAGCAGCAATATGTGCAGCAGCAGCGCCTTCCATCTCTTCGCAATCGCCAAAAACCGTTGCTCGCACAGCGTCTAAAATATTAGGATCTGTGTTAAATTGGTCGCTTGTTGCTATGTTTCCACACAAATAAGCAACGTTGTTTGAATTTTCGTTAGACACGCTATTTTCATTAGACGCGCTTTGCTTAAAGTCCGAGGATAAGTCGCCAGCAACCGAAGAGGATTCTTCCAAAGACTTCTCAAGCCTAAATCCTAATAATTGCGCCTCTTTAACAGCTAAATCGCATAATTTTGAATCTGATTCAAAAACAGATTTGTACGGAGCACACTCTGCAATAATTTGCGTATTTGTTTCTAAATAGTGAAGTTTCTTGCCTATAACAATATCTCCAACACTAAGACGCGGATTTAAAGCACCTGCGATTCCGCTAAAAATCAACACTTGTGGATTGGATTCGATTATCAACGCTTGAGCTGCAGCTGCGGCAGCGCACTTTCCCATTCCAGCAACACATATTGTAAGAGTAGGATTTTCGCCTTTGCTATTAGAAGCGATTTTGCCCTGAATAAAAGTAACCCCATACGAATCCCAAGTTTTATAATCCCCACAAAATGCTTGAAGAATAGGCTGAGCTTCTTTTTGAAGTGCAACTATAACAGCAAGTTTTGAAAGATGACTAAAATCTTTAGAACTTTCAGAAAAATCGTCAGCCACGCTATGTTCAAAATTATTTAACATAAAACACTCCTCAAAAAACAACACACCGTATGTAACTGACACTTAACATACTACGACTTAAGTCTAATCACCACAAAACCATGTATGAAATCAACAAAATATAGCGCGTTATAAACAATCACGATAACAATTCTGTAACAATTAAGCCTTAAATGCATCTATCGTCTTATAAACTATCAAATGTACGGCCGCAAAACCTACTTACATCGCTTAAAAACGAGTAAGCGAAAAATTTTAAGGTTTTAGCAAAAACAAGGAGAAAAAATGGCTATTTTCGTACACAACAACTTGCACACCAACCGCGTAGCAATCGCTGCTGCAAAAATTGCAGCAGCAGCATTAGCAATGGCAGCAATGGTTAGCACAGCAGCATGCGGCAGCCAAAACGCACAAGATACAAACCAAAAGACGATTACTCCAGGCGTTTTGACAATCGGCACAGCTCAGCCAACTTACACACCTTGGATGTACGATAACAAGCCAGAAAACGGCAAGGGCTACGAATCTGCAGTAGCATACGCTGTTGCAAAGAAACTCGGATACGATAAAGACAAAGTAAAGTGGGTTCGCACAACCTTCGACTCCGCAGTAACCCCAGGACCAAAAGACTTTGATTTTAACCTTCAGCAGTTCTCTATTACGGAGGAACGCAAGAAGGCAGTAGACTTTTCGCCAAGTTACTACAACGCAACTCAGGGTGTTGTGGTCAAAAAAGATAGCAAGTTTGCTAACGCAAAGACCTTAGCAGACCTTAAAACCGCTACAATTGGCGCAATGGTTGGAACAACAAGCTACAGCTTTGCTAAAGACAAGATTAAGAGCGATATTCAAACCTTTAACGATAATGACGCTTTGGTTCAGGCTCTTGATTCTAAGCAGATTGACGCACTTGTTATAGATACTCCATCTTCCGTAAACATTGTGCGCAGCAAGCAGGTTAAAGAAGGTGTTGTTCTTGGACAGATTGCAGGATCGGAAGATAAGGAAGGAACTGGATTGGTACTTCCAAAAGGCTCTAAGCTTACTGCAGACGTCACTAAGGCTGTGAATGCGCTAGAAAAAGATGGTACTTTGAAGAAGCTCCAAGAAAAGTGGCTTGCAGAGTACACGACTAATCTGCCAGTTCTTAAGTAAAAACTAAACCAAAAATAAATAAAAATAAATAAAAATCGTACTAACGTCATTACCAATACGCATTATTGTAAGCAACTTGTAACCCAATCGTCACATAAAAGTGCTTACAATAGTGCGTATCATTCATTATGTCGAAAGGCTTGAGTGCCGCCAATGACAGTACTTAACGGCAATGCATTAAACAGTGAATCAAACAACGCTGGAGAATACGCTTTAAGCAATATCGAGCTTGAGCGTAGGTCAATCCGCAAAAAGCAAAATCTTAAATCAGTTTTAACAAGCATAATAAGCACTTTAGTATTACTTGGCGTGTGCGTTGCGGCACTTGCAATGAGCCCTGGTTGGCCAAGAGTGCGCGAAACGTTCTTTTCTGGCAAGTACTTTATGTTATCTTTGCCATCCGTTTTGCAAGGCTTAATGCTTAATCTGCAGGTGCTTGTTTTCGCTGTTATTGGAGTAGCAATACTTGGAACTTTAATCGCAGTTATCCGTACAAGCGTAAGCCCAATGCTTTTCCCTTTGCGAGCTATAGCGCAATTCTACACAACTATTATGCGCGGCATACCAATGCTTGTTGTGCTTTACTTAATCGGCTTTGGCATACCAGGATTACAGCTTTTTGGGCGAATCCCACCAGCAATACTCGGTACAATTGCCATTGTTATGAGCTACTCCGCATACGTTGGAGAGGTATTGCGCGCAGGATTTGAAGACGTGCATCCGTCTATGCGAGCGTCCGCAAGATCACTTGGCTTAACATCTGGTCAAACTGTGCGATTAGTGGTAATTCCTCTTGGCTTAAGAAAAGTGGCTCCTGCCTTAATGAACGACTTTATATCAATGCAAAAAGATGCAGGACTCATATCGGTTTTGGGCGCTGTAGACGCTGTTCGAGCCGCGCAAATATCTGTTGCAACTTCTTATAACTTCACTCCATACGTTGTAGCAAGCGTTGTATTTATAGCGCTGAGCATTCCGTTTATTGTTCTAAACGATTGGTATACGGCAAGACTGCGCAAACGCGAGCTAAACGGAGGAACCGTGTGATGAATAACTTAACAAACCAGAAGGTAAGTCAGCAAATGAGCGAGCAAATAAACGCAAACAATCAAACAAATGCAAGTGATTACACGGATTCAACCCCAGTTTTGCGCTTAAGCAATATTCGAAAATCGTATAACTCAACACCTGTTCTTAAAGGCATTTCTTTTGATATTGCACCTCACGAAGTGGTGGCTCTTTTAGGACCTTCTGGAAGCGGAAAATCCACTCTTATGAAGTGCATTAATCTGCTTGAGCGAGTAGACGACGGCCAAGTTTGGCTTGGAAACACAGATATTACAGATCCTCGTATAAATCAGGATCAAATTAGATCTCAAATCGGAGTTGTGTTCCAGCAATTCAATCTTTTTACGCATATGAGCGTTTTAGATAATGTGACTCTTGCTGCGCGAAAAGTTCATCATTGGAGCAAAGACCGTGCAGAAAGCCGCGCAATGGAGCTTCTATCTAGGATTAAGCTAGAAAATAAAGCAAAGTCTTATCCGGATCAGCTTTCGGGCGGACAGCAGCAACGAGTGGCTATTGCACGCGCGCTTATGACAAGCCCACAACTTTTGCTTTTAGACGAGATTACTTCCGCGCTAGACCCAATGCTTGTTGGTGAAGTTCTAGACATGGTTGCGGAACTAAAAGAGCAAGGAACCACAATTTTAATGGCCACTCACGAGATGCATTTTGCTCACAAAGCTGCCGACAGAGTGGTTTTGCTACGAAACGGCGTTGTTGCAGAAAATGGCACACCATACGAAGTTATGGACGCTTGCAGCGACCCAGAAACGCAAAACTTCTTTAAGTCTTTCCGACATTGATTTTTTGTGAACTACGCAGTAATTGCGCTCACATAAGCGTAACCCCATTCCCGCGTTTGTTCCCTTTTTGGGCAAATCTGACTACAAACACTGGCAAAAATAAACAAACACGGGCAAAGCGGCATGAAGCTCATGTAAAACACAAACTTCATGCCGCTCTATAGGAGAAAGCTACGAAAATTTTTTGTTCACTTATACTGTCCACCATTAATCACTCGTAGCCTCGATGACAAGGAATCAATAAGTCACATATATAACCCCTTCACAAATACAAATAAAACAAACGCCACACAATTATGCATAACTAAACGTTGCAGGGTCATGCCCCATTCGCTCATTAGTGTTCAAATCATCTATTGCACGTATTTCATCATCCTTAAGACTAAATCCAAAAACATTAATATTTTCACGTTGCCTATTTTCTGAAACAGATTTAGGTATGATAATGTATCCATGCTCAATATGCCAGCGCAAAATCACCTGCGCACAAGTAACATCATGATTCTTAGCAATAGTTTCCAAAACACCATCGCCGATATTCAAATCACGTCCGCGCGCCAATGGAGAATACGCTTCAATAGCAATATTATGCTTCTTGCAAAAATCAACTACATTAGACTGCTGCCAGCTCGGATGCAATTCAATCTGATTCACTTGAGGCCACTGACCAACTTCATCATATAAACGCTGCAAATCAGAAGGCATAAAGTTACACACACCAAGCGAACGTACCCTACCTTCCTCTTTCAACTTAACAAATGCTTTCCATGTTTCTGCAGAACGCCAATTAAATGGTGTAGGCCAATGAATCATATACATATCCACATAGTTCAAGCAAAGATCCGCAAGTTGAGAATCAAAAGCCTTCAAAGTACTGTCATACCCCTGCTGTGAATCTCTAACCTTTGTAGTCACCCATAGGTTTTCTCGCAATTCGCCAGTATTAAAACCAGTTTCGCGCAATACTTCACCTAGCTCATTCTCATTGTTATATCCAGCTGCAGCATCAATATGTCTGTATCCTAACGAAAGAGCGCTTTCTACAACATCATGCATACTTACTTTATCAACTCGAAGTACACCTAAACCAACTTGTGGTATAGAATTGCCATCCGATAATAAAATGTTAGGCACAATGTGCATATTTTCATTCATTAAAGCACCCCTTCGCTATAAAATTGACCATTATTTTCAAAGGAAATAATAACACAACAAACACTCATCACTAGAGACGTAATAATGCCAATATTACTTAACATTAAGCTTGTAATACATTTGAGAAATCTGTAGATTGCGCTCAAAATCTTGGGTATTAGTGTTTTTATCAATCACAGCTAGTTCGACACCAGAGATACGCGCAAAATCTTCCCAAACTTCTCTACCAATTGACGTTGTCATACAAGTATGATGGGATCCACCAGCTAATAACCAGCATTGCGCAGACAAAGATAGACTTGGCTGCGGTTTCCACATGGCGCGAGCGCAAGGCAAATTCTTTAGGCTTCCAGACGGCTCTACAACATCGACAATATTCATTAAAAGTCTAAATCTACTGCACATATCCGCAAGAGAAACCACAACAGCATCCTTTTTAGGAGCAGCAGTAAACACGAGTCTAACAGGATCTGATTTTCCTCCAATACCCAATGGATATATAGCAAGACGAGGTTTTTGAATACTTCCAATAGAAGGCGAAACTTCTAACATATGTGATCCTAATATCATTTCGTTATCTGGCTCAAAATGATACGAGTAATCTTCCATAAGAGAAGCTCCACCTTCAAGACCATACCCCATAACTAATCCCAAACGAACCAATATTGCGGTTTTCCAATCCCCTTCTGCCGAGAAACCCCATCCATATTCGGAAGGAAAACGTTGAGCAGCAACTCCTGGAAGTTGGGAAAGACCACCAAGATCTTCAAAATTATCTACTGCAGCAGTAGCATCATAATCACACATCATGGATACCATTCCAACTTCCTGCTTAGCTGCAATTAACAGAGAATCATATTTTTGATTTAATAATTCTGGATCAATATTGTATTTATTTTTATAATCTTCTATCAAATCTTTAGCTTGCTTATCTGTAGCACGATTAACATATGAATTTAATTCGTTTACAGACCAAGTATTAATAGATGCACCAAAGATTTTCTCAGCTTCAGTTTTATCTCCTTCAGTAACAGCAACGTTACGCATATTGTCTCCCCAACGCATAACGTTCATATTGTTAGACGCCCACCAGCCTAAACACGCACGAACCCAAGTATTTATGCGATCCGAAACTTCTGGATTCGTATAATGACCAACAACTATTTTTCTTCTAATACCAAGTCTAGAAACAATATAACCGAATTCTCTATCTCCATGAGCAGCTTGATTTAAATTCATAAAATCCATATCAATACTTTCCCAAGGTATTTCACGATGATACTGGGTATTCAACTGAAGCAAAGGTTTACGCAATAGTTCTAATCCGCGAATCCACATTTTTGCTGGCGAGAACGTGTGCATCCAAGCAATAACACCGATACAAGATTCTTTTGAAGACGCATCAACCATAAAATTACGCACAGCGTCAGATGATTTTAAGGTTGGTTTCAAAATAATTTTCACAGGTATCGAATGTTGATTATTTAAATAATCTACGATTTCGCCAGCTTGTTTTGCCACTTGTTCTAGTGTTTCTGGACCATATAGTTCTTGCGAACCTACGGCAAACCACACTTCTTTGTTCTCAAAAGGATTTTCCATAGCCATTATTTACTCCTATAAGACTTATATATGTAATTGTTTTTAGATTATTTTTTATTAGTTTTGTCCATAAACATTTTGATATCGTTTATTAAGAGAATTGATATCTTCTTGCTTTATATCGATTATTTTCCCTATTTGCCTAGCAGCCCACATTGTTTTGGCTACTTCTTCTGTCATAGCAGCAGCTTTCACAGCACTTTCTGCATCTTTTCCAATTACGAAAGGACCGTGATTTTGCATCAAAACCGCTGGCGACTTAGGATATTTGCGTAATGTTTCAACAACGCCTTGCCCAATGGCCTCACTGCCAATCAACCTGAATGGTCCAACTGGAACAGGACCACCAAACTCATCTCCCATCATTGTTAATCCACACGGTATATTTTCTCCAATAGCAGCCCAAGCAGTAGCATAAGTCGAATGAGTGTGTACTACTCCAAATACTTCAGGCATATTTCTATAAATATAAGCATGCGAAGCTGTGTCAGAACTTGGAGAATAGGATCCATCAACAACATTCCCATCTAGATCACAAACAATCATTGATTCAGGAGTTAGTCTTTCGTATCGTACTCCAGAAGGCTTAATAACCATTAAATCAGCAGTATGCAAACGTTGAGAAACATTTCCCGCAGTCCACACAACTAAATTCCATTTAATAAGTTGATCATGCAAATTGGATACTAATTCGCGTACCTGTTTTACCTCAGATTGAGTTTCTTGTGAATAATCTTTTAAAGTTTTCATAATTACTATTTCTTTCTAATAAATTTTTTAAAAATATGATGAGAAAACACTATTTTTAGTCTTGCTTAAGCAATCTTTTGCACAATATTTTTACGGCATCGTAGTTATTGCTGCATGTTCTATTGGCAATGACCTCATAAATTGCTCAAAATATCTCTGGAATCCTTCCACGTCATCCTTACGAGGGAAAACGGTAACTGAATTCACATGAGCAAATACTTCATTTTGCAAAAAGTCTATTAATGTTATATTTTTTCGCCTAATATATGATGCTAAAATCGCCATTCCCCACGATCCGCCTTCAGAAGCCGTAGGCATAGTGGTTACTGGAACACCAAACGCCGCCGAAGCAATACGCTGAGAAACTTCAGGGGTGGCAAAAATACCACCATGACCAAGCAATGAATCAATTTCAACATGCTCTTCTTTTGTTAAAACATTCATTCCAATAGTCAC
This sequence comes from Gardnerella sp. DNF00038, assembly GCF_049262855.1. Classification (NCBI taxonomy): domain Bacteria; kingdom Bacillati; phylum Actinomycetota; class Actinomycetes; order Bifidobacteriales; family Bifidobacteriaceae; genus Gardnerella; species Gardnerella sp. DNF00038. The sequence continues at coordinate 301,542 of NZ_CP058407.1, read as the reverse complement.
TGGACAAAATGCTCCATATAGTTGAGCACGCATAAAGTTTCCGAGTGAAAGTTTTGCTTGCGGACCGCGAGCAAATACAAATCGTCCTTCTTCCAAACCTGCTTGAAACTCTCCAGAAGAAAAACAGTAGTTAATATTTCCTCCAGCATCAAATTCAGTTCCATTATCAACAGCAGAATTAAACAGGCTTGTATATAACAAATCCATTGATATTGGTTTTCTTATTGCATCTGCAAATTGAGCAAATAAATTAACCCAAGCATTTAAATCTGTAGTGAAATTATTAGCATGACTCATTGCAGATAAATGACCATCTGGAGTCATAACTATATCTAACTCTTTATGAGCTTTTGACAAAGGGCGCTTTAAAACAACAGTTGCAAAAATAGATGTCCCAGCCGAAACATTACCAGTACCAGGCTTTAATGTATTGGTTGCAACCATACCGGTTGCCGCATCTCCTTCAGGAGGAACAAATGGTATTCCTGGATTCAAAATGCCACTAGGGTCAAGAAGAGAAGCACCATCAACTGTCAATCGACCAGCAAATTCTCCAGCGGAAAGAGGTGTAGGTAAAATATCCTTCAAATTCCAAGGCTGATTAGATATTTCAGGAAGATTCTCAATTTTATTTAGCGCATTCTCATCCCAGCTTAAAATGTTTGAATCCATAGGAAACATTCCAGAAGCATCCGACAATCCTAATACTTTTTTGCCAGTAAGCTTCCAATGAATATAGCCAGATAGTGTAGTAAAGAATGCTACATTATGTACGTGCTCTTCTTTGTCAAGCGCACATTGATACAAGTGAGCTATCGACCAGCGTTCTGGTATATTAAGACTTAATTCGCTAGAAAGAATTCTGTGAGCATCATGCGTATTGGTATTTCTCCAAGTCCTAAATGGCACAAGCAACTTATTTCTATTATCAAAGGCTAAATAACCATGCATCATTGCTGAAATACCAATGCCGCCAATATTATTTAAACGCAATTGGTAGTCTTTATTAATTTGATTACTTATCTGAGAAAAAACAGATTGTATTCCATGCCAAGCATCAGATAGATCATAGGTCCACAAACCATTTTCTAGTTTGTTTTCCCACTTATAAGATCCTTCTGCAATAACTTGATATTGTCCATTAATTAAAGCACCTTTAATTCTAGTTGAACCCAACTCAATACCAAGATATGTGTTTGCATTAATAATATCTTTTTTATTAGATGATACGCTCGAAATATCACACATGATGCTCCTTTGCATGCTTTTATAAGATTCATTTATTCAAATATGTAGAAAATCTTGAATACCCAATCATTTATTACTTTTTAGAATCCTCGCTCTTATCTTTACGCTCTTGACTGAATCCTTTAAAAGCGTTGTAACCGCAATAGCCGATTACAATTAATAAGCACAATGAAAAAATAAGAGTGTACCAAGCGAATAAATCACCAGATTTATAAGAACCATATAAAGACTGGAATAACCAAATCGACATAAAAAAGGTAGTTAGAGCGTACATTCTAGTCTTTTGAATATATTTTTTTGGCATATATTCCTCCTTATTGTTCTTTTATTCTGATTAACACCTGTTAATATCTATTAATAACTAACAAAACTGGGCGTACACTTTTCGTTCACAACGCTTGTGTAATATCTGAAGCGCACGCCCAATATATACGGCATTTTTAGCGCTTACGACGCTTGCTCATTATGTCAACAGCCACTGCAGCGAGTAACACAAGACCCTTAATTGTCTTCACAATTGCAGTGTCAACGCCCATGATAGACAAGCCTTGATTGATTACTCCCATAACAAAAGCACCAACAACGGCTCCAGGTATAGTTCCAACACCACCAGTTACAGCAGTGCCACCGATGAAGCAGGATGCAATTGCATCCATTTCAAATTCCATACCAGCTTGTGCAGTAGCAGATGCCAGACGAGAAAGCATAGCCACAGCAGCAATAGCAGACAAGAATCCCATATGAACAAACAAGCAGAAATCTACACGCTTAACATCAATACCAGAAAGTATTGCAGCTTTACGGTTACCTCCAACAGCATATATGTGACGTCCAAAAACTGTCTTTGTAAGAATAAAGTTGTATGCAACTACCAAAATCGCAACAATCACCAACATAATTGGAGTTCCACCCATCTCGGAATTGCCAGAGGATGCTAACAAATATGTTACAAATATGATTGCAAGAGCAGCAAATACGATCTTGCATACAGTAATCGATAGTGGTTCTGGGACTAATCCAACTTTTTCTACATGCTTACGCTTATTAATTTGGCTCCAAGCAAACAAAGCGATGCACATAAGACCAAGAACAATCGTAAGACCATCAAACGGACCCCACCAACCGAGAATATTAGGAAGATAGTTACGAGCAATTCCACGGAACGCGTCTGAAGTGATAGGCACAGATTCGCCAACTATAACCGTAGATAAACCGCGGAAGATCAGCATACCTGCAAGAGTGGTGATGAATCCAGGAATCTCCATTCGAGCCACCCAGAAACCGTGCCAGCAACCAATAAGTAAACCAACAACAATTGATATAGCAATCGCTAATACCCAATTAACACCATAACGTTCCATCAACAGTGCACAAACACCACCAATAAATGCAACTAAAGATCCTACAGAAAGATCAATGTGTGTAGCAATAATCACCATCACCATGCCTATTGCCAAGATAATCACATATGCATTCTGCTGAATTAAAGAAACAAAACTGTTAGGAGTTAAAAGAACACCTTTTGTAAGTATTTGGAACACAACGACAATAACGATTAAAGCTCCAACGATTCCATATTGTCTTGCATTATCGGTAATTGTCGAAAGAATACTTGATTTTTGTTCACCCTTCGTATCTTGGGCTAATCTGTTTTTGCTCATGATAACGCTAATTCCTTTCCTTAGTCATGCATTTCATCAGATATTCTTGGGTAAACCCATTCTTATTAACATCATCAGTAATAATGCCTTGACTTACGGTATAAATACGATCGCATATACCAATCAATTCTGGTAGTTCAGAAGAAATAACTACAACAGCTTTACCTTGATCGGCAAGCTTATCGATGATTTCATAAATTTCATACTTTGCACCAACATCTATACCACGAGTTGGCTCATCGAGAATGAGTATGTCTGGATCAGAAAGAACCCATTTTGCCAATACAACCTTTTGCTGATTTCCGCCAGAAAGCGTAGAAACTTGCACATCAATGTTTTGACATTTTATATTAAAGTTCTCTCGATATGCATCAACTTCTTTTCGTTCAATGTTTCCATCAACAACACCTAATTTGCTCATTTTTGACAATGAAGCAATAGATGAATTTTCGCGAATATTCTGCAAAAGATTTAAACCATAACCTTTACGATCTTCTGTAGCATAAGCCAAACCAGCATTAATTGCTTCTTGCACATTGCGCAATTCGACTTTTTTACCTTTAATATAAAGATCACCAGTTATATTGGAGCCATATGAGCGTCCAAAAACACTCATGGCCAATTCGGTTCTGCCAGCACCCATCAATCCAGCCAATCCAATAATTTCGCCAGAACGAACATACAAATTAGCATTATCGACTATTATTCGGCTATTATCCATTGGATGATGAACTGTCCAATTGGTTATACGAAGATATTCTTCACCAGATTGATTTGTTTCGTGCTTAGGATACAGATTGGTTAATTCTCGACCTACCATTTTACGAATTAATTCATCGTAATCTAATGGCGTTTCTGGTGTAATATACATTTCACCAACTGTCGATCCGTCACGAATGATAGTAACGTTATCTGCTATTACAGCAACTTCATTAAGCTTGTGCGTAATTATAATGCTTGTAACACCATGTTCATCTCTTAATTGACGAACAAGCTGTAGTAAATGCGCAGAGTCCTCATCATTTAATGCTGCAGTTGGTTCATCAAGAATCAGCAACTTTACATTTTTAGACAAAGCCTTAGCAATCTCTACAAGCTGCTGTTTACCAACACCAATATCCATAATCTTTGTATCTGGATCTTCTGGCAAACCAACACGTTCAAGAAGTTCTGCAGCTTTAGCGCGAGTTTCACTCCAATCAATTACTCCATTTTTGGAGCATTCATTTCCCATGAAAATATTTTCAGAAATTGAAAGAAATGGATTTAAAGTCAGCTCCTGATGAATAATAACAATTCCATCACGTTCTGAATTTTTAATATTACTATATTTACACTCTTTTCCGTTAAATATAATCTTTCCCGTGTAAGATCCGTAAGGATAAACACCTGATAGCACATTCATTAACGTAGATTTACCAGCACCATTTTCGCCGCAAATTGCATGAATTTCACCGCGATCAACCGAAAGATTAACATCAGTAAGAGCTTTTAGTGAACCAAACGTTTTTGTGATGTGCTGCATACTCAATATCGTGTCTTTATGCGACATCATCTACTTCCAATCATTACAACGCACAGTTTCAACTAATGGAGGCACAACTATGGCACTAATCGTGCCCCCATATTAGTTCAAATTGATAGTTAATTTTTAATGTACTAACTTATCAAAGCGTTCTTGTGTTATATAACCATCTTTCACTAAGTCAGTAAGATTATCCTTAGTAATATCTTGTGGATTTAGCAATTTAGAAGGAACGTCTATCTTGTTGTTATTGAACTTTCCGTTAATACCAGACACCTTCTTGCCTTTAGCAATTTCCAATACCATCTGATAAACGGCTTCAGCAAGCTTATTGACATTCTTAAATACTGTCTGACTCTGCTTTCCACGTGCAATTGAAGATACAGCTGACTCCATAGCATCCTGTCCAGTTATAATTGGCCAATTATCTGTACCTGGCTTTAAATCTGGACGCTTAGATTCAATTGCGTTAATAACACCAGTCGAAATACCATCATAAGGGCTTAATATTGCATGTAGTGGCTGACCTTTAGCATATGCAGAATCAATAATTGATTCCATATCCTTTTGAGCCTGTTCAGCTTTCCACCCTTGAACAGAAATCTTCTGCCAATCTTGAACCTTAAAGTCTTTATTCACGCCACCACCATGATTAGATGGGGAAACTAAGGCACCAGATTTAAAGTATGGTTGCAGCAAATCCCATGCACCCTTAAAGAAGTACTTAGCATTGTTATCATCTGGAGAACCAGTGAAAAGCTCAATATTGAATGGTCCCTTTGCACCATTCTTAAGACCCAACTTATCAATAATATAATTTGCTTCAAGAATACCAGTCTGCTCAAGCTGGAATGTTGCATAATAGTCAACAGCCTTTGTATTCATAATCAATCTATCGTAGGCAATTACTTTAGCTCCAGCATCATGAGCCTTCTCTACTGCAGGTCCTACAGCACTACCATCCTTTGCAGCAACAACAACAACCTTAGCGCCGTTGTTAATCATATTTTCAATATCTGCATTTTGCTGAGCTGGTTTATCGTCTGCAAAGTTCAATATAACTTTATATCCAGCATCTTCTAGCTTCTTCTTTAGGTTATTACCGTCTTTATTCCAACGTTCCTCTGACTTTGTTGGCATAGAGACACCGATGGTGGCACCTTTTTCAATTCCTTGACTTACGTTTTTGGATGCACCACCTCTTGAACCTGAACAGGCTGATAAACCAGCAACTACAGCAATACCTACAAATAAAGCGATTGCTTTCTTACCTATGTTCATCGACGCTCCTTTGCATCAAAAGGTTATTTGATATAGACAGCTACAACGCTATCTAGTTTTTTATTATAAACTATTGTGTTAAGTTGTCAAACACATAAATCAAATTTTTCTATTTTTTTGTTTAATATATAAATTTAACACAATTCTTAACGTACATGAATCAACTACTTGTACCAATTATTTAATATAAATTCAGTTAATTTAACCAATAAAGAACAAAAGTATCAAATCAACGAATGACAATTCTTTAAAATACAGATATGCTTATATTATGTCGCATTTATTCGGATCCCAAACTTCATTGCGAGAAGCTAATCGATCTGCATTACTTTCTTACATACGCAGATTTGGTGCAATTACGCAAATAGAGCTTGCTGAAGCGACAGGATTATCAACTGCAACCGTATCAACTCTTGTAAGACAACTTGTAAAAGAAGGGCGGTTGTACACAGAAAACACAATACATAACGGAAGAAGAGCAACACTCGTAGCTTTAGCTCGTAGAAAAGGAATAAGCGCAGGACTAAAAATTAGTAGACACTCTCTAGATCTAATTTTTATTGACTACGAACTTAACATAATCGCGGAACGAACATTACTATTACCAAAACAACATATTCCAGATGTAACTCTCGAGCGAGCAACATTACTCATAAATGAAACTTTATCCAACATAAACGCATCTGCAAAAGAACTAATAGCAATAGGCGTATCTATAACAGCACCAATAGATAAACGTACAAAAACAATAGCAATACCTGGCATTATGCCACATTGGAACAATTTCGACATTATTTCGTATTTACAATCAATTTTTAATATTCCAGTTACTTTAGATAACGATGCAAACTGTTGCGCAGTATGGGAATCAAGAGCAGGATCTGTTACAAAAACCACAGATTTCATATACATAAATACCGATGACGGAGCTGGTGCCTCCATAATGGCAGATGGGAAAATATGGCGCGGCGTAACTGGAATGGCAGGCGAAATAGGGCATATTCAAGTTGATCCACTCGGAAGCATTTGCGCATGCGGAAACCGTGGATGCCTTAATACTTTTATAAATGAAGAACGAATCACATCGTTATTAAGAGTTACCCATGGAGATCTAACTGTAGAAGATCTTGTACGTTTAGCAAATGAAGGAGACCCAGGATGCAGACGTATCATAGCTGATACTGCAATACGAATAGGAACAGTAGCAGCAGAACTATGCACATCAGTAGACCCTGAAATTGTAGTTATAGGAGGACTCCTAGTGCAAAGTGGATCAGTTTTCGTCGATGCTTTTAGAGAGTCATTGCACCGCTTACTATTCCCTGATGTTTTAACTCCTATACAAGTTGTGGTTGCATCAAATCTTACTAATTGTTCTGCACTAGGAGCAGCACTAGAAGGAATTGATGCTGCAGAAAAAATACATCACAAAACATCTCAACACCTATAGAAATAGGTTGTAATATCGATTGCAATATGATTAGCAATATCAACAAGGAGACGTAATGTACGGACAAAATCCACTCCTACAGCTAAAAGATATTAGCGTAAACTTTGGCTTTACCGAAGCGCTTAAATCAATAACACTCGATATTTATAGCAAAGAAATAGTGGCAATTGTTGGAGACAATGGCGTCGGAAAATCCACTCTTATTAAAACAATATCTGGTTTGATCCAACCAACAAAAGGAAGAATGATCTTTGAAGATAAAGAAGTGAATTTGCACTCCATACGAGAAGCAAATGATCTTGGAATAGCAACAGTTTTTCAAGGACAAGAATTTTGCGATAATTTGGACGTTACATCAAATCTATTCTTAGGCAAAGAGATGCGAAATAAATCATGTCATACACTCAATAAAGATGCAATGGCGTGTGAAGCCCGAAAGGCATTACAAGAACTAACATGTGCCATAAGAATACATACTCCAATACGATTACTATCAAGTGGACAACGTCAAACTGTCGCATTGGCACGAATGCTACTATCGGATCCAAAACTCATACTATTAGACGAACCTACAGCTTCATTATCTTTAACACAAACAGCTGAAACCTTATCTTATATGAAACGCCTACGATCACAGGGTCGCACAATTATATTGGTATGCCATAATCTTCCAGACGTATTTGCAGTTGCAACTAGGATAGTTGTACTAAGACAAGGAAAAATCGTTGGAAATCATGATGTTAGTGAAACAAATTATGTCCAAATAATCAGAGAAATGACTGGAATAGAGGATGAGGAAGACGATACAATATCTTCATCAATAATAGACAACATAAATGAGAATCAAAAACTAAGTCATAAAAGAAATGCGCTTATTAGTAGAAGTGCAAAATAAGCTATCAAGGTCAAAACATAAGAGCCTATTCCCGCGTTTGTTTACCAAAACACCAAATCTGACTACAAAACACGCACAAACACGAGCGAGAATAAACAAACACAAAAAAATGCTTCCGGTTTTGAAAGCCCCTAGTAGCAAACAAAACCGAAAGCAACAACACTCAACACCCAAACCCAACAAGCTAAACGAATCAACACTGGGAAGAAAAGAAAAACAATAGCAAACCAATGTTAAAACAATAAAACCAAAGAGAATCGGGAATAAACCAGTGTGATGCTTCCCTACAAAACACCACACTAGTCGTTGAGCGCAAACCCTAAATAAGGTGGTAAATAATGCTTAGTGACGCATCTTGCGAACAGCAGCACCCATACCAGCAAGCATAGAAGCAGCCAAAGCAGTCAAAGCAACACCAACACCAGCATTACCAAGCTTCTCGCCAGACTTACCATGACCACCCTTAGCAGCAAGCTCACCCTTAGCAGCAGCTGGAGCAGTCTTAGCAGCTTCCTTCTGAGCAGCCTTACCAAGCTTGCCACTAGCAGCATCATTCATAGCCTTAGCAGCACCTGGAACATCCTCAAAATTAGGAGCCAAAGGATCAGAAGTCACAACAGCAGGAAGAACAGCAGGATTCACACCCAAACGAACTGCATCATTATAAGCAGCCTTGTACTTAGTCAAAGCAGCATTATACTTAGCAGTAGAAGCAACAGCCTTAGCCTTAGCCTCAGCATAATCCTTATTAGCCTTAGCAGTCTCAGCAACAGCAAAATCAACCTTAGCCTGAGCACGATCTACAGCATCAGTAAGACGCTGAGCCAAAGCAGAATCATCCTTAGCAGAAACCTTGTAAGCTTCCAAAGCATCCTGAGCAGCCTTCAAAGCCTTCTCAGCAGCTTCCTGAGCAGCTACCTTACCAGCCAAAGTAGCCTTAGCCTTCTCATACTCAGCATAATCCTTAGTATAAGCAGCAAAAGCATCATCAAGATGCAACTTAGCAGTCTTCACAGCCTCAACAGCCTCAGCCTTCTTCTGATCATCAGATGGAGCAGCCTTTGGTTCTGGAGCCTTAGAATAAGCCTGCTCGGCAGCAAGATAAGCAGTAGCCTTAACATTCTTATCCTGCTCAGCAGCAGTCTTAGCAGCCTGAGCATCAGCATTAGCGTTGTAAGCATTTACATACTTTTCAGCAGCTTCCTTTTCCTTTACCTTTGCAGCATCGGTAGTAGTTACCTTAAGATGACCATTAGCATCATCTTCAATCTTCACGCTTTGATCAGCGGCATCAGCTGGCTTATTACCAACAGCCTTCAAAGCCTCAGCAGCGGCAGTAGCCTTAGCATCAGCATCAGTAGCAGCCTTAGAAGCAGCCTCATATGCAGTACGAGCGGCGTCTAATTCTTTCTTCAAATCAGCCTTAGACTTCTTAACTTCCTGAGACTGAGTATTTGCACCGCCATCAGCAGCGAATGCTGGGGTTGCCATTGCGAAGCCGGCAAGCAAAGTAGCGCCAGCAGCGAAAGCAGCGATAGCCTTCTTATTCATCATTTTAATTTCCTTTCTTCTTCTCCTCCGTGCAGGTACACGAAGAAAAATCTTAAACATCCAACAACATTCAAAACATTGTGGATAACCACCATCTAGAGCATCTAGCTAGCAGCTGTTATTAACATACCCCCCCCCCGTTTAAAAAAGTCAAGAGGCAGCCACACAAAACAAACAGAAAAAAATAATGTTACACACAAACTAATCCACAATAAAAACTATTTTCACCATAATATTTGCGGATTAACACTAATAAAACCGTAAAAACACATTGTTTCAAGGTTTTTAAAGAATTTTCCCAGACTTTTCTCAGGAAACTACTCAAGCAAGAACACTAACACTATAAAACCATTGAAAAATCAACATTCCACACACACCACACACGCAACACGCCGACACCACACCACTCTTCACTCTGCCTATCTCTTATCCCGAGATTGTTTACGTATTTGGCAATTTTGAAAACAAACGCAAAATCATTTTCCCGAAAATGTTGCTTAAAACCACAAAATCAACAACAAAATGCGGAAAGTTTTCCCGAGTTTGTAGCTGATTCATGGCGTGTCAAACTACAAAAAGCGCAAATGTCGTTCGCGCAGTCCAAGCGCGCGAATGCACCTAGATTCGCACAGCACAAACATCGCCAGTGCGAACAGTTATTATCTGCCCAGAATCCTTACGCACTTGAATAGAAGCATCACGCATAAGATTTTGAGCAACTCCTTCTACACTAGTAAAACTTTTTGCACCAACATCATAAGCATCAGCGTGATTAGAATCGTCAACTCCAGCATCAATCCCCAAACCGTCATCATTCGGCGCGCGAACAATCACCTTGCGCCCCAACGTCCAACATGCTTCACTCGCTTCTTTAAGCAGATCCAAAGAGTATTCATTCGTATTCTTTACAAACTTCCCCAACCTAATCCTAAGATTTTCCACCAATCGCGCAGCTATATTATCCCCAAGCTCAGCAAAATCTGGCAGATTATCGTAATGCATTTTAAGCGAAGTTGCTTCCTCGATTGGAAGCGACTGCTTATCCATAAAAAGATTTAAACCAATCCCGAAAATAACTCCAACATTAGGATCGGCAATATCTCCAGCAACCGTTTTTGGAGTCAAAACAATCTCCGTTAAAACTCCACCTTCTTTACAGTCACCAATAAAAATATCATTAGGCCATTTAAGACTGATCTCGCTATAATCTGGCAATTCCCCATTTGCAATCTGCGTAGAGCCAAACTCTTTTAGCGCGCCAATAATCGAATCTCGCGCAGCAAGACCAGCAATTATAGGCAGCCAGCCATTGTAACTTGGATTCTTAACAATGCTACTTGGCAAAATCGTGGCAAAAGAAGCTAGTAAACTCTCAAAAGGCTTACTAACCCATTTTCTACACAATCTTCCTTTGCCAGCTGTCTGATGGCAAGCAGCAACAACATAAATCGAAGGCAATTCGTCTTGTCTTTTTACAAAACAGATATTACTGCAATCATCAGCGCACCCATCAGCGCACCCATCAGCGAGAATTTTGCGCGCATAATTCTGCGTTGAATCAATAACGTCAAAATAAACAAAACCGTCTGCAACATTTTTAGTGCGTTCAAAAAAATTACTCATACAGAAATTATAGAAATTTTAATATAATTTAAAAAGATTGTGCAACAGGTATAATTTACACAAGTACTTTACACAAATTACTTATTAGGATTAAAATCAGTAGGTCACTATGAAATTCATTAAAAATGACTATGCGAGCGCAAAAACAGTCGCAGAACCTACTGATACTTGCAATGCAAAACCAGATACGAAAAACGATATAAAACCAGATACAAAATCTGAAATGAAAATCGATCCAAAAACAAGCACATCAAAAACAAGCTTGACAAAAACATCAGTATTTAATCTCGTAAGTCAACTTGCGACTCAAGCACTAATACTATTTACTTGCATATGGCTCGCTCTTTGCACAAGCTTAGGCGTGATTTACCGCAATCAGGGATCTTTAACCGATTTTAATTGGGTTAACGCACTTATTTTTGCAGCAGTATTCTGCGTTTATTACGCTATTTTAAGATCCATCATTCATTTTGGGAAAAATAACAAAAACGACAAAATACTAAAAATACTAAAAATCACAACTTATAAAATCACAAAACCACTTTTTCACCCATTTAAGAGCATCGCCGCTAAAAAGCCTAAGATAATTTTTTCAATAAAACGTACTCTAGAATGGTGTTTTTACCATTCAACTTGTAGAAAACGAAACATTTTCCTAACACTGATTATCGGCTGGCTGTGGGCACCAATAACACTTCTAGCAGCTTATGGAGCCGATATTTGCTCACAAATCCGAGAATACAGCTGGACATGGAACCAAATAACTGGCATAAAACAACCATACATTGGATTCTTTAGCTTTGTTCCAGCAGACATCTACCCAACAGCACACTATCTTTGGCCGGCAAAACCTACGTATTTAAGCGACCAACACAACATTGTTTTAACATTAATTTACGGTGCCGTAGCAGCAGTATCGCGATATTTTACCGAATCAAACGATGCTGGAATCATACTACTTGCAATTATGCAATTCATTCTTGCAGCATGGTGTTGTGCCGCCACAGCAAACCGATTCCTAAACACACCGTGGGCTAAATCTAAAACAAGCGGAACGCAAGCTGCTTTGCCAACACCAATCTTCTTCCGCGCAGCCGTAATAATCACATTTTTATTCAGTCCACTTGTAGTTTTTTCAACAATCGCACTAACAAAATCACCATTATTCGCATTTGCATTCGTATGGTGGTTTGGAATATCTTATGAACTACACTGCACAATACAAAACACAAAAATTTCACGCAAACATACGATTCTTGAACTGATAATAAGCGTTTGCATTATGCTAATCGCAGCAAAATACGCGTGGTATATTCTTGTAATTCAATTTGTACTTCTAATGTTTTACAGCATAAAACGTTGGAAAATATGGGTTTTATGCATTCTGCTCCCAACAATTCTTATACACGGAGCCATAATAATAGCCATATCTAGCGGAGCCATAATAAATGGAGATCCTATTGAAAGCCGCGGAGTACAACTTCAGCAAATAGCCAGAATCGCAAAACTAGATCCAAAAAGCATACCTCATAAAGCAGCACGAGAAATTGCGCCAATTTTTAATCTCAACCAAACCGCTGAAGCATACACACCTCAAGACGCAGATCCTGTAAAATCTTCTGGCTTACAGTCTAAAAAAGTGAGCTACCGTTGGCGTTACATTACAAAAGACGACATGAAAAAGTTTAACCACGCATGGTGGCTTATGGTTAAACACAGTCCAATTGTTGCAACGGACGCATTCTTAGCCAAATCCTACGGTTATTTTGACATTCTAGACATCCCTTATGTTGGACCAGAATACTACATAAATACTGACAACATAAAAAACTCAGAGTGGATACGCTACTGGCTACCAGAATGGCGTGCAGGTGTTTCAAATACTGTTGAATCGTGGAGTAATACGCCGATTTTAGGTTGGCTGATTCACGGAAACCTGTATGTTGTTGGCACACTGCTTATCGGAGTTGCAGAAATCGTTCTTAAACGTTGGAAAACACTCGTTTTGCATATTCCTCTTGCGCTGTTAATGGGAGTAATGGTGCTGGCTCCTGCAAACAATTTTGAACGACATATGCTCCCTATTACGTTCGTATTCTTCTTTACGGCTCTAACATTTTTAAGAGAGTCTAAATTGCTTGGCAGAGATAATATTATAGATATAACGTCAAATACAAAAATAGAAAATACTTCACAGTTGCCACAGTTGCCAAAATTAAATATAGAAACGATTGGAGGTGACAAATGAACAACGAACTTTACGATAGCGCGGTTGCTGGCGACTCTACTGCTGACACAACCAGCAAGCTTTATGACGTAGACTATAGTACTACTAGCAACATCACAGAAGATGTTGATTTTCTAACAATTCTTACAGGAATATTGCCAAACGGAAACAATATTTATAATAGGAACTCAAACGAAGCTAAGGAAAAATCGCAAGCAACCAGCGATGAAAAAGCCGAAGAAACTCAAGACCAAAACCAAACAGAAACACATAAAAAACATCATCTTTTATGGCGCAGAAAACAATCAAACGAAACTACAGAAAAAGCTACTAGCAAAACACCACAATTTACGCCACTGCCATGCGCGCCAAAAAACGAAGACACAAGTGGAATATTTGACAATCGAGACGGAAAAATCTTCGACTCAGCAACACGCCTGCGACTACACACAATAATTGGAGCGTGCCTGATGAATGGCATTGCAGACAGCCGCGTAAGCGCACTAATGCACCTCTTACAATGGCAAGAAAATACGCGACTCATGGCAATAGCTGGCACATACGAAACACTCGATATAAACGAAGACAGTCCAACACGAAAAACAACAACTCACGCGCCGCAAAACAACACAGACACTTTACGACGAACCATATGGACGCAACTTGGCGCATGTGGAGCATACGATGCGATAGTAGACCGCGTTCAAAAAGACGCAATTACATCTAGAACAAAAACATGGAAAATAGCCGCAAAACCTCAAGCAAAAGAAAACGATGAATTTCCTGCCCCGTCACACATAATCATCCTAGCTTTAAAAGAAAACCCAAACCAAGACGCGCTAAACAAACTTTGCGAAGTATTTACAAAATCAGGTAAGCCAATTTGCATAAGCGAAATTGCAGTCGGCGCACAAGAAATATGCGAAGAAATCACAGCAACTCTAGCAGCGCTTGCTGTTGCACCTTCTGTAACACATTTGCCACAAATAATACGCTGCGACGACGTTCTGCCAGAGCGCGCGCTTATAGGCGACGAAACCGCCGTAGAAACCTTATATACTAAGGTGTATCAGAGCTTGGCACCATACAACCCAGACGACCCAACTTTGCAAACTGTAGATGCTTTCTTGCGATTTGGCGGTGCACTAGACCAAACTTCACACAACCTTAATGTGCACCCAAACACAATACGATATCGACTGCGCAAAGTTGCACAAACAACAGGCTGGGACGCCACCGATCCGCGTGAAGCATACGTTTTACAAACTGCTATTACGATTGGGCGCATCCGCGATTCTGCGCGCTAAAGCAAAAAGCGCCGAAAACAACGCATTCTATAAAAGAACACACTATTTTCAGCGCTAATAAAATTACTCAGCTATGCTTGGCTAAAATCACGCAGCAATGCTTGCAATATCCACTGGAACACCAGGAGCCATCGTAGAGGTAATCGTTACCTTAGTGATGTAACGACCCTTGATGGTAGTAGGCTTCAAGCGGCGAATCTCATCGGCAACAGCCTTGAAGTTCTCTTCAAGAGCCTTCTCGTCGAAGGAAAGCTTGCCAAAGAGGAAGGAAAGATTGCCCTGACGATCAACGCGGAACTCAATCTTACCACCCTTAATATCGGCAACAGCCTTTGCAACATCCATTGTAACGGTGCCAGTCTTAGGATTTGGCATCAAGCTACGAGGACCAAGCACACGACCAAGGCGACCAACCTTGCCCATCATGTCTGGGGTTGCAACAACGGCATCGAAGTCAAGGAAGCCACCGGCAACCTTCTCGATAAGCTCGTCATCACCAACGATGTCTGCGCCAGCTTCTTGAGCCTCAGTAGCCTTTGGACCACGAGCAAACACCAAAACCTTAGCGGTTTTACCAGTGCCATTAGGCAAGTTCACAACGCCACGAACCAACTGATCCGCCTTGCGAGGATCCACATTAAGGCGCATAACAGCCTCAGCAGACTCGTCGAAAGCGTGCTTTGGCATGCTCTTAAGCAAAGCAATAGCTTCAGCTGGGGTGTAGAGGTTGTTGCGGTCAATCTTCTCAGCCGCTTCACGATACTTCTTAGAACGCTTCACCATTTTTTCCACTCACTTTCAGTCGGTAACGGTAATACCCATCGAGCGAGCAGTGCCCGCGATAATCTTCATACCAGCTTCAACATCTCGTGCAGAAAGATCTGGCATCTTGATTTCGGCGATTTCGCGCACCTGAGCCTTAGTCACAGAGCCAACCTTGTGGGTCAATGGGTTCTCGGTGCCCTTAGGAATACCAGCAGCCTTAAGCAACAAAGCAGCAGCTGGTGGAGTCTTAAGAATAAATGTAAAGGAACGATCTTCGTAAACAGTAATCTCTACTGGGACAATCTGACCCATCTTGTCCTTCGTCTGGTCGTTATAGGCCTTGCAGAAGTCCATGATGTTTACGCCGTGGGAGCCTAAAGCAGGACCCAGTGGTGGGGCTGGATTTGCTTTACCAGCCTGAATCTCGAGCTTAATAAGCGCAGAGACTTTCTTTTTTGGAGCCATAATATGGTTCTTCTTTCTTTTGAAGCGGTTCATTCGGCGCCCTAAAACGTTGATATTAAGCCGTTTTAAGGATCCTCCCGCAACTTATATTGCTGTGCTGTGCTAGCGGATTACTCCTCCAGTCACAAGCTTTCCTATTATGCCACTTTGCCGCGACGATTTTGGAAACAAAAGCAAAAACGGCAAGGAATCCGTGAAACCACGAAAACCTTGCCGCGTTAAAAACGCATTCGCGACTAGTGCACTAGCAAATTGCACCAGCAACCAGCCGCCTGCGTTAACAAAAGAGCCTAGAACTACTTAAGTTCAACAGTTGCGCCGGCTTCTTCGAGAGCAGCCTTAGCCTTGTCGGCATCTTCCTTCTTAGCCTTCTCGAGGACTGGCTTTGGAGCATTGTCAACAATGTCCTTAGCTTCCTTCAAGCCGAGGCCAGTCAAAGCCTTAACAGCCTTGATGACGGCAACCTTCTGAGCACCTGCAGAAGCGAGGACAACGTCAAACTCGTCCTTCTCTTCCTCAGCAGCGCCAGCGGCAGCGGCTGGAGCAGCAGCAACAGCAGCTACAGGAGCAGCAGCCTCAACATCGAACTTCTCTTCAAAGGCCTTGACGAACTCAGAAAGCTCGACGAGGGTCATTTCACCGAAAGCTTCAAGAAGCTCTTCGCTAGTGAGCTTAGCCATAATGGCTTCCTTTCTTACTTGGCCAGACACACCTTGTGCCTTAGAGCCATAACATTTTTATTATTTTTGGTCTCATGCAGCAAGCTGCAAGGGAATCAAGCGGCCTTTTCCTGCTTCTCGCGCAAAGCGTCGATAGTACGCACTGCCTTGGTTGGCAAAGCGTTGAACAAGTAGGCGGCCTTGGACATGGTGCCCTTGAGCGCGCCAGCCATCTCGGAAAGCAATTCTGGGCGAGACTTGAGGTCTGCCAGCTGCTTGGCGCCTTCGGCATCGTAAACGGTTCCATCTGCGAAACCGCCCTTGATGACGAGGGTCTTATTCTCTTTGGCAAAATCACGCAAGGTCTTAGCAGCCTCAATGAAATCGCCCTTTACAAAGGTGATTGCAGTTGGGCCAGCAAGAAGCTCATCAAGACCTTCAATGCCCGCTTCCTTAGCGGCAATGCGAGCAAGCGTGTTCTTAGCCACAGAGTAGGAAGTATCGCGGCCTAGCTTTTCGCGCAGAGAAGAAATCTGCGGAACTGTAAGCCCGCGGTACTCGGTAAGGTAGACAGCGTCGGCGTTACGGAACAAATCCGTAAGCTCTGCAACTACCGCTTCCTTTTCGGGCCTCTTCATGGCGTTCCTTCCTAAATTGGCCGTCGGAATGGAAATAACATATCAAAAAAAAGCCCTGCGCACGGCAGAGCATCCAAAAAACACATAGTGTTAAAAAGTTTGTGAAAAATCGCAAATAAATTGCAACAATCACTGCTCAACCTGTGCTGGCATGACACATCATTTTCAGGAATCTTACGACTCCACCAACGGTCTGTGGTTTACGTTGGGCAAGTTTAATACCCACACGCGACAATGTCAATATTTTTCGCAAACTTTATAATTTATTTTTATTTAAGATTATTTAAGAGCGTACTCAACACGCGCGGTTGCTGGCGACTTATCCCAAACTAACGCGGAAAAGTCGAAAGCAACCGTACGCACCAAATACGCTCTTAAAATAATTAATTAAATTAATATCTAACTAATATCTAACTAATATCTAACTTAACTAATACAAACTAACAGATTTACAAAACTGCGTTAGCAACAAAATCAAGAATGAACAAAAGCGAAACAATCCAAAGCATTGGATGAACGTCTTTAGCACGCTTCTTGCAAGTCATAACTAAGCAATACATGATAAATCCAGCGGCGATGCCGTAAGAAATCGAGTAAGAGAACGCCATAAACACAGCGGCGAAGAACGCAGGAATAGCTTCAGAAATATCATCCCAAGCAATCTCCTTCAACGAGCTTGCCATCATGCAACCTACAACTACAAGCACGCCAGCCGTAGCAGCAGCAGGAACAGCGCTAGCCAAAGGCGCAAGCACAATCGAAAGTGCAAAGCACACAGAAACAACTACAGAAGTCAAACCAGTGCGACCACCAGCACCAATACCAGCAGCAGACTCAACGTAAGTAGTGGTGTTAGAAGTACCGCAAATTGCGCCAACCGAAGTTGCAATCGAATCAGCAAACAGCGCGCGATCCATCTTGGAGCTAAATCCAGAACCGTTTTCCAAAGCCTTCTCATCCGCCTCAGAGAAAATGCCAGTACGACGGCCAGTACCAATAAACGTGCCAAGAGTGTCGAAAGTATCCGACATAGAGAAGGCGAAAATAGTTACCAAAACAAGCGGAATGCGTGCTGGATTAGAGAAGAGAGCAGGGAAACCTTGCGGACCAAAAATAGCACCAAAGGTGGTTGGAAGCTGAGCAAAAGCATCTGTAACAGAAACAGCGTTATTTAACGAAGTCAAGCTAAGCGGAATACCAATCAAAGAGGTTGCAATAATCGTAATAAGCAAGCTTGCGCGAACCTTAAGAACAGTAAGAACAATAGCCAAAACAAGTCCAATAAGGAATAGCCACAAAACAGGATTGTTAATAACTGCAAGACCTGGAATAGCAGCGGTTGGCTTACTCTTAGCAGCGGCAGCAGGATCCTTGGAAGTAAAGGTTATTAAGCCAACGCTCATAATGCCTACGTATGCAACGAATAAACCAATGCCACCACCAATCGCGTGTTGCAACGAAGTTGGGATGGCGCGAATAATCATCTTACGAATCTTAGTAACGGTAATAATAATGTTAATTAAACCGCACAAGAACACCATGCACATGGCTTCTTGCCACGTAAAATGCAAGCCAAAGCAAACTGTGTATGTGAAGAATGCGTTAAGACCCATGCCAGCAGCTTGAGCGTAAGGCACATTGGCAAACAAGCCCATAACAAGCGTGCCAATAATTGCTGCGATGATTGTAGCGAGGAAAACGCCACCCTTAGGCATGCCAGTTTGGCTTAAAATCATTGGGTTTACGACGATAATATACGACATTGCAAAGAATGTAGTGAGACCTGCAGTGATCTCCGTTGATACATTCGTGCCGTTTTCTTTGAGATGGAAGAACTTTTCCATAAACTCTCTGTTCCTTGGTTTTACAGCGCAAAAGACCATAAAAAGCGCGGCGAGAGCACTTGAGCAATCGCGGACGCAATTACATTTGGGCATTCACGCAGAGGTTACTGCGACTCGCTCGACGCACAAAGCAAAAGCCGAATAAACACGCTAGAAAACTCACGAAATTTGAAACGACTTATAGAACTTTGAACAACCGAACAGGTTCGACCTTACGCGCACGTGCTGACCAAAGAAAATCATGTAAAGAACCATGCAAAGAAAACGTGTAGCGGATCGCACGAATGCAAAAATCACCCAAAGCGGCCAGAAATGTAGCGCTCCGCCTCCGTGTTGCGCGGATTGTTGAACATAGTGGTTGTATCTGCAAAATACTCAAGATGCCCTGGTTTTCCAACCGCCTTAAGGTTAAAGAACGCAGTGTAGTCGGCAACGCGCGCTGCCTGCTGCATGTTGTGCGTTACAATCACAATCGTGTAATCGCGCTTAAGCTCGTTAATCAAATCTTCTACAGCAAGAGTAGAAATCGGGTCAAGAGCAGAGCAAGGCTCGTCCATAAGAAGCACTTGCGGATGCACAGCCACTGCTCGCGCAATACAAAGTCGTTGCTGCTGACCGCCAGAAAGCCCGATTCCTGGCTTATCTAGTCTATCTTTAACTTCGTTCCACAAATTCGCGCCGCGTAAAGCCCACTCAACTAGGTCGTCGGCATCTTGCTTTGAAATATGGCGATTATTTAAGCGAACTCCTGCAAGAACGTTTTCGCGAATAGACATTGTTGGGAAAGGATTTGGGCGCTGGAACACCATTCCAACATCTCGGCGAACTGCCACAGGATCCACGTCTTTGCCATACAAATCACGGCCTTCAAGCAACACCTGACCTTCCACGCGAGCGCCTGGAGTAATCTCGTGCATGCGATCTAAAGTGCGCAAAACCGTTGATTTTCCACATCCCGAAGGTCCAATAAAAGCCGTAACCTTGTTTGGCTCAATGCTTATGTTAACGTCTTCTACTGCTAGAAAATCGCCATAGTAAATGTTCAAATGCTTAACATCAATGCGCTGACCCATTTGCGCCTCACTTTCTAAAATCTATTTCGCTCTATTTCGACTTATTTCGCTCTATTTTGCTTTTACTGAAAACACGCGAGCCACAACTCGCCCAACAATATTCAATAGCAAAACAATCACAATCAAGGCAAGAGCTGCCGCCCACGCGCGCTCCATTGGAATCGTAGTAACGCACGAAGATGGCGCGTTAGCTGGGCAATTCGCCGAAAGCTTTGAATACTCTTGGTAAACGTACACTGGCAAAGTGGTCATTTGTCCGTCAAAAAGATTGAAATTCGTAGACGCAATAAACCCAGCTGCCATTAAAAGCGGAGCCGTCTCTCCAATCACGCGCGCAACAGCAAGAATACAGCCAGAAACAATGCCAGGCAAAGCAGTGCGCAAAACGATTTTTGTAATCATGCGCTGCTTTGTAACTCCTAGAGCAAGAGCCGCCTCTCGCAAATCATTCGGCACAATTTTTAGCATTTCTTGACACGACTTAACAACAGTTGGCAACATAAGCAGCGAAAGCGCAACCGACCCTTCAAAACCGTTGATTGTGCCAGGACCCACAAAAATCGTAAAGCTAGAAAACGCAAACAAGCCAGCCACAATCGAAGGAATTCCGCTCATAACGTCTACAACAAGATTAATCACCCTAGCTAAGCGACTTCCTCGCGCGTACTCAATCAAATACACGGAGCACATAATTCCAATCGGAATCGAAATCAGCATTGCGCCAAGAGTAATCTCCAACGTTCCAATAATTGCGTGCAAAATACCGCCATAACCGCCTGTGCCAGTGGCCGCACCACCAACTACATACGTCATATTATGCGTTAAAAAGTCAAGGTTTAGTCGCTTAATGCCGTTTACAATAGTCGTAAAAAGCAAAGAAAGAAGCGGAATTAGCGCAACTACAAAAGACAGGAAGATTAACACGCGCATAAACGCGTCTTTTCGCTTACGACTTGCGATTCTAGAGCGCGTTGGGCGGAACTTGTTAAAGTCGATTTTTGGAGATTCGCAGCTGTCTCCAATAGCCTGATCAACCCCAACTTGTAACGATTCTGAATTTTGCATCATGCACTCGCCTTTCCCGTGATTTTGCGAGCAATAAGGTTTACAGCGAATGAAATAACAAACAGCACCAAACCTGTAGCAATAAGCGCACTAACACCCAATCCGTTGGCTTCTGGGTATTGCGCTGCTATGTTTGCTGCAATCGTCTGGTTTTGTGAAGCTTGCAAAATGTTGAATTTAAAGGTGAATCCTGGAGACAAAATCATAAGAACTGCCATTGTCTCGCCAAGCGCGCGACCAAGACCAAGCATAGACGCGGAAACAATTCCCGACTTTGCAAACGGCAAAACCGCTAGCTTTATCATCTCCCACTTTGTGGCACCAAGAGCGAGCGCGCCTTCTTGCTGCAATCGCGGAGCTTGCTGGAAAATATCTCGAGCCATAGAAGTTATAATCGGCAAAATCATAACAGCAAGAACAATACTAACGGTTGCAGCACTACGCGAAGGACTTGCCGCTGGGCCTGCAAAAAGCGGAATCCAGCCAAAAATGTGCGAAATGAACTTCCAGAACGGGTATACTGCTGGAACCAACACCAATCCGCCCCAAAGACCGTAGATTACGGACGGAATTGCAGCAAGCAAATCAACCACACCGCTTAAAAATGGCACTATTTTTGGCGGAGCATAGTGGCTTATAAACAGCGCGATTCCAATCGAAACAAAGAATGCAAGGAGCAGAGCGAGTGCAGACATAAGAACAGTTCCAAAAACCATCGGCGCTACGTAGCTCAGAAAATCATGCGCTTTGCCACCCGTAAAGTCCAAAAATACTTGACTTACTTGGCTTTTGTTTGCGCCTAGAATCGGCCACGCTTGAAACAGCAAGAACAGCGCCACAGCTGTAAGCACCATTAAAATCAGCAATCCGCATAAAAGCGCTACGCTTTTGAACACGCGGTCGGCAAAATGGCCACTTTTGTGCGCATCTTTACTGATTTCAGTTCTCTGTTTAGAACTCACTCATGCTCCTTTTGTAGTCATTATATAAATGCTATCAGTAGCAATATATTGACTACTCTAAAATCTTGGCAAAATACTATTTTTACTTGCCAATCGACTGAATCGACTGAATCGACTTGTTAATCCTGCCCATAAGTTTTTCTGGCAAAGGCGCGGTTCCAGCAGCACCTTGAGCCGCAGCCTGACCATCTTTGCTAGTAACGTAGCTAAGCCACGACTTTGCAAATCGCGCTGTTGCAGCGTCTTTGTACGCATTGCACACAATATCGTAAGAAACTAGCACAATCGGATAGGCGCCTTTTTCTTCTGTTTTGTGGTTTATTTTAACAACAACGCGGTGCTTTGCTTTTGCTGCAGCATCTTCGTCAATCTTTGAATCATTAACGGTTATAGAACCACCTTCTGGGCTAATCTCGTTGTAAGAATCTCCCACTTTTACTGCCACAGTTCCAAGCTTTCCAACTTGCGAGAAGTCCGCGTATCCAATCGCTCCGTCTGCCATGCGGATTGTGGAAACAACGCCAGACGTGCCTTTTGCGCCCTGACCCACGCTATTTGGCCAATTTTCGCTAAGATTGTAGGACCAATCGCTTGGAGCAACGTCTTTTATGTAGCTTAAGAAGTTCTGCGTTGTACCAGACTTATCGGACCTGTGAACAACTGTAATCGGCTTATCTGGAAGCTTTAGCTTTGGATTTTGCGATTTAATCGCATCATCATTCCAACGCGTAATCTTGCCGTCGAAGATTTTTGCGATTGTAGAAGCGTCCATATTTATGTGTTTTCCAGCATCCGAAACGCCTTTTAGATTAAAGATTACTGCGATTGGAGAAACGTATACTGGAACGTCGAAAGCTGTAGTGCCATTAGCGCAAACCGACTTTGATTTTTCTAGCTCATCATCGCTTAGCGATTTATCGGATCCAGCCCATGCTGTGGCTCCCGTCATAAATGTTGTTACTCCTGCGCCTGAGCCAGTTGGATTATAGGCGATTTTGGCGCCAGGATTTTTAGATTGGAATCCTGCAATCCACGCTTCTACAGCAACCTGCTGGGAAGATGCACCAGATCCTTGGAAGTTTCCTACGATTTTTGCAGAAGAATTTGTGGAGGATTGTGAACTACTTGCAGGAATATTATCTCCGCAAGCTGCAAAGCTCACTAAAGTTGCGGACGCTAACAATCCTGCTGCAACCGCGCGCATATTCCACTTTGTGTTAGATTTTATTGATTGATTTTTTACTGCATTTTTTACTGCATTTTTACGCATATTCTTCATTCCTTTCAAGAAGAATTGCCATTATGCCAGTCGATTCGCGTTTCTCGTATAACCTACCGCAAATCTTTCCTCTTAAATTAATTAAACTAATGTTCAAAACTGGCATCTTTTATTTCTTATTACCTTTTTCTTCTATTAACGATGCCAATATTAAGAGGGGGGTAAAAACCTTGCCGCCAAAATCTAGTTACACCTAAAAAATGGCGGCATTTAGCGCTACTCGCCTTTTGATTGACAATGCAACGCGTCGGCGACCACATCGGCGTGTTGCATTCTACAAATTTCTAGCAATATTTACCGTCATTTTTGCGGCTGTATCCGCGTATTCGGATATGTCGAAAGTGTGAAACTCTTCGTATTTTGTGTCTGCATTGTCGCTCATTGCGCGCACAACTAACGCTGGAATGTCGTTTCTTGCAGCAACGTGAAGAATCGCAGCACCTTCCATTTCTACAGCATCCGCTTGAGTCGCCTCAATTACTTCCGCCACTTTTTCGGGCGTGTCTACAAAATATCCACCAGAGGCAATTGTTCCTAAAATGTGATTAATGCCCATCTTTGTTAAAACATTGTCTGCTGTTTTAAGAAGATAATCGTCTGAATGATACTCGTTTGTAAACGGTTTCCACTGACTAATCATGCGCATGTCGGTGTCTAAATATCTTAATGTTTTTCCAAGAACAACATCATTCGTATGCAAATTTTTATTGAGATTTCCTGCAATTCCAGAAAAGATTACAGCCTGCGGCTTATACGCATCAATTAAATACTGCGTTGTTGCAGCGGCATTTACAAGTCCCATTCCGCCAACTGTTGCAGCAACTTCGATTTTTCCACCATCTTCGCATTCAAGCACACCGCAAGATACGTCAAGGCTAGCCGCCTTATCGTGCTTAACATTGCTAAGAGAAGCGGCAATGTGCGCAACTTCTTCTTCCATAGCGCCAATAATGGCAATTTTTGTAAATTTAGGCATTCGTCAAATCATCCTTTAATCTTGTGTGTTGCATTGCGTTTAATCAAAAATACGCTTACATAACACATAATAACAAAAGACGCGGTTGCGATTTTTAGCAAAGAGCTGCACGTGAATTCAAACCAAGGATTTGTAACAGGAACATTCAAAAACTCCATGATTTGATCTTGAAGCGCCATAAACCCGAAGAAAGATGCTATTAGCAAAACGCAAATTATAGAGCCAACAACAAGACGCCATCCGCGCACAAAAACGCAAAGCACAATCAACGTAATAAACGGAACAATAACGCTAAACCATAGTGCAGAACAGGTAACAACAGTGTAGCCTTTGCTGTGAGTTCCACGATACCACGCAAACGCCAGAAGAAACGCGCCAACAAACAGAAGCGCAAAAATCGCGTATCGCGCGATCGTCAGGGCGCGGCTTAAAACGCTTTTATCTTGGGGAAGACTGTTACGCTCGGGGGCTGGCGATTCGCACATTTTGCACTCCTTTGTTCAAAAATGCTGCATATTTGAGGATTTATTGTAATGCGAATCGACGACTTCGAGCTGCATAATGCGCGGGCGCGACGACCTGCCTTTTCGCTTAAAGCGTAGCGCGAAAAGGCAATTCGGAGCGCTGAGCTTGCTTAAGGCTGAAAGCACAGTGTGCTTTCAACGCAAGCGAAGTCGTTAGCGCGCTTAGACCGCGCTAACGACATGATCTTCTATTCCGCTTTTTGTACGTGTTTTGGGTCGAATGTGATACAAAGTGCGTCAATTGGTTCCGCTTTTTGTAGCTCGACACGCCGATTAAAGCAACATTTTCGGGAAAATCAAGACTTAAGTCGGCGAGAAGAAACAGACTGCGCAAGAGTGTTAAGCAATTGCTCGGTATCTTCCCAAGAAATGCATCGATCCGTAATCGACTTTCCGTACTCAAGCTCACTCAAAGGCGCAGGATCTTGGTTTCCGCCTTGCAAGAAGCTTTCCATCATAACGCCTTTAATGCCTTTTTCCCCGTGCGCAAAACGATCCGCAATATCTCGCACAACTTGAATCTGGCGATTCTCATCTTTGCCCGAATTTCCGTGCGAGCAATCGATTACAACGCCATTAGACGCCACGCAATCCGCGCCGAGCCTCAGACGAACCGATGCAACAGCAGCAGCAACAGAAGCCGCATCGTAGTTTGGACCCTTGCTAGAGCCACGCAAAACAACATGACAATCAGGGTTTCCAAGTGTTTGTACAGCGCAAGCGCGTCCAAGATGGTCGATTCCAAAGAAAGTGTGATGCTGGCTAGCAGCCAAACATCCATTGACGGCGGCCGTAACAGAGCCATCCGTTGCGTTTTTAAATCCGACTGGCATAGAAAGACCGCTAGCAAGCTGGCGATGAATTTGCGATTCCGTGTTTCGCGCGCCAATCGCCCCCCAGCTAACCGCATCCGCAATAAACTGCGGGCTAGTCGGCTCCAAAAACTCGGTTGCTGCAGCCAAACCAGCGTCTAGTACGCCGAGAAGTGTGCGACGCGCTAAAAGCAAACCCTTGTGAATATCGTGCGTACCGTCAATATCTGGGTCGTTTATCAAACCTTTCCAACCAACTGTTGTGCGCGGTTTTTCAAAGTAAACGCGCATAACAATCAAAAGCTCGCCTTCGAGCTTTGCGCGCAAATCTGCCAAGCGAGACGCGTAGTCAAGAGCCGCAGCAGGGTCGTGAACCGAACAAGGTCCAACGATTACAAGCAAGCGGTCGTCGTCTCCATTAAGGCATCTGCGGATTTCATCGCGTGACTCGGCAACAATATCTTGCGCATACGGAGAAAGTGGCAACTCACCAAGAACTTGCGCAGGAGTGGGAAGCGGCTCCAACTCCAACACGCGACGGTTGATTATACGATCTACTCCAACCTGGTCTTCCCAGCGCTCGAATTTGGATGAATCGAGTGGATTTTTCCCTTCTTCAACAGCTTTTTTAACAGCACGAGCATCCGAGTGATTTAAAGCATTGCCGTTAAACGATTTACAATTAAGATCACTTGTACTAGGTTCGATGCCGCTAATATCGCTGCTATTAATATCCAACTCCATAATCACCGCCAATCTTAAGCACAAAACACCACAGCTGTAGCCAATAATCTGATTAAATCAGATTCCAATCAAGCTAGATCAAGAAAAATCATCCTAAACTAATCTAAACCAGCTTATCGGTTTTCAGCATCAGTTATTTCTCGCACTTTCTCAACATCGTGTCTAACGGCATCCTTAAGAGTCTCAACAGAATCGAAAGCATGTTGAGGACGTAAGAATTGCGCAAATTCAATGCAAATGCGATGACCATACAAATCCTGCCACTTATCCGTTAAAGCATAAGCTTCAACCACACGATTTTCACTATCATTAGGATACGTAGAAGAATCTGCGCCAAAATCAGAGATAAAATCACCAGAAACTACACCGTTAGCAGAAGCACTCTCATTCGACTCAGCAAAAGTTGGCTTAGTTCCAATTGAAATCGCAGCAGCCCAACGCCATGGCGAATGAACTCCAAGATGCAACTCATCCTTACGCAAAACGCCAACACTCGGAATACTAGAAGAATGCAAATTATCAGCACTAGCCTCGTCCGCATCTAAATCAACAATCCAACCAGCGTAAACTCCATCAACAGGCACATACCCATCAATACGCTCACCCAAATTCACTGTTGGGAAACCGATTTCGCGACCGCGCTCGGCACCATGAACCACAATACCCTCAACTCTATGCGGCTGACCAAGAACATCCCTAGCATCGCGAACCCTACCATTCGCGAGCATCCATCTCACATTCGTAGAGCTCCAAGCACGAACCTTCTTATTCGGCATACCTTTACTCCAAGCGCGATATTCCGCCTTGTTCATACCATCTGCAGGGTCTTTTGGCTCTCCATCTTCAGACGGAACTTCTGGCACAATTGGGTCTGGAACACGAACATCCCCTGGACCAAAATCGTCTACCACAACTAGATCAAAAACGCCGGTAGCTTGCGCAAGCTCCTTAATCGCATGAACATTCCCAGCTCTACGCGCTCCAAGGGCTGCATCCGACCCGAGTACAAGTGCACGCATACCAAGTTTTCCAACAAGCTGCCCTAGGAAGAATCTGTATGATTTTGCAGCAAAAGCTAAGCTATATCGAACAATAATCACATGATCCACGTCTAGCTGCTGCAAAACCCTAAGACGCTGACGAACACTTGTTAACGCCTGCGAATCCACTGGAATCTGCGCGTTATCTCCAAAATCGTCGAATAAATCTGGGTTTTCATGAACCACGCTTGGTCGCGGATCAAACATTATAACCACAGAAAACGCATTGTTTTTGCGAGCAAGATCAACGGTGCGTTCAATAACTTTTCTATGCCCTAGGTGCATGCCGTCAAACACACCTATCGTAACAATCGCCTTACGCTGAGCACTTAATGTTGGCCAATTAATCATGCCGTTGGCATCTGGTCGAATGTTGATGACCTTCATCATATCCTTACTATTCGCAACTATCCGAAATAAGCAGCATTCCTGCCGCGAACCCTTATTTTCACACTATTAACTATTTTACCAGCAAACTAGCTTTGTACAAATACCACAATAGGTTTAGCTTCTATTTGATTTATGTTTTTTTCATTTTTTTCTTGTGACTTGGAGAACGTACTGCTCCCCTCTGCGGTTGCTGGCGACTTTTCAGCGGTTTCCAGAACTGCAACAACATCGTTTTGATCATCTTTTTCGGCTTTTACGTATGCAATAGTATTTTTTTCGCTAATCGCAGGAATCACTATTTTTCTACCAAAACGCAAGTCTTTAGCCTGATTTTCGCTGATTTCAACTGTTTGCATGGTTAATTTTGCGGATTCAAACATACTTAGAACACGATTTTGTAAATCATAATTTTTTTGTGCAGATTTTCTGCAAGAAGCATCTCCAGATAAGTCGCCAGCAACCGAACTGTTAGAAACACTGTCAGAAAAATAGTCAGAAACACTATCGTGTCTGTCAGCTACAACAGCCTTTGCGCGAGTCTGAGTAACGCCATTCTTGTCCGTAAATGTACGAATCCTAGTTTCAAGCTTAAGAACCCTACTATCTTCTACCGAAAATTCGCCAATCCGCGTTCGCCTAAGACTTACTAAATGTCCTCCTACACCAAGAACACGCCCTAAGTCGCGAGCAAGTGCGCGAATATACGTGCCACTAGAACAAGAAACACTCGCACGCACATCAACAACTTTTGCACCGCTTACACCCACATTAAAACGCGCATCCAGTAGCGAAAAGTCATGAATAACAACTTCTCTCGGCTCTAAATGAACATCTTTACCTTCACGCGCTAAGTCATAAGCACGCACACCGTTTATTTTGATAGCCGAAAAAGCCGTTGGAGTTTGCATAATGTGCCCAGTAAAATTCTTAGCGATTACGCAACGCAATTCTTTAAGAATATCATCAGTATTTGCAGAGTTTAGAATGCTATTTTCATCATCAACACTTGAAACGACATCACCGTCTGCATCATCCGTATTGGTTGATTCGCCAAGACGAATCACAGCCTCATAAGTCTTATCGTGACCAAGCAAATAGTTAAGCAAGCGAGTGGCGTTACCAAAACCAAGAATCAGCAATCCTGTAGCCATTGGGTCAAGCGTTCCCGCATGACCTACGCGTTTAGTGTGCAACAATCCTCTTGCACAAGACACAACGTCATGGCTGGTAACGCCTTTCGGCTTATCTACTAATAAAATGCCTGAAGATGATGTTTGAGAACTACTCATTACTAAATTTTATTTGATTAATTATTTGATTTAAAACTATAATTCCAAATGAGCAGAATCATCTAAATCGTCGGTTGCTGGCGACTTATCTTCTACAAAATCGTTTTCGCTGTTCTCATAATCCTCATACTCGTCAAAATCATCAGAATCATCGAAATCGTCAAAATCCTCATCTTCACGAGGCTTTTTATACGGATCCTCTTCACCAGCGTAGCGAGCATTTTCTCGCGCTTTAGCCAATTCCTCATCACGCTTACGCGCGGCGACCAAAATGTCTTCAATCTCATGAGCTTCACTAGGAACCTCATCGTAAACAAATTGGATTTGAGGAGTTAAACGCAAGCCAGCCTTAGCTCCAACTAGAGTGCGCAAACGCCCCTTAGCTTGCTGCAAAGCTTGGGCTGCACGCTGACGTTCACCCTGCTCTTTGCCAACAGTACCAAGCTGTGTCCAATACACTTTAGCGATTTGCAAGTCGTTAGTAACTCTCACTTCTGTAATAGTCACATTAACTAGTCGCTTATCGTGTAAATGAGCCTCCATGTTGGACGCAATTACTCTGTGAATCAGAGCCGCAATTCGCGCGGCTCTAGGGTTTGTTCCTGCCATAATTACTTGCGCTCAATCTGCTTCATTTCAAAGGTTTCGATTATATCGCCAAGCTCAATGTCGTTAAAGCTGCCAAGGTTGATACCTGCCTCGTAGCCTTCGCTGACGGATTGCACATCATCCTTGAATCTACGCAAGCTGGAGATTTCAAGATCGTTGACAGTAGCGACACCGTTGCGCAAGATACGGCACTTTGTACCGCGCTTGACTTCGCCGTCTTGAACCATAACACCAGCAATATTGCCGAACTTGGAAGAACGGAAGATTTCACGAATCTCAGAGTGAGAAGTAACAACCTCTTCAAACTCTGGCTTAAGCATACCCTTCAAAGCAGCTTCAATATCTTCGATAGCCTTGTAAATAACCGAGTAGTACTTGACTTCCACGCCCTCGCGGTCTGCCAAATCGGCAACCTGACGGTTTGGACGCACATTGAATCCAATAATCACAGCCTTATCAACTGTTGCCAAGTTCACATCGTTCTGAGTAATTGCACCAACACCGCGGTGAATAACCTGAATTCCAACTTCGTCGGAAACCTCAATCTTCATCAAGGAATCTTCCAAAGCCTCAACAGAACCAGAAGAATCGCCCTTAATAACAATGTTGAGCATATCCACTTCGGACTTAGCAAACTGTTCCTTAAGGCTTTCAAGAGACACAACCTTACGACGCTTTGCAAGCTGAGCCGCGCGCTCTGTAGCCTGGCGCTTTTCGGCAATCTGACGAGCGGAACGATCGTCGGAAGTAACCAAGAACAAGTCTCCTGCAGTTGGAACAGAAGTCAAACCAAGCACCTGAACTGGCGTAGAAGGACCTGCCTCTTGCAAGTGGTTGCCATTTTCGTCGAGCATTGCGCGAACACGACCATAAGACGTACCTGCAACAATAGAATCTCCGACTTTAAGAGTGCCTTGCTGAACAAGAACAGTAGCAACAGCACCACGACCCTTATCGAGTCGAGCTTCAACGGTTGCACCACGAGCATCCATGTTTGGATTTGCCTTAGGATCAAGCTCAGCGTCAGTTGTCAAAAGAACAGCCTCAAGAAGCTTATCTACGTTAGTTCCCTGCTTTGCAGAAATATCCACAAACATTGTGTCGCCGCCGTATTCTTCTGGCACAAGACCGTACTCTGTGAGCTGACCGCGCACCTTATCTGGGTTTGCTCCAGCAACATCAATCTTGTTTACAGCCACAACAATAGGCACATGAGCAGCCTGAGCGTGGTTGATTGCCTCAACAGTTTGAGGCATAACGCCGTCGTCTGCTGCAACAACAAGAATTGCAACGTCTGTAAGCTCTGCACCACGAGCACGCATAGCAGTAAATGCTTCGTGGCCTGGGGTATCCAAGAACGTAATCTTGCGCTTGTCTCCGTCTAAAGTAACCGTAACCTGGTAAGCGCCAATACGCTGAGTAATTCCACCAGCTTCTCGAGCTACAACATTCGACTTACGAATAGTATCGAGTAAGCGAGTTTTACCATGGTCAACGTGACCCATAACGGTAACAACTGGAGGACGAGTTACAAGATTATCGTCTTCTTGAAGTTCCTCTTCATCCAAATCAATGTCGAACTGTTGAAGAAGCTCTTTATCTTCTTCTTCTGCAGAAACGAGATTAATATTCCAACCGATTTCTTCTCCAAGAATCTGGAATGTTGTTTCATCCAAAGACTGAGTAGCTGTAGCCATTTCTCCAAGATGGAACAAAACAGTCACCAAAGCAGCTGGATTTACATCAATCTTTTCTGCCAAATCAGAAAGCGTTGCACCTTGACGAAGTCGAATCGTAGCGCCATTTCCAGAAGGAATACGCACGCCGCCAATCACTGGTGCTTTAAGCTCTTCGTATTCTCTGCGCTTTGCAAGACGATTCTTGCGAGCCTTAGAAGACTTTCCACCCTGACGACCAAATGCGCCTGCAGCACCTGCGCGACCGCGACCACTGCCACGAGATGGACCAGCATTTGGAGCGCCAGCAGCTGCAGCTTGGAAGCTTGCAGCCTGATTTGCATTAAAGCGCGATTCTGCAGACGGACGAGAGCTTGCGCCATTACCGCCACCCTGACGATGTGAACCAGACCACTGCGAAGAGCGGTTCGAACCATTACCGCCGCCCTGACGAGCGCCTCCGCGACCACCGCGACCGCGACCACCGCCGTTGCCATTACCGCCGCCCTGACCAGGCTTTGCTCCACGAGAATTTTCTGCAGCAGCGCCTGGACGTGACATTGGGTGAGGACGAGGAATATCACCAGGTGTAGGCGCGCGCATACCTTGCTTTCGGCTGAACGGATTGTTACCTGGACGAGGAGCAGAACCAGAACCAGCACCCTGATGCGGACGAGGGCGTGGAGGCATCTGAGAAGAACGATCTGACTTAGAAGAACGATTTTCGCCGCGCTTATCGCCTCGTGCATCGTTACGATTTTCGCCACGCTTATCGCCTCCACGCTTAGAATCAGCGTTAGCGATAGCATGTGGCTTTACGTGACCAGCAGAAGGCTTAGGAATTACACCATTTGGAGTGGAAGATGAATGATTTTCTTTATTGTCACTATTATCATGATTATCATGTGGCTTTTGCGAAGAATGCTGTTTTTCCGAAGCTTTTTCTGAAGACTTATCCAAATTTCGTTTTTCAGCATTATTCTGAGCCAACGACTCCGATTTATTAGAAGAATGATTAGTCTTATTCGAAGAATTATCAGCATTCTTATTTGCAGCAGGTTTCGCATCATTCTTTGCAGCAGACGATCCAGAAGATGATCCAGCGGACGCAAACTCTGTTTTTAATCTACGTGCAACAGGAGCCTCTACTGTTGAAGACGCGGACTTAACAAATTCGCCCATGCTCTTCAACCGCTCCAACACGGTTTTGCTGTCTACACCAAACTCTTTAGCTAGTTCGTATACGCGCTTTTTTACCACTCAGTGTTCTCCTCAGTCTGTGGCAGCGCAAAACGAACGCAGCCACTTTATATTTTTATAAGATTCTTATTCTTATGCTCTTTAGTGAGATACCTCATAACGCGATATCTCATCGTGCGACCATGATTTCAACCATGATTTTCCGTACCTCGTTCCCACTAGGCAGAAAGCTGCGCATAAGCCCAAATTGCAGCTTTCAGCATACTCGAAACGTTGGATTCTCGGGAGTGTCGCTAATGCTAATACACGGGATGTTACTCTGCTGAAACCTTAGAATCAGCATTCATTTCTTCCTGCTTCTTAGCATGTTCTTCCGCAGACTCAATACCAATCTTCCAACCAGTAAGTTTTGCTGCAAGCCTTGCGTTTTGACCTTCCTTACCGATAGCAAGAGAAAGCTGAGAATCATGAATAAACGCTACAGCCGTCTGGCTCTTTTCACTAACAACATGAACCTGTGTTGCTGTTGCTGGAGAAAGAGCAGCGGCAACAAACTTCGCTGGATCTTCCGACCAATCAACAATATCTATTTTTTCTGGACCAAGATTCTCCATAACAGCACGAACACGAGAACCACCAGGACCGATCAAAGCACCCTTTGGATTAACACCTTCCGTGTTGGCACGAACAGCAATCTTAGTGCGAGCGCCAGCTTCGCGAGCAATAGCCATAATCGAAACTGCTCCAGAAACAAGTTCTGGAACTTCACGCTCAAAAAGTCTACGAACAAGATCAGGATGAGACCTAGAAACAACGATTTCTGGACCACGCAAACCACGAGCAACGTTCACAACGTAAACACGAATACGCTCACCATGACGATATCTTTCGCCTGGAACCTGCTCACGACGCGGTAAAATCGCCTCAACATCTCCAACAGCAACATGAATGTTAGAAGGATCTTTAGAATCCTGCTGTACAATACCGTTAATCAACTTTCCTTTTTGTCCAGAAAAAGCACCAAATACGCGGTCATCTTCTACCTTACGGAAAAGTTGAGTAATAACCTGACGTGCCGTAGCAGCAGCAAGACGTCCAAAATCACGAGGTGTATCATCGTATTCTTCGCCAAGAGTTGGTGCTGGATGAGGATTATCTTCCGTAGGAACTCCAGGAATCTCGTCTTTTGCCCACACTGTAAAGCTGCCAGCACGCTCATCTAATTCAACGCGAGCATGCCTAGCTGGGTGAGAAGTCTTCATGTATGCAAGACGCAAGGCCTCGGCGAGTGCCTCGTCCAGCTCCTCGGCATTAATCCCCTGCTGCGCCGCAAGCTGATGCATTCCCGCCAAATCCAATTCCATCGTGCATGTCCTCCTGTTGAAAATTCATTTATAAATTCACTTATAAAATTAACTTATTTTTCTTTTATCGCGATTAGCACACAACAAACGCGTTAAAATCTAAATCTAACAACGGTTGTAAAGCACAAAATCTTATGACTGCAATTGAAAATGTTAAGCATACAATGCCAAACGCAAAACAAGCAAACATTGGTCACAGTCACGGACTATTTTAGTAGATTATGCAGACACAGTTTGTTTTGTTAAGAAGCCTATTAGAGCGCACAAAACACAATCAAAAGCGCAACCAAAAGCATACGCAAAATCATCTTTTAATAGTTGCAGCATTAATGACAATAACAATGCTTTTCAGTGCATGTTCTAGTACAAAAGAATTAAAAAACAACAATCTGCATTCTTTGCAAAACCACGAACCTTGCTACAAAATTATGCAAAAAGCAAAATCAAGCCAAGAAAAAGTGGATAAAAAAATAAATAACTTAACATCTAAAGACTTAAAGAATGCTTCTGACACATGGAAAAAAGTCGCAGTTCAATGTAACAGTAGATTCGCTCAAGGCGTTGTGTTCAGTGCCCAAAACATTTGGAAATTAGCCAATTTAAATCAAACTGGAAATGCTGAAACAATTAAGCTAGCTGAGCAACTAGAATTAAACGCTTACAAAAAAATCCAAGACTTTGCAGACAATAACAAAAACCTATACTGGAATCATGATCCGCTAGCAAAAGCAGCTGTAGCACAAGATAAACTCGCATTTCTATTGCAAACGCTAGCTGCTAGAGATGCAAAAAACGTTTCACTTCGACAAAGTGACATGACGGCTACAATTTCAAACACACTTATGCATTTTGCTTCAAACGGAAGTGACTTGCGTCAAAAAGTCTATGAGATACCTCAGCAAAACCTGGAATCAGGAGTTGCTAAAGACAACGCCACAGGAAAAGAACTCCCTATTGTTGCAATAGCCTATATGGATTGTGCAAGAGAAGAACTAGACGCGTTAAATCAAATGATTTTCCCAGTAAACAAAGATGAAAAAATCAACAATGACGCGATTGCAAGTATCGAAAATCAAGATTTTATAGGTGTACTTGCAGATATCGTAGTTTCACACATAATAAGCGCGTATTCAAACGGATATCCAACTGACGATTCTGCAATCTTTGAACAATAAGCGCACTAACCTAGCAACTTCGAGCAAGCTAGGCGCACTCGAGTAGGCTAATTTCCTAGTGAAATTAACCTAAGCTACAACATTCGCGCGGTCTAAGCGCGCGAATGTCTTCGCTGCAGCAGAAGCAATGCTTCTGCCCTAAGCAGCTCGGGCGCTTTGGCTTAACGCGAAGCGCATTATGCAGCTTCGCGTTAAGCCAAAGCGCCCATTGGGTCCCACGCCGGTAAAACAATTGCTGGCTCTTCAAGCGCCTTACGATACTCCTCTGGCAAAAGCGCCTTAGGCACAGCAACCTCATACACGTACTCAGTAAACCAATCGTCACTCATAGTAAAGTAACCCTTGTCGGCAATATCCGCGCCCCAAGAGTTCTCAACGCGCCAGCGGCGAGTAGTCGTGCCATCTTCCGCAACATCAACCCCAGCAAACGCCATCGCATGGTTCATCGCCGAATCAGCAAAACGCACACGCTGCTCCTTGTTTAAATCAAAATCAACGCCATAAACGCGATCATACTCAAACAAATCCGTAGCCCAAGCACCGTTTACACGATCCATCATAGGATGGCAATCCGCACCAAACCAAACTGGAATGCCCTGCTCAACGAGGATCTTACGCACACAATCCTTCATAAACTGATTTGGTACGTTCAAATATTCCGTAGCGTCTCCACCAGCAACGTTACCCAAGTGCTCAATCGCAATCTTCTTGCCCTTTGGATGCTCCGCACGCGGATCGTCTACTAAGCAAACGTAATCTTCCAGCCCAGCCGTAACATACTTCTTCCAAAACTCAACTGGCGTAATCTCGCCATCGCGATGGAACTTTCCGTCCTCATCCGTCCATTCCCAGTCGAAGCTCTTTGGCGGCTCACCCAAGTGGATTGTAAGAATCCTATGACCTGCAGCAGTAGTTTCCGCAATTATGTCGTCAATATCTGCAGCATTAGCGTACATGTGTGCAACAGCCGTTCGCAACAAACGGCGAAGCTGAGTGTTCATAGCGTCCGTATCTTTAGACGACTCCGTTTCTGGATACAAGTCTTTAGGCACGGCACCATACTTCTTATAGACGTTCATAGCCATTGTCCACTGACCGCCGTCACCCATAACGTCGTGCAACAAATGCTGTACTAGTCTAGAATCAGCTGGTTCACCAGAGCGAACAAGAGCAGCAACATCCTTTAAGAAATAGTTGATTCGCTCAAGTTTATCGAAATACATTGCGTAATTTTGCGAAAACTCAAAATCCTTAACTTTAAGCGTTTTTTTAGCCACAAATCGCGCAACGTTCAAAGAGCTAAATAGCCAGCAGCGACCAGAATGATCCTGATGCCTTGCGTCACCATTATCCACAACCGTTGAGAATCGGCGCTGCAATAAACGCGCGCGGTCATAGTTGCGCGCTACCTTGTCGATTCCAGCGGCAGTAACACCGTTCATTGCTAAACGATTCAATGGATTTGCGTCAAAATCGTCACGCAAACCTTGCAAAGCCTCGGCACTTAATTCAGAGATCTCAGTCACTGTCTAACCTTTCTTGTTTTTCCTTATTTTATCTTTATTTTTTATAGTTTATTTTAGCTTTTTACGCAAATCTTCGGATGCTTGCGACTTTTCCGTGGAATCTATTTACTACTTTTCTTTATGAGTTTTCTATAAATCCACCACACAGCACAATTCGCTACTCACAACTCGCCACTCAGGATTCCTGAGCGATAGCTTCTTCAACTTGGGCTTGTGCGTCTTTCCTCGCCTGTTTTTGAGCATCAGCATCGCTATTATCCGAAGCATCCGCATCTGCAGAATCGCCAGAATGCCCCTGTCCAGAAACAGCATCACCAAAATCAAATCCAGAAAAAGCGTTTGCAAACAAAGACCTAAGCTCGGTAACACGTTGCGTAATTTGCGCTTCCCTATGCTGCAGCTGTGTTAGGCGCGCCGTCATACCATCCAGCTCCTGCTGAGCTGCTGCCCTACGCTCTTCCACTTGAGCCGTAGCATCTTGCATAGCTTTACGAACGATTTGTGCAGCCTGAGCATCCGCATCCTTATGCGCCTGTGCAGCATAATTATCCGCATCCTGATGAATAGTTTTTGCCCTAGCAACAAGCGCATCAGCCTCTTCTTGAGCAGCGTGTTCTCGCTCTTTCAATCCAGATATAAGTTCGTTCACCTTTTTTGTTGCTTCTTCTTGCTGAGCTGCAATATCGTTTCTAATTTGCTCAACTTCTGCACTAACCTGGCTTAGCGTGCGCGTGCGCTCAACTTGCGCTTCGTCTGCAATCTCCTGGGCTTTCGCAGCAGCAGCATCTGTAATTTCTCCAGCCTTGCGCTGCGCATCCGCCATCATCTTTGTTGCTCGCTCCTGCATGTCTGCAAGTTTCTTGTTTGCTTCTGCCAAAGCCGACTCAATCTGATCATTTGTCTCTGCTTTAGCATGAGCAATTTCCGCGTTTGCCGCAGACCTCTGTTCCGCGATTTTCTGCGCTGCATCCGCTTTTAGCTGTGCAATTGCTCGCTCCTGCTCGGATTTTTCGGATGCCATTCGCTTCGTGTGTTCTTCTCTAGCGTTGTTTATTTCCAGCGTTGCAGCATCTCTTTGTGCAGTAACATCTTTGTTTGTTGTTTCACGCAAACGCTGCGAGTCTTCTTTTGCCGCACTCGTCATCTGGCTTGCCTTGTTGCTTGCTGTAGAAAGCAGCGTATCCGCTTTTGTTTGAGCTTCTTGCAGCAAATGCTCTGCGTCTAATTTTGCATTGTTTAGCAAGGTTCCTGCTTGCGCTTGAGCAGTTTTTTTAATCGACGCAGCGTCTTGCTTTGCGCGTTCAATTAGCTGCGAACTCGTCTGTTCTGCCGACGCAAGTAACTGTTGCGCATTTGCACCCAAAGATGCAAAAGTATTCCCGCTTTTTGCACGTTTAACATTATTTTTTTCTTCTTGCAATTGTGCTTGCAATTGAAGAATAGATTCGTCACTAGATCGCACTTGTTCACGCAGACGCGATATTGTGCGCTCGTAGTTAGAAAAGGCTTCGTTGACTTTATCTTTGTCGTATCCGCGCAAAGCAGTTGGGAAACGATCTGGCACCATAGTTTTTCCTTTCACAAACCCCCGCACGATTCACTAACTTATCGTGCACACTCCATCAGCAATAACGCTATCACTTTAGACGCAAAAACACTCGGGCGTGTCGAGCGAACTACTCGAGCAATATGCTTAAAGATGAAGGTTTCATATAGTATTTTACGGCTTCACGAATTATGTTTTGACCAGCTTTTATTTGCGAATCTAACGGCAGCCCATGCCTAGCGTCATGAGTTGCAACAACTGGAGGAAAACTTACAAATCCTGCGATTATCTGCTTTTTAGAATTATTGGACGCCCAATTTAATAGCCTATAAAACAGTGAGTTGCAAACGTATGTTCCTGCATCCGAACTTAGTGTTGACGCTATTGCGTCGTGAGCAAAATCGTTCAGAATCATTCGCAATGGCAACCTAGTCCAATATGCAGATGGTCCATTTTCAACAATTTGTACACTTTGTGGAGTGTGGTTATCTACGTCTGGTTTAGTTGCATCCATAATATTTGTGGCGCACCGTTCTAATTGCACTCCGCGAGCAGTATGTTTTACCCCTGTTGCTATTACAATATCCGCATCTTGCGCATTAATCATTTCTAAAAGCTGAGGCCATGCGTTTGCAAAGCTAATCGGCAGCATTACAGACTTGATATTTACGCTAACATCTTCTGGAAGATCAAGCTCCTGACTTGAATATTGTTCTAAAGCCAATGGCACTTCGTAAGACGGGTTTACGCTAAGATCAACATATGGTCCAAATCCTGAAATAACTACGTTAATTTGCTTCATAACAATAGCTTTCTACGAATAGCTTTGCTTTTTACTTATCTTTGACTATAAGCGCAAGCAATCGTCCTTCATGTGATTTTCCAGCAAGACCTGCGCGTCTATGAGAATACCAGAGTGGATTTTCCAACGTGCACATTGGGTTTTGCAACGCCTGAAGGCGACTTTTCAGCGTTCCACCTTCGCAATCAACATCGCAAACTGTACTCAATTCTTCGTCTTCTGCCAAATATTGAGTTGCAGCTGTAACTCGCGGCAAAGCGTCAACAACGTTTGCAACTCCTGCCAGCGCTAAATCAATGCGGGCAGCTTCAGCAATATCAATTCCCACTCCACCAAAACGCGTTTGCGTTGCAGTCTGTGGGTAGCGTCGCTCAAAGTCGCTAGCTATTTCTTCGCCAACTTCATAGCAATCGCCACAAATACATGGTCCAAGAACAGCTGTTATATTCGAGCGTTCGGCTCCTTTTTCACACATTGCTTCAATGGTAGAATCAAGTACTCCAGCCATTAAGCCTTTTCGTCCGCAATGCGCTGCAGCTATTACTCCAGATTCACTATCGGCAAGTAAAACTGGTAGGCAATCTGCAGCAAACATTCCTAAAGCGAGTGAGCATGCTGTTGAAACTTGCGCATCAGCCTCAATTCGCACTTTTGAATCTGCAAAACCTGTTGCATCGAAACCGTACTGAGTGTTCCACGAATCAACTATTGAATCTGCATCAAATACGCTATTTCCATGCACTTGGCTAACAAGACACAAGTCGGCTTTAAGAGTATTTTGCAAAGCACAACGGTTGCTAAACACAGCTTTAGCATCGTCGCCAGCTTTGCCACCTAGGTTAAGCGACGCAAAATCACCTTCGGAAATGCCACCTAATCGTGTTGTAAAAACGGCGTGAGCGTGCGATCCCAATGGCACTGGAATTGTCACTGGAATTGGCAACCCATGCTCGTCTTCATGAGCAAGTGGCATTCCTGCTACGCTAGTTTCCTGCATATTATTCGCTTTCGTTTTGTTTTATTTGCTGTAACAAGTTATTTGCCGTAAAAGTTAGCCCAAATAAGCTAATTCTTCATCGCTTAACTGCAAATCCGCAGCTTTTAGACTATCCAATATTGTAGCTGGTCTATGAGCGCCTGGAATAACAAAAACGTTATTTCCCTTAGCAAGCTCCCAAGCAAAAACAACCTGCTGATAGCTAACTTTATGAGCATCTGCCACTTTGCGGAATGGGTCAAAAAGATGCTCGTCATATGGGTGACGGAACCCTCCAAGAGGACTCCAGCAAACAAACGCAATTCCAAGCTGCTTGCAATATTGCAACGTGTCTTCATTCTCTAAATGCACTGGAGAATACTGGTTTTGCACAGCCACAAGCTTTTCTCCAAGAATTCCGCGCGCAATGTCAATCTGCTCAACAGATGCGTTAGAAATGCCAATTTCGCGCGCAACTCCTTCATCGAGCAGCTGTTGCATTGCTTCAATCGACTCATTGTATGGAACTTCTGGATCTGGCCTGTGGAAGTAAAGCAAATCAATCGTATCTACGCCAAGAGCCATTGCTGACTCTTTAGCGTGCGCAATCAAATGCTCTGGCTTACCATCTTTACCCCATGTTGGTCGTCCGTCAGTAAAGTTGCGGAAGTGTCCGACTTTTGTTGCAACTAAAATAGAGGACTTGTCTCCATTCCAACTTTCTAAAGCTTCGCGAACAAGCTTTTCTCCAGTTTGTTCCTCGCCGCCAGAACAATAGTATGCCCATGCTGTATCGATATGAGTGCAGCCTGCATCAAGAGCTGCATGAATAGTTTCGATACCCATATCGTGTCCAAGATTGTTTTCAATCGTCAATGGCATTTCACCAAAACCAATAGAAGTGGTTTTAAATGACCCTAAAGTGCGATCCATAATATTAATATTTCCCTTATTTTAAGCCGTTTTAAAATGCCCCCAAGTGCAAAAGCTACTTGAAGGCATTTAGAATTATTTTTATTTTATGCGACTACGCTTTTGTGCGTTCATCTATTTGACTTAAGATTAATCCTCGTCAAACGGGTCAAAATCGCGACGGATCCTACGACGAGGGCGCTCAGAACGCTCTTCGCGAGACGCGCGATACTCATCATAGTGATCGTCATCAGCTGCGTAACGTGGATTACGGTCGTTTCCACGACGATCGGCATTGCGATGAGCAGACCTATCTTCATGGCGATCATCGCGATTATCCCTGCGATCATCCCTATCATCATAACGATCTTCACGTGGAGCGCGTCGGCGAGGACGATCTTCAAAATCGTTGTTATCGTAACGATTATCCCTGCGATCATCCCTTCTGGAAGAACGATCCTCATAACGGTCAGAACGATCGCTTCTATCGTTTCGATCATTCCTATCGTCATAACGCGAATCACGATCATCACGAACATTACGGCGGCGAGGGCGCTCATCCCTATCGCCCCTATCATCCCTATCGTCACGTGGAGCGCGTCGGCGATCGCTTCTGCGATCATCCCTATCATCACGATCTTCGCGAGGAGCGCGACCACGGTTTTCGCGAGGCGCTGGAGCAGAAGATTCCTGATTCTCAAAACCTGGAATAGCCAAAGAAATCTTACCGCGCTCATCCACGCTTTGTACGATTACTTCTACGTTATCGCCTTCCTTAAGCACATCTTCAACAGTATCAATGCGCTCGCCATTAGCAAGGTTACGAATCTGAGAAATATGCAGCAATCCGTCACTTCCAGGAGTCAAGTTTACGAAAGCACCAAAGCTCGTTGTCTTAACAACCTTGCCAGTAAAAGTTTCACCAGCTTTTGGAATACGAGGATTTGCAATAGAGTCGATGATTTCCTTCGCCTTCTGAGCAGCTTCGCCGCCTTCAGAAGAAATATAAACAGTACCATCATCTTCAATGGCAATCTCGGCACCAGTTTCTTCTTGAATCTGGTTAATCATCTTGCCCTTAGGTCCGATTACTTCACCAATCTTATCTACAGGAATCGTAGTTGTGATAATGCGTGGAGCAAATGGGCTCATCTCAGCTGGGCAATCAATGCACTCGTTGATAACTTCAAGAATCGTTGCACGAGCTTCGTGAGCCTGCTGCAAAGCGGCAGCCAAAATATCAGCTGGAATGCCATCAAGCTTAGTGTCAAGCTGCAAAGCAGTGATGAACTCGGAAGTACCAGCAACCTTAAAGTCCATATCTCCGAAAGCATCTTCTGCACCGAGAATATCGGTCAAAGTCTTGAAGATATGCTTTCCATCAACATCTCCCGAAACCAAGCCCATAGCAATACCAGCAACTGGAGCCTTCAAAGGCACACCAGCGGCGAGCAAAGAAAGCGTAGAAGCACAAACAGATCCCATAGAAGTGGAACCGTTAGAACCAATAGCTTCAGACACCTGACGAATAGCGTATGGGAACTCTTCACGACTTGGCAAAACTGGCACCAAAGCCTTCTCCGCCAAAGCACCATGACCAATCTCGCGACGCTTTGGAGATCCAACGCGACCAGTTTCACCAGTGGAATATGGAGGCATTTCGTAATTGTGCATATAGCGCTTAGTCTGCGGACCAGAAAGCGCATCCACTTGCTGCTCCATCTTAAGCATATTCAAAGTAGTTACGCCCAAAATCTGGGTTTCACCACGCTGGAATAGCGCAGAACCGTGAACGCGAGGAACAATATCAACTTCTGCACTAAGCGTACGAATATCGCGCAAACCGCGACCATCAATTCTGTAATCTTCCGTTAAAATACGACGACGAACAATCTGGCGCTGCAACTCCTTGAAGGCGTTACCAAGTTCCTTTTCCTTCTCCTCATCGTCCATATCAGTAAACTCTTCTGCGATTGCAGCACGCACGCCTTCCTTAATCTCCGCAATGCGGTCTTGGCGTGGAAGCTTTTCAGCAATAGAAAGAGCCTCGTTCAAATCAGCATGAGCAATCTCATCGATTCTTGCATAAAGTTCGTCAGTGTATTCTGGGAACAGCTGGAATTCCTTGGTTTCTTTAGCTGCAATACGCTTCAACTCATTCTGAGCGTCGCAAATAACCTTAATAAAAGGCTTTGCAGCTTCCAAACCACCAGCTACAACTTCCTCATCTGGCTTGATTTGACCCTCGTTATAGATCAAATTCCAAGCGTTCTTGCCAGCGCCAGCTTCGATCATTGCAATAGCAACATCGCCATTTTCAATAACACGACCAGCAACAACAATCTCAAATACTGCACGCTCGCGCTCACTCCAACGTGGGAAAGCAACCCACTGACCATCAATCAAAGCCA
The DNA here is from genome assembly GCF_049262855.1 of Gardnerella sp. DNF00038. Classification (NCBI taxonomy): domain Bacteria; kingdom Bacillati; phylum Actinomycetota; class Actinomycetes; order Bifidobacteriales; family Bifidobacteriaceae; genus Gardnerella; species Gardnerella sp. DNF00038. The sequence continues at coordinate 258,052 of NZ_CP058407.1, read as the reverse complement.
AACGCACACCAGAAACTGGGCCTTCAAATGGCAATCCAGAAATCATAGTAGATGCAGATGCAGCATTCAAAGCAATAACATCGTATGCATCATCTGGATTAATTGCCAAAATTGTTTCAACAACTTGCACTTCGTTACGCAAAGTGTGTGGGAACAATGGGCGTAATGGGCGGTCAATAATACGGCACGCAAGTGTTGCCTCATTTGACGGGCGTCCTTCTCTGCGGAAGAAAGATCCTGGAATCTTTCCAGCAGCATACATTTTTTCTTCCACATCAACAGTTAATGGGAAGAAATCGTAATTTTCCTTTGGGCTAGATCCTGCAGTCGTCGTCGACAAAATCATGGAATCATCATCCAAATATGCGGCAACAGCACCGTCTGCTTGCTGAGCAAGGCGACCAGTTTCAAAGCGTAGCGTACGCTTTCCAAATGAACCATTATCAATAACGGCTTCTACAGCCTTAATTTCGGGACCCTCCACGGGTTCCTCCTTTTCTTAACTTACCTAATCAACCAACATGCGTAATAACATTGACAACTTCGCTTTTGTTATTTGTTTACCTCTAACATCCACGCGAATTTGCAAATTTGCATATGCCAATGTTTCTTTTCGTAGTGTTTTTTGTTTCGGCTACTTCAATCATCCATATTCAATTATGCTTCTAAATCTTCAGTTATAAATCTTATGAATCCTAAATTCTAAAATCCAAAAATATAAGTCTCTACAATATTTTCTATAGTTTTTCCATAACTCTACAAATTAGACACTATAAGTCTGTTTAAAACTAATAGATTTAATTCAAGCTTTTCTATTCTACTTCAAACCCACTAAAACCGATAAACCCGATAAATACATAATGAAAATATTCATCATGAAAATATAAAAGCCCGAGCTTATGCCCGGGCAAAAAAGACTTATCGACGCAATCCGAGTCGATCGATCAAAGAACGATAACGGTTGATGTCTACACGCTTCAAATAATCAAGAAGACGACGACGATCACCAATCATGAGCATCATACCACGACGAGAGTGGTGATCATGCTTATGCTCCTTCAAGTGATCAGTAAGGTCAGCAATACGCTTGCTCAACAAAGCAACCTGGACCTCTGGGGAACCCGTGTCACCCTCATGTGTCGCGTATTCGTTGATGATGCTCTTCTTATCTTCAGCCGTCAATGCCACGGCGTCCTCCTTAATATCACTGCGCGGTGCTGCAACCTTATGATGCAGCGCTCTCAATCCGCGGGCGTTACACGCCAAGTGTTGATTCTACAACAACGTGTTAACAAGATTAATTCGATTGAATACTCGTAATTCTACTAATACCCTACTTCTCCAAACATTTCTTAGCTTTGTTAGCAGCATGAGCTTTATAAAGTCCAATAAACGTTGGTACAAGAGAAATCAGCAGAATCGCCACTATAACAAGCTCAAAATTCTTCTGAACAAAAGGAATATTGCCGAAGAAATATCCGAGCATTGTAAAAAGCGACGACCATACCACTCCACCAAGAATCGAGAAAGGAGTAAAACGAGTCCAACGCATTCCAGAAATACCCGAAATAAAAGGCATAAAAGTTCGTATAAACGGGAAAAACCTACCTAAAAACACAGCAAGAGGACCCCATTTATCAATCATCTTCTCTGTTTTAGCAACGCGTTCTGGAGTCAATGCCTTAACTTTACCAGATTCAACAATTCTTCTGCCGAAAAAGTGTCCGATGAAATAATTGCACTGGTCGCCAACAATAGGTGCTATCCACACAACCGCGAGCAAAAGCATAAGCGGAAGAGAACTTTTACCAGTTTGCGAATCTGGAGCAGCAAAGAATCCTGCTGCAAAAAGCAAAGAATCTCCAGGCAAAAATGGGAAAAACACAACGCCTGTTTCAATAAAAACGATTAAGAATATCAATCCCAAAGCAGGAGCTGTACCTATAGCAATCCAACCAGCTATAGCTGAACGCGGGTCTTTAAGAAGATTAAGAATAAAATGAATAAATCCCATAAGAATACCTAAAATCCTGTTTTGTAGTGCCGTGTTGCACTTTTTATGCACGCATTTTGCGCGGATTAACAATTATATTGCACGCTTTAGATTATGAGATTATGATTTGAATCCTGAATTTGTTTCCTTAAAACCGATATTTGACTACAAAACCAAGAACGCTAGCGCACTTACCGTGCACACGCAACACAGACTAACGATTAAACATGCTGATTAACAAGATGATTAACAAGCTAACGATTCGAGATTTTTTACAGACAATCAGGCGTTTTTCGCGTATATTTTATTTTGCTGGTAATGTAGTCATTGAGAATTTGATATTACAAATTTGATCTAGCTTTAAAGTGTTTAACGCGTTTAAAGGAGAGTGGCAAAAGATGGATCAGCGTAAAGCAAACACTGATGCTAACGCAGATAAAACACTTGAATCACCTAACGAATTGGAATCTGAGCTATCGATAGCAGATATTTCCAAACGTCACTCTAATCCTAAACGCTGGATACTCTACTTTGCAGTGCTTCTAGCAGCAATAGTCATTCCATATTGGATAGGTAGAACATTAGCAGTACAACACACTTCATGGGTTGTTCAACATTATTCTGGTTTAACACCACAAGGCGTTGTGTTTATAGCATGGGTTACAACCGTTGCAACAGCTACAACACTAGCAATGGCATTAATAGAGTCTAAAAAATGGCTGTGGAGATTTTTATTCGTTATTTTTCTAACGATTGAACAATTTATAAGCGGCTTATGCTTGCTAAGACTAAGCTTTTGGTACTCAACATACGTCGTTTATGGGTCTGCAGCTGGACTAGCTAATGCAGCAAACCTTGGAATAATATCTGCAGGATTTGGCGTTGCTGTATACGCTGTTTTATTCGTAGGACTACTTGTAATAGTGCCTAAAACATCACGCTTAAATGTGCTGACTTGCAGCTGGGCATCATTTATAATGTTCTATACTATTGAAGTCTTAGCGATTCTTGTGGTGATTTTTGGCGGATTTATGACAGCAATGTAGCTTCCACATATGCATACTAAATGTGTGCACTATATGAAAATACAAATAAGCATTAGGCGCATTATTATTGACATTTAAACGTTTTTTGCAACACTCCATACTGGTTTAGCATTGTACTTTTACGCACCTTGTAGTACAGTGTGCAGAGTTGTTGTAGAACAATGGGGCTATAGCTCAGTTGGTAGAGCGCTTCGTTCGCATCGAAGAGGTCGTGGTTTCGATTACCATTAGCTCCACTAAGCCCACTGCATTCATTCCACCGCAGTGGGCTTTTTCTTTTCTTACTTACTATTGCGCGATTCCTTGTTTGCTGTTGCGCGAAGTTTGAGTATTTCTCTCCTCGCAAGTCCCGTCGCTACGCTCCTCTTTTATTGCTCGTATAGAAATACATCAAACCTTCTGAATATCTAAAACTTTTGCGTATCTTTCATCACCGAGATTCTCGATTTTTCTTGCTTCTTCAGCGAATCACCATTTCATGCTGCGAATCGATCTGCATGAGCGCTTAAAGCGTAGCGCGCGAATGCACTTCGATTCGCTGAGCTTGCTCAAAGTTGAAAGCACAGTGTGCTTTCAACGCAAGCGAAGACGTGAGCGCGCTGTAACGCGCGAGCGATACACCTCTTTCGCTGCAAAAAATCTCGAATCTCCACCGCACCTAGTGAATCCTTAAACATCAAATATCGCCATTGTCAAATATATTTTCAATTGAATCAATTAACGGATCTGCTTGGCTCATTATTTGCTTAACTCTATTGTCAACGTTTTTATTTTGCGACTTTATAGATCGCGCTAAATCTAACGCGTCGTCAAAAATATTTTCAATACTATCTTGACTAACAGCATAAGACTTAAATAAACTAATCCACGATTTTAGCGAATTAAAAACAAGTTCACACGCATCTATTTTTACAATCTCGTTCTGATTTTTCTTAGCATTTTCAATAAAATTATGCAATTTCGTAATATAATCAACATTTTGCGGCTTGTATTTTCCTTCCGCATAAGATGCAAAGCCTAAATACTCACTTCCAATCGAATAATACATTGATGCCAACTCATAGTCTCTTGATTTAACACCTTTTAACGCTTCTTTAAACCATTCAGACGCTGCTGTTATGCGAGTTTTTCTATTTGAATCACTAACTTCTTCCCCGTTTTCAACGCTATAGTACCAATATGCTTTGCCCACGGATAAGCACAACTCATACCAATCTTCAGATTTTTTAAGCATGTTTTTATACTCATTGATCAATGCTGTAAAATCTTCTCTTTCATCAAGAGTCCACCGAAAATCTTCAATTTGATGCACTAAAAGTCTGAGTATTGGTTGAATGGAAAGCGGCTGAATATTGGCATTAAAAAGTTTTATTTGCAATCGCATGGCTTGCTTAACATTTTGAATCACCTGCTTAGAATCCATTGATTTTGCCGCTGTTCTCATGTAGTTTTTATATTTTTCAACATCACTTATTTTCTCTATAGCATTCTTGTTTCTTTTTTCACGATTGTCACGAGCCACTCGCGCATAATCATTTTTTCGACTATTTATTTGACTATTTGATGTTAAAGAATGCAACGATGTTCCTATCAAAAAGCAGCCAATAATCACCATTAGTATGCAGCAAATAATTTTGATTACAATATTTCGATGAGTATTTCCACTACTCTTTTTATGACTATTTTTACGGATACTCCTACGGCTACTCTTACGCCTATCGCGACGATTATTCTTATAATGATTTACACGCGACCTGATATTTTCTATACCCTCTACGTCGGAATCTAAATTGTCACCTAAATAATTTTCTAAGCAATCCTCTAACGACTGAGCAAATTCTTTACAATCCGCATAACGCTCCAAAGGATTTTCTAACATGGCGCGCATTAAAACAGCTTGAAGATCGTTAGCAAAACCACCATCAGCTAAGTCGAAGTTAGTAAAGTGCTTTGTAGCATCATAATGCTCTGAGTTTTCTGAGTCTATAGTCTTATTATCAGAAAAACATTTACCCGTAAGAGCAAACCACAATGTAGCACCAAGAGAATACACATCAGTAAAAACGCCTATTTTGGATTCAGGCTTAAAAAGTTCTGGAGCAGCAAATCCACGAGTAGCAAAACGCGCATCTTGTTTAAATCTGCTTGGTTGCACCAACACACCATCTTTATTTTTAATTTCTAATGCAGATCCAAAGTCAATTAAATAAACTTTTGAATCCGCACAAAGCATAATGTTAGATGGTTTTAAATCACAATAAACAATAGAAGGATTAAGTGAATGAAGATATTGCAATAAGCCACACAATCGTATACCTAAATTACACACTTCGGCAGGACTCATAACACCTTCTTGTAAAATCATTGATTTTAAAGAAAATCCGTCAACATAGTCGCGAACAGCGTATGCTCTGCCATTCTCCTCAAAAAAATCAACAATTCTAGGTATAGAAGGATGATTGCAATGATTTAAAACCTCAACTTCTGCGCGCAAAGACTGCAAAATCAAGGCTTTTTTATCGTCATCAAAATCAGTAGCAGTTTCTTTTATAGCCCACTGCTTATGAAGAACATTATCTACCGCAAGATAAACAGTAGATGTTCCTCCAGCTCCAAGTTTTCCGAGAATCTGATATCTTCCGCCCACACAAACCATATTTGCCGCACTTTCATAAAATCAAAATGACAATAATCCTGTGCTGCAAACTTTATAGACTAATTTGCGTATTGAAAATACTTATAGAACAATGTGTACCAAAGCCATCAAAACCCTAGAAAAATAAGGGAAAAGTTATCCACATTGCTCACATTGCTCAATCAATATCCGCGCCAAGAGCAGTCAACTTACCGCGGAAATCTGCATAACCACGGTCAATAAGCGAAATACCCTTAACATTAGATGGACCCTTAGCTGCAAGAGCCGCAATAAGATGACTAAAACCGCCTCGCAAATCAGGAACATCAATATCTTGACCAGTAAGAGGCGTCGGACCAAAAATCACAGCAGAATGCTTGTAATTTCGCTGCTGGAATCGGCAAGGAAGAGAACCTAAGCACTCGCGATACAACTGAATCATAGCGCCCATTTGAACAAGTGGTTTTGTAAACCCAAAACGATTCTCATAAACAGTTTCGTGAACAATACTCAAACCTTTAGCTTGAGTTAAAGCAACAACAATAGGCTGCTGCCAATCAGTCATAAAACCAGGATGGACATCGGTTTCAATAGCAACAGGATGCAAATCACCACCCGGATGCCAGAAGCGAATACCGTTATCAGTAACGTCAAACTGACCACCAACTTTACGGAACACGTTTAAGAAGGTCATCATCTCCGGCTGAGTAGCCCCTTTAATAAACACGTCACCATGAGTTGCGAGCGCAGCAGAAGCCCAAGATGCTGCCTCAATCCTATCTGTTAAAGCCGTATGATTGTAGCCTTGAAGCTTATCAACACCCTCAATCCTAAATGTGCGATCAACGTCAACAGAAATAATAGCGCCCATTTTCTGCAAAACAGCCACCAAATCCATAATTTCTGGCTCAATTGCAGCACCCGAAAGCTCTGTTTTACCTTCTGCAAGCACGGCTGCAAGAAGAGTTTGCTCAGTGGCACCAACCGATGGATAAGGTAGATGAATTTTAGTGCCATGCAAGCCGTTAGGAGCAGTAATATGAATACCATCCTCATGATCTTTATCTACATTCGCACCAAGTTTACGCAAAGTTTCAAGATGGAAATCTATTGGACGCCCTCCAATATTGCACCCACCTAAAGCTGGGATAAAAGCCTCACCAAGTCTATGAAGAAGCGGACCAGAGAAGAGAATAGGTATTCTAGAAGATCCAGATAATGTATCTACGTCTGCAACATCAGCAAGCTGAACATTGCTTGCGTCAATACTAACAACGCCTGCAGCACCATCGACATCTACGTTTACTCCATGCAAACGCAGCAAATCAGAAACAACGTGAACATCTCTGATTTCTGGAACATTCTTTAACACGGATTTCCCAGGAGCAAGCAAAGCTGCAACCATTGCTTTACTAACAAAGTTTTTTGCACCACGAACTTTAATAGCTCCGTTAAGCGGCTTGCCACCTTCTACATGCAAAACGTCTGCAGCGTCAATGCCACTTTCGTTCTGTTCAGCCGTATTATGCGCAGACACATTTACCTCTTTCGTTTGCAACTAAAACTAATCACTATAATACCGACATGCGTGCCAATAACACATACCAATTCGAGCATTAACCAAGCTACTTTGCTGCGCGAGACCGCCATCTTCTCAATAGCCTTGCAAAAAGCGAAGGTTTTTGCAATAAATCTACTTCTGGCAAATCGTGATCGCAATCCGCGTTTAGACCATAAGTATACGCCTTTTTAGACGAAGGTTTTCCAACTAAATCACCAAATTCAAGCATTTGCGTTCTAGGCTCGTATGGGTGACGTATGTCAAATTCGATAAGTCTTGCACCACATTTAGATGCAGCTGGCCCATAAGATCCAAAACCACACGTTGCAGTAGACATAAGTAGCATATCCGAATCTTTACAACGTCCAGCAAACGCGTTTCTGTGATCATGCCCTGCGCAGAAAGCGAAAGTGCCAATCTTTTGCAAAATATCATATTCCCCACTGTCTTTATCTGGGCAACTCACACCTTCTCCAAGATAACCATCTGGCAAAATGCGATTATCGTCTAAAGCATAATATCTCCCAGCAAAACGCCTGTACCCCTCGATCGCATGTTCCTGAGACGCATAATCTTTAGAAACTTCACGCATTAAACCATAGTATTGAGGAAGAGGAAAATGCTGGAAAACACAGAATTTTGGAGGCGATAACTTTGGCAAATTTCTCAAAAAATCAAGTGCCTTATCCGAAGGTTTCCCATAACCTCCACTCTTCTCATAGTCTCCAGAATTAACCAAAACTAATGAAAATATAACATTTTCCTGATTCACATCCATAACTGGAAGCGCAAACGTACCAGCTTCACAAGGAAAAATAATTTGATTTGGCAATATGCATTTAGTAGATTGCAAAGCTGCAACATTGCAACTAGAAGAATCATAATTATTCGACTTGTTTTGCGAAGAACGGTTCATGCAACCCTTAAACTCTTGATACAAAGAATCCAATTCTTCATTGCTTAACCCACATTGAAAATCATGGTTTCCGTAAGTCAGCGCCCATGGAATTGAACGATCTTCCAAAGGCTTCACCATACGCTTAATGTGCTCAATAACTTTTTTTCGCGTTGCATCTAGTTTTTCTGCATACGACTCATCCTTAGGCGAGTAATTATCAGAAAATCGTCCTGAGGAAGAGTCGAAAGCCTCCGAAGACCAGCGTCTGCGTACAAATGTATCCGCAAAATCTTTAACATATCCAGCAATTTGATTACCCGTAAAAATCACAATATCTGGCTTAACAGCATCACAAGCGGACTCTATAAGCCTAATTGTATCTTTGCTAATTTTTGGAGCATCCTGAACATCTGCAAACTGCAAAACACGAAATTTGCCAGAAAGATGGAATTGCAATTTACCTAATCGTGCAGAAATAGACATCGGCAAATTAGCCAATTCAGAAGAATTAGCCGATTCAGAAGTGGGTAAAACTTTAGACTCATCGCTATTCGTAGATTCTGCAATTTCTGACATGATTCAAGCATACGGCACATCAGAGAACAGTATCAACAAAAGATTTAACAAAATTCAAAGAATTTAACGCGAAATTATTAAGACTGCACTCGAACTACAGAAAAATAAAGAAATATACACAAAAATGGCGAAACGTAGAGATTTTTTACAAGATTTTCAGGTAATTCACAGGCAATAACATCTTTGTCTTAAGTAAAGGATGCCTATTATAGAGACATCAAGGAAAAAGCAAATCAACATAACGAATGATTTGCAAGAACTAATAACTGAACCTCTCTTCTTCTCTTCTCTTTCATAACCCCGGGTTAATAGCTCGGGGTTTTTGATTACATTATAAAAAATTACATTACAAAATTACGGATTATCCCCCCCCCAAAAAAAACAAAGCAAAACAAAAGTCGGGATGCAGCAAACACCACACCCCGACTTATGCACTGATAAAATCAGATACGCGCAACAATCACAAAACGCGCATTAAAAATCAAACAATAGGCTCTACCTGGTTAAATCCAAGCTCCACAGGAGTTTCGCGACCGAAGATAGAAACAAGAACCGTAAGCTTCTGCGTTGTAGGATCCACATCCGATACCACGGCAGCCATAGTCGCAAATGGGCCATCGGTAACTGTAACTTGATCGCCAACCTTGTAAGCCACCTCAACGGTACGCTTACGAGCCGCAGCAGGCTTATCTCCAGCCTTCTTCAAAGCCTCAGACGCAATCATAGGAGCCATCATATCGATAACTTCCTTACGGCTAAGAGGAGCAGGCTCCTTAGATGGGCCAACAAAACCAGTAACGCCTTCAGTTTCGCGCACAATACGACGAGCATTCTCATCTGGCCACATACGAATAAGCACATAACCTGGAACGCGAACGCGGGTAATAACCTTCTTACCCTTGTCGGTGTGCTTTTCAACCTCTTCCATTGGCACTTCAATCTGGAAAATCTTATCTTCCAAACCAAAGCTTTGTACACGAGATTCAACGTTAGTTTTAACGCGCTTCTCGTAGCCAGAATAGGTGTGGAGAACGTACCACTTGCCTTCAAGAGTGCGCAAAGTCTTAGAGAATTCCGCAACAGCGGCAGCACCAGCATCTGTAGGATCAACTTCTTGCGCAGCGGAAGAATCGCCAGCAACCGTTTCAGCAGGCTCAGCAGGAGACTCGGTCTCACCAGCTACGTTTTCACTATTTTCAGAAGCATCTTCTACGACAACAGTATCTGCAGCATCTGCGTTCTCAACATTTGCAGCATCAACCGAAATATCAGCTGCGTCAAAATCCGCAAGATCATTCACAGAATCAACATTTTCGAGATTCAACTCGTCAGTCATATTCGCACACCCTCAAAATTCGTTGAAATCAGCCAAACAGCCACATAACAGACTTACCCAAACCGAAGTCCATAACAGTGACGAAAACCATCAAGAAAATAACAAAAATAAACACGGAAGCTGACCAAGCAAACAATTCCTTGCCGTGAGGAGCAACGACTTTGCGAGTCTCATCAATAGTTTGCTTAATGAACATGCCAATACGCATGAACAAATTCGGCTTCTTCTCTTTTGCCTTGGCCATGCTTGAATCCTTCGTTTGAAAATTGTTAACAATAAAACTGGCAGGGACGGCGGGACTCGAACCCACAACCTACGGTTTTGGAGACCGTTGCGCTACCAATTGCGCCACATCCCTAGGTGAACTTGCTAATCATACCTTAAAAAGATTGACTTGGCAAAACCGCCAAATAGATATGTTAGCGGAAGGGCAAGATTTAAGGGTTTTATTATGATTAGCGAGTGTCGCTAAACGCGCGGTTGCTGGCGACTTTTGCGCGCGTAAACAACGCGCTGGCGCCTTTAAAACGCACTGCCGCCTTCAATCCACTGCTTCATACGCCTCATACCTTCGGCAAGCTGACTGTCTGCTAAAGCACACGAGAATCGCAAGTGGCCAGGCGCACCAAAAGCCTCTCCAGGAACAGCGGCAACATGCGCTTCATCAAGAAGCATTTGCGCAAGCACAGACGACGTGCCTGGAATCTTAGAATCCTTGCCCATCGGGCGATCAAGTAGTGCCTCAACGTTTGCAAACGCGTAGAAAGCTCCGTGCGAAAGAGGGCAAGTCACGCCATCAATATCGTTTAACGCCTGCACAATAGCCTTGCGACGAGCATCGAAGGAATCACGCATTTTTGCAACTTCATCTAAGGTCCCACCAACCGCTGCAAGAGCTGCTCGCTGTGAAATATTGGAAACGTTAGACGTCATGTGGCTTTGAAGCTTAATCGCAGCTTTTGCGACATCAAGCGGCGCAACCATCCAGCCAACACGCCAACCTGGCATTGCGTACGTTTTAGCAACACCGTTCAAAACAAGCAGCTGGTCGCGCACTTCTGGCACTTCTACGCCAATATACGACGTTTTTACGCCGTCGTAATGCAAGTGCTCGTAAATCTCGTCGGAAAGCACCCAAATATGGTGTTTTACAGCCCATTCGCCAATCGCGCGAATCGTTTGTGCGCTCCAAATAGCGCCTGTTGGATTAGAAGGCGAAGTTACAATAATCGCACGCGTGCGTGGGGTACGAGCCGCCTCAATCGCCTCAATATCTGGCTCAAAACCGCGATCCGCGCCAGACATAACAGGCACAGGCACGCCACCTGCAAGTTTTACTGCCTCTGGGTAGCTTGTCCAATATGGCGCTGGGATTATAACTTCATCGCCATCGTTTAACAAAATCTGGCATGCTTCGTAAACAGCTTGTTTGCCGCCATTCGTTACAACAACTTGATTTGGGGAAACATCGTAGCCAGAATCGCGCTTGACTTTGCGCGCAATCGCCTCGCGAAGCTCTGGAAGACCAGCTGTAGCCGTGTACTTGTAGTTTTTTGGGTCTTTGCATGCGGCGGCTGCGGCTTCAACAATGTAGAGCGGCGTTGGAAAATCAGGTTCGCCTGCGCCGAAGCTAATAACGTCGATTCCTGCGGCTTTCATTGCTTTTGCTTTGCCATCTACAGCAAGCGTTGCACTCGGTGCCACTTTGTTAATGCGATTGCTCATAGAGCGCCATTGAGAGTTTGATGCGTTTGCTGCCGTATTTGCTGCGATATTTTCTGCCATACTCTACAGTGTAACCATTACACGTTATTTCCCGATTTTGTTCCCATATTTTGCAATTTGGGAAACAAACGCGGGCGAATCGAGGCATTTCCTTGTTTGGTGTTGCGCGAGGGCTGGCTAATTCTTGTCTCACAACGCTCTGCCTCTTACGCGTTGCTTGTTGTTGCGGTTGTTCCGTTTTGTCTTTAATTTTGTTTTTGGGTTGAAGTTTGTTTGTAGTGGTGACTCATTGGATTATTTGGTATCGGCTGCCGCTCTTATATTGTTCGACCAAGAATCACCCATCCCTCTTACAAGTCTTAACAATTGCGTACCACTTAATCACCGAGATTCTCGATTTTTCTTCTTCATTCGATGAATCACCATCAAAGATGCTGAGGTTCATCTCATTCAGGGCGAAAAATCTCGAATCTCCACCTCACTTGGCGAAGCTTTAAGCGCACATGCAAATCGATTAGCAAGTAGAAGATTATAAAAGCACAAGATTGTCGCGATGCACCACAGGATGCGCGTATTGCCGCCCCAAAGTCGCCTCTAAATCGTCTGTTGTAAGCCCCATTACCTGCGGTATCTCATCTGAATCAAATGCAACTAGCCCTTTGGCTAAATGATTGCCATGCTCGTCATCAATCCACACTGGATCACTTGCAGAAAAGTCACCAGCAACCCCTACGATTCCAGCAGCCAGCAGGCTTGCTTTCCCTCCTCGAACAGCTGCAGCTGCACCAGAATCTACAATAATCGAGCCATGCGGATTAGACGCAAAACCAATCCAAAGTCTTCTGGAAGACGCGCGCGAATTTAGTGGCGCGAACACGGTTCCAACTGCTTTCCCCGATAGTGCGCCCTCCGCGTTACTAGCACATGTCAAAAGCGTTGGGATTCCAGAAACAGCAGCAACGTGCGCTGCATCCATCTTGGTTATCATTCCGCCTGTGCCTACACCCGAAATGCTGGAGCCAACTTTAACATCATCTAACGCGCGCGTAACATCGGGAACAAAACCAATCCGCTTAGCATCTGGTTCGCTAGGCGGAGCCGTGTAAAGCGCGTCAACATCTGTTAAAAGAACCAGCGCATCTGCTCGCACAATGTTCGCCACAAGCGCCGCAAGCCTATCGTTATCACCAAAACGTATTTCGTTGCTAGACAGAGCATCGTTTTCGTTTACGATTGGCACAACGCCTAATTCCAGCAGCCTAAGCATTGTGCGTTGGGCATTACGGTAACGCGAAGGACTTATAGTAACGTCTGCCGTTAGTAGCATTTGCCCTACTCTTATGCCGAATTCCGCAAATGCTGACTCATATTGGTACATGAGCAAGCCTTGTCCAACTGATGCTGTTGCTTGCTGAGTAGGCACATCTTTAGGACGTTCATTAAAACCAAGTAGTCCAAATCCCGCTGCGATAGCACCAGAAGATACTAAAACTACATTAGCTCCAGACATTTGAGCACGGCTAATAGCCGTAACAAGAGCACGTAATTTTTGCACGTCTAAATGACCAGATAAGTCTGTAAGCGAGCTAGAGCCAACTTTTACGACTATTGTGTTCGCATTGCTAATTGAACGCCGAATCTCATCTTCGGTAGGCTCAACTGCCTTATTAATCATTTACTCACCACGTCCAAATAAACTCTGCTCATCGTGTTTGTCGTCATCTACCGATGGATCTGCCCAATGACCTTGCTTTCTCTCCGCCATCATCGCATCTCTCACAGCGCTCTTTGCATCCATCATCATGTGATAATCGCGTCTGCGCTCCGCATTCGTGCGTCTTGCACCTCTAGGGTCATTTGCTTCAAGTCGCAAGTCTTTTCCACGCGCGCCCAAGCTAGCGCCGTCCAAACCTTCCGCACCTGCTGCAATGCTTGGATCCCAGTCGAAGCAAACCATGCGGTTTCCGCGACCAATCCTAATCTCGTCTCCTGGACGTGCACCCTTCTTGCGCAACTCGTCTTCCACACCAAGTTTTGCTAAGCGATCCGCCAAATAGCCAACTGCCTCGTCGTTGTCGAAGTTTGTTTGCACAACCCAACGCTCTGGCTTAGCGCCCGTAACAGTAAACCAGAAGTCGCCATTTTTGTCTTCTTCGCGCTCGATTGTAAAGTCGCTAGCACTTCCGCGGCCATCATCTCTGCGTCGTCTCAATGCTGGCTGTTCAAGCGGCTGAATAACAACTCGCTCTTCTTCTCGCGCTGCCTCTTGCTCAGCAAGCTTTTCGCGCATACTAGCCACCATCTTTCCAAGCGCAAAACCAAGCTCTTTCAAGCCTTCGTGAGACGCAGTAGAAATCTCAAAAACTGGAAAGCCCATTTTTTCAAAGTCGCTTCGCACAAATTCTGCCAACTCTTTTGCCTCTGGCACATCAATCTTGTTTAGCACGATAATTCGCGGACGCTCTGGAATCGGAATTGCTCCAAGCGGCAAATCCAACTTGTTTGCGTATTGCGAAAGCTCGTGTTCCAAAGCCTTATAATCGCTGATTGGATCGCGATTGGGTTCAAGCGTTGCGCAGTCGATTACGTGGGCGATTATTTCCGTGCGCTCAATGTGGCGCAAAAATTCTAGACCAAGCCCTTTTCCTTCGGAAGCTCCTGGAATCAATCCTGGCACGTCTGCGATTGTGTAGCGGTATTCACCAAAGCTGACTACACCAAGGTTTGGAACAAGCGTTGTAAACGGATAATCTGCGATTTTTGGTTTTGCAGCGCTGATTGAAGCTACAAGACTTGACTTTCCTGCAGACGGGAAGCCCACTAGCGCGACGTCTGCTATCGACTTTAGTTCTAGGATTACGTCTCGTTCTTCGCCAGGTTCGCCTAGTAGTGCAAAACCTGGAGCGCGGCGAGTTTTATTGGCAAGAGCGGCGTTTCCAAGGCCTCCAGCACCTCCTGCTGCGACTACGAATGTGTCGCCTACATGTTGCAAATCCGCCAAAACATTGCCTGGCTTTTTTTGCGCGCCCGATGCACCCTTCGCCTCAAAAATTACGGTTCCGACTGGCACTGGCAACATAAGGTCTTCTCCTTTGGAGCCGTCCTTTGTATCACCTAAACCCATTGTGCCACTCTGCGCTACGCGATGTGGAATGAATCGGTAGTCGAGTAGGCTGTTAGCGTTGCGATCGGCTACGAATATAACGCTTCCGCCATTTCCGCCATTTCCGCCGTTTGGACCTGCAAGTGGCTTGTATTTTTCTCTGCGCACGCCTGCGGATCCGTTGCCGCCGTCGCCGCCTTTAACGTGTACTGTTACTCGATCTACAAAATCGCTCATAACTTTTACCTTACTTGATGCTCAATACTCGCCAGATTTGCAAAAACAAAAAAGCCGCACCGAACGGGGTGCGGCTAGAAGATTAATGAGTTACTCAGGCGGTAACTACGTCTACAACCTTGCGATCGCGACGAATGCCGAACTTCACATTGCCGTCCACCAAAGCGTACAGCGTGTGATCCTTACCCAAAGCAACGTTCTGTCCTGCATGGAACTTGGTGCCGCGCTGGCGAACAATAATGTTTCCAGCCACAACAGCTTCTCCACCGAACTTCTTAACGCCAAGATATTGCGCCTGTGAGTCGCGACCGTTGCGCGAGCTAGACGCACCCTTCTTATGTGCCATCTTGCTGTCCTTTCAGGTTTATAACACCGTCAATCAGGCGATGGCCGTGATCTTGACGAGAGTCAACTTCTGACGATGACCCTTGCGGCGAGCCACGCCAGTCTTGTTCTTATACTTCATAATGCTAATCTTTGGACCCTTAGCTTCGTCGTTAAGAACTTCTGCCTTAACTGTGATCTTTGCAAGATCCTTAGCGCTTAAGGTCACCTTAGCACCGTCAACAACGAGCGCGACCGGGAATTCCACGGTATCGCCCTTCTTTGCATCGAGACGGTTTACGAGGATGGCGTCTCCAACCTCAACCTTCTCTTGATGGCCACCGGCCTTCACAATCGCGTACATAATTCGTTCCTTAGCTAAATTGAAAGCTTTACTATTGCCTCACGCGCAGCGTTGAACCTGCGGCAAGACACCGACTATCAAAATTACACCGACCCCTGTACTAACGTCAAGTCTTAATTCATAAAGTCGAAATAAGCAATAGACATTATTGTACTCGAGCCGTATACTTTGCGTCTATTTTTTAGTTTTCACTAGATTCTTGAGAGCTTTCTGTGGATTCTTGAGATTCTTGCGAATCATCAGATTCCTCAATTTTCCCGACTACCTGCGATTCTTCACTGCTTTCTGCAGATTCATTACTCGCATCTACTGCAGAAAAGTCGCCAGCAACCGAAGATTCATCAACACTGTCAACACTGTCAACAACACTATCACCTGCATCGCCATTATTAGCAACGTCATCTGCAGCTACAGCATTCACATCATTATTGTTATCGTCTTTATTATCGTTACCGTCTTTTTCGTCACTTTTACGCAAAGACTCCTCCAAGAAAGCCGACGACGCTGCAGCGGCAGCAATACGCGCTAATTTGGCGCGAACATCCGCACTGGACTCCTGCTTAACCACAGGCATAGGGTCCGCAATACTTCCATGACCATGCTTATTGGTTTTAATAAACGGATCACCGCCCTTAAGCGCGTAAGGATCCGCATACTCCGAAGACACAGTCGGCTCGTCGTGAAGAATAAACCCACGACCCTTGCAAGTCGGGCACTCCTCCGAAAACGCCTCGACCAAACCCTGTCCAACGCGCTTACGAGTCATTTGGACGAGACCAAGAGATGTAACCTCCGCAACCTGATGCTTTGTGCGGTCGCGCGCAAGACACTCAACAAGACGGCGCAAAACAAGATCGCGGTTCGCTGGCATAACCATGTCAACGTAATCGATCATAACCATGCCGCCAATATCGCGAAGTCGCAGCTGACGCGCAATCTCCTCGGAAGCTTCCAAATTGCAGCGAGTCACAGTTTCTTCCAAAGACTTACCGCGACCAATAAAACGACCCGTATTTACGTCAATCGTTGTCATTGCCTCCGTTCGGTCAATAACAATCGAACCGCCTGCAGGAAGATAAACCTGGCGCTCCATGCCCTTTCTAAGCTGGCTGTCGATTTGCCACTTGTCGAACACGTCTTTGCCTTCATGCTCAGCAGGATCCCAATACTCAATCTTGCTGCGCAAATCAGGAGCCATCATCTCCAAGTATTCACAAATGCGGTCATACGCGCCCTTGCCTTCCACAATCATCTTTTGGAAGTCATCGTTAAATATGTCTCGAACAACACGAATTGCCACATCTGGCTCGCCTTGCAAAAGCTTTGGCCGCTTGCCATGCAAGAACTCTTCTCGCTTCGCTTCGATTCGTTCCCACTGTTTTACAAGCGATTCAAGGTCTTTTTCAATCGCATCTTCACTAGCACCATCTGCGGCGGTTCTAATGATTATGCCCATGTCTTTAGGCGCGATTTTGCTTACGATTGCGCGAAGTCGGCTGCGTTCACGGTCGGATAGCTTGCGACTTACGCCCGTCATAGCTCCAGACGGAACAAGCACAAGGAACCTACCAGCAAGCGTTACTTGAGATGTTAGTCGCGCACCCTTATGGCCTATAGGGTCCTTAGTAACCTGCACTAAAACAGGGTCTCCTGCCTTAAACGCAAGCTCCATTCTTCGCGGCTGTCCTTCTAATCGGGTTGTATCCCAGTTGACTTCGCCAGCGTAAAGCACGCCGTTTCGGGCTTGACCAATGTCTACGAATGCAGCCTCCATGCTTGGCAGCACATTTTGTACACGACCAAGGTAAATATTTCCTACTGTTGCAACTTCTTGAATATCAGAAACATAGTGTTCTACAAGAATATTGTCTTCGATTACAGAAATTTGCGTGTGACGATCGCGTTCACGCACAACCATAAGTCGGTCAACGTTTTCACGCCTTGCCAAAAAGTCTTGCTCCATAAGCAAGTTTTGGCGATTACGCTCCCTGCGATTGTCACGACGACGCTGCTTTTTGGCTTCAAGTCGCGTAGAACCTTCAATATCCGTAATCTCATCAATATACTGCTGTTTTCTAGATCTTCGACTAGATGAATCGGAGTCTATTGACACAAAACGCGATTGTGTGCTTTGTGAATTTTGCGAACTTTGCGAACTTGAGGAACTTTGAGACGAATCGTCAGAAGATTTCGACCTGCGACGACGGCGACGACGAGTGTACACTTCCTCGTCATCTTGAGATCGCAACTCGTCTGGATCTGGAATTAAATCGCGGTCTTCTTGAGAAACTTCTATTTCGTTTATGTCATAATCGTCAGCGTATGAAGAATCATCCGAAGATAGGCCGGATGTTGTTCTACGGCTTGATCTATCAGACTTATCTGTCCTATCTTCCTTATCTGCGCGAGACGGTCTGCGACGACGGCGACGACGGGTTATCATTTCTCCGTCTTCATCATCATTATTTTCTAAATCAGAAGTTTTTGTATACTTGCGGGTTGATTTAGAATCTACATCATTATCTGACTCAACACTATTTTCAATTCTTTCGTCAATTACATCATCGATTGGAGAATAAACTATGTCGTCGTATTCAAGGTCTTCTTCTATTTGCTCGACTTCTGCGGCGGCGCGTCTTTCGGCAGCGTTTAGTCTGCGATTCTTGCGTGACTTTCTATGATTTTGATCATCGTAATTATCCTGATTGTCACGATTCTTACGACCATTATTGTTATTCTCGCTATATTTGTCACCATTATCTTTGTCAAGGTTAGCTTTATCAAAATTAGACTTATCCAAGCTATCCTTATCCAGATAATCTCGATTATTTCTACTTATTCTGCTATCGCTTCTATTATCAATTTCGTTTAAATCTTCAGGATTTGCACGATTGGATCGATCTGTGCGATCTGCACGATTTACTCTAGAACGCACACGAATAACACGTGTATCATCGTCAGATTCAGAATCATAGTTATCGTCAAAATTGTTACGATTATTGCGATTTTTGCGACTACGTACTCTACTTAAATCCTCGTCTTCATTACGATTCTTCCTGTCATTCCTGCCAGAACGCGTTTTACGCAACTTTCGTGAACTGCGACTATTGTCTTTGTCTAAATCATCTCGACTGTTTTCTCTATCGCTTTCATTTGCATCATCGTCGTAATCTAAATCGCGCATACGACTATTGTTTTCAGGCAAACGATGAGGTAAAACAGGCTCCTGAAAAAGTAGCGATGTTATCGGCCTTACAGGAGTTTGGTGCTCAACAACACTTTCAGATTCAGTTTCCTCAGAGCGTGTATCGTAATCGTTTCCGCCTTGTACGTGTAGTTTCATCGATTCGCCAGCTGCTCCTGCAACTCTTACAACGCGTCTTCCAGCACGCCTGCGTCTTGTGCTTGACGCTGCGTCTTGCGAACCTGAAACCACATTGACAACACCTGCTGTAACGGGTGATGTAACAGTTGAAGCAGCTGCTGATCTTTGATCGTCAGCTGCGTTAGTAGATTCGTTCGCGCTTGAATTTGCTGCTACGAATGAAAGATTTTTATCTTCATTTTTATCATTATTGGCTTCGGGCACGGTGAAGCCTTCTCGTGTTACTCTGGGCACTATGCTCCTAGCGAAACTCTGCAATAGTTTCGCGCTCTTAGCCTGAAGAATGCACACGCTTATGCGAGCCACCCCTAAGGCTATCAATAAAGTCTAGCTGCACGACAGCGGACACCAGCCTCGCCCAAAATCATGCGTGAAAATCACGTGAGGGGATCGACGCCGTCGAATGCTCTGGCGGCTTGCAGCGCCACCGTTTTCTAGTATGCCATATTGCAACGTCAAATAACATGCGCCAATAAAAGTAACATACGCCAATAAAAGTCGATTGCGCATTACCCACAATCCAAAAATCAGCGCTAAAATCGTTTTCATGGGTTTAATCAGTGCTATGCAAGGCTTTTGCGTAATTGGCATCGTCATTGCCGCAGGGTACGTAACCGCGCGTCTTCGCATCGGCGGATTGCAAGCACAAATGGTGCTTAATCGCGTGAGTTTCTTCGTATCTAGTCCTTGTTTAATGTTTGCAATCCTTGCAAAAGAGCCAATTTTTGAGATTTTCCACTCGTCAATTTTTGTTGCGTTTTTCTCCGCAATGATTGTTGGCGTTGCATTTATTCTGCTTAATCGCCTGTTTTTCCACCTTCCTGCTGCGGATTGCACAATTGGCGCGCTTAACTCGCTTTACTTAAACTCAAACAACATTGGCTTGCCTGTTGCAACTTATATTCTTGGAAACCCTGCACTTGTTGCCCCAATTTTAGTTATGCAGCAAGCTGTTTTTACGCCTGTTGGACTAACGGTTTTAGATGTTACAACTACTGGAAAGTGCTCGCTTAAACGCATTGCTCAACAGCCGCTTAAACAACCACTTTTAATTGGTTCACTTGGAGGAATTATTATTTCGGCAATTTCCGCAAAAATTGGCTATTTTCCTGTTCCGAATTTTCTTTATGACCCGATTAAAATGATTGGCGATTCAGCGGTTCCTATGATTTTAATGGCTTTTGGAATGTCACTTTACGGCAGCAAGCCGCTACAAAAAGATTCTAATCGTGCTGCTATTGCGACTGTTGCTATTCTGAAAAACTTGATTATGCCAATTATTGCGTTTTTATTGGCTTATTTTGTTATGGGTTTCCGAGGTGCCACTCTTTACGCGTGTGTTGTGCTGGCGGCGCTGCCGACTGGTCAAAACGTGTACAATTACGCTGCAAGATACAATGTTGGCTTGAGTTTTGCGCGCGATGGAATCCTGTTTTCTACGGTTACGAGTCCGATTTGTATTGCGTTAATCGCAGCAGTTTTAGGGTGACTAATCCTCCCGCATTTGTTCCCTATTTAAGCAAATATAACTACAAACACTGGCAAAAATAAACAAACACAAAAAAATGCTTCCGGTTTTGAAAGCCCCTAGTAGCAAACAAAACCGAAAGCAACAACACTCAACACCCAAACCCAACAAGCTAAACGAATCAACACTGGGAAGAAAAGAAAAACAATAGCAAACCAATGTTAAAACAATAAAACCAAAGAGAATCGGGAATAAACCAGTGTGATGCTTCCCTACAAAACACCACACCAGTCGTTGAGCGCAAACCCTAAATAAGGTGGTAAATAATGCTTAGTGACGCATCTTGCGAA
Organism: Gardnerella sp. DNF00038; assembly: GCF_049262855.1. NCBI lineage: Bacteria > Bacillati > Actinomycetota > Actinomycetes > Bifidobacteriales > Bifidobacteriaceae > Gardnerella > Gardnerella sp. DNF00038. The sequence continues at coordinate 237,051 of NZ_CP058407.1, read as the reverse complement.
CAGCAGCACCCATACCAGCAAGCATAGAAGCAGCCAAAGCAGTCAAAGCAACACCAACACCAGCATTACCAAGCTTCTCGCCAGCCTTACCATGACCCTTAGCACCCTTAGCAGCAAGCTCACCCTTAGCAGCAGCCTTACCAGCAGCGGCTGGAGCAGCAGCCTGAGCCTTAGCAGCCTCAGTCTTCTTAGCAGAAGCCTGAGCAGCAGGACCAAACTTACCATTCAAAGCATCAGCATAAATCTGCTTCGTACCAGGAACAGCTGGGAAATCAGCAGCCAAAGGATCAGAAGTCACAACAGGAGGAAGAGCAGCAGGATTCACACCCAAACGAACTGCATCGTTATAAGCATCCTTATACTCAGCCAAAGCCTTGTTATAAGCAGCAACAGCAGCGAAAGCAGCATCACGAGCAGCATTAAACTCAGCTTCAGCCTTCTGCTCAGCGTCAAAAGCACGCTGCTCATGAGCATGAGCACGGTTCAAAGCATCACGAAGAGCAGTTTCCTTAGCAGAATTATTCTCACCAGAAGCCAAGAAATCAGTCAAATCCTGGTTAGCCTTCTCAGCAGCGGCCTTACGAGCAGCAAGCTCAGTCATAGTCTCAACAAGAGTCTTCCTCTTAGCAGCATAATCAGCCTTCTTCTCAGCAAGATTATTATCAGCCTCATCCAAAGCAAGCTTAGCCTTATACACGTAATGAACAGCAAGCTTCTTCTTAGCAGCATCAGACAAGTTCAACTTACCAAGATCCTTGATCTTCTGATCAGGAGTGGTAGTATCGTCCTTCTTATCATCCTTCTTAGGAGCCTGCTTGTCGTCCTGCTTTGAATCCAATGAATCCTCAGTGTACTCGCTGCTACCAAACACAGCCTTCTTCACAGCCTGATACTGAGCCTCAGTAATCTTGCCATCAAGCAAATCATTGTATGCCTTACCAAGCTTCTCAGCACGAGTACCAGCATACTGAGCAAGCAAATCAGGCTGGAACTCATCTACCGTAGGATTCGCAATACCACGCTTACGAGCTTCAGCAGCAACGCCCTCAGCAGAAGAATTATTCAATGTATCGTTTGGATAATCAAGAAGACGGTGAGATTCTGCAGCGTCTTGTTCATCCTCAGCTTTTTGCAACATGGCTTTAAGCTCTTGGTAAGAGCTTGTTTTAGAGGTGCGAATATTATTTGTTACAAAACCAAGTCCACGCTGTTCTGCCTCTTGAGCTAACTGAGTACGCTCAGTATCAGTAGCAGGAACTTTTGCAGCCATTGCTGGGGTTGCCATTGCGAAGCCGGCAAGCAAAGTTGCGCCAGCAGCGAAAGCGGCGATAGCCTTCTTATTCATCATTTTAATTTCCTTTCTTCTTCTCCTCCGCGCAGGTACACGAAGAAAAATCTTAAACATCCAACAACATTCAAAACATTGTGGATAACCACCATCTAGAGCATCTAGCTAGCAGCTGTTATTAACATACCCCCCCCCCGTTTAAAAAAGTCAAGAGGCAACCACATAAAACAAACAGAAAAAAATAATGTCACACACAAACTAATCCACAATAAAAACTATTTTCACCATAATATTTGCGGATTAACACTAATAAAACCGTAAAAACACATTATTTCAAGGTTTTTAAAGAATTTTCCCAGACTTTTCTCAGGAAACTACTCAGACAAGAACACTAGCACTACTAAACCATTGAAAAATCAACATTCCACACAACCCACACACGCAACACGCCGACACCACACAGCGCCACACCAACACCACGCCGGCGCCACACCGACACCACATCAAATGCCACGCTACAAGATAATCGCACCCAATTAAATTCCCGCGTTTGTTCCCATTTTTGGTGTTTTGGTAAACAAAAGCGGGAACACTTGCCCGTGTTTGTTTCTTTTTGCCCGAGATTGTTTACGCATTTGGCGATTTTGGAAACAAACTCGGGCAAAAAGAAACAAAACAAGAGAAGTCACTTCAATTCGCTGAACTCGATAAGGCAGGTCGTCGCGCAACTAGCGAATCCAGGCAAGAAATCGATCAGCGCGCAGAAACTGTACTGCACGCATACACTAAAACGAGGTAAATATCAGTATTAAGCGCAGAATTAAAAAGTGATTAAACTCAATTTTTTAGCGCGGAATCCAAACTCTTTATTCCAGAATTATTCAAATTCTCAAGAGATAAAATCTGCGTTCGCGCCAAATTTCTAAGTTCCACCATTCGATCTGCCTGTGGCAAACCCTTAGAAATCAAAACAGCGTTATAGCTTTCCATATTCGCCAATACAAGAAGTTCATTAATACTCGCCTCGTCTCGAATGTTGCCTTTTGACTTAGGATTTGCATCTCTCCATTGTTTAGCAGTCTTATTAAACAGTGCAACATTTAACAAATCTGCTTCATTTGCATACTTATACATCAACTGCTCAGGAGTCAAATCCTTCAACAAATATTCTTTAATAGCATCCGTATGAATCTTGTAATTAATCTTCGAAATCTCACGATTCAAATTCCAATTCAGCGAAAGCCTTGAGTTCTCATCAGATTTAAGTCTTTGATAATCTTTGATAATATATAGTTCAAATTCTGCTGAAATCCAAGCCGCAAACTTAAATGCTATATCTTTATGAGCGTAAGTTCCACCACCTCTACCGGATTTTACAAGTAAACCTATTGCATTCGTGATTTCTGACCATTTTTTAGGAGATAGTGTAAAAGCATTGCTACCAGCTTCTTTCAAAAACCCCTCGAATTCGACGGGTTTAAAATTCGGATTGTTTAGTCTCTCCCATATGCCTAAATACTCTATTGTACTGTAATTTCTCATCCAGTTTGCAACAACCACATTAGGCTCTTCTTTGTTTTTATATCTCGCAATATCGGTTAAACTAACGTAATCATTCCTAAAATCTTCCGTATAAACCTGTATTGTAAAGCCTTTTGCCTTAATAATATCTTTTTTAATATTTGACGCATTAGACATAATTTCCCCCCTAATTTTTACGCAAATCTACGCAAATAGTTGCTTTATTTGATTTGTTTACTTTATTTCTATGCGCTTAACACAAAACCCATGAATCACAAGCAAAATTACAAAATCAAGCACAAGCCATATAACATCTAACAACTAGTAGAAAACTAGCATGCATCAGCACATAAACATAATTCTATAAGATTTCACAGATAAGAATCAACAAACTCGGATTATGATACAAACACACTACAAGGTTGCATAGGTCACACCAATTGAGGTAGAGATTCGAGATTTTTCGCAGCGGATGAAGCGAACCTCAGCATGAAATGGTGATTCGCTGAAGTAGCAAGAAAAATCGAGAATCTCGGCGATGAAAATCACGTAAAAGTTCTAGACATTCAGAAGGTTTGATGTATTTCTCTACGAGCAATAAAAGAGGAGCGTAGCGACGGGACTTGCGAGGAGAGAAATACTCAAACCTCGCGCAACACCAAATAGGAAAGCGCTCGAGCACTCTAAACGAAAAGGCAGGCCGTCGCAATGCCAGCCTTGCGACGCTACCTTTGCGAGGCAAGAGAATCAAGGCGCGCACGGAAAGACGGCCAATCAGTGCGCATTGCCGTAAGCAACTTCAGCTTTGGCACATCATCAATCGGCACCCACTTGATTTCCATGCTCTCGTCGTCATGCGCGCACGGATTCACACAATGACCCGGCTTTTCAAACGCGAAAACCGTTGTATACCGCCAATTTCCGTGACTTTCGCAATATGCTCCAACAACATCAATGTCTTGAGATGTTATGTTCGCTTCTTCAAACGACTCTCGCAACGCACCCTCAATCGCAGTTTCGCCATCAGATATTGCACCACCAGGAATCCCCCACGTTCCACCTTCCGCGCTCCAAAGCGCGCGATGTTGCATAACAACATGAGTCACGCGCCCAGTGGTCTCATCTCGCCTAGCGAGCAACACGCCAGCCGCGCCATTATGGCCCCAATGCTTGCGCCCGCAATCGCACATAACCCATCCGTCTCCAGGCTGGTGCACGTTTTCTTTAGGCACTTGCGCGGAAGCAGGATCGTCCTTAATCGCCTCTCCCTCTAACTTGCGACTATTCCACAAATCTGGCCAAGCGTACCCAAAATCGCAAACCATCTGCCTTAGTAGCGGCAAGCTAATCCCAAGAACTCCATGCGGATCGCCCTGAATTCCCTCAATAAATGCCCCGCCAAAGCCTTCTAGCGTAAAGGATCCTGCCACTTCCAGCGGCTCGCCAGTTTCTACGTACGCGCGTATCTCCTCATCGCTCATATGTGCAAAAGTCACGCTTGCGCGACTCACTTTGCACACGGTTTTGCCGCTTTTTGCGTCGATTAAGCAATGACCAGTAAACAATTCTCCAGTTTTTCCGCTCATTCGCTTAATCCGCTCAAATGCCACTTCAGGAGTATGCGGCTTGCCGTAGCATTCGCCGTCTAGCAAAAACATGGAATCGCAGCCAACAATAAGCACGCTGTTGCAATCTTTACAAGATTCATTCATATGCGCAAAATCGTGAATATCAAAAGTCTTAGTAGGAACTTTTACGCCCGAAAAATCGCGAGTCTGTGCAGTATCTACGTTATGCGTTATATGCGATTGCGAATCACTTGCTAAAGCGCTACTAGCAGTTTCAGAAGATTCAGATTCTGCAGACTCAGCCTCAGCCTCCAGCGGATACCCCACAACCAAATCACCACTAGCCGAAGCCGCCGCATTTGCAACAAGCTTCCACGACTCATACACCGCAAAAGCCTTTGCTTGCGCCAAAATCGAAACGCGCTCCTCGGCGCTCATCTGCTCCACGCTAACACCTTGCGCATTTGCAGCATTACGCAACGCCGCTGGCTCATCTACCTCGCTCACATGAATCACAGGAATCACGCCTGCAGCAGCCAGCACTGCTCTACGCGATGGCGATTGAGAAGCCAAAATCAACGAAACTGTCATACCTTACTCTTCCTTTTTACAACTTCGCACAAATTATTCGCGAGTTATTGCAACACCAATAGAATCAACATGCACGTGCAAAACTTTCCAATCGCAGCCGCTTAAAAGCGGTTCTGCAATTTTTTCTATTTTTTCGCTTATATTAGTAGCGTTATTTTCATCTACGGTTGCTGGCGACTTTTCCTCATAGAACACCGCCGCGCAAGATCCAGCTCCCGAGATTGCAGCCGCAAACCCCTTGTCTCGCAAAGCTTTTACTAAATCCCAAGTTGGTTGCATAAGACTTGCTCGGTATGGCTGGTGAATAGCGTCTTGAGTAGCTGTAAAAAGCAAATCGTTTCTAGAAAGAGTGGATTTTACGCAAGAATCGCAAGAGTTGGCAGAATCGCGAGAATCACCAAAATCACCAAAATCACCAAACGCAATCGGCAATAAGCAAGCGCGCGAAACGTTAAATACGGCATCTACATATGGCACTTTTTCTGGAAGCGCTTGGCGAGCCATTTGAGTTGAAAGAGTAAAGTTTGGCACAAAAATCGTTGCACGAATTTGCTTAGAAACGCCGTATCGAACAGTGTGGAACTCATCGCCATTCTTCCAACTGGTTGTCAATCCGCCAAAAACCGCTGGAGCAACATTATCTGGGTGACCTTCAATCGAAGATGCAAGCTCAAAAATCGCCTGCTTATTAAGATTTCCATTATGCGCAAAAGCCCAAGCTGCAGCTACGCCCGAAACAATCGCACTGGCGGAAGACCCCATTCCGCGCGCTTGAGGAATGCGATTATGCGCTTCTAGAGTAAAGCGCAAATGCGGCAAGCCAAACACTTCGCACGCTTTGCGGAACGCGCGAACAACAAGATGAGTCTCGTCTTTGGGCAACGTATCTTCTCCTTCGCCATGAATAATCACGCGAACATCTTGCGAATCATCAAGCGAATCATCAAGCGTAAAAACTAGCGAATCCGCATAATCAAGTGCAATTCCTGCAACGTCAAATCCTGACCCAAGATTTGCGCTGGTTGCTGGCACGCAAACTGACACACTGTTACATACTGGTTTCATTTCGCACCTTTTCCACTCGAGCAGCCTACTAAATTACTTAATTATTCGATTACTTAATTACTCAATAATTCGCAATGCAAGAGGCTTTGCACACACAACATCCACTTTTTGCAAATCAGCAAGAATTGCGCGCAAATCAGCCTCTGTGCAATCTTTTACAAGCACGCGCAAATCGCCAGGACCGCCGATTCCGCAAGCTGGGCAATCGCCCTCGCCCTCATATTGAGTTTGGCAAAGCATAGGCAATCGTTCCGCGTTAACTCCATGCGCATCAAACACATCCATCACTTCGCTGCAAAGAGCAAGTGAAGTATCCTCCATGCTGCATCGCACAACAAAATCCGCACGAATCGAGCGCGTGGAAGCCAAAGATTTTGCGTTATACATTGGCACGCTGGCATCGCTGCAACCGCGCGCTATGTTTCTAGCAGCTCCAACAATATCTCCAACAACCGCGCTTGCTGTTGGCGCACCACCAGCGCCGCGGCCGTAGAACATAAGATCATCCGCCGCTTGCGCTTTAACAAAAACGGCGTTAAAGCTGCCATGAACGGAAGCCAGCGGATGCTCTTTGCTAACCAACGCTGGGTAAACGCTTGCGCTCACCAATCCATTCGAATCGCAAGCAACCGCTGCAAGCAGCTTGATCACGCGATCTTCTGCACTTGCCGCAGCAATGTCTTCAGCCGTAATCGCGCTAATTCCTTCAACACTAACGTCATCAATGCTTATTGGCATTTGGAATGCAAGTGTTGCAAGAATAGCAGCCTTGTTTGCTGCATCAAATCCTTCAACGTCTCCTGTAGGATCCGCCTCCGCGTACCCCTTTTCTTGAGCCGCGCGTAAAGCCGAATCAAAATCAAGACCGCGAACCGTCATCTCGTCAAGAATATAGTTTGTAGTTCCGTTTACGATTCCAAAAATTTGCGTGATTTTGTCGCCTACAAGCGACTCTCTAAGCGGACGCAAAATTGGGATTGCACCTGCAACAGACGCCTCGAAACTTAAATCCACTCCGTTTTTTTGCGCGCAATCGTAGAGTTCTGGACCAAACTTTGCAAGCAATGCTTTGTTTGCTGTTACAACCGACTTTCCGCATTCTAGAGCGGTTTTTACAAATGTGTGCGCTGGTTCCAAACCGCCAATTAGCTCAACGATTATGTCTATATCTTCGCGTTCACATAATGCTAGAGCGTCTGCGCTTAGAAGATTTTTGGCAATCCATGGAGCGTCCACATCTTCTGGATGCAAGCATGCTACTCCTGCAAGTTCTAGCGGAGCGCCGATTCTCGCCGATAAGTCAGCGTTTTCTTCCACTATTAGACGCGCTGTTTGCGATCCTACTGTTCCGGCGCCTAAAAGACCCACGCGGATTGGCTCAGCAGAAAAGTCGCCAGCAACCGATCCATCACTATTTTCTGCATTTTCTGCATTTACCGTAACCATAAAATCGCCTCCAATACACTAATCAATCACAAATAATCCCGTAATCCGAAATCACACTAAACGCGTTCTCGCTCACACAAAAAGCATTATCATATTCATAAGCACTGAAACCACAAGGAAACCCATAATGCCGACTGTTCCGTAAAGCGCCTTTATTCCAGCACTTCCGCGAATTTCAAGCGGCGAATCGTAGAATTCGAGATATTTTTTACTCCTTGCTAACAGCACAATTCCAAACACAAACATAACAATCATGAACATCGCGTAAAGACCTATAAACATGAATCCAGGAGCCAAATCCGCGATTTCTTGCGTTGTAAGATTCTCAACTTTAATTAAGTTCCCGTTTGAATCCATCATATTGTCGGAAATCCACATCGCTATAACGCTTCCTTGGAAGTTCACAATCATGTGCAAAGCAACGCTGTATCTAAGCTGCGATGTGCGCGCATACATGTAGCCGAACACAAGTCCCAGCCCAAAAGCGTAGAAGAACTGAAACATGTTCATATGGAACAACGCAAACGCCAGAGCCGAGAACACAATCGCGCGCTTTTCGCCATACACTCGCAGCCTGTCTATAATCTGCTTTCTAAACAGCCATTCCTCCACAACTGGAGCAAGGAAAACAACGAAAATCATGGTTTCCCATACGTTTCCGCCTGCCACTATATCTGCAATCCTGTTTTCAGCTTTTCCGCCAGATATAAGCGCAGAAATCGCCAAACCTAGGTAGTTTCCTGCATACATTATCGGTACGCTCACTGCGAAAAATCCAGCAAACTGTCTGAATGTCATTGTGAATTTGCGTGTTTCTACCGCTGGCACTCGTCTTAAAACAAGCATCGCTATCGGCAACGCTATTAAGTATTGCGCAATGTCTGACGAAACGAAGGAGCTTAATGAAGGACTTAGAACACCTTTTGGAATGAACAAGCCTATAAGTTCACCTATTAAAATAGTTGCAAGAATCCAAACAAATAGGAATAAGCACAGCGATACACCAACATCTCCTTGACGTTTTCGCGCTAAATGGTACATGTCGTTATGCTGAGTTTTTCGCATTTTTACCTCTTCGTTTGTGTTTTAAGTTTTCTCTTAAACCTGATTTTATACAGACTTTAAGATTTGATATTTGCGCAAATTTGCACAAATTCTTCGGTTGCTGGCGACTAATCCTCAAAAACCATGATTTTTTGAAGTTTGTCTCAGTCTAAAATCACGCCTTCAATAAGTTTTGTGATTAAATCACCGTAGCTTATTCCTGTTGCTTCCCAAGCTTTTGGATACATGGAAATTGGCGTAAATCCAGGCATTGTGTTGATCTCGTTAATCATTACATGTCCTTCTGGAGTAACGAAAGAATCCACGCGACTAAGTCCTCGACCGTCCGCTGCTTTGAACGCTGCGAGCGCAGTATTGCGAACGCGCTGCAAAGTTTCTTCTGGCAGATTTGCTGGCACTTCCACGTGTGAAGCTGCGGAATCCATGTATTTGCTGTCAAAATCGTAGAACTGGTCTTCTCCAGCCTCGCGCTTGTCAAGCACAACTTCTCCAGGCCAGCTCGCTTTAGGCTCTTCGCCGTCGCGAGCGGCAAGAACCGCGCACTCAATTTCTCGCGCGTCAATTCCTTGCTCTATCAATACTCGCCAATCGTGCTTCGAAGCCTCAAAAACGGCATCTGCTAAAGCTTTAGCATCGCGCGATTCAACTTTTGTAACTCCAAAACTAGATCCTGCTCGGCTTGGTTTTACAAAAAGTGGATACTCGAGTTTTGCTTCTTCAACTTGCTCAAGAATTTCGTTTGCGTACGCGTCAAAGTGATTTGCGCAATCATTAGCGAACTTTCGCACATCCAGCGCGATTCCTGGAGCAACATCAATTCCAGCCGCCTTAAAAAGTTGCTTAGCGTAATACTTATCCATGCACGCGGCGGATGCCAAAACTCCGCAACCAACGTATGGAACTTGCATCATTTCTAGCAAACCTTGCAAGGTTCCGTCTTCACCGTTTGGGCCGTGAAGAACCGGAAAAACAGCGTCAATATGACCCAAACTTGTAAGCGTGCCATCTGCCTCTCGCACCAAAAATCCGTCGGCACCTTTAGCTGGGTCTAGCACAACATCGCGCGTCTGCTCGGTTTTTGTGATTACTGGCAACTCGCCTTGCTCCATGCGGAAGTTTCGCGGATCTTCGCCGCCAACAATCCACTCGCCTTGCTTTGTGATTGCAATACGTACGATTTCAAATCGACTTTCGTCTACAGCACTGAGTACTCCAGCAGCCGATATGCAAGAAATCGAATGTTCGTCTGCTTTACCGCCATACAAGAACACTACACGCTTTTTCGTCATTTTTTTCCTTTGAAAATTATTTTAATTATCTTAATTATTTTAATTATTTTGAATTATCTACGCGCACGGCTTATAAGGAATTTCACTACTCTTCGCAAACATCGTTATCGAAAAGCATTGCAAGCATCTCTTGGCACGATATTCCTTCTTCTAGCACACGAGCCATCGCACTTGCAAGCGGAGTAGCAACTCCCAAACGCTTACCCATTGAAACAACCGCGCTAGTAGTTGGAACGCCTTCAGCCACACCATTGCTTACGGCAGTTGCTTCTTCAACGCTCATGCCTTTCCCAAGATTTGATCCAAAAGTGTAGTTGCGGCTTAGCGGAGACCCGCAAGTTGCAACTAAATCACCAAAGCCTGCAAGTCCTGCGAATGTGCGCGAATCTGCGCCTTCTGCAACGCCCAATGCCGTCAACTCTGCAAGTCCACGCGTTTCAATCATAGCTGCTGTATTTTCTCCATATCCTGCGCCTCGAGCCATGCCAACTGCGAGCGCAACCACGTTTTTAAGCGATCCGCACATTTCTACGCCGATTACGTCGGTTGATACAAACGCCTTAAAGTAGCTGTTTGAGCAAGCTTTTGCCACCACTTCGGCATTTGCGCGATTCTCGCACGCCACAACCGCTGCCGCATGCTGCCTTAATGCCACTTCTTTGCTTAAGTTTGGCCCCGATAATGCTGCAAAACGGTTGCGCGGTAAGCTTAAAGCTTCGCACACAACTTCGTCCATACGCTTGCCTGTCGTGCGCTCAATGCCCTTCATAAGCGAAACAACAATCGCATGTTGCGGAATTTTGCCAGCAAATTCTTCAAGTGCAACGCGCGCAAATTGTGCTGCAATCGCAACTACTACAATGTCTGCGTTTGCTACAGCTTCTTCGCGATCCCCAGTAGCAGTCATGTTTTCTGGCAAACGCTCTACGCTTGGCAGCCTCACTTCGTTGCGGTGATTATCTCGAATGCCTTCCACAATTTGCGGCTCTATTGCCCACATTGTCACTTGATTTCCCGCGTCTGCAAGCACTTGCCCAAACGCCGTACCCCAAGCTCCAGCACCCAACACCGTAACGTTCATGTTTACGCCTAGCCTTTCGGTTTTAATCTATATACTTTTGTGATTTAAGTATTTACGATTTTATGTTTGCATACTTTTAATCAAACTATTGCATAATTCTACACAGCCCGCTTTACGGATGATTCACAAAAGTTTTACGGCTTAGTGAACCGCAAATTTACAGTCACTATTCTTTGACTCTCTTCATAAGTCTATAGTCAAAGTATCCTTCTGGTGCTTTTTCTCCGCGGATCTCTTCCATAATTTCCGTCATGCGTATGCGTACGCGACGAGCCAATTCGGCAGCAGACTCCATAGGCGGCAAATCACCCCAATTTTCCATATCTTTTAGAAGATCCGAATAATCAAGACGCGCATCGTAGCACATTACAACGTTCTTCTTTGGCCACGGCCACCAATGATTGATGCTTGCAGCACCCCATGTAACAGCGCAAAATAGCGGAATTTGATGCCCCAGCCTACGCGATGCTTCGAGCGCAATAACTCCGATTCCTGGCTTCATGCTCATAGGCCATTTTTGAGGGTCGCGCGTAACTGTTCCTTCTGGCCATACGCTAAGCGGTCTACCGTTTGTTAGGATTTTAATCGATTCTTCTTCGATTTCACGTGCTTTTCCGCTTCTGCGTGGAACTGGTTGCATGCCAACAAGCTGGAACCATTTTCCTAAGATTGGCCAATGCGCAAGCTCTGCTTTTGCCATGTATCGCGGACGTCGGCCTTGGTGGAATAGAGACGTCATTGGCACGAAAACGTCGAACATTGTAACGTGCGTGCAAGCGGTTATAAACACGTCTTCTTCTGGCACATTCTCTAATCCCCATGCGCGCACTTTGCAACGAGATCTAAGCACGCGAGACGTTCCTTCGAGCAGGCGCTCAGTTGCTTTTGGATTTTGCGCGTTGATTTCTGCCGTATTTGGCGTCCGCGCGCCAGTTGGGTAGTAATAAGTAGGATCAACTAACTTGTGTGCTCGCGCTAAGCGTTCTACTTGCTCATCACTGAGCGGCTTAACCGCGCTTCTAGGCGAAGGCTTTCCTTTAGATACCATACGTCTATTGTGCCGCAAACTATAAACCGCAATTTTACGAAACAACTGATCGCAGTTTCGGCACAATCCTCGCCAACAACCCATGTTTAGGCGAGCACATCCACGCTAGAACAAACATAAAAGTCGCAACCAAAACGATTGTGCCGCCAGTAGCAGTGTCTAAACTCCAAGACAAGTACATTCCAAGAATCGAAGAAGCGCACCCAATAGCAGGCGCCAAAATCATCATTTTCCCAAGTCTGTCGGTAAGCAATCGCGCAGTCGCCGCAGGAGTAATCAAAAGCGCTAAGACAAGCACGTTTCCGATTATTTGCACAGATACTACTACAGCAATCGCAACTAAAACGTATAGCATTCCATCCAACCATGCTACTGGCAAACCCATTGCGCGGCTTGTTTCTCGATCCATTGAAACGCATACTAGCTCTTTGTGGAACATCATTAGAAGCGTTACGATTATTAGCCCTGTTATTGCTACTACAGCAATGTCGGAGTCTGGTATTCCTGTAATGGAGCCAAATAGGAACGATTCCAAGGATCCTGCATAGCCCGAAGCCTTTGAGATTACTACGATTCCCAGCGCAAATGCAGACACAAAAAATACGCCGATAAACGAGTCTTCGCGAAGTCTACGATTTTGGCTAAAGATTGATACGATTAGCGCGGTTGCAACTCCTGCGAGCGCGCCACCAAATAGCAAATTTCCTTGCAACACAAATGCGATTGCGAGTCCTGGAAAAACGGAGTGCGCTACTGCGTCTCCAATAAACGCCATTCCGCGTAGCACTACGTAGCATCCTACAACTCCGCATATTACGCTAGAAAGGCACGCTACTATAAGCGCTTTGAGTAAGAACCAAAGGTCTGGGTTTGTAAGGTCTTGTATAAAGTCGATTGGAGATAGCATTATTTTTCTACCACACTTTCATGCGCCATAACGCGCTCTACAGCTTTGATTAGTGGATTTTGCGCATCCACATGGAATGTTTGCACCCATTGATTTGCGTTTAACGATTCTGGAGCGCCGTCGCCCACTATGCTTCCGTCGAAAAGCATGATTCTAGAACACGAGTTTATAGATCCGATTATGTCGTGCGAGCTCATCAAAATCGCTTCTCCCGACTTTGCTAAATCCAAAAAAAGACTCGTGAGCAGCTCTTGAGTAGGCATATCTAAGCCTGTAAATGGCTCATCTAAAAGCAACAATCGCGGCTGTCCTGCAAGAGCACGTGCAACGAGTACGCGCTGCCTTTGCCCGCCCGAAAGCTCGCCGATTGTGCGATCCCTAAAATCCGCCATTCCTGTGCGCTCAAGAGAAGCGAGCGCTATCTCGTAGTCCTCTTTTTTTGCGCGACGCACGTATCCAATGTGACGAATGCGGCCCATCATTACCACGTCTAGTACGGAAAGTGGAAAATCCCACGCAATATCGTGGCGTTGTGGCACGTATCCAACGTTGTTTACTCGCGAATTAATCAAAGATTCACCGCTTTTATTAGCGTGCACTTCGAGTTTTCCAGAATGCGGTATTAGCCCCATAATCGCGCGGAAAAGCGTTGTTTTACCAGCTCCATTTGCACCAAGAAGTCCCACAAATTCGCCACTTTTAATCGTAAACGAAACGTCTTTTACAATCGTGCGACTGCCGTAACTTACGCTTAAGTTTTGCGCGTTTATAACAGCATTCGCATCCATATTTGCGTCCATATTTCCCTCGTCAATCCTCATCGCTTAAATCCAACATAAATCCAACATCAATCTCACTTAAATCCAACTTCAATCTCACTTCAAGCACTTCGCTAAAGAATCCGCGTTCGCTCGCATCATATCCGCGTAAGTTCGCACTTTAGAATCGAAAGCATCTCCATAAATCGGGCACACTTTTACGTGCGCTTGCGCTGCCAACTCCTTCAGCACAGACGAACGCGATATTAAATTTGGCTCCAAAAACACAGCTGGAATCTCTAAATCGCGCAAAATCTGCTGCAATCTACGCCTATCTTGCACGCTCGGCTCGCTCGAAGGATTAATCGTTACAAATCCTGCAATATTCACGCCGTAAGTTTTACCTAAGTACGCAAAAGCGTCGTGCGTTGTAACTAAATTGCGCTTCTCTTTTGGTATTGACGCCACTTTTTTGCGCATATACGCATCTACGTCTAACAACTTGTTAATGTATCGATCCGCATTTTCGCGATATTTACGAGCATTTTTAGGGTTCACTTCGCAAAGGCGATCTGCGATTGTGCGCACGTATGCTATGCCATTTTTTACGGATTGCCACAAATGCGGGTCAATATCTCCGTGAACGTGCTTTCCTAAAACTGCTTGCGGCAGCTGATAAATCTTTTGCCTTGCAGCTCCCAAAAACCTGTATCCTTGTTCGGCTGGTATCTCTTTTAGCGCGTTAGTTGGAACTTCTACAACCACATCGCGAGGCGCATAATACACGCGTTTTGGCGTAGTGGAGCGTTTTTCTTGCAAAGTATCTACGCGGTACACAAATCCGCGTTTTGCTAAGTCGTAAGCTAAATCTGCATGACCCTTGTTCAGCACTACGCTAGCTCCACGCTTTTTGGCTATTTTTTGCGCATTTACGCCTACAGCAAATCGCATTTTAGCGTTTCCAAGGCTAGACACTACCTCGTTTTGCGCGTTTAGCATGTCGGCGTGCAAGTCAAGCGTGTATTCGCCTGGCTTGCTAAACGCCCAGCTTAAATGCGTGTGTGCGTCTGCTGGCAAGTCTACGTGGTCGTTTGCGCTTATTCCGTTTGCGCTGTTAAAGTATGTTTCTACGCTTCCAAAAGTGCCAGTCAAGTATGCAAATAGCGCGCCTGGTCCGCTTACTTTTGTAGCCGTTAAGCGTATTCTGTCGGACCTTTTCATGCTGTATGCGTTCGGCTTTATTACAGTTGCGCGGCCTTCTTTTGTTGCGGTAGAAGGCGCATTTGATTGCAAAGATTGACCTGACTTTTCTAGTTGGCTAACTTGCTGTGAATTTGTTTTTGTTTTATTGAGATTGTTTAGCGAAGCTAACTCACCAGCCGCCGCCGAGGGCGATTCTTCCGCACGCTTTTGCGTATTTGCGCTTGCACCGTCTTGCGCACTATGCGCTTCCTCGCTCGGTTGCGCAGCCATGCGTTCTGTAGCAAGACCTAGCCAAATCGTGTCTAAAGACACGTCTTCTACCATCGGAATAATATCTGCAGCGTGCTTAACACTTTCTTCCGCAAGTTGCACATTTGGCACACCTTTTCGCAAATTAGCGTCCAAAGCTGTAATTACGCCGTGCTCCTCAAGCATCATGTAGTTACTAAAAGCAACATCCGCGTACACAACGTCTCTAATTGAGCGCAAACGCGGCTCGTACGAATGCGGATCCGCGTTGTCTGGCACAATCGCACTCACATTTGCTGCGTCTCCTGCAACATTCGCAACCATATCTCGCAAAACGCCCGTTGTTGTTACAACGTTAATTTTCCCAGATTTTGCGTTATTCTCGCTATTTGCACGAAGCGCGTTGTTAGGCGCACCGCACGCGCCCAGCGGCAGCGCGGTTAAAACTGCTAGAGCAGCAGAAACCGCGCGCTTCACACTTTTTTTACCTAGTAAATCAACGATTTTCATTAATTTTACCAATGTTTTCTACGCTTTATTTCAAATTCATAAGTGCTCTAAATAAGCCTCCTGCAGGTATTAATCCGCGTTTGCGTAGAACGAACAATCCAGCTGCGCAAGTTCCAGAAATTGCTGTAATACCAAGACTTAAAGCCGTGTATGCAACTACTGGCTTGCGTTTGAACAATCCTACTATTCCTCTAGGCTCTTCGCTTTTAACGCCGCTTTGCAAACTTTTTCTTAGACCTTTAACTCGTTTGGAATTGTATTTTGATTGGATGCCTTTGTTTGCATGATTTCCAATTCCGCCAGAAAGACTTACAGACCTGCCAGTTTTGCCTCGATTAGCGCTTTTCGATGCTCCAATTCCACCACCAAAGAATGATCCTCCCGAACCGGAGTTTCCTCTAGCTGCAGCTGCTAATGGCGTCGTGCCACTATTATTGCCAGAATTTCCATTATTTCCAGAATTGTCGTTATTGTTGACTTTGTCGTCGGAACTGTTCTCAGAGTCATCATCAGTTTCATCAGTTTCATTTGACTTATCATCTGAATCTACGTCTTCGCCATCGACTTTTGTCATAGAGCAGCTCATTGGCTTTTCCATTGGGTCTACACCAATTGCAAAGTGGAAGTCTTTTGTAACTGTTTTTCCGTTTGCACTTACAGCAAAAGTAATCGTATAATATCCAGACTTTGAGAAGTCCCAGTTTAAATGCATATGCGTGTTTGCTGGGATTGTATACGTACTGTTTCCACTACTAGACATGAGTGTTTTAGCTTTTACACCAAGTCCGCCTTGCAACCAAATTCGCACGCTACCTGGCCCTTTTACAGATTTAAGGCTGATCTTGCTTGGCTTGTGTGGGCTTAAATTCTGGTTACTCCAGCCAACCCACGGTACGCTATTTTTTTGCGTTTGTGGAAGTCGCCACACACCTTTATCTTTAGCTGATTTTCCAGCATAAAACACAACTTTGCTCGGGTCGCGTTTCACGTGGCTTCCAGTCACGTCTTCTTGTACTGCAAATCCTATTCCATTGCCAGTTGAATAGGTTGCTAAATCAACGTGACCATGCTTTATTACTAGCTTATCGCCTTGTAAATCCTTAAATTTTGAGCATTTTTTGACGGTTTTTTGCTTTTTGTTTTTGCCTTTAGATTCGGTTTCAGATCCAGATTCGGTTTCAGATCCGTTACCACCTTCACTTTTCCCATTGCCATCTTCCTCGTCAGAACTTTGGTTAGCTAGTCCGCCATTTGGCTTGGCTCCAGGCCATGGTGTTACGTAAACTCTGTTATTGTTTCCGTTTATGACTATTGAAGTGGAAGAATCTTCATCATCTTCATCTTCGTTGTCTTCAGATTCTTCATCTTCATTATCACTATCGTTACCGTCTTCATCGTCTAAGTCCTTACCCTCAGACTGTTTATTTTTCTGATTATTTTGCGAAGTGGCATTATTATTAGTAGGCTCACCTGATTGATCGTTTGTGTCATATTCAGAAGATTCTTTAGCACGCTTAAGGTCAACTTCAAATGTGTAATCTTGTGTAGCAGTAAGTTTATTACCATCACTAGTTTCAGCAACAGCCTTTACTGTCAAAATATACATACCTGGTACAGTAAAAACCCAATCCATATGCACATGAGCGTTATTGTCCACAGTGTACTCACTTGGAAAATCCGTGCCACTTGTTCCAAGATATTTTAATATTGCGCCATCATCTTTTCCAGCCATATAAACTGCGCCATTTTCTGGCATCTTAGCATTTTCAAAGCTGAAAGTTACTTTTTTGATTTTATGATCTTCACTCAAAGGTTCAGTAGAAACACCTGCATATAATTTACCTTCTTCCATTTGAGAAGAAAGATGATACACATATTTCACATTTTGTTTCACGAAAGAAAATGTTTTACCTTTTCTTACGCGACTTTTATTACCGACAATAAACCGAACCAACGAAGGGTCATATCGGACACCATTTTTCGTGGTTCCAGGAAAAGCGTCTCCTCTTGTTCCAAGCACAAGATTTCCGCCGGCATCTTTATAAGTTGCAAAAACGTCGGTATGACCTTTTTTTACTCTGCATAAGTTTGCGGCGGCAGTTGCATTACTGCTTGGTTGAGCAGCATT
Organism: Gardnerella sp. DNF00038; assembly: GCF_049262855.1. NCBI lineage: Bacteria > Bacillati > Actinomycetota > Actinomycetes > Bifidobacteriales > Bifidobacteriaceae > Gardnerella > Gardnerella sp. DNF00038. The sequence continues at coordinate 219,334 of NZ_CP058407.1, read as the reverse complement.
TTCTTCAAGTTGAGCTGCCACGCAAGCTTGAGCATTAGCAAGTTCAGAGTCTGCAACAGCATCGTCGGCATACGCACTACCGCAATTACAGCAGCATATTGACGCTAGGAATCCAAAAGATATTATTGCGCTTATAATCGCGCTTATTAGTTTGAGGCAAATTAATGTTTTACTATGCATTGTTTTGTCCTAAATTATTAAAATCTGTGTTCGGTAAGATAGTTGTTTCTTCTGTAGGATTCACTAAGTCACTTAGTGAACTTTGATTTTCAACATACTGAGGATTTGGATTCATATAAGTTTGATTCGCTTGAGACTGAACGTACTGCTGCGAATATGGCTGAGTATAAGTCTGTGCTGGAGCAACTGGCTGCACTGGCACATTAGACTGAGCATACACTGGTTGCTGCGGAACTCCATACTGCTGTTGTTGTACAGGCTGTTGTACGTACTGCGGTTGCATTTGCTGCACTGGAGCCACCATTTGCGGTTGCATTTGCTGCTGCATAGGAGCCATTGGCGAAACTTGCTGATTCACACCATGCTGACTAATCGCCTGCTGCTTTGCCTTCTTACTTTTAATTACAGCGAATACAATAAACGCAATAATTACGATTGTTAGAATTACAAACACAATCATCACAATCTGCGCTATCGCTACCGTATCGTCAGCGCTACTAGCTTTCTTATGCTTTCTGGCGGAAGCATTGCTCGATTCGCGTCCTTCCGCATTCTCATCATTGTTGTCTGCGTCAGACTCTTCGTTATTTTCTCCGTCGTTTCCTTCGTTTGCATTCGATGAGCCAGCCTGAGAGTGCGCGCCTGAAGATGATGCTCCTGCTGCACCAGCTAACGCAGCTTGTGGATCTGTTTTTTCTCCCACTGCAAAATTAAGCACACGAGTATCGCTTACAGCGCGACCATTCTTTAGTTTTCCAGAAAAAGTGAGCTTTATATGGTAGATTCCAGGCTTCGAGAATACCCAATTTACGTGAGTGTGCGCGTTCGCTTCAATCCAACTGTTTTGTGGATATCCTTTAGTACTATCCCATAATTGCTGTGGAGCATTATTGCCATTTTCAAGGTAGACGTGCAGTTTTCCAGGTCCGCTAACGCCATCAAGCGAAAGGTTTGCTCCGCGATCTAGCTCGTTAAGCACTCCGCCTTCCTGCGTGTTCCATCCGAGCCATACCACATTAGAGTTTTGTGTTTGTGGAATCACATAAAGCTTTGTTCCTGGTTTTTCGCCGATAAAGTTGTACGTTGCATCGTTTGGCATAGGAACTATTGAACTGTTGCCAAGTTTGAATACTACGTTTTCTGGGTCTCTCCATACTGGTTCGTCGCCAGTATCATCGCGAATTTGTATTTTCCAATTTCCGCCAGAAAGTGTTGGTCCAAAATCTGCGTGACCTGCCTGAATCATAACTGGCTGGTTGCTTGTTGCAGCTTTGGCGGACCCCATAAATGGAGATGGGAGTAGAGCCGTAGCTAGTAGCATAATTGCTGTGCATATTGATGCTATTATTGCCGTTGCTATATAGTGCTTGTTTTTAGTCATTTTTCTTCTCCTTCTACAACAACTTCATACGTGGTCTCATCAAGAAAGCCCCAGCGCCTGTTACAGCACACAAGCTCACGCTTGCAGTTCCTACAGCAGCAGCTACCCACTTTGTTTTGTGACTTTTCTCTTCTTGTTCTTCTTCTGACTCTTCTAGTACTTCTGAATCCTCAATGTTTTCATCATCAGAATTGTATGAAGCAGCTTTAGTTTTATTTGACTTTTTACCTTTTTTACTAAGCAATTTCACTTTTTTCATCTTCTTAGAATGTTTTGAAGAAGAAATACCATTTGACAATCCGCCTAATCCTTTAGAAGAAGATTTTGTGAAGCTTCCACTAGCATTTGTAAATACATTATTAGTATTAGTTCTTGCAACTAACGGAGTGGTTGCGGATTGCTTAAAACTGTTATTGTCAGAGTCTGACGATTCGGAAGAGTTATGCGAATTGGAAGAATCAGACGAATTGGAATCATCTTCGTTTTCATCTGACTTATTCTTATTCTTCTTTTTATCTTTATCCTTATCGTTTTTCTTTTTGTTCTTTTTAGAATCTTTATTATCTGACTCTGATTCCTTATTGTTATTCTTTTCTTTTGATTCACCTGTGTTATTGGATTCTTCGTCCTGATTGCCGTCTTCTATCTCATTCTGGCTATCAGATTCATCGTTTCCATTAGACTTATGGTTCTTATTCTTTTTACGATTCTTCTTATTTTTCTTATTCTTCTTGTTTTTTGTTTTATTGTTCGTAGATTTTTTCTTATTGGACTTCTTATTATTGTCCTTATTACCAGAATGTTCTTTCTCTGAATTTTTCAACCATATTTGATAATCGGTAAAATCGTTAAATTCTTCATTTCTGTACAATTCGCCGTTCTCAAGCACAAGCGACGAGCGAACAATAGCTCCATCCATACTTTCGTCAATCTTCAAATTTAAGTTCTTACCTTCTTCTTTAGGTATGTACTTAAATTTTGTTTCGCCAGCTTTTTTAATAAGCCAAACATGCCTTTTTACTATGGAAGTAACTTGAACGTCTGGATCTTGCTTTTGACCTTTAATAACAGATACTCGTGGACTATAAAGCACAGAACGAAGATTTAGTGTATCTCCAACTCCAAGAGGTTTCATCCTACCAACCGCAGCAACCACAGGCCTTCCATCAGCACCATGATCATCTACCACAATTTTTACAGTATCTCTATCATCTCCAAAACCTAATCCCAACTCAATCCCACCGCTTATCGTTGCATTAACAAGCATTCCATTTAATGCAGGCTCTGCTGGAATATTAAATGTTTCTTTAAGATCTGGATCTCTATCCCCTACTGGAAAATTGCTATTAAAATCGTATGAAAAATCAGGACCTTTTTCGTCTTCTCGAATATACGTCCAAGATGGCTTGGTATCTTTTTTACCGCGTATTGATTTTGGCAAATACACTGAAAGGCTAACTTCACCACCCGGCTCATACGAGTGATAATGCGGATGTGAACCAGTATTTCTTACGCCAACAATGCAAATATTACTATCGTCTTCTCTGCAATGTGTGCTGCCCGACAATGATTCTTCAACAAATTTAGGATCTCTTGTTGGCGGCACGCGATTAGGATCCATCTGCAAAGTTTCTGTTTTGCTTGAAACTGCATGTGTTTTATTATGTTTTACTTCGAAAGTATACGTAGCATGCTTTGAAGTAACAGTTGTGCCAGTTTTCTTATTTTTTACTATTGTGTAAGCGCTAATTTTGTAAGTTCCCGGCTTTGTAAAAACCCAATCAGCATGTTCATGACCAACCATTGACTGATGTATAATGCCAGGCATTACGAATCGACTTCCAGCTACACTTTCATCATCTTTATCATGCGCTTCTAAAGATGACACAAAAGTTTCATTATTATCATTTGTTTTTTGAGTCCAAGCAAGAACGCGTCCGCCTTCAGGGGCAATAACTTTATCAATTACTATATCTGCGCAAGCGTCGCTAGTATCTTTAGCTCCTACAGAAAAACGAGAATTAGACGAATCCCAGCCAGGAAATACTTCGCTACTCTGCTTATTTCCTGAACCGTTCAAACGCCAATAGCCATCTGACGTATTAAAAGGTATATCTCCAGCATTTTTGTAAGGAAGATTTGAAGTATAAAATGACGAATCAGAAATAGTCATCGTCACATTTTTAGGAGAATAAATTACATTCCCATAGCTAAGACCCATTAGCAGATCACTATTTTCTCTAGTTTGGAATGAATAAAAAGCGTCTACATGCCCGGAGTTAATTGTGACTTTTTCTTCAGGGGAATATTGATCTCCTCTAACATCATCACTGCCAACCCAAACATTCTGAGAATCTTCTTCATCCGCATACGCAGGATTTGCAGCGCTGAACCCCGATACCAGCACCGCAAACGCAAGCACCGCAACGCCACACATTGCAAACGCGCGTTTTACCATATTCTTAATGACCTGAGTCATAATTACTATTTCGCTCTCTACACTTCATCTTCTCTATTTCGCAATGTGTACTCTTCTTTTACACATAACTACTCGAAGACATCTTTACAACGTCTATCAATAATAATAATGATTCTCATTAATAGTCAAGTCGACACTCCGATTAAACAAAAACGCTGGCAGCTCAAAGCAACCAGCGTCGATTATTTAATAATTGATTATTTAATAATTATTTATATTTTTAGCTAAAGATCTTAGCCTTCTACAATATCTGCATTAAGACAAGTCTTAAAGTGGCGCAAAGCCCACTCGTGACCTTGAGGATCAAAGCTTGCGACTGCATCTTTGTGAACCACAATCTTGAATCCAAGATTATACGCATCGACAGCCGTGTGAAGCACGCAAATATCTGTGCAAACGCCTACCAAATGCAGCTCCTCAATATGACGTTCGCGAAGCTTAATCAGCAAATCAGTGCCATTGAACGACGAGTAGCGCGTCTTATGAATGTAATAAACGTTGCTTTTATCTTTATTTGCCTCATAAAAATTGCCAAGCATGCCATACAGTTTCTGACCGTGTGTTCCAGCAATATTGTGAGGTGGGAAAAGCTTAGCTTCAGGATGATACGGATCGTTTAGATGATGCGTATCGATTGCAAAAACAACGAATTCTCCAGCGTCTAGAAATTCTTGCGATATCTCTGTAATTCGCTTCTCGAGCTTTTGTGCAGGCTCTCCTACTGTAAGCGAGCCATCACTTGCAACGAAATCATTCGTATAATCAATGTTAATAAGAGCCTTTTTCATACATACTTCCGTCTAATTGTGTTAAAGCTACACTTACACACTACTCTTTACGCTAACAAGATTCTTTACACTAACATGTTTTGGTACAATCGCACTACAAGAATATGAACGTGTTCGACGATAACCTAAGCTTAAATAATAAAATAGCGGGGAACAATCAAGTTCCCCGCTAGAAAGAATAATGCGGCAGCGTGCTAGTCTCCCACACCCTATCGAGTGCAGTACCCTCACCGTGTCAGGCCTTAGCTTCCGGGTTCGGAATGGGACCGGGCGTCTCACCTGAGCCATGACCACCGCAAAACTAGATTATACACTCGCTTTAAACGAGCGGCAACTTGGCGGTTTGGGAACCGGACATGAACGCGAGCAAACAGAAGAAACAATCATCAAAATCAACAACTTAACCATAAAATGACCGTCTAACACTCCATACTATCTAAGAGAATTAAACGATAAGCAATACAAGTAGTATCACAATCGCCCATTAGTACTGGTCAGCTCCACCCCTTACAGGGCTTCCACATCCAGCCTATCAACCACGTGTTCTACATGGGGGCTCACACACAAAGTGCAAGGAATGCTAATCTTGGAGCAGGCTTCCCGCTTAGATGCTTTCAGCGGTTATCCCTTCCAAACGTAGCTAACCGGCAGCGCCACTGGCGTGACGACCGGCATACCAGAGGTTCGTCCACCCAGGTCCTCTCGTACTATGGGCAGGTCTCCTCAACATTCCAACGAGCGCAGAGGATAGAGACCAAACTGTCTCACGACGTTCTGAACCCAGCTCGCGTGCCGCTTTAATCGGCGAACAGCCGAACCCTTGGGACCTGCTCCAGCCCCAGGATGCGACGAGCCGACATCGAGGTGCCAAACCATCCCGTCGATATGGACTCTTGGGAATGATCAGCCTGTTATCCCCGGGGTACCTTTTATCCGTTGAGCGATGCCACGTCCGTACGCCGGCACCGGATCACTATCTCCGACTTTCGTCCCTGCTCGACCCGTCAGTCTCACAGTCAAGCCCGCTTGTGCGATTACACTCAACACCCGATTGCCAACCGGGCTGAGCGGACCATTGAGCGCCTCCGTTACTCTTTAGGAGGCAACCGCCCCAGTTAAACTACCCGCCAGGCACTGTCCCTAACACGGATAACGTGTCGAGGTTAGACGCCAGATATGGAAAGAGCGGTATTTCACTGATCGACTCCACGCAAGCTAGCGCCCACGCTTCACAGCCTCCCGCCTATGCTACACGATCCACACCTAACGACAATACCAAGGTATAGTAAAGGTCCCGGGGTCTTTTCGTCCTTCTGCGCTTAACGAGCATCTTTACTCGTACTGCAATTTCGCCGGGCTCCTGGCCGAGACAGTGGGGAAGTCGTTACGCCATTCGTGCAGGTCGGAACTTACCCGACAAGGAATTTCGCTACCTTAGGATGGTTATAGTTACCACCGCCGTTTACCGGGGCTTAAATTCACCGCTTCACCGAAGCTAACGGATCCTCTTAACCTTCCGGCACCGGGCAGGCGTCAGAGCGTATACAGCGGCTTACGCCTTCGCACGCTCCTGTGTTTTTGGTAAACAGTCGCTACCCCCTAGCTTGTGCCACCCCCAACAGCTCCGCTTGTAAAAAACATCACCATCAGGGGTCTCCCTTATGCCGAAGGCACGGGAGTAATTTGCCGAGTTCCTTGGCCAGGATTCGCCCGATCGCTTTGGTATACTCTACCAGACCACCAGTGTCGGTTTAGGGTACGAGCGGAATCACACCTCACGTTGAAGCTTTTCTCGGCAAGCAGGATCACCGGAATCAGCCTTACAGCCTACCCATCACGCCTCAGCTTAAACATCCCCCGGATTTACCTAGAGGACAGCCCACACGCTTAGCCACGGAAAACCACCTCCGCAGCCGGCTACCTACCCGCGTCACTCCCACGCTAACCTACTACCGATACAGTCCCAACACTAAACCAGAAGAAAACCCCGAAAGGCAATCAACCAGAATAACGAAGGTTAGTACTCTCAGATTCAGTTCGAACGGTGTAACACCGGTACGGGAATATCAACCCGTTCATCCATTCGACTACGCCTGTCGGCCTCGCCTTAGGACTCGACTCACCCGGGGACGACGAACGTGGCCCCGGAACCCTTAGTCATTCAGCGGACAGGATTCACACCTGTCTCTCGCTACTCATGTCTGCATTCTCACTCCCGTATAGTCCACGACAAGTTCACACTGCCGCTTCACCCCATACAGGACGCTCTCCTACCCCACATGAACTAAATCATGCAGTCGCGTCTTCGGTGGCGTGCTTAAGCCCCGCTACATTGTCGGCGCGGAACCACTAGACCAGTGAGCTGTTACGCACTCTTTCAAGGATGGCTGCTTCTGAGCCAACCTCCTGGCTGTCTATGCGACTCCACATCCTTTCCCACTTAGCACGCGCTTCGGGACCTTAGACGACGATCAGGGCTGTTTCCCTTTTGACGACGGAGCTTATCCCCCGCCGACTCACTGCCATGATAAACCTAACAGGTATTCGGAGTTTGGCTGCTATTAGTACCCGGTATGGGCCCGCAAGCATCCAGTAGCTCTACCCCCTGCAAGCAATAACATGACGCTGCACCTAAATGCATTTCGGAGAGAACCAGCTATCACGGAATTTGATTGGCCTTTCACCCCTAACCCCAAGTCATCCCCCCAGTTTTCAACCTAGGTGGGTTCGGTCCTCCACACGGTCTTACCCGCGCTTCAACCTGCTCAGGGCTAGATCATCCCGCTTCGGGTCCAGGACATGCGACTAAAACGCCTTTTAAAACTCGCTTTCGCTACGGCTCCCCCACCCGGGTTAGCCTCGCCACATACCACTGACTCGCAGACTCATTTTTCGATAGGCACGCCGTCACCCCACAAAGAAGGCTCCGACGGATTGTAAGCGCACGGTTTCAGGAACTATTTCACTCCCCTCCCGGGGTGCTTTTCACCTTTCCCTCACGGTACTAGTACACTATCGGTCAGACAGGAATACTTAGGCTTACCCAACGGTCTGGGCAGATTCACGCGGGATTCCACGAGGCCCGCGCTACTTGGGAATAAACATAAAAAGACATCGCGCAACCTGCTACGGGGCCATCACCCTCTACGGCTGGGAATTCAATCCCATTCACATAACACGACATTTTATCACTCTTCTCAACCCCGTCAGAGGCTGAACAGTCAATCCCACGACCCCGAATACGCAACACCTGACGGTTATCACACGTACTCGGTTTAGCCTGATCCGCTTTCGCTCGCCACTACTCACGGAGTATCCTTTCCTGCAGGTACTGAGATGTTTCACTTCCCTGCGTACCCCCCACAAAAACTGTGGTGACCACCCATAACAGTGGCCGGGTCTCCCCATTCGGAAATCCTCGGATCAAAGCCCACTCGGCAGCTCCCCGAGGCATATCGCAGCCCGTCACGTCCTTCATCGGTCCTGTCTACCAAGGCATCCACCATACGCCCTTACCAGTGATACACCAGTAAAAAGCCTATCGCTTAACTCTCTAGACAATAAATCATCACACTAAACGATCACAAAACGATCAAGCGACTCCACCAAAATGGAGCCGGTTGAAATTGATAAAAGTAAAAACAAGCAAAACCAAAAACAGTCTCACTATTCTTACTCGCGTCCACTATCCAGTTCTCAAACCACCAAACACCAAGAACACAAGCCAAAAACCAAAAAGCCTCAACCTGTAATCCAAGGGCCAGGACCGCAACCCCAAAAAAGGGGGGTGGCAATCCGGGAACCCAAAAGCATGCCCAACAAACTCATCTAAAAACATTAACTATTGTTTTCCACACCAGTAACCACACTCAATCCGAGCGTGCACAAAAACTCCGTAGAAAGGAGGTGATCCAGCCGCACCTTCCGGTACGGCTACCTTGTTACGACTTAGTCCCAATCACGAGCCTCACCTTAGACGGCTCCATCCCAAAAGGGTTAGGCCACCGGCTTCGGGTGCTGCCCACTTTCATGACTTGACGGGCGGTGTGTACAAGGCCCGGGAACGCATTCACCGCGACGTTGCTGATTCGCGATTACTAGCGACTCCGCCTTCACGTAGTCGAGTTGCAGACTACGATCCGAACTGAGACCAGTTTTAAGGGATTAGCACCATGTCACCATGAAGCAACCCGTTGTACTGGCCATTGTAGCATGCGTGAAGCCCTGGACGTAAGGGGCATGATGATCTGACGTCATCCCCACCTTCCTCCGAGTTAACCCCGGCGGTCCCCCGTGAGTTCCCGGCATAACCCGCTGGCAACACAGGGCGAGGGTTGCGCTCGTTGCGGGACTTAACCCAACATCTCACGACACGAGCTGACGACGACCATGCACCACCTGTGAACCTGCCCCGAAGGGAAACCACATCTCTGCAGTCGTCAGGCACATGTCAAGCCCAGGTAAGGTTCTTCGCGTTGCATCGAATTAATCCGCATGCTCCGCCGCTTGTGCGGGCCCCCGTCAATTTCTTTGAGTTTTAGCCTTGCGGCCGTACTCCCCAGGCGGGACGCTTAACGCGTTAGCTCCGACACAGAACCCGTGGAATGGGCCCCACATCCAGCGTCCACCGTTTACGGCGTGGACTACCAGGGTATCTAATCCTGTTCGCTCCCCACGCTTTCGCTTCTCAGCGTCAGTAACAGCCCAGAGACCTGCCTTCGCCATTGGTGTTCTTCCCGATATCTACACATTCCACCGTTACACCGAGAATTCCAGTCTCCCCTACTGCACTCTAGCCCGCCCGTACCCGGCGCAAACCCACCGTTAAGCGATGGGCTTTCACACCAGACGCGACGAACCGCCTACAAGCTCTTTACGCCCAATAATTCCGGATAACGCTTGCGCCCTACGTATTACCGCGGCTGCTGGCACGTAGTTAGCCGGCGCTTATTCGAAAGGTACACTCACCCAAAAGGCTTGCTCCCAATCAAAAGCGGTTTACAACCCGAAGGCCTTCATCCCGCACGCGGCGTCGCTGCGTCAGGGTTTCCCCCATTGCGCAATATTCCCCACTGCTGCCTCCCGTAGGAGTCTGGGCCGTATCTCAGTCCCAATGTGGCCGTCCGCCCTCTCAGGCCGGCTACCCGTCGAAGCCTAGGTGGGCCATTACCCCGCCTACAAGCTGATAGGACGCGACCCCATCCCATGCCACTAAACACTTTCCCAACAAGACATGCGTCAAGTTGGAGCATCCAGCATTACCACCCGTTTCCAAGAGCTATTCTGGAGCATGGGGCAGGTTGGTCACGCATTACTCACCCGTTCGCCACTCTCACCAACCAGCAAGCTGGTCAGATCCCGTTCGACTTGCATGTGTTAAGCACGCCGCCAGCGTTCATCCTGAGCCAGAATCGAACCCTCCACGAAAAACTTCAATGAAGAGCCAACAAAAGGCTCCAATATAAAAGAAAAAGACGAGACATTCTTTAAGGAAAGAACATCCCAACAAAAAACCTCACCATCATTTAACCATCTCTCAGGCACCCCACAATCCGTGAGGCTGACAATGAACTGGCAATAATTAACTAATAAGTAGTACAGACACGCTCTTGAGTTCTCAAACCACCACCACACCAGCCGGCCCATCAACCTCAACCGAGGAGAACCAGCCGCGCTGAGCAGCAAGAGATAAACTTACACCAAACCCCACCAAAACGCAAACCAACACCAAACAAACACCACAAAACCATTGAAAACAAGCCAAAACATCGGCGTGTCGAAAACACGCAAAAAACCACAACAAACCACCAACACAAAACCAAAAACAACCCAAAAAACAAACAAAAAACCATAAAAAACACAAAACCCGGGAGTGTCGAAAATAAAATAGATGGGCAATTAACACATAACTGCCCATCTATACAATCTTTATCTATTCTTTATCTATTTTTTATCTATTTTTACCTTAGATATTTTCTACTTACTTTGACTATTTTTTAGTGACATGACCACCAAACTGCGCACGCAACGATGAAACTACTCGCAAAGTGTCATCTCCACCTCCGCGAGATACTTGACGAGCCCACAATGAGCATGCGGTAACTGGGGTTGGAACACCAAGTTCAAGTGCAGCTTCAACCATCCACTTTGCTTCACCAGATTCATTAGCAACAGGAGGCATAGATTCTAATGTTGGATCGTCTTTTGCAGCGCGCGCGAATAAGTCAAGCAACCAAGACTGAACAACAGAACCTTGGCGCCATGAAGACATAACCTTAGCTGGATCATCTATTAATTCTGAACGCATCATTGTTGCAAAGCCTTCACCAAAAGCCTGCATCATCCCGTATTCAATTCCATTGTGAACCATCTTGGCAAAATGACCACCGCCAACAGCACCAGCGTGAACGAGTCCGTCAGGGCCTTCAGGCTTCAAAGTCTCGAAAATTGGTAGCATTCTCTGATAATCTTCATCGGAGCCGCCAGCCATCAATGCGTATCCACGAGTCGATCCCCAAACTCCGCCTGAAACTCCAACATCCATAAAATGGATTCCCTTTGCTTTTAATTCAGCAGAATGACGTTGATCATCAATATACCTAGTATTGCCTCCATCAATTACTAGGTCATTATCTTCGAGAAGATTGCTTAATTTTTCGATAGTTGTGTCTGTAGGAGAACCAGCTGGAACCATAACCCATACAATACGCGGACTAGAAAGTCTTTGTACCAATTTTTCTAAAGAATCAACATCTCGATTTGATTCGGCACTAACGTCATATCCAACAACTTCATGACCTCCTTCGCGCAAGCGCTTAACCATGTTTCCACCCATGCGCCCTAAACCGATAACACCTAATTGCATAATAAATTCCTTCCTTCAAATTTTTTGATAACTTTTAATAACTTTTAATAACTTTTGCAAAACTGTCACAAAACTTATTCAGATAATCTTTTTAATTTCATATGAACACAGGAACAACAGCGGAAACTAGCATAATAATTGCAAGTCCAACAACAGACAATACTGTTTCCATTAATGACCATGTTTTAAATGTTTGTCCTACGCTCATACCGAAATATTCTTTAACCAACCAGAATCCAGCATCATTTACATGAGATAAGAAGATTGATCCAGCACCAATAGCTAGTACGAGTAACGCTAATTGTACTTGATTTAGATTTGCAGCCAAAGGTGCAACAATACCAGATGCCGTTACGGTTGCAACGGTTGCAGATCCAGTCGCCAGCCTAATTAGTACAGCAACAATCCATCCAGCAAGAAGAGGATTAAGATTTGCCTGAACAATGCCCGTAGCAATAACTTTACCAATTCCAGAATCTACAAGAGTTTGCTTGAATCCACCTCCAGCAGCAACAATCAACAAGATACTTGCAATTGAGGAGAACGAAAGGCCTACCAGAGAATTTAATGTATCCCTACTCCACTTTGCGCGAATAGCAAATAATATCATCGCAAAAATAGTAGTGATTGTAAGAGCTTCAAGTGGTGTTCCAATCCATGCGATTACACTACCAAATGTAGATTTTGATTGCCCCGTAATATCAACAACACTGGCTGCAAGCATAAGAATTACTGGAAGTAAAATTACGCTAGATGCTTCCGCGAATGTAGGACGATTTTGTGGCTTATCTTCCTTCTTATTGTCTTCTTCTTGCTTAGCTTGAATAGGAACCATTTTTACCATCCAATGAACCATTAGAGGTCCTGCGATTGCTACAGTTGGTATGGCGATAATCAAACCAAAAGCCAAAGTCAATCCAAGGTTTGCGTGCAAAGCATCAATAGCAACAAGTGGTCCAGGATGTGGCGGTACAAAAGCATGCAAAGCCGATAAGCCTGCGAGCGCCGGTATTCCTAAAGCAATTACTGGCATTTTTGTACGACGAGCAACAAGAAGAATAATTGGTATAAGTATCACTACACCAACTTCAAAGAACAGTGGAATTCCAACAATAAATGCGCTCAGCGCCATAGCCCATGGAAGTTTATGTTCTGGAGCTTTCTTAAGTATGGTGTCACAAATCACGTCTGCTCCACCAGAACGCGTAAGAAGAATTCCAATAATTCCGCCTAAAGCAATGAGTAATCCAACTCCTGATGCTGTGGAACCAACTCCATTAGTAAAGCTTGTAAGACTTTTATCATATGGAACTCCTGCAATGATTGCAGTTGCAATCGAACCAATCATTAACGATAGGAAGGGATGTACTTTTACCACTGCAATAAGTACGACAATAAGCGCTATACCTAATATTGCCGCAAGAATTAACCCACTCATAAATCCTCCATGATTTTGTGAATTGTTTTAATTATTGTGATGCTTTATTTATAATTCCTTGTGATCTTTTGTTTACGATCAATGCGCTAACAACTTTGTTATTTGCGTTAGTAATTTTTGAATGTATATTTTTGTGCTGCTTTACAATTGCGCCACTTTACAATTGCTATTGTTTTGAATTTATGATTGTTTTTGCAGCTGCGATTGTTCATATGTTTTTACTGCTTTGATAGCTCTATGAACCATATCTTCAACAGAACCTTCAATCGATATAACGGTTCCGTTTTCTTCTTTACCTAGAGGCTCCAAAATTGCAAACTGACTTGGCAATAAAGATGGTGGCATAAAGTGTCCTTTACGATCTTTTAGCCTCTGCGCTATTAACTCATGGCTTCCGTTTAAATGCAAGAAGTACACGTTTAGATTTTTAGAAAGAACTTCGCGATATGACCGTTTTAATGCAGAGCTTGAAACAACTGTGTTTTCTCCAAGACTTTCACGCGCAACCATCCATTTGTTAATAAGATCCAACCAAGGCCAACGATCTTCATCTGTTAGCGCAATTCCTGCGGACATTTTATCTATATTAGCTTTTGGATGAAAATCATCACCTTCTGCCAGAGTGTAACCAAGTTGATCGCGAATTGCCTCAGAAACAGTAGACTTGCCGCAACCAGCAACGCCCATCACTACAATGTGAATCGCCATAATAGCTCCTTTGTTATTGACAACACTATAAGAATACCACACAAAGACTCTTTGTCAAAGAATTAAGAGTCTTTGATATGTTATTTTTTGAGCATAACTATATTTTCATTTTCTATTTGCTAGGATGAAACCATAAGTATACATAAAACTGCGAGGCAAATATGGTGTCTAATACCACACAAAGTCAAATTTCTAGTGACTTAGTGACCGAAAACGCTCCTTTACATCTATCTATAGCAGATTCTCTCGCAGATGAAATAGTAAATAACAAATGGGAGCCAAAAACTAATCGAAAACTAGAAGATATTCAAAAACAATATGGAATATCTAGAACAGTAGCTCGAGAAGCAACAAGACTATTAGCATCTTTGGGTTGCGTACAATTTCAACGCGGAACAGGCGTAATAGCTTGCAATCCAGAAAATTGGGACGATTTAAATACACGAGTAATCACATGGAAACTACATTCACCATACAGAGAAAATGAACTACGAGCATTAACAGAACTTCGTCTTGTTGTAGAACCTGCCGCAGCAGCTGGATGTGCATTACGCGGAGATGTAGAAATACGCTATAAATTGGGCGTAATTGGTCACGATATGGTAAAAGCGGTAGAAGAAAATAGACTGGCAGATTTTCATGAATTAGATATCCAGTTCCATACTCTTTTGCTTGCAAATAGCGGTAACCCGATTTTTGCAAAACTTAGTTCAATAGTCGAAAGCGTATTACGCGGCAGAGTTGAGCTAAATCTTTATCCGCAAAAACCAAATAAAGAAGCGATATTAAACCATAAAAAGGTAACGCAGGCAATTATGGAAGGTGACGCAGCTGCAGCAAGCGCTGCTATGCACGATATTGTAGCCGAAGTAAACACTGCACTTGGATTAGCGGCTTTATAGCCATAAAAGCAAAGCTTAATCAACTTTGCCTAATCAACCTTAAGCCCAAAGAAATCTGCAAGCTTGCAAACACTCACTCTGCCATACTTATTAACCAAGAACATCCATCGCTTTGCATTTTCTTCGCCAAATCGTTCAGCTTTACGTCTATATGTATCAACTGTTAAAAATCGCGGCGGAATCGACTTACTGTTGTATTTATCTGCAACCATCACAATTTCTTGTTCAATAGTTTGCGGAATATAGTCGCCAGCTGGAAGCGGTAAATTCTGAGAAACAACTTGCTCGCGAGTCAGCCCTACACCAGTATGATTACGCGCAAATTGCGCAGTATCTTCGCTAAAACCGTTATCAATCAAATAGTTGTAGCCGCGCAAGCCGTGCAAAATATAATGAGGACCGTCAAACTCCAACTTACCGTTCTCTTCGCGCGAACCATCTTTAGCTAAAACAAAATAAGTTCCTATATCGTGCAACAATCCTCCAGCAAATGCAGCATATTCGTCTACATAATCACTTGGAGCCGCACCTCCATCGATTTGAGGAAGAGATAACGGATCTAAATTTATTAATTTTTCAAGACACGACTTTGCTAAATCACATCTACTTTTTAAGTCTTTATTGATTTTAGATATTTGACAAAGCATAATCCGTTCGACGGATGCTGGCGACTTATCCGCAAAATCCTCAATACTACCAAGCTGCTTAAAAGCCAACAACTGATTTTGACGTCTTGCGATCATCCAAGAAATCGTAGCAATAACAACACAATGGCAGTGAATCAAATTGTACGCAGCTTCACTTGGCGCAGTAGCGCGATGCAACTTTTCGATCCTATTAAAATCAGGCAAATCTGCAAGCATAATTACACCGCGCTCCTTAAAACAAAGCAACACAAACAAAGCACTTGTTGCTTAGTTGCTTAAATCACTTCACTTTTTAACTGCTTTAATCTGACCAGTATCTATTCTAGCGATTTTGCCAGTGTTAGATATTTTAGATTCCTTAGTCTCCTTATTTGCAGACTTTTCAGACTTCTCAGACTTGCCATCGCTAGAAACATTTGCATTAACAATATCTCTAGCGTTCATAATAGTTGTTTGTTCAGCATCCGACGCAACATCAGACACAATTCCTGAACCTTGCAAAGACTGAACTGCTCTAGAAGAAGCAACTTCTTCTCTCTTTAAACGAGGAGGTCTACGAGTGGAAACAAACAACGGCTGAACTTCTACAACAGGATTATACGGAGCTAATCCAAACCACTTAACAGGCGTACCAGCAATATGACGAATCGCATACTTCATTTTTAGCGATAACGCACCACGCAAAGAAATATTCGACTCAGGCATCAAAGCCTTATGTAAAAGCACGTAACGAATTGGACCAATATCTGGATCCGCATCAACCTTAGGGTACACAGATTGCTGTTGCGGAAGCTCGCCAGTATGCGACAAATCGTGCATAATCTGATGCAAATACGCAGGAATCGAAGGAGAAACCTTAAACCCAAGTTTGATCTTAACGCGGAACAAATAGTCCGTACCAAAATTCTCCACGCAATATTCGCGAGTAAACGGAGCATCATCCGTTTCCACTGACACAGCCCACCACGCGCGCGCACGCTTAGGATGATCCGCAAAAATAGAGAAGAAGATTCCAGTATCCAAACGCTTCATTTCCTTATCGGAAGTCAAATAAACAATGTTATCCGCAAAATAAGGAATACGGAAATCACGATGAAGCTTATCTAGCACAGGCAGAAAATCCTTAGGCTTCATGTGCAAGCGTTGAGAACGCTCAATCTTAGTGCCATCCTTCCAAGTGAGCATAACGATAAGAATCGTAGCCCCAAGAATCATGGTAAACCAACCACCATGCATGAATTTTGCCATAGATGCTATAAAGAACAAAATCTCGATAATCAAGAACACAGTGGCAAAAATTAAAGCAGCAATCTTCTTCTTTTGATACCACATGTGAACAGTAAGAAGTGTTGTTGTAGCAATCATGGTAAGCGTAAGTGCAAGACCATATGCTCCCGAAATATGCTCTGAATCTTTAAACACAGCTAAAACCGTAAGAGTTGCAAGACAAAGCACAAAATTAACAACTGGAATATAAAGCTGACCACGAGTACGCGCAGGGTAACGCACCTGGAGATGAGGCATCCAATTAAGGCTTGTAGCTTCTGAAACCATAGTGAATGCACCAGTAATCAAAGCCTGTGATGCAATAATGCCTGCTGTTACAGAAAGCACAACTGCTACATAACGTAAATTCGGGCTGAGCATCTGGAAGAAAGGATTTAAGCCTTCTATAGACCATAATGCTTTATTGTTTTGATGTTGTAGCATCCAGCTGCCTTGACCAAAGTAGTTTAGAACAAGAGCAACTTTAATAAATGGCCACGTAACGTAAACGTTTCCACGCCCAACATGACCCATATCAGAATACAAGGCTTCCGCACCTGTTGTGGAAAGGAATATGATGCCCATTAACGCCATTCCTTGCACATTGTGCGAACTAAACAAAAACTTCAAGCCGTAAATTGGGTTCAAAGCTTCAAAAATTGCCCAATCTTCTCCAATATTCATGATTCCAACAAGCGCTAGGAATCCGAACCATATCATAACTACTATGCCGAAAACTTTGCCTATTCTTTCAGTTCCTCGCTGTTGAACCGAAAACAGAATCACAATAATAACCACGGTGATCATTAAAGATAGATTGTCGTTTTCTAAGAAAATAGGCCTAAACGCAGATATAGTTCGCAGACCTTCAACTGCGGAAGATATTGAAACTGCTGGAGTTAGAACAGAATCCGCAAGGAACGCAGCACCGCCAATCATTGCTGGAATCGCAAGCCACGCGCCTTTTCGTCTAATAAGCGAGTAGAGTGCAAAAATTCCACCTTCGCCTTTGTTGTCTGTGCGCATAGCTACAAACACGTATTTTACGGTTGTGATCAGCGTGATTGACCAAAACACTAGGGATAACATTCCGTAAACGGCTTCGCGACTAATGTTTTGCAATCCGCCTTGACCAGCTAAGAATGTTTGAGCAGTGTACAAAGGAGAAGTTCCAATATCTCCATAAACAACGCCCAATGCCACTATCGACATACCTAAAGTAAATTTATCTGAGCTGGTTTGTATCTTTGCCCACCATCTGCCAAGTGGACCTCTAACCGCACTATCCGCAAGCTTTTCAGCCTCTTTAACTTCTTTAGCCTGCTGATACGCCAACGCCTCTCGTTCTTCGCGAGTGGTGGTTTTCTGAGAAACTTTTGGCGCTTTTGTAAAAGAAGCGGCTTTTAGGATCGCCTCTTTAGGGTTCGTTACTCCCTTAGCAGCCTTCTCAGACTCCTTCGCCCCGTTGCGAAGATCCTTAGCGTTATCGTTAGATAGCGCTGAAACGCGTGACTTAGTCATGCTTGATTTTTCCTCCAAAAAGTAAGACCTCTTCTTTGCAATAATCTGCCATAATAAGAAGTCGCATATGGTCTTACTGCTTACAGTTTTATTTATTTGTACCTAAATATTGTATACAATAACAGATATATAAAGCAAAGTCAGCATAGAATCCTTGAAAAATAAGGCTTAATCAAAGCAAGAATATAAGACTAGATCATCTAAAAACCGTAGATTTCTTTCGTTGTTTTTAAAGTTGACTTTGCTACTTCTAGCAAAGAACAGTCAAGCGCGGTTGCTAACGATTCAAGTGTATAAGGAACCATATAAGGCGCGTTCGGACGACCTCGATACGGCATTGGTGTAAGGTACGGCGCATCTGTTTCAACAGTTATATGATCTTTGCCAATGATTCGCGCAGATTCTTGTAAATCTTCGTTACCTTTATAGCTAATCGTTCCAGAAAAACTTGCGTACCATCCGTTTTCTTTTAGCACTTGAGCTAAGTCTTTCCCGCCAGAATAGCTGTGAAACACTGTGCGCTCTGGCGCTCCGTCTTTTAGCAAAATTTCTACAACATCACTATGAGCATCTCTATCGTGAATTTGAAGCGGCAAATTAAGCTCTTTTGCAAGTGCTATATGCGCGCGGAATGATTCGCGTTGGTAAATCCTTGCAGACTCGCCTGTGCGAAAATAGTCTAATCCCGTTTCACCTATTGCCACTACTTCTTCTGCGTTATCTACGACTAGCGAGCGCAAGTGTTGCATTGCTTCGTCAAATGAAATATCATGATACGGCTTATAAACCACCGGTAAGCCGTCTGGTCCTTCTGCTCCCCTATGACCGTGTAGAGGCGCTTCGTTGGGGTGAATCGCTATTGCAGCACGCACGCAATCCGCGTGAGCTGCCGCAAAATCTATTGTTGGCTGCCAATTTGGATATTCGCATCCAACCTCAATCATTTTAGAAACGCCTGATGCTTTTGCACTATTTACTAAGTCATCTGCACTTGGTTCCGCAATTGGTTCTCGCCCTTTTTGCGATAATTCTTGATTAAGATTTTTTGCAAAATCCACTACGCTTAACATGTGCGTGTGGTCGTCTGCGATTGTTATGCCTTCTTTAATTAGATTCTGCCATATTTCAGACTGCTCTGTTAAAGAAGGCGCCCAATTGTGTTCGCGATGATGCTTACTCATGATTTACAAGTGTAGTCGCATATTTAACGTGGCTTAAAACGTGACTTAAAACGCAACTTTTGCGCTTACTGGATCGCAGCACTAATCGCAGCGTATTGCGATTCCACAAGCCTGTAATACGCACCTTTTTGCGCCATAAGCTGCTCATGGCTTCCGCGCTCCACGATTTGCCCATGGTCAATCACGCAAATCAAATCCGCATTCTCTATTGTAGAAAGCCTGTGTGCAATTACAAAAGAAGTGCGATTTTTAAGCAATTGAGCTAATCCTGCTTGCAACGCCTCTTCTGTACGCGTATCTATATTGCTTGTTGCTTCGTCTAAAATTAGAATTCGCGGATTCGCAAGTAATACTCTGGCAAACGATATAAGCTGCCTTTGTCCTGCAGAAAGAGTGGCTCCTCGCTCCTCAATTTCCGTATCGTAGCCATTAGGCAATTCTTCAATAAACTCGTGCGCGTGAACTACGCGAGCCGCCGACTCAATCTCCTCGTCTGTTGCGTCAAGCTTGCCGTAGCGAATGTTTTCTTTAACAGTTCCGCTAAATATAAAGCTGTCTTGAAGCATAACGCCCATTTGCTTTCGCAAAGATGCTAACGTTATTGAGCGCACATCGTAGCCGTCAATTGTGATTGAGCCTTCGGAAACGTCGTAGAATCTAGAAAGCAGGCTTACAAGCGTTGTTTTACCCGCTCCAGTAGGACCTACAAGCGCAACCGTTGTTCCAGGCTCAATGTGCAAGTCAACTAAATTCAAAATCGGCTTTCCGTTCTCTTCGTAGCGGAACACAACGTCGTTTACGTCAACCCTGCCTTTAATTTGCGGCAATTCTTTTGCATCTGACTTATCTACAATATTTGGCTTAATGCTTAGCGTTTCAAAAATACGCTCCAAATACACTGAGCATGTTACGAGTTGCGTGTAGAAGTTACCAATGTTTACAACTGGCTCCCAAAAAGTACTCGAATACCACACAAATGCTATAAGCGTACCCGTGCTTATGTTCATACTACTTGCATTCATTATGCCAACGTAGTAAAGCAGCGAAATTGCTGCGCTTTCAATAATCGAAGCTCCTGGCCAAAGTAGCATTTGCACTCTAACGTTTCGCATCCACGCTTTTCTGACTCCCGACTGCTGATCTTGGAATGTAGCGTATTGTTCTGATTCGCGCGCAAAAGTTTGAGTGGTTTTTACGCCTGCGATTGATTCGTGCAAATATGCGTTAAGATTGC
This sequence comes from Gardnerella sp. DNF00038, assembly GCF_049262855.1. Lineage (NCBI taxonomy): Bacteria > Bacillati > Actinomycetota > Actinomycetes > Bifidobacteriales > Bifidobacteriaceae > Gardnerella > Gardnerella sp. DNF00038. Next base: position 198,744 of record NZ_CP058407.1, on the reverse strand, counting down.
TTTGTTTATTCGACAATTTTTTAGACGCTTTTCGTTGCAAAATTTGCAAAGTGCGAGTCCAGATTATAAAAACCGGGAATAATACAAGGCTCCACAATGCCATTCGCCAATCTATAGCAAACATTGCGATCAGCGTAATGATTAGCACAAAAACATCGGAAAATACGTTGATTAAACCAGACGAAAGCGTGTCGGAAAGCGTATTAATGTAGTTTACTATGCGAATCAAAATCTTGCCGTGTGGGCGCGAATCAAAGTAATCAAACGACAACGATTGCACGTGCGTAAAAATATCTCGTCGCATATCTTTAATTATCATTTGACCAAGTCGCGTAATAGCAAGCGTTCTGTATGCCAAACCAAGCTCATATAGCACAATAAGCACGCCAAACAATGCAATAAGCGCATACAAATAAGAAACGTTTTTATTAGGCAAAACTACGTCTATAAGTGTTTTTGTAATCATTGGCGTTATTGTCATAATGCAACTTCCGCTAATAACAACTAAAACTATTTTTACTAATTGCCATGCGTACGGCTTTATGTATTTGCGAACGCGCATCAACTCGTGTAAATTTACGTGCTCTTCTTGGCTTTCATCTTCTTTATAAGTGTTGCGTTGCGCCATTCTACTCACCTTTAGCCTTGTCTAAATCTTCAAATCCCAAAGCTTTGCCCATTTGCATACCAAGCTGCTTTTTGTAGATTTCCCAATATCTTCCATGCGACGCCACAAGATGCTCATGCGTTCCGCGTTCTACGATTTTGCCGTGATCTAGCACAATAATCATGTCTGCGTCTTTAACAGACGAGATTCTGTGCGCAATTGTGATTACTGTGCGAGAACCATCTAACTTTTTTAGTTCTTTTTGAATATGCTCCTCAGTTTCCATGTCTACTGCAGAAGTTGTATCGTCCATAATCAAGATTGCAGGATTATTAGCTAACGCGCGAGCAAGACTTAAACGCTGCTTTTGACCGCCCGAAAGACCAACTCCTCGCTCGCCTACTACAGTTTCGTAGCCTTCTGGCATATTCATAATAAAATCGTCTGCATCTGCGATTCTTGCCATGCGCCTAATCGTGTTATCTAATTCTTTGCAATTTTCCTCGTTTTGAGGCAACCCAAAGCCAATATTTCCTGCAATCGTATCGGAAAACAGGAATGTTTCTTGCGCAACTATGCTAACTTGATTTCTAACAATTTCTAGAGGCCATTCGCGCACGTCTTTTCCATCAATTAAAACGCGGCCGAGCGTAGGATCATAGAATCTTGCTATAAGACTTACAAGCGTTGACTTTCCAGACCCCGTTTCCCCTAAGATTCCAAGCTTTGTTCCTGCTGGAACATCTAAATCAATATCGCTTAAAACTGGGGAATCAAGATCATCTGGGAACGCAAAATCAACGTGTTCAAAAGTTACATGGCCCTTTACCTTAACGTTTTTCTCGGAGGCAGATGGCAAATCAATATGCGATTCTTGCGTGAGAAGCTTACGAATATTTACGCATCCTGCGTTGAATCGCTGCCAATCGTTAATAAGCCACCCAACCATTCTTACTGGCATGTGGAGCATCCAAAGGAAGCTGTTAAACGTTACAAACGCACCTAAAGTCATGCTTCCATTAAGCACAAGCCATCCACCAAATCCTACTGTTACAAGCTCTAACGCAAAGCCCATGCCGTCAAGCCATGGCATGTATTTTTGTGTGTTTTTTGCAAGCGTAATATTGCGGTTAAAGTAGTCTTCGTTGCATTTATCGAATTTCTGTGTTTCAAAAGGCTCGCGCACAAAAGCTTTTACAACACGATTGCCTTCAATGTTTTCTTCTACCATTGAATTCATGCGTGCAAACGATTCGCGAATCGCAAGGAACTTTGGCCTAGCGTTCTTGCCCATAAGTCTTGCAAGCCAGAATAAAAATGGTGTAATTGCCATAAGCGCTAGAGCTAGCTGCCATTGGATTGAAAACATTATAACTAGCGCAAACACAAACATTACTAAGCAATCCAGCGCCATATAAGACACCCAGCTTAAAATGTGGCGAATCGCGTCCGTATCCGAAGTCATGCGGCTCATAATGTCGCCTGTGCGCGTGTGATTAAAGTATGTAAAATCAAGCGAATGCAGCTTCTCGTACTCGTCGCTTACAAGGCGATACACGGCGTTTTGGCCAAATCTTTCCATTTGAAGCTGGTAGATATATCTTGAGCCTACGCGAATAATCATCATTGCAACCATTAGCACGCATACAAAAGCAAGCAAATCATGCTGTTTTCCAATAATGACTTTGTCTACAATAAAGCCCGAAAGCAGCGGCATTGTCATTGCCATTGTGTCGTTTATAGTAAAAAGAACTAGCGATACGCCTACTCTCCACATATCTGGCTTACAATATTGCAAAACCCAGCGCACATTACTCGCGTCTTTGCGTTTACTTGGATTTACATACATGCGCTAGATTCTCCCTTATTTTTGACTTCGCGATTTATTTTTTATTAAGTTTTATTAAGTTTATACTATTTTTCTGAGTTTATTTTTGCGCGACTATTTTTTACGCGATTATTTTCTGCGTAACTACGCACGCGATTACAGCAAAAGCATGTGGCGTGCAGCCAAAGACCACACGCCACATGCTATAAGTTAAGCAATCAGCTTAGTAAACTTGCGCGAGTTATCGCTACAAATTTACTCACTTCTGCCAACCAATGTTTTCAACAAAAACGTTAGCATATCCAGCAGGACCGCCGTTAGCGAAGCCCTTCTTGTATGCCTGATAGGTTGGAGGAGCAGAAACTGGAAGCGTACCATACTCGGCGAAAGCCATGGACTCAGCCTTGTTGGCCAATGCAGTCTGTTCCTTGTAATCGTAAGTCTTACCAACCTTGGCGAGCAGGGCATCAATCTTCTTGTTGCCAGTGCCAGTAAAGTTGGAATCGCTCTTAGAACCGTAGACCTGGGAAGCGGATCCCACGAAGCTCAATGGGGATTGGGAAACCCAAGCCATTGGAAGCACCTGGAAGTCGAAGGAGCTTACAGTCTTAGAGAACTTAGAAGCAGGCTTGTTTACAGTCTTGCACTTCATGCCAGCCTTCTTCATCATGGCCTGGAATGCGTTAGCAAGAGCTGCCTGAGTAGAGTCATCGCCGAAGAAGGTAAATGTGAACTGAACGGTCTTACCATTCTTAGCGTAGTAACCGTCTTTGCCCATCTTGTAGCCAGCGGCCTCAAGAGTCTTCTTAGCGTTTTCTACGTTGAACTTACCATCAGCTGGGAGGTTGTTCTTGTAGCCAGCCTGGAACATGGAGAGAAGCTCCGAACCTGGCTGCTCGCTCTTCCAGCTCATACCCTGGAACTGAATCTTGTTGTAGGTGGCAACGTCGAATGCCTGGACAACGGCCTTACGCACGGCCTTGTCTTTGAATGCGCCAGCCTTTGCGTTTAAGTTAATAACACGAATCTTGGTGCTGTAGCCGTAACGGAGCTGAGCGCCCTTAACGCTACGAGCAGCCTTAACCTTATCCTTGGTGGAGATGGAATCCACGGAATCGATTTCGCCGTTCTGGAAGGCGTTCATTGCAGCGGTATCTTCCATACGCTTTACAACAACCTTGTCAAGCTTTGCCTTCTTGCCCCACCACTTTGGATTGCGCACGAAAACAACCTGATCTTCGGTTGCGGACTGAATCTCGAATGGACCTGCACCCCACTCGTTGTGAGGATTATTTACCCAACCCTGGTTGAATACGGTTGGATCGGTTGCCTTTGGATGAACCAATGGAGCGAAAAGCAATTCCCAAGTTGCGCATGGCTTATTGTACTTAACGATTACTTGCTTAGGATTTGCGCCCTGCTCAACGGACTCAATGCAGTCATAGCCCTCGTGAGATGGTACAGAGTAGGCTTCGTTCTGGCCATTCATAACTTCCCAAGTAGCCTTGAAAGCAGTGTAATCGATGTCTGTACCATCGTTCCACTTAGCCTTTGGGTTCAAATCGTACTGAACTACGAGTGGCTTGTCGCTAACCTTCTTAACAGAAGTAATGTAATCAGGGTTGTACTTAACCTTCTCGCCCTTAACGGTATCGTAATAAAGAAGCGATGGCTGGTAGAAGCCCCACAAAGTGCTCATATACGCGGTGTTACCGTCGTTAGAAGCGTAGTTCCAGTTTGGACCCATGTCAGAAAGCGAGAACGTGTAAGTACCGCCATCCTTAACATTGTCACGAGGCTGTGGATTGTCATAGCGCTTGTCAACCTTAGGCATTGGAAGAGCGCCAGTGTAGGAAGTATCCACACCTGCGGCTGGCTCTTCGGTCATACCGCCCTTGGCCTTATCTGCTGTAGTAGCAGTTGTGCCACCGCAAGCGCCGAGTAGCATTGCAACAGAAAGTGCAGCTGCGGCGAATACAGTTAATTTGCCTGCATTAGTTTTTTTCATGATTCCTCTCATTCCCCAGAAATGATGTCCGCTTTCTGGTATGTGTGTAGAGTATATCTAATCTTTTGACATTTTGTGTTACGACTTTTTTAACAAATACTGAATTTAAGCTTTTGTTACTTAAGATTTAATCCATAAAAAAGAAAATTAAATACATAAAACAGTCAAACAGAAAATTTTTTAGTTTATTTTAATTAAAAAACAAAATATATTACTTTTTTTAGAATTTATGTGCCTGTAACAAAAAATCGCGTGTGTCTTGCATAACACACGCGATCAAAATTGCCCTAAACAAAAAGTTTAGGCGTATTCACAAAAGATTAGAATCAGACGCTTGCAACGTCATCAAACGAATCTTCTTCATTGAGAATAATACGCTTACGATTCTTCTCAATCGCAGGATCTGGAATTGGCACAGCACTAATCAAAGCCTTAGTGTACGGATGCTTAGGATTATCAAACACCTCATCCGTTTCGCCAGATTCAACAATGCGTCCGTGGTACATAACAGCAATTCTGCTAGAAATATGACGAACAACCGCCATATTGTGAGCCACAAACAAGTAAGCAACACCCAACTTGTCTTGCAAATCTTCAAGCAAGTTAATAATTCCAGCCTGAATAGAAACATCCAAGGCAGAAACAGGCTCATCAAGAAGAAGCAGCTTAGGGTTTACAGCCAAAGCGCGAGCAATAGCAATACGCTGACGCTGGCCACCAGAGAACTGCGTTGGGAAGCGATCAACCTGATCTGGATTCAGCTCAACAAGCTGCATAAGCTCCGCAATACGCTGACGAATCTCTTCCTTAGACTTCTTTTGAACATGAAGAGGCTCTGCCAAAATATCGTAAACAAGCATACGAGGATCAAGAGAGCTCATAGGATCCTGGAACACGTATTGAATCTTAGAACGAAGCTCGCGACGCTGCTCTTTAGTCAACTTATCGTTAAGCTCGGTGCCAAAAACTGTAATAGAGCCAGCTTCTGGCTTCTTTAAACTCATGATTTCCATCAAAGTAGTTGACTTACCAGAACCAGATTCGCCAACAAGAGCTACAGTTTCGCCTTCGCGAATCTCAAGGTCAATACCATCAACAGCGCGAACTTCGCCAACCTTGCGTCTCAAGAAACCGCCACCTGTAATTGGGAACGTTTTAACCAATCCCTTAACATCCAAAACAACCTTGCGATCCTCGCGAGGAATGCCCTCAAACATTGGCTTAATCGTTTTTTCGGTTTCCGCATGAAGCAGCGCGCGAACAGTTTCGCTTTCTGCTTCCAGACCCATCATGTCGCTAGTATCTCCACTCTTTTCTTCTGCCATCAACATATCCATTGTTGGCTTAGAGATTGGAGTTAAGCGACGAGTACGCTTTTGATCAACGCGCGGAACAGCGCCAAGCAAGCCGATTGTGTATGGCTGAGTTGGGTGAGCAAAAATCTCCTCAACGCTATTATGCTCAACCAAATGACCCGCATACATAACAATAACTTCGTCTGCAACGCCAGCAATAACACCCAAATCGTGAGTAATGAAGATCATCGCTGCGCCAGTTTCTTTCTGCGCTTTCTTCAAAACATCCAAAACCTGAGCCTGAATAGTAACATCCAAAGCGGTAGTAGGCTCATCAGCAATAATAATATCTGGGTTATTCGCGATTGCCATAGCAATCATAACGCGCTGACGCATACCGCCAGAAAATTCGTGAGGGAAAGACTTTAAGCGCTCAGCTGGCTTAGTGATACCAACCAAGTTAAGCAATTCAATAGAGCGCTCACGAATCTGTTCTTCGGTCATATCTGGATTATGAATAACCAAAGCTTCCTTAAGCTGATCTCCAATAGAAAACACTGGAGTTAAAGCAGAAAGAGGATCCTGGAATACCATAGCAATATTCTTGCCACGAATCTTACTCATCTCTGCATCAGACTTCGTTAACAGCTCTTCGCCCTTATAAACAACAGAACCCTTAACAGACGCGTTCTTATCCAGCAAGCCCATAACAGCAAGGGAAGTAACCGACTTACCAGATCCAGATTCACCTACAATACCAATGGTTTTTCCGCGGTACAAATCAAAATTCATATTGCGTACTGCATGAACCGTACCAGCTTCCGAAGCAAAGCTAACTTGCAAATTGCGTACAGAAAGAAGTGGTTCGTTGTTCTGATTTTCCATCACAGAATCTTCCTTAATTGCGTCATTCACCATATCAGTCATGTTTAAACCTCCAACAAGCCTTACTCGGCCTTACCAACAGACCTAGAATATGGATCAATCGCATCGCGAAGACCATCGCCAATAAGCTGAACAGAGAAAGTCAAAATAACCAAAACCGCAGAAGGAACCAAAAGAACCCAAGGAGAGGTCATAACGCTACTTTGACCAACATTAAGAAGAGTACCCAAAGAAGTATCTGGAGCCTTGATACCAAGACCCAAGAAGCTCAATGCGGTTTCGCCGTTGATTGCACCAATAACACCGAGAACTGTATTAATAATCAATACAGAACCAAGATTTGGAACAAGGTGGCGAACAATAATGCGGAACGAAGAAACACCTTCAAACTTGGCTGCGCGCACATATTCACGCTCGCGCAAACTCAAAGTCAAAGTTCTAAGCGTACGAGCATAACCAATCCAACCAAAGGAAGTCATACCAAATGCAAGCCAAAGCCAATCATTGCCACCAGTCGCGGAGCTAACAATCAAAGCAATAAGCAAGAAGGATGGAACAATCAAAAGCATGTCCAAAACCCACATGCCAACTTGCTCAAACCAACCCTCAAAGTAAGAAATAGCAGTACCAACCAAAGCAGCAATAATTGTAATAGAAATGGAGCTTACAATACCAATAGAAAGCGAGCGACCAAGTCCGCGAACAACCATTGCATACATGTCAGAACCGCCAGGCGTTGTGCCAAGCCAATGCTCTGCGCTAGGAGGAGTTGCAAGAGCCGTAAAATCAGGCTCATCGTAGCCCCACTTACTAATCTTAGATCCAAACAACGCAAGAAGAATCAAGAACACAAGCAAAACCAAGCCAACGACGGCAGATGGTCGCCTAAAGAAACGACGCGTATAAAGCGTAATCTTGCCAGTGCGCTTAAAATTACCCCAAGAATTAGCAGTCGCCTTCTTGTCTGCAGCAGACTCTTGAAGGTTTGAAGATACATCTTTTTTACTCATATCAATAACACCTACACTGTTCTGCAATTAGTTCAAGCGAATACGTGGATCAAGCCAAGCAGAGAAGATATCTGCCAGCAAAGCTCCAGCCAAAGTACACACAGCTCCGAATGCAGCAATAGCAACAGAACCATTAATGTCATTATTAGAAATTGTTTGCACAAAATAGCTACCCAAACCGTTAATTGCGAACACGGTCTCAGTAATCACAGCACCCGTGAACACACCTGCAATAGAGAAGGCGACGTCCACAGCTGTAGGAATCAAAGAAGTACGCAAAGCATGGCGACGAATAGCAATGTTCAAAGGCAATCCCTTAGCACGAGCAGTGCGAACATAATCAGCATTCATAGTGTCAAGCAAATAAGTGCGCTGCGTAAGATGGTATCCAACCATGCCAGGAACAGTCATAACAATTGTCGGCAAAATCAAATGCTGTAAGAAGTCAAGAACAAAAGCAATAGGGTTAGAACCTTGATAAGAATGCAATCCCGTAACAAAGAATAAACGAGAGCCAGCAGCATTGTTAACGCTAATTGCAGCTAACACAATAAGCAATCCAAACACAGCAGCTGGAACAACAAGCAAGAACGTAGCAATAGAGTTAAGAACCCTGTCTTGCCACTTATATTGACGAATAGCAGTATAAACGCCAACACTAACACCGAAAACAATACCAAGAACAGTTGCGCAAGTAACTAATTGGACAGACGCACCAATACGAGCCGCAATCGCAGGACCAACAGGAGCCTGCTCTGGGCTTAATCCCCAATCCCAACGAGTAAGAACGCCAGTAATCCAACGCAAATATCTCGTAATAACTGGAGTTTGGTCGTTAATGTTCGCCAAATCCAAAGAACGGTTAATCGAAGGAATTGGTGGATGCGGATGCCTAGACATATAATTCGATCGCGGATCCATAAAAGCACTTGCCAAGAAATACGTCATGGATACGGAGACAAACAGCATCACAACATAATTCAGGCATCGTTTAACGATGTATCGTATCATTGTGACTCTTTTCTACGTCTAACCATTGTTACCTCCATCTGGTAACTGCAAGCCTAAAGCTTGCACACTGCCATCGTTTGCTATACCCAGTTGCAAAAGCAAATCAAAAGCATACTCAAGGCACACTTAAGTAAGCCCTCATAAATGGGACATGTAATTAGTATATTTTTAGCTAACCTATGTACATTGCTTAAAATAAACATGCAATAATACGGAATAAATATCAATTATCACAAAAATTAATACACAAAATCAACAAAACATCAGAATATTTAACGGAATTATTTAAATTTTACGAAAATTAGTTTCGTAAATAGTAATAAAAGTGTAAATACAATAACATTTCGTACTAACAAAACACATTGCAATTAGTTTTACTAGTATCCTATTAAAAAAGCACAAATCACGCAAAACGCTACTCGTGCATTGAACACGCTACAATAACGCTTATTCGCTTATTTTCAACCTAACAACAAAAGGAGATATATGTCTGAAAACGTAAAAGCCGTTACCATAGACAACGTGCGCGAATATTCCAAGCATTTTAACGAACAGCGAGCAAATCGAGTAGCCGCAAACGCTTCCGTAGCAAGCGGCGTTCTTAAAGCTGCAACAAGCTATCAAGGACAACGCGCTTTACCACGCAACTTCTCCATAGAATTAAAACAAGGATCAATAACAAACCAACAGCACTCTGGACGTTGCTGGATGTTCGCTTCCCTTAACACTTTGCGTTACGAATTAATGCACAAGTGGAATTTAGACGACTTCGAGTTTTCCGAAAGCTACCTGTTCTTCTGGGACAAGATTGAAAAGGCAAATGCGTACTTGGAAAACGTGTTGGCAACATTAGACGAAACCCTAGATAGTCGAGTCTTTGAAAACATTAACTACGGTCCGATCGACGACGGCGGATGGTGGCAAATGTTCGTTAACTTGGTAAACAAGTACGGACTCGTACCAAAAAGCGCATACCCAGATTCACAGAATGCTATTGACTCAGATGCATTCGTACAATACATAAATACCAAGTTGCGTGAATTCGCGGCTGAATTGCGCGAAGCACACAAGAACGGTACTTCCATAGAAGAGTTGCGCGAAATGAAAATCCGCGACCTTGAAACCGTATACCGTATGACAGCTATCGCACTTGGCGAGCCACCAGAGCGTTTCGACTTCATTGCACGTACTAAAGATGACGACGATAAGAAAGACGAAAAGGACGACAAAAAGAACGAAGCCAAAGAAGACGATAAGAAGGACGATAAGCCAAAGACTGGCAAAGACGATCGTCCAATGATTCGCGAATATGGAATAACACCACTAGAATTCGCAAAGAAATACGTTCCAATTGACGTAAACGACTTTGTGAGCTTGTGCAACTCCCCAATGGAACACACTCCGTTCAACAAGCTCTACCAGCTTAAATACACCACAAACGTTGCTGAGACGAAGGAAATGGAGTTTGCAAACGTTGCGCTAGAAGTATTCCGAAAAGCAGCTGTCGATCAGCTAAAAGACGGACACCCAATTTGGTTTGCTTGCGATTGCACGCAATTCTCGCTAAGGCAAGATGGGTTCTTTGACCCAGCAGTTGTGCGCGTAGACGAGCTATTCGATGTAGAGTTTACATTCGACAAAGCTAAAGGTTTGGAATATATGGATTGCCCAGGCAACCACGCAATGACCTTTACTGGCGTAAACCTTAACAAAGATGGTGAGCCAGACCGCTGGAAGATTGAAAACAGCTGGGGTAAAGATAACGGCGAAGACGGATACTATGTCGGCTCCGCACAGTGGTTTGACCGCTACGTTACAGAAATCATTATTAACAAGAAGTATCTTGATGAAGCAACGCGAGCAATATTGGATCAGGAGCCTGTAATGCTTGATCCGTGGATTCCACTTACAAAGCGCTGCCGCTAAACTTGATTTAGCACAAGCTGATTTACAAACGCAGATTGCAACGCAGTCTGCGTTTTTTTGACCCAGATTCGTTACATTTGTCTCGCTCGTGAGTCATTTGTAACGTTTTTTGACTGATTTTCGTTATATTTGCATCATTGATGAGATATTTGTAACGTTTTTTGACTTAATTTCGTTATATTTGTCTCGCTCGTGATGCAAATATAACGCTCGCGACATTCTCTGTTTACTGTTGCGCGAGGGCTGGGTAATTCTTGTCTCACAACGCTCTGCCTCTTACGTGTAGTCTGTTGTTGCGGTTGTTCCGATTTGGTTTTGATTTTGTTTTTGGGTTGAAGTTTGTTTGTAGTGGTTGATCATTTGGATTATTTGGTATCGGCTGCCGCTCTTATACTGTTCGACCAAGAATCACCCAGCCCTCTTACGTACTTGAACAATTGCGTATTGCTTGATCACCGAGATTCTCGATTTTTCTTGCTCTCTCGGCGAGTCACCATTTCATGCTGAGGCTCGCCTCGCTAGCTGCGAAAAATCTCGAATCTCCACCACACTTGGCAGAAATAAAGGAACAAATGGTAGGGTAAGCGGCGAACAGTTAAAAAAGATAAAAAGAAGCCCGGTGGGAAAGAGAAGACCCACCGGGGCAGAGAGAAAGAGAGAAGAAGGTTTCAGTTATGGGGTTCGCGAACGAACCTCACTGATGGATAACCATCAGCAATACTCATTATAACCACACTTTTCTCGCAAAACACGCATATAACCTAAAAATTTCCTTAAAAAATTTTTTAAATCCTGATAGTCAACCTATTTTTTGTTACATGCATCACTATAACTTAAAATTTTTCGTTTAATCACTTAGATTCTAGTGATTTTTTAGCTGCAGCCAATCTTTCTTCGTCAGCTTTACGACGAGCGGCAAGCGCAGATTCAAAACGCTCAAGCTCCTCATCAATAGCCTCTTTAGGAATTTTGGCAAAAATCGGAGTTGGCTTAGCGACAGGCGTACCAGTCACTAATTCCTCACTCTCCCACGGGTGAACAGTTTCTCCAAGACGATAGTCGCCAGTAATAATCGGATACTTAAAATCTGGATTATCTAAGTCAGTCACCTCTTCAATTCTTGGCAGAGGAGAGAACACACCCGTACCACCAAGAGCTTCCCACACTTTTTGCGCAGAATGTGGCAAGAATGGAGCAAGTAAATGATTAGCATCAGAGACAGCTTGAGCTGCAACGTGCAAAACAGTACCAAGACGTGCTTCATCATCTTTAATCTTCCAAGGCTCAGTTGCAGAAATGTACTTGTTGATATCCGACACAACACGCATTGCCTCGTTAAGCGCATTCTTCTGATGATGACGTTCAATCAAACCACCAACAATCTCAAAAGCATTAGAGGTTTGATCGAGCAAAGCGCGATCCATATCTGTCATTGAATTTTCATCCAGAGCAGGAATCTCTCCGAAATTCTTATGAATCAAATTAGCGACACGATTTACCAAATTACCCCAGCTGGCAGCAAGCTCTTCGTTATTATGACGAACAAATTCTGCCCAAGTAAAGTCGGCATCAGAATTTTCAGGACCAGCAATAGAAATGTAGTAACGCACAGCATCCACAGGATAACGCTCCAAAATATCCTTCACGTAAATCACAATTCCACGCGAAGAACTGAACTTCTTGCCTTCCATAGTCATAAACTCAGAAGCAACAACTTGCTCAGGCATATTCAACGGGCCATAAACTCCAGCCTCGCCACCCTTAGAGCCAGCGCCATTATATGCAAGCATTTCTGAAGGCCAAATCTGAGAATGGAAGGTGATGTTATCTTTGCCCATAAAGTAATAGCCAGGAGACTTAGGGTCACACCACCAATCGCGCCAAGCATCCGGCTTACCTTGACGGCGTGCCCATTCAATAGATGCAGACAAGTAGCCAATAACAGCGTCAAACCACACGTACAGGCGCTTATTCGGGTTATCAACCCATCCTTCTACAGGAACAGGAATACCCCAGTCAATATCACGAGTTATAGCTCGAGGCTTAACTTCCTTAAATAATCCAATCGAGAAGTTAATAACATTTGTACGCCAACCATCCCTTGAATTAAGCCAGCTTAAATTAGCATCAGCTAAAGCAGGCAAATCGAGGAAGTAATGCTCTGTTTCTTCAAATCGCGGAGTTTCGCCGTTAATCTTGGATACAGGATTAATAAGCTCATCTGGATCAAGCTCATTACCGCAAGCATCGCACTGGTCGCCTCTAGCTCCATCCGCGCCGCAAAGTGGGCATGTGCCCTCAATGTAGCGATCTGGAAGAGTACGACCTGTAGAAGGCGAAATCGCAACCTTTTGAGTACCCTTATAAATGTAGCCGTTCTTTAAGCACTGACGGAACATCTCTTGAACAACGTGCTCATGATTTGCTGTAGTCGTGCGCGTAAACAAATCGTAGCTTAAACCCAAATCGCACAAATCTTTAGTAATCACGCGATTATAGCGGTTAGCAAGCTCCTGAGCACTAACGCCTTCTTTATCTGCCTCAACTAAAATCGGCGTGCCATGTTCGTCTGTACCAGAAACCATAAGCACGTCATTGCCCTTCATACGCTCATAACGCGCATACACGTCTGAAGGAACACCAAATCCTGCAACGTGACCAATATGACGAGGGCCATTTGCGTAAGGCCATGCAACATTCACCAAAATATGACTCATAGCCAAATATTATCTTGTTCAGCGAGGACACCTTAATAAAAAACATATACACATATGCACATTTTTTAATGTAAAAATGCTTAAAAATCCACTTTTACACATTTCGCAAAAATCTTATGGACAACATGAACAAACGTATCTATTCTGTCTAAAACCATATGTCTAAAAAATTATTCCCAATCATTATGTCTAACAAGAAAGGAGGGATTATGAATAACGAAGCAGAAATTATTGCAAACAAAACTATTAACAATTCGACTAATACTACAAGTAAATACACATGCAAAACAACCGATAAGCGAACAAATAAAAGAACAGATAAACCCACAATCAAGCCAATCGCTAAAAATTTAAAAAAGACTTCAAGACAGACTTCAAAAAGCAGAAACTATGATGCGAATAAATACAGTACGACTAAAGATATAGCTCAAGAAACAAAAATAATTCTTGAAAATTACGACAATAAAAATCAACACATTGACATTAGTAAAAATCTTCCAACCTTACTAGACACAACGCATCTGCCAGGACCATTGTGCATGAAGAAATTATCTAAATTCGGAGCTTTTGAACGATTGTCAATAAGAAGCGGATTTGCACATTCCACTGCAAAGTCCATTGAGGGGCGGTGCAAAATACTCAAAAAGCTAATACCACGAGACTCTGCAGCATGCATGTTTACAGCATCATGGATTTGGCTTGGAGGAACAATTCCAAACATATTAGACGTTATCTCTGGCAGCCATTATCGCGTAGTACCACATGACCATCCATTACGAGTATTCAGACGAAAATTGTTGAAGAGAGAACAAAAGGTGATTAAAGATTTGCGCATAACATCTCCTGCTCGAACAATCTGCGACATAGCATTAACACCGTCTAAAAATATTTACGACGAGATACGCAAAAAAGACACAATTTTCAATCTGATTCAAGAATATGGCACAAGCTTTAAAGAATGCGAAAAAATCATAAATAGCAACCCACATTTTCCAGGAGCGCAAAAAGCAAAAGATTGGCTAAAAAACGTTATAGAACAGGAAGATATTTTTTATGAATATTAATATTGAACATTTAAATCAAGTACAAGAAAATACAGAAAATTTCCATAAAACACAAACAAAAGATCTACCACCAAAACCGCCAATCATTCTCACAGAGCAAGTAGCATGCTGTGAAAATACAGACAAAGAAATACTTTGGCACATAGCGAGAAACATTCCGCACTTACGAAAATGGGTTATAGCAAACCCAGCCGCTGACGCAAAAATACTGGAGTATATTTCACAGAAAGGCGGTCCAGATGTTAAGCATAGCTTAGACGTACTTTTAGAAAGCTACGATTACGCGAAACAGATTTCATGACTTGATGTTTAAACAAGCAGCATAAACTTCTTTACGATTCGCAAAAGAACCGTCTGAAAGAGGATTTTGTGAAACAATACGCGTTATAGCATCTTTAATACGCAAACCCTCATTTTGCGAAAGATCGTAAGACATTTGCGCAAGCTGTTCAACGCTCAAATCAATGTTTCGCTGCTTGATTTCTTCATCGCTAGCTCCCGCAATCACAAGAACAATTTCTCCGCGCGGAGGGTCGTTTTCTACGCTTTTGCATATTTGAGAGATTGTTCCTCGCCTTATTTCCTCAAAATCCTTTGTAAGCTCGCGACATAACGCCATTTTGCGATCTGCGCCAAAAACTGCAAGAAGATCTTCCATTGACTCCGCAATTCTGTGCGGCGCCTCATAAAAAACGATTGTTCGCCGCTCTGAAAGAAGCGAGCGCAAATGCTGCTGTCTGTCTCCAGATTTACGCGGCAAAAAACCTTCGTAGCAAAAACGGTCTGTTGGCAAGCCAGAAAGCGCTAGAGCATCTAGTACGGCACTCGGCCCAGGAGCGCAAGTAACAGGCAAATCGCGCTCTATTGCACGGCGAACGATCGCAAGCCCTGGGTCGTTAATCGTAGGCATACCAGCGTCGGAAACAACAAGAACGGTATTGCCTTGCTCAACCTTATCCAGCAAGCCATCTGCCTTGTTGTGCTCATTGTGATCATGATATGCAATAACTTGCCCAGAAACATGCACGCCAAGGCGATTTGCAAGATCGTAAAGCCTGCGCGTGTCTTCCGCTGCAACAATATCCGCGGTTTCTAGAAGATTAATCAAGCGCGATGAAGCATCTCCCATATTGCCAATAGGAGTGGCTGCAAGAACAACTTTACCTAAATTATCTTCTTCATTACGCATCTTAAATCTCCTTATAAAACCTCTTAAGACTCTACACGAATTTATAAAATAACGCACTTAAAAAATAAGATATTTGATTAGAATTATGCTTAGTAATTGCGCTTAGTAATTATGCTTAACATGAATTGCAAATAAGCAAAACGAAAAGAGATACCATGAAGATTATAGAACGCCAAATTAAAGGCATTGACGGTAGCAACGCGCTTCTTACTGGATATGTTTTAGATGACAACTTAGATAGCGAAGGGGATCAAACACGCCCAGCAGTGCTGATTTTGCCAGGCGGCGGATTCTTGCGCGTTTCTAATCGCGAAGCAGAACCTGTTGCTATGAAGTTTGCTGCTGCTGGATTCCACGCATTTGTTCTGCGCTATTCTCTTGTGCCTAGTGCACACCCGACTCAGCTTTTGGAAGCAGCACAAGCTATGCAATTGATTCGCGATAATGCAAAAGAATGGCATGTAAATGCGCAAAAAGTGGCGATTATTGGATTCTCTGCAGGAGGTCATGTAGCCGCAAATCTTGCGACTAGCGTTAGCGACGATGTTGAAGAAGCAAATGGATACAACGCAAATGGCGTTCGACCAAACGCTCTTATGCTTGCTTACCCAGTGATTTCCGCTGGCGAATACGCGCATAAGCCAACTTTCGACCGTCTTTTTGGAAGCGTAGATTCTAACACTCGCGCGCAACTCGTTGAACAGCTTTCGCTTGAAAACCACGTTGATTCTAAGACTCCACCTGTGTTCGTTTGGCAAACGATTACAGACCAAACGGTTCCAATTCAAAACTCTATTATGTTTATTAATGCTTGTGTTAAAGCTGGCGTAAGCGTGGAAGCACATTTGTTCCCTAAGGGTCCGCACGGCTTGGCTTTGGCTGTTAAAGAAACTGCTAAGCGCGATGAAAATGGCGCAGTGATTCCTGAGTTTGTACAACCAGAAGTTCAGCAGTGGATTGATCTTGCTTGCGATTGGCTTCGTCGCACATTTGCGTGCTAATCGACCTGTCTTCGAGCTTAGAGCGTAGCGCGGTTCCATTGCTTGGTATTGCGCGAGGTTTGAGTATTTCTCTCCTCGCAACTCCCGTCGCTACGCTCCTCTTTTATTGCTCGTATAGAAATACATCAAACCTTCTGAATATCTAAAACTTTTGCGTATCTTTCATCACCGAGATTCTCGATTTTTCTTCTTCATTCGATGAATCACCATTTCATGCTGAGGTTCATCTCATTCAGTGCGAAAAATCTCGAATCTCCACCTCACTTGCGCGACGACCTGCCCGAGATTGTACGTGATTTAGGTCAAATTTGGTACAAACTCGGGAAAACAATTCCGCTTTTTGTAGCTCTAATCAGCGTGTCTAACTACAAAAAACGGAAATAGTTGAGAAAAATCACACGATTTTTGGCATTGGAGTTGTTAGTGAAGTCGTAAGGTTGACTTGAACAACCCCAGCTCCAGCGTGAACTTCTACTTTCTTTAAAGTTACAGTGCGAGAATCTTCAGGCGCGTGATCGTCATCAGTCATGGTTGCTGGCGACTTTACAGCAACAAGAGCCAAGCTATCAAAATCAACACCAGCCTTATTGCACAAATCCTGCGCTTCCTTCAACGAATCAGCAAAACCTGCTTTGTCGATTACGCGCTCAGCAGGCACACCATACGCCTCGGAGCAAAGCAGATTAATGCGCTCGCGAAGCGACTTTCCTCGCCTACTTTCTGGAACTTTCGTTTCAGCATCAGCGGTAATCACAGACACAAAATCGTCTAGCTGATCCGCCAAGCCATCTCCGCCATCTCGGAAAAGATTACCAACAATCGGCTTACGGAATCCCAAAGTCTTAGCTTGCTCAAGCAAATCTGGAACTTGTCCATCTTCCCCTTCCCACAAATTAATCAGAGGGAAAGTAGGAATATCAAGCGACTCAAGGCGCGAAACGTGGAACGGGTAACGCCACGCAAGCGTTTCGTCATCTCGCCAAGTAGTTGCACGAGTAACAACAACCGCAGCAGCAGGCCACTTTGCGCCAAATTCGCGAGCAGCAATATCTAGCCACTTTTGCGCACCAGCATCCGTGCCATAGCCTGCTTCCACAACAACAACATCGTGCAACGCACAAGCCATTTCAACGCTTACAAGGCTTGGAATACCAAGAGATACGTTGGCAAATGGCCCGCAATGAACATAAATCGGAGAACCATTAATCGTCTCAGTTTTTGCAGGCTTTACAGCATCGGCAAGAATATTTGTGATTCGCCACAAGTCAACAAAATCGCCAAATTTAACAGGATTCCCATCTTTTGTGCCAGCAATCATGGCAGCAACGCGATTTGCGATTTCTTCCATGCTTCTCGAAAGCACTACAATTTGCATAAGCTCACAAGTTGGCGTTAACACAACGCGCTCCGCAACCGTGCTCTTGCCAAAGTCAACAGCAATACTACGCAAAGATCTTGAAGGTACTTCACTTACGCGCGGCACTAAAATCGTGTCTAAAATACCCTCGTCAATCGCTTTTTCTGCAAAAGAAACAAGCAAATTCTGCGCACATTCAATGGCAGCCATTTCTCCGCACAATCCCCAATCGATTAGCTCAGGGTGCGAAAGTGAGGACTTTCCGCCGCCGCTAGCGCCGCCTTTTGAACCCGCTGCAGTAATGCCCATGCTTGGCTGGCGCAAAACAGCCGCCGCATCTACCCCGCGTTCGCGCAACGCGTCTACCAGCGCAATAGTGGTAGTTGTTTTGCCTTCTCCTCTAGAAGCCTTAAGAGGAGTATCAGCTGTAACGAGTAGCACTTTACCGTGCTTTTTTTGCTCACTTGGATTCTTCTTTAAATAATCCATAAATCCGAAGGCGTCTATTTTTTTAACTAATCCAAATTGCGTAGTAAACGAATCAAGAATGCTCATATTCCCCACTTTCATAAGCAAAAAGCCTAGTAGATGCCCAATAGTGTTCAATAACAAACGTTCAATAACAGATGCCCAATAAACGCTCAATAGTAAACGCGCATAGCTAATGTAAATGAACAATTTTTATACTATACGATTGCATGGGCGTGGTATAGCAATATTACATTAAAACTATGCGCGTTATCACTAATGTCTATAACAGCTTGCGATCAGTGATCGGAACGATTAAAACCATTCTTCATACGCATGCTAGTTATGTACAGCACTGTGTCAAGCAAAGAATCTGTTTCTTTCTTCAACTTTGCTGCCATATCGTCGTTCGCTTCAGCCAAAGCTTCACGCACTTTGTCGTTACGAAGCTCTGCAATAATTGCTTCAGGATCGCGAACTAAATCATCGTAATCTTCGCCTTCATTACCTTCACGTTCTGGTTCGTAATCCTTCAAAGAAACGCCAAGAAGATCTGCCGCAGCAGCATCCGTAGACTTAACCATTGCGTGACCAAGGGAACCGACAACTTCTTGGTAACGCTCAATCGCGTTTGCAGTGTCGTTAAATGCGGCATCCGCAAGAGCTGCAATAATGCGATTCTCCCAATAGAAGTTTTCGCTTGTTACGCGAGTAGTCGTATCTTCCAAATACTTTGGAGTTTCGTTTACATTTGGATAGAACGGCACAAGCGCATTAAATGGGTTAGAGCCGTACGCCATCCACTGAATTGTGCGGAACGCTTCTGGCACGTAAGGGCGGATTTGCATAACAGCCAGCTGACTTTGACGATTGATGCCGATTGGACGGAAAAGATGACGAGTATGCTCATCGCCAAGCTTGCCGTAAGGATCGTACTCAGTGCCCTGATAGTGCGAGCTAAGCACGTACTTAACGTCTTCAACCGTCACTTTGCGCTCAGGCTGGCGCGCCCACGGAATATCGTTGCTATCTGGCTTGTGATCTGCGTCTTTACCATCCCACACTTCGTCATAAGGATTCAAGAAACGCTCCATAAACCACGCGCGAGGAGTGTTGTACACGTGATCGGCATCTGAATGAGAGCCGAAAGCATCTCGAGGATTAAATGGCGAAGCGTTTTCTACCGACAAATCTAAGTGGTTTTCTTCAATAAACTCAAGCAAATCAGCCGAGCACATGTGCTCTTCTTGGTCTCCCAAAGCGTCTTCCAAATCGAACTCGTCGATTCCAAGCTGGTTTGGCATAACAACATACGCCTCGTCTGGCACGCGCTTAGCAATCCAGTGGTGTCCGCCAACAGTTTCCATCCACCAAATCTCGTTTACATCCGAGAATGCAACGCCGTTCATCTCGTAAGTGCCGTACTTTTCTAGCAGAGCGCCCAAACGCTCAACGCCTTCGCGAGCGCTACGAATATAAGGCAAAACAAGCGTTAAGAAGTCTTCTTCGCCAATTCCTCCTGGCACTTCTGACTTATAATCAGCGTCGCCTTCCTTACCTTGCGCTTTTTGAAGCTCCACCATTGGGTCTGCGCCCAGCACGCGCTCGTTGGATGTAAGCGTTTCGGTTGCGCTCATTGCCACGTTTGCTTCGTTAACGCCAGCTTCTCCCCAAATTCCTTCGCGCAAGTCTGCGTTTGGAACGCTTGTGTATTGCATTGGATTATCTGGAAGCTCTACTGTTACGTGGCTAAGCACGGACTTATAAACGCGAGGCTGGTCTTGCGGCTTTACTACCACTAAACGCTTTGGATTAAACTCGCCATTTGCTGAGTCTTCGTTACGCGCGATAAGCGTGGATCCGTCGTAGCTCGCTTTGCGTCCTACTAAAATTGTTGTGCATGCCATATTTGCATCCTCATTTTTCTAATTTTTGATTATTTTGGTTATTTGATTATTTTTGATTATTTTGTTTGTTTAGATTAGTTTGATTGGTTTTGCTTATTTTTGACTATTTTACGCACGCATATATAGTCGTAAGCTGCTTGCGACTAATCCGCACGAAGTCATATAAAGCCTAAATCCTAAATTCTAAGCTTTTCCTCGCAAATATAATCCGTTAACGTCTACATACGAATCGTAATGCCTGATTTCATTCATCATTTCGTTAAGATAGAAGCCTTCTTTAAGATTTGGAAGAGGCTTTTGCGTGCCGAACACTTCTAGCATGTAGTCGTGATCCTTGTCTGGCGGCTGCGGGCCATTGTAGCGCATTGTAATTGCAGGGTCCGTGCAACCCACAAATCGGCTAGCTTGCGAGTTTCGCCCTTGTACAACTTCTGGAATCATGGTTGGCATTGTGCGCGAAAAGTCTTGCGGAATTTGCAAAGCGCGCGAGTCATTAAAGTCAAACATAAGCGCTTCCACTGGAACATTTGCCACAACCCAATGAATCCACTGAAATCCGCACACTGGTATAGTGTCGTCGTCTACAAATCGCCAATGCAAGTAGTGCACAAAATCCGGCAACTTGTCTACATAAAATGGAAAAGACACGACTGGAACGCCGTTAATCTTGTTTTCTTCCGGCGCAGCTTTTGCAAAGTTGTCTGGAATAGTGGTGAAATCTGTAGAAATATTCATAATTTAAGTATCTACTACCGCTGTGACTATGCGCGACGACCTACCTTTTCGCTTGAGAATCGTAGCGCGAAAAGGTAATTCGGAGCGCTGAGCTTGCTTAAGGTTGAAAGCACGGTGTGCTTTCAACGCAAGCGAAGACGTTCGCGCGCTTAGACCGCGCGAACGTAGAAACACCCAGCCCTCATACAACAATACCAAGCAAAGATGCTAGCGCGTTACAGCTCACAGAAAAGTGCTTCAAAAACAAGCGTTGCGTTTCCATTGCCAGCAAGCCGCTTTTTAGCAACCGCAAGCGCGTCCAGGCATTTAAGCGCGCGCTCTGCTGTATTCTTTTTAGAAAGCTGCATAATTTCTGCTTTAAATTCTTGATTCACAAGTGGCGTTTGTAATTGCGCATTGTTTAGCACAACAAGCACATCTCTGTACACGCTGCAAATCGCATCTATTGCGCGGTTTAAAACGTCTCTGCTTACGCGAGTGACTTTGCGCTTAACATCGTCTTTTTTGCCAATCGCATTGTATGCGCTACGAATTTTAGGTGGGATTTTATCTGTTGGCTTAATGCCATTTATGCGCAAAAACTCGCTTTGCTCAGCTTCAACAGACTTTTGCACTTCGTCTTCTGCCTGACTTTTAGCATCTTCGATTAGCGTTTGTGCAAGCATAATAGCATCTATTGCGCTGCTAAGACGCAAAACGCCTGCAACAAGCTCTTCTCTTCTGCTTCTAGCACTCTCGCTTGTAGCGTAGAGCATTGCTAAATCAACGTTTCCTTGAGCTATGCGAGCCACGCTCGCCGCCGTTTTTGCATCAATGTGTGCGCTTTGTTGCACGTATTCTTGCACATCTTGGTCGCTTGGTTGAGCCAAATTCACTATTTGAGACCTAGAACGAATTGTTGGCAAAACATCTGCCGCGCTTGCCGCGCAAAGAATCCATATTGTGCGAGGTGCTGGCTCTTCGATTTCTTTTAGCAAAACGTTTGTTGTGCGCTCAAGCATGCGCCCAACGTCTTCGATTATTATGATTCGCCACGGTGCAACACTTGGCATTTGCTCGGATATTGATACGAGTTCGCGCACTTCGTCAATGCTTACTGTAACTTTGTCCGTGCTTAAAATGTTTACGTCTGGGCTTGTTCCAGCTAATACTTCACTTGCGATTTTATCTGTGTTTATTTGAGTGTTTATTTGAGTGGCGGAGTTTTCGGCGGCGCGGTTGCTTGCGATTTTTCCACTCGATTGCAATGCCGCTGCAAACGCTCTTGCCACTTTTGCACACCCGAATCCAGTAGATCCGCAAATAAGCCATGATTGCGCGATTTTGCTTGAATCGCCTTGCGCTACTTTTTTAAGGCGTTCAACAACTTGCGCTTGACCAACTACCGATTCCCAAACGTCCATTGCTAAAATCCTATAGTCCTAAAATCCTAAAATCCTTGATTTTCTGGGGCTTCTGGCGATTTTTTGTCACCTATTCCAGCATTATCCATCAACTTGCACATGTCTTTAGCAATCAACTTCGATAAGTCGCAAGCTGGCAAAGTGGCGTCTAAAACGCAAAATCTTTGCACATTTTGTTTAGCAAGATCTAAGAACGCTTCACGCGTGCGGCGCGCAAAATCAAGCCCTGCACTTTCCATGCGATCCGCCTGCCCATGCAATCGCACAGCAGCATCTTTCTCGCTCATATCTAGCAAATACGTGCGATCTGGCCAAAGGCAATTAGACGCCCACTCGCTTAAATCACGCACGTCTTGCATAGTGAGCTCACGCCCCCCAGACTGATACGCTAGCGATGAGTCAATGTAACGGTCCGTTATAACCACCGCACCGCGCCGCAAGGCTGGGATGATGATTTGCGCAGCATGTTGAGCGCGATCCGCAGCAAACAGAAGCGCCTCGGTGCGCGCAGAAATCGCTCCGCCGTGTAGAAGAATGTTGCGCAACTGTTCGCCCAACGGTGTTCCGCCAGGCTCTCTCGTTACAACAACCTCAAGTCCGCGTGCTTGCAAAAAATCACGCAAAGCCTCAACTTGCGTGGTTTTCCCAACGCCGTCTATACCTTCAAAAGATATAAAAAGACCTTTGTTTAAACCGCTAAGCCCGCTGTTTTTAAGACCTATAGCCATTTTTGCATACCTCTACCAGGTTTACTCGCCTTTAGACGTGGACTTTTTTGCTGTGCTCTTTTTTGCAGCAGGCTTTTTAGCGGCCGTCTTCTTTGTTGCCGTCTTCTTTGCAGCAGTTCTCTTGCGCTTTACAGGCCCTGCCGCGCGCTTTTGCGCCAAAAGCTCAAACGCAACTTGCGGCTCAATCGACTCAGGCGTGTACTGCTTTGGAAGCGTGCGATTCGTAACGCCGTCTGTAATATAAGCTCCGTAGAAGCCGTCTTTAATTACCACTGGCTTGCCGCTTTCTGGATCTTCTCCAAGCTCCCTAAGCGGCGGTTTTGCGGCTCCACGAGTGCGTTTTGCATACTTCGGTTGAGCAAAAAGCTCCTTGGCTTCGTCTAAAGTCACACTAAAAATCGCGTCTTCGCTTGCAAGCGAACGATTGTCTGGCTTGGCATCCACAGCCGAATCGCCAGCATCCGCGCGCTCGTAAGTCTTAGTCAAATAAGGTCCGTATCGACCATTATTCGCCTCAATCTTCGCGCGCTTTACTTCGCCTTGCTCATCAACTTCTTCCACAATGCCAACCAATCGAGGCAAATTCAAAAGTCGCAAAGCATCTTGCAAAGTTATTGTTGCAGGGTCCATTGTTTTAAACAAAGACGCCATTTTTGGCTTAGCTTTAGCAGACTTTTTAGATTTTGCAGAAGACTTTGCGCCAGTTTTAGCAGAATCGTCGGCTGCTTGCGACCCATCCTCATCCGAGGCTTCAACAAGAGCAACGTACGCTCCAAAACGCCCGTTCCTAACTTCTACGCTGCCGCCAGTTTGCGGATCCGTACCCAAAACGCGCGGACCGTCGGAGTTGTTCTCAATCAAATCTCGCGCAACTTGCTCAGTCAACTCGTCTGGAGCCAAAGTACTTGGAATCGAAGCTCTGCGCGCATTGCCCTCTTCGTCTAGATTCTTCGTATCTTCCAAATACGGGCCGTATCTTCCTACGCGCACGTGCAATCCGCCGCCAATATCAATCGTGTTGATTTCTCGAGCGTCAATCTCGCCAAGCTGATCAACTTGTTTTTGCAAACCTTCATGCATTGCAAAGTCGCCAGCAACCGCCCCGTTATCTCCAAAGTAAAACTTGTAAAGCCAATCTTTACCAGCTTCCTCGCCATGTGCTATGCGGTCCAAACCATTTTCCATGTCCGCCGTAAACGCATAGTCAACGTAAGTTGGGAAATTAGATTCCAAAAGCTTAATAACAGCAAAAGCAAGCCAGCTTGGAATCAACGCGCGCCCACGCTCATACACGTATCCGCGGTCAATAATCGTGGAAATAATGCTAGCGTAAGTAGACGGCCTACCAATCTCCTTAGCTTCAAGCGTTTTAACTAAAGACGCTTCCGTGTAGCGAGCTGGCGGCTGAGTTTCATGACCATCCGCGCTAACTTGCAAAGCTTTAAGAACATCGCCATTAGCCATAGGAGGCAAAGCCTTAGACTGCTCGTCTTCGCTAAATCCGCCAAACACCTTCATAAATCCAGCAAACTCAATCACGGTTCCAGAAGCTTGGAAATTAGCAGTTCCAAAGCTGCCAGCCAAAGCGTCTAGCTTAACTGTAGCTGTAAAACCAGTAGCATCCGCCATTTGAGAAGCAAGAGTGCGCTGCCAAATAAGCGTATAAAGTTTAAGCTGATCGGCAGGGAGAACACCAGCCAAATCCGCAGGATTTCTAAACGTAGATCCAGCAGGACGAATACACTCGTGCGCTTCCTGAGCGCCTGCAGAAGTCGTAGCATACTGTTTTGGAGAATCCGCTAAATACTCGTCTCCGAAACTAGACTTAACGCAATCTCGCGCCGCAAAAATCGCCTCTTTAGAAAGTGTTACAGAATCAGTACGCATGTAGGTTATGTAACCGTTTTCGTACAAAGATTGAGCCGCGCGCATAGTTTGGCGAGAGCTCATCGACAAGCGGTTTCCAGCAGTCTGTTGAAGAGTAGAAGTTGTAAACGGAGGTAATGGGCGGCGGCGATACGGCTTAGTGTCCATTGAGCTCACAACAAAATCAGCCGCACCAAGACTCTGTGCAATCGCACAAGCATCTGCCTCATTCAAATAGTGCGCTAAAGCAGATTCGCCCTTAGTTTTTTGAAGCTCGCCAAGCGAATTAAAATCTTTAGAGGCAGCCAAACGCTCTCCATTTAGAGCCGTCATTCTCGCTTGGAAATCAACGCCATTTGCGCTCAAATCCGCACAAACATCCCAATAGCTCGCCTTTTTAAACGCCATTCGCTCGCGCTCGCGCTCAACAATCAAACGCGTTGCAACAGATTGCACTCGCCCAGCAGAAAGACCCGGTCCCACTTTACGCCACAAAACTGGCGAAAGCTCGTAGCCGTACAATCTATCCAACACGCGGCGTGTTTCTTGCGCATCAACCATATGGTCGTCAACGTTTCGCGTGTTAGCAAGCGAAGCTTGAATCGCATCTTTTGTAATCTCGTGAAACACCATGCGCTTTACTGGCACTTTTGGCTTAAGTGCTTGCACAAGATGCCACGCAATCGCTTCTCCTTCGCGGTCCTCATCAGTTGCGAGGAACAATTCGCCCGACTTTGCGAGCGCAGCCTTTAAATCCGAAACTGTTTTCTTTTTATCCGCGCCAACAACATAGTATGGCTCAAAACCATTGTTTACATCTACGCCAAACTTGCCAAATTCTGCCTTTTTAGCAGCTGGCACCTGACTTGGCTGTGCTAAATCACGAATGTGGCCAACGGATGCCATAACAGTGTATCCGTTTCCAAGATATCCGCCTATTTTACGCGCTTTAGTGGGAGACTCCACAATGACAAGCTTGTTCTGCTCTGTCATACGCTCTCCTTTCGTACAGATGCATTTTGTATGCATATTCCGCGCTTTTACTACTCAATCCACGCAAACTCTAACGCAATACGCGTTTCATATTCAACAAAATCAACAAAATCAAACTTTGCGAAATATCAGCATATACTCCTATATATACCACTTTACTTATTTTTTATTCAATTAGACGATAATCTTAACAATAAATCGTCCTCATCTTGACGTTTTGGAACTTCGCTTTTTGAAGGAGGAGTAGGCGGAGCACCAACTAATCCGAGCCTACTTAAAGGAGCTGCACTGGATTGTCTAAGAACCATCAAAACGCCGAAAGTCAAGCTACACACTCCTGCTACAGCCCAATATGCACAAGAGTGCGATACCCCTATAGCCCATTTTGCACCTAAATCTATTCCTGGCATAATCTGGTAAATCATGTACGAACAGTAAGTTAGGCAGATTATTCCCATTGTGATCATTGCGCTTCCAACGATTTGCACGCTTATAGATGATCTTCTTGAACCTGGCACGTCCATTCCAGATGATCTTGTAAAAATCAACACTGTTGACGTTACAGCACCAACTATGAGAACGGATATCATAACGTCTGCCGGCCTGTGCCATCTGCCTCCCAAAAGAGCTATGGCAAGCAGAAATGTGATTATTGCTGAGCCAAGTGCAACCCATGCTCTAAAAGCGCGACTTACAGCGCAAACAAGCAGCGCGCACGCAGCCGCCATTAGTAGCATGTGACCAGACGGAGCGGAATTTTTTGCAAGCGTTGCTACATTTACTAGGATCGGACGCGGAAGCACACGTTTTAGAGGCTCTGCAGCTAGAGATAAAACTAGTATTACAGCGCATTGCGCAATCAGCCACCAGCGTTTTCTTATGATTGATATTATTACTGCCGCAGCGCAAATCAAGGCAGATAAGACTATAACGAGTATGGAACTTCTAAGCGGAGTTAGTACAACAGACAGCCACGACGGAATGGCACTATATCCAAAAGTACTAATCACCATTTCTTCATACGACTGACCTATTGCGGTTCTAACGGCTAGAATCCACATGATTGATGCAAAAGATGCAAAAAGAACAGCACACAGCGCACACAAAGCTATTGTTGATATTCTAGGACGATTCATCAGCGGATCGAGCTTAGAAATATCTTGATTAGCCTCGCTGCTTTGAGAATTTTGACTATTTTTGATATTTTCACCAATGCCGCTAATTTGACTATTATCACTGTCGTCGCTGCCATCGCTAATCTTGCTGCCTTCAAATAGACTCATACCAAGCATTTTATCAAACAACACTCTGCACTACAGAGCACTTGCACTACAAAAATATAAGAAAACCCCCGCGCACCCACCAGAGGCCACTTACCCTTGCTGCATTCCTGCCCTGGGGGGATTGGGTGACGTAGTGCCACGCGGAGGCTCTACCTATATTACACGATTTTGGCTACAAGTCGAGCGCAAGTCGGAAGCTTCCGCACCATTAGGCGCATTGCTAGGCGCGCCACACGCTTTTACCATGCTCTTTTGCAGCCTCAACATCTGCATTAAGCTGCGACTCATCTGCCTCAACATCTCCAGCAATATAGCGCTCAACGAGTTCGCGCGCCTCGCTATCTTCATGCTGAACAGCTGGCGACTTCATAAAGTAGGAGCTAGGAGCCAAAATCGGGCCTGAAAGCTTGCGATCCAACGCAATCTTCGCTGCGCGCACAGCGTCTATAACAATACCTGCAGAATTAGGCGAATCCCACACTTCGAGCTTGTACTCTAAGCTAAGCGGAACATCGCCAAAAGTGGTGCCCTCTAAGCGCACAAACGCAAACTTGCGGTCGTCAAGCCAAGCAACATAATCCGAAGGACCAATGTGCACGTTGTGATCATCCATATTGTGCGGAACAATCGAAGTAACCGCGCGCGTCTTAGAAATCTTCTTCGACTCAAGCCTAGAGCGCTGCAACATGTTCATAAAGTCCATGTTTCCGCCAACATTCAGCTGGTAAGTGCGATCCAAACGCACTCCTCTATCTTCAAAAAGTCGCGCCATAACGCGATGCGTAATCGTAGCTCCAACCTGGCTTTTAATATCGTCGCCAATAATCGGAACGCCTGCATCGCGGAACTTTTGCGCCCAAACTGGGTCGGAAGCAATAAAAACAGGAAGGCAGTTTACAAACGCGCATCCAGCTTCCATAGCTGCAATCGCATAAGCCTTGTCTGCCTGCTCGGAGCCTACTGGCAAGTAAGACACAAGCACGTCTACATGCAAATCGCGCAAAACCGCGGCAACATCCACAGGTTCTTCTTCAGATTCGTCAATCATCTGCTTATAGTAGTCGCCCAAACCATCGTAAGTAGGTCCACGCTGCACTTTAACACCAAGATTAGGCACATCTGCAAAGCGAATCGTGTTGTTTTGCGAAGCATAAATCGCCTCGCTTAAATCATGACCCACTTTTAAAGCGTCAACATCAAAAGCTGCTACAAACTCAATATCTCGCACACGATATTGCCCAAAAACAGCATGCATTAATCCTGGAATTTTATCGCCATCATTGGCATTTTTGTAGTATTCAACGCCTTGAACCAACGACGAAGCACAATTGCCAACACCGGCAATGGCAACGCGGATACTCATATAAACTCCTTGCCCAAAAACAGCAGCATATAATCATGCTGCACTAACACACTTTTATAATACTAGCTTTTACAAATATTACACATGATATTACATATGATTAAAATTCCTCGCCAAGCGCTAACTTGGATTATATGGTTGCAAATAGTAATGGACAAAATTCGCACTCTTCTAATACAGGACGCACTGTAAGAAGCGCGACTTCTGCAGAGGAAAAACGACGCGCAAACGCCAGAACTGGAACAGCCAGACCAAGCGCAACAAGGCAGAGGCGTCAAAGAAGAAAACACAAAAGAATCCGCGACACGTGGCGAACAAAACATCCAATCCTATTTTGGGCATTAATCATAATTTTTACACCAATAATCCTTGGCACACTCGTATTTGCGGTTATGTATGTAAACACCGACATTCCGCAGCCAGATAAGATTGCGATGGCAGACAAAACCAAGGTGTACTACGCAGATGGAAAAACAGAAATCGGTAGTTTTGCGGAACAGAATCGAGAAATCATAAATTGTTCTGCGTTAAAACCATATGTTGGCAACGCGATAGTCGCAAGCGAAAACAGATCGTTCTACAAAGACGGTGGAATTGATTTTAAAGGAATTGGACGCGCAATAATTCACAACATAACTTCTAAAGGACGCTGGGGCGGGTCCACAATCACACAACAGTATGCAGAACGCTACTATCTTGGTGAAACAAAAACATATTTAGGCAAGCTTCACGAGGCGATTCTAGCGCTAAAAATCGCGCAAACACAAGATAAAAACACTGTGTTATGTAACTATATGAACACTATTTATCTTGGTCGCGGAGCGTATGGAATCCAAGCTGCAGCAAAAGCGTATTTTGGTGTAGAAGCAAAGGATCTTACACTATCTCAAGCAGCATTATTGGCTGGAATTATTCCTGCTCCTAGCAGCTGGGATCCTGCAATTATGCCTAAAGAAGCGAATATGCGATTCAAGCGCGTTCTTAGGATTATGCGTGAAGACAAGTACATTACTGACGCAGAATATAAAAGCGCTAAAATGCCACAAACCATTAATCAGACTAAGCAAAACGTTTATTCAGGACCTCAAGGTTATTTGCTTCACATGGTTCGCAGCGAGCTTACTCAAAGCGGAGCTTTTACAAAGGAAGACCTTGATACTGGCGGATACCGTATTGTTACAACAATCGATAAAGCTAAGCAGGATTTAATGTTTAGTGTGGCAAGCCCTGCTATGGGTGGCCGCGGAATCGCTCCAGCTGGGTTGCAAGTAGGTGGAATGAGTGTAAATCCTAAAGACGGGTCAATCATATCCGTTTATGCTGGCGATGACTATCTTTCTAAACCGCTTAATAATGCCACTCAAGCCCTTTACGAGCCTGGAAGTACCATGAAGCCATTCGCTTTAATCGGTGCTATTCAGGCTGGAACAAGTCTTAATACACTGTTTAATGGAAATTCTAACCTAAAGTTTGAAGGCATAGATAAGCCTGTTAACAACTATGCAAACACTAATTGGGGAACAATCAACCTTTATAAAGCAACAGCAAACTCCGTGAACACGCCGTTTATGTCTTTGCAGCAAAAGCTTGGGCGTAGGGCTGTGGCTCATACTGCTGTTACGGCTGGCTTGGATCCTAAGAGGATTAATGGCGAAAATCCGTTCACAGTGTTGGGTAACGACCCTGTGCATGTGAGCGAAATTGCGAGAGCATATTCTACGATAGCAAATCAGGGGCGCAGGCCAGATATTCATATTGTTGCTAGCGTTAAGAATCCAGATGGAAAAGAATTTTATAGGGCTCCAACATCTGGACGACAAGTGTTTTCTCCAGCAGACATGGCTCTTACCACTAAAGCTCTGCAAGGCGTTGTTCAATATGGTACTTCTACGGAAGCTAGGGGTGTTGGCAAACCTATAGCCGGAAAGTCTGGTACCGCAAACGATGAGACTGCATGCAGCTTTGTTGGTTTTACTCCTAGTGTTGTAACAGTGTTTGCTATATGGTATCCGAATGCGCAGGGAAATCCTCAGCCTGTTCCAACTTTCCGCGGTTATCCAGGCGGTGTTGGGTATTCTGCGCACTTGTTTACAAAGTATATGCGTCACGCGCTCACTGGAATGCCTACCGAGAAATTCCCAGAAGCTAAGGATAACGGCAAAATTGGTGGCGAAGATGGCAAGTGGGGACTTGGCGGCAATAGGCGTACTTCGGAATACGACTACTCGGATAGAGCTTCTGACGATAAAGAGCCTTATAAGGAAAATAAGGATAAAGTAGATAGGACAGAAAATAAGCCTTCAGATTCTGCAGGCGCGGCTGCTGGCGACTCTTCTCGTGCGTCCGAAGGATCTTATGGATCTGGGCTTGGTTCGGGAGAGTCTGGTCAATCTGGTCAGTCTGAACGCAATTCGTCTGGAGCATCTAGCTCGGCAGGATCGCCATATGGATACTCTGGATCAGAGACTCAAGAAGGCGCTGCTGGCGGCGATTAATCTATATTTCCCCGAGTTTGTACGTGAATCGGGTCGAATTTGGTACAAAAAGCGTCGATTGGTTCGCGCGTTACAAGATTACGTAGGTTGCGCCAAGTAGGTAGAGATTCGAGATTTTTCGCACTGAATGAGATGAACCTCAGCATGAAATGGTGATTCATCGAATGAAGAAGAAAAATCGAGAATCTCGGTGATTAAGATATACGCAAAAGTTTTAGATATTCAGAAGGTTTGATGTATTTCTATACGAGCAATAAAAGAGGAGCGTAGCGACGGGACTTGCGAGGAGAGAAATACTCAAACCTCGCGCAACAGCAAGCAAAGAAATACCGTTCGCGCGCTCTAAGCGCTCACGTATTCGCTACTGCGCAATTCGAGCAATAATGTAGCGCTCAAGCGTTTGAGGCGTAACATCTTCGTATCCATGTATATCAGCGAATTGCGGTCCGTTACTTACGTCTAGATTCGAGTACGCTGTTTGTGCAAGAGTCGTCGCCCCCGAAGCTGCAGCCGACTTTAACCCTGCAAACGAATCCTCAATAGCGATGCAATACTTCATGTTTTGCGCACTAATACCAAGCAGTTTCCCTGCTGCTAAATATGGCTCGGAGCTTGGCTTTGTAGCATATCCATCGTCTCCGCAAATGTATCCTGCAAACGCACCTTTTGGCGCATGGTTCACAATGTTTTCAACAAGTCGCCTTGGTGAATTGCTCACTAGAATCGAAGGGATTCCTGCATCCGCTAATTTTTGCAAAAGATTCAGAACGTCTGGTACCCATGGAACCTCTATCTGCTCTTTTTGCGCTACATAGTCCACCATCGCGTTGCCGATTTCTTCAACGCCCATTTTTGTTCCGCGAGCAATCATGGCTTCAGCAACATCTTTTAAAGATCCACCAGAATACTGCCAAGCTAATTCTTCGTTCCATTCGCCACCATGTTCTTTTGCGATTTGGATTTCAGCATCATGCCAATACGGTTCCGAATCAATTAACGTGCCGTCCATATCCCAAAAGACTGCGGAAAGCTTGTGATTTGTGGTGTTTTGCGCTGCTGTTGTGTTTATTGCCATCAATACCCTTTGTTTTGTCGCTTTACGTATGCGATATTTATCAATATTTATATTTTATATTTACATTTTATATTTAAACATTTGATTAGTATTTAATAATATCTAAACTAATGTTAGACTGCTACATTGCTATATTCTGAATGCTCGCCACAAAACAACAGACTTATCGTCGTTTAAATCATCATAATCACAATTGTTGTATTGAGCATCGTTTTGCGAGTGAGAATGTTTATTATACGATGATGGCAATGCTCGCTGTTGAACACGAATGTCGCGTCGCCAATCCTTTGCGCTTTGTGACCTTTGAACTTCTACAATATTCCCATCTACAGTCGCAGTAAAAATATTTCGTTCAGCGCAATTGGCTTCTTCAATCAAGTGTCTTACTTGTCTTTTAAGCTGGCGATTTTCTTCTTGCAAAGCCAAAATACGCATTATTCCAGCAAGATTTACTCCATCTTCTTGGCTTAGTTTTTGTGTTTGCACAAGCCTATCTATGTCTCTAAGAGAGTATCTTCTAGCTCCACCTTCTGTACGCTGTGGCATAATCAAGCGCAGCCTGTCGTACTGTCTTAGTGTTTGTGGATGAGTGTCGGTTAGGTTGGCTACGTGGCTTACTGTAAAAATCGGCATGTCGATTTTAAAGCCGACTTCATCTGCGCCGTCAAGAGTTGCGCTTCCACGCACTAACGCCACTGCACACATTTCGTACAATGCTTTAGTTTGGCGCTCCAACCTAACCATGACTTTT
Source organism: Gardnerella sp. DNF00038 (assembly GCF_049262855.1). Lineage (NCBI taxonomy): Bacteria > Bacillati > Actinomycetota > Actinomycetes > Bifidobacteriales > Bifidobacteriaceae > Gardnerella > Gardnerella sp. DNF00038. The sequence continues at coordinate 165,779 of NZ_CP058407.1, read as the reverse complement.
CCTTTCTACACGCACACACTAAGCGATTTGTTGCTATGCGCGCAAATCGTGCACTTCTTGCTCATATGATTCTCCGCATGCCTTGTTGAATTCTTTTGCAGCACGCTTTATCATCATGCCCGATCGCTTTGGTATTTGTATTTGTACGATTCCTACAAAGGCTCCATTTTTACCTGGCACGCCTTCGCCTTCTACACGTACTTCGCTACCGCTAGATGTTCCAGCTGGCACTTTAAACACTACTGGCTTACCATCTAGGTTTTTAAGCGTGACTTTTGCTCCGCGAACAGCCTCATCTAGTGTAAGCGGAAGATTTGCCACTAAATCACAGCCGCGTAGAGAAAAATTATCGGTTTTTTCTACCTGCACCTGTAAGTACATATCTCCAGCTTCTCCACCAAACTTCCCTGGCTTACCCTTGGACTTTAAGCGGATTTTTTGCCCATCTTTTACTCCTGCTGGAATATGAGTTTTGAACGACTCTCCGCCAGATCGCAGCGAAACCGTAGCACCTTTGAACGCTTGTTTAAATGTTAGTTTGATTGAAGTTGTAATGTCTTCACCGCGTTCAGGCGAATTTTGTGGAGCAGATTGACCATACTGACCATATTGACCATATTCTGCACCGCCATTAAAGCCACTTCCTCCAAATCCTTGCGAAGATTGCGCTCCTGCACCTCCCGTGAACATGGAGAATATGTTTCCCATGTCTGGTCCAGCTCCGCTTGTGGAGAATCGCACGCGAGACCCATTTGAGCCTCCGAACATCGATGAGAATATATCACTGAATCCACTTGCGTCGAATCCGCCTGCTCCAGAGCCTCCAGCGAATCTTGCGCCGCCCGCTCCGAATTGGCGTATCGCATCGTAACGCTGACGTGTTTGCTTATCTTTCAACACGTCATACGCTTCGGACACGTCTTTGAATTTTTCTTCCGCTTCTTTTGTTTTGTTTAAATCAGGATGATATTTTCTAGCTAGTTTTCTGTATGCTTTTGTGATTGTGTCTTCGTCGGCATCTTTGGAGACACCGAGCACTTTGTAGAAATCTTTGGCTAACCATTCATTTTCAGCCATTTGTGCCTCCTTCTTATGTTTCGAGCACATTGGCATAACATTTATATATAAACCTTAAATACAAACCTACTCGTGTTGGTTTTGCGTTTTTAAACAGTGTTTTAAACGTTTTAAACCAGCACGAGTAAGTTTTTATGGGATTCTTCGCTAGTCGGTAACTGCGTTTTATTGCGTTACATACAAACCATACGAATGTTTCACAGCGTGTTTCACGAGCTTGCTGGCGATGCAACAACTACTCTAGCTGCGCGAATCACTCGATCTCCGATCCTGTATCCTGCTTCTACAACAACATCTACTGTGTCTTTTGTAGCATCTGGATCTGGCTTATGCAGAATCGCATCGTGCTTAGTCGGGTCAAATTCTTCGCCCTTTTCGCCGAACTTTTCAACGCCGAATTTCTCAAATGCTTTGTCTAACTTTGCAGCAACGGCTTTAAATGAATCGTCCATATCGCTATGTTCACGAATACGATCAATATCATCTAAAGCAGGTAGCAAAGCTGTTAAAACATCGATAATTCCATGTTGACGGAATCGATCTTGCTCTTTAGAAGCACGGTTGCGGAAGTTTATGAACTCTGCTCGCTCGCGTTGCAACGCTTCCAAATACTCCGCCGCCTCTTTTTTGGCTTTGCCAAGCGGTGTTAAAGAATCTTCTTCTTCGTTGCTTTGCGTGTCTGAAGAATCATTATTTTCTTGAGACTTACTAGCGTTGGCTTTATCGTCGGTTGCTGGCGACTTTTCCGCATCGGCACTTGCATTAGCATCCACATCTTGTGTTGACGTATCTTGCGTCGCCGCATGCTTTGACTCATGAGCAGCTGCGTCTTGTGCTTCGTTTTGTGATGCATCCACATGCTCACTAGACGAGGCTGCACTAGCAGAATCAGCTGGATTTGACGATTCTTCCAAATCGCCAGCATCCGAAGGCACATCTTCCAATCCGCTCAAGTAGTCGTTGGCGTTAAACTCGGACATTACTTGTTGTCCTTATCGTCCTTGTCGTCGTCCACCACTTCGGCGTCAACCACGTCGTCATCCTTTGCAGAAGATCCAGCGCCAGCATTTGCATCAGATGCAGCACCAGCAGCGCCAGCCTGTGCACCAGACGCACCCTGCTGAGCGTAAAGCTGCTGACCAATCTTTTGAGCAGAAGTCATAAGCTCGCTCTGAGCAGACTTAATCTTCTCAATATCATCGCCCTTCAAAGCTTCCTTCAAAGCATTAACCTTTTCGGTAACTTCCTTGGAGATTTCGTCAGAAAGCTTATCCTTATTATCGTTTACTAGCTTTTCAGTCTGGTAAGCGAAGGATTCTGCCTGGTTGCGAGTATCAGCTTCCTCCTTGCGCTTCTTATCTTCAGCTTCGTGAGCTTCAGCTTCCTTAACCATGCGGTCAATCTCGTCCTTTGGCAAACCAGAACCGCCAGTAATCGTCATGGACTGTTCCTTGCCAGTGCCCTTATCCTTAGCGGAAACGTGCACAATGCCATTAGCATCAATGTCGAAAGTAACTTCGATTTGTGGAACGCCACGAGGAGCTGGAGCAATACCAGTCAACTCAAAAGTACCAAGAGGCTTGTTATCGCGAGCAAACTCACGTTCACCCTGATAAACCTGAATCAACACGGATGGCTGATTGTCTTCTGCAGTAGAGAACACTTCAGAGCGCTTAGTTGGAATTGCGGTATTACGCTCAATAAGCTTCGTCATAATTCCACCCTTGGTTTCAATGCCCAAGGAAAGTGGAGTTACATCAATAAGCAGAACGTCTTTGCGGTCTCCCTTAATAACGCCCGATTGCACGGCTGCACCAACAGCCACAACCTCATCTGGGTTCACGGACTGATTCGCTTCCTTACCGCCCGTAAGCTCCTTTACAAGCTCCTTGACGGCTGGCATACGAGTTGAACCACCAACAAGCACCACGTGATCAATCTGGCTTACGGAGATGCCAGCATCGGAAAGCACGTTGTTAAATGGCGTACGGCAGCGACCGAGCAAGTCGGAAGTCATCTCCTCAAAGTGAGCGCGAGTCAAAGTCTCATCCAAATGCACTGGAGTTCCGTCTTGAGTCATTGCCAAGTACTGCATAGAAATTGAAGCAGAAGTAGAAGAGCTAAGCTCCTTCTTTGCCTGCTCAGCAGCTTCCTTCAAGCGCTGCAAAGCAATCTTATCCTTGCTCAAATCAACGCCGTACTTGTTCTTAACTTCGCCAACAAGCCAGTCGATAATCTTCTGATCCCAGTCATCGCCACCCAAGTGGTTATCGCCATTAGTTGCCTGCACCTGGATTGTAGAGAAGCCGTCGTCATCCTTACCAATCTCAAGAAGCGACACATCGAAAGTACCGCCACCCAAATCGAATACCAAAATGCGCTCGTCTTCCTTGCCTTTTTCGAGGCCGTAAGCCAAAGCTGCAGCAGTTGGTTCGTTAATAATACGCAGCACGTTCAAGCCTGCAATCTTACCTGCATCCTTAGTTGCCTGACGCTGTGCATCGTTGAAGTAAGCTGGGCATGTAATAACAGCATCGGTTACTGGCTCACCAAGGTAGGCTTCAGCATCGCGCTTCAACTTCATTAAAACCTGTGCGGAAATCTCTTGTGGAGTCCACTTCTTGCCATCAATCTCAACAGACCAATCCGTACCCATATGGCGCTTTACAGAGCTAATCGTGCGATCAACGTTTGTAACTGCCTGACGCTTAGCGACTTCACCAACCAAGATTTCGCCCGACTTGCTGAATGCCACCACGGATGGTGTTGTACGCGCACCTTCTGCGTTAACAATAACTGTTGGACTGCCGCCTTCAAGCGTTGCAATGCAGGAGTTCGTTGTTCCTAAATCAATACCTACTGCGCGTCCCATAATATCTCCTAGCTATCTTTATCTATGTACCTTTAATCTATGTACTCAAATTCTTGGCAGCCAGCCTTGCGACTAACCGCTTTTTCTTTTTACAAAACTTGAGTCTAACACACTCAAGTTATTAAAGTCAAATATTTTGGTGCGCGTTTCGCAAAAACTTAATACTACTCCACTCAACTTTTGCATTACGCAAAGTTCACGCAAACCTAAAATGTCGAAGCGAGTTATCAATGGCGTTATATCGCGCCAAAACCCCAATAAGCGGCTTTCCTATACCAGTTATAATCTTGATTGCTTCCGTTGCCATCATTGCGCCAACAATAGCTGCAGTTGCGCCTAATACAGCCGATTTTGGCACTTTTTCTTTAGGTGGAGGGCAAGCATACAAGTCACGCAAAGTAGGTCCTTTTCCTGGCACAAAAACGCTTACTTGACCTTCATAATAAAGAACTGAGCCATAAACTTCTGGCGTGCCAGCATTCCAAGCAGCATCCGCAATCAAAAAGCGCGTAGCAAAATTATCACAACCATCAATTATTAAGTCGTGATTTTCTACAAGTTGTTTTGCGTTGTCTTCATTAAATCTATTTACAAGGTTGATTTTTAAACCTGGAGATAATGCCTGCAAGCGCTTAGCTGCAAGTTGCGCTTTCGACTTGCCACACTGATCAACAGTGTATAAAGTCTGCCTTTGCAAATTAGAAAGCTCTACAACATCGTCGTCACAAATCGTGATTTCACCAACTCCTGCAGCAGCAAGCGAAAGCAAGCACGGCGAACCAAGTCCACCTGCCCCAACCATGCAGATTTTCGCATCGCGAAGTAACTGCTGATGTTCATGCGTAAAGCCTGGCAGGAGCAAGTGGCGGCAAGTGCGTTCCGCCTCAAGCTCCTGCAGGTTGTCATAAATCTTATTAATCGTCATACTGAATATGCTGAATCAATTACAGTACAAAATTTACAGAATTTACAGTACTGCGTCAGCCCAAGCGCGACCTTCAACAGGCGAAGAAGCGAGCGCATGCTCACGCTTAGGAATACGGCCAGCATCGTGAGCAAGCTTGCCTGCAGTAACAGCAGCAGCCATTGCACGACCCATCTTTACAGGATCTGGGCAGCGAGTTACAGCGCTTGCAAGAAGCACGCCCGAGCAACCGATTTCGAAAGCTTTCACAACATCGGAAGCAGTGCCAACGCCAGCATCCAAAATCACAGGAATGCCAGCTTCTTTGCTTTCTTGAACAATCAGCTCAATGTTTCGAGGATTCAAAATACCAAGTCCAGTTCCGATTGGAGCACCCCCTGGCATAACAGCCTTCACGCCAAGCGACACAAGGCGACGAGCCACAATCGGGTCGTCATTCGTGTAGCAGAGCACGCTAAATCCTTCTTCAACTAGCTTTTCTGCAGCAAGCAAGACTTCGCGAGTATCTGGGAGCAAAGTATCGTCGTCTGCAATCACTTCGAGCTTAATCCAATCAGTTCCAAGTGATTCACGAGCCATTTTTGCTGTAAGAACAGCATCATGTGCAGTTTTGCAACCAGCAGTATTTGGCAAAACGTTAATATTATGACGCTGCAACATACCGTAAATATCAACGCCAGTTTTTGCGTGACGGCGTAAAGCAACAGTTGCTACTTCCGCACCTGAAGCCACAAGTGACTTTTCCATAATGTCAATGCTTGTCATTCCACCCGTTCCAAGCAAAAGCCTTGAATGTAAGGTTTTACCACAAAGCTGCCAAGTATCGACATTTTCTTCATTATTTTCTGTATTATTTTCTGACATTTTAAGCCTTTAAGCCTTTTATATAAATTTTTTGAAATTACACTCAAATTATTTAGCGTCATCCGCCTATTGGGAATCAGCCACCCTGCACAGCGCTAAGAATTTCGATTCTGTCTCCGTCGCAAATCACGGTTGATTCCCATTGGGCGCGCTTAAGCACATCGTCGCCAATGGCAACCGCAATGCCAAAACCAGAGTCAGATCCGTAGAGTTGTGCAACAAGTTGGGCAATAGTCAAGTTATCCTTCACTTGAGTGGTTTCACCATTGACGACGATTTGCATAATTCAACCTTTATTAGCGTCTATTAAAACTTGCGTCACTAGAAACGAGTGTCACTAGGAACTTTCATCACTAAAAACTTTAGTAACTAGAAACGAGCAGGATTGCAGCTTTCCAAGAAGCCCTTTTCCTTCTCAGTCAACTCTTGCTCAAGCACAAGCTTTGTAGTCAAAGACGAACCCAAAGCTGTGAGCAAAATGCCATGACGGAAGTAACCTGTGGAAATCGTGGTGTGCGTCTTAGGATCAATACCAATGAATGGCAAATCATCTGGAGTGCCAGGGCGACCACCAGCAGTAACCTCAGTAATCGAGCATTCCTGAATGCCAGGAAGTACGCTTGCGGCATCGCGAAGCAAATCGAGCACGCCGCCAACCTTTGGAATATCGCGGTCATCTTCGCGAGAAGTAGCGCCGAGCACAAGCTCACCTGTTTCCTTAGCGCGAGGCACCAAATACACTGGGCGGTCATGCACAAATCCACGAACCACAGAGCTCAAAATTGGGCGCAAAGGCTCTGGAATAGTCATACGAATCATATCGCCCCACACAGCGCGAAGCTTAAGCTGAGGAAGCATTTCCTTAGCACCCAAACCAGATGCCAAAACCGTGTCTGGACCCAAATCGTCTGGAGTGCTTGCGCGACGCTCAATAACAACACCACGCTTTTCAAGTGCATCAATCATTGCTGCAGTAAACTGACGAGGATTAATTTGATGATCATCCGGAACGCTTACAGCGCCTGCAATCGTCGGCGAAAGCGCAGGCTCAATTTCACGAAGCTTACTCACAGAAATATGCTCAGCTCTACGTCCGTAACGATGCTGCAAGTTTAGCAACTCGTTCACGTGCTCGTTATCTGCAGCATCACCGCCAATTACGTAAGATCCGCACTCTAAGTAGCCAGTTGGCTTATCGGTGTATTTTGCAACCGAATCAACCAATTCCTTATACATAGTTGCAGACTCAAACATGAGCGGATACAAAGCATCCTGCTGATATTGCATTTCTGCGGTAGGAGCTAACATGCCGGCAGCATGATGAGAAGCGCCAGAGACTGGATCTGGATCAATTATGCTAACTTTTACGCCAGCTTCCGTAAGTCTCCATGCTGTTGCTAAACCAATGATACCTGCACCAATAATACGAATATTTCGCATAATACTCCTTCCCTACGGCGGCATTACCCGCATCAGGTTTACGGTCGGCTTTCGCCCTCTCAGCCTGTATAGAACAAGCTCCCGTGTTTCGTCTATTTTGGTTAATTTTAGACCTTTTAGACTGTTTTTTAGATTATTTTTTAGACTATTTTCTCTTTTTGACTTTTGCAATCACAACTACTGGCGATTATTCGCGATAGTGCAATCCTGCAAACGTCCCCATACGGGTGATTTGCAATTTTGATTTGCATAAGTCACAGTTAGGGATTTTAACACTTTTGTGGAAAATTACTAAATTCACTGGTATGTTCTTCGAAATGTTCTTCGAAATGTTACTTGTCGTTTTCTTCTTTACAACACCAAACAAAATGTGGAAAAGAAGAAAACAATTAATGGCTTGAAGAGATTATCTCCAAGCCATTAATCTACACTACGTTGCAGCAGCATCACACACTGCTACAGATTAAACTAACGAGCCGAATGCTTCCTACGCTTAGACGCAGCACCAACCACTCCGAGCCCAGCAAACACCGCAGCCAAAGCAGCAAACACCGAGGAACTAGCGCCAGTATTAACACCACTCACGTCACCACGCTTGAAATTCATTCCAGCAGAGTTACGCGCTGCGAGCATTCCCGCACGCAAAGCTGCACGCGCAGCACGCAAACGAGCCAACGCCGAATCAACCTGCCCCTGAGTAGCATTCGCGTCCGCCAACACTAAACGAGCATAATCCAAAGCCGCATTAAACTCACTGACCAAGTTAGAATCAGCCACTACGCCACTAGCATTAGCCGAAACATCACCAAGAGCTTGATCAACCTCAGCCTGCAAAGCACCCTTATCAACAACATTATTAACACTAGTAGTATTCGAATCATTAACACCAACACCAGTATTGTCACCAACACCACTGCCACTATTAATAAGCCTGTTATAAGCATCAATCAACTTTTGCTTAGCATCACGAAGCCTACGAAGAGCCCGATTAACCTGATCCTGAGTAGCATTAGGATCCTTAAGCACACTATTCGCATCATTCAACGCCTGCTGATACTCCGCCAAATCAGCAGCCTTACCAATAATGAACGGAATCGACTTACGGAAATCAGGATCATTGCCAGCCTCAGTGTTCAAATCAGACTTATCGGTCTTATGAGAATCAGTAAGCTTCTGCTTAGCATCCTGGAGCTTCTTCAAAGCCTCATCAACCTCAGCCTGAGTTGCATTCTTATCACCGAGAACCTTGTTGGCTTCATCAAGCGCCTGCTTGTAAGCCTCAGCCTCTGAGCTTCCTGCAGCATTCTGATACTCAGGAGACTTAGTAAAGTCAGAATCCTTACCAGCCTCAACAGTCAGATCAGTCTTATCAGTCTTATAACCATCCGAAAGCTTCTGCTTAGCATCCTGAAGCTTCTTCAAAGCCTCGTCAACCTGAGCCTGAGTTGCATCCTTATCACCAAGAACCTTATTCGCATCCTCAAGAGCCTTCTTGTAGTCCTCAAGAGCTTGCTTAGACGCGTCATCACCCTTAGCTTGAGCATTCTGATACTCAGGTGTCTTAGTAAAGTCAGAATCCTTACCAGCTTCAGTGTTCAAATCAGACTTATTAGTCTTGTAGCCGTCAGTAATCTTGTTCTTGGCATCCTGAAGATCCTTCAAAGCAGCGTCAAGTTCCTGCTGAGTTGGAGCCTTATCCATGCCTTCTGGAAGCTTGGTCTTTGGCTTGCCAGTAGTGCGGTCAAAGGCATCGAGGAGCTTCTTGGCAGCCTTGAGCTTTTCTGTGTAGGCATCTAGTGCCTTCTTAGCAGCGTCATCACCCTTATCAGTAGCGTTCTTGAACTCAGGAGTGTTCTCGAACACGTCGGTGCTTGTATCGTCATCGCCATCCTTAGACTTGTCTACCTCATCTTGAAGGTCTTTAGGACTGGTCTTGTAGTTAGCAAGAATCTTGTCCTTGATTTCCTTCAGCGTCTGAAGAGCCTCGTCAACTTCCTTTTGAGATGGGAGCTGATCCTTTGGAACGTCAACTTCTTGACCATCCTTCGTAACCTTGCCATCATTCTTGTCGATGAGATCCTTAGCCTTTGCCAAAGCTTTCTCATACGCTACAAGGTCATCAGGCTTATTTGTGTCATCACCCTTTGCCTTGAGGTTTGCAAACTCGGTTGATTCTTCAAACTTTGGAGTACGCGCAGTGCCATCTTCGTTTTTATCATCAACTTCATTTTGGAGCTTATCAACTTTGGTCTTGAAGTTGTCGTCAATGTCTTTCTTTGCTTTCTTCAAAGCTGCAAGCGCTTCATCAACCTGCTTCTGTGTTGGACGATCTTCTGGCTTAGCGTTTGGATCAGGATTCTTGACCTTTTCAATGAGGTCATTCGCATCCTTCAGCTTGTCGGTGTATTCCTTGAGCTTCTTGGTGGCAGAGTTAGCATCCGTTGTAGCAGCATCCTCCGTCTTTGCCTTTTCAAGTGCGTTCTTGTACGTTACCGACGCCTCAAACGGAGGAGTTACAGGCTTGCCGTCTTGATCTTTATCTCCTAACTCACGTTCAAGCTTAATTGCATCAGTCTTGTACTCCTTAGCAATCTTCTCTTGAGCGTCTTGGAGCTGTTTAAGCAGAGCGTTTACTTCTTTTTGGGTTGCCTTTTGCTTCCAATCATTATCATTGAGCTTAGCGGCAACTTTCTTGAGAACATTGTCAAAGCCTGTGTCTTTTCCATCTTCACCTAAGGCTTGTGTGGCACCTTGGTCACCAGCACCCTTCTTAGCAACAGCATTTTGATACTCAGGAGTCTTCTTGAAGTCGCCACCTGCAAAGTCTTTAGCAGAAGTCAACGGCTCAAGATTGGTCTTGTAATTATCAGTAATTTGCTTCTTAGCTGCAGTAAGAGCATCGAGTGCATCGTTAATCTGCTGCTGTGTTGGGCGTTCACTGTTCTTCTTGTCTTGATCTGCTGCAGCCTTTACAAGATCACGAGCCTTCTTGAGGGCTTCCTGATAGGCAGCAACGTCAGCATTTGTCTGCCCATCGCTTGTCTTAGCTTTAGCATTCTTGAACTCTGGCGTATTCTCGAAGTCATTTTCAGTAACACCAGGAGCACCCTCCGCAGTAGACTTATTAATTTCTTTCTCAAGTTCAGTAGTAACAGTCTTATACTTCTCAACCTCAGTACGAGCATCGTCAAGAGCCTTAAGTGCATCGTTGATGTCTTTTTGAGTTGGCTTTGCGTCTTGCGGCGTATCTTTCTCGTCATGCTTCTTCAAAAGCTCCTGAGCTTTTGTCAAAGCTTCATCATACGCCTTCTTGGCTGCAGTAGCCTGATCATTCTTATCCGTATCAGGAACAAGCTTGCCGCCCTCTTCCTTCATGAAGTGAGGATCAGACGCGTTGCGATATGCATCAGAAGTTTGTGTACCTTCTGTAGGTGCAGCGCCATCTGTAGAGCCGTGCTTGCCAACACTATCCTTGAGCTTGGCGGTGTCAGTCTTGTACGTGTCAAGCGCTTTACGCTTCTCGTTCAAGGTATTAAGTGCATCATTGACTTGCTTCTGCGTTGCAGCAGGATTCTTGAGCAATTCCTTTGCCACGTTAAGAGCTTCGCCATACTCATCTACAGCCTTCTGGGCTGCATCATTCTTAGTCTTATCAGCAGTTGTTCCATCATCATTCTTGAAATCAGGATGCGAAGCATTCTTATACGCAGGCGTCTTCTGAGTATTGTCATGCTCGTTAACAGACTTAAGCAAATCGTCGGTCTTGGTTGCAAACTTGTTCAAATCTGCAATAGCATCGTTCATTTCCTTAAGGATTGAGGTAATATCCCTATCCAGAGGCTCGCCTTGTGCATGTGCCTGAATATTATCCAAGTATGTACTATCTTCAGGGTTGCCGTCCTTATCAGGAGTATTTGTATCAGGAATCTCCTTACCATTTGCTTTATCCTTAGGCATCTGTTTATTAAGCGCCTGGTTTAGCTTCTCTACAGCTTTTTCATACGCTTCCTTAGCCTTCTTAGCAGCCTCTACCTGGGCTTTTTCTTCTTCACTAGGATTCTGCTTATCGGCAAGTTCCTTTACATTCGCATACGCTGGGCTGTTTTGTATTGCAAGGTCATTAAACACAGCCGCAGAAAGCCTGCTGGTATTAGTTGCATACTTGTCGATAACTTTACGCGCTTCTTCAAGAGCTTTCTTGGCTTCATCAATCTGGTTTTGACCTGGAGCAGTTCCACCATTCTTAGCTTTTTCTAGATCTTCCTTAAGCGCCTTAGCTTTTTGATAAGCATCGTTGTAATCTTTGAATGCTTTCTTTGCGTCTTCGTCGCCAGCTTGCGCCTTATCGAAAGCGTTAAAGTATGCAGGCATCAGGTAACCGCTAAAGTTATCCGCAAGAACTTTCGTAAGTTCATTAGCGTCAGTTGCATAATCTTTATGAAGTGCATCTTCAGCCTTAGTTAATGCATCTTTAGCATCATCAACTTCTTTTTGAGTTGCCTTATCGTTCTTAAGAACCTCACGTGCCTTAGTTAACGCATTGTTATAGTTGTCAACGGCAGTTTTAGCAGCTTGTTTCTCTTGATCGTTTGCGCCATTAGTCTGCTTGTTAAGCGCATTCTTATAGAAGGTACTCTGCTTGCTTGCGTCATCCTTATCAGGATTATCAAAGGTGAGCTTTTCAGCAGTTATAAGCTTTGACTTATCGGTAGCTTTAGCATCAAGCGCCTTCTTAGCTTTTTCGAGAGCTGCAATTGCCTCGTTCACTTCCTTTTGAGAAGCGTTTGGATCTGCTGAAAGATCCTTTGCCTTCTTTACAGCAGCATCGTATGCTTTGCGCTCTTCATCAGTTGCATTTTGATAGGCTGGGTCAGCGGTCTTAAGCTTCTCTGCAGGATCAGTCTTCTTTGCATCGCCCGTATTCACCTTGCCGTGCTGAGCGATGGCATTATTCAACTCATCCTTGTTAGTGGTAAATTCGTTAAGCTTCTTGCGAGCTTCGTCCAGCTTCGCCTTCGCATCGTCAACAGCCTTTTGTGTGGCGTTCTTGTCGTCCTTTACCTTATTGGCTTCAGCAAGCGCTTCATCGTAAGCTGTCTTGGCTTTCTTAGCTGCCTCATTTCTTTCGGTGTCATCAGAACCGTCGGCCTTCTTGAAGTCAGGCTCAGTAACATTCTTATACTTGTCACTAGCCTTTGTGCCAGTTGTAGCTTGTTGACCTTCAGCAGGCGTACCATCTTCTGTTATCGACTTATCCAGTTCGTCTTTCTTGGTAGCGTCACCATCAAGAGCTTTGCGAGCTTTATCCAGCTTAATGGTTGCATTATCAACCTCAGCTTTAAGCTGTTCAGTTAACTGATCATCTGGTGTAGTTCCAACTTTTTCAAGCGTTTGCTTAGCAACCTTCAATGCATCTTCGTAGTCTTTCTTCACTGCATCAGACGCGTTGTAGTACTTCGAGTCAGTCGGAACATCCGTATTATCAACCTTAGTGGTCTTATGCTCACCAATCGACGTCTTCAAATCGGCAGTCTTATGATTCGTCTGCGGCACAAAGATAACGTTAATTGCCTTTGCCGTATTGCCTGGGTGACGATCTTTCTCCATATAAACATGCTTATAGTACGTCATTGCATACGGCTCAACAAACAGACGTGCCTTGAAAATCTTGTCCTTTTTGCCAGCTACCGTTACAGAACCAGCTTCTGGATCCCATGAATACGAACCAGCTATTGATAAATTATCACCGAGGTTTACGTCAGAATTAGAAACTTTCTGATTCCCAGACCAATAAGCGCCACCCATATTGCCAAGCGTGAGTTCAGTTGTTGGCTCGCCATCTTTATTAAGCGCATAGTTCATGTGCGACTTGCGCGCGTTATTCCCTGTACCTTCATAGGAAAGCTGCTCGCCGCCAGTAAGGTCGCGCAAACCAGAACTACTATCCTTTGGTTTAGCCTTCAGCAAGCCAAGAATCTTTGTTGTATCAAACTCTTGCGCTTTAGTTGGATCGTAACGGTAGATGATAGTGGTCTTCTGATCATTACTCCAAGAAATACCTTCGTCGGTATCGCGACCATCAATCTTAGTCTTGTCCCACGAAACGGTGTAATCTGTACGAATATTTGGAAGCTTTGTAAGCTTGCTCTCTTTTACATTAGACGTAAACTCAGCAACTGACTTGTCAGTCTTGATTTTAACGGTAATCTTGTTTTCCGCCTGACCATTAGAGATTCCCTTATTAGAGTCACCAGATGCAGTAAGATCGCCCTTAAGATACTCAAGTGTAATCTGATCTTTGCTGGTAAGACCAAGCTCTTTATTGTCTTTATTAGCTTCGTAAATAGCTGTTTTAATTCGGTCAAGCTCGGCATTGGAGTAGCCAAGTGGGTTAGCCACAAAGACTGCTTTGTCGTTTTCAGGAACGACAACATCCTTTTCTGCAATCTTCTTCAACACAAGGTCGCGCAGAGCAATCTTAGGAGCGTCCGCAGCATCCACGTCAGCAAAGTTGATAGTGACTTCACCCTGGTCGTTAATGGTCACCTGATCTTGGCTTACGTGATTAAGGTGCGCAAGCTTGCGTTTAATTTCGGTTTTTACATCATCGGAAACCTTGGACAGGTCGTCCACAATCGGCTTTTCGATACGCGTATCGTAGCGTGCAACGGTAAGTGGTAAATCATCAGAGGTATAACCTGTGTCTGTTATGAGATGAGTTTTAAGGGTTTGTACCGTAGTTATATACGTTTTTTCAGCAGCACCCTCTTTCGATGTTGTTCTATTAAAGCGAGTAACCTCAGTTGGATTGTATGCGCGCTGATCGTTAATAATTACCTTGTTTTCAGCGGTATCTGGCGTCTGAACGAATGCGCCATTTTCTCCAGTGCGACCACCAACGCCGTTAGATCTACTTGCAGCATCAATTTGTGCACGAATTGATTTTTTACCAGTAGCTTCGGTAGGAGAATCTAAGGCAGCCTTAAGCTTATCTTGAATTTGCTGTGCAGTAAGCTCTTCGTTATACTTCAAAACAATTGAGCCAGCTGTTTTAGGCGGAACAAGTGTTGCTGCACGCACAATATTTGTTTTATACAGTACAGATTCTTTACCATCTTTGGTGCCGTACACATAAATACAGCGGTTTGCAGTGTATTTTTCTGCAGCCATGTTTGCTTCGCTATAAAGCTTAGTCATGGTAAGCTTAGCTGAGCCATCTGTATTTACTATAAATTCGTACTTACCAGAATATGGCTTGTGCTCGTTTTCATTAGCAGAATAATATTCAAGGAACTTTCTACTTTTAGCATTATCAACAGTATTACCATCAGATGGGAAAATTGCTACTTTGGTAATGGTGCTGCCGTCAGAAGGTTTTGCAAAATTAAATGTTACTTCTTGGTTTTGCCCTTTTTCAATATACACATTGTCAGAAGATCCCCATGCATACATGTTAGGGAGCGTGTCTTTTGTTTCTTTTGAAAGTGTTATCTCACTGTTAACTTTTGGAGCTGGTGCAGGATTAGCTTCGCGATCTGTACCAACAACAGGTTCGCCCTGCTTCTGATTTTCATCCTTAGCATCATTAGTAGCCTCAGGTTGCTTATTCTCAACCGTTGCACGCCTTGTACGCTTCTTTACAACATTTTCCGCAGGAGTGCTAGTTTCCTCAGTGGTGCTACTGTCTGCATTAGTCTTATCAGTAGCAGAAGTGCTATTTGTAACCTTATTATCTACAGCCGCAGCCCTCTCAACCTTCGACCCAGACTCAGTCTTAGTAGCGTCAGCCTTACCTTCGGTTTTTACTACAGTCTGCTCAGTTGGTTTAGTCTGCTCAGGCTGCTCCTTCTTAGATTCTTCCTTCTTATTAGTCTCGGTCGCAGTCTTCTTAGAAGCCTCAGCACCCTCAGCCTTCTTCTTATTAGCAATTACACTCTGTTCTTTTGCAGGATCATTCGTATTAACAGGCGCAGAAGCAGGAGTCTCCGCCGCCATTGCAGGAGTTGCGCCAAAAGCAATCGCAGCGCCAGCAATTACGCCAGCAGCACCAGCCGAAAGAGCAGCCACTTTGCGCATATCAACAGCCTTTGCAGACTTATCTTTTGCAGAACCAAATGTCTTGTTGGCGTGTTTAGCAGATTTTGTAGTCATGTTCTCCTCTTTCCGTGAGATTAATTAAATTTACTTGATATTGCTTTGCGCACCGACCGTGACTCTCAAAGCCCTATAGTTTTTAACAATAGTTTTACAAAGTCTTATAGCGTACATCTATAATGATGTAACCATCCTTTGAGAAGTCATTATAACATTTAATAAAAAATTTTGAAGACAACTAACAAATGTTTATAGCTTTTGGGGAGAGATACCCCCCCCCCCCCAAGCCTTTTATTTTAAGGGTTTTTGCGAAATATTTTTTTAGAAAACGCTTGCGATTTCAACACGCCAAACACCGTTTTTAGCTCACTCATCTAAACATTTGTATATGATACAAATCACATTTTTAGACCCTCTGCAGTGCGCTTTTCTCTTTTATCCCGCGTTTGTTCCCATATTTGGCGTTTCGATAAACAAATTCAGGAATACCCCTCGCGAGTGTAGAAACACCCAGCCCTCCTACAACACCAAACAAGGAATATCGCTCGCGCGGATTAGCTGCGCTCACGTCTTCGCCGCACGTAAAGTCCACTGGACTTTACGTTTGAGCGGCTCAGCGCTCCGAATTGCCTTTTCGCGCTACGCTCTAAGCGAAAAGGCAGGTCGTCGCGCAAGCAAGGTAGAGATTCGAGATTTTTCGCCCTGAATGAGATGAACCTCAGCATCTTTGATGGTGATTCATCGAATGAAGAAGAAAAATCGAGAATCTCTGTGATTAAGCAATACGCAATTGTTCCAGATATTCAGAAGGTTTGATGTATTTCTATACGAGCAATAAAAGAGGAGCGTAGCGACGGGACTTGCAAGGAGAGAAATACTCAAACCTCGCACAACAGTAAATAGGAAAATCACTTGCGCGGTCTAAGCACGAAGGCAGTCGTCGTTAGCGAGGTCTAAGCGCGCTAACGTCTTCGCTTGCGTTGAAAGCACACTGTGCTTTCAACCTTAAGCAAGCTCAGCGCTCCGAATTAAAATCTCCTCAAGTGCGCGCTTAACCGAGTCAGGCAGCGTGCACTTCCATTGCGCCCACTTAGCAACCTCTGGGTGCTGCGGCGCATGTGCGTTAGTCAAGTCAACGCTTTGCTGATGGCGCTCAAACTCGCTCTCGCTAGTGTACTCAAGCGCGCAAAGCTCACTTATAGCACTCGCACTGCCACCAGCTTGGCGAATCGCGTCAAAAGCAATCTCCTTGCCGCGGTATGGCACTTGCGCTTTAAGAAGCAACCTGTAGCAATCGCCAATCTTAGGGTCTTGCGCAATTTGCAAACCGCCGTCAACAATTATGCGCACGCAATCGCCAACAGGCACGTTGCGCACAGAAACAGTAAGACTTAAGTCGCCCTCTTCGCCTTCATATGAAACTTCTACAGCCTTAGATTCAAGCTGATTTTCCCCAACAAAAACGCGAACGCGCGAAAAGTCCGGGCGAGCCACGCCTCTAAACACCACGCTCCAATCGCGCTCAGAAGGCAGCGAAGCAACAGCATTATCGCAACCCTTTGCAGAGTTGATCACAAATTGTGTAGACGCGTTGCTGTCACCATCGCAGGAGTCGCGCCAAATCAACTCCATGCGTGTATCGGCAGTTTTCCCAGCGCACGCGTCTTCAAATCTGCCGTTATCTTCGCGCATCACAAACTCGCCGTTTGCACCTGGGAATGCAAGAACGCGCAAAGATCGCGGATTTTCAATACTATTAACAAGCTCCGCCGCCTGCTCGCTACTTGCGCAATCCGCTTCGCTTGGCAAAACTTGCATTGGAATAATGGCACCAGCGCGCGCAAACGCCGGCACGCGGTCGATTCCTCGCCAAACCTCAAATCTGCGCCCAGCACCGCCGCGCGAAACGTAGCGCCTTCCGTCAAAGAAATCGTACCAATCGCCTTCTGGAAGCCACACGGCAGTGCACCCGCGCTCAACTTGCGCGCACCCCTTGCTAACGATTGGCGCAACAACAAGCTGGCTGCCAAAACGGTACTCGTTCGGCATCTCGTATGCTGCAGGTGTTTCTGGCGATTGCCAATACATTGGCTCTACAATCGGCCTGCCATCAACCGCCGCGCGATAATTCATCGTATATAAATAAGGCATCAATTGCGCGCGAAGTCGCAGCATTTTAACCATCGCGTCACGAGTTTCACGAGGGAAGTTCCACGGCTCCTTGCCTGCAAACGGCGAGCAGCTGGAGTGAAGGCGATTAATCGGGCTAAACGTGCCAAACGCATACCAGCGCGCCTCCAGCTCATTGCATCGCACGCCAAGCATGTGTCCGCCAATATCGTGGCTCCACCAGCCGTAGCCAATGTTAGACGCCGTAGAAGTAAAGTAAGTTTGGAAAGCCAGCGAATCCCACGTTGTTACGCTATCTCCCGAGAATCCCACTGGGTATCGGTGCGAGCCAGGTCCAGCGTAGCGCGAGAACGTTAGCGGCCACGCACCGCCGCGCCCCGAATCCTGGTAGTGCACGTGGTTAAGCATCCAAAGCGGATCCAGCCCAGCCTGCTTTGTAACTCCGCCCTGCTGCCAGTCAATCCACCAGAACCCAACGCCCTCGTTCTCCATGCGCCGATGCATGTTTAGGTATGCTCGCAAAAAGCGCGGATTTGTAAGGTCAAACTCAACTGCCTTGCCGCTTGCAGGGTCAATTCCCATATCGCGCGCAACTTGCGCATAGTCTTCTTCAAACGCGCGCACGCCGTCTCGCGGGTGCAAATTAAGCGTTGCGGTAAGCCCTTCGCTGGCAAGTTGGCGCAAAAATGCGCGATGATCTGGGAATAAATCGCGGTTCCACGTGTAGCCAGTCCATCCCGAACCGTACTTTGGGTCCACATCCGTTACATGCCAATCCATGTCGATTACGGCAGTGGAGAACGGTATGCCTTCGCGCTTAAATCGGCTCATCAGCTGCAAATATTCGTCTTGGCTGTACCTGTAGTACCTGCTCCACCAGTTGCTTAGTGCGAATCGCGGAAGAAGAGGCTGCGCGCCCGTAAGCTTGTAAAAGTCGCGAATTGCGCCTATATAGTTGTGACCGTAGCCAAAGAAGTATAGGTCTTTAGAGTTTTCGCCAGAGTTTTCGCCAGACACACTGCCATCCGCCTTTTCACGCGGCTCCACCCATGCCCCGTATGGGTTTTCTTTTCCATCAACAGCAGCCGCATACGCGATTTTTGCCGAGCGCGAATCGTCTAACACAGCCCACCCGTCGCGAGATATTACGCCCGTTCCAAGCTTAACGGCTCCATCCGCCTCGTCCACTGTTCGAGCCGTGCCGAGCAAATTGCCGTGGCACTCGTCGCCGTAATGCCACGTGTTGAATTGCGAGCCTGGCACTCCGCGCACAACAATGCTCAAGCCCTCTTTGCTAAACGGCTGCTGGTTGTATGTGATCAGTAGTTTTTCGGTTTCGACTTCTATCCAGTCATTTTCCAAGTTTTTTACACTATATTTTGGATTAAAAGATTTTGGATTAAAAGCGCGCGATGCTTCATCTTCGGTTGCTTGCGACTTTTCCGCGGCAATCTGCGTGCCAGCCTCGAAGTTTCGTCGTAGGCGCGTCTACAAATCCGCCGTTTTCACTCCACTCAAGGCGCACAAGCGAATCCGTGATTAACGTGATTCGCCAATTTTTGCCGCTTATAACCTGCGATTCTTTTGCCTTAGCTAGCGGATTTTTAGCGTAATCGTAAAAAATGTGTGTGTCTTGCACATTGTGCGATTCCTGCGATTCTTGCGCATCTTGAACATTTTGCGCGTCTTGAACCCCCTGCACCCCCTGCGCTTCATGTGCGTTTTGTAAAATCATTAGACTCGCCCTTTTCTACTTATCTTTTCTACTTATTTTTCTACTTACCACTGCCAGTTGAAATTCCAGCAATAAACTGCTTTTGGAACACCAAGTACACTACTACTACAGGAATAATAGCAAGCGATGCCGCAGCAAACAAACCGCCGTAGTCAGTTCCAAATCTTCCGCTAAACGTCTTCAATCCAACTGCAAGAAGTTGCTTTTTCTCGTCTGTAATCATAAGGAATGGCCACAAATAGTCTTCCCAATTCCACAAGAACGTAAAGATTGCTAGCGCAGCAATAGTATTGTGGCTCATTGGCAGAATTATTCTGTGGAATATTCTAGAATCCGAGGCTCCATCCAATTTTGCTGCTTCAATCAATTCATCAGATATTCCGCTTATTGATTGTCGGAATAAGAAGATTCCAAATGCGCTTATTAAGCCTGGAACTATAAGTGCACGATACGTGTCTTGCCAACCAAAGCTAGTCATCATATCGTATTGAGGAATAATTGTTACTGCCCACGGCACCATCATCGTGCTTATTACTATTCCAAAAAGCAGATTTCTGCCACGGAACCTCATTTTTGCAAATACGTATCCAAGAACGGCACTCGTGTAAATGGCTATTACCGTTTTAACTACCGATATAAACAATGAGTTAAAGAATAGCCTCAAAAAGTCGAATTTCTCTTGAATTCCAACGTAATTACCAAATGTGCTTGGCTTTGGGAACAAGCCGCCATCTATGCGCACAATGTCGCTGTTTGGAGCAAAGGAAGATACAAACATCCAAATAAATGGAACGATTGTTAAGAAAGACAATAAGAATAGGAATATTGTTAGAAACCATCCAATAATGCTCTTTTTAAGATTTTGTTTTTTCATACTAACTCACTATCCTTAGACGCTTTAAACATTATGAATGTTAGGATTCCGGTGATTATAAACAGAATGACGCTCATTGCAGATGCGATTCCAAAGTTATATTTCTGAAATGCTTGATCAAAAATCAAGTAGCTGATTGTGTACGTTGATGTTCCTGGACCACCATTGGTCATAACAAGAATCTGAACGTACGCTTGAATATAGCCAATCATAGATGTGATTACTATAAAAAGTGTTGTTGGCTTGAGCAATGGAACTGTTATTCTAAAGAATTTTTGCACGCTATTAGCGCCGTCAATTTCTGCCGCTTCGTAAACATCTTTTGGCAAGTTCATTAATCCAGCCAAATACAATACCGTTGCGTAGCCAAAGTCTTTCCAAATTGTCATTATTATGATTGCCGGCATAGCCCAAGTGGAACTGTGCAACCAGTTTATGTTTAAGCCTGTAACCCTATCGATCATGCCAAACTGCGGGTCAAACATCCACATCCACACAAAGCTCACTGCCACCAACGGCGTAATTGTTGGCATGTAGAAAAGACCTCGCAGCGTATCTTTGCACTTAACCAGTTTGGAGCTTAACAACATTGCAAAACCAATGCCAAGAATAACGCGGAATACAACAGATACAAACGTAAAGACTGCGGTGTTTGCAATGGACTTCCAGAATAACTTATCTACTAAAATCTGCTTAAAATTATCCAACCCAACCCAATTGTATGTTCCAACAAGCGGATTCCATTCGTGGAAGCTGCCTGCAAAAGCCTTATATATTGGATAGGCAAGAAAAATCACAAAATAAACAATCAGAAACACTACTGCTATATTCCGAAAGGAGAAGGTTCGAGAAAGAGCAGCGCTTATTTTTGACATACCACCATTATGTTTTCTCATTTTGCTCAAATGAGAATCCTGATTAAATTGTTTCATGATTTTCCTTGCCTTACCTACTGAGCACAGTGATTACGCTTTACAACTAGCTACCTAGTCTGCTTTGTTTTTACTTGTGCTCTTTGAAGAACTCATACTTACTTTCTGCAGACGTAAACTTAGAATTCTTCATATCTTTGACCATTGTTGCCTGAGCCTCTTTGATTGCATCATCAATAGACTCACCATTTTGCATAACATTCTGGAAAGCAGCCTTGCTACTTGTTTCCACTGTAGAAGGCGTGATTCCTGGCCAGATTAGGCGATCTGCACGCGGCTGAATCGCAGCCATTACTGGAGCCTTTAGAATCTCAGGATCCTTTTGCAAAGACTTCTTTGCTGGGAACGAGTTCAAATGCTTTACTGCCGAGCGAATAAACGCGTCGTTAGCAAGAATGAACTTAATAAAGTCTTGAGCAACCTCTTGCTGCTCTTTTGACTGATGCGCGTTAATTCCTGGAGTGGATTCTCCATTGTAGCGATCGTATGCAAATGGCTTTTCTTTTGTGAATGTTGGAGTTGGGAAGACTCCATACTCAATATTTGGGTACTTTTCTTTTAGCACACCTTCGAGCCATCCCCAGGCATAAACCATTCCAGATTGGCCGTTTCCAAAGCTTTGCGTGTAATCCGTACCAAAGTCAGTAGAAATAACCTTGTCTTTGTCGTACAGGTTCTTCAAGAACTTCATGTTTTCACGCGTGACTTTGTTGTCGAAATTAGGTTTCTTGCCACTTTCGTCAAAAGCAAGTTCGCCACGCTGATAGTTCAATCCTTGATTGATTGCAGCATAAGCGTCGCCATTCACGTTGAATCCAGCCTGTTCCATCTTGGAACCATTCCACTTAGTGAGTTTCTTTGCCACTTCGCGCAACTCATCCCAAGTCGTAGGAATGTCTGCCTCAGTTAAACCAGCTTCCTTCCAAAGCTTCTTGTTGTAATAGATGTTTCCCGTATTGATTACGGAATCAATGTACTTTACATTACCTTTAGCATCTTCATGTGCACTCGCCGTTGCGTAATCCGATTCCATAGCAGCTGTGTCAATCTTGTAGTCGGCAGCGTATGGGCGAATAAGCTCATCCTTGGAATTGTGAATATTAAACAAAGCTGGGCCTTTTGTTCCTTTTAGAGCAAGTGGAAGCTTAGTCCAATAATCATCCCAGGCTACGTTCTTAGTCTTAAACTTTACATTTGGATAAATCTTTTGATAATCCTTAATCATGTCGTAAATTGGATCAGTGGATGCGTCTCCCCAGCTCCAATACTCGAGTTGTATTGGCTTTCCTTGATTCACTAAATGATTTGGATCATACTTTAAAGCTTGACCCATAACAGCTAGGCCTTTGTCCTTCTTTGTATCGGTTACTCCTGCTGCACCACTATTCCCACATGCAGCAAGCGTAGAAATCATGCCTAAAACTGCTATACAGGATATGCATATTTTTTTAATTTTCATTGCTACTCCACTTCCTCGTGAAATTGATTGGTAATTTTATAATATTGCTTTAAGTTTGGCTCGGTCAAACATTAAAAATGTAAATGTAAAGGTTTTCATTTTGAATCCTTAATACTAGGCTATTTTTGCATGAATAAATACTTTTTAGGCGGCGTGTCTAAAAATGTAAACCTTTTCATTTATGATAACTAGAAGCATGGCGATTACAAGAGATGCGGTTAAAACACTGCAGCTAAAACGCTTAAAAGAGGTGTGACTTGTCAAAAACTAGTATTTGCGATGTAGCAACACTGGCAGGAGTGTCGATTGCAACCGTCTCCAGAACATTTGCACATCCAGAAAAAGTCTCCGCATCTACACGCGCCAAAGTCATGCGCGCAGCCGAACAAATGGATTTCACTGTTTCTAGAACTGCTGGAGAGCTTAAAACAGGCAAATCGTATCGCATAACGCTACTAATCGGAAGCAGTAAAATCGAATGGTTTAGCTCAGCAATTATAGAAGGATTAAATAGCGTACTTAACAAAAATGGCTACGACCTTGTAATACACCTTTTAGAAGGAGTTGAACAAAGAAAAAACTTCTTTAAAGAGCTGCCTTTACGCGCAAACACAGACGCAATAATCGTATCGTCATTTGACATAAGCAGCAATGAGGCCGAACAATTACAACGCATAAACGTACCAATTGTTGGAATAAACTGCACAGCTTCTAAAGTGCTTTCTGCATCAATCGGAATCGACGATGCTCTGGGTATAAAACTTGCGATTCAACACTTAGCAACATTAGGGCATAAGCGTCTTTTATACGTGTATGAGCATTTTTGTTCATCTTTCCGCTTTAGCTCGTCAAGAAGAATCACAAGCTTTGAAAACGTGTGCAGCAATATTGATGGAATGCAAGTGAAAGTACTGCCAATAGACATAAAAGATGACCCTATAGATGCAACTCTTTCTGAGCTTTTTACACAAGAAAATCCGCCTACTGCAATATGCTTCCACCAGGATTCAACGGCAATGCCCTTCTTGTTTAGATTGCAAAAATTAGGAATTCGCGTGCCTGAAGATCTATCAATTACAGGATTCGACAATGGCACTTATGCAAAAGAGGCTGGACTAACCACCATTCGTCAAAATCCTAAAACAATGGCAGAGCAGGCTGGGAATATTGCGATATCCCTTATAGAAGGTAAACCCGTAGCGCGAAGGCATATCACAGCTCCAGTGCAGCTTATTATAAGAAATTCTACGGCTGCGCCTAAAGACTAAAGCAAAATCGTGAATGCGCTTGCGATTACAAGCATCAGCGGATACCACGCATACATAAGCCAGCGGAATTGCTTAGTTTGCTTAGGTCCGTCGCCATACGGACTGCGATAGTGCAGCACAGCCACGCCAACTCCTGGCGCCAAAAGCGACATAGCGCCGAAAGCGCCAGCAATCAGCTCCATGCGAATCTCGTGGTTTTCTAGGAATCTAAAGATAAGAACAAATCCTAAAAGTAAAGCTCCGCCCCAAAAAATATTCTGCCTAAAGCCAACTTTTCCGAAAAGATTCCACAATATTCCTGCAACCAGGATTACTGCGATTGACGCAACTTTTTGAGCGCCTTTAAAACGCGCGCGAACCATGTCGATTCCCGAAAGCACAAAAAGCGCAATAACAAGCCCAAACACTGGATTTTGCGAGCGCATATCGAAAGCGCAGCCAAAGGTTGTAAAGTCGTACGGGACCTCGCAAATAAGCGCCAATATAAGCAGCCGAAACGTATAAAGGTTGAGGTTATGCGTGTTTTGATATCCGCGAACAAGCAGCCACGCATACCACGGCAGAGCCGACCAGCTTATAACTTCGCACACTACGGCAGCAGTGAGGCTCCACATGTTGGAGTTGGAAAGACCGCCAAAAAGGTGCGGAATCACGGTTGTTCCGAACGCACTGAGCATCATCATTACAGCGCCGAGCAGCTTGAACTTTTTGAGCGTAATACCCATTTTTATGTTCTTGTCTGCGCGAATCTTTGGTTTTAGCGCGTCCATAATTCACCCCTTGCTAGCACTCGTTGCGTTAAGTGCGTATATAAGTACGTATATTACATCAAGTGAGGTAGAGATTCGAGATTTTTCGCACTGAATGAGATGTTTCGCTCGCGCGGTCTAAGCGCGCTCACGTCTTCGCCGCACGTAAAGTCCACTGGACTTTACATTTGAGCCAAATCACGCTTTGAAGGAGCTTGAAATGCGTTATGCAATTTCAAGCTCAGTCAAAGCGCTCATGCAAGTCGGAACGCAGCAAAGGACTGCGCGCCGAGTTTAAGCGCGGAAGAATCGCAAGCAACCGCTCCAACCGAAATCCGCGGCTGCAAAATCGCCTCTGGCGTAAGCCCTGCAAGCGCGCTAAGCGCAATCGTCTCCTCGTTTAATCCAGGATTCATAACCACAATGCATCTATCTGTAGAGGATTCGCCATCCGACCCATCCGACTCAGCCGCGCATCGCTCGTACGCAAAACTGCGACCATCCACAGGCGCGTGCAACACTCGCCAAGTGGCATCCGCGTGCAACGCCGCGCACTCGTGGCGCAAAGCAATCAGCGCGCGCACCCAGTTAAGCAGCGAATCGCCATCCTGCTCCTGCCCCAAAACCGTTGGAATTTCGCCACTTTGCACGGCCTGCTTACGTGAATTTGCGCAAGTCCTTCCATCTGCGCGCGCCTCAACAGGCAGGTACAACTTCGACTTTGCGGTCGTGGAGAATCCAAAATTCTTAGAATCATCCCACTGCATTGGCGTACGCGTACCCGTGCGCGCATAACCGCCTTCTTTTGTTGGAATATCGCGGTATTTCATGCCGATTTCGTCGCCGTAATATACAAACGGCACGCCTGGCATTGTAAGAATCATGCCAAACGCAATCCGCCTTTCGCGTTCGCTTAATCGCGGAGCCAGGCGCGGCGTATCGTGATTGCACGTTATGAAACTAAAGTAGCCATCATTGCAAGTGGCCTCATACTGCGGGCAATAATCGTCTAAAAATGGGCAAATACTGCCGCCGCCGCGCGCATTAAAGTAGCTATGGTCGCGCTCAGGATTGCCGTCTAGCGCATTATCCACATCTCTAGCTAGGCGCGCATATCCGTTTGGCTGCCCATCCCAGCGCCAATTCAAATAGAAGTCCATGTCAAATCCAGCAGCCAGCGCCTGACGCGGCCTGCCCCACTCCGAAACGAACGCAGCCTGCGGATACTCGGCCTTTACAGCGCCCAGCATTTCTTGCCATGCACGAATCGTATTGTCTTTGCCAAGGCTTCCTTCGCCATTGTTGTCGTCGTTTTTTACAAGCGAATCCGCCATGTCTACGCGGAATCCATCCGCGCCAAGCGCAAGCCAAAATCGCATAACATCAACCATTGCAGCGCGCGTTTGCGCCGCCTCCTCAGAATCTGGCGCGGATTGCCACGCGCGATCCCTATGCGCAAAGCCGTAATTTAGCGCTGGCTGGCATTTAAAGAAGTTCAGAATATACGTGGCATCTCGCTCGCTTTCGCCGCCAATAAACGGCATGGAATAGCCGCTAAACGCGCTGTCGGTCCATATATATCGCTTGCTAAACTCGTTTTCTTGCGCGCGCGAGCTTTGCTTAAACCACTCGTGCTCTTCGCTTGTGTGCCCTGGAACAAGGTCTAGCAAAATGTGCATTCCGCGATTGTGCGCTTCGCTAAAAAGACGTTGCAAATCCTCGTTTGTGCCGTAGCGCGCTGCCACTTTTTTGTAGTCGCGCACGTCGTAACCCGCGTCTTTAAATGGCGAATCGTAGCAAGGATTTAGCCAGATCGCATTGCATCCAAGCGATTTTACGTAGTCGAGTTTTTCGATTATGCCTGGAATATCGCCGATTCCGTCGCCGTTTGAATCGTAGAAGCTTTGTGGATAGATTTCGTAGAACACGGCGTCGCGCAGCCATTGTGCATGTTCGTTTTGCATGTTTACCCCGTTTTGTTGGCGTATATTAACTTTTGCGTATATTAACTTTTGACTTGTCCGACTTTATTTTACTATTCACTTTCTTACTTTTCCGCTTTTTGTTGCTCGACGCGCCGTTTTGAGCTACAAAATGCGTCACATCGTTCGCGCGGTCTAAGCGCGCGAACGTCTTCGCTTGCGTTGAAAGCACACTGTGCTTTCAACTTTGAGCAAGCTCAGCGCTCCAAATTGTCTTCGCGCTACGCTACAAGCGCGAAGACAGGTTGGAGCGCAATCAAAATAAAATTCCGTTAAATTTACTGAGTTATGGAATAAAATACGATTTTCTAAAGCTAAAAAGTCACTTTACAAACAATTTTTCTAATCACTTGCGACATGATTTGCTAACACTTTTATATCCGTGTATACTACACATTGCTTATACACGGATTTCAATAAAAATGTGACGTTGCTCAACGCAGCAAAATGCGATGGTGCGTCGCATGGGATCTGTTACTATGCCACCAAAGAACATGCCAAGCTGGCATGATATAGGAGGTCAAGGATGACGAATATGAAGAAAGTGCTGGGCGCAGGCCTCGCAATCGCTACAATGTTTGGATTTGCTGCATGCGGTTCTAGCACCAACGCTGGCTCCAGCAACAAGGCAAACCCAGTAAAGCTCACCGTGTGGTCTTCTTCCGAAGATCAGAAGGCTGGCGGCTGGATTCAGGCTATGGAGAAAGCCTTCAAGAAGGATCACCCAGAGGTTACTTTTAAGAACGCTGTTATTGCTCCACCAGATGCTGCTAAGACCGTTAAGCAGGACGCTAAGGCTGCTGCCGATGTTTACCTGTTCCCTAACGATCAGCTCGGCGACTTGGTAAAGGCAAATGCAATTGGCGAGTTGAGCGACGACGCTGCCAAGCAGGTTAAGGAAGACAACGATGATACCATCATCCAGTCTGTAACCGCTCAGGATGGCAAGCTTTATGGCGTTCCATACATGGGCAACACTTGGTTCATGTACTACGATAAGTCCAAGTTCTCCGACGAAGACGTTAAGTCCCTCGATAAGATGCTCGAAAAGGGCAAGGTTGCTTTCGATATCAGCAACGCTTGGTACCTTCCAGGCTTCTACCTCGATGGCAACATGACCCTCTTCGGCGAGAAGAGCAACGATGGCAAGGCTGGCATCAAGATTGGTGACAAGGCTGCCGAAATCACCAAGTATGTTGCAAAGTTCATTCAGAACAAGAACTTCGTAATGGATGGCGATGGCGCTGGCTTAGCTGGCATTAAGAACCACACCGTTGACGCTTACTTCTCTGGCTCTTGGGATGCTGGCGATGTAAAGAAGGCTTTGGGCGACAACTACGCTGCTGCTCAGCTTCCAAAGTTCAAGTCTGAAGATGGCGAACATCAGATGAAGTCCTTCGCTGGTTCTAAGGCTGTTGCTTACAACCCTAACTCCAAGGCTCCAGAGATGGCCGCTAAGTTCGCTGCATTCCTCGGTTCTAAGGAATCCCAGGAGCAGATGTACAAGCTTCACGGCGATATCCCAGTTGCTAAGTCTTTGTCTGATCTCGTTAAGGACAACCCAGCCGCTGTGGCTCAGATGAACACCATTGCTAAGACTTCTGTCTTGCAGCCAACCGTTCCAGAAATGGGTGCCTTCTGGGATCCAATGAAGACCTTCGGTACTGCATTGGCAAACAAGGAAGTCAACGACGGCAACGCCGCTGCAAAGATTGCAGACTTCCAGAAGGGCTTTGAGGAAGCTCTTAAGAAGTAAGTATTACTTACGACTGTTTTCTAAATATTATTTTCTTTTAAAAGAAAATAATATTTAGAAAACACACGGCAAGGACGCCCCGCTCCCCTAAGGATTTTAAAATCGGGGCGGGGCGTCTTTTGCTTGTAAAAACCCCACAATTTTACGAAAGGCATGTCATGACTGGCACGACATCCACCAAGCGAGGGAAGCGTAAGAAGGCACCTGCTGCCGATGAATACATTGCCCCTTCGCAATACTCATTACAGGAGGCTGCAAAGCACGCAGACGTACTGTCTTGGGTTTCGATAATTATCTTCGGTTTTGGTAACTTCGTTCGCAAACAGTACGTGAAAGGTCTCGTATTCATTCTATGCGAGGCTGGAGTTCTTGCCTTCTTGGCCACAACTGGCGCTGAATATCTACCAAAATTCGGTACTCTTGGTACTAAGAAGCAGGGTAGAGTAAAGATTAACGGCTTCTGGCACTATGTGGCTGGAGATAATTCTGTTGAAATTTTGCTGTATGGCGTTATGAGCATTGCAGCAATTGTTGTTTTAATTTATTTAGCTACTTTGTCTTTGCGTAGCGCATACAAAGCTCAGGCTTTTGTAGCGCGCGGAGAAAAGCCTATTACTTTTGTTAAAGATGTTGAGTCTTTGCTCGACCGCCATGCGCACGTTGGTTTTATGACTCTTCCAACCGCTGGAATTGTTTTGTTCACGGTTTTGCCATTGGTGTTCATGATTTCGATGGCATTCACAAACTATGATCGTGACCACACATTGCTGTTCCATTGGGTTGGTTTAAACAACTTCTTTAAGATTCTTGGAAATACAACTGGAACCATTAATGCTGGAATCTTCTTTGATGTTTTGATTTGGACCCTTGTTTGGGCTTTCTTCGCTACATTCTTGAACTTCTTCTTCGGCATGTTTATGGCAATGATTATTAACAGGCGCACCACTCGTCTTAAGAGCTTGTGGCGTATCTGCTTCTCTTTGACCATTGCTGTCCCACAGTTTGTGTCCTTGCTTGTTATGCACAGCATGTTGCAAAGAGATGGCGCTATTAACCGTCTTCTTATATCTTCTGGCTGGATTCATTCTCCACTACCGTTCTTCCAGGATGCTACTTGGGCAAGGGTTACGGTTATTCTCATCAACCTTTGGGTTGGTATTCCTTACACCATCATGCAGATCACTGGTATTTTGCAGAACGTTCCAGCTGAACTTTACGAAGCAGCAGAGCTTGACGGTGCAAGCTGGTGGCAGCGTTTCATGAACGTCACTATGCCATACATCTTCTTTGTTATGACTCCATACCTGATCACCACATTCACTGGAAACGTTAATAACTTCAACGTTATTTACCTGTTGTCTGGCGGCGAGCCAACACCAATTGGTTCTTCTGCAGGTAAGACTGATTTGCTCATCACCTGGCTGTACAAGCTTACGGTTGATAAAGATAACTACAGCATGGGCGCGGTAATCGGCATTATGACATTCATTGTGCTTGCGATTGTTGCTTTGATAACATACCGCAACTCTGGCTCCTACAAGAATGAGGAGGGATTCCGGTGAGTAATAAGAAGGATCTTATGCAAGGCGAACAGACTGTGCATAGTGTACGTAGTGTCCCGTTCTGGCGCGATCAGCGTATCCGCCGCATATTCGGAGACATTGTAGCTCATCTGTTCCTGATTGTTATGGCTGTGATTTGGCTTGCGCCAATCGTTTGGGTGTTCTTGGAAAGCTTTAACCAGAACACTGCACCATATCAGACAACGTTCTTCCCAACTAAGTACACGTTTAATAATTACATTCAGCTGTTTACTGAGCGAGAAGTTCTTGACTTCCCACGAATGTTCTTAAACACCTTGATTGTGTCTATTTTCGTGTGCATTATCTCTCTGTTCTTCGTGCTTGTAGTAGCGTTCTGCATGTCTCGTTTGCGTTTCCGCGGTCGTAAGACATTTATGAACATTGCTTTGATTCTTGGTATGTTCCCAGGCATCATGGCAGTTATTGCTATCTACTTCATTTTGAAGGCTTTTGGCTTGACGAATGGTTCTGTTGTTCTTATTTCCCTTATAATCGTTTACTCTGCTGGTAGCGGCATGGGCTTCTACGTTATGAAGGGCTATATGGACACGATTCCAAAGTCTTTGGATGAAGCCGCTTATTTGGACGGATGCACAACTTGGCAAGTATTCTGGAAGATTATTCTTCCAATCTGCAAGCCTATGATTGTGTTCCAAGCTATTGTTAGCTTCTTGGGTCCATGGCTTGACTTCGTTTTGGTTAAGACTATTGCCCGTACTCAAGATAATTACACTGTGGCTTTGGGCTTGTACCAGATGTTGCAGAGAGAATACATCAATCACTGGTTCGCACGATTCTCTGCTGGAGCTGTGTGCGTTTCCATCCCGATTGCAATCCTGTTTATTGTCATGCAGCGATTCTATGAAGAGTCGATGTCTGGCTCTGTTAAGGGATAGTAACCTCTACATCAATTGTGGGGTTTAATTGAAAATGGGGGTCGAGCGTTTTAAAGCGTTTCGGCCTTCATTTTCTTCTGAATAATAAAGAAGGATATATTACATGACGTGCACGTCTTCAACACAATGGCCAGTGTACTCGGGTCAGCTTGGATGCTCGCTTAATGAAAAATCAACAACATTCACAGTTTGGGCACCAACCGCATCATGCGTAACGCTAAGACTTTTTGAAACAGGAAACAACAGCGAGCCGTTCAAAACACGTAATTTAAAGCCATTGCGCGACGGCGCATGGAGAACTTCAATATTGCAAAGGCTAGATGGCGTTTACTACGATTTTCTGGTGACTTTTGCTGATGGAAGAGTCAATCGTACAAGTGACCCTTGGGGTGTTGCTAGTGGCGTAAATGGCGAGCGCAGCATGGTTGTAAGTGAGGAACGCGTTAGCCCAGCTGACTGGCACAAAGATAAGTCGCCAGAGTTTGTGCGCCATGCGACGGTTGTTTGGGAAACGCATGTTGAAGACTTTAGCAGCAATCCTAATGGCGGATTTAAGCCAGAACATAGTGGTCAGTATCTTGCTTTTACAGATTCGCATACGACTTTAGGTGGCGATGAGCACTTCCCTACTGGAATTGACTATCTTAAAAAACTTGGTGTAACTCACGTTCAACTAATGCCAATCTACGATTTTGCTACTGTGGATGAGGTTGCGATTTCGTCTGCTCGCAAAAACGGTGAGAGCGTGGATTCGCTTTACAATTGGGGCTACGATCCACATGCGTACAATGTGCCGGAGGGTGCTTACTCTAGCAATCCATACGACGGTACGGCAAGAATACGCGAGTGCAAGGCGATGATTGGCGCTTTGCATAAGAATGGTATACGCGTAGTTATGGATGTTGTTTATAACCACATGTTTGAGGCTGCGTCGAATGTGTTTGAAAGTGTGGCTCCAGGCTATTTCTGCAGGCGTAAGGCTGATGGGTCTTTTGCTAATGGTTCTGGCTGCGGTAACGAGATGGCTTCCGATCACCCAATGTTTAGGCGTTTTATGATTGAATCTATTTTGCACTGGGCGCGCTGCTACCATGTGGATGGTTTTAGGTTTGACCTTATGGGCTTAACGGATGCGGAAACTTTGAATATGATTCGTGCCGAATTAGATAAGCTTGATGGCGGCAAAGATATTCTTATGTATGGTGAACCGTGGGGTGCGGATGCTGCAGCTGTTGGCGATGATTGCCCTATGGGAGATAAAGATGGGCGCGGCTTCCTTGATTCTAGAATCGGCTGGTTTAGTGATGAGTCTCGCGATACGCTTAAGGGCAATGTTATGGATCATCATGACCGCGGATATGTAAATGGCAATGAGTTTTGGACGGCGGATCCTGTGCGAAACGCGTTTAATGGCTGGCGTGGTATGCCTTGTGCTGGTAAAAGTGTTGGTCAAATTGTGCAGTATGTTTCTGCTCACGACGATTTGACTTTGTGGGATAAGCTGTGTATTTCTATGCGCGATAACGCGTCTAGCTGCGATTTTGACGCAAGCGATCCAAACAGCGTTGCAGACATTTTTAGCGCTAATATTCTCAGTGCTGGATTGATTTTGTGTTCTGCTGGTATGCCGTTTATGCTTGGAGGCGAGGAGTTTGGTCGCACTAAGCATGGTTGCGATAATTCTTATAATCGCGGAGTTCTTATGAACCAGCTTGATTGGTCTAGAGCTGAGCGATTCCAACCGCTTGTAGAATGGTATAGTGCGCTTATAAAACTTCGCGCTAAGAATGCTGAGTTTTATGATGCTAAGCGCACTCACCTTACTGCGTCTGATAATACTGTTCTTGCGGAGCAGATTGGAAGCGACTTGATTGTGTGTGTGAACCCTATGAATGATGCGTCTGCAACGATTGATTTGCCTGCTAAATCTCCAAGCCCGTGGCGCTGCGTGTTGGATTCCACTGAGTATTTTGCTAAGTGGACGGGGCACGACTCTGGCAGCTGCGTTTCTATGCTGTGCGATGATAATGGCTCTCAGCGTGCGGTTCATGTGCCGCCGCGTACATTCGTTGTGTTGAGTCGCAAGCGCGCTTGATTGCTTGAGTTCTTGAGCGCGCTCGGCTCGCAATTTATCCCGATTTTGTTCTCTTATTCCTGTGATTTGGGAACAAAGTCGGGATTATTTTTTGGCTTATGATTGAATATTAATATTTTGGGGAATAACCCAATATTTTCGAATACTGAGTCGGATACTAATATTTCAAGGCGAATCCTTGTAATTTCCTTAATTGTTCCTTATAACTTGCCAAAGTGAGCGAATTATTCCTGTGATTCTGTTAGAATAACTTTTATACTTTATACCCCTATTGTGTATATGCAAAGTGGAGAAATATGCAGAGTAGAGAAGAGTAGAAAGTCTAGAAACAAGACAGAGACGCAATACAGACACGGATTGTATGCCAGCGCTTTGATCTTACAACTTGATAATTAAACAAATACCCCCACACCCAAACCTAAATGATTTGAAGAATGAGGTAAATATGAACGCTAAGATTGCAGCCGCTATCTCTTTGGGCGCAAGCTCTTTGGCTCTTATTGGAAGCATAAGCATTGCAAACGCTGCCAACGCAGCAGACGCGACTACAACAGATACGTCCAATCATCCAGCAGCACAGGTTAAGACCATATCCGACACTGGTTTTGATGCTGTTAGCAATGTTGTTTCTTATGGTCCAGAAGATTTTAAACCACAAACCGTTAACTCGCCTGTTACTGGCGACGCTGCTGCCGGCAAGCAAGAGAAAGAAAATCCTGGAACGGTTCAAGGTTCAGGCACACCTAAGAATAACACTCCAGCAAATGCAGAAATACTCCAAAAAGTCGAAGAATCAAAGAAGTTACAAATAGAAGCTAAGAATAAGCATGATGAAGCAAATAAAGCTGTAGAAGAAGCAAAACAAGAAGCTGAAGATACTGCAAGAAAAATTAATGAAGCTGTAGAAAAGAAAAATAATGCAGAAAATAGCATTGCTGAGACCAATAAGAAAATAGAAACAGAGACTCAGAATATAGCAAATGCCAAGCAGCGCATTGAAGAGAAGAATAAAGCCGTAGAAGAGGCAGAAAAAGCCAAGAAAGTGACTGACGAGGCTAGACAAAATGCTGATCAAGTGAACAAAATTAGGTCTGAAGAAAAAGCTGCAAAAGATGAACTTGCTGAGGACGCAAAAGATGACAACGAAGAAACTACAGAAGATTTAGCAAATGAAGAAAAGGCTAAATCTAAGCTTGAAGCAGAGTTAGCTGAAGCCAAGCAAAAGTCTGAATCTGCTAAGGCAGAAGCTGAAAAGATTGAAAAAGAAGCACAGCAAAAGGAAGCAGCTGCTGAAGGCGTCGATAATAAGATTGAGAACATTACTAAGCAAATTAAAACTGCAGAAGAAAATCTAAAAACTCTTGATGCTGACAATGATCAAAACAAAATTAATCAGTTAAAAGAAAAAGTTGCTTCGACTAAAAAACAAGCTGAAGAAGCAGAAAAAACTGCTGCCCAAAAACAAAAAGAATATGAAGGAAAAGACGCTGAATATAAACGCGCATCTAAAGAATATACATCTTTAGAAAAAGATACTTCAAAATATAGTACTCCTGGATATGTTGATAAACTGCACAAAGCTAAAACAGAATATGAATCTGCCAGAGACGAAGTTGAAAATCTTAAGCCAATAGTTGAAGAAGCTAATCGAAGAAGTGAAAAACTAAGAAAAGAGGCTGAAACCGCTCAAAAAGAACTTGCCGAAGCAGATAAAAGTAGTCAAATAAGAGATCTATTAGATACAATTTCTGAATTGACTTCTGAGATAAATTCTTTAACAAGAATTTCTGATAATGCAAAAGATGCTCGAAAAGCTGCCAATGAGAAGAAGTCTGAATCTAATTCTTTAGCTAAAAAAGTTTCAGATAAAGAATCCGAACTAGCTGAGCTTGAGAATACTATAAAAGAGCTAAAAGAATCTAAACAAGATGCTGAAAAAGATCTAAACGTCGCTAGCAGAGATGCAGAAAAAGCTAAAGAGGCGGCAGAAAATGCTGCTCAAAACTTACTGGCAATAACAGAAGAAGCACAAAAAGCAGAGAAAAAAGTTCAAGATGAAAAAGCTAATTTTGAAAACGCTAAAATGGATAAGGATACCGCCGAAAAGAATCTTAATCAACTGAAAGAAGACTTGAAGCGAATCGATAAAGAAATATCCGAAGCTAAAACTAATGTCGAGGCGACTAAACAACTTGCTGAAACAGCAAAGCAAAAACTAAATGAAGCGAAAACTAATGTTGAAGCAACTAAAGCAAAGATCTTAGAGCTAAAAGCTTCAATTGAAGAGACCAAGCGTACACTTATTTCAAAGTATGCTGCAAGCTCCCAAACCATCGAATTCGCTTTTGATTTAATGATAAAAGAGGTTGCTAATCGATCTAAAGAACTTGATAAATCAACACAAACGTTGAACGATGTGGAAAAGAGTCTCACTGCAGCAAAGCAGAAGGCTGAGGAATCTTTGAATCCACAGGTTCAGAAGCCAACTCCTTCTACACCAGCTCCTGCTCCAGCTCCAAGCACTCCGCAAGAGACTCCACAAGAGGCTCCACAGGTGCAGCCACAAGCTCCGCTTAATCCACCAGCACCTCCAGCGGCTTCAAACCCACAGGTGCTGGAACCGGCTCCTTCTGCGCCACCAAGCGCAAAACAGCCAGCTCCAGCTCCAAGCACTACACAGAATGCGCCACAGAACAATGCTGCACCAAGTGCGCCACAGGCTTCGGCTCCTTCTGTATCACAGTCTGCACCACAGTCTGCACCTAAGCACAGTGCTGTTCCAGCGAACCAAACGGAGTCCACGCATACCGCAAAAGCTGCAGAAGAACTCGTAGAAAATGCTACTGCTAAGTCGCCAGCAACCGCAGAGACTCCTGCACGCACGCCTCGTGCTGCAGCATCTGCTGCTCCTGCTGCTCCTACAGCAAGCTCCGCAAACACAACAAAGAGCGAAGAGTCCAAGAACACATCTAACGATTCCGCAAAAGATGAAAATCAGAAGGAATCCGAAGAGTCCAAGAACGAAGACTCAAAGAGCAAAGACAATAGCAGCGATAAGAGCGCTCAGGCATCTGGCGCAAACAACGGTGAGCACGCCGCTGGCAACAGCACAACGTTAATCGCAGCTGTTGCTGGCAGCATAACTGCTGGAATCGCAGCAATCGGCGCAGGATGGCACTTTATGCGAATCCGTCGCAAGTAAGTAGCAGCAACTATGCGCAAATAACAAATAACACTTAACAAAAAACCGCAGTTGGTATTTAACCTTCTGCGGTTTTTTGTTAAGTGCCACGAAAATCGCCAATATTGCAAACGATATCAATACTTAATATAATGGTTAGCTAGAGCGTGCCTCAATCCAGTGAGGTGTTGAGAAATCGCACTCTTCAACATCGTTTGCAAACCAACATCGATGCGACGAGATTACATGTGCCACTGATTAACAAAGGAGCATCATGAGCACAACAGACAACGCCAAAACAAAGGCTGCCACGCCTGTGCCCGTAGAAGAAAGCACAGAACGACTCAATCGTCCACTAATTCAGTTAGCAAAAGCCTGCGGAGTTGCAACTTTCTACATCGACCAACTAGGCGACTATACGGAAATTACCGATGAAGCTCTTGTTGGCGTGCTAGATGCACTAGGTTGGCAAGCAAATACAGAGGAAAATATTGCAAACTCACTAAAACGAGTGCAAGAAAAGCGAGATAGCGAACTTCTGCCACCAACAGTTGTATGCTTTAATGGCACAAAAACAATAGTGCCTGTGCACACTGGCGGCAGTGCAATCAACCCAAGCAAGATCCACGTAACACTGACTTTAGAAGACGGGACAGAATACGAGGATACGCCTGATAAGCCGCTTAATAACTTTAAGACAAGCAAAGAGGGCGACTTATTGCTGGAACTTCCAGAAGATTTGCCAATGGGTTACCACACTCTGAAAGCAACTGTAGATGACGAATGCGCCTTGCATGCTCAGGTTACACTGATTTCTGCTCCAGCAAGAATCCCTCTTCCGCAAAGCGTTCAGGAACGCCATCGCTGGGGCTACATGACTCAGCTCTACTCCGTGCGATCAAAGGAATCTTGGGGAGTTGGCGATTATGGCGACTTGCGTAGACTTCTTAAAGACGCGGGTAGCATTGGCAAAGCCGACTTTATGCTTATAAACCCAATTCACGCCTGCGCACCAGTGGCGCCTTTAGAGCCTTCGCCTTATTTGCCTGAGTCGCGCAGATTCTTAAACGTAACTTATATTCGCCCACAGGATATTCCAGAATACACGCAATTAAGCGATAGCCAGAGAGAACAAGTGGAAGCTCTGCACGAGTCGGTTGAAGCGCAAAACAACGATCCAAATCCTATGGATATTAACACTGCTTGGAGCGCAAAGCTACCAGCATTAAAGATGATTTTTGAGCAGCCTAGAAGCGCAGAGCGCGAGCAGGATTTCGCAGACTTTAAGGCGCGTTCTGGAGAAGACTTAGACGCTTTTGCGACTTGGTGCGTAGCCTTCGAGGTTTGGGGCGCTCCTTGGGGAGATAACCTTTGGTTTGATACCACTGGCAAGGGCACTCCTCAGATTGACGCGCTTAAGCGCGAGCACGCTGATTTGTTGGAGTTCCACCGCTGGCTGCAGTGGATTGCAGACGAGCAGGTTGCAGCTGCCCATGCCGAAGCTAAAGCCGCTGGAATGGCGATTGGTCTTATGCAAGACATGGCTGTTGGTGTTCACGGTTATGGCGCAGATGTGTGGTGGAGCCCAGAGCGATTTGCTAACGGCGTTAGCGTTGGTGCACCTCCAGACTTCTACAACCAGCAAGGTCAGGATTGGGGTCAGCCTCCATTTGACCCTAATTATCTAGACGAAACTGGTTACATTGCATACCGAGACATGGTTCACAACGTGTTCTTGCATGCTGGCGCGGTTCGAATTGACCACGTGCTCGGGCTTTTCCGCTTATGGTGGATTCCGCAAGGTCAAGGAGCTAAAAACGGTGCTTACGTGTACTACAACGTGGACGCTATGCTTGCTGTGCTTAGCATTGAGGCAACTCGCGCAGGCGGATTGGTGATTGGCGAAGATTTGGGCACTGTTCCAGCATATGTTTCTAAGGTTCTTGCCTCGCATGGAATTCTTGGAACTGTTGTTGAATGGTTCACTCACAACGACGATTCAGAAAAAGCCGCTAAGAAGGCTGGTAAAAAGCAGATTATATTTGCAAACCCTTCTACATACCGCGAATACGCTTTGGCATCTGTTACAACTCACGACATGCCACCTACAGCTGGATACCTTGCTTTTGAGCATGTTAAGCTTCGCGAGGAGCTTCATTTGCTTACCGATTCTGTAGAAAGCTTCCAGAAGGCTGCTAGCGCCGAGCGAGACGCCATGATGAAGATGCTTTTGGAAGGCGGATGGATTAGCAAGGATGCTGCCGAACATGTAGAAGACCATGTGCAAGAGATTGTGGAGGCTATGCATGCGATTATGCGCACTTCCCCATCTTTGCTTTTGCAAGTGGCGCTTGTTGACGCAGTTGGAGAAAAGCGTTCGCAGAATCAGCCTGGAACCAGTACAGAATATCCAAATTGGCGTATTCCTCTTACTGATAAAGATGGCAATGTTGTTCATACCGACGAAGTGTTTAAGTCACCTAGAGTGCTTTCTATGGCAGCTGTTATGAACGGCAAAAAATAATTAGAATTTAAGCCAAAATAACAATAAAAACAACAATAAAAACAACAAAAAAGAAAGGGTGAAAACCTTTATAAATAAAGCTATTTAGAGTATAATGAAAGGGAATGGTTATCTGTTAAGAGTAACTTGTTTCCTTCCCCGACATGGTGTTAGGATTTGCGCATAGTTGCACATTTAAAGCACCTTGTAATGATGTCCCAAATGAGGCGAACATCCGTGATGGTGTTCGCCTCATTAATTATTTTGCCGATTGCCCTTATTTGGTTACCACGGTTATTTAGTTACCCAAATACCCAATTAAATATAATTCTCGGGTTACTAATGTCAATTCACAAATCACTTACCACTTGTTTTAACGTATTTTGCAAACACACGCTCAAGCAGCGGAGTATGGAGCATAATCAAAGACCCCCATCCAAGCAAAATCAACAGCGGTAATCCCTGCAAAAAATACTTTAAAGATAAATAGACAAGCGCAAAAAATACAAAATCAAGCAAAACCATCATAAAAGTGGTTGCAATGTAAGATACGCTAAAAATCAACGAATTAATCAAGGTTCTACCAACAGAATTTTCAAATCTTGCTTGAAGAGCAAACACCCATTGAGCAACCAAAACCCATAAAATACTGATCGCAAACTTTATTATTAAAAGTGGCGTAAGCTGCAGAAAAATCCAAGACCCTACAATTGCCACAAGAATCGGAAGCAAGATTATCCAAATAATAGTAGATTTAACAAAATTATTTTTAAAAGATTTAAAATAGATTGAAGTTGTGTGTGCTTCTCCGCGCTCAATCCTTCTAGCAGTTTCATGAGCAGCTGTAATTGATGCGCCAATCGTTATAATCGGAACACTCGTAATAATCATTAAAATGGTAAGCCATACTGCGTCTGCAAACGATTCCATTCCTTGAGCAAACTTTGAATCGGGGCTTCCAAAAGAAATCATTACAACCACTCCTGCATAGTTAAACGCAATCTAAAACAAATCTAAAATAACAATACACTAAAAAATACACTTAAACACAAATGATGGTGGAAGCAAAGTTTTGCAACCACCATCATCATGCAACCGAGGTCCGAAGGAGAAAAGACCTCAGCCTTTTACCGCACCAGCCATAACGCCTTTGATAATATACTTCTGGCAGATGAGGTAGAAGATAATAATTGGAAGAATGGCAAGAACCAAGCAGCCCATCATGGCACCCATTTCAACGGAGCCATAACCACCCTTCAAATATTGAACTGCAATCGAAACAGTCTTATACTTGTTCAAATCCAAAGTGAGGTAAGGAAGAAGGAAGTCATTCCAAATCCACATTGTTTGCAAAATCGACACAGATATAATAGCAGGTCTCATAATCGGAACAATAATCTGGAAGAATATGCGAGGCACTGAAGCACCATCAATCATTGCGGACTCTTCCAATTCCTGAGGAATACCCTTCACAACGCCCGTGAAAATAAACACAGCCAAACCTGCGCCAAAACCAAGGTAGATAATCCACAATCCCCAAGGGGTGTTCAATCCAAGCTTTGTAGTGATGTTGGAAAGAGTGAACATAACCATCTGGAACGGCACAATCATATTGAACAAGAACAATACGTAAAGCAGCCTTGCAGCCCAATTGTTTACTCGCACAATCCACCATGCACACATCGAAGTGCACAAAAGAATCAGAACCACAGCGCCAATCGTTACAACAATTGTCCACCAGAAGCTCATCAACAAATTCGTGCGGTTAATGCCAAGAACGTAATTATCAAAACCAATAAACGACTTTGGAGTAAGTGAGAATGGCTCGCTAGCAATATACACCTTTGACTTAAAGGAATTCATAAACACTAACGCGATTGGGAAAATCCACAACAAACTCACTACAGCAAAAAGCGTGGTCCAAAGCACAGGATGCTTAGTTTTCTCGTTCATGCTGCCACCTCCTTAGACGTTGTCAACCTGTTCTGAATCAAAGCAATTACAGCCACAATGATGAAGAATATGACTGCCTTTGCCTGACCGACGCCTTCACCATTGATTCTTCCATAGAATGTGTTGAAAATGTTCAACGCCAACATCTCCGACTTTCTGGAAGGAGCACCATTAGTCAACGCCAAGTTCTGATCGAACAGCTTGAATCCGTTTGTAACAGTCAAGAATGTGCACACTGTAATGGACGGCATCATAAGAGGAATCGTAATCTTAAACAGCGTTTGCATTGGTGTTGCGCCATCAACAGCTGCCGCCTCAATAACATCTCCTGGAAGCGCCTGCAAACCAGCAATGTAAATAATCATCATATATCCGATTTGCTGCCAGCATATCAAAAGAACCATGCCCCAGAATCCGTACGTCGCAGAATACGTAATAGCACGACCAAAGTAGCCTAAAATACCATTAAGCACTACTTGCCAAACATATCCCAAAACAATGCCACCAATAAGATTTGGCATAAAGAACACTGTACGGAATAAGTTTGAACCTTTGAACTTCTTTGTAAGCATATACGCAATTGCAAAAGCAATAACGTTAATAACAACTGTTGTTACAACAGTAAAAGCAGTTGTGAAAATCAACGAATGAATAAAATGAGGATCGCGCAAAGCCTTGCGATAATTGCGAATACCCACAAACTTTCCATCCGTAACAGTATGGAACTTAGTAAAGCTAAGATACACACCCATTACGAATGGCACTAAAAAGCCGATTACAAAAGCAGCAAACGTTGGCAAAGCGAATAACGCCCACCATTTGCGTATTGCTTTTCCACTCATATTAATCATGACTCGTCACTTTCTCCTCCTTGAGTACAACGCTTGTACGAGCGTCGACGCCCGAACCAATACTTTTATATTACTACATGCAACAGCAATGTCAAACGTTGTCATTTTTTGCATGTCGTTACGCGATGAAATCAAAATTAAATGTGAAGAAAATCCCTATTTTTGGCGATTTTGCAGCAAAATCTGCTATTATTATTTTTATTGCAAACGTTTGTGTATAAGAGGCGCAATGAACATTGATGTATGCGCTGCTCATATACTATCGTTGAAGATGATTGAATGATATTAATGAAGACATTAATAAAAATATTGATGAAGATATTGATGTTGTGCGAATAAAGGAGTTCACATGCCGGCTAATATTCAAGATGTTGCCAACGAAGCTCACGTATCAGTATCTACTGTTTCACGCTCATTTACACGACCAGACTTAGTTTCCGCAATAACTCGCGACAAAGTGTTGGCTATTGCAGAAAAACTAAACTTCTCAATATCTCGTTCTGCAGCCGCTTTAAAATCTGGCAGAACTCTAAGAGTCGCACTACTAATGAGCGACAGCATTCGCCTGTGGTTTAGCGCATCCA
The DNA here is from genome assembly GCF_049262855.1 of Gardnerella sp. DNF00038. Lineage (NCBI taxonomy): Bacteria > Bacillati > Actinomycetota > Actinomycetes > Bifidobacteriales > Bifidobacteriaceae > Gardnerella > Gardnerella sp. DNF00038. The sequence continues at coordinate 123,976 of NZ_CP058407.1, read as the reverse complement.
TAATACAAGGATTGAATCAGGTTCTTCACCCAGCAGGATACGATCTATCAATTTTCCAAATATCAAGCAGCCAAGAACGCGCAGAATTCTTTGATATGCTACCAACTCGAAGAAATGCGGATGCTGTAATAGTTTGCTCATTTGACGTAAATAAGTCGGAAGTTGCTTCATTAAAGGCAACTGGTGTACCAGTTTTAGGCATAAATTGCTTATATCCTATGGACTGCGATTTTGACGCAACAATTAATATTGACGACAATCAGGGCGCGAGGCTTATGGCTCGCCATCTTATTGGATTAGGTCATAAAAACATAGCTTATATTCGCACAAATCGCGATGTTTCCCTGCATTTCAGCGTTTTACAACGTTATCATTCGTTTATTGACGAATGCAAGATTAACAATATTACGCCTACCGAAATCGTAGCTCCAGAAGGTTTAGACCGCATAAGTTCAATAGTTTCATCGCTTTTAAGCAACAGTAGTATGCCTACTGCGATTGCATGCCAAGAAGATGGAATAGCAATACCTTTAATGTTCCAGCTTTCTAGGAGTGGATACAATACTCCAGGAGATCTTTCAATTATTGGTTTTGACGACAGCTTCTACGCTAGAGAAACAGGACTTACAACTATTAGACAAGACCCTGTAAGCATGGCAGTAGATACTGCAAAAATGACTTTATCTTTAATTAATGGAGATTATTTAGATGAAAGTCGCAGATACATTACGATTCCAGCACAGCTAATTGTGCGCTCGAGTACATCTCAACTTGACGCAGCTTAGTTCAAGTACCATTTTAAATGCAATCTTAAAATACTATTTAAATATCAGACTAAGTCAGCCTAAATTCAAACAAAAGAGCTTCAAACCCCTAAGGCTTGAAGCTCTTTTGGTAGGCTATTAATGCACTGTGCTAATGCAATTACATCAACAGCCCAATCTTAAATTATCGTTTTAAATTATGTTCTTAAATTATGACTTTAATTTGTAATCAAGTTTAAGCCGAATAATCAATATTCAGATTAATCCTGATCTTCGTGAGTCTGAGCAACTTCCTTAGCCCAATTGTCAACGAAGGCGCTCTTAACCTTATCCCACTTGCCAGTGCCCTGAGCATACTCAAGCAAAGCGGAGCCAAGATCGTTCTTCCAGTTGTCAGATGGCATCATAGTGAAGTTCCAGCTTACAGGAGTCTTACCAGACTGAGCATCTTCAACAGCAGCAGCAGTCAAAGGATTCTCAGACTTCATATCAGCAAAGCTCTTGAATGGAGTGGTGAAGCCCATCTTCTTAGACATAGCTTCCTTGCCATAATCAGAGGTAAGAACCCACTTCAAGAAGTCCTTAGTTGCCTTCTTGTTTGCATCCGAAGTCTTATCGTTAATGCACCAGTAGTTCTCGGAGCCAGTAGCCAAGCCCTGCTTTTCTTCGCCCTTAGCACCAATGTAGATTGGGAGCATGCCAAGGTCTTCAGCCTTCATGCCAGCCTTCTGCAGGTCGGTCCAAGCCCAAGTACCATTCTGATAGAACACAGCCTTGCCAAGCGAGAACTCAGAGTTTGCATCCTCACCAGTCTTAGAGCTGAGCTGAGTTGCAGGAGTGGTGGAATCAGTAATGTAAAGATCAAAGATCTTCTTGTATCCGTCAAGGAACGTGCCCTTGATCTTTGCTGGCTGCTTAGTTACCTTGTCTGCCTTGAACTCATAGTACAGAGGAATGTTTGCAAGGTGAGTCTTAAAGCGCCAATCAGAGCTGGAATCGAAACCAGCAGAAGTGAAAGCACCATCAACACCAAGTTCACTCTTACGAGCCTGAATGTCGTCAGCAACAGCCTTAAGCTTATCGAAGGAATTAATCTCTTCAGCAGACTTTACCTTTGCATCCTTAAGCTCAGTGTACTTCTTTAACAAAGACTTGTTGTAAATCAAGCCGTAAGTTTCCATTGCGTATGGAACACCAACAACCTTATCTCCGTCCTTAAGAGCAATATCCTTGTTCTGAAGCTGCTTGTAAAGCTCCGTATCCTTAAGATCTGCAGTGTAATCCTTCCAAGATGCATATCCAACAGGACCATTCACCTGGAAGAGTGTAGGGGCTTCATCACCCTTGCTGATTTCACTCTTAAGAGACTGCTCATATGTGCCAGAAGCAGCGTTCTGGACCTTTACAGGAATACCAGTCTTCTTGGTATATTCCTTAGCAACTTCCTTCCACTGATCAGCAGATTCTGGCTTGAAGTTAAGGAAGTAAACCTTACCCTTATCGGAAGAATCCGAAGAGCTGGAACCACATGCAGCGAGCGCACCGAATGCCATCGCGGAGCAAGCTACAAGTGCAATTGTTGACTTAATTGTACGATTCATCATCGAACCTTTCTCCTATGCCGTCGACCCTACTATGAGCCGCCGCACCCCTAGGTGCCCTTTTCGACAATTTTTATTATGCCTCAAATGCAAAGATATTGCAAACGATAGCAGTGTTGATATGATGGCGTGTCGCACAATCTGCAACAATCACAAATCAACAATTCCAGCGAACGATTACACGATCTCCCTTATAAGTTCCAAGAGCGCTGTAGTGGGCGGTGTCTAGTCGCAGCAACCGCGCTTGAGACGCATCAACGCCTAACCATCTCATAGCTAAAATTCTAAGAACATGCGCGTGCGCAACAATAATCACATCCTTGCCGCTTTTAAGCTTTGGCAAAACAGAGTCGATTATTTTTTGCGTTCTATCAGAAACATCCTGCAGACTTTCCCCATTGCAGCGTACTACTTTCACCGTTTCACCACTCGGAAGAGACTCTTCACAAGAATCCGACATAAACTCTGGAAGAGCCTTAGGACCATCTCGCCAAACATCCCACGATTCTACTCCACTTAACGCGGAGACATCTTTTCTAGTTCGCCCTTCTGCACACCCATAATCCCATTCAGCTGCGTATTCTAGCGGCGTGCAATGCGTAAAACCTGCTAGTTGAGCTGTTTGCCGAGCGCGAACAAGAGGGCTTACAAACTGGCAGTCTGCATCAAAACCCTTAGGAAATGCTTGTCGAATGCGCTCACCAGCATAAACTGCTTGCGAACAACCAATTTGAGTAAGCGGTATATCCGTTCTGCCTGTATGCTGACCTGATTCGCTCCAAACAGTTTGTCCGTGACGCAAAAGAACAAGTCTTCCCTCTGGAGCTCCGCCACAAGTTGCTGGAACATCTTGAATCTCGTACGAATCTCCGCTAAATGAACCACCATTAACGTCAACGTCAATACTGTTCAGCATAAATCCACTCCGCCTTAAGCACCGCCAACAAGTCAAAAATCTACGCTTGGTGCCTTAGCGCAAATCTAAACCCATTACTTACAAACTGGCTCCACTGCCATATTCGCTCGCTTTTATAACACTTTTATAACACTTTTACATGTCAATTACTAATTGGTATTTCGCTACCATTACCATAAAAATATGACGTTAACCCAAAATGATTCACGATATGATTCACGGAATGATTCGCAACACAATTCACGACAAGACTTTTCTGGTCAATTTTATACCGAATCTTCCAACGCACATGCAGATTATTGTGCGACTCATAATGCGTCTCGCAGCGCAACCCGCAGCGCTTCAAATCTTACAATTAAGCGTTTAAACAAGGTTAACGATAAAGCTATTGCATTAAGACAAAAAAGACTTAAAAATCCTGACACTTTGTTAGATATGATTGCAAAATCTGCAATTCCTGCAATTGTTACAATGGTCGTAGGTAAAGTCGCAGAAATCGTATGGAAGCATTACGTAAAAAACAATAAAATGCACAAAATCGCGCAAAATAAACAATTTGAGAAATACAGAAAAAATAAAAGTAGCAAAAATAAAGACGTAAATAGGGAAGACTATAAAAAAATCAGTAAAGACAATAAACAAGAAGATTCTTTGCTCATGAACCTCGGGCTTGCGATTTTTAGCGCAATATTAACAACAGTTGCAGGTAGATACACAAATCGCGCGGTACTATCTGCAATTAAGAAAAGGCAAAGTCGCAGAAAATAACAAGAAAAACAAGTATTTTAAGTAGTCTAAATAGCATAAATATTTTTAAATAGCATAATTTTAAGGAAATAAAATGACAGAGTTGCAACAAAATAACGATCAAAACAACAATAAACAGATTGAAGAAAATAAAACAATTCAGACACTTCTAAATCGCAGATCTATACGCGCTTTTAAAAACGAGCCGATTAGCGAAAATATTGTAAAAACGTTGGAAGCAGCAGCACAGCGCGCAGCTTGTAGTCAGTTTTTAAACGACTGGTCCGCGATTAAAATCACAAGCGTAAGCCTTAAGAAAAAGCTTTCCGAACTTGGAAATCAAACTTATATAGCCACAGCGCCACTTTTGTATGTTTTTATTATTGATCAGCACAGAAATGCTGCTATAGCGCGCAAAAATGGCATTGATGCAGACGGAAACGATTTTACGCTTAAAACAGGATACAGGTTCTCACAGTCGCAGAACGATGCAATTCTTGCACTGCACGCTATGGAAACAGCTGCAGAATCACTTGGGCTCGGATGCGTAATCCTTGGTTCAATTTTGAACAACATTCCCGATTTAATTGAACTTTTGAAGTTGCCAAAATACACGTATCCAGTACTTGGGCTTGCGATTGGCGAGCCAGACCAAAGCCCAGAGCTAAAGCCGCGCATGGACTCGAGCATGCAATTCTTTGAAAATGAATACCCTATCAGCGATGATGTTTTGCTTGAAAAACTTGCAGAATTCGATGAAAGAGTGCATAAATACTACGATTTGCGAAATGCTAGCAAACCAGTAGACGCGTTCAGCGCACAAATCGCAAAGCTTGCTGTAGATTCTGGCGCCAAAAACCATAGTTGCGAATCGCAGCTTAATGCGCAAGGATTTACTTTTAAGTATTGATTTATTGATTTGCTGATTTTTAGTGTTAATTATTTAGCATTAATTATTTAACGAAAACGCGGCTTATATCCGCGTTTTCTAGACTTAGGTTTGGTTGTTTCAAATCGCGAGCGCATATCGCAATACTTACGAATTGCAGGATTTGAATGCGTTAAATGCCAACTTCCGCAATAATCGCATTTATAAACCCATAATCTTGCTCCGCGCTCTCTAAGGCTTTTATCCGCTGCCATAAGAGCCTGCCCTTTATTGGCATACATTATTTTTTGGGTAGATTCACATCTGCGCGGAGTAAAGAAATACATGTAACCCATAGTATCACCGCAACAAACTGCGTTGATTCGCAACTTTATGTAGTTCGATTGCGCTTTGACTGAGCTTGAAATTGCATAACGCATTTCAAGCTCCTTCAAAGCGTGATTTGGCTCAAACATAAAGTCCGGTGGACTTTATGTGCCAAATCAGCCGAGCGGCTACTAATAGCCGCGAGGAATAGCGCGCTTAGACCGCGTGCGAATCGACGATTTCGAGCTGCATAATGCGCGAGAAATCACCTCGATTCGCTGAGCCGCTCAAAGCAGAAGCACTGCTTCTGCGCGGCGAAGTCGTTCGCGCGCTTAGACCGCGCGAACGACACAGCACGCCGCAAAGTTAATACAAACGCACTACAAAGCTGCATTTAACACAAAACTTACACATCTGCATTAGCATCAACATTCATAACATAAACGTTGTTTCGCAACTGCCGCTCTTGTGCACGCGTAATGTCACCCGCCTCATACATCTCGTGAATAATCCTAAGCTCAATCGCATAGCTTTCACGCTTAACATCATCAATTCTCTCAATCATTTTTACGCTCATAGCAACATTTGGCCTAGATCTAAGAAGCGCCTCATTAGCCCTATATTCACGCAAAAGCGTTGAACAATGCTCCGTATTATATGTTTCCTTATGCATTTCCTGATACAAGCGTTTAACAACGCTATGTATAACGTCAATATGAATCTGCCGAACGCGCACAAAAATCATGTCTTCTCTAAGAAGCGGAGCCGTTCGACGAATCATATTACTTGTTCGTCTTACAACTGTTACTACTCTTCGCTGAGCAGACCTAAATCGTCCACGCAAATGCCACATTATAGATTGTGATTGTTCCCCTGTGTGGATATGTCTTAAAGAATTCATTATCTGATCCAAAAGCCTCTCGCATGCTTCTGTCTCTAAATTATGAGATTTATTTATACTATCTTGTTTAAGTTCTTTAATCCTTTGTTTTATATAGTCCTTTTCCCAATTTAGAGCATCTACACGTAATAACAAGTAGTCTTTTGAATCACTCTTATTTACATTTTGTTTTAGCCTATTGATTCGTTCCGTGTAGGAATCAATCACAGATAAAACAGCACCTCGAGTTTCATAATCATCACTTTTAAGATTGTCCTGCGTAACGTTAAGCGTAAGCTCTTCAACGGTTCTCCGCAAAACTTCTATGATTATTGGCGTAACTGCTTCTAGCTCATGATTGTTATCTTTAGGAGATATTAGGGGAAGAATAAAGTTAGCTAGCAAAAGCGTTACTACTATCACCACTCCAGCAATAAAAATCAATTCATTTCTAAGCGAGAAGCTAATTGGAAGCGTAAACATCAGCGCTAATGTTAAAGTTCCTTTTGCTCCACCTAATGTCATTATTACGGACGATTTTAGCCAATCTACATCTCGCCTATTTGCTTTAGATCGACTTGCAAGGCGAATCATAATAACCATCCACAAGAATCGAACGCCTATAATGGCAACTAAAGTTACGCAAATAATCGCCACTAGAATAAGATTGTTAATTCCACGATCATTCCAACTTGAACTTACTACTTTTGGAAGCGCGATTCCCAAAAGCACAAAAACAGCACCATTAAGCCCAAAAGATAGAACGCTCCAAACACTGTTTGCCACTATATTTGTTCGCGAAACATTAGGACCTACTCCAGAACGATCGAATTTTGTAAGCAATCCTGCAGTAACTAGCGCAAGCATTCCCGAAGTTTCAAGGCTTTCTGCACCCATGTATAACAAAAATGGTAGGAATAATTCCATTAATATTCTAGTTTTCGTAGTTTCCCAACCTAGTGACCTGATTTTTTCAAAAAGCCAGTTTGCAGCAAAACCTACTAACGCGCCTACTGCTATTCCACCAAAGAATTTTGTTGTAAAACTGCTTAATGCTGGAACAATGTCGAAAACGCCTGAGGATGCTACCAACACTGCAAATTGGAATCCTACTATTCCAGATGCGTCATTAAATAATGATTCGCCTTGAAGAACGCTAAATTGTTTGCGCGTAAGCGACACTTCGTGACTTAAAGCGCTTACTGCCACGGCATCCGTTGGACCTAATGCAGCACCCAACACAAGAGCTGCCGTAATTGGCGCAAACGGCCATATTGCAGGCAATAGAATGCCAACAACAATCATTGTGGCTAAAACTAATCCAATAGCTAGCGTGGCTGAATATTTGAAGGAAGACAGCAGAGCTAGCTTATTGATTTCTCTAGACTCAAAGTATATAAGTGGCGCAACTATAACGACCATAAACATGTTTGGATCTAAAGATGCGTTTGGAAAAAATGGCAATTCTGCAGCAATAATGCCCATAGCTATCTGCACAAGTGGCACTGAAACTCTTGGTATAAAACGCTCCAAGAATGATGACAGAACCACAACTGCCATTATGTACAGAATTAGCTCAAAAATTGGCATACTGCTATAACTCCCCTTGCTTATTTGCCATATTTTTCCAGCTTATCGAAACATGGCAACCGCGCGAAATATAAGAAAATGGTAAAACAATTTGAGTAATTCAAAGTAATCTAAAATAAATCTAAAAAATTGTCTATTTATTCAAAAGTTCAACATAGATTCAAAAAGTTCATAATTGTTCGCACGGTTCTGTCAAAATTCAAAATAAATTCAATTCTAGGCTTGCAAAATGCTTTTTTATGCGTAAAATTGTCTTTTAATCGCCTCAAAGTTCAATTTATAGCTTCTATTTTGAACTTTGTTGTAAGTTTGTTCAATTTAAGAATGCTGATTTTATAAGCTTCTATAAGAAAGACGGATTATGGCACAGAATTTTGCAAACGACCTTAAAAAGGCCATGAAAATCAAAGGATATAAGCAGATTGATGTAATCGATCTTGCAGCAAAAAGCGGCCATAAGCTTGGCAAAAGCCAGTTAAGCCAGTATTTAAGCGGTAAAACTGAGCCACGCAAAGACGTGCGAGATATGCTTGCACAAATTCTTGAAATTAGCGACTACGGAATCAAAGGTGGGCATTCTTGCGCAAAAACCGCGCAAAAGGCGCAAGCAGACTGCAGCGAGCAGCACGAGGAAAATCACCCATTAACAGAAGATGAGCTTTCCGAAACACTCAAACATAGAAACTTCAACAAATCCACCAAACTTGAGCACGTGCTTTACGACGTTCGAGGCCCTGTTGTAGAAGAAGCAAACCGCATGGAAGCAAACGGAACGCATATTTTAAAGCTCAACATTGGGAATCCTGCGCCTTTTGGATTCCGCGCTCCAGACGAAGTGATTTACGACATGCAACAGCAGCTTATTGACTGCGAAGGCTACTCGGATAGTCGCGGACTTTTCTCCGCACGCAAGGCGATTATGCAATACGATCAACTTAAGGGCATTCCAGGCGTGCAAATGGAAGATATTTACACTGGAAACGGCGTTTCCGAGCTGATTAATCTTTCTATGCAAGCGTTGCTTGATTGCGGCGACGAGATTCTTATACCAAGCCCAGACTACCCGTTGTGGACTGCGTGCGCGAGCTTGGCTGGCGGCACTCCTGTGCACTACATGTGTGACGAAAAGTCGCATTGGTACCCAGATATTGCCGATATTCGCTCTAAAATCACGCCTCGTACTAAAGCAATCGTGATTATTAACCCGAATAATCCTACGGGCGTGCTGTATAGTCGCGAAGTTTTGGAAGAGATTGTTAAGATTGCGCGCGAGTTTAATCTGATTATTTTTGCGGACGAGATTTACGATCGTCTTGTTATGGACGGCAAAAAACATGTTTCGATTGCTTCTCTTGCTCCAGACGTGTTCTGCGTAACTTTTAGCGGACTTTCTAAGTCGCATATGATTGCTGGCTTCCGCATTGGCTGGATGAGCCTTTCGGGAGATAAATCCAAAGCTCGCGACTACATTATGGGGCTTAACATGCTGTCTAATATGCGCTTGTGCTCGAACGTTCCTGCGCAATCTATTATTCAGACTGCTTTGGGCGGATACCAGAGCGTTGAGAAGTATTTGGAGCCGGGCGGACGCGTGTATGAGCAGCGCGAGTATTGCTATAACGCACTTCAGGAGATGGATGGCGTAAGCGTCGAGCGACCAGATGCTGCTTTCTACATGTTTGTAAAACTCGATTCTGCTCGCTACAACATTCACGACGACGAACAGTTTGCGCTTGATTTGCTGCGCGACCAAAAGTTGCTGATTGTGCACGGCAAAGGCTTTAATTGGCAGACTCCAGGCTACTTCCGCGTAGTCTACTTGCCGCGCTTGCAAACGCTTCGCGATGCAATGGGCAAACTCTCCAGCTTCCTCTCCTACTATCGCCAGTAGAAATCATAATTTTTGCATAAACAAAAAATTACGATTAATTCTGACCCTATTCAAGAAATTATGCATATAGTGCCACGCTAAAAAAACTTAACGTGGCACTATATTTTCATAGGAGGAAGGAATCAAGTATTTACTACGCAGCCTATTCTCTTATAGATGCTGCTGGGCCAATTGACTCACGCAGCAGCACAGTAATAGGTAGGCATACGTGACGGGATGATGCTCGTTCATACCCAGCATTCAAAGTCTCTACTATATATTCAGCAGCTAAACGTCCTTTAGTTGTGACAGGTTGTTTAACTGTTGTCAACGGTGGATTACTACATGCAGACTCATCTATATCATCAAAGCCTGTAACAGAAATATCGCGTGGGATTTGCAAACCAGACTGTCTAGCAGCGTCCATTACTCCAAACGCAATAACATCACTAAAACAGATGAATGCAGTTGGTAATACAGAATTATTTTGTTTTATTTGTGCAAAAGCTTCTTCTCCTCCAGTACGAGTACATGGCACTTCAATAACATTTTTCTTATCGACCAGTGGAGCTATTCCATTCTCTTCTAAAGCAGAAACCACACCATCAATACGGCGACGAATTGTTCCATGCCAAGAAAGATACCCATCATCATTACCTGATTCTGGAGAAATCACCACAAAATTGCGATGACCCAATGAAATAAGATGCTCAGTTAATTCTTTCATAGCGCGCGTCTCATCAATATTGATACTCGGAGCCTGGCTATGTACTTCACTGTCAACAATCACAAATGGCTTTCCTTGCTGCATAAGCGCTTCAACTTCACCACGATCTTCTTCTAAACCAGTTACTATAAAACCGTCAACGGCAGCATAAGGAATTGCTTTTAACATAGAATTACGAAGTGGAGGCACTAAAAGAAGCGTCAATCCCTCTCGCTCACAGATTTGCCCAATACCCTGAATAAATTCCGAATAGTATGGGTTTTCTAGCACTCGCCCTAATTGCTGTGGTAGTAACAATCCCAAACTATTTGTCTTTTGAGTTCGCAGCATATAAGCAACAGGATTACGCACATATCCTAGTTCCTTTGCAACTGAAAATATGTGTTCTACAGTTTCTGACGATAAGCGATCAGGAGTATTATACGCAAAGGAGACAGCAGATTTAGAGACACGCGCTGCATCAGCAATATCCTGCATTGTAATTTTCTTTCCCATGCTTCACACTTCTTACTTCTACATTATTTTTACTGTTGAGCCTGCAATACGATCATAGAATTATCTTTATTAGGGCGCCAACTATCTCCAACAGTTACACCATTTATAATTCGCCAATTATGATTTTGCAATTGTTGAGGTAGCTTCGATGAATTATACTCTAATAAATTACTACGTGAAATAATCATCAAAAGAGATTCTTCCTTATGCTCTCGCGAAATAATGACAGTATCTCCATCAACAGCGTAACAACTTTGCGTACCCCTTCGCAACGCAATATGATCACGTCGCAATGCATTTAATTGAACAATTGTACGGAATATTTCAGCATTTGTATCAAGACTATCCCACTGCATGCCAGAACGGCACCCTGGATCATTATCGCCAACCATACCAAGTTCATCACCGTAATAAATCATCGGAGCACCTTCGCAGGCAAACATGCAACAGTAGGCAGTTATGCAATCCTCAGTATTATTTTGATGCGCAGTTAAAACACGCTCAGTATCGTGACTACCCAACAAATTCATCATCCCATGGTGATATCCATACGGTATGCGCTCCTGCAGACGGTTAATACCGTTAACAAAATCGTATGCATTGAATCGCTTTGTTGCAGTAAAACCTAAAACTAAATCACGCAGAGTATAATTCATTGTGCTATCGGTAGTGTCTCCTTGCAACCATTGAGCAGGGTCTCTCCATTCTTCAGCTATCAAACATAATTCTGAATTTTTTGATTTAACAACTTGCCTAAAATCCTGCCAAAATTCTGGATAAATAAAATATGGAACATCAAGACGATAACCGTCGATACCTTGATCAATCCAATATCTCGCAACATTAAAATGATGCTCACGCACCTTTGGATTAAACACATTCCACTTCGGTAGATATTCACAACCAGAACAGGTTTTATAATTAGGCACAGGCAATGACTTAACTGGAAAGTTTTTCACTGAAAAATAATTAACATATTCTGAATTCTCTTCATTTTTAACAACATCTTGAAACATCCAATGAGTTTTACCACAATGATTTAAAACTGCATCTAGTACTATACGTATATTCCGCTTATGCGCTTCATCTACCAATGTATGGAAATCTTCAAGAGCTCCTAAAAGTGGATCGATTTTAAAATAATCGTTTGCGTCATAACGATGATTTGTTGCAGCAGAAAAAATTGGATTCAAATAGAGCGCATTGCAACCTAAATCATGAATATAATCAAGTTTTTCTGTAATTCCAGCAATATTACCACCTAAGAAATTCTCACGCGTAGGCTCAGCATCCCATGGATCAAGCGGCACATGACCTTCAGTTAGCATACCGTAGCCTTCACAACGATAGAAACGATCAGGAAAAATCTGATAAAATCTTGCATCAGGCAACCACTGTGGTATAGACATAATAAACCCCATCCTTAATTTTTCTACAATTTCTAATCTTTCATACCAGTATTGGCAATTCCTCTAACAAGCGCACGTTGGAAGAAAAGGAACACAATAATACTTGGTATTGTTGCAGTCAAAGTTCCTGCCATCAAATAATTCCAAGAGGTTCCGTAACGCCCTACGAAGGATGCTAAACCAATCTGAATTGTACGAGTTTCATCCGTATTCGTAACCAATAACGGCCAAAGGAAATCATTCCACGCAAAGAGAAAACTAAAAATACCAAGCGTCGCAAACGCTGGGGACGACAATGGAACGATTACTTTGAAGAATATTCCAAACCTGCCACAACCGTCAATGCGCGCTGCCTCATCAAGCTCTCGAGGAATTGTTGCAAAATATTGGCGAAGTAAAATAATGCCAAACACATCTGCAAGTCTAGGAACAATCAAAGCATACAGCGTATCAACCCATCCCAAATTAGCGACTATCTCATAAGACGGAATAACAATCACAAAATTAGGAATCATCAATGCAGAAAGCAGCAGAATGAATATTGTTTTCTTCAAAGGAAATTCTAATCGCGCAAAAGCGTAGGCGGCAAAGGCATCAAATATTAAATGTCCTACAACAATTCCTACCGTCATCAATAGCGTATTCCAATAATATTGCGCAAACGGCGCCGCTTGCCAAGCGTGAATATAGTTTTCCCAATGCCATGATGTAGGAAAAATTGAAGTATTCGTGTATGTTTCAGCACGCATTTGCAAAGAAGTAGTGAACATCCACAAAAATGGAATGATTACTGTTGCTGAACCTAAAATCAGAATCGCATGACGCGCCAAACGCGACCATAATGATGACTTCATTATTCTTCTCCTTGTGCTCCAGAAACTTTCCATTGAATCATCGTCACGCCTAGCACTAGCGCAAGCGTAATGAACGCTATTGCTGTTCCATAGCCAAAATCACCGAGCTTGAACGCATCACGATACATCATCATGCCAAGCACTTCCGTGCCTCCGCGAGGACCGCCACCAGTGAGCATGTATGCAAGGTCGAAGGATTGGAAGCTCGTTACTAATGCCTGAACTACTACAAAAAACGTCATTGGAGATAGCAATGGGAAAGTAATCTTCCATAATTTTTGCCACCCAGTAGCTCCATCTAATGCAGCCGCTTCATACACGCTTTTTGGCAATGCTTGTAACGCAGTTAAATACAAAATAGCGTTAAAACCAATATTTTTCCACACGGTCAAAAGAATTAATGCAATAAGCGCAAGCCAACGATTTTGTAACCAATCTGGTCCGTGTATATTGAATTTCATCAACACACTGTTCACGAATCCAGAAGGATCGAGCATATATTTCCACACAATGGCTGCAGCCACAGAAGATGTAACCACTGGAAGGAAGTAAATACTACGATAAATACTCCTACCTCGTATAGGCGCATCAAGCAAAAGCGCGAGCAGCAATCCAGTCAGCACACTTAATACACATACACCAGCAGCATAAATAACCGTTACCATTAAACTATTGAAAAACTCAGGATCTTGGAAAAGACGAACATAGTTTCCCAAGCCAATAAATTTCTTTTCTGGAGAGAATCCATCCCACGATGTTAGTGAAATATATACAGCAGACAACACAGGGTACAGCACGAAACCACCAATAATAAGCACTGCTGGCAACAAGAATACCGCAGCACATATTACTTGATCTTTCTGGTAGTGCCTGTGCGCAGACTTGAGAAAATGACGTTTTTTCATTACATACTCCTTGATGCAAAGAACCCCGATAGCTGAGTCAACTTCATTTCCTTTGACCCAGCTATCGGCACAGTATTTATGCAATCAGCCTTTGGCAATCACGTCGTTAACTGCCTTTTCAGCATTCGCAAGCGCTTCGTCAACACTCTGCTCTCCAGCGAAAGCCTTCTCCACAGCCTTTGCAAATTCAAAGGAAATCTTTGGATACAATGGCGTATTTGGACGTGTATGAGCAATCTCCATTTGTTCCACAAACGGAATTAAACGAGGCTGTTCCTTCTTAACCCAATCCAAATACTTATCAGACTTTGCAACACTCTTCGTTACAGGAAGCATGCCAGTCTTTTGCGACCACTTGATCACCTGTTCTGGCTGCAAGAACCAGTTCAAGAATTCGCCAGCAGCCTTGGCACGAGCGTCAGAATTATGGAAGACGATTGCTTGTTCACCACCGAGATTAGTTGCTTCCTTGCCATCCTTTGGATGAGGGGCTTTTGCTACACCGAAATCAAATGGTGGATCTGGCGCCCAGATGCCAACCATCCAGCTACCTTCCTGAGCAGAACCACCCTTGCCCTTTTCAAATTCGCCCCACTTAGCATATGGGCTCACGCCGCTCTTGATAAGATCCACCCAGAAGTTCATAGCCTTCTTGCCTTCTGGCGTATTGAATGCAGCCTTAGAATTATCCTTTGTCAAGAATTCGCCGCCAGCTTGCCACAAGTTGACCTGGAAGTTCCAAGTTAAACCTTCGCCGTTATCTCCTGCTTGAGTAAGCAAATCATACCCTGGCTTGCCTGTCTTTTCCTTGATCGTCTTTGCAACTTTCTTCAACTCATCCCATGTTTGTGGTGGTTTGTTAGGATCTAACCCAGCTGCTTTATAAACGTCCTTGTTGTACATGTACGCAAGATTATTGGCAGTAACTGGCACAGAAACTTGTTTGCCGTCAATATGACCATAGTCAATCAATGCAGGAGTCACATCATCGAGCGTTTTCGAGCTGATAACCTTAGAAAGATCAGTCAAATTGCCCATTTTTGCAATCTGTGGCACCCATACCAAATCACTTATAGAAATATCTGGCAAGCTCTTCGACGAAGCCGATGCACGAAGCTTCGTCATAAAATCAGAGTTCGGGACGCTCGCAGTCTTAATCTTAATATTTTTATGCGAAGCATTAAAATCCTTCACCATTGCATCAAAGGTATCGGCATTAGCGCCATCCCAATAATGCCAAATGGTAAGCTGTGTTGAGCCATTAGCGTCGGATGATTTTACACTACCACACGCACCTGCGCTAATAATCATTGCAGCAGCACCGATTAATGCACATATTTTTGTAAGTTTCTTCATTGTAACCTTCTTTTTATCTGCATATGTTAACTTGCACTCATTTTGCATTTAGAAAATGGGTGACGAACTATTCTCTAAAGCATCAGAAAACAAACTAGTAATTTTTTTATTCTTTGTTGTATGACTACATAACAAGCAAACAGTTTTTTAATTGCCGCAAACACTGGCTCATATAAATCTACATGTCATGTTCACACAGACACCAAATCAAAAATGCACGCTTGTTTCTACCTCCTCCCCTCCAACTCCGAAGACATTATCTTTAGATACCCACTGTTTGTCATCAAGCAATGCCTTAAATTGGAACTTTTTACCTTTAGGCATTCTCTCCATTTCAGTCTCCTTTGAACTGCAATGCTAAACTCTTGTAAATCAATTTACTACATTGTTAAACAAACGTCAATACCTTATAAAATAATTACACGTTATCTACTTACCGCGCTTGCAAACGCTTCGCGATGCAATGGGCAAACTCTCCAGCTTCCTCTCCTACTATCGCCAGTAGTTATATATCTTGTTTGCAAACTGCAGCAATTCGAATCACGACACAAACAACAAAGCGCAAAAGTAAATACATTTCGGAGTATTTCGGAATGAAACACCACAATAAACACAAAGAAAACCCAACAAAGCCATACGAGAGTAGGGCTCAGCACAGTTAAGAGTAGTTAAGAGTAAAACACTGCAATAAAACACTCATTTCACTCACAGTCCAGAAAAAGGTGTATATCAAGAGGCATATATCATTCAGAATATGAAAGACATTCATAACATGAAAGAAAGAAAAAAGAGAAGGAAATGAACGCTGCGGCACGGATTCGCACAACTCTTATTATTGCCGTTTTATCGCTTAATGCTTTTCTTATAACAAGCTGTAGATTTGGCGTAAGTCTATATCTTTTAATGCATGTTGACTTATCTCACGCAGCACTTAACGCAGTGTCCGTAGCACTTATGACCTGCATAGCAGCACCACTTGGCGGCATTATCGCAGATAAATATCCACCAACTAGATTGTTTATAGCTCTAACGTTCTGCTTTGCCTTGCTGTGTACTGGATACGGTTTCGCTTTAGTAGCACAGCATAACCTTATTGCTATTATGGTTACGCTACTCGGCATAATATTCGGATTCTTTACTGCATTTTCTTCGCCTAATCAAAAAGTATTGATGGCGTATAGCGTGCCAACTGGCGAAAAAACCAAGTTTTTAGCAAGCATGCGTATGTGGATTAATCTCAGCAGGCTTGCTGCACCAGCGATTACTGGCATATTTGTTGATATATGTAATCCGCTCATTTTCTTTACGAGCATTGCTATTGTGATGATATTAGCGGCACTACCTCTACTGTTAGTTAATCTAAACCAGCAAGCACAAAATAGCTCAAACAATACGAAAACAGGAAGCAATAAAACTGCTGGTTTTGCAGCTTCTTTACACTATATGAAATCTACACCATGGTTAATAGTCTTAGGAGTAGTATCAGCATTACAATCAGGCTCATGGCTTGCTGCATTCAGACTAATGGGAGCACACCATTGTCTCACGCTTTTTCATTCGGCATCCACGTGGGGATCAATAGTCAGCATATTTAACATTGGCATGATTGTAGGTTCGCTATTATGCAAATATATTGTGCTACATTATGAGATTTTATACTCTATTTTATTACCTGGATTCCTTTCTATTCCTTTACTTATTTTCGCACTTAATAATTGGATCGCTCTTTTCCTTTGCTCTGCTTTCATTGCAGGTATTATTTTTGACGCAACTATTGTCTATGGGCAAACAGCTCTTCTCGACGGCATACCAACACACATTCTCGGCGCAACTACTACTTTTACTTCTATTATGGAGCAATGCGGCATTATCGTAGGGTATGCAAGCGTACTAGCATGGGGAAATCTAAATTCATCATTATTCATAATGATTGCAGCTGGCGTAATACTTGTTTCAACAGGTATAGCCTTATGGATTATTCAAGCTCGTAAACAAACATACCCATCAATGCTTACCAAAGATTATTGGACACCATCAACATGGGTAAAAAGAAGCATATAACAAGATATTTAGCGCGTAAGCACAATAAAGCTATACAAATGCAATTACATCACAGGACAATTAGTTTGCACATCCTGTTGGAATCCTGACGGATCTCCTAGTTTTGCTTTACGCATGTGCTCTTTGAAAAAGTTTCGCGTTGCATCATCACAACGATCTGGACCCATAAACGGCATGCTAGGCACTTTTTCAAGCTCATGCAAAGCTTTACTTGCCGCTTGTTCATCACTAGCATACGTGTCTAACCATTGCCGTTCCCAAGCACACTGATAATAATTAGATGCTTGCGTATCACCATATCCACTCTGGAACTGAGCGTCTTTTTCTTCTCCAACCAAGTTTGCAGGAGCTTTATATTTTTCAGGCCAACTAAGCTTTGCCACAGATTCCTGATATTCCTTCTCTATATGAGCAAAATCAACAGTCTCTCTAGGCGAACTATTTTGCGAGCGCGCGCCACCCATACCACTCGCATTATTGTTGCCTATTCCTCCACACGCATTAAACATAAGAAGCGCACTAAGCACACCAACAATAAGAGTTGCTTTACCAATAGTATGATTATTCATTATTCCTTCTTTCTTATTTTTTGAAAATTAACGCAATGCTAATGCTGGTTGTAAACGTGATGCTTTTATTGCCGGCACCACACTTCCAGCAAGCGCTGTAATAAAAGCCGCAATAACAGCTCCAATAGCGGCTTCATATGGGTAAACTGGCGGACTAACTGGGCTTGCTGCATCCCAAAAACTTGATGCTATAGACACAAGTCCAAAAGAAACAGCGACAGCAGCAATCGAAACTATCAGCGCTAAAATAATCGCACTTCCTAACACGAGTGAAGCAATAGACCATCTAGTAGCACCCAAGGCTCTGCGTATAAGCAGTTCATGTGTGCGCTGCTCCAACGATGCTAAACCAATATTGATTAAACCTAGCGCGGAAACAAAAAGCAATAATGCTGCTACGATAGCAAAACTTAATTGCAATACTGTTATAACATTCTCGTAATCATCACTATTATCATGTCTTCTAATTTCGTTTACTTGTCCACCACAACAGTCGTAAAGAGCATCTGAAACATAAGATTTAATTGATTTTTGAGAACGATTTTCTTTATTCAACCAGTAGATTGAGCCTTGAGCTTCTTTTCCAGAATATTCCCAAAGAGTTGGAGCATAACGTAATAATCCTAGAATATTCACGTATACTTTTGCTGAGTCTACGCCATCGTTCACAACTCCAACAATCCTTATAGGACTCATTTGTGTTGTTTTGCGAGAAGTAATAAATGCTACTTCACCAATCTTGTATCTTTTGCTAGCAGATTGGTTTACTACCATTTCTAATGCGTTGCTTTTATCGCTATTACTAAACCATCTTCCACTTACAATAGGTAAGTTATAAACTTTGTTGTATCCTGCCGTAGTGTAAACAGCGTCAGCATATTGAAGATTGCCAGTCTTATATTCTTTGCTTATTTTTACACTCTTCACGGCTGGCATAGAAGCGCTAAATAGTAGTCCAGTGTTTGGTTGTAGCATAACGTTAGCGTTACGGTTTGCGGATTCAATGCGATTTAAGAATTTGTTAAATACTGAATATTCGTCAAAATTTTGTGCTGAAAAAGTAATCTCGTATGTCGGTCTACGGCCATTTAGCTGTTCGTTAGTTGCAATAAGATAGTCCTTACCAACCGTGCCGATAAGCACTGACGCAATAACGGCAATGATGCCGATAAACATTGAAAAACCTGTGAGGAAGGATCTCATAGGAGACAGGCGCAAATCTTTAAGCAGCATGATCATAAAGAACACCGCCTTCCATAGTAAAAATGTGAGAGCAAGAACGAGCCACTTTCATATCATGAGTGACTAATAGTAATGTTGTTCCAGATTCTTGAACACGATCGTGCAACACTTGAAGCACTTTTTCTCCCGTACTACTATCGAGCGCACCAGTTGGCTCATCGCAAATAAGTAATTCGGGATTAGTGACGAGAGCACGCGCTATCGCGACTCTCTGCTGTTCACCGCCTGATAGCCTTCCAGGGTATTCGTTTAGTTTATCTTGCAATCCAACATCACATAATGCTTCTTCTATAGTTTTTCTTCTTGTCTGCTTGCTTTGTTGTAGTCCCGCGTATAAAAGCGGCAACTCAACATTTTCTCTAATACTTAAATGCTTAATGAGAGAATAGTTTTGAAAAACAAAACCAATATTTCGAGCGCGCATATGCGATACTGTACTATCACTACACTTTTGGATTGACTTGCCAGAATAATAGTATTTTCCAGTAAAATTTTTATTCAAAAATCCAATAATAGAAATAAGACTCGTTTTGCCGGAGCCAGACCTGCCAACTACCGCGTATGTTTCACCTTGATTAAGTAACATAGAAGCAGAGTTGACAGTGGTAAGCCATTCGCCATTGCCTAGTTTTACACGCGCTGACACGTCTTGTAGTTCAACCAGTGGAACAGGATTGTTCTCCATAATCATTGCACTCCTGGAATGAGATCAGGAGAAACACCTGCTACAACATCACCCTCATGCAAACCAGACGTAATTTCAATATTAGCGCCGTCACTGATTCCAAGACCAACTTCTTTACGCTCCCAATTATCGCCTTTCTTGTATGAGACTAAGCCTTTTTGAACTCTTCCAGCAATCGCACTAACAGGCAGAGTTAGAACCGATTGTTTATGCTTGCCATTAAAAACAAGCGTCGCATTTTGACCTGATTCTACTTCTGCGCTTTTATCTATTAAACACGTTAAAACTTTTGACGATACACTGGGTTTACTTTGCGCACTCGACTCATCTGTTTGAGTTGAATCAGCATTATCATTCTTGCTACTACCCGAGGCTGCAACATCGGTAGAAGTTCCACCGCTTTGTACTATTTGCAAACAATTGGTTGGTCCAACACCGTCTTCAACTTGGAAGCGACCTTTAACATCTGTAATATCCGCAGAACGAAGTAAAGCTTTTGCATTAAGGCTTATTGAAAAACCTTCATATTTAAGAGTGAATAGCGGGAAAGATTTAGGCACGTCCGCAGATGATTCAGCTACTGACACAACTTTAGCGTCTACGGGAGCAATAATTTTGTTACCAGCATTGTAGCCTAAAATACTTCCAGCTTTTACAGTACTGCCTGCTTTTACCGATGGAGAAAAATTCCCCCTACTTACAGCAGTGATAACAAAGGTAGACGATTGTTCTATTGTTGCTTTACCCGACACAACTTGTGTTAAAGGCTGTTTTTTGACTGAAACAAGTGGAACTGAATCATGTGATGCCTGCTGCTGACTATTATCAACTGCTCTACCAGCGCATGCAGTAAGCAAACACGCTGGCAGAGCAGCTAACAAGAGTACTTTCGTAAACTTACTCATAACACAAATCTCCTTACTCGCCAAACTCGTAGACACATAGTATGCGTCGAAACAAGCCTCTCAAACTGATCCAAAATAAATAAAGTGCTTGATAATGCTACAATTAATGCTTTTATGATTGACACTTTATTGAGGATTTCAGCTTTTGCTTAATAGCCTATAATCGCCGTAAAGAGTTTGCATCACACTAAATGATGATTTTATTTATGATTTTTGGAGCTTGCGTAATACCAGAGAATGATTTGTTTTGCATAGAGTTTATATGTTACTGAACAATTTATTTGCTTATAACCTCAACCACATTGTGATTGAATCACTAAACTTTAAGCGAACTTATTCGCTGCGGAGTAACCCCCGTAAGCTCTCAGTGCCTACCTTTATAAGATTACCTTTGTAAAGGTTTTCCTAGACAAGATATTCATCATACAAATTCAAGTACTATTATTACTTAAATAATGCTTTTCTGAAGGAGCAATATGATAGCAAAGCATATTACTGTTGGCATTGTTGATGATGATTGTTTTTGTCTACACGGCCTAAAAACATATATTGAACAGGTTGTTCCGTCCTGCAGTATTTGCTGGTTATCCGCGTACGCCGATCAAGCAATTCAATTTTGTCAAAATCAATGCCCAGACGTGCTGCTAATTGACATGTATATGTCTGGGGTTTCGGGAATTAAAATATTATACGAATTGCGAAGAAGATACTCACTCCCAATAATAATTGCTATAACTTCATTCCCTATAAACGATTATGCTTTAAAAGCATCAACAGCAGGCGCGCAAGGCATTGTTGGAAAGAACCACCCAGAAACTATTTGCGCCATGCTTAGCAGTATTGCCAATGGCACGTTCAAGCCACAAATAATAGGAGATCTTCATTTTGACGACACGACGACAGCATTTCAGCGTTTGCAAAATAAGCCAAAAAATGGACGCCTTGCTTTAACGAATCATGAGACTGAAATTATAAAGTTGTGCAGTAAAGGCATGACTAATGCGCAAATCGCCAAACGTTTATTTGTTGAAACTTGTACTGTGGAAACTATCCTTCGTCGCGTGTTCAAAAAATTGAATGTGACAAATCGTTCACAACTTATTACTACATGGCTGCATGATGAATATTTAGGAAATGATACACAATGATTATTTTCTTAATGCGTCGTTTACGAGAAAAGCTTATTGACAATAAAACATTTTTACTATTGGGATGTTTGTCGAGCGCAATGGATGCATATATTTACTCAAATAGCGACAATAGCACAATACAACTTGTCATAGTTTACATGATTCTTGCTGCTATAAATCTGTTTCTTTGCTTGCTCCCGCATTTTATGAGCATGTGCTATATTTTTGTACATCTCAGCATTCTTGTTATTCCTAGTCTGAATCTTCCACCAGTAACTTTCGGGCTCATCATATCATTTGTTTTTATTTCGTATTTATATCCGATTCAATTTACACTACCTTTATTCTTAGTAATAGATGCATTACACTACGTTGCATACCGATACCTATCAACTTTGTCTTTCAAGTATCTTATTGCTTACCTTTTAATAAATATATTTTGCGTTTGCACTGGTATTATTTTGCGCATTTCTCACCAAAAAATGGTTCTTTATGAAAAAGATAAGCAAACAATTAATAATCTTCATCTGGCTGTGCGAATGCACGATAGATTAACTAATAAGATTGCAGATATTGCACTACAAAGTAAAATAGCATTACTTGACAAGTCTATTTCTAAAAAACAGCGAAGTGCTATTGAGGCAATAAATGATTTGGCAGATCAGGCTTTTGAAGAAGGACATAATATTATCGACATTCTACGTGGAAATACTGCTAAGCAAGATGCTCGAAGCGAGTTCATTCAGCACATTGAAGATACACTACAAATGAACGACTCAATCAATACATCTTGTGGATTAAAAGGAAGATCAATATGCAACATATCTAGTAACGATATTCCTGAAGACATTAGCAATGAAATCATCTGTGAAGTTATTGAATTAATCGAAGAACTATATTTGAACATGCGAAAATATGCTTCTTTAGTTTATTACATCAGAATTTCGATACGCGAAAAACAAATTGTTATAAAACAGTTCAATGTTCGATTTTTGGGCGGGAAAAGTAAAGATGCAATTCGCTCAGTATCTCAAAAAGGACTTTTGCTTCATCGCGATACCATAAAGCATTTAGGCGGTTCACTCTATTTTCGAGCCTTTGGTAAGTATTGGGAATGTAATGCAGTTATTCCTTTCAAAAATGAACATAACTGTATAGATAGTATGGCTTACTGATTCAGTTTAAAAGATTAATGAATCTTAAGCAGTTTTAGATAGTAATTATTTGTAAAGGTTTTCCTAGACAAGATATTGTTTACCTTTTAGCACGCCATTAATTTATAAGTTGTAAAGGTTTGATATACACAATTATTTTCTTGTATTAGAAGGAGAAGAATATGAGTAATTTAGAAGATACAAAAGCACAAATTCCATCCGTATTTTGGACAATAGCCAATGGTGTATTTCTTGCTAGCGGAATTGCGCTGATTGTAATGCGTAATGATTATCTATGGGGAGTGCCTCAAATTATCGCTGGATTATTTGGTCTTGCAACCATGTTTCTCATTAAAAAACCGTGGTGCGCTCAACTATATTTTATAGTATCTTCACTAGCCGTAATAGCAAATGGACTTATGGAAATATTCGGCATAATCCACGGATCTGGATACGGTTATGTTCCGCTGATTATTGGCATAATCGTGCTTTTATTTATAGGCCTTGACAAGGATGAAAGTTCAAAAGCTCTTGGAATTGCCAAGAATAAATAAAAGCATTAGACTGCGATTTTAACTTAAAAACATATCGCAATTTTCAAAGGTCAAGTTGTAGCCACACATCCTACGACTTGACCTTTACTTATTTATCCGCTATTGATTTGTTTTGCATAGAGTTTATACACTACTGAGCAACTTGCTTGTGCATAGCCCCAACCGCATTGCATTAAATCACTAAGATTTAAGCGAGCTTATTCGCTGCGGAGTAACCCCCGTAAGCTCTGCAACATCACGAACCGTCAATCCCTGATTCCTTAGTATACGAACTGTTTCACGCATAAGTATAGACGCTTCTTCTTGAGTTTTTATAGCTGCAGATTTTGCATCTAACATGCGCTGAAGCATAAGCTCATCTTGCTCACTAAGTTTCGGAGTTACTTCCACGCAATTGACTTTAACATTTAAAGTTGCAGCAGCATCTTTTACCATTGCTGCAACCTTATCAAGCCTACGTACTTGAGTAAATAATCCTGGTATTTCTGGCACTTCTATAGCCCACCAGTCATCGCATCTGCGAGCTATAGCAGTCACCTTTTGCAAACAATTTGTTGCATTATCATGCTCAGTAACACTCATTGCTCCTATCATGCCTGCAGGTTCCTTTCAAAATATCTAATAATGCTTCTAGCAGTAAGCTCATTTATTTCATTATGCCTCGGAACAGTAGTAGCCAATTCGCCAATGCAAACTTTGCTATGATTACCGCCCTCAGACCAAGTTATTTGTCTATTAGTACTTCTTGCAAGCTGATTGAGTTTTTTCTCCAACTCTTTTCGCTTCACACATATAAGTATATGCCTATTTATCAATTCAGTAAATAGGCATTGCATACAAAATCATCGCAAATGCATAACCGTCATTGAATGCAATTCTATTTGATATTTTCCAAAGTACTTTGAGTTTTGCAAGATAGGAAGATAGGGAGATATGAAAATGGGAAAATATGCAGATAGGAAAATTGACTAGCGAATTTAGGTAACTTTTACTACTCACGATTTAAGTCTTAAGCAAGGTCTTAAGCAAGTCACTTGTGCATCTGCGCTGCTCAGAAAATCAACAATAAATAAGAGACATGCGTATTATAAAAATGCGCTGACGCTTTTACTCATCTTCAAATCTTCTAGATTTTGTTAATAAAGACGAAGTCAATGCATCAGCGCTATCAAGCTATCAAACCATCTACCTCAATGCTCTATGAGCTTGATTAAAGAACTCATACTCGTAAATGCATGAAGTCATATATGCTTGAGCAGCAAGAATTCGAGCCTTTGGTCCAGCTTCTTCAAAAGCTCTCTCAACAAATTTAACTGCCATTCTTACTCCTGACTCAAAATCATGAGAAGAATACATTGAAATCCAATCATGATATGGGTTTTCAGGAGTATTATTTTTGACTAAAATTTGCCCCACTTCTTCATAAAGCCAATAGCATGGCAATATGGATGCAGCTCCAATCACATAGTCTTCTGCCATTGTAGAAGCAAGTAAGTGATTTACGTAAGCTAACGTTACTGGAGAGCAAGACGCATCAATGCTTATATTTCTGCTTCCAAGCCAATCTCTGTGCAACTGCGATTCTGCTTCTATACACATAGCTGCGCCCGTAGCCCAATGCACTCTAGCTTCATTATCTGGCGTTTTAGCTCCAACAGCAGCTAGCGCGCGCGAGTAACGCTTCAAGTATTCGGAATCTTGACTTATGTAGAAAGCAAACAAGTCGGAGTCAAGCGTTCCATTACCTAAAGCCTTAATAAATGGCATTTTCATAATGTTGTTATCGACATCTGCGCTAGCATCCCATAAAGCTTGAGTCCAAGGGCCACAAGGCTCCACATTTGGCTTTCTAGCCTTGCTATGAGCTTTTACGACTACGCTTTGTGGAGTTAATCCGTCTAAGCCACTAGTTTGCATATGCTCCCAAGGAGTTGACGAAGAATCTAATTCCAAACGATAATTACGAGCAGCATGGTTCACAGGCCCATGACCTTTGCCAACATGCAAATCTTTACCGCAAGCAATAGCTTCGTTAAGCCATCTTGACGACCATGCTAGAGCATCCGCTACTGTACTGTAATCGCTTAGCTTCTTGCCTTCTCGCAACGCTAATCCTATGCGCGTAGCAAGCGAGGAAGATAGCGAGCAGCCTGTGCCATGCGTTGTTGTTGTATCAACCCTAGGGCAAGGAACGTGCACTCTGTGGCCATCTGGGAACACAACAGTATTACCAGCATCTTCGCTTGTTAAGTGGCCGCCTTTAACAATAACAATAGTATTGTTTTTTGCACTCCACTCGCTTGCTTGAGCATAAGCTTCTTCAAAATTAGATGCAGGCTGTTTATCGCATAATACTGCGAGTTCAGGTATGTTTGGCGTAATCACATCTGCAAGAGGCGCAAACTCACGCATTGCATCTTCTGCAGACTTTTCAAGCAACCTATCTCCCGAAGTTGCTACCATTACTGGGTCTAACACAACAACAGGAACAGGATGATTCTTAAGCCAATCTTGAACTAGGCTAATATATGATTTGTCTCCAAGCATGCCGATTTTTACAGCATCAATAGTTACGTCATCAAATACTGCTTCTAGTTGCGCTTGCAAAAAGTCTGTTGGAGGAGCGTAAACTTCGCGCACACCGCAAGTGTTTTGAGCAACCAAATTAGTTGTTACACACATTGCGAATCCATGAGATGCTGTGATTGATTTTAGATCAGCTTGAATTCCAGCTCCGCCTGTTGGATCAGTTCCAGCAATGCTTAGCACTCGCGGAATAATTGGCTCTTCTAAAGATGGCAAGGAAGATGGCCTTAGGCTTGAATCATATAATTTAGAAATTGATTGCAAAGGTGCTTGAGTTTGCGAAAATTGATTATTCATTATTTTATTCCTTTGTAATAGCATCGCGTAATTTGTGTGCTTCTTCGCAAGGATTTTGCGCAAGCATTAGAGCAGATACTACGCATAAACCATCTATTGAAGTGCTTTTAATAGGAAACACGGTATTTTCATTAACACCACCAATTCCGAGCGTGCTAATGCCGAGTTCTTTAGCGCGTTTAGCAATCTTTTCTACTCCTTCAACGCCTAAAGCAGGAGCAGCGTCTGGCTTAGTTGCAGTAGGCCAAATTGGGCCTATTCCAATAACATCAGGCAATGCCACATTTTCTTTAGCACATTCGTTATAAACGTAATCTAACTGTTCTAACTTTTCTATAGAAAGTCCAACCATCCACTCTGCAGGAATAGACTTACGCGCTTCAATATAAGGTGTATCTGTTTGACCAACATGCAAGTTGAACCCTAAGCTTTTAGCGCAATCTATACGATCGTCAACAAAAATCGGCACGTCTCCGCAACCATTAGCAAGCATTTTGTCTCGCAGGCTTTGAGCTTTATTGTTAAAAGTTTCGCTATTTGCGTACTTATCGCGCAATTGAACTACGCTTGCTCCGCCTTTAACGCAATCAACTGCAATATCTTCTTCGGCTCGATCACTCATCTTTGGGTCTGTTATAAAGTATAAAGACCAATCAACAGGATCGAGTTCAAATTCAATATTCGCTAATTTCAGCATCTCGTCTGCGCTCAAATACATAAGCGCATCCATCCATAATTTTCTAAATGACCCTGGCAATGTTGAGCGTTGCGCTGCCCAAGTTCCTGCTGCAGCAGCGTGTACGTGAGCGGCAACTGTTGCTGCAAAAGGTCGATTTCGATTTGCTCCAACGTACGCTGCCACCAATGCGCCAAGAGAGCAGCCCGTGCCGACTACTTTCGTCATTATTTCGTGGCCGCCAGAAACTCGTGCCGAGCATCCATGACCATAAATAGCGTCTTTTTCGCCAGAAATAGCCACTACCGAGCCGTAGCGTTTAACTAGCTTCTTAGCTGCTGCAACTGCCGAATCAACGGAATCTCCAGCGTCTACGCCTTTACCGCCGCTTTCTTCTCCAGCTAAGCCTAAGATTTCGGAAGCGTTGGCACGAATTACAGCAGGATGACTTTTAACAATTTCGCGCGCGTATTGCGTGCGTGGAGCTAAACCGCCAACTGCAACTGGGTCAAGAACCCATGGAGTGTGTGCTTTTACAGCTCCGCGAATCGCAGCATCCATAGATTCTTTGTCTACTGGCCTATACGTTCCAATGTTTACTAATACACCAGATGCGATTTGAGCAAATACTTCAGCTTCTTCTGCATCTACGACCATTGCTGGCGATGCTCCAGCAGCCAGCAGAACGTTTGCTGTTATTTCTTGAACAACATTATTCGTTACGCAATGCGTTAGCGGATTTTTTGCGCGTAAAGTTTCAATGCATTCTCGCACATCTTGCATGAATTGCTTGCAACGAGCATTAGTTGAGAATTCATTATTTTTAGAACACGACACAGTAGTCATGATTTTCCCTTCGCTAGTACTAACTAGATCAGGTTCAACGGGTATAATCTCAGCGCTTATGCGCACCCCGAACCTATGTTTGACTATATATGTTCGTTATGACGTTATTTATATGCGCGACGACCTACCTTTTCGCTTAGAGCGTAGCGCGAAAAGGTAATTCGGAGCGCTGAGCCGCTCAAAGCAGAAGCACTGCTTCTGCGCGGCGAAGACGTTCGCGCGCTTAGACCGCGCGAGCGAAACATCTCATTCGCTGCGAAAAATCTCGAATCTCTACCTCACTTGCGCGACGACTTGGTTTTAAGTAATAAAATAGCGGGGAACAATCAAGTTCCCCGCTAGAAAGAATAATGCGGCAGCGTGCTAGTCTCCCACACCCTATCGAGTGCAGTACCCTCACCGTGTCAGGCCTTAGCTTCCGGGTTCGGAATGGGACCGGGCGTCTCACCTGAGCCATGACCACCGCAAAACTAGATTATACACTCGCTTTAAACGAGCGGCAACTTGGCGGTTTGGGAACCGGACATGAACGCGAGCAAACAGAAGAAACAATCATCAAAATCAACAACTTAACCATAAAATGACCGTCTAACACTCCATACTATCTAAGAGAATTAAACGATAAGCAATACAAGTAGTATCACAATCGCCCATTAGTACTGGTCAGCTCCACCCCTTACAGGGCTTCCACATCCAGCCTATCAACCACGTGTTCTACATGGGGGCTCACACACAAAGTGCAAGGAATGCTAATCTTGGAGCAGGCTTCCCGCTTAGATGCTTTCAGCGGTTATCCCTTCCAAACGTAGCTAACCGGCAGCGCCACTGGCGTGACGACCGGCATACCAGAGGTTCGTCCACCCAGGTCCTCTCGTACTATGGGCAGGTCTCCTCAACATTCCAACGAGCGCAGAGGATAGAGACCAAACTGTCTCACGACGTTCTGAACCCAGCTCGCGTGCCGCTTTAATCGGCGAACAGCCGAACCCTTGGGACCTGCTCCAGCCCCAGGATGCGACGAGCCGACATCGAGGTGCCAAACCATCCCGTCGATATGGACTCTTGGGAATGATCAGCCTGTTATCCCCGGGGTACCTTTTATCCGTTGAGCGATGCCACGTCCGTACGCCGGCACCGGATCACTATCTCCGACTTTCGTCCCTGCTCGACCCGTCAGTCTCACAGTCAAGCCCGCTTGTGCGATTACACTCAACACCCGATTGCCAACCGGGCTGAGCGGACCATTGAGCGCCTCCGTTACTCTTTAGGAGGCAACCGCCCCAGTTAAACTACCCGCCAGGCACTGTCCCTAACACGGATAACGTGTCGAGGTTAGACGCCAGATATGGAAAGAGCGGTATTTCACTGATCGACTCCACGCAAGCTAGCGCCCACGCTTCACAGCCTCCCGCCTATGCTACACGATCCACACCTAACGACAATACCAAGGTATAGTAAAGGTCCCGGGGTCTTTTCGTCCTTCTGCGCTTAACGAGCATCTTTACTCGTACTGCAATTTCGCCGGGCTCCTGGCCGAGACAGTGGGGAAGTCGTTACGCCATTCGTGCAGGTCGGAACTTACCCGACAAGGAATTTCGCTACCTTAGGATGGTTATAGTTACCACCGCCGTTTACCGGGGCTTAAATTCACCGCTTCACCGAAGCTAACGGATCCTCTTAACCTTCCGGCACCGGGCAGGCGTCAGAGCGTATACAGCGGCTTACGCCTTCGCACGCTCCTGTGTTTTTGGTAAACAGTCGCTACCCCCTAGCTTGTGCCACCCCCAACAGCTCCGCTTGTAAAAAACATCACCATCAGGGGTCTCCCTTATGCCGAAGGCACGGGAGTAATTTGCCGAGTTCCTTGGCCAGGATTCGCCCGATCGCTTTGGTATACTCTACCAGACCACCAGTGTCGGTTTAGGGTACGAGCGGAATCACACCTCACGTTGAAGCTTTTCTCGGCAAGCAGGATCACCGGAATCAGCCTTACAGCCTACCCATCACGCCTCAGCTTAAACATCCCCCGGATTTACCTAGAGGACAGCCCACACGCTTAGCCACGGAAAACCACCTCCGCAGCCGGCTACCTACCCGCGTCACTCCCACGCTAACCTACTACCGATACAGTCCCAACACTAAACCAGAAGAAAACCCCGAAAGGCAATCAACCAGAATAACGAAGGTTAGTACTCTCAGATTCAGTTCGAACGGTGTAACACCGGTACGGGAATATCAACCCGTTCATCCATTCGACTACGCCTGTCGGCCTCGCCTTAGGACTCGACTCACCCGGGGACGACGAACGTGGCCCCGGAACCCTTAGTCATTCAGCGGACAGGATTCACACCTGTCTCTCGCTACTCATGTCTGCATTCTCACTCCCGTATAGTCCACGACAAGTTCACACTGCCGCTTCACCCCATACAGGACGCTCTCCTACCCCACATGAACTAAATCATGCAGTCGCGTCTTCGGTGGCGTGCTTAAGCCCCGCTACATTGTCGGCGCGGAACCACTAGACCAGTGAGCTGTTACGCACTCTTTCAAGGATGGCTGCTTCTGAGCCAACCTCCTGGCTGTCTATGCGACTCCACATCCTTTCCCACTTAGCACGCGCTTCGGGACCTTAGACGACGATCAGGGCTGTTTCCCTTTTGACGACGGAGCTTATCCCCCGCCGACTCACTGCCATGATAAACCTAACAGGTATTCGGAGTTTGGCTGCTATTAGTACCCGGTATGGGCCCGCAAGCATCCAGTAGCTCTACCCCCTGCAAGCAATAACATGACGCTGCACCTAAATGCATTTCGGAGAGAACCAGCTATCACGGAATTTGATTGGCCTTTCACCCCTAACCCCAAGTCATCCCCCCAGTTTTCAACCTAGGTGGGTTCGGTCCTCCACACGGTCTTACCCGCGCTTCAACCTGCTCAGGGCTAGATCATCCCGCTTCGGGTCCAGGACATGCGACTAAAACGCCTTTTAAAACTCGCTTTCGCTACGGCTCCCCCACCCGGGTTAGCCTCGCCACATACCACTGACTCGCAGACTCATTTTTCGATAGGCACGCCGTCACCCCACAAAGAAGGCTCCGACGGATTGTAAGCGCACGGTTTCAGGAACTATTTCACTCCCCTCCCGGGGTGCTTTTCACCTTTCCCTCACGGTACTAGTACACTATCGGTCAGACAGGAATACTTAGGCTTACCCAACGGTCTGGGCAGATTCACGCGGGATTCCACGAGGCCCGCGCTACTTGGGAATAAACATAAAAAGACATCGCGCAACCTGCTACGGGGCCATCACCCTCTACGGCTGGGAATTCAATCCCATTCACATAACACGACATTTTATCACTCTTCTCAACCCCGTCAGAGGCTGAACAGTCAATCCCACGACCCCGAATACGCAACACCTGACGGTTATCACACGTACTCGGTTTAGCCTGATCCGCTTTCGCTCGCCACTACTCACGGAGTATCCTTTCCTGCAGGTACTGAGATGTTTCACTTCCCTGCGTACCCCCCACAAAAACTGTGGTGACCACCCATAACAGTGGCCGGGTCTCCCCATTCGGAAATCCTCGGATCAAAGCCCACTCGGCAGCTCCCCGAGGCATATCGCAGCCCGTCACGTCCTTCATCGGTCCTGTCTACCAAGGCATCCACCATACGCCCTTACCAGTGATACACCAGTAAAAAGCCTATCGCTTAACTCTCTAGACAATAAATCATCACACTAAACGATCACAAAACGATCAAGCGACTCCACCAAAATGGAGCCGGTTGAAATTGATAAAAGTAAAAACAAGCAAAACCAAAAACAGTCTCACTATTCTTACTCGCGTCCACTATCCAGTTCTCAAACCACCAAACACCAAGAACACAAGCCAAAAACCAAAAAGCCTCAACCTGTAATCCAAGGGCCAGGACCGCAACCCCAAAAAAGGGGGGTGGCAATCCGGGAACCCAAAAGCATGCCCAACAAACTCATCTAAAAACATTAACTATTGTTTTCCACACCAGTAACCACACTCAATCCGAGCGTGCACAAAAACTCCGTAGAAAGGAGGTGATCCAGCCGCACCTTCCGGTACGGCTACCTTGTTACGACTTAGTCCCAATCACGAGCCTCACCTTAGACGGCTCCATCCCAAAAGGGTTAGGCCACCGGCTTCGGGTGCTGCCCACTTTCATGACTTGACGGGCGGTGTGTACAAGGCCCGGGAACGCATTCACCGCGACGTTGCTGATTCGCGATTACTAGCGACTCCGCCTTCACGTAGTCGAGTTGCAGACTACGATCCGAACTGAGACCAGTTTTAAGGGATTAGCACCATGTCACCATGAAGCAACCCGTTGTACTGGCCATTGTAGCATGCGTGAAGCCCTGGACGTAAGGGGCATGATGATCTGACGTCATCCCCACCTTCCTCCGAGTTAACCCCGGCGGTCCCCCGTGAGTTCCCGGCATAACCCGCTGGCAACACAGGGCGAGGGTTGCGCTCGTTGCGGGACTTAACCCAACATCTCACGACACGAGCTGACGACGACCATGCACCACCTGTGAACCTGCCCCGAAGGGAAACCACATCTCTGCAGTCGTCAGGCACATGTCAAGCCCAGGTAAGGTTCTTCGCGTTGCATCGAATTAATCCGCATGCTCCGCCGCTTGTGCGGGCCCCCGTCAATTTCTTTGAGTTTTAGCCTTGCGGCCGTACTCCCCAGGCGGGACGCTTAACGCGTTAGCTCCGACACAGAACCCGTGGAATGGGCCCCACATCCAGCGTCCACCGTTTACGGCGTGGACTACCAGGGTATCTAATCCTGTTCGCTCCCCACGCTTTCGCTTCTCAGCGTCAGTAACAGCCCAGAGACCTGCCTTCGCCATTGGTGTTCTTCCCGATATCTACACATTCCACCGTTACACCGAGAATTCCAGTCTCCCCTACTGCACTCTAGCCCGCCCGTACCCGGCGCAAACCCACCGTTAAGCGATGGGCTTTCACACCAGACGCGACGAACCGCCTACAAGCTCTTTACGCCCAATAATTCCGGATAACGCTTGCGCCCTACGTATTACCGCGGCTGCTGGCACGTAGTTAGCCGGCGCTTATTCGAAAGGTACACTCACCCAAAAGGCTTGCTCCCAATCAAAAGCGGTTTACAACCCGAAGGCCTTCATCCCGCACGCGGCGTCGCTGCGTCAGGGTTTCCCCCATTGCGCAATATTCCCCACTGCTGCCTCCCGTAGGAGTCTGGGCCGTATCTCAGTCCCAATGTGGCCGTCCGCCCTCTCAGGCCGGCTACCCGTCGAAGCCTAGGTGGGCCATTACCCCGCCTACAAGCTGATAGGACGCGACCCCATCCCATGCCACTAAACACTTTCCCAACAAGACATGCGTCAAGTTGGAGCATCCAGCATTACCACCCGTTTCCAAGAGCTATTCTGGAGCATGGGGCAGGTTGGTCACGCATTACTCACCCGTTCGCCACTCTCACCAACCAGCAAGCTGGTCAGATCCCGTTCGACTTGCATGTGTTAAGCACGCCGCCAGCGTTCATCCTGAGCCAGAATCGAACCCTCCACGAAAAACTTCAATGAAGAGCCAACAAAAGGCTCCAATATAAAAGAAAAAGACGAGACATTCTTTAAGGAAAGAACATCCCAACAAAAAACCTCACCATCATTTAACCATCTCTCAGGCACCCCACAATCCGTGAGGCTGACAATGAACTGGCAATAATTAACTAATAAGTAGTACAGACACGCTCTTGAGTTCTCAAACCACCACCACACCAGCCGGCCCATCAACCTCAACCGAGGAGAACCAGCCGCGCTGAGCAGCAAGAGATAAACTTACACCAAACCCCACCAAAACGCAAACCAACACCAAACAAACACCACAAAACCATTGAAAACAAGCCAAAACATCGGCGTGTCGAAAACACGCAAAAAACCACAACAAACCACCACAACCACCAACACAAAACCAAAAACAACCCAAAAAACAAACAAAAAACCATAAAAAACCCAAAACCCGGGAGTGTCGTGCAAAGCAATCGAGCAAAATAATCAAAATACACAACGCAAACAACGTAAACAAAATATATGCATACAACATGTGTACGTGCTATGCGTTCGCGTGCTATATATAGGTATATGAGAAATAGCGAGAAAAACAGCAAGAACAACTCACATAATCACATTGTGGCTCTAACAGGCGCCGGAATATCTACAAGCGCAGGCATTCCAGACTTTCGAGGCCCAGATGGAGTTTGGACTAAGCACCCAGAGCAAATGAGTGTTTACGATATAGACGCGTTTTTAAGCAGTGAAGAGGAACGCATTTACTCTTGGCGCTGGCAAAAAGAGTCGCCAGTTTGGAACGCTCAGCCAGGAACAGCACACAAATCGCTAGTAAAACTTGAGAAAGCTGGGATGCTGGACTTAATCGCCACTCAAAACTTTGATGCGCTTCACGAAAAAGCTGGAAACAGCCCAGATATTGTAGTGAACTTGCACGGAAGCATTGGAACATCACACTGCATGAGCTGCCACGCAAGCTACAATACAGCAGACATTATGCGCGACTTAGACGCGCACCCAGATCCACATTGCAGGCGCGCGCTGCCGTATCGCGGAAATATGCCTTGCAATGGTCTTATAAAAACGGACGTAGTATATTTTGGAGAAGCACTTCCCGAAGGGGCGATGGAACGCAGCGCGCAGGCGATTATGCAAGCAAGCGAACTGTGGGTTATTGGCTCCACGCTAGAAGTGTTTCCAGCTGCCAGCCTTGTGCCACTAGCTGCTCGCGCAGGAGTGCCGATTACGATAATGAACCTGAGCGCTACGCAATACGATTATTTGGCAGAGCGCATAATACGCGAAGATATTGCGAAAGCTCTGCCAAAATTAGTAGACGAAACTATTGCAAAGTGAATATTACAAAGTGACTATTTCAAAATAATTATTGCAAGCTAACAGCGATTCCCTCCCAAGGCGCAAGCGTGCCATTTTTAAGTGATTTAAGAGCATGATCCGCGCTGTAGGTAGAAATCATCACATCATCATACGATACGCCATTAGAGGCGACATTACGCAACAATTCGGCACTTTGAGCAGGTATTGCCACAGACGAATCCGTCATATTTACCATTACGAGCAGCTTCTTTAT
Organism: Gardnerella sp. DNF00038; assembly: GCF_049262855.1. NCBI lineage: Bacteria > Bacillati > Actinomycetota > Actinomycetes > Bifidobacteriales > Bifidobacteriaceae > Gardnerella > Gardnerella sp. DNF00038. The sequence goes on along the minus strand of NZ_CP058407.1, from coordinate 88,778 downwards.
CGAGACAGAGGAAGAATCGCCAGCAACCGCGCTTGAAGAACGCACACCATTCTCAAGACCTGTCTCATCCGCCTTAGCATTCTCACAAGTCTGCTCAACCTTCCTAATAAACGCGTAAACACACTCATCATCCGCATCAATCAAATTCCAAGAACCAGCCGAAACAACAGGCTGCAAATGACGTAACTCAATCAAACGCTTGTAGAACGAGTAAACAGAATCCGAATCTTCCATTTGCTCAGCCGCGTTAATATCTACATAATTAGGATTCACGCTAATCCACGGCTGTGCATTATTTTGCGACGGAACATTAAAAGGCATGAATCCCGCATATTTAGACGCATTCCATTGCATAGGCGTTCGAGAATTATCGCGACCGCGCTTTGCGAGCGCATCCATCATCGACTCAGCCGACTGAATATGCGCTTCTTCTACGCGCTGCTTAAACATATTTAACGCTTCCAAATCGCGATACTGCTCGAGACGCGTAAAGTGCGCGTTTGTCATGCCAATTTCTTCACCCTGATACACGTACGGAGTGCCGCGGTGCATGTGCAAGAGCATTGCAATCGCCTTAGCGGAAAGCACGCGCATCTCATCGCTAGCCTCACTACCCCAGCGAGAAAGCGCACGCGGCTGATCGTGATTATTAAAGAACAAGCTCGCCCAACCAGCATCGCTAACTGCCTGCTGCTGATCTGCCATTGCGCGTTTTAATGCCGTCAACTTAAGAGGAATAGGATTCCACTTAGTGCCATTTGCGCAATCAACATTAACTTGATCGAACAAGAAGAGCATGTCTAGCTCACCATTAGCAGGATTTGTAATATAAGTGTTTCGATGCGCGGAAATTCCAGGAGCCTCGCCAACAGTTAAGAAACCTTCACGACCTTTGAAAACCGCCTCGCGCATCTCGCGCAAAAACTCGTCTAAACGAGGGCCATCGGAGCAGAAGAAATACGGCGAAGAGTAGCCGTCGTCGCCTGCTGGAGCATCTTCAATCTGCGAACCGTATTCCCCTGGCAAACGTCCTTCGCTATCTACGCGCTTAGAAATTTGCGTAATCACATCCATACGGAAGCCGTCAATTCCGCGATCCATCCACCAATTCATCATCTTGTACACGGCAGCACGAACCGCAGGATTTTCCCAATTCAAATCTGGCTGCTTTGGCGAATACTGGTGGAAGTAATATTCGCCGCGCTTTGGATCGTAAGTCCACGCAGAACCGCCAAAATACGAGCCCCACTTATTTGGCTCAGCACCTGGCTCCCCAGGAACGCAACCTTTGCGCGCTGGTCTCCACCAATACCAATCCGCGTAGTCGCTAGAAGCATCTCTTGAAGCCTGGAACCAAGCGTGCTCGTCGGAAGTGTGATTTACTACTAAATCCATCACAACCTTAAGCCCGCGCTTGTGCGCTTGTGCCAAAAGCTCGTCCATATCTTCTAGAGTGCCAAAAAGCGGATCAATATCTTGATAATCGGAAATATCGTAGCCGTTATCGTCTTGTGGAGACTTGTAAACAGGGCTAAGCCAAAGCACGTCAACACCTAAATCAGCCAAATAATCAAGACGCGAAGTAATGCCCTTCAAATCACCGATTCCGTCGCCGTTAGTATCTTGGAAGCTTCGCGGATAAATCTGATACACAACTGCATTCGCCCACCAAGGGTTTGGCGTAGCACCGTTTGTGCGCACGGATTCTGGCAAATTCGCTCTGTCAAAAGTAGTCATACATTCCCCATTAATTTACGTCAATAAGTATTTTTATTACAGTTTTATTTATTACAAATAATTTTATTTATTTAATAGTATTTATGATTTTAGACTCTAAATTTTATCAGCATATTAGATGTTACGCGCGGATAATAAAAAGCGGCCCGTAGTAAAAACCACGAGCCGTGTCTCCTTCTCATTCATTGTACGAATTGTAGAATGCTCTCCAAATCACTGCTGATTATGCAATTTGAATGCAAGCTCCGCCAAATGCACTCCGTGCGTTAAGAACTCGTGAGTGCGGCATACATAATCATTTTCGCGACCAAGCTTCGCAATATAACCGTTGATATAATCAACCTCTGTTTTTCGTCCACGACTCATATCTTGATACATAGAAGGATAGTGCAAAGGATTTGCCACTCGGCTCACGTAATCAATAGCCTCCAACTCCTGCTGACGCGTATTAACCATACGAATTCCTGCACGATCGCACACATCGTATGCCTCGTCAATAAGTTGGCGAGCCATATCCATAGCCCCTTGGTACGAAATAAACTGACCCATCTGAATCTGATACATTGTGCACAAAGTGTTAACTACGGAATTAAAAACTACCTTCGCCATGCAAGTACCCTTGAAATCTTCCGTAATAGTAGGATTCAAGCCAGCAGCTTTAAAATCATCTCGCATAGCAAGCTCAACATCACTCACCTGCTCGTTCAACGCGCACATATTCATCGTACCAACGCCGACTTTACCAATAAAATCAACGTCGCCCGGGCCATTCAGCACGGTTGCAATCATTGCAGTGCCGCCATAAATACGATCATCCGAGAAATATTGCTGAAGCTTCTCAAAATGACCCCAACCATTCATTGCCGCGAACACAACCTGATGATCCTTAAACAAATGCTTGCATCGCTCCAACATTTGAGCAAGTTGCATCTGCTTCATAAACACAATCCACACATCTGGATCGCCTTCATAATCCTCAGGGGTATACATATTGATTGGCACAAGATGACGATTCTCATGATCGCGGCTCACCATTACGCCGCCTTGCTCGCGAACTTTATTCACATTTTCATCCCAGGCATCAATGAAATCAACATGAATGCCAGCCGTTTCCTGCAACAAAACGCCATAGCGATACCCCATAGCTCCAGAACCGATCATTGCATATTTCATGCCACTCATAGTGACACCTCCTTTTAGGTAAAAATGTGCTTAGGCGAAATTCGTACATACATGGAAATTCGTCGAAGCGACTATGAATATAGTAAAAAGCAGTAAAGCTGATTGTAGTGACTAAAATCAGCCAACTGCTTTTTGGTTTTTATAGCATATTACACAGTTTTTTGAGAATGTCAAAATTTTGTATTATTTAAAATGCAATTACCAACTAATAATGCTCACAAATATGCGTATATCGCAATCACCTACAACTCAGTCACTTAAACATTAAAAAATTGACGAATTTGTTCAACTGTGCCATAAGAAGCTTGAGCGCCAAAACCAGTAGCTGCATACGCAGAAACATAAGACGCTAACGCGGCAGCTTCGTCTAAACGCATATCTACAGACAAACAAGCTAATATTGTGCCCATAAAAGCATCACCGCAGCCAGTTGTATCAACAGCTTTAACGCTCTGAGGGGAAATCATGCATACGCAATCCTCTTTTGAATAATCCAACACTACAGAGCCTTTAGAGCCAAGAGTAACTACAGCTTCATCAAAGCCAAAATCATGCATAGCGTGAGCTACATGATTCCAATCAAAAGAATACCAATCTCCATCATCTGGCTCTTCAATATTCAAAAGCTGCGCCATCTCATGCTCGTTAACAAGCAAAATATCCGCAGAATCAATCAAATCTTTAGGCAACTTGTTTAAAAATGGCGAATCGTTAAGAAGCACTTTTACGCCGTTTTCATGCGCTAGTTGTGCGCACATAGTTACAGTTTCTAAAGGACTTTCTAAACAAAGACCAAGAACTTTTGCGCTAGTAAGAGCGGATTTTACTAACGGCGATTGAATATACTCACAATCTACTAAAGAATTAGATCCTGGAGCATACACAATAGTATTTTCCCCACTATGCGCATCTACAGTAATCACAGTTGCGCCACTCTTTTTATTTTCTACGCGACGAACACAAGTTGTATCAACTCCGGAAGATTGCAAAGAATTTAGGAGAAAATCAGCATTGGAATCATTGCCAACTGCACCAAACATTTTAACGTGTGCACCGAGTTTTGCAGCCGATACAGCTTGATTACCAGATTTTCCACCTGGCAACACGCGAATCTCGTTTCCATTAATGGTTTCTCCTGGGTTAGGAAGACGATCTGCCACAATAGTGTAATCCGCATTCATAGAGCCGACTATTGCAATAGCGTTTGAATCCGCTTTATGTGATTCTTGCATATTCTCTTGCGTAACTTTTAAATCGTTTAAGCGGAGCGACGCAATATTTTCTAATCCACTTAACGAATCAAGCTTACTATAACAATGCATTTTTCTCCTAAATCAGCAACTAATCTTTAATATTAAAAATTTATAAAAGAACACCACAATTTAGAAATTTAGAAAGGAACGCCACAGCGCAATAAAACGTTGGAATATGGCGTAGTTTCGCCTGTACGAATCACAAATTTTGCTTGTGAAACTAAAGCTTTAAAACCTTCATCGCCATCGTGTGGAACGTATGTTAGCGGCACGCCTAAGGATTCTTTTACCCACTCTTCTGGCTTTTTATTGCATGCTTCTTTAGCCATTATGCCTGATTCAAGTACCAAATCAGCTTTGATTGCATTCAGCACATCGCTAAATCGCGGAATCCCAAACACTAAAGCTAAATCTATTACTTCTACGCCTTGAGGAACCGGTAATCCGCAATCAGAAATAACAAATTGATCCTTATGCCTAAGCTTTGCAAGAGCAGCCGCTAATTGCGAGTTCAAGATGCCATGAGTTAACATTTTTTCTCCTTATGATATTAAATTTTTACTTTGCGTTAGTGACTATCAACAGTGATAATCGCATAATAGCAAATGCTCATCAAGCTTAAATGCTTGCTGTAATGATTGATGTAAGACTAAATATCTACTTATTTGTATTTACTTTATTTTAAATATTTACTTTTATATATTTACAAATAATGCATCAAAAAATAATGTGATATTAAAAACAACAAATAGTGCGGCGTTGAAAACGATGACAACATACACGTTGCATATACAATAAAATCGTATTAATTGTTACGCTCAGCATACAAGTCAACGATTTCAACGCCATATAAATGTTGTACTACTTTTTGTACACTTTTCACACTATTTGGTTTACTACTTTTTTGTACTATTTGTTGTACTACTTTTTGTACTACTTGATTTACTATTACTCGAAATCAGCTACATTCTTTGCTGTAACTGTTTTCACAGTAATTGGCTCAGTCTTTGGAACAGTTTGCTTCTTAATAGCTTTTACAGCTGCAGCAACGGCAGAACGCCCAAGCTCCTTTGGTTGCTGAGCAATAGTGCCAGCCATTGTTCCAGCCTTAATGGCCTTCATGCCATCGGCAGTACCATCGAAGCCAACTACTTTAACATCTTTACCAGCTTTAGCACCTAATGATTGGATTGCACCTAATGCCATCTCGTCATTCTCGGCGTAAATGCCAGCTGCGTTCGGATGAGATTGCAACAAGTTGGTTGCAACGTTCAACGCCTCAGCACGATCAAAGTTAGCAGTCTGCTCCGCAACAACCTTAATATTTGGATACTTCTTAATGCGATCCTTAAAACCTTTGCCACGATCTCGCGTAGAAGCAGCACCTGGGATGCCTTGCAAAATTAGAACTTCGCCCTTTTCTCCCATGCTCTTAGCGAGCGCATCGGCAGCTTGAGCACCTCCTGCCACGTTATCGGAGGCAATGTGAGAAGTAACTTTTTCGCCAGTTACGGAACGATCCACAGAAATCACAGGCATACCAGAGCTAAGAAGTGGCGCAACGGCTGGGCCAGCAGCATCGGAATCCACAGGATTTATAATTACTGCTTTAGCACCTTGAGATTGCGCGTTTTGAGCCTGATCTTGCTGCTTAGAAGAATCGTTCTGAGCATCTGAAACCTGTAAATCAACTCCCAGCTTCTTGGCTTCCGCTTGCGCACCATCACGCAAATCCACAAAGAATGGATTATTTAGCGTAGACACTAACAGCGCAACCTTGTCGCTAGAGCTTGCATTTCCACACGCACTCATGCTGAAAACAAGAGCCGATGCTGCTGCAACAGCACAAGCGAGCTTCATACCACGGCGCATAACTAGATAATTCATCATATCTCCTTTGACTATTGCCTTATTAATCGCAAATCACAATATTTAAAACATTATTTGCATAAATAAGGCTGATGTTTTTGCCATTTATTTACCATATTGTTAAATTGTTTTCAGTTATAATTTAAATTATTTTTATTAGATTTTTGTTAGATTTCTTATTATATTTTTGCTGCATTTAGGCATTGATGCTTGCCACCATTAAGTCAATACCTTTATAAACACCCCCCTTCTAAGCAAGGAGATCAAGTTTCTACGGATTATTAATATGTCTATTAATTGCTTAGTATGCCTTATTTCAGTGAGTATCTTCCTTGCGTCGCAAAGTATCGAGGCTTACAGCAAACGCAATCACCAAGCCAATAACAACTTGCTGCCAGAAGGAAGAAACGTTCAAAATGTTCAAGCCATTACGAATAACAGCCAAAAGTATTGCGCCTACGAATGTGCCTGAAATCTTACCTTTGCCTCCAGAAAGCGATGCGCCACCAATAACCACAGACGCTATAGCATCCATCTCGTAACCGGTAGCTGCTTGAGGCTGAGCAGAATGCAAACGCCCTGCAATCACTAAACCAGCTACAGCAGCAAAAACGCCAGAAAGAATAAACACCATAATTTGAGTTTTATGAATGTTTATGCCAGAAAGACGAGATGCTTCCATATTTCCGCCAACAGCATACATTGAACGACCTGTAGTAGTGAAGTTCAAGATTATTGCGGAAATAACGCCCATAATAATCATCATCACTATTGGCATAGGGATTCCGCATATTGTTGCTCCGAAGAAATTCACCATGCCCGAAGTGGAAATAGGACGACCATCCGAAACAACCAGCGTAAGTCCACGAGCCACAGACATCATTGCCAACGTGGCGATAAACGACGGCAGCTTAAGAAAAGCATTAGCAACGCCAGAAATTAAGCCAAAAACTGCACCTGTAGCTACACCAATAATAATAGTCAATATTGGAGGTAAGCCCATAGAAGCGCCAGTGTAAGCAACAAACATGCTAGAAATCGCAGCAACTGCACCAACCGACAAATCAATTCCAGCGGAAACGATTACGAAAGTTTGACCAAATGCCAAAATTGCTACCGTAGCAGCTTGAATGCCAACGTTGAGAATATTTACACTTGTTAAAAATGCAGGCGTAGCGCAAGAAAGCGCTGCACACAAAATAATCAAACCAATAAGTGCACCATTACGAGATGCAAACTTTTTTAACGTTGGCAAAAATCCTTTGTCGTCTGCACCATACCCTAAACGGTGAGATTTTTCGCTCTTTGTAGCACTCATAACAAATACTCCTTTAACGAGTTTCCAACAGTTCACAGCACCTATTTGCGCTTTTCAAACTGCAGAACGCAATTTTTACGTTTTACAAGTAATCTTTCAATTTTTAATTTTTCAATATGACTTCACGCCATGTTGTTTATTGTTGTTTATCGTTATTTATTGCTATTTATTCCTATTTATCTGATTCACTAAGATGCGTTACAGCAAGTTCCATAACCTTTTCCTGCGTAGCCTCGCTAGCAGCAAGTTCTCCACTGATCTTGCCGTTTGACATTACGAGAATACGATCAGACATTCCTAGAACTTCAGGTAAATCTGACGAAGCCATAAGTACTGCTCCACCGTTTTCAACGATATTGTTAATAAGCTCATAGATTTCAACGCGAGCGCCAACATCAACGCCACGAGTAGGCTCATCCAAAAGCAGCACTTTTACGTTTGCCATAGACCACTTGCCAAATACGATTTTCTGCTGATTTCCACCAGAAAGCGAACCAGCAAGCTGATCAATATTTGCCATGCGAATACGCAATTTCTCTGCAGTTTCTTCTTCATGCGCACGCTGACCTTTTAAATCTGCAAAACCAGCATGAGATGTAGGAATTAACGTAGAGATTCCAAGATTATCTGCAACAGATGCCTCCAAAATAAGACCTTGCACGCGACGATCTTCTGGCACTAATCCAAGACCTGCAGCAATGCTGCCAGCAATATTTGCTTTAGGAATCGCTTTTCCGTCTACTGAAACAGATCCCGAATCGTAAGTATCCGCTCCAAATATTGCACGAAGAACCTCAGTCCTACCAGCACCAACCAAGCCTGCAAGTCCAACGACTTCTCCAGCATGAACGCTAAAAGACACATCCTCAATAGCACCTTTTCGCGTTAATCCTTCTACTTTTAGCAATTCCTTGCCTTGATGCCTGTTTCCATGTGGGAACTGATTAGTTATATCGCGTCCAACCATTAACCTTACAAGTTCTTTTTCTGGAACATCTGCACTAACAGTGTCAACGTATTTTCCATCTCGAAGTACGGTTACTACATCTCCAACTCGCGCAATCTCGTCCAAATGGTGAGAAATAAATACCATTCCAACATTTTTAGATTTCAAATCTGCAATAATGCTGAATAATTGTTCACACTCACGTTTTGTAAGTGCTGCTGTCGGTTCGTCAAGAATAAGAATAGATGCATGTTGCATAAGCGCTTTAGCAATTTCTACCATTTGTTGACGAGCCACTCCAAGCTCTCCCATTGGCCTATCTACATCTTCTTCTAAGCCAATAACTTGCAATGCCTCTTTTGCTTTAGATCGCATAGTTGCACGATCAACAAAACCAGCTTTGGTTGGTAGCATGCCAAGAAACAGATTTTCCATAATAGAAAGTTCAGGCACTAAATTTAACTCTTGGTGTATTACAGCAATACCTAATTTGCGCGCAGCATCTACATTAGGAATACGCACCGTTTTACCGTTAATCTCAATATGACCTTTATCTGGCTGATAAATGCCACTCATCATTTTAATAACAGTTGACTTGCCAGCACCATTTTCACCAAGTAGAACATGAACTTCACCTGGCTTTACTTTTACTGACACATTGTCAACTACAGTAGAATTACCGAATATTTTCGATACTCCTACTAATGACAGCTCCGTCATGTTTAGCCTCTTCCTTCGCTATAGCATCAATGCGCTCGCGAAATTACCATTGATTACGTCAAGTTATTGTTTGTTTAGTTACGTTTATATTGACTTGCGAATTGCGAATAAAACATTAAGTACAATGTGCAAAGTACAAAGTACGAACAATGTCCACTCAAACAATTAATACACATACAACAAAGTTACAGTGCAATAATCAGTTGAAATACTGATAGATAAACCATTAAATAATGACGATATTTTGCAGCTTTTTACGAATCTATGCTCGCCCTAGCGATTCGCGAGGGATATACACAGTTTCTACACGCTGCGATTTAACGTCACCATTATTCTCAAGCATATCTAAAAACAGTGCAGCACTTATGTGGCCAATACGTTGAACTTGCTGTGAAATCACAGAAATACGTGGAGTTGCTAGGCGAAACACTTCTACATCATCGAAAGAAATCAATGATATATCTTTGCCTATTACTAATCCTTCTTGAGCCATCACTTGCATTACTCGCAACGCATCTGGCGAATAGCCAATAATAAGAGCTTTCACTCCAACATTAATCATGCGATGCATTACGCTTGCACACGACGACTGGTCAAATCCTGTTGATTCTACGAATACATGCTCTTCGCCAAATATCTCTGAAGCCACGGTTCTAAATGCTTGCTCACGTTCTTGCAACGAGGGCGAAGCAATAATTGGGCCAGAAATATAGCCAACTGAGTGAAAACCATGTTGCAGAACATCTAACAGAGCATCACGAATGCCCTTTGTTGGGTCTGAATCAACTACTGGCACGTGTTCTAAGCCGCCAGCTTGCGGTTCTACGTGGCGATCCATAAACAGCATAGGGAGTCGCTGCTCAATCAGCTTTCTCATAGCTTCAGTAACTTCACCCTGAGGAACTATAATCGCCCCATCAATACGTTGCGAAAGAATACTGGTTATAAATGAATCTTGACGAGATGCACTTTCAGATGATGTTCCTATAAATGCACAATAGCCTGCCTCAAACAATGAGTCTTGAACAGTGTAAGCGAGTTCGGCAAAATATGCGTTACGAATGTCTGGCACAAGCAGTCCTACTGTTTTTGTGCGTAACGATCGCATTGCTTGCGCGCGCGAATCTGGGATATAACCTAATTGAGCAACCGCACGCTCAACTTTTGCCTTGGTGTTTGCCGATATACGACCCGTGTTGTTTAATGCACGAGACACAGTTGACACTGATATTCCAGCATGTTGTGCAACATCGCGAATCGTAATATACGTCATAGCACCTCCCATCGGTAACACTATACAAAACTATACAAGTACAGCATTTAAGATTATTTACATTGCAATTTATATGCTCTGATTTTCTCTTGTATTCTATATTCTAAATTACGTTTTTTCATATACTCCTCTCTTTTGAGAGAATCACACTATGCATCTATGCATATGATGTTTTTACTAACCTCAATCTCACTAAGTAGCTTCATCAGCGCTGACCAAAGTCACCTATGAGATAACGTTTTCACACTCTTCTCGCTTCCATAGCAAACCTTGTGCGGTAACGTTACCGCAACTATAACATTTAAAAAGCGCAATTGCAAGATAAAAATATTAAGAAATTTATATTATTAAAATAATTATTAGTAAAATAAAATAATTTAAAAATACGAGTAGATAAGATTAAATAAGACACAATAAAAGAAGACAAAACTAGACTATATTGAACAAGGCTAAACAAAGCTAGAAAAGACTTGAGTAAATCAAACCTACCTGCAATTCTTAAAAAAATCGCTTAGAATCTGAACACACTCCGATTCGCAAACAGAACCAAAAACTTGCGGATGCGAGCCAACATGAGGATCTCGCAGAATATCCCAAACAGATCCACATGCGCCAAGTTTTGAATCCCATGCGCCAAAAATAACACGTTTTATATGCGTTTGTAAAATCGCCCCAGCGCACATAGGACAAGGTTCTAAAGTAACAACAAGCGTGCAATCACTAAGATTCCAAGACTTTTTACTCTCTGCTGCTTGCTTAATCGCAAGAACTTCTGCGTGAGAAAGAGGGTCAGAGTCTCGCTCACGAAGATTAGAGCCGCGGCCAATAATCACACCAGAACCATCTACAACAACAGCGCCAACTGGAACCTCTCCACAATCGGAAGCAACTTGCGCAAGTCGCAATGCCTCTTGCATTAGCGGAACATATTCGCGCGCGCACAAAGTCACATTAGCCCCGAAGAAATATTGTGCAAAGCAAACCAAGAGCGAATATCGCCAAGTTCTTCCATGTGAACTGCATGGTCAAGCCCTCGGTAACGCTTCTCTTCCAACCACGTATGTTCCTCAAGCCAGGCTGCAGCCGCCGAAAACTCGTAAGGAGCAATAACAGCATCATCCAAACCATAACCAAAGAAAACGGGCGTATTAAGATCTGCAAGAACATCATCATTAAGAGAAATATCCTTGGCAATATTAGGAGCTACAAAGCCAGAAAGCGCAACGGCTGCACGATAACGTTCAGGGTTAAGCCTGAGAATATGAACAGCAAGCGCCGCACCCTGCGAAAAACCAAATGGCACAACAGCGCGATCTTCAGGAACGTTCGCTGCAACCCACTCGTCAATTGCAGCAGCTGCAGCATACATATCTCGATCTAAGTCATCTCCCTGAGGAACAGCATCATGGAACCAGCTGTAAGCGCCTTGATCTAATCGAAGCGGAGCACGCAAAGAAATCGCATCATTATAGGGGGCAACAACGCGCAGCAAATCAAGCAAATCATCCTCATTGGAACCCCACCCGTGCAGAAGCAAAAGAAGAGGTCTTGTAGCGTAAGCCGACGCTTCTCCGCGAGAATACTTAGCAGCGTTTACATGTAAATCTTCGCCGAAACGTCCTGGAACAACGCTAGATTCGCGACCAGCATGGAGACCATTTGAAGCGCTTGCAGCACTGTCTTCGCTGCCAAAAACGCCATTATTGTCGTTATTGTCAAACTCGCCGTTGTCGAACTCATCTGAGATCACACCGTTATGATTAGTCATATCTACAGCATACGGCACAGCTTTGGCATTTATAACCCTTGTAACCCGAACACTGCGCTAAGCGTAAACGCTACATAAAAATTTAACCCCGACCGTTTAAGTCGGGGTTTAAATTAAAGGAAAAAATATGAATAAGCTTTCGTGAATTACTTTTTAAGTTTTTCACTAATATTATGAAAACACATAATCCTTAGTGCTGCTAGTACGTTAGCTGATAAGTTCCTGAAAGTTTACTACTTTTCCCCTGATTTTTCTTGATATTAGTTGCTAATCTTACAAATTTAGACTTTCAAATCTAGATTTTCAACTCTAATCTTATAAATTTAATCTTCCAAATTTGCGCGATAGAAGTTCTCATAAGACCTAGATGGTGTTGGACCACGCTGACCTTGATAGTGAGATCCATTAACAGAAGACCCGTAAGGATTTTCGCAAGGAGAACTCAGCTTAAAGAAGCACATCTGGCCAATCTTCATGCCTGGCCACAATTTAACTGGCAAAGTACTAACATTTGAAAGCTCCAAAGTAATGTGGCCTTCAAAACCTGGGTCAATAAACCCAGCTGTGGAATGAGTTAAAATTCCAAGACGGCCAAGAGAGCTTTTACCTTCTAAGCGCGCAGCAATTGTGGAATCCAACTTCACATACTCCCAAGTGGATCCAAGCGCAAACTCGCCAGGATGCAAAATCCAAGGTTCATCAGGGGCAACCGCAAACTGCTCAGTCAACTCCCCCTGATTTTCTGCAGGATCCACGTAGGTGTAAGCGTGATTATTGAACAACCGGAAGAATCGGTCGAGCCGCACATCAATCGACGCAGGCTGGACCATTTGTGGGGTCCATGGGGTCAAATCAATATGACCCTCGTCATGAGCTTTGAGAATGTCGCGATCAGACAACAGCATAACGTCAAATCTCCTTGCGATAAAACCGCGTAAAACAAACACTTAAATACACTAATATGCCAAGTGTAGCGCGTGCCGCGGTCGAAAATATTAGGCAGAAATTGCAACAGAAGATGCAGCTTTGCGCTTAGCAATAAATCGCAAAACGCACTTTCTTAACTCCGAAGCAATAAGCACAACCATTGAAAGCCCAAGGCACTCCACCCACTCCATAAAGTCGAGCGGAACTGTGCCAAACGGGCCATTAAGGAATGGTATATAAATTACAGCAAGCTGCAACACTACGGAAACTGCGATTGCACCCCAAAGCCAACGATTTGCGAACAAGCCAACAAACACGCTTTGCAAATGCGAGCGAGATGCAAGAGCATTAAGCATTTGAGCAAACACAAGAATAGTGAAGCCCATTGTGCGCGCGTGAGTCATTTGAGCTGCATGAGTTAAAACAGTTGTGGAGCGGTCTGTAAACAATCCGCCAGCCAAATGCATGTCCATGCCAATCAGCGTTATAGCTGCCATAATCACACCAATAAACACAATGTCTCCCCACATTGGCTTATCGATAACGCTATCCGTAAGCCTTCGCGGACGCCTATTCATAACATCATCCGTTTGCGGATCAACACCCATTGCGAGCGCAGGAGCCGCATCCGTAAGCAAATTAATCCACAAAAGCTGCGTTGCAAGCAAAGGTAAAGTCACGCCAACAGAGTTTGGCTGCGTAATTCCCAAAGCGCCAGCAAACACTACACCACCAAACACGGTGAACACTTCGCCAACATTGGAACTAAGCAAATATCTCAAGAATTTACGAATATTGTCGAAAATTCCGCGACCTTCGCGCACTGCTGCAACGATTGTAGAGAAGTTATCGTCTGCCAAAATCATCTTGGCAGATTCTTTAGTGACTTCCGTACCCGTAATGCCCATTGCAACGCCAATATCTGCCGACTTTACGGCAGGAGCATCGTTTACGCCGTCACCAGTCATAGCAACAATATTGCCTTGCCTTTGTAGCGAGGAAACAATCGCAAGCTTGTGTTCTGGAGCTACTCGCGCATACACGCTCACTTTGCTAATCGCATCGTCGAAAGCAATATTGTCATCGTCTCTAGAAAGCAACTCGTCAAGCTCATCGCCAGTAAGAGCATGCTCATCTTTTCCAATAATGCCAAGGTCGCGAGCGATTCGAGCAGCGGTAAGCGGGTGATCGCCAGTAATCATAACAGTTCTGATTCCAGCACGATGCGCTTGAGCAACGCTATCTCGAACTTCGATTCTAGGAGGATCAATAATCGCAACCATGCCGTTCCAAATCAAATCAGACTCCAAAACATCACTTTGTTCAGCAACATCTGCGATTTGGCCGGCAGCGTTAGAAACCATGCCGTCAACTTTAGCTAAACTATCTACGCCAAGCGGTCTATACGCCATTGCAAGCGTGCGATACGCTTCGCCAGAGAGCTTTTCCACATTTGCAAGAATCTCTTCGCGATCGCCATCTGTAAGCGGACGAACAGCGCCAGCCACTGCGATTCGCGTGCAATAAGAAAGCAAAACATCTGGAGCACCTTTTGCACAAACAATAAGATTTCCAGAATCCGAATCGTCTTTAACAACAACAGACATGCGTTTGCGCTCAGAAGTAAATGGCACTTCCGCAACACGACTAAGATGCGCGTAACGCTTGTCCGCCTTGGTTTTGCGCGCCGCAACAATAAGAGAAACCTCAGTAGGGTCGCCAACTGGCTGCCATGCGTCAGACGATTCATTATGGTGCAAATCGCCATCGTTTGCTAAATACCCAGATCCGAGCGCGCCAATCACCTCTGTTGCTAGAGCTGGAGGAACCGCCAAATCAGCATCTAAAGAATCAAGCAAAACCATTCGTCCCTCTGGCTTATATCCGCTACCTGTAAGCTGCACCTGGCCACTAGGCGTTATAACACGCTCAACAGTCATCTCGTTTCGAGTTAGAGTACCCGTTTTGTCAGAGCAAATAACAGATGCGGAGCCAAGCGTTTCTACAGACGAAAGCTTTTTAACAACAGCATGATGCTTTACCATGCGCTGCACGCCAAGCGCAAGAACAACCGTTAAAATAGCAGCCAAGCCTTCTGGAACAGCAGCAACAGCAAGA
The DNA here is from genome assembly GCF_049262855.1 of Gardnerella sp. DNF00038. Classification (NCBI taxonomy): domain Bacteria; kingdom Bacillati; phylum Actinomycetota; class Actinomycetes; order Bifidobacteriales; family Bifidobacteriaceae; genus Gardnerella; species Gardnerella sp. DNF00038. The sequence goes on along the minus strand of NZ_CP058407.1, from coordinate 73,667 downwards.
GAAACGGAAAGAAGCAAAGAATCTATAACATCTTCAATAGTGCGGAATCCTTCAAGCGCCCACATAGACGCAAGTACAACGGCTGCAATAATACACACTGCGATTCCAAGAACCTTAGATACGCGAACCATCTCCTTCTCGAGAGGAGTGGCTTCTTCTTGCGCGCTAGAAAGCATATCCGCGATTTTTCCAACCTGAGTTTTCATGCCAGTAGAAGTGACTATTGCGCGACCAGTGCCTTGCGTTACGGCAGTGCCATTAAACACCATGTTTGTGCGGTCTGCTAAAGATTTTGGCGAAGCTAGAGTTTCTGGACGCTTGCTAACAGCAACAGATTCTCCCGTAAGGCTTGCTTCCGCAACGCGCAAAGAAGCGGCTGCAATAAGCCTTGCATCTGCAGAAACAGCATCACCTTCGCCAAGAACCAAAATATCTCCAAGCACAACATCCGCCGTATCTATGCGCATAACTCGCCCATCTCTAAGAACAGACGTTTGTGGAGCGCTCATTTTTGCCAGCGCTTCAACTGCTTCTTGCGCGCGCGACTCTTGAATATAGCCCAAAACTGCGTTTGCTATAAGAATCACGATTATAACTATTGAGTCAAACGGCAGAACTTCGCCGCCACTTTCGCCACCATGTTGTGCGCGCTCAACAAACCATGCGATTGCGGAAATAATAGTAGCCGCTATAAGCAAGTAAACAAGCGGATCTTTAAACTGTTCGAGGAACCTCTTCCACGCTGGTGTTTTAGGAGCGCTAGCTAAAACGTTCGAGCCAAATTGCGCGAGCCTTTTAGCCGCCTCATCACTACTTAAACCCGTAGAAACGTTTACATTAAGCGAATTTGCAACATTTTGCACGTCTTGCAATGACGGATCTTTGGATTGATCGCTTTGATCAACCATATTTTCCCCCTTGGGAGCGCCGCGGAGTAGTCAATAATCAAAATTTTTACGCAAAGTTGACTCAAAATCTTGATTATTGCGCGGTTGTGGATTATTGCAATAACAATAATTAAGTACCGTTCTATTATGCCACATAAAGCGCCAAATACTAATGCCTCGCTAATGCAGCACCAAAGCATCGTCAATGCCTCGGGGGCATGTGAAAATAGGAATATGGCTATGAAAAAAGGACCGACCAAGGGGTCGGGTGGAAAACATCGTAATGCATTGCGCGGCAAGGGACCTACTCCTAAGGCAGAAGACCGCGTGTATCATAAAGCTTATTTCGCTAAAAAGGCTGCGATTAAGCGCACATTTGCAGATCCGCGTTTGGCAGCTAGACGAAGAGTAGATAAGTTGGGCACAGATAGCGACGAGTTGGTAATTGGGCGAAATGCAGCTCTTGAAGCTTTGCGCGTAGGCGTTCCTAGCACGCAGCTTTATGTTGCAAATCGCATTGAGCACGACGATCGCACGCGCGAAATAGTTAAGCTTGCTGGCATGCAAGGCTTGCGACTTTTGGAAGCGGATCGCTTGGAAATGGATCGCATTGCTCACAGCACCAACCATCAAGGCATTATATTAAAAGTGCAGCCTTATCAATATTATTCGCTGCAAGAGCTTGTTGATCGCGCAGAAAAGAAGTCTCGCGCTATGGAGGCGGCGGATTCTGCAGCCGCTCGCATTAACGCGCGCCCATTGTTTATAGCACTAGATGGAGTTACCGATCCGCAAAATCTTGGTGCTGTTATTCGTTCCGCAGCAGCTTTTGGCGCAAATGGTGTAATCTTGCCTGAGCGCAGGAGCGCATCTGTTACAGCTGCCGCTTGGAAGGTTTCTGCAGGCGCCGCAGCACACTTGCCTGTTGCTCGCGTTGTGAATTTAAACAAGGCGATTCAAGGTTTGCGCGAACGCGGATGGTACGCGATTGGTCTTGATGGCGGCGGCGACAAGCTTGTTGGCGAAACTGGTTTTGAAACCGATCCGCTTGTTGTAGTTCTTGGAAGCGAAGGCAAGGGCATGAGTCGCCTAACGCGTGAAGCTTGCGATGCTATTGCTGGAATCCCAATCTCTAGCGCTGTCGAATCGCTTAACGCATCCGTTGCAGCTGGAATCAGCTTGTATGCTGTTGCTAACGCTCGTAGGCTTGCCGCCTTGAGTCAAAATTAGTAATTAGCATTGCGAATTAAGAGTTAACAGTAATGCGGATTTTTAAGCCACGCAATTTACAAGATTCACATAACGCGCGCACATTGGCTTTATTATTAGCTTTTGTTTTATACATTGCGATTATTGCAATCGTAATGTGTTTCCACGAACCTTGGTTTGACGAAGCTCAAAGCTGGCTGATTGCGCGCGACTCGTCGCTTGCAGACATTATTAGCGTTAGAACGCATTACGAGGGTCACCCTCCTTTTTGGAATCTTTTACTTGCGATTGCAGCTAAAAATGGCGTTCCATACGAGTTTGGAATTAAGGGTATTCAACTGGTTTGCGCAAGCCTACTGGGTGCGTGGCTTATTTTTAAGTCACCTTTTAAACACGCAAGCAGCCTTGCAACTTTTCTTATTCCGTTTACTTATTTTGCTTGCTTCCAGTACGGTGTTACATCGCGACCATACGCTTTGCTTTGCTTAAGCTTGCTAGTAGCGGCACATTACTGGAATAGTGCGGATTCTAAGACTTCTAGCGCTTGGAAACTTGCGATTAGTCTTATGTTTATGTGCTTGCTTAGCGTGTACGGGATTGCATTTGCTGCAGGCTTTACAATTGCTTGGATTTGGCGAGTTTTTAGCAAGAATATTAGCAAAACTCTTAATTTTAGCTCCATTCTTCACGCGATTAAAGCAACAATCGCATCAAATTTGGCGCGACTTATATCATGGGGATTAATCGCCATTTTTGGCGCTGCAAACCTTGCTCTTGTATGGCCAGCAAAAAACGCATTCGCCACTCGCGCAACGATTGATGGTAATTCAACAATCGCAAAATGCTTCGCTTTTATATTTGTAATGCCTTCCGAAAGCATGTTCACAAGCTTTTATGGCGATATTTCAATGCGAAGAATGCCTTTTGACTTTTTGCCAATCACAATATGCACGATTTTTAGTCTTGCGATTTGGGCATTTGCAATTAGAATCGCCAAGCGCAGAAAACTTCTTACAGTTCTTGTAATCCCTTATCTTGTTCTTACAATCGTAGCCGTTCGCTATTTTACACTTCACCACGCAGGTCTAATCTTTGTGTTTCTGCTAAGCATACTTTGGATTAGTCACATCAAAGAGCCGCTTAGTACAAAAGATATTCCTGCGATTTTTATTAAAGTCGCCATTTTTACAAAATCTGCACTAGCTAAAATAAAGCCGACTAATCTTTATCAAAATAAAACAAAAATTACCGAAAACAAAGCTTTTAAAATCAACCTACTAATATCAATAATCCTTGCACCAAGCCTAATTTGGAACGCGTTTGCTTGCGTAAACGACATTCTGTTTGACTATTCGCCTTCTAGAGCTGTATCACAATACATATCTAGTAATCACTTGCAAAATAAGCGTTTTGTAGCATCTTGGCTCCATAACGACGAGCAGGTTGACGAAAGTGGAAAAGTTATTTCTCACGAAGAAAACGACACTCACCAATATTCGTGGCTTTTAATAGGCGCAAACCCTTATTTTTCTAAAAATCTTATAGATTGCGCTTACAAAAACAAGACTTTTATAACGAATGAAAGCCCTACTGCAAGCCAGCAAGCACAAGAGTTGACGGATTGTGCTGCAAAGGGCGAGCCAGAATTTTTTGTTAGCGAATCCAGCCAGCCGTGGTACTACTTCTTGGCTTTAAACTACAACATTTCGCATTACAATGCGCACGCTGTTTCCAACGTTAAAACGTCTTGGAAGGCTCTTGTTTGGGAAAGCACTGCCACTATTTACGAGCGCAAAGCACACATAAAATAGGCAAAAACGATTGTTTCGCAATCGCTAAAGCAGCTCAATCTTTGGATGCTCGGCTCTAAACTCGTTTGTGTGCGAATCGCTAGCATACCCAAGCGCAAATCCAGTTAAAAGCTCCATGTTTTCTGGAACATCAAACTCCGCGTCTAGCGGATCTCGCCAGGTCGCCAAAACTCCAAGCGGACAAGAGTCAACGCCTAAATCTTTAGCAGCAAGAAACAGCGTTTGTAGCATAAGACCTGCATCCATTGCAGCAAATGGCATAAAATCGCGTCTAGCTAAAACAAAGCCAATAACGGGTGCTCCAAAAGCTTCGAAATTTCTGCGCGTATGGGCGTTCCTAGCTGCAAAATCGTGCCTTTCGATTCCTAAATGCGAATATAACGCTAGACCGAGTTTAGCGCTTCGCTGCTTTAAATCGTCGGGGTACGGCTTTGCAACAGGAACGTCGCCATTAGGCGCTGACTCTTGAGCAAACTGAGCGCGCTCAGATTCGCTCAAACTCTTATCTTTGGCTTTAAGCATTGCATTGCACTTATCTAAATAAGCTTTCACAATGCGATCTTTTTTGCCACCTTGCGCAATCGCAAGCGCATAAGCTCTTGTGTTGCTCCAGCTTGGCGCAAGAGAAGCAGTGTGCAATATTGACTCTAAAACGTTTTGCTCAATCGGCTTGTTTAAAAAGTCACGTGCAGAAAACCGCTCCGATGCAAGTTGGCAAAAATCTTTGTAAGTCATGCTATCAGTTTACCAGAAACCGAATGGGTCAAAAATGCCACCATCGTCAGAATCGTCGTCTCCGCCTCGAGGGAGCTGATCCAAAGGATCATCATCTCCATCTGAAGAATCGCCTCCATTGTTGTTCTGGCTCTTCTTATCGGAAGAATCAGGCTTTTTACTTCCGCGCTTCCTCAAGGATCGAGGGTCTTGACGAGTTGCGCCATTAACAGCAGCTTCTTCTTGGTTAAACTTGACTGTTAGATTGACAGTTCCGTTACCACGAACAACTGTTATTGTTGCCTTATCTCCCAAAGCGGTAGCGCGCACAAATCCCAAAAGCGAATAATTGCTTGTCACAGGCTTTCCATTAAACGCCACGATTGTATCTCCAGCACGCATTCCGCCTTTTGCTGCAGGAGCGCCAGGAGTTACAGACGCCACTTGGGCGCCGCCGCGCGTAATGTTATTTTGCGTTACGTTCACGCTTTTAACCATAATTCCAAGAGCAACGTGTTTTACAGAACCATTCTTAATAATCTCGTTTACTACGCGCTTAACAAGATTGGATGGAATAGCAAATCCAATTCCAATAGACCCTGCTGTGCCACCTCTAGCAGAAGTTGCGGCAATAGAAGAATTAATACCGATTACTTTTCCAGCAGCATCAAAAGTTGGTCCGCCAGAATTACCAGGATTGATTGCAGCGTCAATTTGCACAGCATTTGTTACGATTTCCGAACGACTCTGATCATCCATAACGGAAACTGGGCGATTAAGCGCGGAAACAATGCCTGTTGTAGCAGTATCGTCGTAACCAAGAGGATTTCCAATTGCCATCACAGGTTCTCCAACAGCAAGAGCATCAGAATCAGCAAATTCAACTGGCTTTACGTTACTTGGTAAACCGTCTACTTTAAGCACAGCCAAATCGGTAGTTTTATCGGTTCCAACAAGCTTTGCCTTGTAAATCTGGCCATTAGATAGCGTTACTTGCAACTGTTGCATTCCAGCAATAACGTGATTGTTTGTAACAACATGACCTTGCTTGTCAATTATTGCCCCAGAGCCTTTGCTCATATTCTTGTCATTGCGCGCCTGAATAGACACAACGCCGCCAGAAACGTTTTTAGCAACCGAACGCCAATCTGGAGATTGACCACCTTTTACTACTGCTGTGCCTTTTGAAGATGATTGCGTGCCTACATCTGCAAGCGTTCCCGAACCTGGAATAGAAATTAGTCCTTGAGTAATAGCGAATGACATTACAACAACGCATACCACTGCAGAAATAATTGACGACACAATCGCCACTGTTATATTTGAGTTTTCTCTGGACTCTTTTCTAGCGCCACGCTTTTTGTACACTACATGTGGACCCTGATTTGGATTCTGATTTGAACCCTGATTTACGACCTGTACTTCGCCATGAACTGCATCATCCTGATTATCGCCAGCATCGCCATCAGCAGCATCATCACTCAAATCATAAGGATTCCCAAATCTAGAATTTTTAATATTGCCGCTATAGGGATCACCATAAGGCAAGAATGGATTATCCAAATTGTCATCCGAACGCGCATAATCTCCGTTAACTGTGTTTCTTGACGATTCTTCACCATCATTAGCAGTAGAGTCGCCAGCAACCGAAGAGTTTGCAGAATTATTTTCATCACTTCCGTCGCCAGTATTAACAGGACCATATGCACCATATTCCGGAGCAGGACGATAAATCTGAGGTTCACCCTGACCAGTCTGCTTAGTCTCCTCCGTCTGTGACTGTCCTTGTGAAGACTGCTCAGATTGCACTTCACTAGAATCATAGGCCTTAGAATCATAAATATCGTCAGCCATTAATCCTCCTTAAATCTTTTAACACAACATACTCTAATCTGATTACACGCATTCATACAAGTTAATATGAGATTTTTACGCGCTTTAATCTTTCTACACGCAAATAAAGCGTAAGTTAAAATCTAAGATTTAATTTTCTTACAATATGAGTTAAACGTTTTGCTCTTAAAATTACCTGAATATTTAGCCATATAATGCCGTATAAATACCATATAGTTACCGTATGAATACCGTAAAATTAGCTAGCGGTTTTTATAGAAAATACATAAACACGTAAAATTTAACGAACGGTTGCTGGCGACTTTTCCGCGCACAATGCCGCAACTTATGAGCATATCGTCATACCTTCTAATAGAGTAAAAGGTATGACTAATCTTATTGAACACCCACGCGGAGCAGAGCCTGGTAAACCAGGAGATCGCAGAGAATTCTCGTTTACAACAAAAACACGTTTGGAAAATACGGCAAGCGGTAAAGGAAAAGATGGAGCTAGATACGGGCGTACAGGCGTGATTCGCACGCCTCACGGGGATATTCATACGCCTGCTTTTGTGCCTGTTGCAACTCAAGCCGCAATGAAGGCCGTGCTGCCAGAGTCAATAAAAGACTTGGGCGGCCAATGCATGCTTTCTAACGCATTCCACTTATATGAGCGCCCTGGTGAAGACATTTTAGACGAAGCTGGCGGTCTTGCAAAGTTTATGAACTGGGATGGTCCAACTTTTACGGATTCTGGCGGATTCCAAGTGCTTTCGCTTGGCGCTGGTTTTAAGAAAACTCTTGCAATGGACGTTACAGGCATGAAGTCCGACGATGTTATTGCAGAAGGTAAAGAGCGTATGGCATTCGTTGACGAGGATGGCGTTACTTTTAAGTCCCCTCTAAACGGCTCAATTCACCGATTTAGCGCAGAAATCTCGATGGGTATTCAACACAAGCTTGGCGCGGATATTATGTTTGCTTTCGATGAGCTTACAACTTTGATGAATACTCGTCGATATCAAGAAGAGTCCGTTGAGCGCACTTTCCGCTGGGCTAAGCGTTGTGTTGCCGAACACAAGCGATTAACCGAGGCGCGATTAGGAAAGCCGTATCAGGCGTTGTATGGCGTTGTTCAGGGAGCGAATTACGAGGATTTGCGTAGGCACGCGGCAGAGCAGATTGCTTCGCTCGACTTTGATGGCGTCGGAATTGGTGGAGCAATTGAAAAGCGCATTATTGGAGACACTTGCGCTTGGATCTGCGATGCTATGCCAGAAAATCGCCCTCGCCACGTGCTTGGAATTGCTGCAGTTGACGACATTTTTGCTTGCGTAGAAAACGGCGGAGATACGTTTGATTGCGTTGCCCCTGCGCGATGCGGCCGAAACGGCGCGATTTTTACTCGCCACGGACGATACAACGTAAAGCGCGCCGAATTTAAGCACGATCAGGGACCGCTTGAAGCTGGATGCGATTGCTACACTTGCACGCATTATTCGCGCATGTATGTTAGCCATTTGCTGCGCGCTAAAGAGATGAACGGATACACGCTTGCTACGATTCACAACGAGCGATTCTTTGTTAAGCTTCTAGACGACATTCGTGCGTCGATTGACGGCGGATATTTTGAAGAGTTCAGAGATGAATCGTTAGCCCATTATTATGAGAATGGCTCGCGTGGATAATTTGCTTGGTGTTGCGCGATCCTTACTTGTTGTTGTGCAATTTCCTACTTAACGTTGCGAGAGGGCTGGGTGTTTCTGCGTTCGCGCGGTCTAAGCGCGCTCACGCCTTCGCTTGCGTTGAAAGCACACTGTGCTTTCAACTTTGAGCAAGCTCAGCGCTCCGAATTGCCTTCTCGCGCTACGCTCTAAGCTCGAAGGCAGGTCGTCACGCAACACACTAGGTGTATATTTGCTAAACGGCTGCAAATATGGTAGCTTTGTGGTCTGTATGCGAACGTGGCGGAATGGTAGACGCGCTGTCTTCAGGTGGCAGTGAGTGTATACTCGTGCGGGTTCAAGTCCCGCCGTTCGCACTCTTTAAGAACGTTGATTTTTCGACGTTCTTTTTTATTTTGTAGCATCATCTTACAACAGTTGCGCGTTTGCTTAAAAATATGTGATAGACTAAATAAGTAGATGTCGTAAGACGTCAGACGTGTTAAAACATAGTGGTTTTAATTTTTCTGGTCATGGAGGACTAAAATGGAACGTCGTTCAACGAAGACGACGAGCCTTATTGAAGATATCGCGGATATCAAAGGTTCGGAGCACACGCGATTCAACCATGCCACAATAAAAATTACACCATCTAGTGAAATCAAAAAATATAGCGAAAACGAATCGGGAATCAATCGCAAAGATAAAAACGAGGAAATAAATCAGAACGAAGGAATAATAGGGTTTAAATTTGTAGCAAATTCGGATTGTGATTTATTAGATATTAAGCCCGCGCAAAAGTCGGAAGCTTCTGCACAACAAGAGCACACAACTCCAATAATAAAAATAAGTATTAAAGAAGACGCTCCCCTGCTTAGTGCACAAAATCTTTTAGAAGATAGCGCCGACGCAAACGGTGCGAAAGAAATTGCACTACAAATGGAAGATGCGCTAGGCGCATGCGACGGGCGCGAACACGATTTTGCAATAACGTACGGAAGTTTTGGAAGCCGATTCTATTTAGACGGATACCAATGCTTTGCGAGCGCAACGAATCTTGGGCCGCAAAGAGTGAGCGGAAAAGCGGCCGAAGTGTGTGCAGCGCAGGCAGAATCTTCGCAAATCTACGACTTTTACTACTCAAGTCACTTGCCAAATCCAGAAGAAATCGCAAATTCGGCCACTCAAGCACAGCCAGACATATGGTTTGCAGGACCTACGATTTGTGCAAGAGACATAAAACGCGTATCTTGCAACTCAAGCGGAACTTTGCACATTCAATTTAGATTGCGCGGACCTGGCCAACATGGAGTGCTTTTTGCTGCTGGAACTGTTGGAACAAAAACTAATCTAGAATCTAGCGGAAAAATAAGCGTGTACGCAGGACCAGAAGGCATAAAAATCACGCTAATCGACAGCGAAACGTGCGTAAAAAGCGTAATCGAAGCAGCCGCAAGCGTTGACGACGGCGAATGGCACGACTTGATTATTCGCGCAAATCGCGGAGCAACCGACATTTACGTAGACGGATACAGCCAGTCGCACAACATAGGACAATTCTGGTTTGCAAACATACCAGAATTAAACGCAGTGAGTATAGGCGAAGACTTGCGCGGAGTGCGATTAATGGGCGAAGCTAGAACAGGCGGAATCTACTTTAGCGCACTAACCGAAGGACAAATCCAAAGAATATCAAGAGTAAAGCCGCTTGTAACAACCGCATTATTCGATACGGGATATGCGAGCTCTCGCAGCTACAGAATACCGTCTCTTGTAAAAACGCGCATGGGAACGCTAATCTCAGGAGCAGACCAGCGAACAAGCGTTTCAAACGACGCTCCAAACCACATAAACTTTGTGATTCGCAGATCCACAGATGGCGGAAAAACGTGGAAGCCTTTGCAAACCGTAATCAACATGCCTGGCAAAAACCTTGGAAAACTGGGCGCGAGCGCAATCGACTCCTGCCCCATTTTAGATCCAGCGGGAAAAAGCGAAAGAATTAACGTATTAATAGACCTTAATCCTAGCGGAATTGGGCTAACAAATTGCAAAACCGCTGTAGGCGTAGACGCGTGCGGAAGAATCAAGCTTATAGACCGCTTAGGTGGCAACTACGCGGCGGCAATGGATGGAAGCGCGGCCGTAAAATTGCCATGCGATTCTAGCGAAAAAGAATGCGCAACAAAGTGGCTAGTTTTCCCAGACGGAAGTATAAAAAATTGCGATTCGCACAATGACTTACGCAATAACTCGCACAGTAAACAAACTTGCGACAGTTCCACGTGGAACATATGGAAATCGCAAGAAATTGCAAGCGAAAGTCAGCCATTATTTGCCGAAAAAACGTGTTATATAGCTCAAATCTACTCGGACGACGACGGCAAAACGTGGAGCGCGACACGTCTAATCGATCACATGGTTAAGGAGCCATGGATGAGCTTCGCTGGAGTATGCCCAGGGAACGGAATAGTTATTAGACAAAGCGAGAAACATTACGGCAGAATACTTGTGCCATTCTATTGCAGCGGCAAAAGCAAATCGCACTATTCTTCGGGAGCGCTTATTTCGGACGACGACGGCAAAACATGGAGCCGAGGCAAAATGATTAACGAAGGGCGATTAATCAACGGAAAAATCGTAGATCCTATAACAATGCAAGACGACGATGCCACAAGCTCCGAAACTGTGTTTGTTGAACGCAAAAATGGCGATATTCTGGCTTTCTTCCGAAATCAAAATCGCTCGGGATGTGTAGGCAAAGCCATTAGTCATGATTGCGGAGAAACTTGGAGCGAGCTAATTTTTGACACAAGTTTGCCAGAGATATTCAGCCAGCCGAGCGCAACCTGTTTTAACAGCGAAAATGCAGAAAACGCAGACTGTATAGCGTTTGCAAACGCAAGCCAAATGATGCCTTATCGCGGTCGCGGAGTTGTGAGATTTAGCTACGACGGCGGAAAAACATGGGCAAAAAACGTGTGCATAAACCCATTCCACCACGTTTATCAATGCCTTAGCTCTAGCAATAAACGAACTTTGCAACTACTGTGGGAAAGAGAGACTACTGGAATTTATATAACGGCAATAGATTCCAATCTTTGGAAGCAGGATAATTTACAAATAGATTTTAAAAGCAATGCAAAAAGTTTAAACAATACAGACTTAGATTGTATAAAAAATAAAATAAACACAAGTGAAAAAATGAAAGATTTAGAAGAAGGAAGCCTTACGCGAACTGAAAGGAGCCAACATGGAAGAGACATTTAGCAGCCATGAAGACGACGAGATGACAACACTAGATCGTTTATCTTTCTTACAGGCAAGCTCAAACTCAAACTCCGCTCCAATCACAGCCAGAAAACGCTGCGATGAAACAATGGATGCAATCAGGTCGCTTATCTTAAGAGAACGCTTGCAGCCAAAAGATATGCTGCCAACAGAACCAATGCTTTGCAACTTGATTGGTGCATCAAGGTCATCTGTGCGCGAGGCGATTCGCAAGCTGGAAGCGCTTAATATTGTGGAAGTTAAGCAAGGGAAAGGCATGTTTGTTGGCTCATTATCGCTTGACCCAATGGTGGAAACACTTGCATTCCGCTCTTTAATCTCAATAAATAAGAATTTTGAAGATTTAAGCGATGTTGTAGAAATGCGAAAATTCCTAGACCTTGGATGCGCGGATAAGGTGGTTGAGTCACTTAAAGGAACACAGCAGCCAGAATTGGAGGCGCTTTCGGAAATAATGACTAAAGAAGCACATGCTGGAAAAACGTTCTTGGAACAAGACATTGCTTTCCACACTGGTATTTTGCGCGCGGTAAACAATACGATTGCAGAGCAATTCGTGCGATGCTTGTGGCTTGTGCATATGGCGGTTTTGCCACAATTGGGGTTGGAAGTTTCGGACGAGCTTGAAAAAACCGCTAGAGCGCACGAGCTTATGCTAAAAACGGCTATTGCGGGAGACGCAGATGGATATAGACAGGCTGTAAACGACCATTACGAGCCAATTCAGTCTATTTTGCTTAATAGACTGCAAAAGAACTAAAGCACGTACATTCTCTTACAAATCGACTTGTATGAGCACTGTGACTTAGCTTGGTCTTGCGCGATTTTCCTATTTAGAGTTGCTGAGGGCTGGGTGTTTCTTGTCTCACAACGCTCTGCCTCTTACGCGTAGTCTGTTGTTGCGGTTGTTCCGTTTTGTCTTTGATTTTGTTTTTTGTGTTGAAGTTTGTTTGCAGTGGTTGATCATTGGATTATTTTGTATCGGCTGCCGCTCTTATACTGTTCGACCAAGAATCACCCAGCCCTCTTACGTACTAAAACAATTGCGTAGCGTTTATCACCGAGATTCTCGATTTTTCTTGCTACTTCAGCGAATCACCATCAAAGATGCTGAGGTTCGCTTCATCCGCTGCGAAAAATCTCGAATCTCTACCGCACTTGGTATGCATAAGATGAAAGAACCGCTCCCTAACTAAACGAGAGCGGTTCTTTCATCTTCAATGGTGATGCCTGAGTACTAAAGCATCACGATTAATCGCAACGATACGCTTTACGTTACGAAATTTTATGACCGTCGCACCAAACGTGCTCAACTGCCAAAGTTCCTGGATTAAGCAAAAGCAAATCGGCTGCGTACCCCTTTTCAACTAAGCCCAAAGGAGCGCTAGTTATAGCATTCGGCTTATCTACTCCAAGTGCGCGGGCAGGAATAAGAGTTGCAGCCGCAATAGCTGCCGGCAAACCAATGCCAAGTTCCTTAACAGCGCGCTCAACTGCCACTTCCAAGATCAGGGTAGATCCCGCAATAGCACCATTATAAACAAGCCTTGCATGGCCGCCCGTAACCGTAACGTCTAGAGCGCCAAGCTTATAAGCGCCATCCGCACAACCTGTTGCCGCCATAGCATCTGTTACAAACGCAATGCGATTAGGAGCAGCATCAAAAGCCATTCTCAAAACTGGGTTTTCAACGTGGAAACCATCGTTAATAAGCTCAATAGTTACGCGTGAATCCTCCAAGGCTGCAGGGATTGGACCTGGCTTACGGTGATGAATGCCGTTCATGGCGTTAAACATGTGAGTCATAAGCGTAGAGCCAGCATTAAAAGCCGCGCGCGCGGTTTTATAATCTGCATCACAATGCCCCACTGCTGGGATCACGCCAGCTTCTACAAAACGCTTAATCGCTTCCATGCCGTGTTCTCGCTCTGGAGCCAAAGTAATTTGGCGCAAAGTTCCATCTGCCGCCTCAAGCAACGCCTCAACGCGCTCTGGAGTAGGGTCCACTAGGCAATTAGGGTCGTGCGCGCCTTTTCTAGACAACGCCAAGAACGGACCCTCTAAATGCGACCCAAGCACATCTGGACGCGTTTGCATAACACGCTTAACAGTACGCAAATTCTCTTGCATTACGTCAAGAGGGTTTGTAATCAAGCTAAGAACTTGCCTAGTTGTTCCATGAAGCATGTGATACGCGCGCGCTATAGCAATACCTTCGGCACCATCGTCAAACGAATGCTCCCAGGCTCCATGAGCGTGCAGATCAATATACCCTGGCGTAGCAAAACAGCCACACCCATCCACAACACTTAAATCAGATGCGCTTAAGCCGCGAGTGCTAATAGCTAAAGCAAGGTCTTCGTCTAAAATGCCAGTCTCTAGAATTACGCCGTCACTAACCAAAATCCACGAATTGGGTACAATTCCTCGAGCGTCTACAACGTTCACGTTGCGCACTACAAAATTGCGCTCTTCGTTTGATTTTAGTGAATCATCAATCTTCTTTACGGCATCTAAATACACATCTTTTGACATTTCATTCACCTATGCTTGTGCTTATTTGATATCTTATTATCTTAAATTTATTATCTTAAATTTCAGACTTGTGTATCAGATCCCCTGCCAAGATGGCTTATTTGCATACACCCAACGATAGTAGTCAGCAAGCTTAAGTTTGCTTGCAGCAGCCTCATCTATAATCACTGTTGCATGAGGATGCATTTGAAGCGCAGAAGCCGGGCATAGCGAGCTTACTCCACCTTCTACTGTTGCAGCTACCGCATCTGCCTTATTTTCACCAAACGCAAGAAGCACGAGATGGCGAGCGCGCAAAATCGTTCCAATTCCTTGTGTTATGCAGTGAGTTGGAACTTGGTTAATATCACCGTCAAAGAATCTGCGGTTGTCTACGCGAGTCTGCTCGGTTAGTGTTTTAACGCGAGTACCAGATGCAAGAGAAGATCCTGGCTCGTTGAATCCAACGTGACCGTCGGAGCCAATTCCCAAGATTTGCACGTCAATCCCACCAGCGGCAGCAATAGCAGCATCGTAGTCTGCTCCAGCGTGCGCAATCTTATCACCTTCGCTTAATGGCGCTCCATTAAGAACATCTCCTGGAACATGAACTAAATCTGGGTTTAGGCCTATTAGATCTGTTACAGTTCTGCGGATTGTGCTGTGGTAAGATTGTTCGTGCTCTAATGGCAATCCAATGTATTCGTCAAGCGCAAATCCACGTACGCGGCTCACGTCAACATTCTTGTCTTTTACAAGCTTTGCAAGATGCTCGTAGGCTTTTAATGGGCTTGATCCTGTTGCCAACCCTAGTACTGCATCTGGCTTGCGACTAATCAAATCTACAACAGATTCGGCGTATAGCTCGCCTGCCTCATCCTGATCTTTTACAATAATAACTTCAGCCATCTTTAGCTTCTCCTTTAAAGCTTTGGTGATTTTTGATTCTGCAAATACTCCAAGCAAATATTAGCATTGCGGCATACGTTTAAGCGTACGCCGCAATACCATTTATTTACTATGCACCATGAATAAACGATTTTGTTTAAATTATTTGCTTAAATTATTTGCTTAAATTATCTGATAAAAATACTCACTTAGTAGAAGCGCTTACTTCTTCTGGGGTCTTTGCCAAAGTCAAGCCAACTTCCTTAAGAACGCGAGCCACGGCTTCAACGTTTTCTCCCTCAAGTGGGCAAACTGGGTCTGGCATCTGATTTGTATCAAACACGCCAAGCAACGCCATTGCGGTCTTAAATGCTCCAACTCCTGCGCCGAAGCCTGCCACTCCGCTAGGAACAGTAACGATTCGCATCAAAGCAGCAAGCCAATCCTGCTCCTTCTTAACTGTTGCCCAATCGCCAGCCTGAGCAGCCTTCCACATGCGCACGTAGCCAGTTGCCTCAACGTTTGCAAGTCCTGGAACAGAACCGTCCGCGCCAGCCATGTATGCGCCGTCAACAACAACCTCTTGACCCGTAAGCAAAGTCAATGGGTGGCCAGCCTTATTGTTGTCGTCTACAAGGAACCTGAACGACACGTCATCGTTGGAAGAATCCTTAACGCCTGCAAGTACGCCATCTTTACCAAGCTTTACAAGCAAAGCGCCTGGTAGCTTTGTGTGTACGCAAACTGGAATATCGTAAGCGAACAGTGGCAAATCTGGAACAGCTTCGTGAATAAGACGGAAGTGGCGCTCAACTTCTGCCATGCCGCCGAGTGCGTAGAATGGCGCTGTTGCAACGATTGCAGCCGCTCCAAGCTCCTTAGCTTCCTTTGCATGCTCAATAACACGGTTTGTTTCCGTATCGATGCACCCAACCAACACTGGCACGCGACCATCAACAATGCGCATTACGGTTTCAATGATTTCACGACGGCGCTTATCTGTGCTAAACGCAACTTCGCCAGAAGATCCAAGCGTAAACAAGCCGTCTACGCCTGCCTCAATCATTCGGTTAAGCGAACGCTCAAAGCTAACAACGTCTACTTCGCCGTCTGCCGTTAATGGCGTAACTACTGGTGGAATAACGCCGTGGAATTTTTCTGCCATGATTAAACTTCTTTCGTATTTTTTATGATTTTTTATGATTTATGATTTATGACTTTAGATTTTGGAATTAATGGGCGGCCTGCATGGATTTACTGCAAGGTCTTAACAGACCGCCCGCGCATTTAAGCTAGCAACTAGCAACTAGCGCTTGCTCACACTACTTGCACTCTTCTTCCGTTGGGTGCAACAGCGAAGGCGCCGCGCCCATCAAAATCTTTGTGTACTCATCTTGCGGATTGTTAATCACCTGGTGAGTTTCGCCGCGCTCAACAATCGTTCCATGATTCATAACAACAACCTCGTCGGATATGTATCTAATTGTTTGAATATCGTGGCTAATAAACACCATGGAAAGATTCAGCTTCTTCTTTAAGTCGGAAAGAAGATTCAAAATCTGAGCACGCACAGAAACATCCAAAGCGGAAGTTGGCTCATCTGCGATTATTGCATCTGGGTTAAGCGAAAGCGCACGAGCGATTGCCACGCGCTGACGCTGGCCGCCAGAAAGCTGACCTGGCAAAGCGCCAAGAACAGAGTGAGGCAAACCAACCATTCGGATTAGCTCCTTGGCTCTAGCATCGCGCTCAGCTTTGCTTCCAATCTTGTGCACAACAAGCGGATCAATCAACTGGTCAATCACACTCATGCGCGCATTCAAAGCCATTGCTGGATCCTGGAACACAACGGAAACCACGCGTCCAATATCCATGCGCTCTTTTGCAGTTCTATGCGTAACGTCTTGACCTTTAAACAAAACCTTACCGCTTGTAACTTGCTGAAGACCGCACATAATGTTTGCAGTAGTAGACTTTCCGCAACCAGATTCGCCAACAATACCAATCGTCTTGCCTGGCATAAGCTTAAGATTCACCTTGTTTACGGCTGTAATCTTGTTCTTGTGGAATAAGCCAGATCCTGCTCGAGTAGTGAACACCACTTCGGCGTCGCGCAACTCGATGATTGGAACATCGCCATTTTCGCTTTGAGTTTTGTTTGCGTCATTAACATTCATGTTCATCGCACATCTCCTTGATCGGAGTTGGTCAAAATTGCGGAAGGTGCATCCGTTTCAGGATCGGGAGGCGCAGCATAGAAGTGCCATGTTCCTGGAATACGCTTCATTACTGGGCGCACATCAAGTCCTTGATCTGGATGAGAAGAACGCGGTGCGAATCGATCTCCCTTAGGGAAGTCGGATGGGCTTGGAACAGTTCCTGGAACCTGATGCAATCTTGGAGCGCCAGCCTCAATGGAGGTTACGGAGCCGAGCAAGCCGCGCGTGTACTCGTGATGCGGATCAGTGAGAATTTCCTTGGTGGAGCCTTGCTCAACAACCTGGCCTGCGTACATTACGGTAATCGAGTGTGCAACCTTTGCAACAAGAGCCAAATCGTGGCTTACAAACACCATTGCGAATCCAAGCTTTTCGCGCAATTCGTTAAGAAGGTCAATCACTTGCTTTTGAACAGTAACATCCAAAGCGGTTGTTGGCTCATCTGCGATTATCAACTTTGGATCTCGCGTAAGTGCCATTGCAATCAACACGCGTTGACGCTGACCACCAGAAAGCTCGTGTGGGTAGGATTCAAGCGTGCGCTTTGGATCCAAGCCTACAAGCTCCAGCAACTCTTCGGCGCTACGAGTACCACCTCTAGAAGTCAGCTGCTTCATTTGCGCTTTAATCAGCATTGATGGGTTTAAGGAAGACAACGCGTCTTGGTAAACCATTGCGATTTCGTGTCCGCGCAAAGCATTGTGCTCCTTTGGGCTAAGCTTTACAAGATCCTTGCCATTAAAGAGGATTTGTCCGCTAATCTTAGCTTTTGGATCGAGCAAGCCCATAATCGCAAGCGAAGTGATTGACTTACCGCAACCAGATTCGCCAACCAAGCCCATCGTTTCGCCTGGACGAACAGAGAAGCTCAAGTGATCTACAACATTTACGCTGCCGTAGCGTGGGAACTGAATGCACAAGTCTTTAACTTCAATAACTGGAGGCTCCGTAGACGTTGGCTGCAAGCGATCCGTGCGCTTTAACTCAGCCTCGCGAAGCTTTGCCAAAGACTCAACCAAAGCGTCGTGCTGCTCCTTGTAAGCTGCCACTGGGTCGGTGAGAATCCTATCTTCCTTGCGAGCTGCATCCGCATCTGCAGCGCTCTTAGCTACTGGAGCAGTTGGAGCAGCAACCATTGCGTCCGTAATGCCTTCAGAAAGAATGTTTAGGCACAAAACAGTAATCATGATTGCTAAGCCTGGGAACAATGCCTGCCACCAGTATCCGAAGATAACGCCTGCTTTAGCGGAAGACAAAATGTTGCCCCATGTTGGCGTTGGCTCTGGAATACCAGCGTTGATGAAGCTAAGAGAAGCTTCGAACACGATTGCGTCTGCAACAGAAAGCGTTGTGAACACCATAACTGGAGCTGCAATATTACGCGTTACGTGCTTGAGTAAAATCCAAGGTGCGCGAGCACCAGAAACGATTACTGCACGAACGTAGTCTTTTCCATATTCGCTTATTATATTTGCTCGCACAATTCTTGCGATTTGTGGAACGTAAAGCACGCCGATGGAAATGATGATACCAATCATGGATTGTCCAAGAATTGCAAGGCACACAGCCGCTAATGCGATTCCTGGGATTGACATTACTATATCAATCAGTCGCATTATAAGCTCAGATATCCAAGTGCGGCTTACAGCTGCGATTGCGCCGATTATTGCGCCCATCACTAATGCAAAGAGCACAGACGACAAGCCGATTACCAACGAGTAGCGAGCGCCGTACATAACGCGCGAGAACACGTCTCTACCAAGGTTATCGGTACCAAACCAGTGCGCTCCTGTTGGAGGCTGATAGTTTTGCGTAATCTTTACTGGGTCGCATGGAGCTAGGAATCGCGCGAATACTGCGCAGAATGCCAGTATTGCAATCACAATAAGCGATATTTTAGAACCTAAGCTCATGCTTTTAAATCTGTTAAATTTGATGCCTGGCTTAGATGCGGCATCTACTACCTGATTCTTTCCGAATAGCATGTCACACCGTCCTAATTCTTGGGTTGATTAACACGTAAAGCAAATCAACAATAATGTTTATGAAGATGAATGCAATTGCAACAACCAAAACAACACCTTGAACAAGCATTGGTTGGTTGCCATTAATGCCGTCGAACATTGCAGTGCCCATTCCTGGGAGTGCAAAAATAACTTCGATAACGATTGCACCACCCATAAGGTAACCGATCTTCATACCAAGAGTCGTGATTGGTGTAATCAGAGCGTTGCGGAACACGTTTCTAGCAACCACCACACTCTTTGGAATACCTGCGCCGATTGCGGTTCGCACATAATCCTTATCCAATTCTTCTACCATCGAGGTTCGTATGATTCGCGTAAGTTGACCTGCTACTGGGAGACCTAATGCAAAGCAAGGCATTGCCATTCTAGCGATGTAAGCTTCTGGATCTTCAAAGAACGGCACAAAATCGCCAGATCCTGGGAGCCATGCAAGCTTGATTTGCAAGACGTAAATCAAAAGAACGCCGAGCCAGAAGGATGGAGTTGCGATTGCAATAATCGAAAGCACGCGGACTGTTTGGTCAACCCAAGTGTCGCGGTAAAGAGCTGCAAAAACGCCGAAGATTACTGCAAAGATTATTGCTATCAACAAACCAATGAAGGTTAGCTGCAAGGTGATTGGGAAGGCATCTGCCACTCTCTGAGCTACAGAATCCTTGTTTACGCCGTAAACACCCATGTTTCCTTGGAATAGTCCAACTATGTAAGATCCAAACTGCTCCCACCACGGACGATCGTAACCCATTTCATGGCGGAATGCGGCAAGTGCTGCTGGCGATGAGTTTTCACCTAATGCTGCAACTGCTGGATCATATTTTGAAAATGACATAAGGAAGAATACGAGGAACGTAACACCGAATGCCATGAATGGCAGTGCGATTAATCGCCTACCTAAAAGTCTAAGAAAATTACTCATAAGACATCCACACATCCATTGAAGAAATTTGTTATTAAGGCATAACAAAACCGGCCCATCTGCACAAAGGCGAGAAAGGTAAACAGCCGGGCCGGTTTTGCGGTTAGAGGTTAGGGAAAATGAAGTTTGTTATTTTTTAGCTTGCACCTACTTTGTTAGCTTTGCTTTTACAAGGTTGATGCCAGTGGAGCCGATTGCGTTCCACTCAGCCAATGCGCCCTTCTTTACAGCAGTCGTAGTCTTACGATGGAAGAGTGGGTACAGAGGAACTTCGTCGCTAATTAAATCGAAGCACTGGTTCCAATACTTCTGGCGATCTGCTGGCTTGGACGCTTCAAGAGCTTCATCCATAAGCTTGTGGAGCTTTGCGTATCCTTCGGAGTTCTTCCAGAACGTGCGCTGACGAGTCCAAGCATTGTCGCCGTACCACCAGCTCATAAGCAAATCTGGATCGTTGCCGAACACAGATGGGTCGCCTGGAGCAAGAACCATGGAGTAGTTTGCGTCGTCGCGGTCGGTAATCTGTGGGTAGAGAGCAGAAGACTTCATGGACTTGATTTCTACATCCATACCAATCTCCGCAAGATCGTTCTTGATTTGTGGAGCAAGCTGAGTAATCCAAGTGTGGTCTGTTGTGTAAAGAGTGAACTTTAGTGGACCGCTTACACCAGCTTCCTTAAGCAAGCTCTTTGCCTTAGCAATGTTCTTGGTGTAAACGTTCTTTGCCTTGTGGTAGTTTGCATAGTTCTTTGGCAAGAAGCTTGTTGCTGGCTCGCCCTGACCGCTCATTTGGTTGGTGATGAGCTTGTTCACATCAATCGCGTAGAGAGCTGCTTGGCGAACTCGCTTATCATCAAATGGCTTTTGCTTTGTGTTGAACATAACGAATGGAAGCGTGAAGCCCTGTGCGGTCTTAAGCTCGGAACCAGACGCCTTCAAAGTGTTGAATGCTTGTGCTGGAACCATTTCCATTACGTCTGTCTTTCCACCTTGCATTGCTGTTACGCGAGCAGTATCGTCAACGGTTACGTTCCAAACCATCTTCTTGGTCTGTGCCTTGTACTTGCCGTTATAAAGATCGTTGCGCTCAAACTTTACTTGGTTATCTGTAATGGACACATACTTCCATGGACCAGAGCCGATTGGCATGTTCTTAAGATCTGCGTCAGACTTTGCTGTTGGAACAATCTGGATTAAAGCAAGACGCTGCTTGAACAGTGGGAATGCTTTCTTTAGCTTGAAGATTACATGACGATTGTCTTTTGCTTCAACTGAATCAATAAAGTCGAGCATAGATATATAGAGGCTGCCTTTTGCAGTTGTGCGCTTGAAGGAAGATACTACGTCTCCTGCTGTTACTTCAGTTCCATCAGAGAACTTTGCAGCATCGCGAATTGTTACCTCATATTCGGTGTCGGAAATCTTCTTTGGCTCACCTTTTGCAAGAGCATTGAAGACTTTAAAATTGCTGTAATCAAGAGCATAGAGCGGCTCTGTCACATGCCAGTTTGCTGCCATTGGCAATGCGCCCGAAGTAGTGGATGGCGCAAAGTCACGGCTTGCGTATGCGACTTGAGCTGTGATTGTATCTTTAACAGCAGTCTTTGCTTTTGCTGCCTTGTGGGATTTTGCTCCACCACAGCCAGAAAGCATCATTAATGCGGCTACACCTGCAGCGATTACCGCGGTTAGCTTTGAGTTAATTCGTGCCATATTTTCTCCTCACCATTGAGTTGTTTTCTTCGCATTTCATCCTCGAATGCGAAAACGTTTTAAATTATAGCGCGTGCGTTATTTTCGCGTTACTTTAAACATAAGAGGTCTGATGTCTGATGTCAAGTTATAAGTGTGTCGAATTTGTGAAAATTTTGATTTAATTTTTGAAGTCATTAAATTAGCACAAAATCGCACAAAATCAACACACATATAATCAATACTTTTATTTATTTGTTTACTTTATCCAGTACGGTTACTGGCGACCAATCCGCCTACAATGCACCGCCTACAACTTTGCCGCAAACCAGCGCGTAATCGACGTTGGATGTGTAATTGCAGTTCCAACCACCGCAGCCCAAGCTCCCATTTGCATAACCTTATGCAACTGATCAGGAGTGTGGATACGACCTTCGCAAATAATCGGATAGTTTGGGAAAGCTTGCAAAATCTGACCTAAAAGCTCAAAATCAGGACCATCAGTCTTTGGCCTTCCGGGAGAAGTGCCAGCCAAAGTGGTAGATATAATATCTGTTCCACAATCCGCCGCGCGCTTAGCGTCATCAAAGTTTCCGCAATCAGCCATAACCACTATGCCTTCGTCATGCAAAGCGCGAACAGTTTGCTCGTAAGTCAAACCATCTGGACGCGGTCTATCCGTAGCATCAATCGCAATAATATCTGCCCCAGCAGCAGCACAGCAGCGTGCATGGCGCAAAGTTGGCGTAATATAAACTCCTTCATGACCGTCTTTCCAGATTCCGATTACAGGCACATCTACCTGCCCTTTAATCGCTGAAATATCCGACAATCCTTGGCATCTAATGCCAACAGCACCACCTTCTACGGCAGCCATTGCCATTTGTGCCATTGTTTCTGGGTGTCTTAGCGGCTCTCCAGGATAAGCTTGGCAGCTAACGACTAAGCCACCTTTAATTTTTTCAATTACAGGATTCATATAGATTCCTCCTTTTTACAATGATTAAAAATGGTTCAAACTTAAATGAACAGCCCAAGCAGCGCCAATCAGAGGAGCAGATCCTCCAAGTTGACCCTTTAAAATTGGGGTGTTCTTAATCAATGTCAAAGCAGAATCTTCAAATCCACTTCGCATAGCATTCCACCAAATATCACCAGCTTCTACAACAGACCCAGAAAGCACAATCACATCTGGATCTATAAGATTAGCCATTCCAGCTACGCACTCACCCAAAGCCTTACCGCTTCTAGCAAGAATTTCTTTTGCATATTCCTCACCAGAATTTGCTCTTACGCAAACATCATAACCATTTTGGGCTTCTTGAGTACCAGCTGGAAGATTGCTATTGTAAAGAGTGGCAAGCCCCGTTCCAGAAGCCACTGGCTCAATGTGGCCCGCACGCGCTCCGCACGAGCAGTCAAAACCTACTCCCAAGTCACTAACAACGTGACCCGCATGCCCAGCAACTCCGTGCGCTCCTGTAAACAGCTTACCGTTTATAATAATCGCCCCACCAATTCCAGTGCCTATGCCAACAGAAAATACAATCGACTTTCCGCGACCCGCGCCGTAAATTGCTTCGCCTAAACCATGTCCACCAACATCGCCAATCATATAAACTGGCAAGTCAGTTACGCTCTTAAATGCGTCATAAATTCGCTGTCCTCGCCAACCTGGCAGAATGTCTGTAGCAGCTACAATTTCGCCAGTTTTACTATTTGGCACTCCCGCAGCCGCTATTCCAATTCCGCTAATAGTTTTGCCATTTTTCTGCGCTTCTTCTATGATTTGCGACACTTTTTCCACTAGGCGATTCTTTATATTTTCTCCACCTTTTGCAGCTTCTGTTGGCATTGAACCATGCTCTTGCACTGTTGGAGATACGTAATCTGCATTTTCTTGGCGAATATTAGAATCTGGCAAAGTCACCAATCCATAGGCGATTTTTGTTCCGCCTATGTCAAAAGCAAGATATGTAGGGCGAGAATCTTTTGTTTCATTCATAAGTAGTTTCCGTTTTCTTTCTTGCGTTTGCGACTTTGCCTATTTACTCGCCCTGCGCAGCGCTCACAGCGTCATGAATACGCGATAAATACCCCAAGCGCTCTTCAACGCTCGCGTCTTGCGGAACGCACACTTTTGCACCCAAATAGTCGATTGCATAATCGTCTTTTAGTGCCTCGCGAGTAGTTTCTTGAATTTCTTTAGACGTCATTAATGACGTTGGCTCATCTGGGTTCATTGGCAAATGACCATCAATCCACTCATATCCGTATTGCGTTGCTTCTGGTCCAGCTCCCGAAAACATTAATCCCTGCAATACTCCTGCTTGCCTTGCTTCGCGCACATGTTCTATAGCAGCTTGAGCATTTCGCTCTTCTACAACGCTTCTTCCCCAGTTTATTGTGATTCCAACCCCAGCATCTTTAGCAATTTGAATCTCTTCTTCTAGAGGTAGGAATCCTTTTTCCGGATTCTGTCCTTCGATATATCGATCGCAGTGTTCTATAACCAGTTTTGCTCCACACCAATCTAGTTGTGCTAGTTCTTCCAACGACTTTTTCATTGCGTCTGCTTGTGCTATTCGAGTTGGCGCTGTGTGTATTTCCACGTGCGATATATCACAACTATCTCGTTTATCTGCAACATCAGCTATGGCTTCGCGAATATCCTTAAAGAATGCGAGCGCACGATGTCTACCCTCTTCGCTTGGGCTTGCTAGTCCAAATTCTGAATCTGGGTCAAAGTTTATGTGCCTCATTGTCCCAGGTATTGCGGTTATAGTGTTAGCATGCCAATGCGCTGGTATTGCCGACGCTAGCCACGTGCGATTTTGTGAATCTGCCAAATCTCCTGGGTACGGAATCTCTGTTCCAGCAATCCAGCTTTGTTTACCTAACAAATCGTAGTATTTTTCTTGATCTTCGCGAGTTTTTGGTAACGATGCGTATGCGCCTACAACAAATTTAGCTTTCAGCATGATATCCTCCTTGAAATCGTCGCTGATTTATCTTTTGACTTATCTTTCGACTTGTATTTTGACTCGTCTTTTGACTCGTCTTTTGATTCGTAGATTACACCAATATCACTACAATTCGTCAGACGTCTGATAAATCTTTGTACTTGCGACTAAATTGTTTTCAAACTAAAGCAGCTTAATGTAATAAAGTCATAACAACATTAACGCAACAATTTTCACTTATTTTATGCTAATTAATGATGTATTTAATTGATTAATGCTGTAGCATGGTCATATAAGCTACACCAATACAAGCGTAGATTTGTGCACATCAAGCGCGGATTTGAGCATATAAGAACACTTAGCAGCATCTAGGATTTTCTTAATCGAACTCATATCGTCAAAGTTGATTGCAGAGAGTTATTGAAGAAAATTAAGCATTACTGTAATTGTAATTAAGCGAAGGTGCAGTTTACATAACTTGCTATTTGTAGCTTTTAAGCGTAAAACGCGCTAACAAGATAGTAAAAAACAAAGGATTAATTCACAAAACGAGTTAATTCGGGTTAATTCCCAAAATAAATGACAAAAGTAGGAGGAATCATGAAGAAAAGCTTCAAACTAATAGGCTTATCTGCAAGCCTGTGTCTTATGCTAAGCATGTTAAGCATCACTACACCAGCGATGGCATATACTCAAAACGAGCAGCTTACAGAAAGACACACTCCTCTTACAGAGAAAACAGCTAAACAGATTTCAAATGGAGATATAAAGCTGGAGCTTCCCGGAGCTTTAGACATGGCTTTGTATCATAAAAAGCCTTTAGACCCAAATGCTGATTTAGATGGCGACGGCTTAACTAATAGACAAGAAATTTACACTTATACTAAAAACGGTAAAACTTATTATGGGTACAATTCTCACCCTATGATGAATGACACCGATGGCGATGGTATTCCAGATAATCAAGACAGCAATCCTCGCAGATGGGATATAAGCCCACGAGATATGACGCTATTTTCTGAACTTTCTTATCGCGATGATAGTTATATAAACAAGGTTCTTGATTACACTAAACCACTTCATGACATTTATAAGAACCGCAATGAATATCATCTTATGCACAATGAGATAGCCCCGTTCTGGAAAGTTAAAGAAACCTACCACAATAGGGGTGGTTTTGACGCTGTCTTGTTTGAAAATGTAAGTCCTTATCCGTTCTTAGAGCAAGGAACTGTTCAAGTTCTTGCAATTCGTGGAACTTCTCAATTTAATGATTATGACGATGATCTTGCAATAGCTGTAGGTCGCAATCCAGATCAGGCTTACGATGTTGAACAACTTATTGAGCGTTATGGCAGAGAACACACTGTAAATAATCTATATATTACTGGTCATTCTCTTGGAGGCTATTTGGCTCAACGAGCTTTGATTCGTGCAGACGGTAAAGGATATTCTTGGCTTAAGAAAATCTACACTTTCAATGCTCCTCAAATTTGGGGAAATATCTTCAACCGTTGGCTTCGCACTGCAGCAAACGCAGGGAATCGTCTGACTCGCGAAGGTTATGCTGTTCATTACAAAGTAGACAACGACAGAGTTATTCGTTCTGTCGGCAATTTTGCAGGAGCTATAAGTGTTGGCAATTCTACAGAAGGGCATGGCTCTCGAAGCTACTTTGAACCACGAATGAACAATTTCCCAGGGTTTACCGTAGGAACTAGAGGAGATATATCTGGTACTGGGCGTTGGATGGAAGAGCTTAATAATTTCTACAATATTCGCACGTTCTAATTTATTGCTAATTGTTAATTAGTGATTTGTAATTAGCAATAGGCAACTGGTGCGTGTAATTTACTAACAATAAACTAAGCGCTGACTTACAAAATGTGTATTAACGCATAAATAAGTCAGCGCTTTTTATATTGATTAATCCAACTATTCTGGGTTATTTCACAAAGATTTTATCTGGCACAAGAACATCCTAGTGGAGAAGGAAAATCATCCCACACCGAGAAGACTCAGGCGAGCTGAACTATTGTCTAGTATTCCAGCATCCAGATAAGACCAGACTAAAACTTTCTTCAATATAAAACTTATGCAATATTCACTCAAACGCATCACATTCCCACAGCGTGCTTATAAGAACTTGTATACACAAAAAACGTATTTTTTGTACATTCAATGTACAATTTTTTATACATCCAATGTACAAAAAATACGATTTATGCATCTTTTGTCTAATATCACACACACTTCAGACTGAAATCAACAAATCACAATCAAACCAAACACAACATATAACAAACATAGCCTTCTGAATTTTAATTAAACTCAGGAGGCTATTATTATTTGATAAACTGTTTAATCTAGTTATTTTACATAGCTATTTTTTTACTCTTAAAAATAGCTATAGCAGCAATACTTACAACAAGAACAGCAAGAACAATCAATGGCGCCGTGAAATAATTTGTGTAGAACTCACGCACATCAATGTCTACAGAATTGATAGTCGCAGCATAAGATATATACGACAATACGCCTAATACAACATCAATAATTGCATACGCATATGCGTTTTTATACAATTCTTTAACTGACTTGCTGCTTTTAACCCAAAGCATTACAGACAAAACCAAACCTATTAACATTGATGCAACAGCAACAAATGCAAACAACATATCTAACATAAAACCCTCCTGACCAATTAAATCCTCTACCATAGCGAATTCAATATAATTTTAATTTAACTAAGATTTTCGTGTCAATATTAAAAAAAAAATTACAGAATTTCGCACATTATTTTCACATTTAGACTATTTTTAAGGTGCAATAACAGGCGAAGAACGTTGATATATCAGATCTCCCCACATGGAGCGGACAACGGGAATCGAACCCGCCTCTGAAGCTTGGGAAGCTTCCATTCTACCGATGAACTATGTCCGCATGTTCGGCTGCTGGCGATTAATACCTTCAAATGACTCGATTAATCAATCTAGACAACAAACCATATAAGGATATCATGCTCCGCTTACGGCTACAACTCCATTAGGGAATCTTCTCCCATATCGGATGTTGAATACAGATTCAGACTTATCAAATTCATCTGGTCTTGCAGCAGCTTCATTTTCATAAGACATTTCCGCATACCCAGAATACTCAGCATTATCCTCTTGCGACTTAGCCATTAGTCTCAAGAAGTTAACTCGCTCTTTAACAGCTGACTGATGAGAAAACATCTTCAATAATTTTGATTTATCATCTTCAAATGGATTTACAATCATCAGCGAAGACATTGCCTGCAATCCATCGGCTCTACTCATCTCATGTATTTTTGCACCGTAAGAAATTTTATTTAGAGCAGAAGCCAAAGCTGCAGGATCTCCCGTAAGCATTCCAGCGCTTTTATCTGCGTCAAATTCGCGGCTTCTAGAAACCACCAGCTTAATCATCAATGCTCCAACTGGCACAAAAATCACATTTAAAACTTGACCAACAATCTTTAACACTGGGCAACGGCTTTTAGAAGATTCTGATCTAACAGCAAACTCACTATCAGCAGTATGCTTCTTTTTGGAATACGTAAGAACATAGCCAACATAAGTCATAATTGTCGCAATAGCTGAAGCAATAGTGGAATTCAAAATATCATGATTATAAATATGAATCAGCTCATGACTTACAACTCCACGCAACTCACGCTCATTCAGAATGTTTAAGAGTCCACGCGTACAACAAATAACAGCATGTCTTTCACTGCGACCAATTGCAAAAACATTAGGACTATCCATTGGAGCAACGTAAAGATGCGGCATCGGTCTTTCGATTCTCGCAGAAATCTCGCGAACAATACCATACAAGACTGGCTCTTCATCTTCACTGACTTCTATAGCATTCACCATGCGAATTGCGAGCTTGCCAGAAAGCCAATACGCGCACACACTGAGAATTATTCCTAAAACTACAAACCAAATCAGCATAGGCAAGCGCAATCCACAGGCAGCCCAAATTAAGGCAAGAATCAACCAGATTACTGAGAACAGTGCTGCTGTTTTCAGATAATTGCGGCATCGCATTCCTATATTGCTGAACATGTTTACGATTCTAATAATCGGAACTGTAATTTTGCTGAATGAAAACTGTATATTTATAATTAATATGTTTAAGATTAATGCTAATTAGTGTATTTAAGATTTATAATCTGTTAACAAGTGGTCGCTTACGTTTTGCAAATGTGCATAACGTAAGCGACCACTAAAAATTAACGAACTATTGTTGATGATTTGCTATATCTATAAGCATTTGCTTAGATACAACTTTTTTGCGAGCGCGATTTTCTGCCACACCAGATTCGACTTCGAAGGCATCAACTCTTTTCCAACCATCAAAATCAATTACATCCACACCTCTGGAAGCGAGAAGCTCTTCGATAGATTTAGGCTCTCTATCTATTGCCAATCTGCCAGGAAGTGCGGATTCACATTCGTCGAGCGAGCTTTTTGCTAAGTCTTCCAACATATTTTCAACGATTTGCAAAGCGTCTGACTTTGTAGAACCAATTAATCCAACAGGTCCTCGCTTCGCCCAGCCAGTTGCATACAAGCGTGGACGCACAACATCACCATCTGGATCAGTTAATATGCGACCATCTTTATTCGCAAGAAGAGTTTTGTTCTCATCGTAAGCAACGCCAGAAACCTTAGCAGGCTTATATCCAATCGCATGGTAAACCGCTTGAACAGGGTATTCTTCAAACTCTCTAGTACGAGTCATTTTTCCGTCCGCGCTTGTAACTGTACGCTCTACACGAATCGCACGCACTCGCCCAGCTTCTCCCAGAATCTCAACTGGATTTGCGTTAAAGTGAATAATGTAACGCTTATTTGCAGGATTGCCTTCAAAGTCAACGTTTCCACCATCTTCCATATCTTCGCTCAAATCGCGTATAGCAAAAAGCTCCTCTACCATTTGGCGAGTCAATTTGTCTTTTCCAGCAACATCAATCGTTTCGTCATCCAAGTCAAAATCGTTTTCATTTACAACTATTTGCACGCCAGAAAGCTTTTCCATCTCGCGCAATTCTTGCACAGAGAATTTAGCTTGAGCAACGCCTCGTCGAATAAACAAGTGCAATGTTTTAGCCTGGTTTTTAAGCAAACCATTGTAAACGTCGTCGGAAATATCCGTGTGTTCTCTAAGATAATCTGCATCTCGCAAAAGCTCGCGCGCAACATCCATAGCAACGTTTCCGCCACCAATAACCGCCACTTCGCTTGCATCAAGCGGCCACGTGCGCTCACTGGTAGGATACCCGTCGTACCATTCCACAAATTTTGCAGCACCATACACGCCGCACAATGAGGAGCCTGGAATATTAAGCGGCTTATCTTCTACAGCGCCCGTAGCAAACAGAATTGCATCGTAGCGAGGCAACAAATCGTCTAATGTAATATCTTTGCCAAATTCAACATTCGCATACAAGTGAATATTTGGATTATCAAGCGTTTTAGCCAAAGCATCTGCAATGAATTTTATGCTCGGATGGTCTGGCGCAACTCCATATCGAACCAGCCCGAATGGAACTGGTAGTTTTTCAAATAAATCGATTCTAGCGCTCGTACCTAATCCCATTTCGTCACCCAATTTTTTAAGCTGACGAAGAAAAATATCTGACGAGTATATTCCAGCAGGCCCCGCGCCAATAACTGCGATTCGCAATTCGCTCGCATCCGCATTATAATTCGTTTCCATAAAATTTCCCCATATTGAGTATTTCAAGCATTCTTAAGCATTTTTGAACTCTTTTGTAAACTGTTTTATAAGTCGCTTCCTTAAATGCTCCACTACTTAGACTAGCGCCTTGACTCATTCAAGAAAAGACCAAAGTGAATATTGTCACTTATATACATTTTGCTTATGCGTGCTTGTAACTTGTGACTTATGCACATATGCACATTTACTCTTACGCGCGCTTTCCTTTCAACGCTGTAAGCGCCCATAAAATTGACACAACATCAATCATCTCTTGCATCATAGCTCCAAGAACCGCAGGAATCAGCCCAAAAGCCGCCGCAATCATGCTTATAACAGCTAATCCAATTCCCAACATAACAGCTTGAACCATAACACGCTTCGTGTGTTTTGCAACACTTACAGCGTTTGCTACAGCATAAATGTTGTTGTTCATAATCACAACTTGCGCGCACTCCGAAGCCGCTGTATCGGTGCCATCAGTCAAAGCCACACCAATGTTTGCTGCAGCCAAAACAGGAGCATCGTTTACGCCATCTCCAACCATCATCGTTATGCTACATTTTTGTGTTTTTCCGACAGAAAAGTCGAAAGCATCCGTGCTCAGTAAGCTTGTGCTACCTTCCGAATACTTATTATCTGCATTAACACTATCCGTATTCTTATAGTGCTGTTTTACGCACTCAAGCTTGTCTTCTGGAAGCAAATTCGCTTTAACATGCTCGATTCCAACGCTTTTTGCTATTGTTTGAGCCGCTTGCAGACCATCTCCAGTAAGCATGCTTATTGAACGAACACCAAGCTCCTTTAGTTTTTGAATCGTAGATTTTGCATTTTCTCGAGGCACGTCTTTTAGAACAATTCGCCCAACAAGTTTGCCATCAAAAGAAACGTATGTTGCCATTTCGTCGGCAGAAAGCTCTTCAAAATTGCTTTCTATTTTTGATATATTTTCTACATTTGCACGTTTGGCTTTATCTTCGGTTGCTTGCGACTCATCCTCGGAATTGCCAGCTGACGCCTGCAAAACGTATTTTTTGCGACCTACTCTAACGTTTACACCATCCACACTTGCACATATACCTTGACCAGCAGTTTCTTTAACACCGCTTATAACTGGGTATTCACGCACACTCGGAAGTTGCGGAACTGCAGATGGATGCGTGTTTTGCCAAAGATCCGATCCAGCTTTTGCAATTCCTCCTGCAAGAATGTGCTGTGAGTATGTTTCCAGGACACCAGCAAACATTAGTATCCTATTTTGCAACCCACTATTTTCTTGATTTTCCTGATTTTCGCTATCTTGATGATTCGCTAAATCCACTCTAACAACTTGAGGCTGTTTAACAGTAAGCGTTCCCGTTTTGTCAAAGAACACATCTGTTACTCTGCTTAGCTGCTCTAAAACATCTTGGCTTTTTACCACAATACCAAGTTTTGCAAGTCTTCCTGTTCCTGCCATAAACGCCACTGGAACAGCGATTAATAGCGGGCAAGGAGTAGCTAGCACCAAAACTTGCGCAAATCTTAAAGCCTGACCAGATGCAGCCCAAGCGACGCCTGCAATCACAAATGAAAGCACAGTAAAAGGCACAGAAAGCATATCCGCGAATCGTACTACTGCAGCTTTAGAAGATCTTGCAGATTCCACCAACTTCATGATTTTTTGGTATTGTGAATTTTGCGATAACTTAGTTACGCGCATAATTAACACAACGCCGCCATTTACGCATCCAGACAACACTTGCGCGCCAGCAAACACTTCGCGCGGAAGCGACTCGCCATTTATTGCGCTTGTGTCTAGAACAGCAGAACCGCTTAAAAGCTCAACGTCTACAGGAACTGTTTCTCCTGGAAGAACAACTATTACATTGCCGATTTTTAGATCTTCAACTGGAACTGTTTTGTATCTTTGTAATTGGCTAGAAGACTTTACATCTTGCAATATTGGGCATTCTTTAGAGTTATTGTTACATTTTTTACACGATTCACAACTAGTAAAATCTTTAGGTTCTTGCAACGCCCCTATCGAAGATTCATTGCTTACTTTTCTAAAATGACTATGATCAAGCAGAGCACATTGCTCACAAGATTCACCACACACTATTCCAGGAAGTGTCATTAAATGCGCGGTTTGCGGAGATGCGTTTACTAAAAGAGATAGATTTTTTTGCGCTGCATCTTGCGCAAAGTCTTCGATTGCTTCGCCTGTAAACACCATTACAACAATCAAATAACTTGCCCAAAATTCGCCTATACAAAGCGTTGCAAGCAATGCAACAAACGCAAGCAAGTCAATTCCAAGTGTGCCATGCATTAAATCATCAATCATACTTAAAAGCGACTTAACACATGTGTATAAAACTAAACATGTTATTATACTTTGCCCGATTGTAAGGCTTATTTGCACATTAAAATCAACGTTTATTAACGAAAGTAAGAAAGTAAACGTCTTGCTTATAGCTTTGCAAAAATCGAGTATAAAAGTCAGATTTCTAGAATAAAACGCCGCAATAAACGGGAACAAAACTAAAACTATTACTAATTGAGGAGCACGACGGCAATACGATAAAAGTTTACGCATACACTTTCCTTACGCTGATCAGGCTAACCGCTTAAGACGCTGCTAACACACGATTTCACGCCTTGTTAACCCATTGAGCATCCACTTAAGCATGCGCAATACACGGCGTAAAGATATCTATATTCATTTATTGGTATTCAGTTTAGCAAAACACCTTGATGAGAAACATTCTCATATAACAAAATGCGCGCAAGAACAAGAAACACGCGAAAGAAGACGATAATACGAATATATGAAAAAAGGCTTCTAGCGATCGGCTAGAAACCCTATTTGTGGAGCTAAGGAGACTCGAACTCCTGACCCTCTGCTTGCAAAGCAGATGCGCTACCAGCTGCGCCATAGCCCCATTGGAGAAAAAGAACAAAATGCTCAATTTCGTGGGCCCGGGAGGACTTGAACCTCCGACCTCATCCTTATCAGGGATGCGCTCTAACCACCTGAGCTACGGGCCCAACTTGTATGTCGAAAACATACAAGTAGTTAGATTAGCACATGAAACAAAAATGTCAAATAGCAAATCTAAGCGTGTCGCAAAATTATTCTACAAAATTATTCTAAATGACTGCGCATAAACCACTGGAACTTTTCAAGCTGCTGAACATGATCTTGAATAATATTAGAGCTAACAATATCAAGATCATCAAGCTGAGAAATTGCCTTACGATCATCTGCAATCATATCGTTGTAATACTCAATTAATGCTTGCAAATACTCTTTGGTGGACTTTCTACCACTAAGAGCAAAACGCTTCCAAGTGCGCGAAGCTACAACATCGTCTGCGCGACCAAGTGGGGATCCACCAAGCGTTGCAATTCGCTCAGCTGTTTCATCGGCTTGAGCTAAAACTTCTGCAACCTGAGGATCAAGCATTTCATGAACTGCAATAAAGTCTGGACCCGTAACATTCCAATGTGCATGCTTTAAGACTAAAGCAGCTTCCTGCTCATGGCTTAAGCGATTCTGCAAAATATCGATTGCTTTCTCACTAGCCGATTCGTCAAGACCTGGCACAATATGAGTTAAAGCCATATTAGTATCCTCCATTTTTTGTTTATTTTTGTTTAATTTTATTCAAATCTTTAATTTACTTCGGTTTTTCTGACTTCAATCGTAGCTATTCTACGCCCATCAACCTCCGTAACTGTCATATCGTAGCCATCCGCATCGTGCAAAATAGCTCCAACCTTGCCCATTGAGCCAGTGTGAGCAAGGAAATAGCCTGCAACAGTTTCATAAGGTCCATCCTCTAGCTCAATTCCAGTCACATCTGCGAAATCTTCTATAGTCATTCCACCGTCAACAGTAGCCACTCCGTTTACAAACACAGTAGCTTTACTATCACGCTTCAAATCTGACTCGTCTGGCAAATCGTATTCATCTCTAATATCTCCAACCAATTCCTCGGTCATGTCTTCAAGAGTCACGATGCCATCCGTTCCGCCATACTCGTCAATAACAACAGCAAGATGTATTCCGCGTTTTCTAAGCAGCTCCAAGCTTGGAAGCAATTTAGACGTTCCAGGAAGACTTATTCCTTCTCGAGTTACATCTGCAACTGTTTTAGCATTAGGATCTCTAACATCTAACAAATCGCGTACATGCACAAATCCAATAACATCGTCAAAATCTTTGCCTGTTACAGGATATCTAGAATATGGCAATTCTCTAATTTTTGCAGCAGCTTCTTCAAGACTTAAAGATCCGTCCAAAAACTCAACGTCTGCACGAG
This sequence comes from Gardnerella sp. DNF00038, assembly GCF_049262855.1. Classification (NCBI taxonomy): domain Bacteria; kingdom Bacillati; phylum Actinomycetota; class Actinomycetes; order Bifidobacteriales; family Bifidobacteriaceae; genus Gardnerella; species Gardnerella sp. DNF00038. The sequence goes on along the minus strand of NZ_CP058407.1, from coordinate 38,978 downwards.
GACGCATAACTTCGGCAACAATCGTTTCAGAAGCATCAAAAACATCGTCTAAAATTGTTCGCTCATCTTGGCTAAGCTTTTTATTCGAGTTAACTAAAACACGTAGCTCTTCGTCGGAAACTTCACTTTCCTTTTCGTTTGGATCGAATCCAAGAAGTCTCACAAAACCGTTGGTGTTCTTAGCAATCAACCATATTAAAGGCTTGCATATTTTGGAGAATATATCTACTGCTGGAACAACTGCTCGAGCGATTTGCTCAGAGCGCTGCATTGCTATTCTCTTTGGCACAAGTTCAGAAATTACTATTGAAAAATACGATATTATAAGCGTTAAAACAATAGTCGTTAATGGTCCAGCAACATGATCTGGAACTCCCCAAGACTTTACAATTGGCACAATATGAGGCGCGATTGCAGATTCGCCAAAAGACGCCGAAAGAAATCCCGAAAGCGTAACTCCGATTTGAAGAGTGGAAAGAAAAGTGTTTGGATCTCGAGCTATTTTTGCAACTCTTTTCCCACGAGCATCCTGCGTTTCCATGCGGTCTAATTGCGACGATCGCAAATTAACAAGCGCAAGTTCGGTTGCTGCAAATATGGAACCAAACAAAAGGAACACAACAATGAGTGCAATGTTAAAACCCAACGACATACTTGCTATCTTAGTTGAATTTAACATATATAAAAAGCTTTGTGCTTAATATCGGAATAATATACACAATCAGGTTCTATAAAAATAACCGGATGGAGCTTTACTTATCTCTTTAATGGATTCAACTTTAAGAACCACACCTTTGTGTGAATATCCACTAACACCAATATTCCCAAGTGAGATATTAGCTTTTACAATCACCCATTGGTGATTTTTAAATCGTAAGTTTTTAGAAAAATCTGCAACAAACCCAAACGGAGACATATCTAGAATGCAGCAAGACATAAATTGTCTAGATATGCGAACCTGATTTTTAGAAAGCGTGTTTTCTCGACTTATAAAACCTTTTACCACAATTTCATATCCCTGGTATTTCTCTAAATTATGGTCAATTTCGTCATACCAATTTCCAAAATCATCGTCTGAAATAATAATTTTTTTATTAGCTACGTCTAGTCCTCTTAAAGTTTTTTTATTATTTTTACGATTAGACGCGATTGCTATTGCGCGCCCAGAGGCGTACTCGTCAAAACCTGCAGACTTTGTAAAACCTTGATCTAATGCTGATTTTGACATTTGAAGTGGAATTAAAATCACGAGCATTGGAATTATTAGGGAAACAAGAATGCGTTTAGAATCTTTTGCAAAAACTGGAATAATACCAAAAAGCGAGCAAATTCCCAAAACAAAAAGCAAAATCGCAGCAAAAATAAGGTATACGAATGCGCGCGGAGTGGTAAGGATTGTGTAGCATCCGCTTAATGCGCTCCACATTAGTGTGGCTGAAAAGCAAATCAAACACAACGATTGCGCAATATGAGCAAAAGTAATTTTATGCTTAGTTTGCTTGCAATCTGCATTATTACAATCAACATTGCATACAACATTTACACTACTCATAGCATCACACCCCATGCAAGGTGAACAAGAAGCGCTGCGAGTAAGCAAATAACAACAATAGTTGCTGTTAGACGTATCACAAATTTCCCTTTAAAATCTTCAATAAGCATAAGAGTGTTTTTTATGTCTAGCATTGGCCCAAAAAGCAGAAAAACAATTACTGAACTCATTGGAAGAGAAGCAGCCAAAGAGCGCGCAATTACTGCGTCGGAGCTTGAACATAAGGAGCTTGCGTATGCTATTAGCATCATTGCTGGAATCGCCACAAAAACTGTTGTTGTGTTTATTTTTGATGCAGGATCTGCGCCAAGCCAAACGCGAATAATCGAAGCTACAGTTGTTCCAAACAATATTATTGGCATTAATCGCATAAAATCCGCATAGACGTGATGAGCATAAATTTTTAAATGATCTTTAAAACTTATTAAAGGCCCATCATTATTGTCAAAATCACATGAATCACATGTTGATCCACATGATTTTATGAAAAATTTTTCCCTTAAAACTTGTGATTTTACAGGAAAAATCACAAAACTAATTCCCACTAAAAGAGCCACACCAACACCCAAAGCCACTCGAGTCACAGCAACTGCTGGAACGTCCGCAAATGCGTACCAAGTAGCCCAAATAGAAACAGGATTTACCACAGGCACAGCGCATAGAAATGTCACAGCACAAGGCAATGGCAGCTTTCGCGCAACAAGACGAGAAAACGTTGGAACAACAACACAATCACATACTGGCACACAGACTCCAGCAAGAATTGCAGCCAAAAAGCCGTTTGCAATAGACTTTGGAGCGTGTTTTTCAATAAAATCTGCCGTAATCCACGTTTCTACAGCAGCAGAAACAAGCACGCCAATTAGCGTAAAAGGAACAGCTTGTAAAAGCAGCCCAGCAACACCCATAATAATAGTGTTTACAGGCATCCAAGGGTTGCGCGCTTGCAACGCTGGAAACATTGCAATAATAAGAGCTACAAGAGGCACTCCTGCAATCAAAAAAAGATAGTTTGCAGAATTTGCTTGTTTTGCTTTACTTGCTTTACTTGCTTTTTCTACTTGGCTCGCTGTTTTTGCTTCAGTTTCTGTTTTTAGCATGACAACACTTCCACCAAGCCGTCACTCATTCGATACCTTGCTCCAACAAGCATCAAAGCGTCTTTGAAAACAGCTTCGCGAATTATTTGTGATTTTTCACAAATTTCAGCCAAAATATTAGACACGTGAATACGTTCAATATCATCTGTATCTAAATTTTCCTCAACACCTGCGAGCACAGCAGGCCCTAAAGAACGCAGCAATATTAACTCGCTCGACTCAATTATTTCGCTTGTTTTATCTTCGCCATATTCAGAAACCAGCTTTTGCACGTTCGGCAAAACAGCCTTTACGGCGCCGCAATGCTCATGCCCAAGCACAACCAACACTTTTACTCCCAAATCACTTACAGCGTATTCTAGCGAAGCTATTACGGCATCATCCAACACTTCTCCAGCTGTGCGAACAGAAAAAATATCGCCCAAACCGGCGTCGAATATAAATTCTGGAGCAACTCGCGAATCTGCGCACGAAAGCACAACAGCTCCAGGATGCTGACCGTCAATAAGTTTCATGCGCGATTCTGAATTTACGCCTGCATGCGCTGAATTGCCGTCTGCAAATTTGCGATTCCCTGCAAGCATTGCGCTTAATACCGATGTAGCTAAAACTGAATCTTCATTAGCAAAATCTTCGCTGACTTCTTCTTGCATTATTATCTCCTACACTGGCATTGGCAATATTTTCAGTTGCTTAAAGTTTAAAATTTTTGACTTAGAATATATTGTATCTTTCGTAGTAAATAAGAATTTTGTTTAAGAATATAAGCCTATTATCAAAAAAGCTCCCGTATTGCAATTCGCAAATACGAGAGCCTTCTTGATTCAGTAATTTATTAAAATCATCCAGTGTTTTGCAAGCCTGCAGCAACACCGGAAACAGTGCAGAGAATCAGGTAGATGAACTCTGCTTGCTGGCTTTCGCTCAATTCTTCCTTATCCACCTTGTTGCGAAGCTTATGCAAAGCAAGTGACTGAATTACAGAAAGCGCGTCCACGTAAGGCGAGCGCACGCGAATCGCTTGACCAAGCACATGACGATGTTGCAGCGGCCACTTGTCACCAACAATTTGCAAAACCCACTTGCGCGTAAGCTGCATTTCCGAAAGCACTTTATCGCTTAAATCTTCGCGATCTCCAAGGCTTAGATACATGCGAGCAATTCGCTCGTCTGTTTTAGCCAAAGACATCTCAATATTGTCAATAAAAGTACTAAACAGCGGCCATTCTTCGTAAGCTCTGCGCAAAGTTTCCAAGTCGCCAAACTTTTCGCAAGCTGTACCCAAGCCGTACCACGCTGCCAAGTTGATTCGAGCTTGCGCCCAAGAGAAAACCCACGGGATTGTGCGCAAATCGTCCAAAGACTTTGCACCAAGACCGCGCTTTGCAGGGCGAGATCCGATTGGGAGCAAACCAATCTCACTAAGCGGAGTAACGGTTGAGAACCAAGGCGTAAAGTCATCTGTTTGAAGCAAATCAATAAAACGATTATGCGCTGCAACATCAAGCTTTTGAGCCATATCCGCATACTTATGAGTCATTTCCGTGTTGGTTTTCTCAACGCTTGGAGCAGATTGAAGCAAAGTTGCTGCAGCTACTGATTCCAAGTGACGAATGGCAAGAATTGGGTTTCCGTAGCGAGCAAAAATAACCTCACCTTGTTCAGTAAGCTTAAATCGGCAATTTACTGAACCAACTGGTTGAGCAAGAACAGCACGGTTTGCAGGACCACCGCCTCGTCCAACAGCTCCTCCTCTGCCGTGGAATAGTGTCAAATCAATGTCATGATCTTTAGCCCACTGTGCAATACGTTCTTGAGCAGAATGTAATGCAAGTGTTGCAGAAGTAGGACCTGCGTCTTTGGAAGAATCGGAGTAGCCGAGCATAACTTCCATCTTGCGACCAGTAGCCTTCAGTCTAGCCTGAACTTCTGGAATCTTAATGATTTCCTCAAGAACATTAACCGAATTCTGCAAATCTTCTAGCTGCTCAAAAAGTGGTATCACGTCAATTGTTGGAGCATCCTGTGGATGCGCAAACGCAAGGCGATTAAGCTCAAATACATCGCGAACATGCTGAGCAGACTTTGCAAACGAAATAATGTAACGGCGAGCCGCTCGCATTCCATTTCGCTTTTGAATTGCTCCAAGCGCGCGGAATGTGTCTAGAACTTCGCGAGTCATTGGCTGAAGCGGTCCACGCTCCCCGTGCAAACCATGTTCGCGAATATCTTCCAAAGCGCGCGAATGCACGAGCGAATGCTGACGGAACTCCATTTCCACCATGTGGAATCCAAAGGTTTGCGCCTGCCAGATCAAATCCTGCAATGGTCCATATGCTGCTCGAGCATCTCCAGCCTCAGCAAGCGAACGTTGCACTATTCGCAAATCTTCAATGAACTCTTCGCAAGAATGATACATCAAGTCTGTATTGCGGCTAATCGTGTGGTGTAGTCGATCTGCCATCACAAGCATAACGGCTCTATGCGGCTCGCTGTTAGATACGTCGGACGCGTTTTCAGTGAGCTGCTCGCTCATTTCCCTCTGGCGGTTCCAAAGTTCCAGCAGCTCAACGCTTGGAGGCGTTGTGCGTGTTTCCATAGTCAGGCATTTGCCAACTTCGCGCGTGCGTTCTTCCAGCGCTTTCAAAACGTGGTTGCTAAACTTGCTCGCAACCTGCCTACTTACCTTTGCTGTAACGTTTGGATTTCCGTCTCTATCGGATCCAATCCAGCTTCCTGGGTGGAAGAATGCTGGGCATCGCGGTGGCACTAATCCAGCTTTTTTGCCCAAAAGCCAATCGTCAAATCTGCGATAAACCAACGGAATTGTGTTGAATAATGTTGCGTCGAATATATCGAGTATTGTGTCTGCTTCTTCAACTGGTGTTGGTTTTTTAAGAGCAATAGGCGAGGTGCGGAGCAATGCGTCTATCTCGTTGTATAGACGCCTGTAGTTTTCGCGCTTGTCTGATCCTCCTAGCCTATTGTGTTTGCTTAGAAGCTTTGATATTCTGCGGATTTTACCAGCTACAGCTTTTCGTCTCGCTTCGGTTGGATGCGCTGTGAAAACTGGATGGAATTCAAGTTTATTTAGCAGTTCCTTAGCTTGCGCAGGGCTCATTTCCGTGAGCAACTTGTGGTATGCGCATGTTAGCTCGTTAACTGGGTCTACGGGATTAGATTCTTCTACTTCGCATTCGCGTTGGTGCAGCACGGAGACCCTGTAGTTTTCTTCGCACAGGTTTGCTAAGTGGAAGTATGTAGCAAACGCACGCGCAAGAAGCTGCATATCTGGCAAATCCATGCCGTTGATTTTTTCTACAGCTTTGTTTAGCCCGTCGTCTTCTGTTCCTTGTGCATCAACCATTTGTGCGAAGTGTGCTGTGCTTGCGTTTACTGCGTTTAATCGCACTTCGTCGAATACGGTTAATAGTTTTTCATCAAATTCGCCTAATACATCGCGCAGAATATGTAAGCATAAATCCATGTCTTGCTTAAGCGATGCTGGCAGTTCGCGCTCTTCAGGTCCTTTTCTTCCTAGTCCAGACGTAACTATTGTTGCGTCTGCTGGAGTAACCTGTTGATTTTGAGTTGTCATCAGACCTCCTTGTGCTAGTCATAAGGTTGCTTGGTCATTTGACTTCCGCGGCTCCTCCGCGGTTATTTAGGTCAAAAGTTGCAAGCCCACAGCCTTTGTTCCCAGCGAGATTCCAAAATAATTGTGAACCGACCTTAGGACTGATTTTTTCTATAAATTTCTTATAGGCTACGCGCTGCGTATACTAAAAATTGTGAGCATAGAAGAGAATAACGCTGATAGTAATTCAAACAGTAATATAGGCAATACTCCACAAATACTTTCGACTGGTCATATAGTAGGAAAGCCTTCTGGGCGCTTTCAAACGCACGCGATTCCGCTAGATATGGAAGATGTTGAGCGCGATTGGGATAAACCAGTTACGGAAGCTGGGATTGCAGCAAAATCCAGCATTATTATTCGAGTTGGCGCTTTAGGTTTAGGCGCAGGAACTGGAAGCTACCGCGTTCGCGAGCTTATGCACCGCGTTGGCGAACCTATGGGTGTAAATGTTCGTGCAGACGTTAATTTAACCGATATTGAGGCTACTTGCACAGATAAGCATGAGCGCATTACCGAAGTTGTTGATCTGCCTACTACTGGCGTAAATACGGAGAGAATTTGGCTTCTCGAACATTTTGCAGATTGGTTTAACGTTAAACTTGGAAATGATTCCTTATATCATTCAAAGGCAGCTGTTTCTAAGGAGTTGGTGGACACTCTTCAAGCTAGCAGCAATGAGAATGCGATTGTTCAAACAGCTAAGCAGTCGGAGGAGCACGCTGCAAAAGTCGAAGAAAAAATGGCAATTCAAGAGGCGATTCGCAAAGAAAAACCTCGCGGGATTTTTGCGCTTCAACCAGAAAGAACGTATGCTGAGCATTTTTCTCACGTTCAAAATGTCAAAAATGTTCAAAATTCTCAAAATAATTTGAATTTAGATCTTAAAAACAATCCGCATAATTCCAATAATCCAAATAATGCTGGCGACTTTTCCGCGCCGCTTACTGTTCGTCAAGTTCACGACCGTCTCGATTTAATTAAAAATCGTAAGCCTCTTTATAAGCCTTGGTTTGCAGGTCTTGCGTCTGCTGTGGCGTGCGCGTCCTTCGCATTTTTGCTCGGCGGCGGCGCTTACGATATGCTTGGTGCTTTTATTGGAGCTGGCATTGGTCATTATGTTAGAAGACGCATGTTTATGCATCATCTAAACCAATTTGTTGTAACGTTTATTGCTGTTGCTGTTGGCGCTTTGAGTTGCATTGCTTCTCTTCGACTTGTTGGATGTTTTGATCCTGCTGCTTTGCATCATAATACAGCTTATATTGGCTCTGTTTTGTTTGTAATTCCAGGTTTTCCTCTTATTACAGGCGGCTTAGATATTGCTAAGATTGATTTTCCTTCTGGCATTCAGCGACTTTGCTACACAATGGCGATTATTCTAATGGGTACTCTTGCTGGCTGGATGGTTGCAAGCCTTGTTCAACTTAATCCCCAAGGCTTTACTCCACTGGGCTTAAATCCTTGGCTTAATGCTGTTCTTAGAATGATTACAGCGTTTGCAGGCGTGTGGGGATTCTCCGTTCTGTTTAATTCTCCTCAAAGAATGTGTTTCGTTGCTGGAATAATCGGCGCGATTACCGATACTTTGCGCTTAACTATGGCTGATTTTGGTATTGCTGCAGAAATCGCAGCATTTACTGGCGCTTTGCTTGCTGGTCTTTTGGCTTCCGCTTGGCGATCTGTAGTTCATAGAGGTTGGGCGCCTCAATATTTGGGCTATCCGCGTATTGGTCTTACTGTTCCATCTATTGTGATTATGGTTCCTGGACTTTATATGTATCGTGCAATGTTTTATCTTGGACAGTTTAATACTCTTCCTGCTTTAGATTGGACTTTCCGCGCTTTTATGGTGATTATTTGCTTGCCATTAGGACTTGCTGTTGCGCGAGTTATAACAGATAAAAGCTGGCGATACGACATTTAGTTATATCGAAAATAAAAAGATAAAACGAATAGTATAAACCTAAACAAAAACGCCCAGCGACTACTGGGCGTTTTATTTGTATGCAATCAAGCAAGAATTAATCAGATTTAATTATTGCTAATCAACATTGTTAATCAATACTTCATGTTCATTGCTTCTCGCACTTGATCAAGTGTTTCTTGCGCAATCGCAGCAGCTCTTGCATTTCCATCGTGCAAAATATCTCTCACAGCGTCCATATCTTTTGCCAATTCCGCACGACGCTCGCGGTGTGGAGCAAGGAAGTTGTTTACAGATTCAATAACATACGCTTTTAGTGCTCCTGCACCTGCGTCACCAATTTCTTGCGCAATATCTTTTGGATCTCTGCCAGTAACCAATCCAGCAGTAGTCAAAAGAGCAGAAACCTGTGGGCGAGCCACTGGGTCGAATGTAATTGTGCGCTCAGAATCAGTTGGGCTTTTCTTAATCAGCTTCGCTGTGTCTTCTGCGGTTGCGCCTAGCATAATCGAGTTTCCGTAAGACTTACTCATTTTGCGTCCGTCTAATCCTGGGATTTCTGGCGTATCCGAAAGAATCGCAGCTGGCTCTGGGAAAACAGGATTCTTCTTTGCATAACGCTCGTTAAATCTGCGAGCAATCGTGCGCGTAATCTCAATGTGTGGCAAATTATCTTTTCCAATTGGCACAACATTTGCTTTGCAGAACAAAATATCGCAAGCTTGATGCACTGGGTACGTAAGCAAAAGTCCTGTTAAAGCATGACCCGAAGCCTCCATTTCTGCTTTAACAGTAGGATTTCTATGCAATTCTGCTTCTGTAACTAAAGACAAAAATGGCAGCATAAGCTGATTTTCTGCAGGAACAGCGGAGTGTGTAAAAATCATTGTTTTCTTAGGATCAATTCCAGCAGCCATATAATCAAGAACAAGATTTAGTACATTATCTTCTACGTGTTCAACAGTGTCTCTATCTGTAATCACCTGATAGTCCGCAATAATCACGTTTGTGTTTACGCCAAGATTTTGCATTGCGACACGCTCACGAATCGAACCGAAGTAGTGTCCTAAATGAAGTCTTCCTGTCGGTCTATCTCCTGTAAGCATAGTAAAGGAGCTAGGATTTGCTTTTAGCTTCTCAAGCGTTGCGTCTGAACGTTTTTGAGCTGCTACAAAGCTTGCACTTATTTCATTTCCAGCAGCCGTAACTTGTGCTTCTTCTGACATTTCTAACTCCTTACGCACGCGATTTTTCTTGCGATTTTTAAGCCTAAAAATATGGCTTTTATCGTAAAAGTCCACTCAGACAATATACTCGGTTGCGGCACAGTGGTACGCTCTTGTGTGATGAATTGATTGTTTCGGTAAATTAGAGGGGGTCAGATGGGCCGCGGACGACAGAAGGCAAAGCAACAGAAAATTGCCCGTAAGCTCAAATACCTGACGACCGATACGGATTATGACGAGCTTGCTAAGGAGCTTAATACTCACGAGCCTGGTCAGGGATCCTTCGATCCGTTTGAATCTGATAATTATGATGAATCTAAAGATTATCTTGATAAGGAAGAAGATTCGTCTGATTTTGCTGATGATAGCGATTCTAAAGACGCTAATGAAGAGCAAGACTCGTGCGATTCTGTTCCTTGCAACGATGACGATTTAGACGATTACGCTAAGTGGGCTGCTGAAGCAGCTGCGTCTGCAGCTAATAAAGATAAATCGTCCGGCAATTCTGGCACGGTCCACCACCATATTCCTATGCCTATGCCGAATTTTATGCATAAGAAGTAATTTAAAAATAATAAACAAGTAATTGTTTAATTAAATTGTTGAATTAAATTATTCTCATGCAAGAGATTTTGTGAGTTCGGGCAGCAGATTGCTTAGGTTATCTCGCTCTCCAATTGCACTTATGTTGCCAATTTGCTGCTCGTAATTCCATTTTGTTATTCCACAGGAAAGCCGCAACCAAACATCTGGATCAAGTTCTATAACATCAGGCGGCGTTAGATTGTGTGGATCTGATTGTGGACCTTCTAGGATTTTTACAGCTCCCCAGGGCGCTACTCTTACCTCTACAGCAAATCCAGGCGCTATTGATTCCAAGACATAAAGAGAATACCTAACAGCCATTGCTTCATCATCTCTACTAACTTCAAGAATTTTGCTGTTAATACATGTGAAATTTTCCTTATCTTGCAGAGATTTCACATACGCCTTCGCCTTATTTTCCCATAATTTAAATGATTCTTTAGCGCGATTTATATCTTTTTCTCTTATAACTGTCATATTTGAATTATCTCATGAATTACATGACTATTATCTGTATTTTTAGTAGCGTTTTATTAAAGCTAAATCAAAGCTAGATAAAAGTTTAATAAAAGTCATATTGTGAATAATTCTTAATAAGTGTTTGGGGTTGTGATATCATCAACAATGAAAACGTGTGCATTGCCGCGTACCGTCTTGTTAAGTGCAATTTGGCGCGGCTACAACCAACATAATCAGGGGTTGCTATTCGCACATTTTAGGTAAATATATTATTCACGGCACAAGGAGTCAAATATGACTAAACACGTCGCGCCGAAAGCCAAGACAACTGCGGCGACATTTGCCAAAGAACTTCAAGAACATCTGAAGTACACTCAAGGTGTCACGCCAGAACAGGCCACTACGGCTGATGTGTATGTTGCCGCTGCTACCGCGGTCCGTCGCCACTTGATGGACTCTTGGATGCAGACCCAGCATGACATGATTAACGGCAACACCAAGGCTGTGGGCTATTTGAGCGCAGAGTTCTTGATGGGCAAGCAGCTTGAGAACGCTTTGCTTAACGCTGGTCTTACTGACCAGTTCAACAAGGCTGTAACTAAGCTTGGTTTCGATCCAAAAGCTGTTATCGATGCTGAGTATGAGCCAGGTTTAGGTAACGGCGGTTTGGGTCGTCTCGCAGCCTGCTTCATCGATTCGCTCGCCTCTATCGGCGTGCCAGCATTTGGCTACGGCATCCAGTATCGTTACGGAATTTTTAAGCAGCGCTTCGACGAAGATGGTAAGCAGGTAGAAACCCCTGATTACTGGCTTAGCAACGAAGAGCCATGGGGTCACATCGATTACGGTCGAGATCAGCGCGTTAACTTCGGCGGCGAAGTTGTTGAAGAAAACGGTAAGCGCGTTTGGAAACCAGCTTGGTCTGTTCGCGCAGTTCCAGTTGATTACATGGTTCCAGGATACAACTCTGGTCGCGTAAACACTCTTCGCTTGTGGACTGCAAAGTCTTACGACGAATTTGATTTGCTCACCTTCAACAAGTCTGAGTACTTGGATGCTGTTAAGCCACAGGTTGCAGCAGAAAACATTTCTAAGATTCTTTACCCAGAAGATTCCACTCCAGAAGGCAAGGCTTTGCGTCTTGAGCAGCAGTACTTCTTCGTAGCTGCTTCTATTCATGATGCTATCCGCGTATTCTATCCAGGTCAGGATAAGCCGGATCTCACCACCTTCCCAAGCAAAATCAACTTCCAGTTGAACGATACTCACCCAGTTATCGGTATTCCAGAGCTTATGCGCGTTCTTATGGACGAGTACGGCTACGATTGGAACACCGCTTGGGGCATTACCACCAAGACCTTCAACTACACTTGCCACACGCTTCTTCCAGAAGCTTTGGAAGTTTGGCCAGCAAAGCTTATTGGCGAACTTTTGCCACGCCACCTTGAGATTATTCAGGGTATCAGCGAGCAGTTCCGCAATGAGCTTCGCGGTAAAGGCGTTGCTGAGGATCAGGTTGAGCGCATGCGTATCGCTACCGACGCTGACGAAAATGGCGAAGGTGCTGTAGTTCGCATGGCTTACTTGGCTACTTACGGTGGTTCTTATGTTAACGGTGTTGCTGAGCTTCACTCTGAGTTGTTGAAGGATGTCACTTTGAAGGACTTCTCCAGCGTTTACCCAGATAAGTTCAAGAACGTTACTAACGGCGTAACTCCTCGTCGCTTCGTGCGCTTGAGCAACCCACGCATGTCTGCCCTTATTACTGAGGGCTTGGGCACCGACGCATGGCAGGGTGATTTGGAGCTTCTTGAAGGTTTGAAGCCATTGGCTGACGATCCAGCATTCGTTAAGAAGTTTGCTGAAGTTAAGAAGCAGAACAAGCTTGCCTTTGTTGATTTTGCAAAGCACAAGTATGGCTTTGAAATCAACCCAGATACTATGTTTAACACCATTGTTAAGCGTTTGCACGAGTACAAGCGCCAGTCCATGAAGATCCTCCAGGTTATCTCCACATACGCTGGAATCAAGAATGGCACAATCGACGTAGACAAGATGCTTCCACGCACCGTGTTCTTCGGCGCTAAGTCCGCTCCAGGCTATGCTATGGCAAAGCTTACGATTCAGCTCATTAACAATGTTGCTCGCGTTGTGAACAACGATCCAGCATGCAAGGGCAAGCTCGCAGTGTTCTTCCCAGAGAACTACAACATTGAACTTGCTATGAACTTGATTCCTGCAACCGATTTGGATGAGCAGATTTCTCAGGCCGGTAAGGAAGCTTCCGGTACTGGTAACATGAAGTTCGCTTTGAACGGTGCTTTGACTGTTGGTACTCTCGACGGTGCAAACGTTGAGATTCGTGAACGCGTTGGCGCTGAGAACTTCTTCCTCTTTGGTATGACTGTTGACGAGGTTGAGAAGCTCTATGCTGAAGGCTACGATCACGGCGACTCCCGCAAGTACTACGAGTCTGATCCTCGATTGAAGACTGCTGTAGACATGGTTGCTGACGGCACATTCTCCAATGGTGACAAGAGCGCGTATGAGCCACTCGTTAATGATTGGCTTACTCACGATTACTTCATGGCAATGGCTGACTTTAGCTCTTACATGGATATTCAAGCTCAAATTGAGGAAACTTACCGCGATCCTATGAAGTGGGCTCGCATGGCAGTTTTGAACGTAGCCAACTCTGGTTACTTCTCTTCTGATCGCTCTATCGAAGATTACCTCGATCGCATTTGGCACACTGGCGCTCTTCCAACTGCTGAATAATTATGTAAAAGCATTTTAAAAATTGCTTTAATAAAAAAGGCTGTGACTAGCGTTTGTTGGTCACAGCCTTTTTTATTTATAAAAATAATTAAAAATAAATATCAAAATAAAAAAAAAAATAAGGTGTGAAACTATGCACTATAAGTGCAGAACTTCACACCTTATATAGCTAAAAATCTGAGTATAAGAATTTTAATTCTATCTAAGCCTCAACTGGCTTAGCTACTTCAGATTCTTCCTTATCTGTTTTTTCAGCACCTAAATCGATTGGTGAAGAGCTGTTCTCCCATGGCTGCTCCCATGGATCATAATCAGGATTATGCTGCTTGTATACATACAATGCTGCAATACCTGCGAGCAGTGCTCCAAAGAGCAGTGCAAAGAACTTCCAACCGCCAGAGGACCTGTTCTCCATGATGGCTCCTTTCGTCAAGCTGACCTGCTCGTCCAAGTCAACAATTTATATCGAGTTTCACTCGCGTACTCACTATCATAGTGATTTTTTTCAATACTCGCATCTTTTTTATCATATAGATTGGTTACAAATATTTAAACTTTGTGTATGCGATTAGATAATGTTATTTTATGAACAATTTTGATGTAAAAAATATTATTAGGCGTTTTAAGATTAATTGCAAAAGCGCTACATATTCACTCATTTATATTTGTGTGTTTGTTTGGCTTGTTGAAATTATTCTTCATACTTTTTCGCCAAACTTGTATCAAGTACTTATTGAGAATACAGCATTTTCTCCATTTTTGATTAAAAAATCTATTTGGACTTGGTTTACATCTATGTTTGTTCATTCTCCTGGATTTAGCCACATATTTTTCAACATGCTCTGCTTATATTCTCTCGGAATAGAATTAGAGAAATTCTTTGGCAGGTGGAAGTTCTTCTTCCTATATGCCATTTCAGGACTAGGAGGATGCGTTGCAACCCTACTTTACTGCAGAATGACGGGAAACTGGTTCTTGTCGGCTTATGGTGCATCAGGTGCAATTATGGGGCTTATAGGGGCACTTCTTGTAGCTCAATGGAGACTCGGTGAAAATACTCGAGGAACTTTGATATGGATTGCTTTAACTCTAGCTATGCCTATTATTATTCCAAATATTGCTTGGCAGGCTCATGTTGGTGGTCTTATCACTGGAACAATTTTGGCTACTTTGCTTGGAGTTAATAATCCGATTCTTAAAAAAGCATCTTTTAATGAGCGTTTTGCTATATATTCTTTACTGATTCTTATTGTGCTCCTATCTATTTGCATGTTATGCATATGCTAATCAACTTTAAATTACACGTATGTAGTTCTCCACAATTGTGGACACAAAAGTGGATAACTTGGGTATAACATGGGAATATCTGCTCATGTTATCCACAATGTTGTACACAAACGTTGATAACTCAGTCTTTTAAAACCTGTTAACAAGTGCATAAAAGTTATCCACATTTTTTATAAATTGTGATTTTCTCCAATCTTAATAAGAAATAAAATTATGCAATCTAAATTCAATCATCCAAAACATCTAGATCCACAAAGCCAAGAAACACTTGATTTTATTAAGGAAAATCAAGCTGCTAACCCTAAAGATGCTGCTTTAAAAGCATCTAATAATCCCAAAATCAATGTTTTATTTGCCGTTAATCAAATAAGCGGAAAACAGATTGCAAAAACAAAACTGCCTAATTGGTATATGAATAAACAAGTAATATATCCATCTCACATTTCGATGGAACAATGTTCATCGCAAGCAACCGCACAATATAAGGCGCAGATAGTTCATAATCTTATAAAAGATAATAACTTAAACAAGTCTAACACTACACTAATTGATTTAACTGGCGGATTTGGCGTAGATTGCGCAATAATGAGCAAAGAATTCAGTGAATCTATTTGCGCAGAAAAACAAGAAGAATTATCTGCTATTAGCCAGCACAATATGATTGTAATGGGATTAAAAAATGTTCATTGCGTAAATTGCACAAGCTCTGAAGTATTAAATAACGTAAATTCAGCTACCATTATTTACATTGATCCCGCAAGACGCGACAAAAAAGGATCTAGAACATACGCTATAGAAGATTGCACTCCGAATGTTATAAACCTAAAGTCACAGATGCTAGATGCTTCAAAATTTGTGATTATAAAACTATCCCCAATGCTTGATTGGAGAAAAGCTATATGTGATTTTAACGGAAACGTTAGTCAGGTACACATAATTTCTCACAACAATGAATGCAAAGAATTACTTTTAGTATTGGACGCAAATTTACATAACATTATTGAGATTCATTGCGTTAACAATGAAAATATTACTGTTTTTTGCGCAAAATATGATTCGTCTTTACACAAGGTTGAAGAATCTTACGAGATTTCAAATAATGTCACAAATGTTATGGAAAATTGGAGAAATTTAGCTAAATATGTTTATGAGCCAAACGCATCTATTATGAAAGCAGGATGTTTCAATCTCTTAATACAAAAATATGGTGTTTATCAAATCGCAAGCAACAGCCACATTTTTATTTCAGAAAATTGTAACTCTGATTTTCCTGGAAAAATTTGGAAAATAGAAGGAGTCTGCAGCATGAATAAAAAAGAAATCAAGCAAATTATTTCAGACTTAGAGTACGCGAATATAGCCACGTACAATTTTCCAATTAGTGTTAATGATTTGAAGAAAAAACTTAAATTAAAAGATGGTGGTACAACTAGAATTCTGGCTACTACGGATAGTAAAAACCAGCACGTAATTATTAGAGCAAGTCAAGTAACAGATAAACAGATAATATACAATAAATAAATTAATGGCTGCGCACTCATGCACGCAGCCATTAATCAAGATTTAAAAAGTTCTATTAACTTTTTATCTCCAGCACATTGTCATTAAGAATCCAGCCATAACCAAGCATGCTGCAATCAAAAGATTAAATGCTCCAATTCCAGGAATTGGTAGAGAAGGATTCAGGTAGTAAACAACCGCCCAGAACAAACCAACAATCATAAGCGTGCAGAAAAGCGGAACAAACCAACCAGCATTAGCCTTTGTTCCTTTAATTGACTCTTCAACTCTACGAGTATTTTCTTCTTGACGCTTCATCATTCGCTGTATCTGCGGAGACAAAGAATCTTTGTCCGCAGTCGCATTCAGCACAGCTTCAACCTGCTCCATAGGCACGCCATACAAATCTTCTTTAGAAGATTCTTTTGCTTCGCCAGCATCGGCAGATGAAGCAGCATTCAATGTGTTTAATTCTTCGTCAGCCATAACAGTAACTCTCCAATCAATCGGCTACACGCTATAATAATAGTTACACTCGAACGCAATAAGAAGACTGGATGCTATGGCTAGACAAACAGGTAAACACAGCGCTAAAAAATCGCTGTTGGGAAGCATTGCTGTGGCATTAGCTATCTCTTTTACAGGATATTTATTTATTACTAACTTGCGTATTAATCGTACAGCGTTTGTTACATCAGACACCGGTCAGATGGTAGAAAGAAATTCTCAAAGAGCAAAAAGCTTAAGAGAAGATGTTAAAGAGCTAGATTCACAGGTAAATCTTCTAAACAAAACTTTAACGAATAATACAAATGATGCAGATTCTTCCGACGACACTGGTGCTAGCACAATACTCCCAGCAATACAGGGACCTGGAATTAGTGTTACACTAAACGATTCACCACTGTGGAAAACAGCCGTAAACGGGTCTGGAAGCTCCGCAAACATAAATGACTACGTAATACACCAACAAGACATAGAAGCGGTGGTAAATGCCCTTTGGAGAGGTGGAGCAGAGGCAATAACAATCCAAGACCAACGCATACTATTCAATTCTGCTGTTGTTTGTATCGGAAATGTGCTTATGCTACAAGGTCATCAGTACTCGCCACCGTATAGAATATCTGCTATTGGCTCAATCGAAGACATGGTAGATGCGCTGGATGACTCTCCAGCAATTCGAACATATAAAGACTATGTCAGCGGTTTTGGGTTGGGATGGAAAGTGGAAAAAAAGAGTAATCTAAAATTCGCAGAATCTTCTGCACTTTTACAGCCGCTACGATATGCTTCGGTTCCAAAAGATGCCGATTTTATTAGTAGTAATATTTCGCCACAACACCATTCCAACAGGCAATAAAGGAGTAACATGAAGCGTTCTAACAATATGCACGAACGTAGCGAAACTAAACACGGCAAAACCAGTATTATCTGGCAAGCAGTTGGTGTTGTAGGAGAACTTCTTATTTCTTTCGCTGTTATTTGTGCACTGTATATTGTCTGGCAGATGTGGTGGACGGGTGCACAAGCTGAACATATACAAGTTGAAACACGTCAATCTGTTTCTTGGACAAACCCTGCTGCTGGTCCTAAAACAAAAATTGCTCTTCCTCAAGTAGACAATCCTCCTAAATTACAGGGCGTCAAACACGGAGATCTTCTAGCGCGAATCTATATTCCACGCTTCGGTGATCAATGGGAGCGTAATGTTATTGAAGGTGTAGATATGGAGATACTTAATCGTCGAGGATTAGGTCATTATCCTAAAACTGAGTTGCCTGGAGAAATCGGAAACATTACAATTATTGGTCACCGCAATGGTTATGGTCAGCCTCTTGCGGATGTTGATAGGTTCCAAAAGGGAGATTCTATTATTCTTCGAACTAAAGATTATTGGTTCGTTTACAAATACATTACTCACAAGATTGTTAGACCAGAACAGGTTGAGGTTCTTGACCCAGATCCAATAAACCATAGTAAAGAGCCAAAGAAACGCATGATCACCATTATTACATGCGAACCTAAGTTCTCTACACCTAAGTTCCGCTTTGTTAGCTTTGGAGAGCTTGACTATTGGGCTAAAGTTTCTGACGGTATTCCAAAAGAGCTTTCTACTTTAGATGAAAACGGAAAAGTTAAGTTTGTTAATAACGAGCAACAATCTTTGATCTCTCATCTCGATTCGCTTGTTCCGCTTATGATTGGCGCGCTGATAGTTTATTTGATTATCTTTGCTGCTGGAGCTATTGCATGGCAGTGGCCATTAAGACGCGAGATTAAAGCAGGTCTAAAGCCAAAGCCTGAATTCAGCATCTTTGGCGGACTCATGAGGCTACAGCCTGGAATTCTTCCAGTGAGATTAATTCTCTCCTTAATTATCTACCTAATATGCATTATGATACTTATGCAATGGGTATACCCGTTTGTTTCGGCAAATATACCATTCTTAAGAGAAATGTCTGCATACACAGCAACGCCTTACTAAAGGGTAAGTAGATAATAAGTAAGTAGATAAGATTAATAAATAATAAAAATCAGGGTTAGGATGATTTCTTAACCCTGATTTTTTCGTATAAGATTAGATAATCTACTTTTGGTTTATGTACAAGAACTAACTAAAACACGTGGACATTAAGCATGCACTTAATTAACATATGCATTTAATTAATATAAAAAGCCAGTAAGCTTATTAAACTTACTGGCTTTATGCTTTGCTTTTTACAAACCTGTATCTGTTGTTGTAGTAGATGTAGATGGGGCTTCAGTAGAAGGTTTATTCAAATCTAATCCCGTACCTGGCTTTGTAAGGTCCGATGAAGGAGTAGCAGATTTCACAGTCAAAGTGATTGTTGAACCTTTGTCAATCTTTGCTCCTTCTTTTTCAGACATTCCAGTAACTATGTCATCATCTTTAGCTGATGCATCAGATGCAACAACCTTAAAGCCTTTTGCTTCCAATACTTGTTTAGCCTGCTTGAAAGTTACAGTGCCAACAGCCAAACGAGGAACTTCAACTTTAGGCTTTCCTTTAGAAACATATACTGTTACAGAGCTATGAGGCTTTACTGCAGCACCAGAAGATGGGTTCATCTTGGTCACAGTTCCTTCAGATGCAGTATCAGATTCTTCCTCAACAACATTTACAGTAAAACCAAGATTTTGCAATTCGCTTGTTACAACATCCTTAGATTGTCCAACTAAACCATCAGGGATCTTTGTAAGACCAGAAGAAATGTATAAGGTAACCATAGACCCCTTGTCTGCAAACGAATCTGCAGAAGGATCTGTACGAGTAACATGATTCTTCTTAACTTCCGTGCTATCTTCTACACGAACATTAGATATCTTAAATCCAGCACGTTCAAGAGCTTTACGTGCTACATCTTGCGATTTACCAGTAACATCTGGAATCTTAGTAGACTGTGGACCTACAGAGAACCATACGCTTACTCTAGATCCTGAAGAAACTTTAGCTCCACCTTTAGGAAGCTGTTTTGTAAAAGTTCCTTCTGGTTGAGAAGATTTATCATCTTCCAAAATATCTGGGATAAGACCAAGAGCTCGCAACTTTTCGCGAGCGGCATCCTGCGTTGTTGTTTCTGTAAATGTAGGAACTACAACTTCTCCAGCAAGTTTACTGCGATTCAAAACAAATAAAATTCCAGCAACAATAATTGCGCAAACTACAGCAGATATAACGGAAGTAATAACAATTCTCTTGCTTCTTTTTGCTCTATTAGCTGCAAGCTGCGCTGCTCTAGTGTTATAACCAGTATTTTGAGTATAAGGCTCAAATTGACCTGTAATAGCACCAAAGCTTTGAGTTGATGCGGTATCAGCATTGTTCATTGCTTGTGTTGCAGCATTCTGCTCAGCCTGCTTTCTAGCACGCATATTAGCCAAATCCGTCAGAGGATTAAATGCTGCAGCAACAGGAACACCACCATTCATAAAAGCCAATATGTCATTTTTAAATTCTGCGGCAGTTGCATACCTATTCTGACGGTCCTTCGCCATTGCTTTGGCACAAATCTTATCCCACATAACAGGAAGACCAGGAACAAGCGTACTTAATGGCGTTGCAACCTCAGACACATGCTGATACGCAATTGCAACAGCTGAATCACCTGTAAAAGGAGGTCTACCAGTTAGCATCTCATATAAAACACAGCCAGCAGAATATAAGTCAGATCTCATATCTACTTGTTCTCCACGAGCCTGTTCAGGAGACAAGTATTGAGCAGTTCCAACCACACCCTGTGATTGTGTCATTGTTGTTGCAGAATCGTCCAATGCCCTAGCGATTCCAAAATCCATAACTTTGACGATGCCCTGCTCGGAAATCATAATATTTCCAGGCTTAATATCCCTATGAATCACACCCATTCTGTGCGAATACTCAAGAGCATTAAGAACTCCGAGCATAACTTGTTCAGAATCTCTTTGACTCAAAGCACCATTCATTTTAAGAATATCGCGTAAAGTTTTACCCTTAACATATTCCATAACAAGATATGGCAGATGCTCTTCTACACCATTGTCATCTTCTACAGATTCTTCTCCAGAATCATAAATATTAACTATGTTAGGATTGTTCATCTGAGCAATTGAATGTGCCTCTCTGCGGAATCTAGATAAGAAAATCTCATCATTTGCCAGATCAGAACGCATAATTTTAACCGCAACAGTACGACCAAGACGTTTATCTTCTGCGATTCTCACCTCGGCCATTCCGCCACGACCAATTAATTCACCTAATTGATACCGTCCATTCGCTAATGAGGTAGGCATTGTGTTACTCATTGCTGCTCCTTGCGGTTGTTATTGTTTAAAATGTTAATAATATTCACTTGAGTTTTTGGAACACTTCTCACGCTACGAGCAGGACGCTGAACAGCGGAAGAAGGTACTGAGTTTTTATTATTAAATGCTGTTTGTTGATCTAAAAGTCTTCTTTCTATTTTCGAAAGAACTTTTGACACCACTAGAGCATCTTTAGGTCTGTCTTTTGGATTTTTAGAAAGCATTGACATTACAAACTGTCTTAATTGGATATCAACACTATCTGGAAGAGGTGGAACAGGATCGTTAACATGAGCTGCTGCAATATCTACAGGAGTAGCTCCAGTAAATGGTCTGTGTCCACAAAGTCCTTCGTAAGCAACAACTCCGAGAGAATATATGTCAGATTGAGCAGTAGCTTGTTCTCCTTGAGCTTGTTCTGGAGAAATATATTGAGCCGTTCCTACTACCATTCCATCCTGAGTTATTTGTTCTTGATCACTAGAATAAGAAACACCAAAATCTGTTATTTTTACACTTCCAGTATCAGAAACCATAATGTTTGCTGGTTTAACGTCTCTGTGTATAACACCATGAGAATGAGCTACAAAAAGACCTCTAGCTGTTTGAATAAGAATAGGAAGCAAACGAGTTGGTTCCACAGTTTTTTCTTTATGATACAAATCTGCTAAAGATTTACTAGGCACATACTCCATAATCAGGAAGCCAATACCATCATGCTCATAATAATCAAATAATGCCGCAATATTAGGATGTGCTAAATTGGCTGAATTATGTGCTTCTGCGCGAAGTCTACGCAACTTAGCTTCAACATTGTTAGTGTCTGTTCTAAGAGCTTTAATTGCTACAATTCTGCCAAGCTGTATGTCAAAACCTTTCCATACTTCGCCCATACCGCCTTGTGCAAGACGTCTATCTAACCTATATCGATGATGAACTAACTGTCCTTCAACAAGTTTCATTGCTTAAGAGCCTCCTTCATCACCTGCTTCATAATAGGTCCTGCAGTATAAGTTCCATATGTGTTCGCATTATGAACTACTACTGCTATAGCTATTTTAGGGTCTTCTGCTGGGGCAAATCCAATTACCCACCCATTTGCAGACTGATTTTTTACACCAATCTGCGCTGTTCCAGTTTTTGCTGCAACATGAATATTTGGTAGAGAAAGATTTGAATTTTCTTTAACTACTACACTTTGCATCATACTATTAAGTTTTGCAGCTGTCTGTGCACTAATAGCTTGGCTCATAACAGTAGGACTTGTTTGCGATATAACAGACAAATCACTAGATCTTACGCAATCAACCAAAGTTGGTTTCATAAGAGTTCCATTATTAGCTATAGCCGACGCAATCATAGCATTTTGAAGCGTAGTAATCTTTGCATCTCCTTGACCTATAGATTCTAGAGCTAATTTATCTTGAGATGGTTTAGTAGAAAGTAATGATGTTACTACTCTCATAGGGAAACCAGTTGAATCTGATCCATCTAAAGTAAATGAGCTAAAGAATCCAAATTTCTTAGCTTGCTTTATTATTGCGTCAGACCCTAACGATATTCCTAACTGTGCAAAAGCAGTATTTGAAGAATAAGCTAAGGCATCTTCAAATGATATTTGTCCGTTAACTCCATTTGCAGGAACAACAACATTTGTTAAATGTGTTCGAGTTCCAGGAAGAGTGTAGCTTGATCCAGCTGGAATCTGAGTATTTAAATCATATTTTCCAGATTCTAACGCTGCAGCAGCAATAAGTGTTTTTAAAGTAGATCCCGGTGCATACAGTTCAGAAATGGAACGATTAAGCATCGGATTATAAATATTAGATATAAGATCCTTGTAAGACCTATTTACAGAAGAAATATTGTGAGAAGCAAGAAGGGAAGGATTGTAACTTGGAGTGCTAACCATTGCTAGTATTCGTCCAGTTTTTGGCTCTATAGCAACTAAAGCGCCTTCTTTATTTTTTAGTAGATTATATGCAAGAGTCTGAAGCTTAGTGTTAATAGATGTTTCTATTGAAGCACCCCTATTTTCTGCTCCAGTAAACAATGACTTAAACTTTTGAAGGAATAAAGCATCTGACTGTCCACTTAAAAGCTCATTCCTTGACGCTTCTATTCCTCTATCAGCTCTTTGACTTATTGAATAATATCCTGTAATCGGAGCATAAACTTCACCATTGAAATATGAGCGCTGATAAACAAAAGCATCTTTAGATGGATCAGATTTTGCTAATACTGTTCCATCAGACGCAAGTATTGCTCCTCTAGGAGACCCAAATTCATGGTATAGTGCTCGCCTATTTCTAGGATCTGAATTTAACTCGTTTGCTTTTATAGAAGTTATATAAGTACTAGAAACACAAAGTATTACGAATAATATTATTACTGCAGTAAAAATCTCTTTTAAACATTTATTCATAGCTTTCACCTCCATCTTCTTTAAGATCAGAGGCTTTATTTTCTCTCTCCCTAAGTTCTCGTTCTCTTAAGGCAGCTAAAGCTTCGTATTGGAAAGTATCAGACATAACAGCAGTTTCAGGCTTATTTGCAGCATTAGAGATAACAATCAAAATAGCAGCAAGCAAATAATTTGCCATTAATGATGATCCTCCAGCAGCCATATATGGCATTGTTAAACCAGTTAAAGGAATTACAAGAGTAATACCTCCAACAACAGTAAAAACTTGGAAAGCCATTGTAAAAACTAAACCAGATGCAAGGAGTTTTCCAAAACCATCCTTGATTTTCATTGCCGTTATCATACCCGAAGCAATAATAATCAAGTAAAGCATTAATACTATGAACAACCCAGTCAATCCTAATTCTTCACCCACTGAAGCGTAAATAAAATCAGAATTAGCAAGAGGTGTCAAAGATGGGTGACCTTGCCCTAATCCTGTTCCTGTAACACCACCAGCTGCCAATCCAAATAATCCTGTAACAATCTGAGCAGAACCACCTGGGAATCTATTGTAAATAACTGGGTCATACGGATTAAGCCAAGCATCTACTCTATACTGCACGTGAGCAAATAATTTAACAGCTACAAAGCATCCAATCATGAATGCTATAAATCCAATTGCAAGCCAACCTTTTCTGCCTGTAGCAACATACAACATAGAAACAAACATTGCAAAGAACATTAAAGATGTTCCTAAATCATGTTGTACAACAAGAACGCACATTGATGCAGCCCAAACAAGTGCAATAGGACCCATGTCTTTAAATCGCGGAAGATGCACGCCTAAAATCTTTTTTCCGCCAACAGCAAGCCTGTCTCTATGGTCAAACAAATATGCTGCAAAGAAGAATGCTAAGAATAACTTTGCAAATTCTCCAGGTTGAAGAGTGTGGTTACCAAAACCAATCCATATTCTTGCTCCGCCAATTTCCTTACCAACTATAGGAAGCATTGGAGATAGTAACAATATAAAACCTATTATCATGCTTACATACGAAAAACGTCTAAGTATTCTGTAATCTTCAAGAACAAGCACAAAAATTATTGACAAAACAAGAGCAACACAAACCCATATAAGCTGTTTCATAGCAATATCTGTATTGTGCTGTTTATCTATCCTAGCAATCATTACTGTGCCGATAGTTGTAAGCAGAAGCATACATGGCAATATAACTTGACTACAATAAGGTTTTTTTACTATTAAAACTCCCCATAGAACCAAGTATAAGGCTGTTGTAAAAGTAAGCATTCCAATATAATCTGCTGGAATATATCCATTAATCCTCAAAAACATCTGCAAAAATGCTAATGAAGATATAATTATGGAAAACAGAAGTAGAGAAATTTGTTTAATTCTAATACTCAACATATTCATGAGGTTTTACCCCCTGAATCAGAGTCTGAATTTACAACTCCACTATTATTGCCATCTTTATCGTCTAAACTAGATTTAGCGCTTTTTTGTTTATTACTGTGTTTTTCAATTTCTCTAGCACGCATTTCACGTCTTATTAATTTTGCGTGTCCTCTAGCTTCTTTAAGACTGCTAAAACTTATTCCTTCATCGAGTTGATCTTGCCAAGATTTATCTAGTTTTTTTACTCTAATATCTGTTTCTTCGATCTGATGAGAAAGTTCTAAACCAAAAATATTTGTAGGAACACCTTGGTAAATAACTACTCTATCGTTACCTTTACCAATGTAATACTGCTTTTGAGTCCACGAATATACAAGATATGCCCCAGAAGCAACAATAGAGCATATTACAAGTATTGCGAAAGCAACTCCTATTCTCATCCATCTTTTTCTAATCTTATTTGCTTTATGTGCTTCAGCTTGTTCTCTTTTTACAGCTCTAGCAACATCTGGATCTCTAGGATCAGTTGAGATTCTTCCATTCTTCTTTTTTACAATAGGAATCTCATTTGTATCTGTAGACCTAAGTTCTTCTTCATTTCTTAAGTGAGAAGGCTGAACTAAACGAGTTGTTTCAACTTTTTCAACATCTTTTTCACTCGACTTTTCACCATCTTGTATAAGAGCAGCGGCTCTTTGAGCAGGTGAATTTTTACCTTCTCGCAACACTGGTGTGGAAGATACTGCCTTATTAACAATATCTGCTATCGATTCCAAATCCTTACTTGCAGCACCGCCAATCAATGGTGTTTGGTGAGGTAAATCAAAAGCATCTGCGTCTAGTGCCAAAGTCGCATCTGCAATAACAGCTGTGGCATTATCAGTACTTCCAGCTTTAAGAGCCATTGAAACAAGTTTTTGAGCACATTCTTCTTGATTAGATACACTGCTCATAACTTCTTGAATAGTGGAATCTTCTAATACTCCACATACTCCATCTGAACAAAGCAACCAGCGATCTGAAGGATGAGCTAATCGAATTGCCATATCTGGGCGTGGATCAATATCAAAATCACCCAATACTCGCATAACAACATTGCGTTGCGGATGATTTCTTGCTTCTTCTGGAGTAATATGACCAGTATCAATTAAATGTTGAACATAACTATGGTCACAAGTCATTCTTATAAGATGATTATCTCGCAACAAGTAGGCTCTAGAATCACCTAAATGCGCAAGAACCCAGTATCCGTTTACTAAAGAAACAGCTGTTACTGTCGTTCCCATGCCAGCAAGACGTCTTTCACGCTTAGCTTTTCCAACAATCGCGTCGTGAGCTGCCATAATTGACGTTTCCATCATAGAAGAAACAGCTTTTACATCATTTGGTCTTGAATCCTGCTCAATATGAGCTAAAGATCTTATTGCAATAGTGGACGCCGTATCTCCACCAGCATGGCCACCCATACCGTCACAAATAGATGCTAAACGCTCTCCTGCGAACGCTGAGTCTTGATTATTACTACGAACTGTACCAACATCACTAACAGCCGTGGAATACATAAACAACGCTTTATCAATAAATGAAGCTTTATTAAAATTATTTTCTTTATCTCGATTAGTGTTTTTATTATTTAAAGAATTATATACAGTATCGGAATTTCTACTATCAATGTCTGAATCTAATTGTGTCATATAATCACCTCAATTCAAACATTGTTGCGCCAATTCGCACAGAAGTGCGTGGTTGCAAAACGACTGGTTCATTAACTCTATTATGACCAATCATAGTTCCATTAGTACTGCCCAAATCTTCAAGTACCCAAGATTTTACAGATTGATTAAAATAAACACGAGCATGATGAGACGATACAAATTCGTCATTTAAAACTACAGTATTGTTTGCTGATCTTCCAAGAGTTACACCAGATGGTTCAAGAGGGAAGGATGATCCAGCCAAAGGACCATCAATAATAACAAGTAAAGTAGGATTTTCTGAAAGTTTATTAGATTCTTCATTCCTAGAAACTATATTATTTTGATTATTTTCACTACTTGAATTACTTGGCTTACGACGATACTTATTCTTAAAAGAACGAGACTTTTTAGGACTAAAAATCTCAATATCTCTACGAAGAGAACGAACAGCAAACCACACGAATACCCACAAAAGTACTAAGAAACTGTACTTAAGTATAGCAAAAGTTAACTCGGTTAATATCATGCGCGTACTCGTATCTCTTTATATATTCGTCTATTACTCCTGATCTTGTGATGAAGCCCAATAGAAAATACGAGTACGTCCGATAGTTATAGTATTTCCATCTAAAAGTGTTGCTGCTGGAGTTTGATGTCCTTCAACATAAGTTCCATTAGTAGAACCAAGATCTCTAGCAATAACACCATCAGGCGTAATATCTATTCCAAGATGTCGACGAGAAATACCAGGATCGTCAATAACAATATCGCAGCCAGATCCTCTGCCTAATATAGTGCGATCCTTTGTTAACAAATATCTATTTCCATTAATTTCAAGCATTGGATGATTTTCTGACTGCTCTTGAGTTGTTACAGGAACAGCATTTCCTGGAACAGAGTCAGAAATCAAATTGAAATTACCTTTAGCAAGATCTGTGTCTTCTTCAAAAATAACTGCAACAGGCCCAACAAATGCATAATGCTGGCTTTTTGCATATTGTGTAAGATTATCTGCAAGCTCGTTAGCTAAAGCTTCACTACCAAGCTGATCAAAATCTGGCGTACTAAGTTTAAAATGATATTCATTCGGAGCAACTGTACGATCGCGATCAATTGGCATAGATTGATTATCAATCTCTCGCTCTAATGCACTGGAAAGATCAACAGGCTGCAAGTCTTTAGAGCCGAATTTTGCGAAGACCCCGTTCATTGCACCTTCAACGCTCTTCTCAAGTCGGTCAAGCATGCTCATTGTAAACCCTTTCTATCTTTTCCTCATATTACTCGTCACCTCGTACGGTGTTCAACTTATTACATTCGTATATTAATACTTGTTTTAATCAATATTCTTTTATATTACAAAATCATCCATCAAATCATCCATTTAAATAAATAAACACGCATACTCATAATACATATTTATCATATATATTTCTAAGTGTAATCTTTAACTATGAATCAAAAAAATCAGTTTTATGACTTTTGGCAAAAAATAGTAGATAATAAAAAGTCTTCTATTGTTTTACTTCTTGCCATTTTAATCCCTTGCATTGGTAAAGGGGTGCTTGTTATGAGTGAGGAAAGATCTTTAGAAACAGGCATAGTTGCATTTTTCCACAATTATTCCCCATCTTTCATAATGTCTATTTCAAAGATTCTCGCAATAATTTTTTCTACAAAATGTTGCATAGTCATACTTCTTGTTTTATCTATTATTTCTTACTTTATTAAAAGAAATTGGCGTATAACTCTTACACAACTTGTTATTTCTCTTTTGCCTATGGTTTATATTTTTGCAATTAAATTCATAGTTCATAGACCTAGGCCTTTTATTGGAGTAAAGGTTAAACTTCCACCAGATCCAAGTTTTCCAAGTGGTCATACTGCAGCAGCTGTTGCGATTTGCGCTATGATTCTTATGATTCTTTATGTATCTAATAAATCATTGTTAAAACTTGGCTTGATAATAAGCATTGTTGTTGTTGTAATAGTGGCTCTTTCTAGGCTTGTTGTTGCAGCTCACTTCCCTACTGACGTTATAACTTCTGCAATAATGTATCCAATATTAGTTATGTATAATCTTGATTTCTTTAAAAACAGTAGTTTTATTAATAGAAAAATATTAAAAAGATAAAGGTAAATAAACAATGTTTAATGGTTTTAAAAAATTTATTGCTCGTGGCAGCGTTATCGACATGGCAGTCGGTGTTGTTATGGGCGGTGCTGTTACAGCAGTTGTTAATTCAATAGTTAAAAATATTATTAATCCTCTTATAGCAATAATTTGTGGAAAACCAGATTTAGATGGTGTTCTAACAATAACAATAAATGGTGCAACTATTTCGTTTGGTGCTGTTATTGGATCTGTATTAAATTTCCTTATTATTGCTGTAGCTGTTTACTTTTTCATAGTTTTGCCTATTAATAAATTGAGAGAAATGGGTGTTAATTTCTTAAATATTGAAAAAGAAAAAACAGATGAAGAAAAACGCAAGGAACGTGAAGAAAAAATGATTAAAGTATTGGAAGATATTAGAGATTCTGTTTCTAAGTAAAAATGCTTTGATTTTAATTTAAAAATTCCCCCGCTAGTCTAAATAAGATTAACGGGGGAATTTTTGATTATTTTATTTTAACTCACTTATTTTAATCATCTCCAAGAGTTAGATGGATTCCACCAACTAATGAACCAACAACGTTATACAGCAAAGCACCAATTGCAGAAAGTAGTGTTAAAATAACTATTTCCACAACAGAAAGAATTGTTACAGCACTTAAAATTGTTGGAAGAGAGAATACATCAGCAAGATTAAAACCGTTGCTATTCAAACCTGTTGACGAAACAATCTGAGTTACTTGATCAAAGACACCAACCATGTTTAGAAATAGCCAAACTAATCCTGCTGCAATTACTTGAATTATTCCTCCAGCTACGCTAAGAAGAAAAGTAACTTTTGCAACAGACCACGCATCTACCCTAACTAAGGAAAGACTCATTCTTCTAGCACGCGGCTGACTAGTTTTTCTCTTGGTATAACCATTAGATTCAAAACTAGCTGTTCCACCAATTGTTCTTGGAGAATTAGTGTTAGGTTCGCCATTAACTTTGCTATTGGACGTTTCAAAATCCTCACTCATCTAAGTTCCTTCTGCTAGTATTTTCTTCTACTTCTTCATTCTTATTTTCACTTTCATCATCTCTTTCCTCATTACGAGCTATAGAGATGATTTCGTCACCCTTATCTGGCTTAGCTAAAGTCACACCCTGAGTTGTTCTACCAGTGCGCTTAACTTCGTTAACATCAGAGCGAATTACCTTACCAGACTTCATAATTGCCATTACTTGATCTGTTTCTTCAACGATCAAGGCACCAACCAAAGAACCGCGACCTTCTGCAAGTTGAACAGCTTTAACACCGTATCCGTTTCTTCCTTGCAAACGATACTCTTCAATAGCGGTTCTCTTAGCAAAACCTTCATTAGTAACAACGAGAAGATCTTTACTTGTTTCTACAGATACAACATCCATATCAAGTAATTCGTCGCCTTCTCTAAATCGCATGCCTTGAACGCCTGCAGTTTGGCGGCCCATTGGTCGAAGTTGCTCATCATCTGCTCTAAACTTCAAGCTCATTCCAAGCTTAGAAACAAGAATAATGTCATCTTCTGAATTGCACAAAGCTGCACCAATAAGCTCATCAGCAGGTTCGCCTGTTTCTTCATTAGTCATTAGTCGAACAGCAATCAAACCACCTTGACGTGGAGAATCATATTCTTGTAAAGCAGTTTTCTTAACTTTTCCAGAACGAGTTGCCAAAACCAAATACTTCGCTACATCATAATTTGGAATTGATAACACTGCTTGAATTGTTTCTCCAGGAGTAAATTGAAGCAAATTAGCAACATGCTGTCCTTTAGAATCTCTTGATCCTTCTGGAAGCTCATATGCTTTAATGCGATAAACGCGTCCGCGATTAGTAAAGAACAACAACCAATTGTGAGTAGATGTTAGGAAGAAGTGATCTACAACATCATCTTCACGAAGCTTTGCACCCTTAATGCCTTTGCCTCCGCGGTGCTGAGCACGATACTCGTCTGCTTTTGTGCGCTTAATATAGCCTGCACGAGTTACTGTAACAACAACGTTTTCTTCTGCAATAAGATCTTCAACATTCATTTCTCCCGAGAATGGAAGAATCTTAGTTCTGCGCTCATCACCATACTTAGCAACAATTTCATCAAGCTCATCGCCAACAATTTTGCGCTGGCGCTCTGGGCTTGCAAGAATATCGTTGTAATCTTCAATCTTGCGCATTAATTCTTCATGCTCGTCAAGAATCTTTTGACGTTCCAAAGCTGCAAGTCTACGAAGTTGCATTGCAAGAATAGCATCTGCTTGAACATCATCAACATCAAGCAAATTCATCAAACCAGTACGAGCAGAATCAACATCTTTAGAAGATCTGATTAAAGCCACAACTTCATCGATCATATCCAAAGCTTTCAAATAGCCTTGCAAAATATGATCTCGCTCTTCTGCCTCACGCTTTAAGTAGCGTGTACGCCTATCAATAACTTCAAGCTGATGACTTACCCAATGACGAATAAACGCGTCTAAACTCAAAGTGCGCGGCACACCATCAACCAAAGCAAGCATGTTAGCGCCGAAAGTTTGCTGAAGCTGCGAATGCTTATACAAGTTGTTCAAAACAACTTTTGGAACAGCATCTCTTTTAAGAACAAGCACTAAACGCTGACCAGTACGGCCAGACGTTTCATCGCGCATATCTGCAATGCCTTGAATCTTTCCATCTCGCACAGCTTCCCTAATAGAAGCAGCTAAACGATCAGGATTAACTTGGTATGGAAGCTCGGTGACAACCAAGCACATACGTCCCTTAATTTCCTCGGTATTAACTACTGCTCGCATTGTAATTAATCCGCGGCCTGTACGGTAAGCTTGCTCAATTCCCTTGTGACCTAAGATCGTTGCTCCAGTAGGGAAATCAGGTCCTTTAATTCTCTGAATTAAAGCTTCAAGAAGCTCAGAATTACTAGCATCTGGGTGGTCCAAAGCCCAATGTACGCCATCTGCAACCTCACGCATATTATGAGGCGGAATATTTGTTGCCATACCAACAGCAATACCAGCAGAACCATTAACTAAAAGATTCGGGAAACGAGCTGGCAAAACTGTTGGTTCTTGAGTTTTACCATCGTAGTTTGGCAAGAAATCAACAGTATCTTTGTCAATATCTCGAACCATTTCCATAGCAAGAGGCGCCATACGGCATTCCGTATAACGCATTGCTGCTGCAGGATCATCACCTGGGGAACCAAAGTTTCCTTGACCATCAACAAGCATGTATCTCATTGACCAAGATTGAGCCATACGAACCAAAGTGTCATAGATAGCAGAATCACCATGAGGGTGATACTTACCCATAACGTCGCCAACAACGCGAGAGCACTTGTTGTACCCTCTATCTGGCCTATAGCCGCCATCATACATAGCGTAAATAACACGACGATGCACTGGTTTTAAGCCATCTCGAACATCTGGTAAAGCGCGCTCAACAATAACAGAAAGTGCATAAGCAAGATATGATTCGCGCATTTCCTGCTGCAAATCCATGTGCTTTACGCGAGCACCTTTCATTAAGCCGTAATCAGTATTATCTGATTCTTGCGGACTTTGTGGTTCCATAGACCCATCAGGCAACTGATCTCTATATTCACCATCATTAGCGGCGTTTATTTCGTCTACCACTGCTATTCCTTCTTATTTATATTTTAAAGTTTATTTTGCTTTATTTTTACGTTGATTTATTAACTATTTTTAAGCATCAATAAATCTTGCATCATGAGCATTACGTTGAATAAAGAGCCTACGAGGTTCCACTTCGTCTCCCATAAGCATTGAGAATGTCTCATCAGCTCGAGCAGCATCTTCAATATGAATTTGCTTTAAGATTCTGTGTTCAGGGTCCATCGTTGTTTCCCACAGCTCCTGATAGCTCATCTCACCCAAGCCCTTGTATCGCTGAATACCTTCGCCTTTAGGAAGTTGTCTGCCTGCAGCTTTACCTTCTGCAAGAACTCGATCACGCTCAGCATCGGTATAAACAAAGTCATGTGCTCCCTTGCTCCACTTCAAACGGTAAAGAGGCGGCATAGCAACATAAACATATCCTGCTGTAATCATTGGACGCATATAGCGGAAGAACAGTGTTAAATTCAATGTAGCAATATGAGCGCCGTCAACATCAGCATCAGCCATAATAATGACTTTGTGATATCGAACCTTACTTAAATCGAAGTCTTCACCATAACCGCCTCCAACAGCAGTTATTAAGGATTCAATAGTTTCCGACTTCATCATTCGATCAATTGAAGCGCGCTCAGTATTCAAAATCTTACCGCGCAAAGGCAAAATCGCTTGAGTAATAGGATCTCGTCCTTGAATTGCGGAGCCACCTGCGGAATCACCCTCAACTATAAACAGCTCGCATTCTTCTGGATTATTAGACTGGCAATCCTTCAATTTATCTGGCATTCCAGCAGTTTCAAAGATTGACTTTCTACGCGTATTTTCGCGAGCTTTCTTAGCTGCAATACGCGCACGAGAAGCTTCAATTGCTTTTTGAATAATGTTCTTTGCTTCACTTGGATGAGCGTCGAACCAATCTCCAAGCTTTTCAGTCATTACTCGCTGAACAAAGGTTTTAGCTTCAGAATTGCCAAGCTTGGTTTTAGTCTGACCTTCAAACTGTGGAGTTGTAAGCTTTACTGAAACAACTGCTGTTAATCCTTCTCGAACATCGTCACCAGAAAGATTAGTATCTTTTTCTTTTAAGATATTCTTTTCTCGAGCATAACGATTTACAAGAGATGTAAGTGCAGCTCGGAATCCTTCTTCGTGAGTACCACCTTCAGTAGTTGAAATAGTGTTAGCAAAAGTGTGAACTGCTTCCGAATATGCAACAGTCCATTGCATAGCAATTTCGGCAGAAATACCAATTTCAAGATCTTCCGCCTCAAAATCAATAACATCTGGCTCTACAGGAACAGCTTTTCGAGATTTAACCAAGTAGTCAACGTAATCTTTAATTCCGTGATCATACTTGTAGCTAACGCTTTGATGCTTTTCTTCACTAGTTGATTCATTTTCTCCTGTGACTTCGTCCCCTGCTTCATCAGGCTTGCGCAAATCAGTTAAAGAAATCTTCAATCCTTTGTTTAAGAAAGCCATCTGCTGGAATCTAGATCGCAAAGTTTCAAAATCGTATGTAGTTGTTTCAAAAATAGCACCATCTGGCCAGAATGTTACGGATGTACCAGTAGATTCACCTTCTTCCATTGGCTTTCCTTTTTCCAATGGTGCTGTTGGATGCTGATCTACATACGTTTGAGTCCAATGGAACCCTTGACGACGAACTTCAATTTCTACGCGTGTAGAAAGTGCGTTAACAACGGATATACCAACGCCATGCAAACCACCAGAAACGGCGTATCCGCCGCCGCCAAACTTTCCACCAGCATGAAGCTTAGTCATAACCGTTTCAACACCAGAAACGCCTTCTCCTGGTACTTCGTCAACTGGAATGCCTCTACCATCATCTACAACTTTTATTGCATTGTCTGGCAATATTGTCACTTCAATGTGAGAAGCATAACCAGCCAAAGCCTCATCAACCGAATTATCTACAATCTCGTATACAAGGTGGTGTAAGCCTCTTGGACCAGTTGAACCAATGTACATACCTGGTCTGATTCGAACTGCTTCTAATCCTTCGAGAACGCGAAGATCGCTAGCATCATAATGTTCAGGAGAAAGTGAATCATCAAGCTGAGCGTCATCGAGTTTATGTTCTTCAACAGAATTTTCCATTGAATTATCTTCAGTGTTTAACACTTTAGATCCCTTCCCGTATTACCTCATGCCAAGAGGCATTTACGAGGTCGATACACGCTAGAAAGCACAAAAAAGGGGTTTCTAGCGATTTAACTATATTACATAACATTCTACACATGCATAATGACCGCTCTTTATTAAGAGCCGTTATTAGTGATTCTTAATATTAAACCTACTATTTATTGATTTTTTGCCTGTTTTTTGCAAAGATGGACCAACTATTTTGACTTCTTTAATATTAATATTTTTTGAATATTCAAATATTTTTTTCTCAAGCATAGGTTTGCAGTAGCTAAGTTGTGTATACCAAACGTTTGATTTTGTTCTAACTATTAAAATACCGTCTTTTATTTGATCTATATAACAATTTAAAGATGCACTTTTACCAACTATTTTCCACCAATCTTCTCGCATTCTTGCTATAGCAAGCGGCTCATTCCAATGTTTTTTATTAGCAAAATTACCTAGCAACGAATAAAGATTTTGTGGATCCCTACCAGGTTTTCCAAAACTTTCCCAAGCTTTATAAGCGTTTTGCTCGTTTATTGTTTTCTTTTCTCCCCTTTTTTCTATAGGAGAAAAAACAATCTCAGGAAGCTTTCTAGTGTCTAATTTTAATAATTTATTTACGGGAATTTTCATTATTTTCCCCTTAACTATTAGAATTATTCTCGATATTATTTTTTCGATTATTAATAATATCTTTTAGTAGATCTTTATGATTAGAGTCAAGATTATTATTAAAGAAATTTTCATCTTGATTATTATTTTTTTCTACTATTTTAGATATATCAATAAATGATTCTTCTGAAAGATTATCATCTTTTGGTATATCACTTAAGGATGCAACTGTAATAAAAACTTGTTCTTGTTCTTTTGCAAACTCTAAAATTTGTTTTCTTCTAGATTCATCTAATTGTGAAAAAACATCATCCAAAATAACTATTGGTTTTTGATTATTTTTTTCTTCTAAAGTCTTAAATAAAGCCATTTTTAAAGCTAATGCTAGAGTCCATGCTTCACCATTAGAAGCAAATTCTTTTGCAGGATGATTATTTATTAATATTGTAAAATCATCTCTATGAGGACCTATTAGGTTGTATCCTCTAGCAACTTCCCCAGCATAAATTCGTTGAAAATGCTCGCTTATAGCTTTTTGCGGAAAATAATCTTCTTTTGATTCAACTTCTAACTCTTCAAAAGACGGATTATATTGTATCGAAGCAAAATTAGAAGATCGGGAAAGTTTATCTACTATTTTAGGAAAAATTTCATTTAACAAATTTATTATTTTTTTTCGATTTTTTGTAAGAATTATTCCTGATTCAATGAATTTACCCGTCCATATTTCCAAATCAGATATAGGATTATATCCATTTGTTGAACTAGCTAAATTATTATTAGATAGACTTTTAAGAAGATATGCACGTTGTTTTGCAATATGATTATATTCTTGTAAAACTTGTAAATAATTTGGTATTAATAGTGCTCCAGCTTGATCTATAAAAGTCCTACGAATATTAGGATCTGAAAAAATCAAATTTTGATCTCTTGGAGTGAAAGAAATTGATTTAACTAATCCAATTATGTCCTTCATATACAATGATTTTCCACTATTAATTCTTGCTCTGTTAGCTCCTTTTGAATTAATCGTAAGCTCATATGTAGTTTCATCTAAATCATTATTATCAAAATTTTTAGTATTAAGTCGTATGGTAGCACAACTGTTATTGCACTCTATCAGTGGCATTAAAGATGATATTCTATGACTTGTTCCAGTAGCTATAACTTCTATAGCTTCAACAATATTAGTTTTACCTAAACCATTTGAGCCAAATAGAACATTAATTTTTGGAGAAAAGTCTAATACACAACTACTCCAAGAACGAAAATGATCTAGTACAAGTCTTGAAACATACATTTATTTATCTTTAAGGATGCATTGGAACAACAAGATATCTGTAATTCATAGACTCATCGCCATCAGCTTCCTGCTGACCATTAAATTCAACAGGCTTAACTGCAGATGTGATTTTTGCATGAACAAATGGCTCACTTATAGCGCTTAAACCTTCAATTAAATAATTAGGATTAAAAGCAACTATAATATCTTGACCGTCCATGTCTATATCTATAAGTTCTTTTGCTTGAGATTCTGAATCATTTCCAGCACTCAATGTTAATTCATCCCCAGAGAAAGACATGTAAATAGGAGCATCTTTTTCTGCAACAAGTGCAACTCGCTTAATAGCATTAATAAGCATTGTTCGATTAATAATTGCATGAATAGGATATTCATCAACAAAAAGTCGATCTACAGAAGGAAATTCTCCATCAATTAGTTGAGAAGTACTTACTCTACCAGAATTTTCAAAACCAAGAATAGATGGTTCTTTATCATTTAGGTTTACAATAACATTTTGATGTTCATCTATTGATCGAGAAATATCTCTAAGAATGCTTCCTTTGATTAGAGTAGAAGTATTTATGTCAGAATGTTCTGGTGTCCACTTAAAAGTTGATCTTGCAAGACGATATCTGTCTGTAGCAGTGAAAGTAACAGAATCATCTTCAAAATGAGCATGAATTCCAGTCAAAACAGGTCTATCTTCTTCTCTTGAAACAGCCACAGAAGCTTGTACTACTGCCTGAACAAAAGTAGGAGCATCTACCTGACCAAGTTTTTCAGGAATTTGTGGTAAATCAGGATATTCTCCTTCAGGCATTAGTTGGAGTGTGAAAGTTGATTTTCCAGAAGAAATAGTAAGAGTAGTTTCATTAGAGGATAAATAGGTTTTTTCTGATGGTAAAGATTTAGTTATATCTGCCATCAATTTGCCTAATACGAGTACACTACCCTGCTCATCTATTCCAGCTTCAACATGATGTCTGCTAGAGAGCTGATAGTTAAAAGCAGAAAGTTGAAGAATTCCATCTTTTGCTTCTAGTTTTAGTCCTGCAAGAATAGGATTAGCTGGTCTAGAATCTATGACTCTAGTTGTCCAAGCTACTGCATCAGCAAAAGAAGCGGAATTAACTTCAACTTTCATTTTTCCTCATTTCTGTTTAAATCTGTGTTTTATTCTATATCATGCTGCCAATTAAAAATCATATTTTATGAAAGTTAGTTGAGTAAGTAATTAAATATGAATATTAGATAAAAATAAAATAGTAAAAGTAATAAAGGTTGTTAACATGTGGATAAAGTTAAAGAACTGCTGATTTAGAGCCTTTATCCACAATTTAAAAATGTTGACAACACAAAGAGAAGTATGTGCATAAATGCTAAAGTTATCCACATAATTTTCTAGTTTTTATCTTATTAACATTTTTATCGTAGTTAAAAACATTTTATTCACTTTTTAAACGGCGTTTTCCACCAGTTATTCGCACCTTTTGCCCACATTTGTTACTAACTATGTGGATAACTTTATTTACTTTAATAAACAAATTATGAATAAACTTGTGCAAAACTCTATTTTTTGGAAGGATTTTGTTTCAAACGAACAGTCAATTCCATAACATAGTTATAAATTTCTTGCTTTTCCTGCATTTCGCCACTAATTCTGGTATAAGCATGCATAACAGTGGTATGATCTCTTCCACCAAAAACTTCTCCAATATCAACCAAGCTCATGCTAGTCATTTCTCTAGCTAAATACATTGCAATTTGACGAGCTAAAGCAACATTTTTAGTTCTTGATCTTCCAACCATCTCATCAAAAGTCATATGGAAATATTGAGCAACCTGACCGATAATATCTGTTGGTCTAACTTCAATATCGGATGCAAAAAAGTCCTGTAAAGCTTGCTCAGCTAAAGCCTTACTAACTGGTTGGTTACTAAGAGAAGCAACCGCCGTAACACGAGTTAAAGCGCCTTCAAGTTCGCGAATATTTTCAGTAAAACGTTCCGCAATAAGATCCAAAACATCACTAGGAACATTGGACCCATTCATAGAAGCCATCATTCGTAAAATAGCAATACGAGTTTCTAAATCAGGCGGTTTAATATCTACTGTTAAACCAGATTCAAATCTAGAAATAAGTCTAGATTCAAATCCTCTAAGATTTTTAGGAGCAACATCAGAAGCTATTACGATTCTTTTATTAGCCTGATATAAAGCGTTAAAAGTATGGAAAAATTGTTCAAGAGTTGCTTCTTTACCACCTAAAAATTGAATATCATCGATTAGTAGAACGTCAACTTCGCGGTATCTTCTATTAAAGTTAGCAATCTGACCTTGATTTTGACTTGTATTTTGTAAAGCCTCAATAAATTCATTAGTAAACTCTTCGCTTGTAATATATCGAACTTTAAGGGAAGAATCTTTAACAAGCGCATAATTTCCAATTGCATTAAGCAAATGTGTTTTGCCAAGACCAGATCCACCGTAAATACACAAAGGATTAAAATCGCGTCCTGAGCCTTCTGCAACTGCCAATGCTACTGTGCGAGCAAAACGATTGGAATCGCCAGGAACAAACGTGTCAAAAGTGGCATAAGTATTCAAATGAGTTGTTGGATCTCTATTAACTGATGCAGGTATATTTGTCTGCTTTTGATTAATAGATTGCACATTGAGATTTGTATTTTGCATGGTTTTCAAACCAGTTGCGTAATCAAAATCTTTCTGTACAGGAATTGAATCATAAGAATCGTCCAAAAAAGATTCAACTTTTTTAGGA